>NZ_JABSNL010000009.1:0-163867 GCF_013294025.1 Flavobacterium aeripolare
CCAGGATAAACATCTAATTTTAATGGAAAAATTAACAGCATAATTAATAATCGAAATTTAGAATAATACTCTTGTTTTATAGGGGTCAAAACACAGATGAAAGAAATTCATTCTGAATTTCAAAAATATACTTTATTCATAAATCCTTTTTGCAGATTAAAAAGTACATTATTTTCAATTGTAAATGAATTAAAATCATTAGATATTACTGAAATAAAAAGAGTCAATCCAATGACATCTTCAAAAGAAGAAAATGATGAGTATTATGAAAAGTTAAATAAATGGATAGTAAATTTAGAACGTTCCGTTGCTCTTGGAACAACAATTAGAATGTTATCTCCTGTTTTAGCAGAATCATTTATAAACTTACTTATTTTAATTCTTGCAAAAGACGATTATAAAAAAGACAAAAGATTATATGAAAATTTAATTCGGCAACAAATAGATATTAGGGTCAAAACATTACATTTAAATTGTGATGGATTCAATAAATCTGTAAATAGTGAAGAAGAATCGTTTAAAAAATTTCATACAATAATGAATAATAGAAATGACTTCCTTCACGGAAATATTGACCCAACACGGTTAATGTTTGAAGACGTTTACTTTGACTTGGAATACATACCTTTGTTCGATGAAGACGAAGGAATAATAATAAAAACTATGAAAAATTATTTAAAAAATGTTGAACAAAAAACTGCTTTTTCAGATTATAATACTGTTTTAGAATTTATTCAATTCATTTTATCACATTTGAAAGAAAATGAACGTAAATATATTGAGCATTTATTGATGACAAGAATGCCAGGTTATAATCACAATACAAAAGGAGTTGGAATATTATTCAATGTTGGTCTTGCTGAAATATAAAAAAAAACTACTGCCAACAGCGGTTTGCAAAAATGGCGAAATATGTGGTAAATTCACGTTTATCTTTCGCAAGAAATTTTATCTTAGCCGAAAATAATCGGTCACGAAGTTCGCCACTTCTGCAAGCCGCGACACGTTGTGCGTCATTTTAAAAAACCGACACCATTGAATAGAACGAATGAAATAATATCAATAAACTCCATTAGTCAAATTCCGACACTCGAAGCAATTCGAACAATACCACGTGAGCGCACATTAAAACTCATTTTTGAAAAAGGAGTTGAAAATAAAAGACAAGCAGTAGGACAAAATCTAAAAACTGAACTTGTTGGCTTTCAAGTTGGAATACATACAATTGAACCAGAAATAAACATATCTAAGCTTATAACCGTCAAAGAAATTGATGACAATAAAGACTTTTTTGAGCAATGTGCGAAGGATTACAGACAATTAGGCGAAGAATTACTATATAAGTTGGTAGACAAACTTGACTTGAAATTAAATAAGGACTTTCCAATGGATACGTTTAACGAACTTAAACGAGACAATAGGCAAATTGGAAAACTTGAAAATTGGAAATATTTCGTTCACGGATTTCATTGCGGTTTTGAAAACAAGACAACAGGACAAATTATAGAAGTCCCTCTTGTATTTGGACAAGAATTTGGAGATTTAGACCCTTACTTTTTCTCAAGATTCGTAAAATCTACACCGAAATACAAACCTCTGCCAGTTGATATTTTTGAAGAATATGCTGACGGAAAAAGGATAAATGAAAAAATGCTAACACTTGGTAAGTTTGAAAAAATAAGTTCTAATGTTGACAACCATTATGGAATTGTGGTTTCTGAAAGACCAAAAGTAGAAATCAAATCCCATTTGGACTTGGAAAAATTGTACAAAGAGCAAAACAAACAAACTGAAAACCCCAAATTTAATTTTTGGAATTTTATAGGACTGAAAAAATAAAAACGAACGCACAACAGCGGTTTGCAAAAATGGCGAAATATGTGGTAAAATCACGTTTATCTTTCGCAAGAACTTTTATCTTAGCCGAAAAATCTCGGTTACGAAGTTCGCCACTTCTGCAAGCCGCGACACGTAATCTGCAAATGTGACGTAGAGTCAAGAATCTAACGCAATTTTATTATAAAAAATGTCCAAAAAAGAAGTATCAAAAAATTGGTTTTGATATTAAACTTTCCATCATTGACCAAATTACAAACTGTCAGATTTTGGCAAATCACGCTTTCTAATTACATGGAATTTCTCACTCTTCAATTACCTATTGGATGAAAAGATTGCGTACCTTTTGACGAAATTCTGAAACAATGAGTAAAGATCAATAACTTAAAAAACTCAAAGAACGTATCAAAGAATAGTTATCGGGAGTAATTTAAACGCTCTACGATGCTTAATAAAGCATACTGACGTCATCAGTCGTTATTGGCGTCAAAACACAAGAAGGCCCCTTATCAAAATCAATAAGGGGTCTTTATGGTTATGAATTAGCAACTTTAATATTAAGTTAATTGGCATCAATATAACCTACCACTTCGTAAGCTCTTGTACCGTTATTTTGAACTTTTTCATAAAGTATGTTAGCATATTCATAATAAGTTTGACCATCAATCGTCACTTTTTCGTAATCACTCGGAAGCTCGTAAACTATAGTTCCAATCTCTGGATCTACTACTTCATAATCGCTACCGCTCTGGATGTAAAACATTCCCTGAGACTGAAAATAGTTATGATTTTTGAAATTAACTTTTACAAAATTTTGAGGTAACACACTTATTTTAAAACCTACTTTTGGCATTATATTTACGTAATGACCTTGTGAATAAGTGTAATACTTATTGTTTGAATAATAGTAATTTTGTCCATTGTATTTGATGTTAGTTTTGTTGGGTAATGTACGCACAGTGGTTACTTTACTTTTAGGCGTTTTATAAACCACTTTTGATGATGGTACTTTTTTTACCGAAACTTTTTTTGTAACTACAGTTTTGGCATTTCTGTTTTGAGCAGTTACTTCTGTAATTCCAGAAAGTAGGACGATGCATAATGCGATGGTTTTATAAATATTTTTCATAATAGTTGAATTTAAATTACTGTTTTTCTAATCATTGGGTTAAAGGTATTTTAATTACAGCTGTCTCAAAAAGCAAATAGACGTTATGACTATTTACATCTATAGACAGTTTGATTTCATAGATTAGATTAATTTTAATAATTATAAAATAGCATAATTATTCAACGGGAAATTATCAGTAGCAATTGTCATGGATGAGAAACTTACAGAAAAAGAAATATGTTGGTGACGAAATAACTGAAATTAGAGAGGAAAATTATGAAAACTGTCCAATTTGATATTTAACATCTAAAGAGTCAATTTTAAAAAGTTAAGTAATTAAAAAAATTACTTAAAAAACAAAAAGTGATGACTTAAAAATTTTAAATTTATATAAAAAAATAATATCAACAGCGGTTTGCATAAATGGCTAAATTTGTGGTAAATTCACGTTTATCTTTCGCAATAAATTTTATCTTAGCTAAAAATATTCGGTCACGAAGTTTGCAACTTATTGAAGCCGCGAAACGTTGGTGGAAAGATCACGAAAAGTCAAGAATCGAACTCAAATTGAAAAAAAATAGTTTATGAAATATAAAACTGGTTTTAGATTAGACTGGTTTGAAATGATTTTCATTTTAGTAATGATACTAAAACAGAATCTCATAACTATCTTGATTCTTTCGATTTAAATCATGACGGAATCTTTAGCGGTAGTGAAATTACACTGCTCAACAAACCGCTTTAAAAAAATATTCTTCAGATACAGCGATAGCCTTTGCGCCACTATTTGCAATTCCGTATAGTCTGTTTTACTTCATAATTTTATACATCGGCTTGAAAATTTTTCGGAAATAAATTATAAGAAATACTTTTAAATTTCGTTACACTAAATGACCTTAAAGTGGTATGCTGATAAAGGCATTGTTCTATGACAGTTTCCATGCTATCACTCTACTGTAAAAGATAAAATAAAACTAAAAACGACATCATTATGAGAGCATCAAAGTTAAAAAAAACCGCTACTATATTAACTTTATTAGTAGTACTACTAGCTTGTAATGACAACAAAAACAAGCCAAGTAAAAAAGTAGAGCAAGCACCAGCACAGCCTAATAAAGAGTTGGTAAATCGAACGCTGCCTACCGTCAACATAAAAGAAAATGATATCTTAACATCGCCTGCAATAATTAAAGTAAATTCTCAAGGGCTATGGTTTGCCACCGAAGGATCTCTAGGTTATGTACAATTATTAGATGAACAAGGCATCGAAATTGCAACTGGCTTTTTATCTACAAACGAAAATTGGATGACAGATAGTCCCGTAAACTTTACCACTAAACTAACCTTTGATGCTACAAAAAGTAAGACTGGAACACTTGTAATTCACAATGATCCAGGTTCAGGAGATGGCGATGAAGCTGGAGAGGAAATTAGCTTTACTATTCCTGTAACTTTTTAACGTTTTGTAGATCAAACTTACTATTATAAATAGCGACAACTATATCAGTTCTAGAAAATCCTTTAAAATAGGGTTGCCATTTTTTTTATTCCAAATCACGGATAATTTCGTTTTTTGAGCAATAGTATCTAGTTCGATGAATTTAATTTTGTAACCTGTTTTTATTGCTAATGATTTGGGTACTAATGATACTCCGAAATTTTTCTCTACTAATTTAAAAATCGAACTAGAATGTATCGTATTATGCGATATCACAGGAGTAAAATTACAATCATCAAAAATTTGCATTACTTTCTCATAATACGAAGCACTGTATTTAGCATCAAATAGAATAAAAGATTCCTCTTTAAATTGTGCTATATTTTTAAAATTTTTTTCGTTAATTGGGTGATATTTTGGTAGAACCAAGCAAAAATTCTCTTCTAATATTGTTTTAATTTCTAAGGCTAAGGGAACTCTTTCTAATCTAACAAATCCTATGTCTAAGGAGAATGATAGCAAGTCCTCAATTTGTTTTTGGTTATCGATTTCCTTCAAGTCAAATAAAATATTAGGATTTTTATTTTCGAAAGTTAACAATAGATTCGGAATCACATCCTGCATCGCTGAGCCCACATATCCTATCTTCAACTCCCCTTTTTTTCCATCGTGGATTAGTTTGGCTGTCGCTATTGTATTATTAATGGTTTTCAGCTGCTGTGCGAATTCCGTTTTTAAATAATCCCCTGCAGTTGTTAGCACTACCTTTCGATTGTGTCTTTCAAATAGCGTTACACCCAGTTCCTCTTCAAGCCATTTTATCTGCCTGCTTAAACCTGGTTGCGAAATAAATAATTTCTCGGCCGCTTTTCTAAAATGCAATTCTTCTGCTACAGCTAGAAAATACCGCATATGCCTTAATTCTATTTGATAACTCATAGTTATTAATTAGTGGTTTAATTGATATCATAAAGCATCAAAAGTAATCATAACTTTGGTAAAACTAAAATTACAACACAAGATGTTCAAATACGGAATAGATACACTAACATTACAGCTCGTTAACCAAATCACTAACGGAACGCTAAAAGCAATTATTAACGATGAAGCCAAGGCTAAAATTAATTCTTGCCGAAAAAAGGTAGAGACAATTACTAAAAGTGATAAGGTGGTCTACGGTATCAATACTGGTTTTGGTCCCTTGTGTGATGTCCAAATTACTGTAGACGAAACGAGCTTGTTGCAAAAAAACCTTTTGATTACTCACGCTGTGGGTGTAGGAGAAAATATCGATAAACAGCTCTCTAAAATCATGATGATTTGTAAGGTTCACGCACTTTGTCAGGGTTTTTCTGGTGTTCGTTTAGAACTTATTGAACGTATTGTTTATTTTATAGAGAACGGATTGCTTCCCACTGTACCTAAGCAAGGATCTGTAGGTGCTTCTGGAGACTTAGCGCCGCTTTCTCACCTATTCTTACCTTTAATTGGCGAAGGTGATTTCTGGATCAATGACGAAATATTTCCTGCAAAGGAAGTTTTGAAACAGCATAATATTATCCCTCTTGAGCTTCAAGCTAAAGAAGGTTTGGGTTTAATTAACGGTACCCAATTTATACTAGCGCATACGATTACAGGACTTCTTAAAATGGAATATCTATTAGATCTAGCTGATGTAAGTGGTGCCATGAGTATCGAAGGTTATAAAGGAAGTGCTTCTCCTTTTAGACCTGAATTACACCAAATACGACCATTTAAAGGGAGTATTCATGTAGCAGAAAGAATGCGTATGCTATTTGACGGTTCACAAAATATCGCTTCACACGAGAATTGTGAGCGCGTTCAAGATCCTTATTCTATGCGTTGTATTCCGCAGGTTCACGGTGCTTCTAGAAATGCTTTTTACCATCTATTAGAACTGGCTGAAATCGAAATGAATTCTGTTACAGATAACCCAATCGTGCTAAGCGAAACAGAAGCGATCTCTGGCGGGAATTTTCACGGACAGCCGCTGGCTATGGCGCTAGATTATTGCTCTATTGCCGCTTCTGAGCTAGGAAACATTGCCGATAGGCGCTGTTATTTATTAATCGAAGGTAAATACGGTTTGCCTCGTTTATTAACTAAAGCCGGAGGATTGAATTCTGGATTTATGATTCCGCAATATACTACTGCTGCTTTAGTTACAGAAAACAAATCTCTTTGCTTCCCTCCTTCTGCAGATAGTATTCCTACATCTTTAGGTCAAGAGGATCACGTTTCTATGGGTAGTATTTCTGGTCGAAAGTTAAACCAAATTCTAGAAAATTTAGAGAAAATACTAGCTATTGAGTTAATGTATGCCGCTCAAGCAATGGAATTTAGGCGTCCGAATAGTTTTTCTAAAATAATCGAAAAAAATCATGCAATCATTAGAGCTAAAGTTGATAAGCTTGAAGACGATAGATTGTTAAAAGACGATATCTATAACATGATCCAGCTAGTTAAAAACGAAAAATTAATTGTAAAATAATACGCTATGACATTCAAAGAACAAATTTTACAAGGGATTCCAAGTGTTTTACCAGCCGTAAAAAGCTATCCAGATGATGCGAACAGAGCACCTAAAAGAAAAGATATTTTGTCTCTTGAAGAAAAACAGCTCGCAATTAGAAATGCGTTGCGTTACTTTCCAAAAGAGTGGCACCAAGAATTGGCAACCGAATTTGCAACTGAATTAAAAGAGTTTGGTCGCATTTACATGTATCGTTTTAAACCAGACTACGAAATATATGCTAGAGGAATTGCAGCGTATCCCGCAGTAACACCACAAGCAGCTGCGCTAATGTTGATGATTCAAAACAACTTAAATCCTGCCGTAGCACAGCATCCTGAAGAATTGATAACCTATGGTGGTAATGGCGCTGTATTTCAAAATTGGGCGCAATACCTTCTTGTAATGCACTATCTCGCCATCATGACAGAGGAGCAAACTTTGCATTTATATTCAGGGCATCCCATGGGATTATTTCCATCTAGTAAAAATGCACCACGTGTTGTAGTGACTAATGGCATGGTGATTCCAAATTATTCCAAACCGAATGATTGGGAAAAATTCAATGCTCTAGGCGTTAGCCAATATGGCCAAATGACTGCTGGTTCATTCATGTACATAGGACCACAAGGAATTGTGCACGGTACAACGATTACGGTAATGAATGCCTTTAGAAAAATACTTAAAAAAGAAGAAAATCCTAATGGGAAAATATTCTTAACGGCAGGTTTAGGTGGTATGAGTGGTGCCCAACCCAAAGCTGGAAACATAGCTGGCTGCATTACAATTTGTGCAGAAGTAAATGCAAAAGCTGCCACAAAAAGGTACGAGCAGGGTTGGGTCGACGTTTTAATTGATACTATTGACGGTTTAGTAGCACGTACGCTTGAGGCTAAAAAGAATAATGAAGTAGTTTCAATCGCATATATAGGTAATGTAATCGACGTTTGGGAGAAATTTGATAAAGAGAATATCTTCATCCACATTGGTTCTGATCAAACCTCGCTTCATATTCCGTGGACCGGTGGCTACTACCCTGCTGATTTGTCTTATGAGGAATCCAATATACTAATTAAAGAGAATCCGGAATTGTTTAAAGAAAAAGTCCAAGAGTCTTTGAGAAGGCATGCCGCAGCGATCAATAAGCATACTAATAAAGGAACTTATTTCTTTGATTACGGAAACGCGTTTTTGCTAGAGTCTTCACGCGCTGGCGCAGATGTAATGGCTGAAAATGCAATTGATTTTAAATACGCTTCTTATGTGCAAGACATTCTAGGACCCATGTGTTTTGATTACGGTTTTGGACCATTTAGGTGGGTTTGTGCTTCGGGGAATAGTGATGATTTAGACAAGACAGATGCTATTGCAGCTACGGTATTGAGAGAACTAATGCTAAAATCTCCTGACGAAATTAAATTACAAATGCAAGATAACATTACTTGGATTCAAGATGCCAAGTCTAATAAAATGGTGGTGGGCTCGCAGGCTAGGATTCTTTATGCAGATGCCGAAGGACGCATTGCAATTGCAAAAGCATTTAATGATGCTATTGCCAAAGGTGAAATTGGAGCTGTAATTTTAGGAAGAGACCACCACGACGTTAGTGGAACAGACTCCCCATTTAGGGAAACATCTAATATTTATGATGGGAGTAAATTTACTGCAGATATGGCTATCCATAACGTGATTGGAGATAGCTTTAGAGGAGCAACTTGGGTCTCAATTCATAATGGCGGTGGTGTAGGCTGGGGTGAAGTTATCAACGGCGGTTTTGGTATGCTACTCGATGGAACAATCGAAGCAGAAGAAAAGCTTAAAAACATGCTGTTTTATGATGTAAATAACGGAATCGCTAGAAGAAGTTGGGCTAGAAACGATGAAGCTATTTTTGCTATTAAAAGAGAAATGGAGCGAACACCTAATCTTAAAGTGACATTGCCTAACTTAGTAGAAGATAACCTTTTAAAAGACTTGTTTTAATGGATGTATTATTTGTAAATATTAAAGAATTACTACAAGTTAGAGCTCGGGATGTCAATTTTCTATCTGGCGCCCAAATGAAGGAATTACCTACTATTAAAGATGCCTTTTTATTAGTAGAAAACGGTCTTATTTCTGATTATGGAATAATGAGCGATTGTCCCACTGTGGCTATTAAAACTGTCGATGCCGCAGGAAAAATGATACTTCCTTCATGGTGTGACTCGCACACGCATTTAGTTTATGCTGGAAATAGAGAAAATGAATTTGTAGATAGAATCAACGGCCTTTCCTATGCAGAAATTGCTGATAATGGAGGCGGGATATTAAATTCGGCTAAAAAGTTACAGGAAACCACTGAAACCGACTTGTACAATCAAAGTAAGAAGCGATTAGAAGAAATTATTCAGCTGGGTACTGGCGCTGTCGAAATTAAGTCGGGATACGGTTTAACTAAAGATGCCGAACTTAAAATGTTACGGGTCATTAAAAAGTTGAAGGAAAATTATCCTATCGAAATAAAAGCAACTTTTCTAGGTGCCCACGCGGTTCCTGCTGAATTTAAAAATGATAAAGAAGGTTATTTACAAATGTTGATAACAGATATTTTACCTACAATTGAAAAGGAAAACCTAGCCGATTTTATTGATATTTTTTGCGAAACCGGATATTTTTCGGTGGCTGATACGCAGTTGATTTTAGAAGCTGGTAAAAAACACGGACTACTAGGAAAGATTCACGTGAATCAATTCAACGCTATTGGCGGCATACAAGTGGGCGTCGCTAATACAGTCTTATCCGTAGACCATTTAGAAGAAATGAGAGATGAAGATATTCAAGCTTTAAAAAATACACAAACAATGCCTGTTGCATTGCCTAGTTGTTCTTATTTTTTAAGTATTCCATACACTCCAGCAAGAGCAATGATCGATGCCGGTTTGCCACTAGCAATAGCTACTGATTATAATCCTGGCTCTACGCCTTCCGGAAACATGAATTTTGTTGTTGCCACAGCCTGTATCAAGATGAAAATGACTCCTGAGGAAGCTATAAATGCAGCTACTATTAACGCGGCTTATGCCATGAATGTTTTAGACAAAGTGGGTTCGATAAGTAGAGGTAAAATAGCCAACATAATCTTGACAAAAGAAATAAATTCATATAATTTTATTCCCTACTCTTTTGGTAATCACTGCGTCGATAAAGTGTACTTGAGAGGAAACGAAATCTAGCTTCGAGGAACCTGAATAGTAGAAAGGGTATTTATTTGAGCTTAATTTGAAAACATGCAAATGCTTCTTTTAAAGAGAAGCAAAATTAAATAAATCGCAGTTTGAAAGGATTATAATTGACACTCCATTTAAATCCTTTCACTGTGTAATAAGCATTTTATCTAATAATAAATAGTTTCCTTTCAAGTATCATTTAGTAATTAATTTTACTAATTAAAATATTGATATATAAATACTTGTATATACTCATTTAAACTATTACTTTCATTCTTATCGAAAGCTAAAAAACTAAATACGATACGATATTAAGCTAGTTGATAAACAATTAGTACTGTCTCAAAACTGAACTATTAAATACTTTACAGTGGATAAAGCATTACAAACAATGATTGATAATATGCCTTTGAAAACAGGCAAGTCTTTGGCAGATTGGAAAATAATATTGAACAAAAAAGCATTTTCTAAACATACAGAAGCTATGAATTATTTAATAAATGAACATAGCGTAACTCATGGCTTTGCCAATGCTATTATCGCTTTATCTAAAGAAAATAATACAACAGACAAAGATCTTGTAAACAACCAATATCAAGGAAAGGAAAACCTACGTCCGCTCTACGAAGCCCTGCTTGAAGTTGTGAAAAATATAGCTGAAGATGTAACTATCATACCTAAAAAAGCAACGGTAAGCATTGTTCGGAAAAAGCAATTTGCATTGATTAAGCCAGCAACAAAAACAAGAATCGATCTTGGTCTAAAGCTAAAAGATGAACCAACAACTGGAAGACTGGAAAATTCAGGACCTTTTGGCGCCATGTGCACCCACAGAGTGCAGCTATTTACTCTTGCCGATATTGACACAGAGTTAATAGAATGGCTAAAAATAGCTTATCAAGCTGCAAATTAAACAGTATTACTTTCAAACTCTTTATTATTATCGAAAGCGTCTTATTAACTTCAAGAATGCTCCTTATAAAGAAGTTAAAGGTTTCCCTACGCCTATTACTATGCTATAGTTTTATTTTAAATTTGTGCCTTCAACATTAAATTAAAATCATGAGCAAAGCCTTAATTATAGTAGATATTCAAAATGATTATTTTGAAAACGGAGCAATGGAATTAGTAGCACCAATAAAAGCTAGTGAAAATGCCAAGCGTGTATTATCCCATTTTAGAGAGAATAACTTAGAGGTAGTTCATATCCAACATTTATCTCTAGCGCCAGGAGCTACATTTTTTTTACCAGATACTAAGGGACAAGAAATACATGAAGATGTAAAGCCATTACCAACAGAAAAACTGATTGTAAAAAGCTACCCAAACAGTTTTAGAGACACTGATTTACTTGCTTATTTACAATCTAAAAAAGTGACCGAACTCGTTTTTGTGGGAATGATGACGCATATGTGCATCGATGCCAGCGTGCGAGCAGCAAAAGATTATCAATTTGACTGTACCGTCATTGAAGATGCTACAGCCACTAGAGATCTAGAGGTAAACGGGCAATCAGTAGCTGCGGCAAGTGTACAAACAGCATTTATTGCTGGGCTAAGCCAGTTTTATGCAACAATTACAAACACTACAGCGTATATAAAATAATAGGAACAAAAATGCCACAACTCCAAGCATTCACTTGGGGTTGTGGCATTTTTATTTTAAAAATTCCGATAAAGAAGTTTGGAAATTTACATTAATAAAGTTGGTGTTTTTACGCCCCAGATCGAAGTGGCAGCCCCGATTTTTTAAGGACATTTTTTTATTAATCGTAGCCAGCGACTGCAAGAAGCTGGATTAAGATTGTATAAAAAATGGACTTAAATTGAGGGCTATAGCGGAGTGCTGGATTAGGCGCATCATAATTTAAAGCGTTTTTAAACCACTACCCTATTACAGCTTTCTAAGCTATTTTAACGATTCTGTTTATAGGAATTCCCACTCCTTTTTTTAGAACCACACTCTCATCAGTTAATGCCCACACGGTGGTTTCTACCATTTTTTTTGACATTTCGTCCTCAAAGTAGATTTGGATTTTTGAATGCTCTAGATTTCCTAATGATAATGCTCTTTTTAATTCAGTTGTTCTTTGATCGATTGCTTTATCATCATTTAAAATTTCGCTGTGAGGGAATTTTAAGTCGGCTATATTTTCTTTTTCTATGATTTTAAATTGAGTATCCATGGGGTCGTATTTAGTATTAGTAAAAATTATTGAATGGTTAAAAATGGCTTGTGAATGCCCGTTACCACTCTAACAAATATAAAATAGATTTTTCATATTACTGATTTTTTTATACTATTTTAACAGCATTTTCACCTAAATAAGTACAAATCTTATTCTACATCAAGAATTTACTATTTAGACAACAACATAATTTTCAAGAAAAAGTTATTTATTTCCTGCCCGTTTAATAGCAACTCCTTAATAATCAGTATCGCTATTCACATTTGTCTTCTTTTTTGTTTTCGAAAATTAAAAAGTGCTAAAGACTCCGACAAATAGTTTAATTATGCCCTCCATTATTAAAAGCAATTCGTTTTAACTTGAAAATAACAGAATAGTAAGCATTCTTTTTCGCTGCTAGCCTAGCTTTCTTTACTTTTGGGCCATCAATAAAAAGAAAAGCATGAACAGTAGAATTATTATAGTAGCGCTAATGGGATTAAGTATTATCTCTTGCAAGAATGACAAGAGTGTAATTACAAATGAGAATACCACCGATAGTATTGTCAGTACAATTCCTAAATTTGACAATAAAGGGCATGAACTCGTTTACAACATGGTGCAAAAAGTAGGCGACTGGAACAAATTATACAATAAAAAAGATGTGGTGTACACGTATACCTATCAAACTGCCGATGGTAAAACGGATGTAGCTACAGAGAAATACATTTTTGAAGGTCAATTATCGTACGGAATTTACAAAAAACATGAGCGCACGCTTCCTGAGTTAACCGGTGTGATTGAGCAAGGTTATGATGGTACGCAATTCTGGCTTAGACAAGACGGTAAAAACAGCGAAGATATGCAACTCTTAAAGATGGTGGCTTTTAATCGACCAACCAATTTTTACTGGTTTACAATGATGCAAAAATTAATGGATGAGGGCGTAAATTACGAGTATTTGAATGAGAAGAAGCTAGCTGATACTACTTATGATGTGGTGAAAGTTACGTTTGACAGTCCCGATAATACACCCAAAGATATTTACCAGTTGTACATTAATAGAGATACAGGACTGGTTGATCAATTCTTGTTTACAGTAATGGATTTTGGTAAAGCAGAACCTCTACTAATGCAATTAGAATACGAAACAATAGACGGATTTATGATTCCCACTAAACGCAAGTACAAAGCCTCTAACTGGGACGCAATTGTTTCAAACGAGCCATGGACTGTTGTGGAATGGACCGATATTAAATTTGACAACAAACTTACAGCAGCTGATTTCAAGAAGAAAGACTGCCATTTTAAAATACAATTTAAACCCAGCATAGCCTTTAATGGTGCTCTTGCTGGGTTTTCTGTTTTTGATTGTATCCTATAATAGATTTATATATTCACTTTCTAACAGCCACACTATTTTTATTTGCATTGTTTTCAACCACATTAATTGTAGCACTATATTTTTTAAGACTGAAAGGATTAACATATCATTATGCTTTAAAAATTTAGTGCGTCGAGCTTAATTGCTAACTTAGCTAGACAAACAATTAAAACTATTTTAAGTCTTTAATTACAAGTTAATTAAGCTTTGAAAACAATACTATTCAAGATGAAATCGTATCACTAGGAGTAATTTGTGGCTAAATTTTTTATGATTCAAAGCTTACTACTCATCCGGAACATTGATTTAATCTGTATTCATGAAGTATCAACTATTTTATTTGGAATATTTCTATTCGAATAAATAAAGGATTCAAGATCATCAAATCATTTTTAATCGATTCTGAAATAGTGTTTGTAAACAAGGAGGCAGTAAATAGTGCATACATTAATAAAAAGTAGAATTATGTCAAAAAAAGTAGCGGACCAAATAGTAGAAATGCTCGTAAGCAATAACGTAAAAAGAATCTATGCTGTTACAGGCGATAGCTTGAATGAACTGAACGATGCTGTAAGAAGGAACGGAAAAATAGACTGGATACATGTGCGACATGAAGAAGTGGGCGCCTATGCAGCAGCCGCTGAAGCAGAATTAGACGGTCTGGCTTGTTGCGCTGGTAGTAGTGGTCCCGGCCATGTGCATTTAATCAATGGTTTGTATGATGCAAACCGCTCTGGCGTTCCCATGATTGCTATTGCGTCTACTATTAACACACCAGAATTTGGTGTTGACTACTTTCAATCTACCAATACTTATAAATTATTTGATGACTGCAGTGTCTACAATGAGATTGCCACTACCCCTAATCAAGTTCCTAGAATGCTACAAGCAGCGATGCAAAATGCTATTCATAAAAAAGGAGTTGCTGTTTTTGGTTTGCCTGGAGATGTTTCAGCCATGACTGCTGTAGAAAGTACTACAGCCATGTACAATTATAATTCTCAAACAGTGGTACGACCTGCAGATGCTGACCTACAAAAATTGGCAGCACTAATAAATAAAAATCCTAAGATTTCGATTTTTTGCGGTATTGGAGCCGCTGAAGCACACGAAGATATCATTAAACTAGCATCGTTGCTCAAAGCGCCTATTGGCTATTCATTTAGGGGAAAAATGAGCATGCAGCACAATAATCCTTATGAGGTAGGAATGACGGGATTACTAGGCGTTCCCTCTGCGTATCATGCCATGCACGAATCGGATGTTGTTATTTTATTGGGAACCGATTTCCCGTATGAGCACTTTATGCCCGTTGACAATAAAATTGTGCAAATTGACGAGAAGCCAGAACGACTAGGGCGCAGAGCAAAACTCGAAATGGGATTAGCAGGTAAAATAGGAGACACTGTTGCAGCACTTTTACCGCTCATTAAAAATAAGGAAGACGATAGCTTTTTAAAAGCACAATTAGAGTTTTACGAGAAAGTAAAAGAAAATCTAAATATATATGTTCAAGATTCAGGAACACATGATCATATAAGTCCGGAATATGTTGCTGCTACTATCAACAAAATGGCACATAATGACGCTATTTTTACCGTAGATACTGGTATGTGTTGCGTTTGGGGCGCGCGATACATTGAAGGAACTGGAAAACGAAAAATGTTAGGTTCTTTTAACCATGGCTCTATGGCAAATGCTATGCCTATGGCGATTGGCGCCCAACTTGCGTACCCTTCTAGACAAGTTATTGCGTTTTGCGGTGATGGCGGATTATCGATGTTACTAGGAGACTTGGCTACCATCAAGCAGTACAACCTGCCTATTAAATTGATTGTCTTTAATAACAGATCGCTGGGAATGGTGCAACTCGAAATGCAAGTAGAAGGCCTACCGAATAACCAAACTGATATGGTAAATCCAGATTTTGCTATGGTCGCACAAGCAATGGGATTCAAAGGTATTACCGTTACTGATCCTACTAAGGTAGAGAATGCATTAGAGGAAGCTTTTATTCACGATGGCCCTGTTTTGGTTAGTGTATTTACTAATCCACAAGCTTTGGCGATGCCTCCCAAAATGGAATTTGACCAAATGAAAGGATACGCATTATCTATAAGCAAAATGATTCTAGGTGGCAGAATGGATGAAGTGCTCGAAATGGTCAAAACTAATTACAAACACTTGAAAGAGGTTTTATAATTTTCGAAAAAAAATAACGAAGCAATGGCATTTTTATGAAGAGTGTCATTGCTTTTTTTCATAAAAACCTTACCATACAAAGTACAGTAACTGTGCGAAAATTAAAATTGCAAATATTGCTGTAATAGTCTTTTGCCAGAATAAGTTGGCTATGAACAAACCCACAATTAATAATAATGGTTCGCTAGTATTCCCCTGAATACTCCCTTTTCGAAAAGAGCCTTTGTAAGCGATTTTAATTCCGGATTCATTTGTAAGCTGCCAGTTTTCGCGCATTTTATCTGTATATTCAAAGATGTAAGTATCTCCTAGACATGTAATCCTCGCTTTGGTTAGACTATCGTAATAAATAATATCTCCTAGGTGAAAACCATCATCTAAATTCCTTATTTTAGTTTCCTTACTCCAGAATCCGTTGGTTTTAAAGATAAAACTATCCTTTTTAATTTGGCTTTTTGCTACTAAAGAGGAAAAATTGTGACTCAAGTACCCTATATTTTGATGATTAGAGAAAAGCTGATATTGGCTAGAAAAGATACTTTTTTGCCATTTTATAATTGTTTCCATACGTGATGATGTATTTTGCTTTATTCTAATAAGTTATTAAGCCTTAAAACTTTACCCCTAAACTGTATAGAGACACCGCATAAAAAGGGCAACTTCCTGACTAGTTAATTTGCTATTATCGTTTTTAAAAGCTATATTAAGGAAGAATAAGACTGCAATTTAAAAAATTAAAAAGGTATCTGTCAAAGTATTTGAAAAAAGAATTACTTTAGTATCCTGGATGTAATTTTTACATTTAATGCTTTTAAAATTCTAAATTATTCAAGCATAAATGCAAGCTGCTATTAGCGTAGTGGTAAAATTGCTCCACTATTAATGATTAAAAATATAAAAAATGAGATTAGAAGATTTTGACAATGATGAGGATAAAATAATCCAAGACAGACTAAAGCAGAAAACTTGGAATGAAATAAGAACAAATGACAGTTGGGCCATTTTTAAAATCATGGCAGAGTTTGTTAATGGTTACGAAGCTATGGGACGTATTGGTCCATGTGTATCTATTTTTGGATCAGCGCGTACAAAGGCAGACCATGAAAATTATTTACTAGCCGAAAAGATTGCTTACAAAATTAGTAAAGCTGGTTACGGTGTAATCACCGGTGGAGGACCTGGAATCATGGAAGCAGGAAACAAGGGAGCGCACTTAGGTGGTGGTACCTCTGTAGGTTTGAATATTGTTTTACCATTCGAACAACACTTTAATCCATACATCGACAGTGATAAAAACTTGAACTTTGATTATTTCTTTGTTCGAAAAGTAATGTTTGTGAAATACTCACAGGGATTCGTAGTTATGCCAGGAGGTTTTGGTACGATGGATGAATTATTTGAAGCGGTAACCTTAATCCAAACTAAGAAAATCGCTAAGTTCCCTATTATATTAGTAGGCTCTAGTTTTTGGTCAGGATTAATGGACTGGATTAAAACAGTATTAATCGAACGTTTTGAGACTGTAAGTCCAGATGATTTGAACTTAATAAAAATTGTAGACACCGAAGATGAGGTAGTCACTGCACTAGATAATTTCTATAAGAAATACAATCTGAAACCAAACTTTTAACCGTAAAGCTGTTTTTTAATTAAAACAGCTTTTTTTTTGTCAATTTTGCAATAATTATCTTAATTTCTGTATCTTAGAGAAGCATTTTAAAACTTCCCCTGATTGAAAAACCTTTACGCCTATCTTAGTATTATTGCGCTCTTGCTACTGCCTTTCTCAGTTGTTGCACAACATCAATCTTCGATAGTTGCTCAAGTTGATATGCAGCAAAAGACCATTACGATTGAACAAGAATTAATTTATAATAACGAATCAGATGTGGCAATTGATTTACTAGTTTTAAACGACTGGAATAACGCTTATTCTGGTAATGACACACCGCTTGCCAAACGTTTTTCTGACGAGTTTTACAGAGGTTTTCATTTGGCTAAAACTGAAGAACGTGGTAAGACCACCATCAATACTATTACCGATAGTACAAGTATAGCGATGCAATGGTACCGCCCAGATACACAGCCTGATTTGGTTTACGTGGTGCTCCCACACGCCATTGCTCCACATCAAAAAATGCGGTTAAAATTAAAATACGAACTAAAGATTCCAAGTGCCACTTTTACAAAATATGGCTACACTGAAGATAACGGTATGATACTCAAAAACTGGTACCTTACTCCTGCCCGATTTAAAAACAATCACTTTGCTACCTACAGTAATGAAAATCTGGATGATATTGCCAATGCAAAAAGTGACCTTTCTATTTTATTGAAAGTAGCTGACGATCAAAAAGTAACAACGGACTTGCGTATGGAGACGCTTTCTAAAGTTTCATCTTCAGTGCTGTATTCCCTATCAGGGAGAAATATCATGAATTTTAATTTGCTTCTAAGTCCTGAGTCCCATTTTGATACTTATAAGGTAAAAAACCAACAAGTTATTACCGACTTAAAAGAGGAAAAACTAACTAAAATTGAACAGGAGAAACTTATCGCTGGCATCGTTAATTTTGTTTCACAAGAGATAGGCCGCTATCCACATGAAAAGATCGTAATTACTCAAGCTGATTATGATCGAAATCCCTTTTATGGACTCAATCAATTACCCGCTTTTATAAGTCCGTTTTCAGATGCTTTTACTTATGAATTACGCTTTTTAAAAACCTATTTAAATGCCTATTTGAAAAACAGTTTACAATTAGACAATCGCAAAGAGAGTTGGATCTACGACGGAATTCAAGTCTATACTATGATGAAGTACATCGAACAGCTGCATCCCAATAGTAAAATGCTAGGAAGCACATCTAAGTTTAAGCTGCTAAAAAGTTACAATCTTACTAATCTCGATTTCAACGAGCAATACAGCTATTTTTATATGTTAATGGCTAGAAAAAACCTAGACCAGCCACTTGAAAACACAAAAAGCTCGCTTATAAAATTCAACGAACAAATTGCGAGCAAGTACCGCGCAGGATTGAGTTTGCGATTCTTAAACAATTATTTAGAAAAAAATATTGTCGGTAACAGTATTCAAGAATTTTATAAAGCCAATTTAAAAGAGCAACAAAGTGCAGCTACATTTGAAACTATTTTAAAATCAAATGCCAACAAAGACATTGATTGGTTCTTTAAAACGATCATTCGATCAAGAGACTTAGTAGACTACAAGTTTGGACCTGCTTCAAAAACTGCAGATAGCGTCTCTTTTACTATTAAGAATCGTACTGCTGTAGCGGTTCCCATTCCTTTGTATGGTCTAAAAGACAAGAAAATAGTATTTAAAGAATGGCTAGAACCTACCCGCACTGACAGTGTTTTTACGGTAGCTCGTAGAACAGCTGACAAACTAGTTTTGAATTATAAAAATGAAGTTCCAGAATATAATTTGAGAAACAACTGGAAATCGCTTACTGGCTTCTTTCCTAACAACAGACCCATCAAGTTTGTTTTTATGAAAGATCTTGAAGATCCTTATTACAATCAAGTTTTATATGTTCCTACAATTAGTTACAACCTCTATGATGGGTTGACTCCGGGCTTGCGATTGCACAATAAAACCATATTAGAAAAACCATTTATCTTTGATATTAATCCATCTTATTCGACAAAAGCCAAAACGATTTCGGGATCTGGATCTATAGTAGTCAATCAAAATTACCGCAATAGCAATCTTTTTAATGTACGGTATTCTTTGAGTGGTTCTTATTTTCATTACGCTCCAGATGCTACCTACTTAAGGATAAACCCAACAGTCTTGCTACGCTTTCGCGAAGACGATTACCGTGACAATAAAAAACAGGGGATTGTATTGCGACAGGTCATTGTAAATAGAGAAAAGAGTGCCATTGTGACCAATCAGGTAGGTGAAAATTATTCTGTATTTAATGCGCGGTATTTTAACAGCCGTACAGAAATCATTAATCATATGAGTTTGTCGACTGATTTACAATTATCAAGCAAATTTGGAAAACTAGCCGCTGAGGTGGAATACAGAAAACTATTCGAAAACAACCACCAAGTCAATTTGCGATTTTATGCAGGGAAGTTCCTTTATAATACTAGTAAATCTGATTATTACAGCTTTGCACTAGACCGCCCTACAGACTACTTGTTTGATTACAATTACTATGGAAGATCTGAAAACAGTGGTTTTTTCAGCCAGCAATTAATTGTTGCCGAAGGAGGTTTTAAATCAAAACTAGCCAATCCCTTTGCAAATGACTGGATCACCAGTATTAATGGTAGTTATAATTTATTTAATTGGTTCGAAATCTACGCAGATGCCGCAGTGGTGAAGAGCAAAGAATTCAATGAGCGATTTTTATACGACAGTGGTGTACGTTTAAATTTGGTTCCCGATTATTTTGAAGTTTATTTGCCTGTATATTCTTCAAACGGATGGGAAATAGGTCAAAACAGGTACAACGAAAAAATTAGATTTATAATTACTTTATCTCCTAAAATACTATCCAATTTATTTAATCGAAAATGGTTTTAAAACAGCTGATTTTTCGTAAATATTTTAGACAATAACCACTAATAAGCCCTTAAATTTACATATAATACAAAAAATCATATTTAAAATGAAAATACGTTATAAAATTTATAATTATATTTATTCAAATCAATTATGAAAATAACTACTTTTTAAGTAAATTTGCGTCATAAAGTGATACAACTATATTATGATAAAAGAAAAAGCTAATACTACCTTGACATTTGAGGACTTTAAAGTTGAAGTACTAAACGATTACAAGACCGCTATGATTAGTAGGGAATGTAGTTTGTTAGGGCGTAGAGAGGTTTTAACTGGTAAGGCAAAATTCGGAATTTTCGGAGACGGAAAAGAAGTTCCACAGTTAGCTATGGCCAAGTTTTTTAAAAATGGTGACTTCCGTTCTGGATATTACCGTGATCAAACTTTTATGATGGCTATTGGGGAATTAACTGTCGAGCAGTTTTTTGCCGGATTATATGGTAGCACGAGTATAGCACAAGATCCTATGTCAGCAGGTAGACAAATGGGTGGCCATTTTGCTACACATAGTTTGAATGAAGACGGTTCTTGGAAAAACTTAACAAAACAAAAGAATTCAAGCGCAGACATCTCTCCTACTGCTGGGCAAATGCCAAGACTATTAGGGTTAGCACAAGCGTCTAAAGTATACCGTCAAGTCGACGGAATTAAAAATAAAGAGAACTTCACAGTCAACGGAAACGAAGTGGCGTGGGGAACTATAGGAAATGCAAGCACCTCAGAAGGATTGTTCTTTGAAACTATCAATGCTGCTGGCGTACTACAAGTACCTATGTTAATAAGCGTTTGGGATGATGAGTACGGAATTTCTGTGCACGCTAAGCACCAAACGACAAAAGAAAACATCTCAGAAATCTTAAAAGGATATCAGCGTGATGACAATGCAAAAGGGTACGAAATTCTAAGAGTAAAAGGTTGGGATTATACTGACTTGATTACTACGTATGAAAAAGCATCAAAAATTGCACGTGAGCAACACGTTCCTATACTAGTACACGTTAATGAATTAACACAACCACAAGGACATTCTACATCTGGTTCTCATGAACGATACAAAGATGCAGATCGATTGGCTTGGGAAAGAGATTTTGATTGTATTAGACAAATGAGACTTTGGATGATCGCTATCAATATCGCTTCGGCTCAAGAGCTTAACGAAATTGATGCTGACGCTAAAAAGCAAGTTCTAGAAGGTAAGAAAGCTGCTTGGGCTGCTTTTATTAATCCTATCGTTACAGAACAAAAAGAATTAATTGCCTTAGTAGAAAAACTAGCTGCAACAAGCGCAAATAAAGAAGCTATCCTAGGATTGGTTGCCCAATTAAAAGGAACAAAAGACCCTTTAAAAAAGGAGATTTTAATTACGGCTCGCAAAAGCTTGCGTTTGTTAATGAATGAAAATGGACAAACTGAATTAGCACAGTGGATTACCGCTTATATCGCTAAGACACAGCCTAATTTTAGCAGTCACCTTCATTCTAATTCAGCGTTGAATGTTTATTCTGTAGACGAGGTACTACCTACTTACAGCACAGATTCTCAAGATGAAGCAGATGGTCGTATGATTCTTCGCGATAACTTTGATGCAATATTCACAAAATATCCAGAGGCGTTAATCTTTGGAGAAGATTCTGGAAACATTGGTGATGTAAACCAAGGTTTAGAAGGAATGCAAGAGAAATATGGTGAATTACGTGTTGCTGATGTGGGTATTCGTGAGGCTACAATATTAGGACAAGGAATAGGAATGGCAATGCGTGGATTAAGACCTATCGCAGAGATTCAATATTTAGATTATTTGCTATATGCAATCCAGATCATGAGCGATGATCTTGCTACACTACAATATAGAACATTAGGAAAACAAAAAGCACCTCTTATTATTCGTACTCGCGGACACCGTCTAGAAGGAATATGGCACTCAGGTTCTCCTATGGGAATGATAATAAATGCCATTAGAGGTATTCACGTTTTAGTTCCTAGAAATATGACTAAAGCGGCTGGATTTTATAATACATTATTAGAGTGTGACGAACCAGCATTAGTAATTGAATGCTTGAACGGGTATAGATTAAAAGAGAAAACACCAACAAATTACGGGGAGTTCAAAACACCAATAGGAGTTGTAGAAACAATTAAGGAAGGAAATGACATCACTTTAGTTTCTTACGGTTCTACATTACGATTAGTAGAACAAGCTGCAAAAGAATTAGAAACTGTAGGTATTAACTGTGAAGTAATTGATTTACAATCATTATTGCCATTTGACATCAAGCAGGATTTAGTAAAAAGTGTGATGAAAACAAACCGCTTACTAGTAATAGATGAAGATGTGCCTGGTGGAGCATCAGCGTATATTTTACAGCAAATAGTAGAGCAGCAAGATGCTTACAAATATCTAGACAGTAAACCACAAACCTTATCAGCAAAGGCACACCGCCCTTCTTACGGTACAGATGGTGATTACTTCTCTAAACCCTCAACTGAAGATATCTACGAAAAAGTATACGAAATGATGCACGAGTCAAATCCTGCTAAATTTCCTAAACTATACTAATAGTATCCTTACCAATAGTAAATCCCAAGCGCTAGTCGTTTGGGATTTTTTGTTTTATAGCAGCAGCGTATTTAGCAGCCATAGTGCGTATTATGATTAATTTATGATGAACAATTGTTAAACTCGATTGTGTAAATAACAATAAAACGTAATTTTAATATCTCAAAATAAAAGATACCATGGAAAAATACGCCTTACTAGGAAGATTAGAAGCAAAAGCTGGAAAAGAACAAGAAGTAGCTGCATTTTTAAAAAGTGCATTGCCAATAGCTGAAAACGAAAACGCTACCGTAAAATGGTATGGATTACAATTCGGACCCTCTTCTTTTGGAATATTCGATACATTCGAAACTGAAGCTGGGAGAAAAGAACATCTAGAAGGTGAAATAGCTGCCTCGTTAATGAAACATGCAGGTGATTTATTATCACAAGATCCTATAATTGAATTTATCGAACTGATCGCTGTAAAGTAATTAGCGTATTATTGCATTAAGCAGGAGATTTCAAGCTCTCTTTGCTACAATTAGTTCAAATGAGCTAAAAATGAATTTTTAAAGCCAACATAATTTTTTTATGTTGGCTTTAATTTTTTTAAATTAGCACTCTAAACGCTATTATAAAATGACCTTACTAGAAAACATATTGCATACTGTTGAAGATGTATCAGTAATTCCCACAGCTATTTCCCTTAATAAATATACTCGCCTAGATTTATCTGTTAACAATCCAGCTTTGAAAACAGCGACATTAACTAATGCAGCTGAATTTGAAGCTTTTATCGAAAGTAAATTAGCTGAAAACGATGCAAAAGTAGCCTATGGAGGCTATAATGAGGAGCGCAATTTATATAAAAGAAGTACTATATTTAATAAAGAAGCAATCGATGAGCGCAACATGCACATTGGTTTGGACTTATGGATCAAAGCAGGCACTTCAATCTTGTGTGCTGTAGATGGTATTGTTCACAGTTTTCAGGACAATACTGGATTAGGTGACTACGGCCCTACAATTATCATGAAACACGAACTTAATAAGGAAATATTTTATACCTTGTATGGACATTTGTCTAGAGCTAGCTTAGCAGGATTGACCGTGGGTGCCACCTATAAAAAAGGCCAACAACTAGGTACCCTAGGTGATGCAACGGTTAATGGTGATTATGCTCCTCACTTACATTTTCAAATTATAAGTGATATTCAAAAATATTCTGGAGATTATCCTGGAGTATGTAGCAAAAAAGAACTAGCTTATTATCTAGAGAATTGCCCTGATCCAAATATATTATTAAAACTTAATGCATAATCATCATGAAAAAATTTATCATCCTTCTTAGTTTAATGGTTTTAGCAAGTTGCAAAACAAGTAAAATTGTAACTACAAGCAGTAACACTAGTTATGAAGAGCCAGCAAAAGTAGGTATCCAACAGTTGCCACTTAGCTCAGTAGATTTAGAACATAAAACTAGAGCTTACGAATTAGGGAAACGCATATTGAATACTTGTAACACGTCAAAATTTAAGCCTTTTACACCAGATGAAGCCACACAAAGTATTATAAACAACATCACATTAGAAAAATTATCTAAAACTTGTAACCGATACCGACAATCTTACGGAGACTTTAAAGATTTACAGCTAGCTGAAATTTATCAAGATTATGATGATTCAACAACTGTGTTTAGGTACAAAGCATTGTATACAAAAGAAGTTGCTAATAAAGAGTTGCGCGTTTACATGAATAACGAGAACAAAGTATCAGGAATAAAATCGATGGATTGGGAAACAACCTTCGAGCGTAAAAAATAAAAACGCACTTTGTAAATAATTTAAAGCCAGTAATAAGATGTCAAATTCTTTTACTGGCTTTTTTTTATTCGGATACCCTTTCGACAAAAAACATACCAAACCACTTTATTTTAAATATTTAACTCGACACTCTTACTACGATTCAATCTAACTGCTTACTTAGCAGCTACTGCGCTGTTCTTAAATATTTTACAAAAATACAAATGTTAAATTTTAGCATTATATTAATAGCTTTCAAAAAAGATTTTAACTTAAAATTGGAATAAGGACGTTCAAGTTAACGGTACCTTTATAAAACAAAATTCAATCAGCTAGTGCTGCCACTCTAAACAAACATAAAGTTTAAAGTTATTTTAAGGCTAATGCAAAAAGGTTGAATTATTTATTAATTAAAATTTTACATACATATGTCTATTAAAACAACAAACCCCGCTACAAATAAGGTCGAAAAATCATTTGATGAAATGACCGATAAGCAAGTTGATAATGCTATTGAATTATCAAATAATACGTTTCAAGACTGGAAAAAGACAAGTTATAAAGAACGTGCTACACTACTACATAAAGTAGCTGAATTAATGCGTGCTAAGAAAACTGAACTAGCTAAATTGATTACGCTAGAAATGGGTAAAGTTATCGCGCAATCAGAAGGAGAAATTGATTTGAGTGCAAGTATATTAGATTACTATGCTGATAATGCCGAAAAATTCTTAGCAGATAAAGCATTAAGTCCTGAAGAAGGAAAAGCATTCGTAAGAAGTAGTCCTATAGGAGTATTATTTGGAGTAATGCCATGGAATTTTCCATTTTATCAGGTAGTAAGATTTGCAGCACCTAATATTATGGTAGGAAACACCATTTTATTGAAACATGCTTCGATAGTACCACAATGTGCGATTGCAATAGATGACTTATTTAAAGAAGCAGGGGCTCCAGAAGGATTGTACACTAACTTAATGATCTCTGGAAAAAGAAGTACAGCGCTTGTAGAAGACACAAGAATAAAAGGTGTTTCATTAACTGGTAGTGAAGGTGCTGGAGCAAGTATGGCCGAAGCTGCAGGTAAGAACTTGAAAAGATCAGTGTTAGAACTAGGTGGTAGTGATGCCTTCATTGTACTAGCAGATGCTGATATTGATAAAACAGTAGATTTGGCTATTTTTGGACGTATGAACAACAATGGTCAAAGCTGTGTTGCTTCAAAACGATTTATCGCAGTTGAAGAAGTGGCAGATGAATTTTTAGAAAAATTTACTGCTAAAATTAAAGCTTTAAAAGTGGGTGACCCTATGGATCCAACTACAGATGTAGGACCATTAAGCAGCCAAGAAGCGCTAGATAATATATTAGATCAAGTGAAACGATTTGAAGCTGCTGGAGCAAAAGTTGTTACAGGAGGAAAAAGAGCATTAGACCAAGGAGCATATATGCAACCTACGCTATTGACAAACTTAAACAGAGAAGAAGAAACATTCAAAGAAGAATTATTTGGACCAATTGCTTCATTTTACAAAGTCAAAAACGAACAAGAAGCGATTGATTTAGCTAACGATTCTCCGTTTGGTTTAGGAGGTTCTATTTATACTAAAGACATTGAGAAAGCGATTAAAATTGCTGACCAAATCGACTCAGGAATGGTGTTTATAAACTCACCTACTTGGACGCAAGCTGATCTACCATTTGGTGGAACAAAAAGATCAGGTTATGGTAGAGAATTGTCAGAACAAGGAATACAAGAATTTGTAAATAAAAAATTAATACGTGTAAGCTAGTTTGTAGGGTTACTAATTTGCATACTATTAATTACTAGAAAGAGCGGTGATTGTCTATTGACAGCTACCGCTCTTTTGCGTTTATAGAAGGGAGCAAATTCCATCTGTAAATACTGTAACTTTTGAAAACAATTGTGTAAATAGTTAGGCGTACTACTGCCCTATCTTTGTAATGTAATTACTGCAGTGATAACATAAAAACTTAAACAAACCAGAGATGAACTTAAAAAGAATATTCGGAGCCTTACTAACCCTTTTAGGAATAGCTGCTTTAATTTACACAGCAATAGCTTTTACTAATGGTTCTAGCGAAGGACAAGATATCAAAACAATTGTTGTTTACGGTATTTTAGGTTTGGTCTTTTTCAGTTCAGGAATTAGCTTAGTCAAAGCCACAAAGGATGAATCTTAAGATGCATCAGTAATCAAATAACCACAACCGTTGTGAATTGCTTTTTAATTTTCGAAAATAAAAAAGATTGAAGATTCGCAACTCAATATATTATAAAGATGAAATTAAGATCAATAGGAATAGTAGTAATAGTTATAGGAGCAATAATGGTGTTCTACACTGGATTTAACTTTGTAACTAAAAAGAAAGTTGTAGATATTGGTCCGATCGAAATCAACAAAGAGGAAAATCATCCTGTACAATGGTCCCCTATTGTAGGAGTGACACTGTTAGTAGGAGGCATCCTATTAGTAATCGCAGATAAAAGAAAATAAACGATAATAGCATAAATAATTATATAAAAAACAAATATTATGAAACCACATATTGGAATTACAGATAAAAAATTAGAAAGTAGCATTACATTATTATCAGCAGTATTAGCAGATGCAGTAACGCTATATACAAAAACAAGAAAATTTCACTGGAATGTTTCTGGAGAGAGTTTTATGGAAATTCACAAATTGTTTGAAAACCAATACAAACAATTAGAGGTGAACATTGACGAAATAGCAGAACGCATCAATAAACTGGGCGGAAAAACTATTGGAACAATGAAAGAATTCACAGATCTAACAAGATTAAAAGAATCTCCAGATGTGTATCCATCTCAAAAAGATATGATCAAAGAATTACTGGGAGATCATGAAACAGTAATCCAACAGTTAAGAAAAGATATTGATACTGCTGAAGAAGAAAATAACGATGTAGGTACTGCAGATTTCTTAACATCATTATTATTAGGACACGAAACAATCGCTTGGATCTTAAGAAGATACTTAAGCTAGGAAGAATAGTAGTTTGTTTAGAGTCTCATAGCCTCTAGATGATTATTATATAAATTGGTTTTTTGGTTTGAACAAGGGTTGTCTTTATATAAGGCAGCCCTTTTTCTATGGTTATTTATATGCAAATACCATAAGATATTCATGCTGAAACGTAAAGTACTTAAGTAATAAATTCAGAAATTTACAGTGCTATATAGTGTATCTAATAATGCTGTATAGAGAAGTTTAACCTTAACAATACCATTATGAGTTTTCAATTAAAACATACCTTTGAATTATTAAAAACTACTTTTAAGAGTTGGAACGATAAAGATCCATTTAGACAAAGTGCCGTAATCGCTTATTATGCCATCTTTAGCATTCCTGGTTTACTAGTTCTTATCATTACAGTTGCAGGATATTTTTATGGAACAAGCAACGTTAACGATAATATCATGGGGCAAATATCTGATACGATAGGTGCAGATGCTGCGCTGCAGGTAAGCAATATGCTAGAAAAATCGACTGCCGAAAAGTCTACTGTATGGGGAAGTATTATTGGTATTGCTGTTTTATTATTTGGTTCTACCGCTGTATTTGTCGAATTGCAAAAAACCTTCAACCAAATTTGGAAAGTAGAACTCAAAGTACAAAAAGAGGGGATTATGGCACTTGTAAAGGCAAGACTTTTTTCTTTTGGATTAATTGTAGCAATTGCTTTCCTACTAACGATATCATTGGTGATTTCGACATTAATATCATCAATGGGAACTTGGTTAAAAGTGTATACCCATGATTCTACAATCATTTTATACAACATCATCAACTTTGTGTTTTCTTTAGCCATCATATCAGTACTTTTTGGGTTGATGTTTAAAATACTACCGGATGCAAAAATCAAGTGGAAGCACGTATGGATGGGTGGTATTGTAACAGGATTATTATTCACAATAGGAAAAACATTATTAGCATACTACTTTAGCACGTCAGATCCAGGCTCAATTTATGGAGTAGCAGGATCATTAATCTTGATTTTACTGTGGGTATCTTATTCATCGATGATATTGTTCTTTGGAGCTGAATTTACAGCAACCTATGCTCGCAAATATTCTGGAGACATAGAACCTACAGCTATTGCAGTAGCATCAAAAGAAGATAGGTTGGCTACAATAGAAGACGTTTCAAAATAACCAACACCATACTATAATAGCATTTATATTCCCTTTTTTGAGGAGATTAATCCTAAAAATCTCATTAAAAACGTTCTTTGCTGTTTTCATAATATTAGTATAAATGTATGTTAATATTATAATCTAATCGTAAAGTATTGAAACAAAAAACAACTGCTTCTGCGCGACCTTTACATCGTGATACAAGTTAAATTATTAACTCAAAAACAGAACAAAGATGAACACAGAATCGGCTATAAAAGTATTAAACTCATTTATCATTATTAACAATGATAGAATCGAAAGATATAAAGTTGCAGCACAAGATATAGAAAACTATAGTTTAAAAAGTGCTTTCCAGAATTTTCAAAAAACGAGTCAAAAGTGCAACGCAGAATTAAGCAATGAGATCATCAAACTAGGTGGAACTCCATTAAGCACTGAAAGCAGCTTCAATACATTTGGAAAAATATGGTTGGCTATAAAGAATAACTTTATTTATAAAGACCTTAAAAAATTAATCACTAGTATCGAGTTTAGCGAGAATGAGGTAATGCAAAGGTATTACAACACCATTGATAGTAACCGTGAAGATTTAAGTGACAACCAGCAATTGATGTTGAGCGAACAATACTTTTCTATCAATACAGAGCACTACGAGATTAAATCACTTAAATCGTTACTATAGTCACTAGAGCTAGTCTTCTTTAAAAAGATTCGGTTTTAGTAGATTAGAAAATCCTACTTAATATTCATTTTAAATCACCATGCTTTGACTTCAGCTATAAAAAATTATTTTAACGATGTTGGTGA
Source organism: Flavobacterium aeripolare (assembly GCF_013294025.1). Lineage (GTDB taxonomy): Bacteria > Bacteroidota > Bacteroidia > Flavobacteriales > Flavobacteriaceae > Flavobacterium. The sequence continues at coordinate 29,815 of NZ_JABSNL010000009.1, forward strand.
CTTATCAGTATTCATCATCAGGTTTTTTAAGGAGTTATTTGTACCTCGATACGAATTCAAGGAATTTCTTAAACAGTGCTACAAAATAGGGTACAAATCGATCCCACTAGTAGCAATAACTGGATTTATAATGGGACTGGTACTAACCTTACAATCCCGCCCTACTCTAGTTAGTTTTGGAGCTGAATCTTGGTTACCAGGAATGGTTGCATTATCGCTAATAAGAGAAATTGCACCTGTAATTACCGCCCTTATTTGTGCTGGTAAAATAGCATCGGGTATTGGGGCTGAGCTGGGATCTATGAAAGTTACCGAACAAATTGACGCCATGGAAGTAGCGGCAATTAATCCCTTTAAATACCTAGTTGTAACCCGTGTACTCGCAACCACCTTAATGGTTCCTTTACTAGTGGTACTAGCTGACGTGATTGGTGTTTTTGGTGGTTATATGGGTGTAAACATACATGGAGATATGTCGCTATACTTGTACATAACTAAAGTATTTGACATACTAACTTTCTCTGATTTACTGCCGGCTACGGTTAAAACATTCTTCTTTGGTTTCTTCATAGGAATTATAGGTTGCTACAAAGGTTTTAATGCAAACAGTGGAACCGAGAGTGTGGGAGTCGCAGCTAACTCTGCAGTTGTAACCGCTTCTTTGAGTATTTTTTTAATAGACATGTTTGCGGTACAATTAACTGATTTATTATTTTAATATGGAAACAAATCAAACAGCTACTAGAACTCCGGTAATCGAAATAAACAATTTACACAAGACCTTTGGCGCAGATAATCATGTTTTAAAAGGGATTACGCTTAAATTAAATAAAGGTGAAGATCTCGTAGTATTAGGAAAATCAGGTACTGGAAAATCAATCACTATTAAATGTATTGTAGGATTGATTAAAGGAGATGAAGGAGAGATCAAAGTTTTAGGACAAGATATTATGAATCTTGACACAAAGGAGCTCAATAAAATTAGAGTTAAAGTAGGATTCTTGTTTCAAAGCGCTGCACTTTACGATTCGATGTCAGTGAGAGAAAATCTAGACTTTACATTACGCCGCCATAACACGGCTATTTCTAGCGAAGAGATCACCTCAGAAATTGAAGACGTTCTAGAAAGTGTGGGATTAGCAGAAGCAATAGATAAAATGCCTTCGGAGTTATCTGGTGGAATGAGAAAAAGAATTGGTTTAGCCAGAACGTTAATCTTGAAACCGGAAATCATATTGTATGACGAACCCACAACTGGATTAGATACGGTGACTTCTAAGGAGATTAGTCAGTTGATTTTGAGTATTCAAAAGAAACGCAAAACATCTTCGATAATTATTACGCACGATATGGCTTGCGCCAAAATGACTGCTGACCGAATCATCATACTCAAAGAAGGTGTTGTTTATACTGAAGGAACTTACGAAGAATTAGAAAAAAGTGAAGATGAATGGATTCGTTCATTTTTTATATAAAACATATTAAATAAAGTAATCATGAATACCCAATCAAACAATACCTGGAAGTTAGGCGCATTTGTAGTAGGAGCACTACTTGTTTTTGCAGCAACTATTTTCTTTATTGGAAAACAGCAAAACCTTTTTGGAGATAGCATTAGAATACAAGCCAATTTTAAAAATGTTAGCGGATTGATAGTAGGAAATAATGTTAGATTTTCTGGTATAACTGTTGGAACTGTTGATGAAGTGCAATTAGTTTCAGATTCAACTGTTGTGGTAGTAATGTCAATTAAAAAAGAAGTGCAAAAATTTATTAAAACAGATGCTAAGGCGAGCATAGGATCTGATGGGTTAATGGGTGATAAAGTATTGACTATTTCTCCAGGAACACATTCGAATAAAATGATAGCCGAAAATGGAAGAATAGGTTCTGTTGCAGCTGTAGAGATGGACGAAATCATGCAAAGTGCAAAAACTACTATGGAAAATGCTAGTGTAATAACTGATGAATTAGCGCAGTTTAGCTACGATATGAATAACGGTAAAGGAGCACTGTCTAAATTATTGACTGATGAATCCTTTGCCAATAGCTTAGACAAAACCATGGATAACTTACAAGAAGGAACTAAAGGACTTAGCGAGAACATGGAGGCTGCCAAACACAATTTCCTTTTAAGAGGGTATTTTAAAAAGAAAGAAAAGGCAAAAGAGAAGAAGAAAGAAGAGGCAGAAAAAGCTAGAGGAGAAGCTGCTAAAGAGCAAGCTAAAAAAGATAAAAAATAAAGAGCACCAAATTATACAAAAGCCTCTTGCCGTAATGGTGAGAGGCTTTTTTGCGTAAGGACTCTTTCATAAAGTGTATTAGCATTTACTTAAACTTCATCTTTATGTATAACATGTAAATACCGCAACTTATGATGGTATTACTGTAACACAATAAACGTTAAAGCTGCTGATATTTGTAATAACAAAACGATTACAAATTTAGAGTACCAATTATGAAAAAATCAATCTACACACTAGCCACTGCCCTATTAATTGGGACAACTTTGATTTCGTGTAAAGAAAACACCGAAAATAAAGGCGACGATGTTGAAGTAATTACTAATGATGATGGTAATTCTTTAATGGTCAAAAATGCAACTCAAAATAAAGAATGGGAAGCATTTAAAGTTAGCACAGATAGCATTATCAATGAAAACGACATGCGTATTGCTGAGCTTAAAGTAAAAATGAAGAATACTGGTAAAGCAATGGATTCTACTTATGAAAATAAGATTGCTCAGTTGCAAGAACGCAATGCAGCAATGAAAGTGAAAATTCAGAATTATAAAGACGACAATAGTCAGAACTGGGATTCTTTCAAAACAGAATTCAATCATGACATGAGCCAATTAGGGAATGCTCTAGAAGATTTGACTGTTGACAATGAAAAATAGGAATTTCAGGATGTATGTATTTGACTTCACTATTGAAAAAGACTTCTTATTAGTAGTTTTTTATTCGAAAATGTAAATCCCATAACTTTTGAATAAAGTTGTATAACACAAGCCTTCACAAAGATCACGACCTTTGAAATATCAAAAACAAACAAAAACAAACAAATTTAACAAAATGAAAAAATCAAGAAAAATAGCTATGGCTAGCTTCGCATTAAGCTGCATCGCATTCACTAATGTTCAAGCACAAGACGGAATAAAAAAACAACCTACTTTTGGAATTAAAGGGGGGATGAATTTTTCAACTCTTTTTAGCGATAACGACGCAAATGAGGAAAATATGTTAACTGGATTTAATGCTGGTTTATTTGCAAAATTCCCTATTTCTGAACGTGTGGCTATTCAACCAGAGGTATACTACACGACTAAAGGATCAAAATTAACTTATGACGGTTTAGTAGATGGTGAATCTAAGTTTAAATTAAACTATATCGAAGTACCTGTACTTGCAGTAATCAACATAACTGATCATTTCAATGTACACGCTGGACCTTATGCAGCCTATATGGTAAGCGGAAAAGTAAGTAATGATTCTAACATAGGATCTTCTAGCTTTGATTTAGACACAAACGACTTTAAAAGATTTGAAGCAGGAATTGCTGCAGGTGTTGGAGTTGACTTAGAAGTATTGAGCTTTGGTGTTCGTTACAACTACGGATTGACAAAAGTAGGAAAAGAGAGATCATTTGGTGGTACTACTGTAACGCTTCCAGATGCGAAGAATGGTACTATTAATGCTTATGTTGGATTTGCATTAAACTAAATCAAACCATACAACAACTAACTGATACAGTAATAAATAAAACACAGAAATTATGAGTAACTTACTATATACATTAGCAGTAATCTTAATCATTTTTTGGGCAATTGGATTCTTTGCGTACAGTGCAGGAGCAATTATTCACATACTATTAGTGATTGCAATTATAGCAATTCTATTACGATTAATACAAGGAAGAAGTCTGTAAACAGGCAATAACGAATAAAAACAAGTAACAATTAAATAACAATATTATGAAAACAGATAAAGTATTATTAGGAGTTTTAGGTGGATTAGCTGCAGGAGCAATTTTAGGTATTCTATATGCACCAGAAAAAGGAAACAAAACAAGAGGTAAAATCAAAGACAAAAGCGTTGATTATGCTGACAACCTTAAAGAGAAATTTGATACAGCCTTAGACACTATTTCTAAAAAGTTTGATGATTTAAAGTCAGAAACTAAAACAGCTTATGCTGAAGGAAAAGAAAAAGTTAAAGATGCAGCTAAAGAAGTTGAAAACGAAACAGAGCGTTACAAAGCGCAAGTATAATTTGCATAAAAAATTGAATTATGAGTAACAAGGCAACATCAATAGAAGTTCTGTTAGAGAATGCACAGGACTATGTAAAAACAACTTTAAAGCTTACTAAGCTTAATGCTATTGCACAATCCTCAGATGTTATATCGTCTGTAATTTCAAAAATAGTAATTTCTATTGCTGCTGCAATGTTCATTTTGCTTTTGAGTTTTGGCCTTGCCTTCTTTATTGGAGATGCAATGGGTAGTGTTTATTGGGGATTTTTTATTGTAGCGGCATTTTATTTACTGCTTGCAATATTAATTTATTCATTCAAAGATCAGTGGATTAAAGTTCCTATGAGTAACAAGATTATTACAAAACTTTTAAAAAATATTGACTAATGAAAGAATTAAATCCTACCGCTAGTCTAGACAGACAAATTATAGCGCTAAAAGAGCAGCAAAGAGAACAAAAATTAGCGTTAAACCAACAAGTGAAAATTGTTTATGAAAGCGTTAAGCCTTCTAATTTGATTAATACTGCAGTCAATGAGATAGTTAAAACACCTAATTTGAGAAACAATATGTTGAACAATTTAGTTGGTTTATCTACCGGTTACCTTTCTAAGAAACTTATGGTAGCTGGTTCTACAAATCCTCTTAAAAAGATATTAGGAACCGTAGCACAATTTCTAATTACAAATGTCGTTTCTAAACACTCAGATGGTATTGTTGAAAAATTAGGTCATATGATGAAAGACTTGCCTAAGAGATAAACAATATTCTTATAAAAAAGTATGCGAAAATTACATTTAACGGTATTAATAGCTGGGGTTTTATTATCTAGCTGTAACCAAAAGGATAGTACAACTAAGTCCACAACAAGTAATGCTGTAACTGAAACTGTACAAGATCTAAGCGAACAAGAAACGCAAGTTGACTCCTCAGATAAAATTGAAGGAGCTCAAAGCGACAGTATTAAAAGCCTAATCGCAATTTTTAAGACTGGGAATAGTGACAAAATAGCAAGTAAAATTAATTTTCCGCTTAAAAGACAATATCCCATACCTAGTATTAAGAACAAAGAAGAATTTAAAAAGCGTTTCAATCAAGTTTTTGATAAAACATTACTTAACAAAATAGCAAATTCTACAATTGATCAATGGTCAGAAGTTGGCTGGAGAGGAACTATGTTAGATAACGGTATTGTATGGATGGCAAATTCTGATGGAATGATTAGCAGCATTACCTACCAAAGTGATATTGAGAAGGAGTTAATGCAAAATTTAATAGCTAAGGATAAACAAATTTTACACGCTTCATTGCTTAAATTTGAACGTCCTACTTATAAAATAGAGACTCCTAAATATCATATTAGAATCGACGAATTAGCTGATTCTAAATATCGATACGCTTCCTGGAAAAAGGGAGAGAAAGAAAATGCAGAACCCAGTCTAATTCTAGACAACGGTGTACTAGTCTTTGATGGAAGTGGAGGAAATCACGTGATTACTTTTACTAATAAAGAGTACACCTACAAAGTATATAGAAATATAATAGGAGAAAAAAACACTCCTGATATTACGCTCGAAATTGAAAAAGACGGAAAGAATATAGCTAAAGAAAACGGACAGTTAATTAAGGAATAAGTAAAGCGGCCATCAACTATAATTGAAACCCTGCAGTAGTTTATTTCTTTGCCATTGTTCCATCACTTCTTTTTAAATTTAGACATAATATTTAATCATATAGCAACAGCTCGTTGAAATAGTTAGAAATAACTGTTTTAACGAGCTGTTGATTTTTTATATCAGTGAAGCTTTGTTATTGAATTCACACTATCTAGCTTATCGTATGTATCTAGAATGATGTCTAATAAAGAGCGATACTATGGATGTTAATTTATTAGCTGCGTTGCTTAGAAAATTTATTCGATCGAAAAAAAAACAGCCAACTTAGTCGTTGATAATGATGGTGGCAGCAGTAATCCCACTGATTAGCAAATTTAAAATTAGTGATTGGCTTTTCTAACGTAAATTTAGAACAGGAGGTAAAAAAAAAAGAAAGCCAAAAGTACGGCAGCTGAATTATTACTAAGCACGAGATAACGCATGCATTTAAACAATGTACAACAAACAGAGATAAGCATCTGAATTTTGCCATTGACCTAATCACAAAGAAATAGCAAATAAAATTATTAAGCTGTTCATTGTAACTACTAAAGAATAAATGCAAACTATAGTATTGGCTACTCACTTTTACATTACGCCTGATTCAAATCGAGAAATCACCATTTTTAGATTTTTTTGAGAATTAAAACTTTATGAGAATTTTGTAGGATCGCTGTATTAAAAAGAGATACATTTAACCATATACTTTATGCCATGAATGAAAATCAAAAAACACTTCATAAATTTTACGCTGCCTTTGCTACAAGTAATTACGCCGACATGATTTCTTGCTACCATCCCGATGTAGTATTTACAGACCCTATATTTCATACTCTTAAAGCTGCTGATGCTTTCAAGATGTGGGAAATGCTGTTAGAAAGAGGTCGAGGTAAAAATGTAATCGAATATTCTAATATCACAGCAAACGATAAAGAAGGTACTGCAAATTGGGTTGCAACCTACTTATTTACCGCAACTAATCGTAGAGTTGTAAATAAAGTAAAAGCCAAGTTTCTTTTTAAGGATGGACTCATTATTGCACATAATGATGTATTTGATCTGTACAAATGGTCGCAACAAGCTTTTGGATTTAAAGGGTACTTGATGGGTTGGACAGCATTTATGAAACAAAAAATACATCAAAATGCAGTAACCTCTCTAGACAATTACTCAAAAAAGAAGGTATAAAAAGACAATTTTTAAGTAAACACAGCTTAGTGGATTATGACTTCATCCCTAGTAATAGACTTGAAAATGATTTTATGAAGATAAATTCTATCGATGGATTATTTGTAAAATTTTTTCAATCGCTATAAATTCGAAGGATAACAACTTAGTGATTAGACAGATATAAAAAAACTGTAGTTAACATGCACTTATTTGTAAAAACAACTAATGGTTAAACCTGAGAAGTATTTTGTGTTTGTGTAGCATAATTGTTATCTTGCAATGCTAAAAAAATGTTAAAATAACAGAAAACAGAGTTTTAAAATGAAAGAAGTTGTGCACAAGAAATTGAACGAATTACAAGCAACAGCAATTTGCGGTAATGATATTAGTTCTTCCTGCTTATATGTTTCGGCCTTAACAATAATGTATGCAGGACAATATGCCTGGATCTCCTTGTTATTTGTAGCTGTAGTTTTATTCTTATTCAGGAAAATTTATGGTGAAGTTGTAGGTGCGTTACCTCTTAATGGTGGAGCTTACAATGTATTACTTAACACGTCATCAAAGCGATTAGCTTCTATCGCAGCAACATTAACTGTGCTATCTTACATGGCAACAGCTGTAATTTCGGCTTCAGAGGGAGTGCATTACTTGAGTAATATTATTCCTCAAATACATCACTCGTTCAGCTTGTTTTATATTGACATTAGCTTTATCACTATTGCCACTGTCATTATCTTACTAATTTTCACCACACTAGCTATTATAGGTATCGGTGAATCAGCTATTGTAGCGGTAGTAATCTTTATTACTCACTTATCTACCTTAACATTGCTAGTTTTAGCTTCTGTATGGTTTATTTTCATGAATGGATTTGATGTGTTCAGTATGAACTGGAGCTTACCTATCACCTCTGGAACAATTGTAAATGCTTTGTTTTTAGGTTTTTCTGCAGCGATGTTAGGAATTTCTGGTTTCGAAAGTTCAGCTAACTTTGTAGAGGAGCAAGAAATAGGTGTTTTCCCAAAAACATTACGTAATATGTGGGCGATTGTTAGTTTTTTCAATCCTGTAATTGCCTTATTATTGATTTGTATTATTCCTCTAGCACAAGTAGGTGAACACCAAGAATCATTGCTTGCCTTCCTAGGACAAACAACTGGTGGATCATGGCTAGCGTACTTAATTTCGATTGATGCTGTACTTGTTCTTTGTGGTGCTGTACTTACATCATTTGTTGGAGTATCTGGATTATTGAACCGTATGACTTTAGATAGAATTTTGCCTAATTACTTCTTAAAACAAAATAAGAGAGGTTCAAATTATAGAATCATTATTAGTTTTTTAGTTTTATGTGTATCGGTATTATTTGTTACTAAAGGAGATATTATCGCCCTTGCAGGAGTTTATACCTTTTCATTTCTTGCCGTTATGGGATTATTCGGAATTGGGAATTTACTTTTGAAGTTTAAAAGAAAAAAATTACCAAGACCAGAAAAAGCACGAGGAATATCTGTTATTATTGCTGTCGCATTAATTGTAACCGCTTTTATTGGTAACATGAAATTGAACTTGACTTCATTCTATACCTTTTTACAGTACTTAGTACCTGCATTTGGTTTTGTCGCCATCATGCTAAACCGTTCGCTACTAATTAGATTATTAATCGAAGCTTTAGAATATTTCTATACACCTTTACGTAAAATCGTTATTTTTAGTAACCGCTATTTATTAAAAATGAACCTCAAAATCAACTCACAAGAGTTTGTGTTTTTCACAAAAGGAGATGATGTTGCCATTATCAACAAGGTAATGCAGTACGTTCAAAACAACGAGACTACTAAAAAATTAAAAATCGTTAACATCAACAAAGATCATATCGATAACCAATTATTGATTATCGATTTAAAAGTACTTGACCGTGCGTATCCAGAAATTGATATTGAATTTATCGAATTAGAAGGAGAATTTGGTCCCGATATCATTGATGAATTATCAAATAAATGGAATATCCCTAAAAACTTTATGTTCATAGGGTCACCAGGAGATCGATTCTCTTACCGTGTATCTGAACTAGGTGGTGTGCGTTTAATTATGTAACTAACTACCTTAAAAGAGTTCAATAATGTTTAGCTTTAGTATTCTGATAATTACAACAGGTACTAAAGCTTTACTTTTTTAACGAAGCTTTCTTATCAGTCATAAAAATATAGTATTCGAATAAAAATCAATCTCTTACCTATAATTTACGGTACCTAATTAACTTCAACTTATGGAAGAACAAATACAAAGCTATCTATACAATCCTACAGTAGGTAAGATTGTAACTTTTCTAATTGGAGTCGCTGTTATATGGGTCTTAATCAACCTGCTACAAAAGCGTTTGTTTAGTAAGATCAAAAGCAACGACAACAGATACAAAGCCAAGAAAATAAGCAGTTTCATAGGGTATTTGCTTACTATTGTTTATTTAACCATTGTTTTCAGTGACAAGCTAGGAGGCTTTACAGTTGCCCTAGGAGTTGCTGGAGCAGGAATCGCCTTTGCACTACAAGAAGTAATCGCGTCATTTGCAGGCTGGTTAGCAATCATGTTTGGAGGATTTTACAATACAGGAGACCGCGTGCAACTAGGCGGAATCAAAGGGGATGTAATGGACATAGGTGTGTTGCGCACAACCATTATGGAGACAGGACAATGGGTAGACGGTGATTTATACAACGGCCGCATTGTGCTTATTGCAAACAGCTACGTCTTTAAAGAACCTGTTTTTAATTACTCTGGTGATTTTCCTTTTTTATGGGACGAAATCAAAATTCCTGTTCAGTATGGGAGTAATTATGATAAAGCAGAAGAAATCATTATGAATGCAGGAAACTCCATCGCCGAAGAACTTTCTGAAACCTCAAAACAGCAATGGCATAGTTTACAGAATAAATACCGCTTAGAGGAAGCACAAACAGAACCAATGATATCGCTTGTTGCTAATGACAACTGGGCAGAATACACCTTGCGTTACGTTGTAGGCTACAAAAAACGTCGGGCAACTAAGACGATTTTGTTTAAAAAAATTATGAAAGATATCGAAGCCACAAAAGGTCAAGTAAGTATGGCTTCTGCTACCTTTCAGCTTGTTCAAGCACCAGATTTTAACATTAATATTAAAAAATAATTCATGGATTTCTTTCACCTATTTTCGATTCTAATCGTGCTATCAGCGGGATTTGCTTACATCAACTTTCGCTTTTTAAAATTACCAAACGCTATCGGACTCATGTTTGTATCACTACTTTTCTCTCTTTTAGTGCTAGTATTAGGGCATTTTTTTCCAGAGTTTAAAGAAAGTATCGCAGCGCAAATGGAAAGCATTAATTTTAGCGAGCTATTGCTAGAAGGAATGCTAAGTTTCATGTTGTTTGCGGGTGCAATTCATATCAAATTCAAGGATTTGAACAACGAGAAGCTAAGTATTTTACTTTTTTCCACGATTAGTGTACTGATTAGTACTTTTGTTATTGGGTTTGCTAGTTTCTACTTACTAAATTTCATGGGCATAAAAGTAGAGCTAATTCATGCAATGCTTTTTGGAGCACTGATCTCCCCTACTGACCCAATCGCTGTTTTAAGCATCTTAAAAACAGCTGGTGTAACCAAATCACTAGAAACTAAAATCGCTGGAGAATCGCTGTTTAACGATGGTGTAGCGGTAGTTGTATTTATAACTATACTTAAACTCGCAAAACCAGGAACCGACTTTGACATGCAAAAAATTGCAATGCTTTTTGGTCAAGAAGCTATCGGTGGTATCGTGCTAGGATTAGTAATAGGATACATTGGTTTCAAGTTAATAGCAAGTATTAACAATTATCAAGTAGAAGTTTTGATTACACTAGCAGTTGTTATGGGCGGTTACACCTTTGCACATTACACGCACGTTTCTGGACCATTAGCAATGGTAGTTGCTGGACTTATCACAGGAAACCAAGGGAAACAATTAGGAATGTCTGATGTTACAGCAGAGTACATTGATAAATTTTGGGAATTAATTGACGAAATCCTTAATGCGGTACTATTTGTACTAATTGGTTTAGAATTACTAATTATCCAAACAAGTCAAAAGGTACTTTTTGCTGCAGTAATATTGCTATTTATCACCTTAATTACAAGGTATATATCTGTTTACATTCCCTCAATCGCTGTTAGACTGAAGGAGCGAATTACTCAAAAAACCATACTGATCCTTACTTGGGGTGGTTTGAGAGGTGGAATTTCGATTGCACTAGCTCTTTCTATCGCACCAGAATATAATAAAGATGTTTGGGTAACAATCACCTATGTTATTGTTTGCTTCTCAATTTTAGTACAAGGGATGACCATTGGTAAGTTTGCTAAAAAAATGCAATCAAAATAAAGCCATTTCATTTTCAAAAATTATTTAAGACCATTTTTTTCTAAAATGGTCTTTTTTTATGCGATAAAGTGTCAGGAAAATGCCGTTACAGCGACTATACCATTAAACAGACTAATTATGAGAAAAACTATACTATTATTATGCATTGCACTTTCAGCACAATTTATTCAAGCTCAGAGTCCGTGGACTAAAGAAAAAGGTAAAGCTTACGTTCAAGTAGGTGTATCTGGGTTATTTTATGATAAAGCACAAATTGATGGAAAAAATACTACTCTTGACAATGATTACAGCGATATTACAACGCAAATTTATAGTGAATATGGCATCACAAACAAGCTAGAAGCTTTGTTAATCGTTCCTATTAAATTTGCCAGTTTTGAATCTAAAACTACTAGCGCTACGGAGTCTTTAACAGGCCTAGGAAATATCAACTTAGGACTTAAATACAAGCTGCATGATAAGAAATGGAAAATTGCAACAGGATTGCAGCTACAAGCTAATAGCTCTAATAGAGATAGCAATACAGGTTTAAGTACCGATTTTAATGCTAGTACGCTATTACCCTACCTATCAGTGGGAAGTAGTTCAAGCAAATGGTATTACTTTGGAAACATAGGCTATGGATATATGACTAACTCCTATTCAGATTATTTCAAATTAGCTGCAGAAGTAGGTTACAATATCATCCCTCTAGGACACTTAATTCTTGCCCTAGATACTAAAAATCCTATTGCAAAAGAAAAAGCTTTTGAAAATAACGCTTCGCAATGGCCATCGTATTTAGATCGTCAAACCTATAATGCGTTTGGATTAAAATTCAATTACGAGTTTAGTCCTGATAAATACGGTGCAAATATATCTACTTACGGCGCTTTTGGTAATGATAATGCGCCGCTATCTCCTTCAATAAATTTTGCAGTCTACGCCAAATTGTAAGTTCGAAAACAAAAATAAAAGCACCACCCATCCCATAAATTATTAGTTAAAAAAAATCGTTAAAAATACTCTAGATTTCATTAAAGTCGAAGTGCCAAGAAACTTCATTTTGATACCATAACTGCCCTTGAGAAACCGTTAACGGACAGTCAAAATTGTTAGTATAAAGCGCTCCAGTTCCCAATCCTTGAGGCATACTATTTTGCTTTAAAAATGTCCATTGCGCTATTGCATTTAGACCTATATTACTCTCTAAAGCAGAAGTAATCCACCAACCAATTCCGTGCTTTTCAGCTAATGAAATCCACTCATTTGCACCCTTAAAACCACCCACAAAACTTGGTTTCAAAATGATGTATTGTGGCTTGATTTTAAGCAGTAAAGCTTCTTTATCTCCGTAATGAAACACACCTATCAACTCTTCATCTAATGCAATAGGCAAAGGGGTTAAGCTACACAGCTCTGCCATACTGTCAGTTTGATTTTTTTGAATAGGCTGTTCAATACTATGTAATTTAAAACCAGATAGTTGCTTTAACTTAACTAAAGCGTTATTTGAATCAAAAGCTCCGTTAGCATCTACTCTTATTTCGATTTCTTCGGGAGAAAAATTATCCCTAATAAATTGCAAAAGAGCTATTTCTTTATCAAAATCAATGGCCCCTATTTTCAGTTTTATGCAATGAAATCCTTCTGCTAATTTATCTTGAATTTGCTCCTTCATATAAGTTGGTTCACCCATCCAAACTAAGCCGTTTATAGCAATGGATTTCTCATTACTTGTAAAGGCCGAAGGAAAGAGTAAAAAGGGAGTAGCACTTGCTAGCGATAGGAACGCCATTTCGACACCAAATTGTATTGAAGGGAATTCGATTAAAGCATCCCAAAGTTGGTTTTCACCCAGATGAATATTCTCGCACGTCCATTGCAATTTGGCTTCATAATCATCTCGATCATCAACACTCAAGCCACGTAAAATTCCGCACTCTCCTATTCCTTTTTTACCATCTTTTTCAAGTACAACAAACCAAGTTTCTTTGTGTGTCAAAACACCTCGAGACGTTCCAGAAGGACGCTTGAAATCTAGAATATATTTATGATACGTTGCTTTCATTTTAAAGTGTTTTTAATTTATTTAATCAACCAAATCTAAGGCTATTGATTAAATTTATTTTTATTGCATTCTAATCAATCTCAACTTCACTCTGCTTTGTCAGCGGATAGCTTTTTTAAGCACCAAGCAATTTAATCACGCTCGAGAACGCGATTTAGCAGTTGCTAAATAAATACAGTAATTGCTGCAATTAAACTACTCCAGTTATATTTCGAAATTAAACCACCCTAGAAGCAAGTCCGTGAGCTTTAGTTGTTAGTTCACAGCTTATCATGGTAAATTTCAAGAAAATCGCTTACTACGCTAAGAGGAGCAATGAAGCCTACTTCAATAATTTAATTATTTTGTCAAAATCGTCAGATTTTAAGCCTGTAGTTTTGAACAACTCAAAGTCTTGATTCATTTTTTCAACCCAACTAAGTGTATCGCTAACATTTTGTCCTTGAAACTCCTTGTAAATGTTTTTTGCCGATCTAAAATCATTATTCAGTAGATAAGCGTGTGCTAAATTGAGTTTAATAGTCAAATCTGTTTTATCTAAGTCCTCGCCTTGCTTTAGATATTTAATTGCCTTATCAAATTGCTTTGTAAGCACGAGATTATATCCTAACGCACTGTAATCACTAACCACGGCTTTACCATCAGCTAGTATGAGGTTGTATTGCGCAATTGCATTACTGTAATCGGCTCTTTTTTCAAATTTAGCTGCACTAGCTCGGTAACCATCAATTAAAGCCTTAGACCCTCCCGTTTCTTCAAAACAAATCACACCAAAATCCTTGTAATATTTCGTTTGCTCTATTTGCAGTAACTTCTGGAATTCTTGGAACTTAAATTTCTTTTGGATTTTCTCTTCTACACAAATACAAAAATCATCTGAGTTAGCCATTTTCCTGGCTAGTGCTGATGTTTTACATTGATTTATAATTGTTTTTCTATTCTCAAGCGTCCAGCCACTGTTTAATTTATAATCAATCCAAGGCACAATTTCGAGCACTATCTTCTGTTTCATAATCCAGTTTGAACTCTGAAAACCAAAATAGAGTCCGTTTTCAATTGTTCGTAAGCAACTAGACTTTGCTAATGACAAGCGTTTTGCCTCTTTACTTACTGCTGATTGCTGATCAAAGCAAGCTTGCGTAGTCTTCCCTGTCTTTTGATATGCCGCTGCCAATTCATTAGTGCTAAAAATAGCATATTTGCATTTATCCTCACCAGAAATTTTAGACATTAAAAACACCGCTCCCGCTGAGCCTTGACTTATTCCAGTAGGATCAGGAATCGATTTCAGCAAAGAAACGAGACTGCTAGCTAATTGCTGGTTGTCATCAAGAAGCGTAATTCTATAAACTAACTCAGTAGTACCAATAGGAAAATCATCTGCCTTAAAAACCACGCGCTGCCCTGCAGAAACAACCAACTCTTGCGTTATCGCTCTATTTTTATCCCAGTAACCGTCTTTTTGCCCTTGCATTTTAGGACAAAAAATAGCCATCAAAACTATCGCAATTATCTTTTTCACTTAAACGTCTTATTTACAATTTATACTAGCCCAGATGGAAGTGAAAATCCTTTGTTGCTATCCCGATGAAAATCGGGTGGCAAGAAAGATTGCAACGTACAGCTGGAAATAGCTCCTAAAAAAAAATTAAAAACTACTCTCATTAAAACACAAAATACCATTAAGAACGACTAAATAGTCTGTTTCTTAATGGTATTTTAAGGAATCTTACAATTCGATACTTGCTCCTATTTCGAGCAAAATCAATTCTTTTCCTGCAGCAGAGAATTTCTCAACTGCTTCTTTATGGTCGATTTCGATATATCCAAAAGTATCATAGTGGTACCCTAAAACCTTATCGCAAGCAACAAATTTTGAAGCAATAATAGCATCCTCTACATCCATGGTAAAGTTATCACCTACCGGTAGGATCGCCAAGTCTAATTTAGTCCTCATAGGAATCAACTGCATGTCCATTGTTAAAGCTGTATCTCCAGCGATGTAAATGTTTTTAGTAGTTGTTTCTACTACAAATCCACCTGGGTTACCTCCGTAAGCGCCATCAGGGAAAGAGCTAGAGTGAATTGCGTTTACGTATTTCACTTTTCCAAAGTCAAATTTCCAACTTCCACCGTGGTTCATTGGGTGTGCTGTTAAGCCTTTAGCACCATAGTAACCAGCAATTTCAGCATTAGAAACAATAGTCGCTCCCGTTCTTTTTGCGATCGCTTCAACATCACCTACGTGATCTCCGTGCGCATGCGTTACTAAGATATAATCGGCTTTTAAAGTGTCGATATTGATATTTGCAGCTTTTGGGTTCCCGGTAATAAATGGATCCACAAGAATATTTTTGCCTCCTACTTCGATACCTAGAGAAGCGTGTCCGTAAAATGTGATTTTCATCGTTTGAAATTTAAAAAATTAATAATTATCTTCCTCCAAGAAAGACGTTCACAATAATATCCGATAGAAAAAACGTCATGCTAAGCGCTAGCAATATCGATAATGCAAATGTGCTTAGTGCTAATTTTTTCAACTCTGGATCTAATGCGCGTTTTTCTTGATTTTTATATACGTTAATTAAATGCTTTGTTAAGGGAATGTATGCTAGTAAGAACAAATATTGATCAAACTGAAAGTCTTCAATTATAGCAAATACTATCACTAGAACCATTGCTGTCACCACTAGAAAGTAGTGATATTTTTTAGCATTTGCAGCTCCCATTTTTACAACCATAGTGTTTTTACCCACTGCTTTATCTGAATCTTCATCGCGCATGTTGTTCAAATTTAAAACCCCAACACTCAACAATCCTATCGCTGCCGCTGGTAAAAAGAGTTGGTAATCCAATTCTTGAGAATACAAAAAGTTGACACCAAGCGTGCTTACCAGTCCAAAAAATACAAAGACAAATATATCTCCAAATCCTTTGTAACCATAAGCAGAACTCCCTACAGTGTATCTAATAGCCGAAGCAATTGCTACAATTCCAAGTATTAGGAAAAAAAGCGAATAGAACAAGTTTGTATCTGCAAATGCAAAGTAAATCAACAACATCGCCGAAAGCAAGGTTAATACCGATGTGATAATAATGGCGCGTTTCATCTCTGCAGGTGTAATGACACCACTTTGAATGGCACGCATAGGCCCTACACGATCCGCATTATCTGTTCCTTTTACTCCATCACCGTAATCATTAGCAAAATTTGATAAGACCTGTAATCCTAATGTTGTCAAAATAGCAAACCCGAATATTTCCCAATTAAAAACCTCTGTAGGAGTCAATATATTTGCGGTTGGGTGTGCCAATGCGTAGATGCTTCCTACGATGATACCAGATACCGATAAAGGTAATGTTCGTAATCGCGCAGCTTCAATCCAATGTTTCATTTTTATTTATTTAATTTATTATTTTATTTGGTCGTTCATGACTGGTGAATAGTAACTGGTAAATAGTGATTAGTGCTATTCTATTGTACCAAATACATACACTCAAACCACAAGTCACAACGCCGACAGCCCAAAGCTCTCTGCTCAACTCACATCCAATTACTATCTGAACATTCTATTTTATACAACCACAAATTTACAAATGCTTTAATCTTTCTGTAATCTCCCAATTGAAAAGATAAATCTCCTCCCGCCGTGTGAATCGTCAACGAACCAATATCTGCTTTTTTGTGCCAAAACAATTGCGAACTACTAATTGCCTGAATTTTTAATGGCGCTATAACACTATTATCAATATCCCAGGCACCGCTTTGCTTGATAATAAAATCATCCGAAACAAAGAGCTGGTTGTTCTTGTACCCAAAAATAATTACTAGAAACATAAACAGACTGTAAACAAACGGTACATATTGATATTCAAAAACTGTAGGGTCGACATAATATGCAAAACTCCAGAATGCAAAACATGGCAAAAAGACAAACAGAAATAGTGAAAAAACTAGTTTGCGATAATTTGGTTTTAAGACCACACCCTCTTCTGGGACTTTAGCAAACAACATTTTTAAAATGGCTAATTTTTCTTCTTCGTTACAACCGGGAATTTCGATTACCGATTTTTTCTTCGCTGCTTCACCACTACTTGCTTGCTTAATTTTAAGCTCCAGAATATTCATCTTCTTCTGGAAGTAATTACGTGTTATCGTCACTATTTGAACACGTTCCGGTTTTATAATAGTGCTTTTTGTACTTAGCAAACCAAAAGACAATAACAAGTTATTATTTTGCTTTATTATTTTATAATCAAAGTATTTAAAAATTACGAGAACCAAATTAACCACTAATACAAGAACTAAAAGTCCAAAAACTAGCGAAGCTAAATAAGATGTTTTATCAACGAAATTCGTAATATTTTGATTCTGTTTATCTAAATCTTGCTCAGAAAAAAGATTCTTAAAGTTTTCATATATGGTCGTAAAGAAAGCCAAAATCAACATAAACGTCTTTACATAATTTGAGGTAATCCCTACTTTAAATAAGCTGTTAAAACTAATCTTCAAGAACGGTTTATTATCATTACTTATAACATCATTAGTAGACACCGTATGATCAACAGCACTTTCTGTAGACTCGTCATCAACTTCTTGACTCGCTTGCAACTGTACTTCAAGCAATCTCGCTTTTAAGGCTAAGGCCAATGCGTGATTTACAGCCTTTAGTTCCCCTTCTTTTGCTGCACTTCCTGCTGTATCTACAGTTACTTCGTACACATTGATCAACCTTTGCAACAAAGACTGATTGATATTTACTTGTTGGATTTTATCCAACTGTATAATTGTTTTTGTTTTATTTAAAATTCCTTCCTGAATAATGAATTCCTTATTCTCATCATCAAGATAAAAAGTGAAATTTCTATATTTAAAATAAGCAATAACAGCGGTAAGCAAAACAACAGCAACAATAGCACCATAAGCGTAGCCTTTATAAGAAGCATCAAACTTAAATACGAGCACTAAAAATATAGGTCCTAGAGCACGTAGTAGTTTCTGCAAGGTGTTAAAAAACATAATCAACACTCCTATCGCTGATTGCCTTTGTGGTAAGCTAAATTGTGGATCCATTACAATTTCTTTTGAATTTTCCCCATCAATAATTGCTTAATATCTTCGGCCTGCTCCTTAGCAATTCCTGGAATTATAATGTCACTAGAACTTCCACCGGCTGTGAATATATCGACGCGCGCCAAACCAAAAAATCGCGCAACAAAGCCTTCATGTAAAGCAACGTGTTGCACTCTATTATAAGGAATTACAATAGTTGTCGTGGAAATGATACCATGTTGATAAATCACATCGTGCTCTCTAAAAGCATAGGCTTTTTTCTTTACACCAATAAAAGACAACAATGCAAATAAAAACGCGACCACCGTAAAAGCGATCACTAATTGCGTTGCAA
The DNA here is from genome assembly GCF_013294025.1 of Flavobacterium aeripolare. Classification (GTDB taxonomy): domain Bacteria; phylum Bacteroidota; class Bacteroidia; order Flavobacteriales; family Flavobacteriaceae; genus Flavobacterium. The sequence goes on from NZ_JABSNL010000009.1 coordinate 48,763, forward strand.
ACAAAAGTAGTTCTGGATTAAAATACAATACCGTCGCTAGTCCTGCTGCTGCAGATACTATTGTCATCAAAATAGCAATTCCAACTACTGTAGTATATTTAGAATCCAACGTATTCAGTACGACACTTTCATACTTAGGCAGCTGTTCTATTGCGAGCACATCATTTGTAAAATTATCCATTTGGCTTTTTTATTATTCGAATAGTAGTGCAACCTTAGTCACCATTAGCATCTTGAACTTTAGCTAGTAATTATGGCAACCATTTTTTCTCAAAGTTAGGTTTGCGCTTCTCTAAAAATGCATTTCTACCTTCTTTAGCTTCTTCAGTCATGTAGGCTAATCGCGTTGCTTCCCCTGCAAATACTTGCTGCCCCACCATTCCGTCATCTGTTAGGTTCATAGCAAACTTCAGCATTTTTATAGCCATAGGTGACTTACCTAAGATTTCTTGAGCCCATTCATATGCGGTGTCTTCAAGCTCTGCATGTGGAATAACAGCATTAACCATTCCCATATCCATAGCTTCTTGTGCATCGTAATTGCGACCTAGAAAGAAAATTTCTCTCGCTTTCTTTTGTCCCACCATCTTAGCCAAATAAGCAGATCCATAACCACCATCAAAGCTAGTTACATCAGCATCTGTTTGTTTAAATATGGCATGCTCTTTACTTGCTAGCGTCATGTCACATACAACATGCAAACTATGTCCACCACCTACAGCCCAACCTGGAACTACAGCGATTACAACCTTAGGCATAAAGCGAATTAAACGCTGTACCTCTAATATATTAAGACGGTGCTGCCCATCTTCTCCCACATAACCTTGATGTCCACGTGCGTTTTGATCTCCACCACTACAAAAAGAGTATACGCCATCCTTAGATGAAGGTCCTTCTGCTGAAAGCAATACAACACCTATCGATGTATCTTCTTGAGCATCATAAAAAGCTTGATACAGTTCTGCTGTAGTTTTAGGTCTAAAAGCATTGCGTACATCCGGTCTGTTGAACGCTATTCTCGCTACACCATTGCACTTTTTATAGGTTATATCTTCAAATTCTCTTGCCGTTATCCAATCCATTATATGAGTTTTAAATTTAATAGTGTAAAAATAAATCATTTTTCACAGTTTACAACGTTCAACAATCCCTAAAGCTAAACTAAATAGTATATCGTGATTATCTGAAAATGCTAATTCGAAAAAAAAAATAAAATTTTAACAGTAAGCAATACTATTTTTAATTAACTTTATAACTGTTAATCAAAGCAATACCTTTTGATTATTGAAATTTAACTGAATTATTAACCTAAAAAAAGAATGCTTTTGAAAAATTTAAAAAGTTTTACCACTCTTTTTTGTACGGTGTTCAAATTAAAAATCGAAGAAAAAGAGCCTAAAAGGAAATTATTAAATGAAATAAGGATATTTCAATAGTAACACCCAAGGTTAAAAGAGTAGATTACTATACTTGATTAAAGATTAATCTATAAAATGAAAAAGTAAAATCTACAGCAATAGATCAAACCAACGGTTCCGAATGTGAATTTGAGCCTCAATTGACTTTAATAGTTAAAAAATGGTAAATACAACATCGCAAAACAACACACAGATGGTTTTGCAATTACAATTTAATAATACCGCATTATATTCAGGTATTTAAACGAGAAAGACTAATCATTACGATTAGTCTTTCTTTTTTTAAGGGGTAGTGAAATAATTTATTCTCCAATTATATAGATTCCATCTTCTTTAATTTCGATTAATTTCTCTCTATATAAAGCTCCAATTGCTTTTTTAAATGTCTTCTTACTCATTTTTAAAACCGTCTTAATATCTTCTGGATGCGAATTATCAGTCAATCTTAAAAATCCGCGACTAGCACGTAATTCATTCATGATTAAATCAGCATTTGGTTCGATACTCTGGTATCCTTGAATTTGCAAAGCAACATCAATTTTATTGTCAGGCCTAATATTTTTAATGTATCCGCGCATACGATCACCCGTACGAATCGCATCATCATAAACTTCATCTTTATAAAGCAATCCTTTGTGTTGCTCATTGATGATTACATTTATCCCAATCTCAGTGATATGCGAAACGATTAATTCTACCTCTTCTCCTTTTTCAACGGTCAACTCCTCATTTTTCAAAAATTGGTTCGTTTTACTCGAAGCCACTAAACGATTTGTTTTTTCATCCATGTACAGGTAAACTAGGTAACGTTTTCCTTTTTCCATAGGACGCGCTTGCTCTTTGAAAGGAACTAGAATGTCTTTTTCCATTCCCCAATCCATAAAAGCACCTACTTGATTCACATAATTCACACGTAAAAGTGCAAACTCATTCAATAAAATATAAGGCTCAAGAGTAGTTGCAACCGGACGTTGCTCATGATCTAAATAAACAAAAACAATAAGCTCCTCACCTATTTCAAATTCGTTAGGCACATATTTATTAGGTAAAAGCACATCGTGAATTCCTTCAGGATCTGTTTCTGGAGTTCCTAAAAATAATCCTACTTGAGTATCTCTAAGTATGGTAAGCGTATTGTATTTTCCTATTTCAATCATTTTATTCAATTTTCTAAGTCGCAAAGGTACGAAGTTTGAAAATACTTATGCCATCCTTCCTTATAATTACTATACTTTTTATGGAGCAACAACAAACACTACTCTTAAGAAACCATAGTCCTGCTGTACGCAGTATCTTTTTGGCTGAACACCATCCAAAAAAGGATACACGCTGCCATCAGGGCTGAGCCTCACGAGTAGTTTTCATAACAACTACTACAACCATTGCGATTACTACTATTTTAGTGCCATTCGCTTAAACAACTATTAAAATTCAAATGAGGACAGCTAAAGTTGGCTTTTTTACTTATTTTTAGCTTTTAAACTAATTAAAGGCGAATTCCATTAAACATACTGCTATAAAGTGGCTTGCTTAACCGGTATTCTAAAACGACAAATCACAAAATAAAATGAAACCAAATCCCATTTTTCTACTCTTTGCTTTTCTACTTTTCAACCAAGGCTCATTTGCACAGATCACAGTAGACGATCCTGAAATAACAAAGATGATTTCAGAAATTAAAGCCGACAATCTCGAAACCACAGTTAAAAAATTAGTTTCTTTTGGAACACGCCACACCTTGAGTGATACTAAAAGTAATAGCCGCGGGATAGGTGCTGCACAACGCTGGGTAAAATCAGAATTTGACAAATACGCCACGGCTTCTAGTGGGAGACTCACATCAACTATTGACTTTTTTGATGTTAAAGCTGATGGACGCCGTATTGCAAAAGACAGCCAATTAGCAAATGTAATGGCAACATTAAAAGGAACAGACCCTGCTGATTCACGCGTTTTGATCGTGAGCGGTCACATCGACTCTAGAGTTACTGATGTTATGGATGCTAAATCAGATGCTCCCGGAGCAAACGATGATGGTTCTGGCGTTGCTGCTATGATGGAATTAGCTAAGATTATGAGTAAAAGAAGCTTTCCTTTTACCATTATTTTTGTTGCTGTTACAGGAGAAGAACAAGGATTATACGGCGCAAAACATTTGGCAGAAAAAGCGAAAAGCGAAAATTGGAATATTGTAGCTATGCTTAACAATGATATGATTGGTAACAGTTTATCAAGTGGAACCAATTTAAGAGACAACACTAAATTCAGAATATTTAGCGAAGCCACTCCGTACTTAGAAACGGCTGATGAAGCTAAAATGCGCAAATTAACAAATCGCGATAACGATAGCCCGTCACGATTATTAGCACGTTACATTAAATCTGTAACGGAACAGTACGTACCACAGCTTGAGGTGAACTTAGTGTACCGTAATGATCGTTTTTTACGTGGTGGTGATCACACGCCTTTTAGCCAAAATGGCTTTACCGCGGTACGTTTTTGCGAGATGAATGAAAACTTTGACCATCAACACCAAGACCTTCGTACAGAAAACGCAGTCAAATATGGTGATTTACCTGAATTCATGGATTTTGATTACTTGCGAAAAATTACTGCTTCTAACTTGGTTACCCTTGCAAATCTAGCTTGGTCTCCTAACGCGCCTACAGCCGTAGGTATCGAAGTTAAAGACTTGACAAATTTTTCAACCTTGACTTGGACAGCACCACAAGGAAAAGCGGTACACGGTTACCAAGTTTTAATTAGAGAAACATCAGACGCTGGCTGGCAAAAACCAATTTTTGTAACTGATACTAAAGCGACAATACCCTATTCTAAAGACAACTTCTTATTTGCAGTGCAAGCCGTAGATGAATTGGGTCACGGTAGTTTGCCGGTTTTCCCAGTTCCGGTAAGATAATTATTTCTTTATAAAATCCTTTAGAATAGTAATGCTAAAAGTTACTGTAATTTGAGCACATTATATAATGCTCGTAATGTAGCAGTTTAAAGCATATTATATCACCTTAAATATATCCATAAAAAAAGCGCCTTAAAGGCGCTTTTATATTTTTATGTGTAGCTAATTAATTAGTTGTAAACACTTTCTTTTTTAAAGTGAACAGCTAGTAAATAGTACACTACAGCTCTATGTTTTGTTTTATTAGAACGACCGTATTTTTCCATTACAGCGTCGATTCCTGCATCAAGATCTTTACCATCTGCTAAGCCTAATTTCTTAATTAAAAAATTATTTTTTACAGTATCCAATTCTGATTGTTGGCTACCTGCAACAGTAGAAGAATCGGTGTTATAAATTGACGGACCGCATCCAATCGTTACCTTAGTTAGTAAATCCATATCTGGAGTAACTCCACATTTGTCTTTTAGATCAGCAGCATATTTTACAATCAATTCGTCTCTCTTACTCATAATTTTAAGTTTTTATTTGTAGTTATTATTCTCCCAAATTTAAACAAATATTATTCCGAAAAAATACAATGTTGAATTATTATCTTAAAAATAGACGAACTACTATTAAATCCGATGAAATAACCCCACTAAGCAAATATTATGATTGATATTCGCATATAAATTGTTTTTTATGCATTTTGTTAACATTAAAAACACCTTAAAGAAGCTTTTTAAAGAAGTCTAACAGTATTTTATCATTAACAGTCATGGGTGTAAACACCTCTAGTATAGCAGGTTTTTCACTAGACTCGTATAGTAATTTTAATGCGTTTACTAAGCTTTGCTCATCATTTGCAGTACTGTATTTCAATTGATACATCGTTGCCATATGTGCTGCCGTTAAATTATGAGCCGTTTCAAAGAAGGTATTAAATACAGGGGTCTCTTTATGTCCTGGCAAAATTCTAAAAATACCACCACCACCGTTGTTAATAAGGATAATTTTAAAATTCTTAGGGATATAATTATTCCACAATGCATTACTATCGTATAAGAAACCTATGTCACCGGTAATAAAAACTGTTGGTTTTCCAGAGGCTACAGCCGCTCCTATAGCAGTAGACGTGCTGCCGTCAATTCCGCTCGTTCCTCTATTACAAAAAACTTCAATTGAAGGATCAATGTCTATTAACTGTGCGTAACGTATCGCAGAGCTATTGCTTACTTGCAACTGCGAATCCGTAGGTAGTGACTGAATCACTTTTTCGAAAACTTTAAAGTCTGAAAAAGGAATTTCTTCTAAATATTGTGCCGTTCTTCTGTTACGAAGCGCCACAACACTAGCCATTTTAGTAGCATATTCACTCTCTTTTGTACCATCGAGCAAGGGAATAAACTTTTCGAAAAAATCATTTGGACAAACCTCAAAATGCTTCGTCAAAGCACTAAAAGTGTCATACGCTCGCAAGGGATCAATATGCCAGTGATGCGTAGGTTTGTAATTTCGAAAAAAAGCTTTGATACGTTTTGAAACAATCATACCACCAAACGTTACTAATATATCTGGTTGGAAATAGTCGAAATCTTCCTTTGTAAAGGGTGTGATAATCGTATCGATATTATTTATAAAAGAAGGGTGGTGTAAATTTGAAGTTGTTTCTGTTAGAACAATTACGGTAGGGTCATTTGCTAGATAATCACTAATAAACTGTTTCACAAATCCAGGTGGGTTCACCCCTACCAAGATCATCTTTTTAAGAGCTTGATTCCAAATTTCAGCAGCATCTCTTAATTCACTTGTGGTGATGACTACTTCATTTTTGACTAAGGCGGTAATTTCAGGAATTATAGATAAGCTGTCAACAGTTTCATATAATGGTTCTTCAAAAGGCACATTAATATGTACCGGACCTTTTTTATCAATCGCTGTATTGATTGCTTCATTAATTTTAGCATCATTCTCGCTAGAGGCTTGCTCGCTCAGGTTAGCATTATACAAGCTGTGATTTGCATACACATTTTCTTGTCTAATAGTTTGACCATCTCCTATATCAATTTTACTTTGCGGACGATCTGCTGATAATACTATTAAGGGAATTTGGCTATAAAACGCTTCCGCGAAAGCAGGATAATAATTCAACAATGCTGATCCTGAACTGCAAACTAACGCAACAGGAGTTTGCTTTTGCTGTGCTAAACCCAAGGCAAAAAATGCAGCCGAGCGCTCATCAGCAATACTATAGCAATCAAATTCTGGACGACTAGAAAACCCAATCGTTAATGGTGCATTACGTGATCCTGGCGAAATTACTATAGTTGAGATTCCTTTTGCTAAGCATATTTCGATTACGCTTTGTGCTAAAGGTATTTTAGGATAAATCATTGCTTTTAGTTTTATTTTTAAGGTTGTGGCGCATAGTATAATGGTACCGACCTTAATTATAGCAAAGTTACGAACTTGCATGCTTTTTCCGTTTTAATTTAACTGATTTTTGTTAAATTTGGAGACAAAACTACAACTCATGGAAACCATATTACGAAAATACAAAATCGAAGATACGCAAGCGATACTAGACATTATTAATTATAACATTTTGCACTCTACAGCGCTATACGATTACACTATTAGAACCTATGAGGCACAATTAGCCATGCTTGAAGATAAGATGAAAAAGGATTTTCCTGTAATCATTGCAGAAGTCGATGGTGTTGTAGCTGGTTTTGGGATGTATGGGGAATTTAGATTTAAAGAAGCCTATAAATTTACTGTAGAGCATTCTGTATATGTAAGTAATGATTTTCAAGGAAAAGGCATTGGGAAATTGCTAATGTCTCAATTGATTGCCACTGCTAAGGAGCAAGGAATTCATACCATGATTGCTGTAATCGATTCAGAAAATCAAAGTAGTGTAGATTTTCATGAAAAATATGGCTTTGAAACTGTAGGCTTAATAAAAGAATCTGGATGGAAATTTGAGCGCTGGTTGCACTCGGTTTTTATGCAATTGATTTTAAAATAATTATAAGAATTAGAGTTTGGAACAGAAAGAAATCACCGACTATAAATTTGAGACTATATCGGTATTGGCTGTGATACCGTGTAGGTCTATATTGATATTTTCATTTGCTCTACTCTTTAATGTTGGTCAAAATTTATTTTTGTACCTCTTTTTTTTAGTCCCAGGTTTTATTTTAGCGTATGCGCTGTGCAAATATTTTACAGGAACATTTGAGATTATCATTAATGATCAACAACAAACAGCAATTGTACGCTGGGAGAAAAAGGTACCCTTAACATTTATCAAGGAACAAAGCATTGACTTAAAATCTCTAAGAATTTTTAAGGAATGGTCTGGACGGGTTAATAATCGTGTAAATTTTTATTTTATAGATAAAAAAACTGCCATATTAGATATCAGTAGCATTTTTAACACAAGTAAAAATCAGAAAGAACAAGCGGCACTAATCACTCATATTAAAAGATACACAGATAAAAAATAAAAGAGCCAAATTTAGACTCTTTTACGATATTAATATTATCCTTTTATCCATTTGATAATATCTGGATCTGTAGGAGATGTTTTTGGCGAAATAACTTTTTCTAGTTCTCCATTTTCATTAATTAAGTATTTCTGGAAATTCCACTCTACCGTAGAGTCTACGACACCATTTTTTTCTTTTTCAGTTAAAAACTGGTAAACGTCACATTTATCCGCTCCTAATACAACTACTTTATCCATAATAGGAAAAGTAACGCGGTAATTACGCTCACAAAAAGTAGCAATCTCTTCATTTGTACCCGGCTCCTGCCCAGCAAAATCATTTGAAGGAAAACCCACAATCGTAAATCCTTTACCTTGATATTCTTTGTATATAGCTTCGAGACCTTCAAACTGTGGAGTCAAACCACATTGTGACGCCGTATTTACTATCATGATTTTCTTGCCTTTAAGACTAGAAAAATCAAAACTATTTCCTGCTAAATCGGTAGTTTTAAATTGGTATATTGTTTTATTTTCCATTATTGTTATATCGTTTTTATCTGTTGTTTTTTTTAAGGAACCTCGTATTGCTTTTGAATAGGCGACTTTCTACTTGCAGAAATAAAAGTAGTCAAATTTTTGCAACAGCGCATAAAAAAGCCCAGTAACAAACAAACAAAACTGGGCTTAGTAACAAAAACAAACAAATTATGAACTCTTTATTAGAACGTATAGGTCACTTTTCCTTTCATGAAAAATGGTGTTCCTGGTGTAAAATGAATTTCCTCAACACTGGCAACTTCATTTTGTAATCGAGATTCGGTTGCAAACTGTGTCTCGTTCCATTTAATATTAAATAGATTTTCTACGGACACTCCAAACGTCACATTCTTTATTTTATAATTGATATTGAAATCGGCTATGGCATATCCTTTAGCAACGATCGAATTATCTTCATTTGCTGGTCGGCTTTTTAAAATTCGGTAACGCAAGCCTCCTGAAAACCCATTCCATTTTTGGAAACTTAAACCGGCAGTAGCTGTAAAATCAGGCGCTAGAGGAATATAATCTTCTCCCTTTGCTTCATCAATACTACGGGCGTAGGTGTAATTTGCATCCCCATCTAGATAAATATAGTCATTTAATTGGTAACGGAGACCTAGATCTACACCCATTCTTCTCGTTTTTCCGCTTGGTTCAATAATTCCAGCATCTCCTACGTAAACAAATTCCTGCTGCAAATGCAAATACCATAATGCCGAATTAATCAGTAATTTAGGAAACGGTTTCCAAATTGTTCCAAGGTCAGCTCCAATGGCTGTAGGCAAAATTTCCTTACCATTATTTTCAACCACGACACGCGTATCATTCGAATGAAACCCTATTCCGCTTTTTAAGTAGAACTGTAAATCACTATTTTGGGAATAAATAAAATTCAATTTTGGTGACAATTTAACCGCAGTTTCTGTTTGCGTTTTGTAAGCAGTTTGTAATTTGTCTTGGTAATTGAACTTAAAATAATCCACTCGTAATGCCGGATTGATCATCAGTTTTCCAAATTTGAACTCCCCATTCACATAACTAAAGCCATTAGTCTCATCGATATCTCCCAACTTTATATTTTCTAAAACTGTTGTTCTATTTAGTGTATGTGATAACTCGGTGTCAACTGTAGCATCGGCTCTAAAACCAACACCCACTTGCAACAAGACATCCCAGCTATTATTTTTTATACTCTTATTAAGCTCGGCATTTAGTCCGTAAATAGAGCGATCCTCCTTTTGTTTTATCTGATCTCCATTGATAGGATCTTCGAGAAAAAAAGTAAAATTAGAATACAACTCAAAATCATATTTCGAATAAAAAGCATTTGCCTTTATAAATGTATTTTCGTCTATTGATTTACTTATCACAGCATTGATATTTGTTCGTGAGGTCTTCCCTCCTTCTGTATCATCAACGGCACCAAACCTAGAGATCAAACCAGCATCAACTAAGCGCTGCGGAATTTGGCCTGACGCATCCCACTTACTAGAAAAGCGTGAAGCAGTTATGGAAAACTTACTATTGTCATTTAGCAAAGTAGAATATTTACCCAACAGATTAACTCTATTAAAATTTTGCGGAGAGTCAAATGGACCGTCAGTCAAAATATACTCTGAAGCGATGTACGCTGATTGGGTATCATTTTTACCTAAAAGATCAAATAAACCAACGGTGCGCAACGTATTAAACTGTCCGGCTTCAACGCTAATGCTGCTGGTCTCGATTTTATCTTTGGTGGCAAAAGCCACATATCCTGCAGTTGCAAAATCTCCTTTACTGGCAGTGTATGGCCCTTTACCAAAGTCGATTTTATCCACCGTTTCTGGAATGACAAAGTGTAGATCAGCATAGCCTTGACCGTGAGCATGAGACACCATATTCACGGGCATTCCATCGACATTAATGGCAATATCTGTACCGTGATCAATATCAAAACCTCTCAAGAATATTTGCTCTGCCTTTCCTCCGCCAGCATGTTGTCCTATAAATAATCCCGGAACTTTTCTCAAAATCTCTTGCGAAGAATTTACTGGAGTCGTTTGCAAATCAATTTTTGAAACAATGTTCAAAGCATTTAACTTCGGCTGAATTACAATTTCGTTCAATCTGAAAATACCATCATTTAAAATGATAATGCTGTTATTGCTTTCGATAGTAAAAATTATTTTTTTATATCCTAATGCAGTAATAACGAGATGCTCTTGAGTAGCTGTTTTATCTATTGTAAACAATCCTAATTCGTTTGTATGAGCGTGTGTATTTGCCGTTTCATTCACCACATAAGCATGCACAATTGGGTTACCGTAAGCGTCAATTATCTTACCGTTATGATGTTGCCCATTCATGATTATTGAGAAAAAGGAAGCCATTATAATTGCAAGATATCTCATATTATAAGGTTTTAATTTTCTGCTCGTAGTTAGGACCTAGTTCGTATAAACTCCCTAATAATTCCTCTTTAATAGGAGCCATTTTATCGTTCATTTTATTGGCCTTATAAATCATGGCCAAGTGATATTGTACTTTTGGTTCGAATGATTTTCCTATAACATGTTCGTTGGCAATAGCCAATGCTTTCTGGCTTTCGCCCACGTTCAAGTACGACCATGCCAGTAAAGAGTACGAATCAGGTGTAGGGCGGTGATCTACTTCTACCTTAGCAATTTCTAGTGCTTGAGTTGCGTTTTGCTTCTCATCTGCGTAGATTAGTACATTGTATTTGTTGTACATAGCGCCATAATCGTGCGCTTTCAACATGTTAAAATAAGCAGTCTCTTGTTTTAAAGCCTCTTCTTTATTGCCTTCAAACTGGGCGATTTGTGATTTTAATAAGTAAAAATCCGGTGTGTTGTGTGTCACTTCAATAGCTTCGACAATTCTCTTTGCTTCTTTAGTATTGCGCTCGTGCGAAAAAACTATCCAAGCAATTCCTTTTAATGCATAGGAATAATTGGGATCTATTTTTAATGTTTTTAGGTAACAGTCATAAGAATCTTGAACTCTACCGGCGTGACCGTAAAAATCGCCAAGATTAGAATACGACCATATTTTAAGTGTTTTATTATCTTCTTTCTCAGCAATATCACGGGCTTTTTCCATGAACCCTATGGCAGTATCAAGGTCGCCTTGATGATCATTCCATTTTGCAAGACGAATTAGGTAATCGTAATCCTTCATGTCTTTGATCGCATTTAAATTGGCTAGAGCCAAATCAAAATCTCCCAACTCCATTTGTACATCAAATAGTAATTTTTGAGTTTCTGCTTTCCCTTCCCCTATAGCAAGCGCTTTATTAGCAAGTGCTAGAGCTTCCTTAAAACGGTGTTGCGCAATATAATTACGTGCTAGAGAACGCAATGTGCTTACTTTTGAATACTTATTTTCTTGGTTAGACTGTGCTAACAATTTTTCTGTTTTGTATAAGTAGTCGATATTTCCTGTGTAGTCAAAAAGCGTAGCATATTTTGCTGCAATAAGACCTAAGTAACTCGATTGATTGTTTGCTTTATCGTATTTTGTTTGCCAAAAATTGATTTCGCTATTGGCAAAATCTACTGATGGATTTTTAGTTACAGTAAGGTACTGCTCGTAATCAGCCACCTTAGTAATTTGTTGGTCTTTTTTTTCACAACCAAAAATAAATACAATTGTAAATAGTAGTAATGGAATTAATTTATATTGTTTCATAATCTTGGTAATTTGTTTGTTTGTTGGTTTGTTTTTTGATTTCGAAAATAAAAAAGTAAACAGAGCCTATTATTGGAAGTACTCTGTTTACTTGTCTTTATTTTACCAAGCCGATCCCATGTAAGGAAAAGCGATAGTAAATGCTTTATCATTAGCATCAACGTGATCAGATGTTAATTGCGGATTGTCTGCTCCTTTAGGTCCTCCAAAGATTAACAACAATTCAGTATCAATTACATCATCAGCAAGTGCTCTACCAGTAAGTACATTTGTACCATCAAAGAAAGTCGTTTTAGCTGTTGTTGAAACCCCTAGAACATCAGTAGCAAGTACTCCTGTAAATTGGTCTGCTGTTAATGTTAACGCATTTGTAGTATACGCAGGATTAAGCGCTAACAAACGTGATTTAAAAATAGATTGGTAAGTAGCTCCCATTTGAGATGGAATCGTACCATTAAAATCATCTTTAGGTTGACCAGATGCTATAAACACAGTGTTTATCGCCGGGCGTGCCATTTGATCTTGTTGTACAAAAGTTCCAGAAAAATCAACACTTGCAATAGGATTAGTGTTGTTATTATCATCATCATTACAACTTACCACTGCTACTGCAATTAGTACTACTGCTGCTATATTTTTTATCTTTATTGTTTTCATAGTTTTGCTATTTAGAGGTGTTATTATTGTTTTTTCTTAGTCTCTGACCATACATTTATAGAAGTAGCATTTCCTAACATAGTTTTAGGTACTTCTACAACTACTGCAAGTACATTTGTACCAGCAAAAGTATCTGTCCCTGGATTGTTAAAACCTGTAGCTGTTGCCCCTAATATTTTCTGGAACTGACCCAAGTCAAAGAAAAAAGGATCGTCTCTAGGACCTGCAAAAAATTTCATTCCGTTTTCAGTAGCTACGGTCGCAGTACTGCCATATTTAGAAATAGCAACACTTCCAGATGCTTTACTCACATCAATAGTACTCGTCTTTCCTTTAACAGCTGGAGCATAAGGACCAAAGAAATACATCTTATCTCCTTTTCTAATCGCTTGAATTACCAAGTCCTCTACATTGTCTCCTGTATTGTCAATATTAACTTCGATAAGCATGTTTTCACTAAACGTTGCCGCAGCTGTTGCGCCAGGACTTAAAAGCCCTTGTGTGTTTACTGCAAATACCATGTTTTTTGTGTCTTGTCCTTGAAATGCATAAACATCTGTAATGTCTGCCGCGTTTCCTGTTACTGATGGCGCATCAATATGGTCTGCTGCAACAAGAACTAATCCTGAGATAGCGACTAACGATAAGCCAATAATCATTTTTGTTTTTTTCATTTTGAAATAGTTTAATAGGTTATATACAAGTAGTTACGGGAAATTGTTTGTTGTGGTTTTATAAAAAGTAAATAAAAACTTAAAATAACTCACTATTTTACACAAACTCCTGATTAACAATTACTTAAAAACATAATAAAATCTTAACTATTTTACTTTAATGATTTTCCAACTGTAAATGCGATACTTAATTGATTTGTGGTTAAGTTTGTAATAACAAAACGACAAAATTATGAGCCAAGAAGAATTATTAGTCCTTATATATAAGAAGGACGAAAGGGCGTTTACACACTTATACGATATGTATTCTAAAAGTTTGTTCTCGGTTATTAACGTTCTAGTGAAAAATAGAGAAGAAGCAGAAGATGTTTTACAAGATGTCTTTGTCAAAATATGGAAAAACATCGATAGCTATAATGAGACTAAAGGCCGTTTTTATACTTGGATTTTAAATATAGCGCGCAACACTTCTATAGATAAATTGCGATCTAAAGGCTTTAACAACAGTCAAAAAAACCTATCCTCAGATAATTTCGTATATCTATTAGACGACAGTAATAAACTGACGGATAAAGTAGACACGATCGGGATTAAAGAATTTGTCAAAAAATTAAAACCGAAATGTATACAAATTATTGATTTATTGTTCTTTAAAGGATACACACAGCAAGAAGCCTCAGAGGAGCTGGAAATCCCCCTTGGAACAGTGAAAACACATAATAGAAACTGTATGAATGATTTAAGAAACTATCTAAAAGTATAATGGAAAACGAAAATAGAGAATACATCGACTCCGGTATCTTAGAAATGTATGTTTACGGCCTATTGACTGAAAAAGAAAATGAAGAGATTGCAAATAAAGCCAAAGTAAATCCAGCAATTAACGAAGAGATCATTGCTATTGAAAAAGCTATAATTGCTTTATCTTCTAGCTTTTCTCCTTTTCACTCAGTAGCTAACTATGAGAAGATTAAGGCAAAATTAGAATTGAAGCACGCTGATGTTATCGATCTTAAACCTAGAAGCAATGTAGCGCAATACATAGGTTGGGCAGCTGCGCTGTTGTTATTAGTAGGTATTGGTTATCAGTACAATGAACTGAATGTTACTACGAATCAAGTAGCAGTAACCGAAGTACAAAAAGCCAAACTAGAGCAAGAAAACAAAGCATTACAATTGCAAAATACTACTACCGAAACAAATCTAGCTGTTGTTAGAGATGTAAACAATACGGTCGTAGAACTTGCAGGACAAGCAGTTGCACCACAATCATCTGCAAAGGTGTACTGGAACAAGCAAACAGAAGTGGTTTATATTGATGCCGCTAACTTACCTGAACCACCAGAAGGAATGGTGTACCAAGTATGGGCTTTAAAACTAAACCCACTTACTCCTACGAGCATTGGTTTACTAGACAATTTTGTTGCTAATAACCAACATATATTTGCTGTAGAAAAAACGGGAGATGCCGAAGCATTTGGAATAACACTAGAGCCAAAAGGCGGAAGCTTAACTCCTACAATGGAGCAACTATACACCTTAGGAAAAGTATAAATTTATTTATTTTCGAAAGTAAAGACTGCGGTCCTGACTTTGATATCGTAAAAAAACCAGACAGTTTAGATTGTCTGGTTTTTTTTATGGATTTGTAATGTCGATAAATTAACGTACTAGCATGAGAAATACACTTTTATAACATTCCTGTTAAATGAATCCATTGCACTGAAAAGTATGTTATATTTGCACTTTTATATATTACATGAGCTATACCCTACTTTCCTCTCCTTTACAAGGATTTACAGATTTCCGATTTAGAAATGCACAAAACAAAATTTTTGGCGGAATCGATACCTTCTATGCACCATACATTCGTTTAAACGGAAAAATGATCATAAAGAATTCGTACCAACGCGATTTATTGCCAGAGAACAATTCAGAATTAGAGGTCATTCCGCAAATCATAACTAACGATGCTGATGAGTTTCTATTTGTTTCTAAGTATGTACGCGAACTGGGCTACAAAGAACTAAACTGGAATCTTGGTTGCCCTTATCCTATGGTTACCAAATGTGGTATGGGATCTGGACTAATAAGCAACACAACAAAAATTGAAGAGATATTGCATCGCGTACAAAACGAATCTGATGTTATCGTTTCTATGAAAATGCGTTTGGGTTATGAAACCACAGAGGAAATTCTAGATGTATTGCCAATTTTAGAAAAATACAATGTTAAAAATGTTGCCATACATGCCCGTCTAGGCAAGCAATTGTATAAAGGTGGTGTGCACTTAGATGCTTTTCAAACTTGTGTTGATCAAAGCAAAGTAAAACTATATTACAACGGTGATATTACCACCGTAACTAAGTTTAAAGAAATGCAAGCCCGTTTTCCTAGTATTGATCACTGGATGATAGGTCGGGGTTTGATCTCTGATCCTTTTTTACCTAGCATGATAAAAAACGACACTCTGGAATATCCTAAGAACAAGATCGATTTAATCAGTGAATTTCATGATACTTTGTATCAAGGATATAGTGAATCCCTTTCTGGAGCGACGCACATCCTTTTAAAAATGCATCATTTGTGGGAATATTTTTCAGTGATTTTTACCAATCCTCATAAAGTACACAAGAAAATAAAAAAGGCAAATAGCACACGAAACTACGAAATCGCTGTTGCTGAAATACTAAAAGCCGAAAGGTTTTAAACCAAAAAAAAAGTGTCAACTAAATTAGTTGACACTTTTTTTATACCCTGTTTGCAGCAGGATTATTTTTTGTAATATTTTCTATACTTAGGATAGGTAATCGCTCCAATCAGCGAAATCGATCCTAGTGAATACCAAATCCAACTCAATGAATGTGCTTCTCCACTAGCATAGGAGTGCAGTCCTACCAAGTGAAAGTTTACGCCATAATACGTAAACAAAATAGATATAAAAGCAAACATACTCATCAGGTTAAAAATCCATTTTCCTCTTAACGCAGGTACAAAACGAGCGTGAATTACAAAGGCATACACCATGATACTAATCAAGGCCCAAGTTTCTTTTGGATCCCATCCCCAGTAACGCCCCCAGCTTTCATTGGCCCATTGCCCTCCAAGGAAGTTCCCTATGGTAAGCAGGATAAGACCTATTGTTAAAGCCATTTCGTTAATATAAGTAATCTCTTGAATGTTTAAATCCATCTTAGCTTTGTTCTTTTCATTGGTAAAAAAGATCAATAAAAGCGATACAAAACCTAGAATCATACCCAGCGCAAATGGACCGTAACTAGCCACAATAACCGCTACGTGAATCATTAACCAATACGAATTAAGAACCGGTTGTAAATTAGCAATTTCTGGGTCTAACCAGTTGGCATAAGCCGCCATGAAAATCATCGAAGTCACAAAGGCTGCAGAAGCTACTGTAAGTTTAGATTTTCTATCGAATGCTAAACCAAAGAACATTGTTGCCCATGCCACATAAATAATTGCTTCATAAGCGTTACTCCATGGTGCGTGACCAGATATGTACCATCTCGCAATTAAAGCTACCGTATGTAAGCCAAAGAATACCGCTATTAAAATATGAAAGCCATTTACAGTTACACGCAAATACTTTTTATCAAAGAAGATACTAAACAAAGTAAAGATCAACATGAATATCCCTGAAAGCGCATAACAAAAGAATAACTTAGGAAGAATATCATACTTATTGTACAAAATTTCCAAATCGATTTTGTCTTCACTAGGTCTTACTTTAGAACCAAATTTCTTTTGGAATCCATTCAAACTTTCCACTAGATCATCGGCATTTTTAAAATCACCGGTCTGTGATGCTTGATTTAAAGAACCAAAATACAATGGTAGAACGCTTTTAGTATACGTAGAATCCATTCCTTTTAATCCCGCTTCACCTAATTCTAAAGCAGATACCCATTTATTATTAGGATCATTTGGAATAGGGAAAATCTTTAATATTCTTCCGCTCAAGGCAGATTCCATTAAATTGACTTTCTTATCTGTTTCGATAAAATCCTTTTCAAATTGGTTAGGATTTGCTGCTTTATAAGCTGCATCTAAGTAAGGAGATAATTTATAATTCCCTTTTTCGTCAAAGAAAGCAATGAACGGAGCTTTAACCATTTTAGAGTCAACTCCTATAATTTTTCTAATACTATCATTTCCTTCCCTCATATACACTAGAGGAATTTCGATCCAAAACTGTGCATACTGTGACATAGAAAGAAACACCTGATCAGGATTCATCCCTTTGTATGAGTTAGCGTGACTCACCTTACGCAACAACTCTGATGAGAATGTATTGATAGGTTTCATTCTACCTCCAGCATCTTGAATCACTAATCGACCAAATTTTGCCGCGTGTTCTTTATTCACCTGGAACTTGTTCAATAAAGAATCCAGTTGCTTCTCTGTAGGCGCTACTCTAGTGTGCGTTCCGTTTTCTATATGATCTGCGTGATCCCCATTTTCATCATGATCGTGGTTGTGCGCTTGCGAAAAACCACTCAAACTCATCATTAAGACAAGAATGGTAATTAATTTTGATTTTTTAGTTTTAACCACTTCTAATTTTCTTTTTAAATCGGTAAAGCGAGAGTGCTTTGTAAACATAATTGCCATCATAGCAAAGAACAACATGAAATAACCTGCGTAAGTAATTGCTGTACCCCAAAAATCATGATTTACAGACAGCACCGTACCTTTTTCATCTGGATCAAACGACGATTGAAAAAAGCGGTATCCTTTATAATCTAACACGTTATTCATGAATATTCTAGCGTCAAACGTTTCTGATGGATCTTGAACCGTCACTTTACTTTCAAACGAAGAGTAACTTTTCTCTGTTCCTGGATATTTTTGAGCAATAAAATCGTTCAATTTCAATTTAAATGGCAAGACATAGGCTTTACTTCCGTAGAAAAAACTGTAATCAATATTCCCTATTCTTAGCGTTTTAGCCTCTCCTATTTTTCCTTTTGACCCTACTATTGTAACTTCTTTTTCCTCACCGTTTGCACGTACTTTTAACACTAATGCATCGTCATGAGTTTTAGCTTTAAAATCATTATTAGATTCATAAGCAATAACTCCTTTTACTGCAGGATCAGGAAATACAAAACGTTTTTCTCCTATGCTGTAAAGGGAACGCATCATTAACGGTTGTACAACATCTTTTTGTACTTTTCCTTGAAACTTATCAGCCATACGCATGAAGTCCCCTTCAAATGGCGTTTGAATCGTATATTCTTTTCCAGTAGTGTTAATGTTAATCGCACCTTCTGTAGGGTTGTTTAAAGCAAACAGCACATTGTGAATGTTTTGAACTTCCCCTTCTTTAATAAAATGCTCTTCACGACCACCATCACCAGCTTCGACTAGCTTAATATAGGTAACTCCTTTTGGATCTGCTTTTACATACTCCTTTGCTCCCATCACAAAATCTTCGTAAGATACTTCAAAGGGAGTATCAGCAAATTTTTCACTTATGGTAAAGTTGTTGTTTGTAACAGGCGATAGCAATAACGGCTCCTCAAAAACCCTACGCTTCATTTCTCCTTTGTATTCCCCATCGACAAAAACAGTCAAAAACGTCTTGTCTGAGTAGAATTGGTTTTCAGCCGCTCCTTCACGTATGGGCATCATTCCCTCATAACTTATGTAACGGGTTACAAACGCACCTAGTAAAATAAAAATGAACGCTAAGTGTAAAAGCAAAGTAGCCCATTTTTCTTTTTTCAATAATTGATAACGCTTGATATTTCCTAAAAAGTTGATTAGAAAAAACACCATTATCACCTCAAACCACCAGGCATTGTAAATAAATATTCTTGCCGTGTCTGTGTTATACTTGCTTTCGATAAAAGTTCCTACACCCATTGCAACTGCAAATACGATAAAAAGTAGGGCCATTAATCGGGTTGAAAACAAGAAAGAGAATAATTTTTTATTCATTTGTAAAGAATTACGATTTTAAAAAGTCCGACAAAAGTACTTAAAAATGTTGAATTTTTTGGCCGTACATTTGTTAATAATATCCAAAAATAGCCTTTTAAACCGCCTATAATCAAAGAAATTTTGGGCGTGCCCCCTTTCCTAACAAAGGGCTAATTTTTATTGCAGCCATAAGCCCTTTATTAGCAAAGCCGTCGGGTCATTCGCGCTACTTCGGTAGCTTGCTACTACCCCTCACGCAAACCCTGTAAGCCAGCACGATCACGTTAGACACTTATTGTACAACCAGTTAGCAAAACCATTAGAAGAACAAACGGAACATTCTCGAGCACAAACCGCCACATTTGTTATTCATTCGATAAAAATAAACAGTCTTTAAGTGAATTGCTAACAGACCATAATTTGTAAAACATTTTAGGATTCTTGCAGCACAAATTCCAAGCTGCACATGGCATCATCACGCTATTTGCTAGATTCACGTGCTTTTTTTTTGTTATTTTTGCCTTATGATTAAAGTAATTGTTATAGGATCAGGCAATGTGGCGCAGCACTTAATCACTGCGTTTCAAAATGCCGAAAAGACCGAGAGCGGGATCTCGCTAATCCAAGTATTTGCACGAAAAAGGGAAAGCCTAGCAGCAATAATACCCATTCAAAAAGTCACTAATGAGTTCAGCGAACTACTAGAGGCCGATTTGTATATTATTGCCGTTTCTGATGATGCTATAGAAGCAGTCTCTAACGAATTGTTGTTTAAAAATCGCTTGGTAGCGCACACCTCTGGTAGCATTCCCATGACCGTACTAAACGACAACAACAGGAAAGCTGTATTCTATCCCTTGCAAAGTTTTACTAAGGGAGCTGCAGTCGATTTTAAAACCATACCGCTGTGTCTAGAGGCCGAAAACAGTATTGACTTTCACACACTTAACAAAGTGGGGAAAATCATCTCTGATCATGCGACAGCAATTAATTCGCAACAACGTAAAGCCTTGCATGTAGCGGCAGTTTTTGCTAATAATTTTAGTAATCATTTATACCAAATTGCAAATGACATTTGCGTAGCAAACAAAGTGCCTTTTGCTGTTTTAAAACCGCTCATTCTAGAAACAGCAAAAAAGATTGCAACATTAGATCCTGAGCAAGCACAAACCGGACCTGCAAAACGCAACGACCAACTCACTATTGAAGCACATGAGGCTTTCATAAATGATGATAACCAACTCAAAATTTACAAATTACTAACACAATCAATACAGCACAATGGCAAAAAGTTATAAAGAATTAATGAACGACATCACCACATTCATATTTGACGTAGATGGTGTATTAACAGATAGTTCAGTGGTAGTAACTACTGCAGGAGAAATACTTCGTACAATGAACATTAGGGATGGTTATGCAATGAAAGCAGCTGTAGAAAACGGCTACAATGTATGTGTAATCTCAGGAGGAAGCAATGAAGGTGTGCGAGTGAGACTGCGCAATCTAGGAATTACTGATATTCATTTAGGAACTCCTGATAAAGTGGAGACATTCAAGGAATACGTAGAGTTATACAATATCAAACCAGAACAAGTGTTATACATGGGAGATGATATTCCTGATTACCATGTCATGAAATTAGTAGGATTACCTACTTGCCCGCAAGATGCTTGTCCTGAAATCAAAGCTATCTCTAAGTATATTTCGCATAAAAACGGTGGTAAAGCCGCAGCAAGAGATGTAATCGAACAAGTGATGAAAGTACACGGAAAGTGGATGACTCACTTTGATGGCGCTCACGATTAATACCACAAATCAACTCGCTTACAAAACGGCTTTTTCGAATAAAAAAAAAGATTATAAATCCATAAGAATACCAAACGATGCTTAGAGAAAAACTTAAAAATTACAATTTAATACTAGCTTCAGGTTCGCCAAGAAGACAGCAGTTTTTTAAGGATTTAGACCTTGATTTTGAAATTCGATTAAAAGAAATTGAAGAAGTCTATCCTCCTGAACTAAAAGGCTTTGAAATCACTGACTTCTTAGCTGAGTTGAAGTCCTACGCCTTTGATGGAGCGTTGAAAGAAAATGATTTATTGATCACTAGCGACACGATAGTTTGGCACAATAACATCGCCTTAGGAAAACCTAAAGATGAGCAAGACGCTTTTAAAACATTGCAATCGCTTTCTAACGCTACACATGAAGTGATAACATCGGTGTGTTTTAAAACAATGGATACGACAACGGTTTTTCACGAAACCACAAAGGTGACCTTTAACGCGATAAGTGATGAGGCAATCCAGTATTACATTTCAAATTACAAACCGTATGATAAAGCTGGTGCTTACGGAATCCAAGAATGGATTGGTGCTATCGCCGTATCAAAAATCGAAGGATCGTATGCTAATGTAATGGGGATGCCTGTTGATAAAGTGTATGAATATTTAAATCAATTGCCATAAAATGTACGATAGCTTCTTTCAAAACTACAGCAAAGAACTTATTAGTTCGCTCTTATTACTATTACTTTTAGTTGTTTTAAGAGTAATCTTAGCGCGCATTGTAAGAAGCTTTGCGGCGCTTACAAATCGCATGGAACACCGCACCAATCTTGTGGTAAAGTACATTCATATTTTACTAGGAATCCTTGCCGTAATAGGTATTATCATCATTTGGGGTGTACAAGCAAAGGATATCTTTATCACGGTTTCTTCTGTAGCGACAATTGTAGGTGTGGCCATGTTTGCACAATGGTCTATTTTAAGCAACATTACATCTGGAGTGATTTTGTTTTTCTCATTCCCTTTCAAAATTGGTGATGTAATCCAAATACTTGATAAAGACTACCCTATCATTGGCGAAATCGAAGACATACGCGCTTTTCACGTTTCGCTAAAAACAAAGGAAGGCGAAATCATCATCTATCCAAACAACCTGCTATTCCAGAAAGGGATTTTGATTTCGAAAACTCACTTTTAAAATCGTAAACAGCAACTGTTCATTTTACAAATTATGTATGTCCTATAAGACAGTTCTTAGTATTAAAATGGTAATTATGTAAGATAATCACCGAAAGCTATAAGATAATATCGCTTGTAAAAAATGATTTTTGTACTTTAATGTATTAGATTAGAGAACCCACTTTTAATAGCATTAAATCCCCAGAAATCATGAGCAACACAACGAAGTATCCGTTTTACATTAAGCTGGCATTTACACTAATCAGCATTCTTAGTATTAGTTATATTATTTGTATAGGTAAAGATGTTTTAATACCTGTATTAATGGCATTTATGTTTGCGGTATTATTACTTCCTGCATCTGATTTTTTTTCGAAAAAACTTCATTTTCCACATGTACTTTCAGTGGCCGTAACCGTACTTTTATTTGTACTACTTATAGTCGCATTACTTACTTTTCTGTCATATGAAATAAGCGATATCGCCAATGATTATGATCGCATAAAAAAGAATATTGACCTTTTTATCACCGACATACAGGGTTACATAAGAACCACATTTGATTTAAGCTTGTGGGAGCAAAAACAGTATTTACAAAACGTAAAACAAGACTCAATGAAAGGCGGCGGAAAAGTGCTAGGTACAACGCTAATTTCGTTAACAGATGTCTTAGCAGATTTGACATTGATTCCCATATATACCTTTTTGATACTGCTTTATAAAACACACTTTATCTTGTTTTTTGCCAAACTAGTTGATAAAAAACACCACGCTAAACTAAAAGAGATTTTATCTCAAGTAAAAGTTGCTATCAACAACTACATCGTAGGGCTTATAATAGAAACGATTGTAGTAGCTGTTTTAACCGCATTAGGACTGTATATCTTAGGCGTTAAATACTTTATCTTTTTAGGAATCGTTACTGGAATATTAAATTTGATTCCGTACATAGGTATTTTAATTGCTGGAATTATTACCGTTTTATCATCATTGACAGCAACACCAGATATTTCGATTATGCTAGGGATCGTAGTGATAAATATAATTGTACAAATTATAGACAACAACATCTTAGTACCTATGATTATTAATACAAAGGTAGAAATCAATGCTTTTGTATCTATTATAGGGATCATAATAGGTGGCGGAATTGCCGGCATATCGGGTATGTTTCTGGCTATACCCCTTCTTGCTATACTAAAGATCATTTTTGATAGAATAGAATCGCTAGAACCTTGGGGGTATTTAATGGGAGATAATATGCCCAAGACTTTTGTGTGGCGTTATGCTGATCCCAGTGCTCGAACAAGACCGTCAATCATTTTTTATGATGACGACACAATCGACAATAAAGACGAAGAACAGCCACCGATTACCCCAATAGAATAGAATAAAAATTGCTTTACCACGCTATTACAACATGCTTAAATATTATATTAACATACTGCTTCTACTAGTTATCATGTGCGGTCCTGCTTCCTTTGCTCAAAAAGTAAAAGAAGAGAAAGACAGCGCTACTTTCTATAAAAACATCCAACATTATTCTAAAAAAAGAAAATTCACCAAGTTTGTGCACCGCTTGATTTTTAATCCACTTGATGCTCAAAAAAAAGAGAACAAAAGCATTCCAAAGAAGCGCATCAATGCCGAAGGTAAAATCATTAGAAATATCAATATTGTTACCTTAGATCCTTTTGGCTACTCAGACACCGATACCACTAGAACGCCTAAAAACTGGTCAGAACGCACGGGAAACAAACTGCATTTGAAAACAAAAAAATTCGCTATCATGAATTTGCTGCTTTTCAAAAAAAACACCCCCTACAACCTTTTGAAAATCGAAGAAACCGAAAGGCTTATTCGATCTCAAAAATACGCCAACAGAGTAACCATTTCTGAGGAATATACTAGTGCAAGTAAAGATTCTGTTGATGTAACCATTAGAGTTCTTGATTCCTGGACCACACAACCTAGGTTGTCTTTTTCAAGCAATCGAATAGCTATTGGTGTAAACGAAAGAAGCTTTTTAGGAACCGGACACCAGTTAGATTACCGTTTTACCAATCGATTTGAAGATGGTAAAGATGCGCACGATTTTACCTATACCGTTCCCAATATTAAAAACACCTTTGTAAGCACCGTATTAAAATACAAGGTTGATCTTGATAATTTTTATGATAAAGGAATTGCAATAGAGCGTCCGTTTTACTCTCCATTGACTAAGTGGGCGGGTGGAATATCCTTTGGTGAACTCTTTAGAAAAGACACGCTCTTAAATGCCAACAAAGAATATATCTCGTCTAACTTTAAGTACAGCACTAAGGATTTATGGGTAGGGAAAGCGTTTACACTTTTTAAAGGAACTACAATCAAGGACCGTACGACCAACTTGATTTTGTCTGGACGTTTTTACAACACCCATTATAAAGAGAGTCCTAACGAAATCATAGATCCAGAGAATTTTTATTCTGGCGAGAAACTGCTTCTTACAGGAATAGGAGTCAATACGAGGCAGTTTATTAAGGACCGTTACATTTTTAAAAATGGTATCGTAGAGGATATCCCTATTGGTCGTATTTACGGTATTACGGCGGGTTACCAGTATAAAAATGAGCAGTGGCGTCCCTACCTGGGAGCACAAGTCTCTTTTGGAGATTACTTTGATTGGGGATTTTTAAGTACCAATTTTGAGGTAGGAACCTATTTCAATAAATCCAATACCGAGCAGACCGCTTTCTCCTTCCAAGCAAACTACTTTACTAATTTACTAGAATTAGGGCGCTGGAAAATTAGACAGTTTATAAAGCCACAATTAGTAATAGGAACCCATCGCACAGATATTTTAGGGGACCAACTTTCGATCAATGAAAATGCGGGAATTCAAGGATTCAACAGTCCTATTTATGGGACCAGCAAAGCGGTAATGACGCTGCAAACACAAACCTACGCTCCCAAGGATATTTGGGGCTTTAGGATGAATCCGTATTTTAATTATTCAGTGGCTGTATTAGGTAATTCTCAAGCGGGAATGACAAAGAACAAAGCCTACTCAAAGATCGGGATTGGTGTGATAATCAATAACGATTATTTAGTATTTAGTTCGTTCCAACTTTCGCTATCCTACTACCCTACGATTCCGTTTGAAGGCGACAACGTTTTTAGAACAAATGCATTTGAAACAACCGACTTTGGTCTGCAAAGTTTTGAGTTGGCTAAGCCTCGCACAGTGTTGTATAGGTAAATTTCTTTCAAGAAATGGCAATGCTATAACCTAATACTAGTATTGTGATAGTTATAAAGTAAGCCATCAAGCTACCTTTGTAACGAATTAAACCACAATCAAATCCAACCTATTATGAAAAAATTTAGACTTTATTTAATGATGACAATTGTTTCATTATGTGCACTACCAACAGTTACTTACGCAGGAGATAAAAATCCAGCTACAACAGAGCCAACAGAAATTCCTGCAGAAGTGCAATTTAAATTAGACCGCTTAGAAGAAATCAAAGAAATGGATAAATCAGATCTTAGCAGAGTCGAAAAGAAAGAATTACGCAAGGAAGTTCGAGCTATAAAAGCCGACCTAAAATCGACCGGTAACGGTGTTTACCTATCTGTAGGAGCGATTATTATCATCGTTCTTTTATTGATTTTACTATTATAAAAGACAACAAAATAGCCCTTAAAAAGAGAAACGTATCACACGTTTCTTTTTTTTTGAAGTCAATATAGCTACTTATTGAAAAGATGAATAAAATGGAAAGGCACAGTTCTTGTTTTATAGCTATTCGAAACAAAAAACAAATCAAATTTTACATAAATACAATTATGAAAACATTACAATTATTAGTTCTAGGATTACTGTTATCAGTAGCTACTTCGAGTCAAGCACAAGTTAATTTAAATGTTACTATAGGTACCGCTCCATCATGGGGACCATCAGGATATGATAACGCTGAATATTATTACCTTCCAGATGTAGCGTCTTACTACGATGTTCAAGCGTCACAATTTATTTATTATGGTAACGGAAAATGGATACGGGCTAGAAGGCTACCTGTGCAATATAACAATTACGACTTATACGGTGGTTATAAAGTAGTACTAACAGATTATCACGGTAAAACTCCGTACACACATTATAAAGAGCACAAAGTAAAATATACAAAAGGCTATAAAGGGAAGCCGCAGAAAAATATAGGTTCTAAGTACGATAAAAAAGTGTACAGTAAAAAAAATAAAGATAATAATGGACATGGCAAATCCAAGCACTAAGGTACTGACCCTGAAAATATAGCCTAGCAAATAAGCTAGGCTATTTTATTTGTGGTAAATAAATGTAAAAATAGATGGGCGCGCTGGCACAGTTGTTGGTTTCTATTATCGAAAGAGCTGTAATGCTTTTTGCATTCGCATTATTAATTAAAATAAATTCAATATGAAAATCCTAAAACTCATCGCCCTCGGCATCATATTACTCGTCTCGAGTACCTCAGAAGCTCAAGTATCTGTAAATGTAAATATAGGACGTGCTCCTTCTTGGGGACCATCGGGCTATAACAATGTTGGTTATTATTACTTACCAGATATCCAAGCATACTACGATATACGCGCTTCACAATTTATTTATTATGGTGGCCGCAATTGGGTTCGCTCAAGACAATTACCCAGACAATATCGCAATTATGATTTGTATAATGGTTACAAAGTAGTATTAAACAATTACCGAGGAAACAGCCCTTATAGATATTACAATACCCACCGTAAAACCTACCGTGTAGGATATCGAGGACCACAGCAAAGAACAATAGGTCGTCGCACAGCTAGTTACAGACATAGTGATAACAGAAACGCCCGCTACCACCGTGCTCCTGCTAAACGTCATTATGAAAAAAGATATAGCAAAAGAAACGATTACAAGAAAAACAAAAAAAATCACGGTAAAGAGTCACACGGGCATCACCGCCATTAATTTTACCTAATTGCTAAAAGAGCATCCGTTATGGGTGCTCTTTTTTTGTTTTAGATATTTCAAAAATTACATTTTGGAATAATTAACTTGAAATATTTTATTACTACATTTGAAGATATTGCCAATAAACTACTTTAAAATGCATTACAACAAGTCAAAATTCGTTCTTTTATTTCTCTTCTCAACTGCGTTTGTTGCTGCTCAAAAGCCCGTAAAATCTACGTCAGTTGCCCTCTACAACCAAATTGAAAAAGCAAATTTTCTAGGTTCTGTTTTATATATAGCTGCACATCCTGATGATGAAAACACCCGCTTAATTTCGTATTTATCAAATGATGTAAAGGCCAGAACAGGCTATCTATCGCTCACAAGAGGAGATGGAGGACAAAATCTCATAGGTCCACAATTAAGAGAATTATTGGGTGTGATACGCACACAAGAGTTGATTGAGGCTCGAAAGATAGATGGTGGCGAGCAGTTCTTTTCTCGTGCCAATGATTTTGGTTTTTCAAAAAACCCAGAAGAGACGTTAACCATTTGGAACGAAAACGAAGTACTCGCAGATGTGATTTGGACTATTCGAAAATTCCAACCAGACGTGATCATCAATCGTTTTGATCACCGTACCGGCGGAACTACACACGGTCATCATACTTCGTCGGCTATTTTAAGCACAAAAAGTTTTGCAATGACTAATGACCCTACACTTTTCCCGGAACAACTGCAATATGTAACACCTTGGCAAACTAAAAGACAATTTTTCAATACGTCATGGTGGTTTTATGGTAGCCAAGAAAAATTTGATGCTGCAAACAAAGCGACCTTATCAACTTTAAAAACAGGAACCTACTACAAGAATTTAGGAAAATCAAATCAAGAAATTGCTGCCTTAAGTAGAAGCAGCCATCAATCACAAGGTTTTGGTAGTACTGGTAGTCGCGGTGTTGATACAGAATACCTAGAACTAGTAAACGGGACTCCATTGCAAAACAAAGACAACCTATTTGAAGGTATTGATACCAGCTGGAATAGAGTTAAAGGAGGGAAACCTATTGGTGAATTACTTGCTAAGATATTGGCAAATTACAATTTCCAGGATCCTAGCGCTAGCGTAAAAGAGCTAGTTACGGCGTACAGCATGATTCAAAAACTAGAGGAGACACATTGGAAAACAATTAAATCAACCGAATTAGAGCAAATCATTGCTGGTTGCACAGGTTTGTATCTTGAGGCAGCTGCAGCTACACAGGAAGTTTTTCCAGACAGCACTGTAAAATTAAAATTAGAAGCAATTAATAGAAGCGAGGTACCCATGATGCTTAAAAGCATTACAACGCAACCAGAAAATAAATCGACCACAATAAATACTGCTTTAGCATTTAATGACGATCAAACCTTTCCAGCTCAAATAGTACTTCCTGCGACTACTGAGTACACACAGCCGTATTGGCTAAAAGAACCTTCAACCGTAGGAATGTACACGGTAAGCGATCAAAAAAATAGAGGGATTCCAGATATTATTAGAGATGCTCAGGTTACTTTTAATATTGAAGTAGCAGGAACCGTGATTCCATTCACACAAAAAGTAGTCTATAAATACAACGACGATGTGCGCGGTGAAATATTTGATTACCTAGACGTTGTTCCTGAGGTGACTTCGAGTATTATCAACAAAGTTGCCTTATTCACTGCCAATGAAAGTAAAGCAATTGCTGTAAAGGTAAAAGCGGGTAAAGACAACATCAACGGAATTGTTGCACTAGATCTACCTAAAGAATGGAAAGTTACTCCAGCAAATTACACCTTCTCTCTTGATAAAAAAGGAATGGATAAAACAGTTGTTTTTAACGTAACTGCACCAGCAAAACCATCAGAAGTGGCTGCTAAAAGCATTGTAACTGTTGGTGATAAACAATATACAAAAGACCAAATAATAATTGATTATAAGCATATTACAAAGCAGCAAGTGCTAGAAGATGCTGCAGCTCGATTTATCCAAGTTGATTTAAAAACGACCAATAAAAAAATTGCCTATATTATGGGAGCTGGTGATCAGGTTCCTGAGAGCTTGATCCAGATGGGGTATCAAGTTACCGTAATAGATCCTATAGCTATTTCGACCAATAGTTTGAAAGCATTTGATGTGGTAATCACTGGAATTAGAGCCTACAACACCGTACCTCTATTAGCTAACAAGCAACAAATTTTGCTGGATTTTGTGAAAAGTGGTAAAACTATGATTGTGCAATACAATACGCCTAGCAATGAGATCCCAGATAATATAGCGCCTTACTCGTTGCATATTTCTCGCGACCGCGTTACTGATGAAAATGCTGCAACAACGTTTTTAGCTCCTAAACATTCTGTTTTAAACTACCCAAACCAAATTACGACAGAAGATTTTGAGGGTTGGACACAAGAACAAGGATTGTATTACCCTGATCAATATGATGCGCACTTCACTCCTATCCTATCTTCAGCAGATAAAGGAGAAAGTCCTAAAGATGGGGCATTGTTAGTTGCACCTTACGGAAAAGGATTCTACGTATACACTGGACTAAGTTTCTTTAGAGAATTACCCGTAGGAGTGTCTGGAGCCTACCGATTATTATCGAATATTATTTCGTTACAAAGTACCCCTACCACTGATAAAACTACCACCAAAAACTAATCGTATGGAGCCCAAAAAAGTAAGAAGTTGGAAAAAAAATTACACTTTGGTATTGATTGCTAATGCAATCTACATCTTAGTTTTTTATTTAATAATGAAATTATACTCATAACACCATGCAGCTATTTGATTGGATTGTTTTAATTGTTACGCTTTCATTTATCGTTATTTATGGCGCTTGGAAAACAAAAGGAAGTAAAAACGTAGAAGATTTTATATTAGGAAATAATGAAACCCCATGGTACACCGTAGGACTTTCTGTAATGGCGACACAGGCAAGTGCAATTACATTCTTGTCCACACCGGGACAGGCGTATCATGACGGAATGGGTTTTATCCAGTTCTATTTTGGTTTGCCTATTGCGATGATTGTGATTTGTCTCACCTTCATCCCTATTTACCATAAATACAAGGTTTACACTGCTTATGAGTACCTTGAGAAACGTTTTGACCTTAAAACGCGGTCCCTAGCAGCCATATTATTCTTGTTTCAAAGAGGACTAGGAACGGGATTGACCATCTATGCACCTGCCATTATTTTGTCGGCTATATTGGGATGGAACCTTACTTACATGAATATTGCGATAGGAGTACTTGTAATTGTATACACATTTTCGGGAGGAACAAAAGCGGTCAATGTTACCCAGAAACAGCAAATGTTTGTGATTATGTCTGGAATGTTTATCACTTTCTTCTTGATCTTGCATTTCCTTCCTAACGACATGACTTTTTCGAATGCCTTGCATATTGCAGGTGCAAATGACAAAATGAAAATCGTTAATTTCTCGACAGATCCAGAGGATAAGTACACCATCTGGAGCGGAATAACTGGAGGATTTTTCTTGGCCTTGGCTTATTTTGGTACCGATCAATCACAAGTTGGTCGTTATTTATCTGGAAAGTCTGTTAGAGAAAGCCAGATGGGTTTAATCATGAACGGACTCCTAAAAGTACCTATGCAGTTTTTCATATTGCTTACAGGGGTAATGGTTTTTGTTTTTTACCAATTCAATCCTGTACCGTTAAACTTTAATCCTAATAACAAAATAACGATTGAAAAATCACAGTATAAAGGAGAATACAACGCGCTAGAAAAGCAGTTAGACGTTTTATCTGAAGATAAGAAAGTCATTAATTTATTATACATCGATCAGTTAAATCAGGATTACGACAACCCTATTCTTAGAAAAGAATTAATTGCACTTTCTACTAAAGAAAAAGACCTACGAGATCGTGCTAAGGAAATCATTCTAAAAGCAGATAGCAACAGTGAAACTAATGATAAGGATTACGTGTTCTTTCATTTTATTTTAAATTATTTACCTAAAGGCTTGATTGGTTTATTGCTAGCTGTAATTATCTCAGCAGCGATGTCGTCTACCGCTTCGGGTTTAAATGCACTAGCTTCTACAACAGCAATTGACATATATAAGCGTAATGTAAAAGGAGAAAAATCAGATAAGCATTATTTAAATGCAACTAAGTTCTTCACCTTATTGTGGGGTATTATTGCCATTTTATTTGCTTGCGTAGGGACTTTGTTCGAAAATCTGATTCAGTTAGTAAACATCATTGGGTCTATTTTTTATGGAACAGTATTGGGAATCTTCCTAGTAGGTTTCTATATCAAATACGTCAAAGCAAAAGCTATTTTTTACAGTGCGTTAATAAGTCAAAGTACTATTTTCTTAATCTACTACTATGCGATTGCAATTTATCCTAGTGGCCAAGAAAAACTGGGGTATTTGTGGCTTAATTTCATTGGAGCAATGCTTACTATAATCTTAGCAACGATCATGCAGGCAACCTTATTTAGAAAACAAGAAACTGCAGCATAACAGTAATTATACAGCAATAAAAAGCCCGTTTTACAATCAAGTAAAACGGGCTTCTTTTATTTTTTTAAACGGTATGAATTAATAGCAGCTTATCTTCCCCACTCAGCGATACTGTCTTTATTCATTTTTACATAATCTTGATTTCCTGCTGCTTCAGATGCAGTTAACGATAATTTAGCTGTTTCAATAGCGCCTTTTTTATCTCCTTGTTTTGCTTGAATTAAAGACTTAAGACGTAAAATATAGAATGGTTTCTCTTTGCTTAATTCTAGTGATTTATCTACATAAGTTCTCGCTTTTGCAACATCTCCATTCGACTGATAGAAATATTGTGCCGAAGAGAAATAATCATTTGCATTAGGTCCTGCCAATGTTCTTTCGATACTTGCAAGAGCTGCTTTTTCTGTAGGCACTTCAAACTTTAATCGAGCATAAGAATTCTCCCAGTACATCTCTAAATAAGCCGAGTTGTTTTCGATCCCACTAATTCCTATTGTAAAAGTCTCTGCCATTGTAGGAGAAGTAGATTCCTTAACAGTTGTTTTTAAAGCAACATTTGCTTCATCATATTTTGCTGGCGTTCCCCAGTTATCTGTTGCTTTGTAAAAAATCACATCCCATTGCTGTGCATTTGGAATCGTGTATAAAGCATACGTTCCTTTTTTCAACTCTTTACCATCGATTTGCACGTCGTCACTAAAAGAGATTGTTGTATTTTCATTAGCTCCAGTTCTCCATAATTGTCCAAAGGGAACCAAATTCCCAAAAACAGCTCTACCTCTTGCAGAAGGTCTTGAGTAAACAATTTCAACATCAGTTAAACCAACAACTTGTTTGATTTCTGATTTCGGACTCGATTGTGGTGTTTTCACCTGTGCTTCAATTGTAAATTGAGTAATCACGATTGCTAATGCGATTAGTAACTTCTTCATAATGTATTGGTTTTTTAAAATTGGATTCAAAAATAGTATTTGAATACTACTTCTTAGTTAAATATTGATTAAAGTGAACTTATAATTGGCTAATAATCTCAAAACTGAGTTCGTTAAAATCATTGATAATTTTATCTGCTAACGATAAATCTTGTTGTTTAGAATGAAAGCTATTGTAAGCAATACAGTAGATTCCAGCGGCTTTTGCAGCTTTTATTCCGGCTGTGCTGTCTTCGATAACAATACAATTTTCTTTTGGTGCTATTGATAATGAGGCTGCATGTTCAAAAATTGCAGGATGTGGTTTAGACATAGGAAAATCCTCTCCACTCACAATATGCGTAAAATAATCGTGTAGTTTGAAGCGATTAAAAACGCGAGAGATCGTCACCTTTGAAGCCGAAGAAGCTAATATCAACTGCATTCCCTTTTTATGGAAATCTTTAATTAAATCTTCTACACCTGCTAGCAACTCTAAATCTTCCTTATTATCAAAAGCATCGTTAAAAATAGTACGCTTGCGCTGAATCAAATCCTCCACATCATGGTCTAATTGAAAGGTCTCTTTCACCTTTTGAAA
This sequence comes from Flavobacterium aeripolare, assembly GCF_013294025.1. Taxonomy (GTDB): domain Bacteria; phylum Bacteroidota; class Bacteroidia; order Flavobacteriales; family Flavobacteriaceae; genus Flavobacterium. The sequence goes on from NZ_JABSNL010000009.1 coordinate 82,051, forward strand.
GGTATTGCGAGTTGAATTTCCAGTATATGAAGTAAACATATCCTCAGTTACAGCGATATTAAGTTCCTTAAATTGTTGAAAATAAGCGTAACGGTGTACGGGTTCTGTATCAACAATTACACCGTCCATATCAAATATTACTGTTTTTACCATCTTGATTGTACCTTTTAGGTTTAGAGGACTTACCTCCTGTTGTCATTAAATTATTTAAAGCGACTGCAATTTACTCTTTTTTAAGGAGGTATCTAATCACGGTTTCTGCAGCGTATAAACCAAATAATCCTGGCATATAACTATTGGTACCATAAAAAGACTTTTTATAATTAGAACCATCAGTCATTTTTAAACTCGCCTCGTCTTGAATTTCTGAGGAGAAAACGACTTTTAACTTATCAATTTTATGCTCTTTTAATCTTCTACGAATTGTTTTAGCTAAGAAACAATTTTCAGTGTTATTGATATCGGCTACTTTCACTTTTGCAGCTTCCATTTTTCCACCTGCACCCATACTTGAAATGATTTTAACACGTTTGCGTTTGGCCGCAATGATTAAATTTAATTTTGGCGTCACACTATCGATGCAATCCAAAACATAATCAAATTCTTCAGTTACAATTTCGAAAGCACGCTCCGGCGAAAGAAACTCTTGCACACGAGTCAGTTGAAGTTCGGGATTGATGTCCATTAAACGATCACCAACAATGGTAATTTTAGGTTGCCCCACAGTAGAATGCAAAGCAGGCAACTGGCGATTAATATTAGTAATATCTACTACATCACCGTCTACAATTGTCATTTTCCCTACTCCTGCTCTCGCTAAAAATTCAGCCGAAAATGATCCCACACCTCCTAGTCCTACTACTAGAACATTTGCGTTTTGTAATTTGGTTAAACCATTATCTGTAAATAAAAGTGCTGCTCTCTCTGTCCACTCTGCCATTGCTTATTGTATTTAAAATTTTAAAGTTAGATGTTTTAAACCTACTCCTTATTATATAATTAATTGCTTAAATCGATTTTAAAAACCGCCTTGCAATTATCTCTAATTACTATTTTTATTTCTTCAACAGATACTCCGCTGTATTTTGCTGCAATCTCATACACTGCTTCAATTGTTTCCTCCATGGTATCTGTTTCTAGAAAAAAACGATTGCTAGGCACAGATTGAAACACGGATTCCAAATCTGGGTTTTTTAATAAGTATTTTCCAAAAGACAAATAGCAACCACTATCAATGAGTTGTTTTGCTAGCTGTGCACTTTTTGAAAAACCATGAAAAATTAAAGGCACCGTGATTTTTAAGCGTTCCTTAGTTTCGATAATCTCTTGAAATGCTGCTACACAATGCAAAATTACTGGTTTACCATACTTTTGAGCCAGCAGCAATTGCTTCTCAAATACCTCTTGCTGCAATTCAAAAATTGTATCAGCGCGCTTGTCTAAACCACACTCACCCACAGCAAGACAATTTTGTTCTTGTATTTTTTCTTCAATACACGCTAAATCACTCGCTACTCGATCTACATTGACATACCAGGGGTGAATCCCAATAGAATAAGTAGGAATAGTAGCATCAAACTCCTGAGGATATTGATTGACTAATGCTATCTGATTATCTGATTGTGTTACTGAATGCGTATGTAAATTAAAGAAATTCATTAGTCATGAAATTTTTTAACTCCTGCTTTTATTTCCACATTAATGTCATTTTCTAACGGCACTTTAGGACAAGAATACTCTGGACTATAAGCACAATAAGGATTGTAGGCCGTATTAAAATCAATTTCGATGGTATCTCCTTTTGGTAATTTCAAATCAATGTAACGACCACCTATGTAGCTTTCTGCACCAGATGTGATATCAGAAAACGGTAGAAATAAATAGTCTTTATATTCCTTTTTTCGTGACAACACGATATCTCTGTACACATTTAATTTATATGATTTTCCATCGATAGTAAAATCGACTTCACCATACTTGACATATATAGGAGTGCGATCTGTAGAAGTGGGCATTTTGAATGCTTTTTCTTTAGGAGTACGAGTGAATTTAGCTACCACAAAATATTTTTCGTTAGCAGGAAAAAAATCTAGTGACTTGAAATGCGCTAAATCGGCTGGCAATAGCGGACTCGTTTTGGCGTTTGCGTACTCTTTATTTAATTCGTCTTGGAACGATTGCACCTTTGCTTTATCAAATTTATTTTGGCTGTAGCCAAAGCTGATAAAAAGTATGGCAAAAAAGAGACTGTAATTTTTCATATAAGAAGTTTTAGCAAAAATAGTTTAAAGTTACAAAGAGACAAAGTGAGCAGCTGATAAAGTTTTCTACCTTTGCTATAAATAATCACAAGCTAATGTTAATTACTGCATTTCAACGCTATTTAAATAATTTCAAAGGATTTTCAAGAGAGATATGGATTCTTACTTTAATCACTTTCATTAATAGAGCGGGAACAATGGTACTGCCGTTTTTATCTAAGTATTTAAAGGAAGACCTAAATTTTACTTATGGTGAAGTAGGCTGGATTATGGTGGCTTTTGGTTTTGGTTCCATGTTAGGATCCTGGCTAGGCGGTAAATTATCTGATAAAATAGGTTTCTATAAGGTGATGGTATTTAGTTTGTTTAGCTCAGGAATATTTTTCTTTGTTTTACAATACATTACCAGCTTTTGGGGCTTGTGCTTCGGGATGTTTACCATTATGACTCTAGCTGATATGTTCAGGCCAGCCATGTTTGTATCTCTTGGAGCCTACGCCAAACCCGAAAATAGAACACGTTCCCTTACCTTAGTGAGACTAGCAGTAAATTTAGGCTTTGCAGCTGGACCTGCATTAGGTGGCTTGATTATTATGGGAATAGGCTATCAAGGTTTATTCTGGGTAGACGGAAGCTCCTGCGTTGTAGCCATTTTAATATTTGCACTTTTAGTGAAAGAAAAAAAGAAAGCCACCCAACACGATGCGCACAACTCTGTCTTAGAAGTCGCCTCTGTGTTTAAAGACAAAGTATTCTGGATTTTCTTATTTGTGAGTTTTGTAACTGCTATGATATTTTTCCAACTTTTCACTGCCTTACCTTTATATCATAGTGAGAAATTTGGTTTAAGCGAATTCCAAACTGGCTTGCTCATGACCTTGAATGGCTTGCTAATATTTGCACTAGAAATGCCTATTGTGAGTTATTTTGAACGAAAACAGAAAGGTAAAATGAAAATTATCTTCTGGGGATCTTTGATGATGGGCTTGAGTTTTTATGCATTGTTGATTGATGTTTGGGCAGGAATGTTAGTAATAAGCATGGTGTTCATCTCTATAGGAGAGATTTTTGCTTTTCCTTTTTCGAATGCATTTGCTATGGGACGTGCACCCTTAGGGCATGAAGGGCGTTACATGGCACTGTACACCATGAGTTTTAGCTTGGCACATATTGTAAGTTCTAAAGCCGGACTGGGTATCATCGCTGATTACGGCTACCAAACAAACTGGCTGGTCATGGGAACTTTTGGTGTAATAGCCGCACTTTGCTGCCTTTGGATACAGAAATTACTTAGATTCGAAAACAAATAGAATAAAATTACTAGACAGTTCGCATTGCAATTAGCAGTATTAACACCCTGAATCAAAAACTGTTATCTAGTATAACTATAAAAATAGTTATAAAACTATAAAAATAGTTGTATAACTGAAAACATAGTTGTAATTTTGAATTGCGATAAGTAAACCCCGACCCCGACCCCGATAGCTATCGGGGTCGGGTTGAAGAAGCGCCTATAAAAACGATACTATGCAAAAACTAACGAACAAAGAAGAGGAAATCATGCACATTTTATGGAAGCTTAAAAAAGCTTTTGTAAAAGAGGTTATGGAAGAAATCACAGTCGATCCGCCACATTACAATACCCTATCGACAATCATTAGAAACCTGGAAGAAAAAGGATATGTAGCTTATAATGCCTTTGGGAAAACGCATCAGTACTATCCTATTATTGCGATCGAGGAATACCGAAAAAAGTTCATGCACACCGCGATTGATAATTACTTCAATAGTTCGTACAAGAATATGGTTTCGTTTTTTGCTAAAGAAGAGAAAATTTCGGCTGCAGAATTGCGTGAGATTTTAGAAATGATCGAAAATAAAAAATAGCCTATGGAAACGATATCTATTTATTTATTGAAGTGTAGCGGGTTGCTAGCACTCTTCTTTATTAGCTATTATGGCTTATTACGAAAAGAGACTTTTTTTAACAGTAACCGCTGGTTTTTACTATCAGGGCTTTTGACTTCGGCAGTTTTGCCTTTACTGGTGTACACAAAAGTGATTTGGGTCGCCCCTAAAACGTCTAATTTTGATTATACCACAATCCCACTTACTACTATGGTGGAACAAAAAAGCATTTGGGATTACATGCCGCTTATAGCACTACTACTTTATGGTATTGTTATAACATTATTAGCAGCTAAACTGCTGTATGATTTTTACAGTTTGCAGCAACTTTTAAAAGGAAAAGTTAGCCGTTACCAAGCAGATTATAGATTGGTTGACACTAAAGAAAACCTAGCTCCTTTTTCGTTTTTCAAGACTATTGTTTACAACTCTGAACTATATAATGCAAGCGAACTTGAAAATATCCTTGAGCATGAAAAGGTACACAGCGATCAAAACCACACCATTGATGTACTGATTGCTAGAGTGTTTTGCATCATTTTTTGGTTCAATCCATTTATATGGTTGTATAAAAAAGCCATTCTGCAAAATTTAGAATTCATTGCTGACAGCGAGGCTACTAAAAAACTAACCGACAAAAAAGCATACCAAATAACGCTTTTAAAAATAACAACGCAAGAGAATTGTGTTGCCATTACCAATCATTTTTATCAATCATTAATCAAAAAACGAATCGTTATGTTAAACAAAAATCAATCTAGAAAAAGGAACTCGTGGAAGTATGCTGCCGTATTGCCTGCACTTGGTGCATTTGTGTTGTTGTTCCAAATAAATGTCGTTGCTCAAGAGCAGCCGCAAGAGGTCAAAGAGGCATCAGTGATGGACAATTCAGACTTTAAAATGGCGCTTCATGTAACCGCATTGAGTACGGAGAAAGAACTAAATAGCGAGAAAGAATATTTTGAGAAAGAATATGATCTAGTAATGCGATTTTCAGGAATTAAAACCAATTCAAACAATGAAATTACAGCTATTAATGTTGCCTTAAAAGACAACAAAGGAACAGAGAAAGAGCATCATATTGAAGGAAATAAAGCGATCGACCCTTTCAATATTTATTTTGAAAGAAAGAATGGCGTTTTAACTGACTTTGGATTTGCTAAGCCAGATAGCGATCAATTAGCGAGAGTAACCAAATCTCAAAATAATTCAGGTTTAAATATTACAAAAGCAGAAAGTTTCTACACCGTAAATGAATATGTAAAAGAAGGCAAATCCTATTTAGTCGTAGTGAACGGTATAGCCCAAAGCCCAGATGATCTCATTAAAATTCCTTCTGAAGATGATATCTTATCTTCTAATGTACTTGACCCCATCCAAGCTGAAAAAAAATATGGTTCGAAAGGTAAAAATGGTGTGATCGAAATTACTACAGGAACTGCGAAAGTATCTACTAAAAAAATGAATAGTGCTAATAACAAAGTATGGATAAACGGTGAATTAACTGATATTCCTAATGAGAGCAAAGTTATGGTTTTTAACCAAAATCAAGATAAGTCAAAATTAGACTTGGATAAAACAGATGTGAACAATTTAACCAACAAACAAAAAAGTAAGACCAGTCAAACTATTAAAATAGTAAAGCGAGAAACTGATGGAATACCTGCAGATATTACCTACTACATTAATGGAAAAATAGCCACTAAAGCAGAAGTAGATAAAATGGATCCTTCTTTGATTGAAAAAATGGATGTAGATAAGTCTTCAGACAATGGTAAAAGCATCAAAATCACTACTAAAGATAAAGCGCAGACGAAGAACGCTAATGGGTGGGCTATGCAAATGGAAATAACTGACAGCAGCGATATCATAAAAGGAATTCAGCAAGATAAAAATATTGATTATAAGAAAGCTATTATAATTATCAATGGTAAATTTAGTGATTTTAAAGCGATAGACAAATTGGACCACAATGATATACAGACAGTTGGGCGACAAAGTCCTGCGAATGGGCCAGAAAAAACTAAACAAGCAGCAGTAGCTAAATACGGTGAAAAAGCATTGAACGGCATCATCACTATCACGACAAAATAGTTCACAAATACAAAACATATTATTTAAAAGACGACCATCATCCAAGGTCGTCTTTTTTTATATCTTTGTAAAAATAAAATGATATGTTTAAAATATTAGCCAAAATCAATAAAGTAATTTTACCGAGCTTTTCAAAGCAACAGCTCGATCTAGCTAAAGCCAGTAAATGGCAAATGGCAATCATTGGTTTTCGTTACTATGTTACCACACGTGCTTTGAATTAATATTTCAATGCATTAAAACAGGACAGTCCTTTATTTTTTCTTTTCCTGCGAGAAATTCGATCTCCATTAAGAAATTGACCTGCATGATTTCGCCTCCCTATTTTTCAACCAATTCACACATCACTTTTGCAGTCCCTCCTGTTGCTAAAACATCATCATGGATTAGTACTCGGTCTCCCTTTTTTATTGCATCTGTGTGCATTTATAATGTGTCTGTGCCATATTCAAGAGCATAACTAGCGCTAATTATTTCAGCAGGTCATTTATTTGGTGATCTTATAAGCACAAATCCGGCGTTTAATTCCTGAGCAGTCAGCATTCCAAAGAAAACCCCCCTACTCTCTGCTTCTACTACAGCATCAATTTTCTCATTTTTTAAGTCGGCTACCAGCAATTTCAAACATTCTAAACGCACTTTAGGGTCATTTAGTAACGGAGTGATGTCTCTTTAGAAAATTACTTTTTATGGAACGTACTGAATATCACGGATATACTTTTCTATCACCATTTTTTTTAAATTTTATTCATTTTTATGCTTGCAGATTACACATTTATCTCTATCTTTGCACCCGCAATCACATCATAATATGTGAGCTGCGAAAAACAAAAGGCCTTGTGGCGCAACTGAATAGCGCACTTGATTACGGCTCAAGAGGTTACTGGTTTGAATCCAGTCAAGGTCACAAATTTGTTAAGCCCATTTCTTCGGAAATGGGCTTTTTTTATGGAGTGAGGTTAAATACTTATCTTTCAATTCAAGCTATATATCGATTCTTCTTAGTTAAGACAATAATCCTCGTTTCCAATATTAAACCTATTTCTATCGCTAAATTTACATAATCTTTTGTATCGAAAGATGTAGAACATCATCCACCCCCTACTCCACTAAAACATCTTTCATAGCACATGAAGGACAAATACCCGTTACTGTAAAATTGACTTGTTTTACTTGGTAATTACTTGGTAGTTTAAAAGTAGGCTCTACGTTTTCTAAGCAGGTAACTAACTGGCATACTTCGCAATTAAAATGCACGTGATTGTGAATGTGGTGGTGCTCTGTGTGGTCAGTATGATGGCAGGCAGCATATTTTACCGTACCTGATGGTGTTACAATTTTGTGAATAACATCCTCAACAGTCAAACGATCTAAAATGCGATAAATCGTCACTCTGTCACAAGATTCTTGGTTTAGCTCCTGAATTTCAGCATGAGACAAGGCGACTTCTGAATTTTTTAATAATTTGAAAATTGCCGCTTTCGCTGTAGTGTTTCTAGTATTTTTCATTTGGATATAAAATTAAACGCAACAAAGTTGCATTTAAGAATAAGATTTATATATTTGCAACATAATTGCATTAAGCAAAGATACGGTAAAAGTAGTTAGTTAGAAAGCATCACTTACTATCGCCACAAATAAAGTATTGCACTACGATTAATGAAACAGAAAATTGCCATAATTAACTTTGTACTCTCACTTACAGTATTATTTTCAGTGCTGTGTCAGTCAGTGCATTGTTATGTGCACCAATCTGAAATTAATGTAGAGCAAATCGCAAACCAAGAATTGTCAAAAAACAAATCTGAATTAACACACAGTCATACCATTAATTTAAAATGTGCTGCCTGTGATTTTCAGTTTAGCTGCTTCACGGCTTCTGATTTTTTCTTATTTCAGTTTGTTAAAACAACTACTATCAGCACCATTTATGCAGTGGTCTCAACTCAAAATTTCTCCTTCTTCACCGGAAGTTTCTTCTCTTTACGGGCACCACCAACTTTTTAAAATATTACAAAACAAATCTCCTTACACCAAGGTTGATCGGCTTTTACCTATTTTAAAACGAACAAATGTCAAAGAAAATTTCGATTTTTTTCTGGCTGATGCTTTTTTGCAATACCATGTATTCGCAACATTCCATCAGTGGAAAAATAACACTACAAGGGCAATCAAATGCCTCAAATATCCATGTGCACATTGCTAACAAAACTACGTGAACCGATTTATCGGGTAGCTATGTAATTGACGATTTAGCTCCAGGAAAAACAACTATCTCGACATCCTACTTGGGGTATCAAAAAACCGATACAATTGTTGATTTAAAAAGTAACTTGACTCTTGATTTTAATTTGCAAGTCAATACCACTAAATTAAACGAGGTTGTTGTTCAGGCTAAAGCCAAAACGGATAACAGCTCAAACCCTGCGCAGCTTGTCAACTTACAAACAATAGAAAAATACAGCAATCAATCTCTAGGAGATGTATTATCTGAAGTGGCAGGTGTATCTACTCTAAAGACTGGAAACGCAGTCGTAAAACCAATAATTAACGGTTTATATGGCAGTAGAGTCGCCATTTTAAACAACAATGTAAAACTGGAGGACCAACAATGGGGATCTGAACACGCACCCAATTTTGACATTAACAGTGCCAATAAAATAACGTTAATTAAAGGAGCTTCGGCTTTGCAATATGGCGGCGATGCAATAGGTGGATTAGTGTTAATTGAACCTATTAGCAGTAAAAAGGATTCTTTATTTGGTAAAACAATCCTGAACTATGACACCAATGGAAAAGGCGGATCGATTAGTTCGAGTATACATAAAGGCAATCGCAACGGATGGAGCTATAACGCACTAACCACCCTTAAATATATGGGTGACAAAACAGCGCCTGATTATATTTTATCGAATACTGCTAATCGTGGAGCAAGTTTTTCGGGAGATGTTAAATACGACGCTATAAAGTACAATGTGAGCGCATCGTACAGTTATTACAAATCGGTTATTGGAATTTTGAGCGCTTCCCATACCGGAAATGTGAATGACCTGTACCAATCGATCAACAATAAAATTCCTGCGATTGTCAATGATTTCTCTTATTCTATTAGTAATCCAAAACAGGATGTAACGCACCACATCGCCAAAATTAATTTTAATTACTATTTCAACGAATCCGCTTTTTTAGCGGTTCAGTATGCGTATCAATACAACCGAAGGTTGGAATTTGATGTGCGTAGAGCCGAATACAATAATACCGCGGCCTTAGATTTGGATTTAAAAACAAGCACACTTTCTTTAGATTTCCAAAAGAAAGCACACGACTGGAGTTTAAAAACGGGTGTTATAGTTAGTTTTCAAAACAACTATGCTAATCCTGCAACTGGCATTCGACCATTGATCCCTAATTATGATAAAATTGATTTAGGTGCCTACGGAATTGCAACTTACCACTTGGCTAATGATTTCACTATTGATGGTGGTTTGCGATATGACTTTTCAAAAATTGATGCAACTAAGTACTACCAAAAATCACGATGGGAAGAACGCGGTTATGATAGTACATTTCCGGAATTTATAACTGAAGATTTTGGAACGCAATGGTTGACAAAACCGAGTTTTACTTTTCACAATGTATCCGCAAGTGCTGGAATTCAAAAGAAAACAGCTACTGACTGGCACTTTTTTGCCAATGCGAGTTTTGCATCAAGAAATCCTAACCCTTCTGAATATTTTAGTGATGGATTGCACCACTCAACAGGAGTAATTGAACTAGGTGATTTGAATTTAGAAAAGGAACAGTCAACCAAATTATCGCTAACTATTCGAAAAAAAATCAATCAGTTCTCTATCGAAGTAAACCCGTATATTAATTATATTCAGAATTACATTTATCTAAAGCCTGTGGGATTTGAGACTACAATTCGCGGCGCATTTCCAGTCTGGGAATACAAGCAAACAAATGCTAAACTACTTGGCGTAGACCTTCAAACACAATGGAAAATCAACGATTCATGGCAGCATAGTTTTGCTATGGCGTATGTAAAGGGCGATGATCGCACTGAAAACCAACCTTTAATTGACATGCCGCCGCTAAACTTGTACAATAAAATTAGCTTTTCTAAGAAAAAATGGCACGAACTATTACTAGAACTTAAGAGCGAAATCGTAACGAGACAAAATAGGTTCGCAGATAATAATTTTAGTACTAATATCATCAATAACAATGAATTTCAAGCTGTGATTGTAGATATTAGTACGCCTCCACCCGCTTACCACCTACTCCATTTTTATTCAGAGATGAAATTCAACAGCTTTAAAAAAGTGAGTACAACAGTAGCGCTTTCTGTTCAAAATATTATGGATGTTTCGTACCGAGATTACCTAAACCGTCAGCGCTTTTTTGCTGATGAACTAGGTCGAAGCTTCCAAATCCAACTCAAATTCAATTATTAAACTTTATAAACACTAATTTAAATTCAAACAAAATGAAAACAATGCAAAAATTAAACAAGTTGAAATCGTATGCACTTATCATGGCAACAGTTGTAGCCTTCTCATCATGTAGTAATGATGACAGTACTGATGCTCCTGTGAACGAGGAAGAATTAATCACAACGGTAACAGCGATCTACACTCCTGCAAATGGTGGAACTGCAATTACCCTGCAATACAAAGATTTAGATGGCGAAGGTGCTAATGCTCCTGTGATTACTGTCTCTGGAAATTTCGAAAAAAATAAAACCTACAATGGTGTGCTTACCTTTAAAAATGAACTAGCTACTCCTGTGGATGATATTACACTCGAAATCATTGAAGAAGGAGTTGATCACCAAGTATTTTATCAAAAAACCGGAAATTTAAACGCTTTTACTTACGGTACATCAGCTAGTAACCTTGATGCAAACGGACTGCCTGTAGGTTTACAATCTGTGTTTACAACTACTGATGCCGCTACAGGAACAGTAACAATCACTTTACGTCACCAACCAAGTAAATCTGCTAACAATGTTGCAGCTGGAGATATCACCAATGCAGCTGGAAGTACAGATGCTGAAGTTTCGTTTCCTATCACTGTTTTATAAATTAACTCTCAAGCAATAAAACAGACTTACTGCTATTGAAAATCTCTTAGCGCATTTTAGTAACGGCTATTTGCAGCTCATCCGTGGAATAAGCTGTTACTAAAAAGCGCATTTGATAGAAAGCTTTTCAACTAGTATTTTTTGTTTTATCGAATGCACAAACTGCTTCTTGTAACTCAGTGAAAGATTGATACCTAAAATCTCTAGCAACGGGAGAATTATTACAAGTAAACCTTTAACCATTTAATACCACGAAGATTAAAATTTCGGCAACACCATACAGTATCGCCCTATTCGGTCATGAAAACAGTGTTGCACATTAATCTTTAAAAAGTGAGCATGCGGCACATAAAGCCGCGTGCTTATAATAATCCAGCTATGAAAAAACAAGCAACTATCGTTTTTGATCTTTTAGGAATATCTAGCGCAACCTTGTGCTTAGTACATTGCCTAGTTTTTCCGCTATTAACAGTACTACCACTAAGTTTTACTGGCAACCATTATCTTGATCTTTTCTTTGCCTTTATCTCATTCTGTGTAGTCCTGAAAATCATTTTTAGCTCGAGTCCGCTACTGGTAAAAGTGTTGCTTAGTTGCTCTATAATTACAGTGATTGTAGGTGTAGTTTTAGAATCATTTCTAGAGGTAAATTCTCCTTTGGTTCTTATAGGAGGATTAGGGATGATCATCGGGCACCTCATCAATTATAAATCGCATTAAAGATTTTACTTTAACCCTTATTTTTTTTTCGAATGAAAAATTGCGATTAATAAAGGTCATTTCGAAAACAAAACATTAATGCCTCATTCTAGCAGTTTAAAAATTATAAGTAGTATAAAAATTAAATTTTGCCACAGCTTAAAAAGAATAGCACAGCTTAATATCCTTTTATATCCTGCTAATCTGTGGCAAATATTAAAACATTAAAATTTGAAACGAATTAATAATCATTTCGCAAATATTATTTTTAAATTTGCCTTGTGAAAATCTGGAGCATACTCTTATCATTTTTGGTACTACTTCTATCAACCGTACCTTGCAGCGCATTAGAAACCAAATCTAAATGTACGCTAGAGAAAAAGTGCGAACAAGATTCTCACAAATGCGGTAACGAGTGCACCGGCAAATGCTCTCCCTTCTACTCTTGCGGTAGCTGCGTGGGTTTTGCTATGAACACATCTACTGTGATTAAATCTCAAAAACAACCGCTTGTAAGTAACAATAAATCACTTGATATTGCTGTTATTACCCTTGTAAAATCTTCCTTTAACGGTGCTATCTGGCAACCACCCAAATTTTCTTTTTATTTATAATCGTTACAAGCAGCTGCCTACAAGAGGTAGCTGAAAAAATTATTCATATTAAGAAATAAAAAATGTTTAAATATATTTTACTCTTTGTGGCAATAGCAACTATTGGCACAGCTCAGGCACAACATAGCCTTAAAATCAATATTAAAGATAGCGATACTAATTTGCCACTGAATGCGGTTACAGCAACCATACAAGCACAATCCTTAACGGCTTATTCTAACGATGAAGGAGTTATTACTTTCGAAAACCTAGCCGAAGGTGTGTACTCGCTGTCTTTTCAACTGGAAGGATATGAGCTAGAAAACAAAACAATTCAAGTCCCTTTAGTCGCAGCAACAGCAGATCTGACTATTTACATGAAAAGTAACGCTGAAGAAATGGACGAGATTGTCATTACAGCAACTAGGGGAACAAGAACAATCAGCAATATCCCTACCCGCGTCGAATTTATCGCTGGTGAAGAGTTAGAAGAAAAAGCCAACATGAAGCCGGGTGATATCCGCATGATGCTAAATGAAAGTACAGGGATACAAACACAGCAAACATCGGCTACTTCGGGTAATTCCTCTATTCGTATTCAAGGTCTTGACGGTCGGTATACCCAAATTTTAAAGGATGGTTTCCCAGTGTATTCTGGAGCTTCTAGCGGTTTAGGTTTGTTGCAAACACCACCCCTAGATTTAAAACAGGTCGAAATAATCAAAGGTTCTGCCTCTACCTTGTATGGTGGTGGAGCGATTGCTGGATTAGTAAATCTAGTCTCTAAAACACCTACAGAAGAAAGAGAATTACGATTTTTATTAAACGGAACTTCTGCTGGAGGTCTCGACATCAATGGTTTTTACGGACAACGTTTTGGTAAAGTAGGTTTGACTGTTTTTGCCTCTCATGACCGCAACGCAGCCTACGATCCTGCTGATAATAAATTGACCGCAATTCCTAAATTCGAACGCTTTAACTTCAACCCTAAATTGTTTTTATACCTCAACGATAAAACCGAATTGAACTTTGGTGTGAATACCGTTTTCGAGGATAGAATAGGTGGAAACATTGATTATATTAAAAATCGTACTACTTTCCCAGACAGCTATTTCGAAAAAAATAAAACACAAAGAGTGAGCACGCAATTCACGCTTTCGCATAAATTTAATGATCGAGAATCTATTACAGTAAAAAACAGCATCAACAATTTTAGTCGTGTGATTACCATTCCTGATTATCTTTTTGATGGGGTTCAAACCAGTACTTTTTCTGAATTTACGTATGCTAATAATGGGGAGATTTCGCAATGGGTTGCCGGAGCTAATTTTTACACTGATGAGTTTAAAGAGAAAAACAACAACACATTTCCGGTAAGAGATTATAACCAAATCACCTATGGCGCCTTTGTTCAAAACACGGTAAAAGCAACGGATTGGTTGGATCTAGAAGCTGGCTTAAGAGGTGATTATGTGCATGAATATGGTTTCTCACTATTGCCACGTGCATCGGCATTGTTTAGAATTAGCCCTAAGCTTAGCTCTAGACTTGGTGGTGGATTAGGATATAAAACGCCTACAATTTTTACTGAGGAAAGCGAATCGATGCAATATCAAAATGTGTTGCCTATAAACAGCGATACTAACAAACTGGAAAAAAGTTATGGTTTCAACTTTGATTTAAACTACAAAACGCATCTTACTGATGCACTTTCACTATCGGTAAACCAGTTGTTTTTTTATACAAAAGTGAACGATCCTCTAATTTTGACACCGCTTGCAAACGACACTTTTCAGTTCTTGAATGTAGACGGAAATCTAAACACTAAGGGTACCGAAACCAATTTAAAATTCAGTTACGAAGACTTTAAATTGTTCATTGGGTACACCTACACTGACGCCACAGTCGAAAATAACGGCAGCAAATCTCGCAATCCTTTAACAGCAAAACACCGCTTAAACAATGTATTGATGTACGAGGTTGAAGACAAATGGAAGGTGGGTTTAGAGGCCTATTACTACAGTCCGCAACAATTAACTGATGGCACAACTGGGCGCGATTACTGGATTTTTGGAGTGATGATAGAGAAACTATGGGAGAACTTTTCGATTTACGCTAATTTCGAAAACTTTACTGATACCCGCCAAACACGTTTTGGTAGCATCTATACTGGAACACTTTCAAAACCTGTTTTCAAAGACATTTTTGCCCCGCTGGATGGCTTTGTAGTCAATGCCGGAATTAAAGTCAAAATCTAGCTCTTTAAGCAGTCTCAAACTATTAAAAAACCTCCTATATCACATGATATAGGAGGTTTTCCAGTTTAGGAGCAATACACAAAGTGGTAGCAAGAACCTTCCCTCCTGCTCTACGCTATATCTCTACGTCCCTAAAAATCGGGACTACGAGGATGCCGCTGCGATCAGGGCTACTAAGTACGACTAATTTCCAAAAGGCATTTTACTAGCTACAGTAAGCTCAATAGGTAACCTAATAATGCCCCACCAATAACGATGTACGCACTGTTCATTTTCTTAAATATAAAAACAAAGATCAAACTCACGGCTGCAATTACAATTGTTCTCCAGTCGATTATGGTTTCTTGTCCCATCCCTATACACACCGAGACAATTACCGCAACGGCTGCAACATTGACAGCATCTAAAAAAGCAGAGAACATTTTAGAATTCCGCATTTTAGGCACTAACGGATTCAAGAGAGCCACAAACAAAAACGAAGGTAAAAAGATCCCAACCGTAGCAGCCAGTGCACCCCAGAAACCACCTAGTTGCCAACCGATAAAAGTAGCGGTAGACAATACCGGACCTGGTGTAAATTGTCCTATTGCAACCGCATCAATTAATTGTTGTTTACTCAGCAAACCTGTGGCAACTAATTCGGCATCTAGAAATGCAAACAATACATAGCCACTCCCGTACAGCAAAGCACCAACTTTAAAAAAAGTCCATAAAATATTGAGAGTACTAGGCGTGAGTGCCATTTGTAAAACTAGCACGGGTGCAAAACTTTTTAAGGACTGTTGTGAATTGCTTGTCAAGTACAAGATTAATCCACCAAAGCCACAAACAAATAACGCAATAATTTCAGATACGCCACATAAGCAAGCAACCAATGTAAGCACAGCTAACAGTCCAAGTGTGGGATTTTTAATTGCTTTTTTACCCAAGCTATATACCGCAGCTAGAATAATCGCTATTACAGCAGGCTTGATTCCGTAAATAAAAGGTTCTACTGCAGGTAATTGCCCATATTGCTGGTACAACCATGCAAAAACCATTGTGATTGCTACTGCCGGGAATACAAAACAAGCTCCCGCTACCACAAGTCCTTTCCATCCCGCGCGCTCATGTCCGCAATGCATTGTCATCTCAGTAGAATTGGGTCCCGGAATTAAATTGGTTGCTCCCACCAGATCTAGAAAATGCTGTTGCGTCATCCAGTTTCTTTTCTTTACTACCTCATCTTCCATCATGGCGATATGAGCAGCGGGTCCGCCAAAGGCGATGCTACCCAATTTGAAAAAAAGTAGCGCGACCTCCTTTAAATTTTTATTCATTTTATACGATTATTATCTTAAATATATTTAGGCCATGCTCATTAGCTATGTGATACCTATCCATTGCGATACTGATGCAATAAATTGATATGCTGGAGCAGTTGCTAAACAAGTTTTACAGTTGGAATACATAATTAAGCAATCAATAAAATCTGTTAGCATGTGAAACAACAAACCAATTCCTATAATTCTAAAAGGTCTTTTTAAAAATAACATAAAAACATATACTCCCATAGCATAGTAGGTATGCAAAAAATGAAAATTAATGCTACATCTATTAGCCTGAAAAATTGGAGTAGCCAGTAAGTGGTCGGCATCCACTAGCATGGTCGCAAGTAATAGTAAGTAAACTGTTTTCCAATCCTTTTTAAAGAACACATAGGCAATGAACAGCGGAAATACGAGGTGCAAAAAGTAGTGTATGAATGCCTGCATGATTAGTAAAAATAGAATTTTAGAATTTGCAAATAGTCTTGCAAAAGCAGATGTGAAAGGTCAGATTTTTTAAATTGATACACAAGTCTACACTATATAAATCATATTTCTATTGCGCTTTTATCACTAACTCACACGAATAAAACCGCTAATTCGCAAATTTAAAATCAATCAATTTATAAGCAACATTAATTGGCTAAAATCATCCTAACTCCAATCTTGTCTTTATGAAGAAAGAAGAAACGCCACAAACTATTTCCGCAATATAAATACGCATTGATATTGGCACAGAATGCACTGCTACACTAACGATTGATAAAACCGCTAATTCGCAAATTTAAAACCGATCAATTTAAAAGCGACACTTACTATTAATAAACATTAATTGGATAAAATCATGCTAACACCAATCTTGTCTCTATAAAGAAAGATGAATCTTTACAATCTATTTCCACAATATAAAGACGCTCTAACATTGGCACAGAATGCAATTCTGCGCTGCTAATTTGTAAATTGAAAAACCACCAAGTTACAAACAAAAAATTTGCAAATTAGCGGTTCATTAATACAAAACACATTTGATTTAAAACTTCAAAAGTCTATAAATAACGATCAGCCCAAGTAGCAATGATACTCCCTACATAAGCAGAGTCTTTTTTGTCTGATAGTAAGTGGTCCGCTCCGTTGAGTGATATAAAACTTTTAGGATGTCTAGCTGCTTTATATATTTCAGCAGCGTTATCGATACTTACGGTAGTGTCTTGTGGTGAATGCATGATTAAAATCGAACTACGGTAAGCGTCTAGAATACTCTTGATGTTTTGGTCTTTGATGTCTTCTAGAAATTGTTTCTGAATAGTGAAATCACGACCTCCTATAGAAACTAGCGCTTTTCCTGAACTATTGATTTCGTCCACGCTACTTTTAAATAAATGCGAAACATGTTCCGGATTTGACGGCGCACCAATGGTTACTATCGCTTGTACAGATGGTAACTTCTGTGAAGCGGCTAAAACTGCAGCTCCTCCTAATGAATGTCCTATTAGCATTTTTGGTGCCTGAAAATGATCTGTCAAGTACTGAGCGGCATGTTGCAAATCTTGCACATTCGAAGAAAAATTTGTTTGTTCGAACTCCCCTTCACTTTCTCCTAAACCAGTAAAGTCAAAACGCAGCACCGCGATATTTTTCTCGTTTAATGTTTTAGAAATAGTACGTATTGCTGTTAGGTTTTTATTGCATGTAAAACAGTGTGCAAACAAAGCAAAAGCTCTTACTTCTCCATTATCAGGCAGTTCTAATCTAGCTGATAGATCTTGTCCTTCGGCATTCTTGAAAATTATTTTTTGCGAACTCATATTGCGTTACTTAAAAATTTATAAGAGATAAAAAAAGCAATTACCGAAATGATAATCCCTATGATAAATACATTGTAGTTTAGTCGCAAGATTCGGTATTTTCGATCTAAAACCTTACCTAGTAAATACAAATCTTTTGTCATTGCCGAGAACAGATATTCTTTGTCCTCTGCGATGTCTTTTAAACTGTCCTCAAAATCATCTAATTCCATTTTATGAAAATTACCAAAGAACATAAGGTTCACTTTTTTCTGTACAACATCTTCCTTAGTAAATTTACCCGAGGTCACACTAGGACGCGTCACAATCACTGATAGAATAATCGATATCACACTAAAAGAGACAAAAATAATCGTAGGGTAAAGCAGGTAAACGTTTTCTGTATTCTCAAACTTAGGAATCACTTTAGACAGGGATATCGAAAGTATGATGGCATTTACTGATAGTAAAATATTTGCTTTTCTATCAGCTATATAGCTTAATTTTAAATGATTAGACGACATCACTTTAAACAAAATTTCGGCACTTTTATCAAGCTTACTTTCTTTCGGGCTTTCTAATTCTTTTTTATCTTTTTTGCCATCGTCTTTTTTATCTCCTTTTTTATCCTCCCTTTTATTGTTCTTTTTAAGTTCGATAATCAGTTCGATTAAATTATCGTTCTTGCCAAAAGTCCAATGTACATTTGCATATTTAGTGTAATACTTATGGGCATTAAAGACAGCAATATTTTCTTCTATCCATTGATTATCAGTATATTTTCCGCAACCTATGTTTTCAAATTCTAATCGCAATTGCTGTGACAATTTACCATAGTTTGCTGCAGCCAAATGCGCAAAATCAGCATCACAAAGTACTTTTTCAAGCAGTGTTACTGGCGTTTCATTCACTTTAGTTGCGTTGATACAAGCGATAACTGCAGTTAGTTTTTCTGGTGGATAATTTTCCAACATTAAAAAATCGGCTGCAATAGTAATGCTGTGTTCCTCGTGATTGGCCTTATCGATGGTATATCCTAAATCGTGAAACCAAGCCGCTAGTAACACGATCTCTTCATCGTCTTTGCTTAACTTCTCAATGCTAATAATCTCAGCCACTTTTGTGACTACAAATTGCGTGTGACTGTAATTATGATAAATGAAATTTGCTTGTAGCTTTTCATTCAAATAATCTAGTGCAAAGCGCTCTGCTTTTATGAGGATTGTCTCCATTATTAGGTATTTATTATTGAATTTTATTTTTTGATAGGTGGTGCAATGCCACTAAGTTCTCTTCCCAACTATTTTTAAGCATTTTTAAAATACGTGATTTCATGAATTTACCTATGGTAGTGAAATCAAGGTAGATTGTAAGAGTGACTTGAGTGCTATTTTCATTTATTTTACGCAGTCTCACAAGGTACGAATAGTTCTTGCAAAACAGCATCTCTTCGGTTTTTTCTCCATAAACTAGGTCGGTTTCTGTAGGCGCAGTTATTGTTTTAAATTTTAAATTCCCTAGGCTTAAAACGCAATTATGCTCTGTTCCCACCCGGTTCACTCTGTTCGCATTAAAACGAATGCTTTTTACTTTCTTATCCCATAGATGACGGTACTGCAATTCGCTCAAATAGCTATTTATTGCCTGTATGTTAGCTTGAAAAATTTGATCAATCACTATAACGGGCGTACTAAACTCTACTTGCTGCTGTGAAGAAAGTTCTGCTTCAAGAAGAACAGCTTCTCTAACTTGCTCTAAATTTTTATAAAAATAGTCTTCTCGCTGATCATCATAAAGACCACTTAACGGCATCCACGATCTGTCAATTTTAGTAGCGTACAATTTCATGAACTGCATTAGTAAATAAAATATACTCGTTCAAAGTTATTTTATTCTTTAGTAAGCGATGAATTTTTATAACGTCGCTACCGTAAGGTTTTACAATATGCTTGACCTTAATATAACTCAAATCCCCATAATGGACTAAAAATTTTAGTTCGAGATTAGTAGTCGTTCGGCAAGAACCACAATCACAGATACGCATTTTATCATAGTTTACCGTGTGCTGGTGAAAAGCTTTCAGCATTTTATTTGCTTGATTCATTAGCCCCTCATAATCCGGAATCGCAGTAGTGTACATAAATAGTGCGTCACCTTCAATTTCGACCAACTCTAAGCCCAAGCTAGTATTGTCCAATATTATTTCTAGTAACTCGGCAATAATATGCATGCTGTGTTCCACCTCTGTGCTATTTACAAAATCCGTAAATCCGCTGATGTCTGGCATAAAATAAAGGGCTTTTTTCACAGGGTCGTTTGTCTTTTAAAGGCTAGTTTATAAATATAGGGAAATTAAGAGTAGTGTTTTCAAATTAAATAAAGTAGAACGCTTTTAGGCTTACTAAAACGAGTAATAGAAAACTATTCGACACTATCACAATCATTGAATACAACTACTTAGAGTTTATAAAATCTCAAAACTTAACCCTATTTTCTTATTATACTAGTCTAGTTCTTGCAGCGTTCCTGACAGTTTAAACCAATTATTTCCCAATTCAAATAGCTTATAATAAAAAAGCACTACCCAGATACAAATCGTAGTAGCGCTTTATTTATCAATATAGTTGTATTTTTTTTTGAAAATAATAAGTACTGCATATACAATACAAGTGAGCAACTAGACCATCTCTCCACGAGCAGGATATCCCGACTCTGTGATAAAATCAACTGCTTTTACAAAAGAAGGTAAGTAAGGGCGACCCCATGGATTACTATTGATTGCAGCATAGTAGATTTCGTTATTCTTATCAATTAAGAATAAACCTGGTTCGCTAAAAACATCTGGCTCCCCTTCTTTTATTCCTTTACTCAGGTACAACCCCCAATCCTTAGCAGATTGCAAATCAAGACCGTAACCTAGGTCTAACACGTTTATACCCCAATCTTTTCTAGACAAGCGCGCGCGTTTTTCATCGTCCATACTGACGGTAACCACTTTTACGCCCTTCTTTTCAAAATCAGGTAATAAAGATTCCAGCTCTATCAAATATTTTTTGCAAAGCGGACAATGCAATCCTCTATAAAAAACCAACAGTGTGAAATTTTCTGGCTTCTGTTCTTCTAAATTCCAAGTTCCGCCGCTTAACAATGGAAAACTCAAATGGGGTGCTTTATGTTTAGGTGTAGGTCTGTTCATATTTTTTTTCTTTAAATTAATAATCCAGCTATTGAATCTTATAAGAATAGTATCAGCAAAAAACGGCTTGCGTACTTCTTAAAACGAATAGTTTTTACTTTTTATAAAATTAATTAGAATTTCACACAGCACCATATTCACATGGCCTTTTAACAAATTCTTTAACGTTATCAACAAGCTACCATTAGTTACATTGCTTGTTTTATCCTGAAAAAGTCGAAGAGTTATTGTCGTTATTTTAATTTTCGAAAATAAAAAAGAAGAAAGCGATAATGTGACCAAAACTAGGCAACAACTGCACTTTTATTGTAATTTTATAGTTCTAATTAAAGAGCAGTACCCATGATAAAGAATGAAGAATTTATTTTAACAGGCGCACTAGAGAGCAGTTTTAAAGCAGATGTAACTTATAGCACAGCTGTTGAGCAAAAAGGACTCGTACTATTTTGCCATGGATTTAAGGGATTTAAAGATTGGGGATCTTGGCCTGCCATTGCCGAATACTTCGCTAAAGAAGGACTGGCTTTTCTTAAATTTAATTTCTCGCACAGCGGCATAGGACTTGACGACTCTGAGGCATTCACAGCTTTAGAAAAATTTGGAACAAACACATTAGGCAAAGAGGTCGCCGATATTAAAAGCATAGTACATTTTATAAATAGTAAACTGGCAACTGCAATTCCTGAAATTAATACCAGCACTATTAGCATCATAGGACATAGTAAAGGAGGTGCATCTGCTCTGTTGTATTGCTTACAAGAAGAAACCAAAATCCAGAGAATCATCACATGGGCAAGTCCGTTTGATTTTCACCGTAGTTGGAACGCAAAATTCATCAAAAAATGGAGAACTGAAGGTGTGCAGTATATAAAAAATGCAAGAACAAACCAAATGATGCCCTTGCATATCGAGGTCCTAGAGGATTTAGAGTTAAATCGAGAAAAGTATAGTTTGAAAGATGGCGGAAAACGATTAAAAATACCGTTTCTAATTATTCAAGGCACTAACGACCCTGCAGTACCCATGGACGAATTCAATGCATTGAAGAAAAATTTCCCTAAAGCAAGTACCCATTTAATCGAGCATGCCAATCATGTTTTTGATGCTTCGCATCCCTATGAAAGTGAGAATCTCCGGGAACATACTCAGGCTTTAGTGGCTACTACAATCGCATTTATATTAAAGTAGTAGTGTATTTAAATTTAAACAGTTAAGCGAGCTTCGCCATAGATCTGGTCTTCACCATTCAATAAAGCATCATAAAGCAGTTTCTAATTTCTAAATACATTTTAAAAACAGCATGCAATTACAAGGAGTTGTTAATCATAACAATTTGTGCTAGCAGTCTGTTACCGCATCAAAATCTGATTCTTTGATAAGCGTTAAAACATCCTAATACCATTTTTGATAAAAGAAAGATCCATTACATAGCGTATGCAATGGATCTTTCTATTTTTATTTTGGTAATCACAACCTGATTTTATTTTCTAATAAAGCGCTAATTAACTCATCAAAATTTAGAGAAACGGCAGCAATTCGCTTGTCTGCGGCTCCGTAATAGATGAATAATCTTTCATCAAAGCGAGCAGTTCCGGTAGGGAAAACGACATTATTTACATATCCTGTCAGTTCCCATTTTTGATCTGGTGTAAATAAAGGGTACGGCAGACGAGCAATTTCCTGCTCGGGATTTTCTAAGTCCAGTAAAGCCGCACAAGCACTGTAAACATAGCCTTCCTCAGACTTTCTAACGCCATGATAAATAATCAACCAGCCTTCAGGGGTTTGTATCGGCGGGCAACCACCACCTATATAGCTGCTTTCATGATCGTACTTAGAGGTCAATAGAATATTTTCGTCTAAATTCTTTACATATTCTGCCCAATATTCCGCTGTTAACTCGCTTAAATTCTCTACTGCTGCTAACTGGATATCAGGACGTATTCGATGTAAAAAAGTAAATTTCCCATTAATCAATCTCGGAAAAAAGATCAGGTTCTTATCTGAGATAAATCCGTGTCGCTCCTCCCCTTCTTTCTCGCAATTATATGTAGCGTATCGCTCATCAAGATTTGCAATTTCAGCTGTTAAAGAGCAAAAGGTTTTGTAATCAAGTTGCGGGACAATAATACCGTGTTTTTCAAAGGTTTTTAAGTCTGTAGATGTTGCGTATGACCCTAGCGCATTTAGACCGTCATATGAGGTATAACTCATGTAAAATGTACCGTCTATTTTAACAATACGGGCATCTTCAACTCCTTGCTGGTCTATGGCAGATGATGGTCCTATCAAAGGTTTTGCCAACCGATCTACTACTTCTAGAGGTCCGTTTAACTTAGCATATCCCACTGTAGAGAAATTGCCTTTACGAACAGCTCGATAAAATAAATGAACCGTATCGCCTTCTTGATACACTGCTGGGTTTAAAACACCATCGTTTTCAAAATCTAAATCGGTGTGATATAGAATTATTCCTTCCTTTTTTACTGTTACCATTGTCGTCTTTTTTGCTGTGAATAAATTTGTTTTAGAAAAGGAATTTGACCTCATCATTTAGCATAACAACTATAGTAAATCTACTGTTGCTAAGCCCTTTAATTCGAATACTAAAAATAGTAAATTGAGTTAAAATACCGAAAAATAGCGACCTACTTTAACGTAATTTTGTAGTACTGTGATTCATTAATCTCCTTTTTAAAAGAGCAAAGGAGAGATTACGTACTACGGTAATCTCTCCTTAAAATTATAATTTTAAACGCTTGCTTGTACTTACGCTTTTTTTAATTTTGATACCGGTTTTACAGCTGTTGACTGATTATTTAAATCATAATTAGTCTTACGCAGTTCTTCTTTTTTTCGCTTGTTGTTCAGGAATTCTTTCATCACAATAAGAGACGCATTTTCGGTGGCATGAGCGGCTTTTTTTGAACGCAATGCTTCTGCTCCTTTTGAGGTATAGCTCTCTATTAATAATCGAGCAGACAAATAGCAAATAGTTGACTCAGCTCCTTGATTTAGGTTTACATTGTCTTTTTCTAAACCATCGTAACACCCACCAGTTATAGGGTTATACATAATATGATTTAAATGGTTATCACCTAAAAACCAATCAAATGCTTGTTTCATGTATTTTTTATGCATTGGGTTGCCAAAAGTTTTGTAAAATAAGTCCAAGGCATGCATCATGTAACTCGCCTCAATAGGTTGCTCGCCATATTGATGCGGAATCGCTCCTTTACTATGCCATCCTTTGTTGCTGATTATTTTGAATTTACCATCTACAAACATTTTAGAGATCAAAAATTCCATTGACTCTTCAGCGATGTGTAACGAACTCTCTTTTCCTGTAATTTTAGAAGACAATAGTAAAGCTTCAGGTAGAATACTGTTAGCGTAGGTTAATTTATTTTCGAACCAATTCCATTTGTCTGTACTTGTCTTTGCGTAACTATCTTTTAATCTTTCTGTTAAGATATCGATCAATTGCATGGCACTTGCAGATGGCATGGCATTATACATATAATACAATCCTTTTATTGCAAAAGCCATCGCACGCGGTGAATGTAGCTGCTGTGCACTTGTAATTGCTTTCTCTAAGCAAGCATTAGCCTTATAAATTAACGAAGCGGGTAAATTATCATCTCTCAATGTTTGTAGATATCCTAGTGCCCAGATGGCTCTTCCGTTTGAATCTTCTAGATTTTCATCGTTATTTCGTGGTTCTACTTCATTGTATTGATCAACATAATTAATAAAAGCACCCGTATCAAGTTGGCATCGTTCTATAAAGTTGACATAGGTAGTCATGTAGTCCACATCAGAACGGTCTGCAGTCAATTTAAAATGTTTACACATTGTAATTAGTGCTCTCGCATTATCATCAAGTGTGTATCCTGTACTCAAATCAGGCTCAGAAATTTTGCAAAATTGAATCATACCAATGTTGGTTGTCATCGCTTTCAAATGATCCATTTTAATTTCTGGATAGGTGATTTTATTTTCGGTCAATCCCTGAGCAATCGACTGGTAAACTTTGATATGTTTAATAGCCGTATTTTCCCAAGAAGTCTGTGTCGTTTTTGCGTAAGCGTTAATTGCCATATGCGCTCTTAAATCGGCATCAGACAATAGTTTTAAAGTAGCATCGGCAAATTGCTCTTCGTTTTGAATATCCGCTAGAATACCAATATCAGAGGTTAGACTCTCTAAAGTATGGGGAATTTTACTAGCCACAATTGGGCAAGAGCAGCTCATTGCATACGAGAATGTTCCGCTTACCGCTTGATTAGGATCTTTTGATGTGAATAGATAAACATCAGTTGCTTTCAAGTAATCTAATAATTGATCTACCTCTAAATATTCGTTTACAAAACGAACATTTTTCTCCAACTTTAAATCAGCTACAATCGCTTCAAGGGAGTTTCTATAGACATCTACCTTGTCAATAATGGTATTGGGATGCGTTTTTCCGAGCACTAAATACAGTACGTTAGGGAACTTTTCGATTATTTTAGGCAACGCTTTTAATCCAGTTTCGATACTTTTTCCTTCCCCTAGTAAACCAAAAGTCGAGAGTACCAAACGATCCTCTAAGTTGAATTTTTTCTTAGCTTGCGATGTACTTTCATAATCTACTAAATGAGTGCCATGCGGTACATAAGCGATGTGTTCTTCGGCAATACCATAGTCGTCCATTAAAATAGCTTTAGACTTATTTGTCATAACAAAAATGGCCTGTGAATAGCTACACAACAGCTGCACGATTGCCTTTAATTCCTCATTAGGATTAGGAATCACAGAGTGAAAAGTGTACGCAACAGGTTTTTTTAACTCATCTAAAAAATCCAACAAGTAGTCTCCATACTGCCCACCAAACAAGCCAAATTCATGTTGGATATGAACTAATTTCACGTCGGGATCGCTGTTAATTTCGCTAGCCACTCTTTTATAAGCCCCTTTGTCTTTTGAAGGAATGTGATAAGCCGATTCAGGGCTAGCATCGCCTTTAAAGGTAATTTCGCAAATTTCGCAACTGATGCTTTTATTATACGATTTATTAATGGCGTTTACGGTATCTTCAGTAAAAGTGGCGATACCACATTGTGTAGGCGGATAGGTAGATAGGAATACTATTTTAGATTTGTTTGTTAAAGTTATCATCTTGGTATGTTTTGTTTGTTTTTGTCGAATATTATAATGGTCTAAATCAAGTCTAGGGTAGAAAAACAGCAATCAAAGCAGTTCGCTCTAATTGCTGTTGCATTCTATTTAAGGTTATGCTGTGGTTATCTCAGCAAAGCCTAAGTGACATTCTTATTTATCTTGCTCTTCTTCTTCAGAAGCTTCAAAATTAATGTCGTTGTAGGCGGCCTCACTCAAGGTTTCATCTGCTGTTTTTTCTTCTGCTAAGGTTTGCGCTAGCAGCTCGGCAGCAGCATCTTCACCTAACGTTTTTGCAAAAGCGACTAAGGTTCCATAAGTTGCAATTTCGTAATGCTCTACCTTTTGGGCAGCGGCAATAATTCCGGCATCACGCACAGGACCTTTTGCAGTCGCTTTCATGATGCTTTTAGCTTCTTTGATTAATCCTTCCATAGCCTCACATTTTTTTGCTCTTGCTTTTACGTCGATGATAGAGAAAACTTCTTCTAATCTTTTAACCTGCTCTTCTGTTTCTGTAAGGTGATGCTCTAATCCTTCGATTAATTTAGCTGTAGTTGCTTTATTGGCCATTTTAGGAAGTGCTTTTGTCAACGCTTTCTCTGCCCAATAAATATCTTTTAAAGAGTCGACAAATAACTCTCTTAGATCTCCAGCAACATCTGATTTTTTAGCACTGGCTTTTTTAGGCTTTGCCTCCGTTTTGCTTGTTTTTGAATTTTCCATAATGCTTGATTTAGTTTGTTTGTTTTAACCAAAATTATGTGTATTCCAGCTGATTTAGTTTATAGTATTTTCCTTATTTCTTATAATATTTCAAACAAAGAAATAATTCCCTAAGTATTTAGTAATCAAATGTTAAAATTCTAAATACTGCTAATCAAGTTTTTTTTGGAAAGGAAGATTTAATTTCGAAAATGAAAAGGAACGAGCTCAAGATGTAAAAGAAAAAAAAGTCGTTAATACCAGCTCAAATTAGGATACGATTATAAACTGATGCGTAGCTAGTAAATTTTATAATATCCAAATATAATCTTGTAAGGGTTAAAAGCTACTGGTAGGTTATTTTTGGATAAGTAGAAAACCAATGAGAATAGCCACTTGAGACACTCTAATACTATAGCAGAAATTAAGTATAGTTTATTCGAATAATTTTGAAAAACAAACAAACAAACAAACAAACAAACAATAACATTAATCAAAAAACTAATAGCGATGGAAAATTTAATTAATATGGAAAGCTTAGAGCATTTAAAGGACAATTTAGACAATGTATTATCAGATTTGCCTGCAAACTACATCATGGGCGCAGGTGCTGCAGCGTGGTTGCTTTCTGCAGGTCTAAAATATGCTGGAAAAGATAAAGCAGCATCTGTTGTTGAAACGCTTTCTGTTCCATTACTTTCTATAGGATTGTATCATAAAATCACCGAACTATCAAACAAAAAAGAAAACGCCGTAGAATAATCATAAACGTACTATAAGTATAAGATTATACAAAGCACAACCAAAATATCAGACCTAATTTAACTTAAATGAATTATTATGAACACACAAGCATTAAAAAAAACAGAGAAGAAAGCAGCTGCGATTATAAAGGCAAATGTGCCCACAATTGAACGCATTTTTATGATTGCCGCAGGAGGTTATCTATTGTATAACGCACTTTCTAAAAAAAATAAAAGTTTTAGTAAAACTAGTGCTGGTGGAGCCATGTTATTACGCGGTTTAACTGGATATTGCCCAGTGTACCATGCTGTAAAAGGAAGCGAGCCAGAAGGACTAAACACAAATACCAATGTGAATATTAGAGTGAAACAGTTAATCAATAAGCCAGTGGAAGATGTTTACAATTTCTGGAGGAACATTGAAAACTTGCCTAAGTTCATGAGTCATCTTGAAAGTGTGGAAAGTATTGATAATACCCATTCAAAATGGACAGCAAAAGGACCTGCGGGAATAGGATCACTTTCATGGACTGCTGAAATTGTGAGAGAAGTAACCAACTCAATTATTGGCTGGCAATCACTTGAAGACGCAACAATTTACAATGCCGGTAAAGTGACATTTACCCCTCAAGGTGATGACACCGAGATTGATATTATTATTTCATACCGTGCACCATTAGGAGATACAGGTGAAAGCGTTGCGCAGTTTCTAAATCCGTATTTTCATGATATGGTTCAAAAAGATATTGAGAGCTTTAAATCATATATTGAAGCAAACGAAGTATAAATCTAGTTCTAGTAGCAAGCATTATAAAAAAGGTAAAAACCGAATAAAGGGTTTTTACCTTTTATTTTTTACTGCATTTTGGCAAGTTATAACCGCAACTTCCTATCAGTATTAAAATAACGTAAATCAAGTTGCAAAAGCTGTAACATTAAACAGTTGTTAAAAAGTTATTTTTGTATAAAAAGCTGTTATGATGATTTATGCATTATTTAAAGTAGTGATTGCTTCAGTGATCGCAACATCGGTAATGACTGTGATGAGTTACGCCGTTTCAAATTATTTAGGGAGACAATACCGTGAGCCAGTCTTATTGCGTTGCTTTCTTGACTCCTTTAATCTAAGTTGGACTGCGAGAAATAGCATTATACTATCGTGGTTGCTGCATTACAGTATAGGGATTGCATTGGTCACCGCTTATCAAATGTACTGGAGTTTTGTAATAATCGAAAATCCTTGGTGGAACTTGGCACTATTAGCTGTTATAACGGGACTAATTGGAGTTGGCTCTTGGAAAGTAATTTTTAAAATGTGTAAGTACAAACCACATATCGACTATCTGGGTTATTATATACATATCTTTTTAGTACACCTCATTTTTACAATTACGGCAACTTTTACCTACCTCTTACTCTAGCTATTTAAAGCAGTATAGAACAATAGACTTGGCTACTCTAAAGCTGATAATTTAAAAACACTAGGAGTTAAAATTCATTAAGCAGTTATTAATCACACTAAAAGCAAAACAAAATGGAAGATATATTTTATACTGGTTGGAAGCCACTACTACGCATATTTATAATCACCGTAGTTGCCTATCCTGCGATAATAGTTTTGTTACGCGTTTCAGGAAAACGTACATTGTCAAAAATGAATGCTTTTGATTTTATCGTGACCGTTGCCCTAGGATCTATATTTGCTTCAGTGATTTTGACTAAAAGTATTTCGATTGCCGAAGGTATTTTAGCCTTCAGTTTATTAATTCTTTTGCAATATGGCATTACCTTTCTGTCGTCTCGAAGTCAAAGCGTAAGTGATCTAGTTAAATCTGCGCCCGTTTTAATGGCTTATCGTGGTAATTTAATAAAAGCCAACATGCTCAAAGAGCGCATTGATGAAGACGAAATATGGGGCGTGCTCAGAAAATCAGGAAATGCAACACTCGAGGATATTGATGCTGTGGTCTTAGAAACTGATGGAAGTCTATCGGTTATTAAACGTATAGATGACCCTACGGCACCACCGATTAAAAAGTTACTATAGAAGGGTGACCAACTTTCGATAATTATAAAAAACACTATGCAAGAAGACCAACAGATTAAAACTTTAGATTCTGAGTACACAATAGATATTCTGGGAGGAAATTTCGAAAAAAGAACACTCCCTTTAAAAGACGATTATGAAGGTCAAGTCGAAGCAACTTTGGTAAGAAGATTATGCGCTAAACCATCAGACAAAGCCGTGCTTTATATTCACGGTTTCAACGATTACTTTTTTCAAGAAGAATTAGCACACAATTATAACGAGCAAGGGCACAATTTTTACGCATTAGATTTACGTAAGTACGGTCGCTCGTACTTGCCACACCAAAAACTAAATAACGTGCGTTCGCTGCAAGAGTACGACGAAGAAATTTTCATAGCCTTAGCAATTATCAAGCAAGAAGGTAACGATCAGCTTTTATTAAACGGCCATTCAACTGGAGGCTTAATCATAAGCTATTTTGCTGCAAGAAACCCAAATAGTACGCTGTTTCACGGACTAGTATGCAACAGTCCTTTTTATGCGTACAATTTAAGTTTTTTCGAAAGGAAATTTGCTATACCACTACTCTCCGCTTTAGGGAAGAGATTTCCAAAACCACTTTTACCTGCAGGTTTCAACGAACTATATGGTCAGAGTTTGCATAAAGAATATCGTGGTGAATGGGATTATTCTTTGATTTGGAAACCCAACCATATAGAAAAAGTAAATTTAGGATTCTTACATGCCATTCATGAAGCACAAAAAGTTATTCAAAACAATTGCAGCGTAACGGTACCGCTATTAGTATTGCATAGCGATCATTCGATTACTGTAAAAAAATGGACTGACGATTTAAAAATCACAGATGCTGTTCTTGACGTAACCCACATAGCCAAGTATGGTAAGCTGATAAATGGAAATGTAACAATAATCGAAATCAAAGAAGGTATGCACGATCTTGTTTTATCAAAACTAGCCGTGAGACAGCAGGTATATGACGTCATGTTTAATTGGATTAAGGCTCAATTTAAAAACTAAAATAACAATTATGAAAAATTACATACCAACTACAACCACCCAAAACATATTTAGAATTATACTTGCCTCTTTCATGTTGATTGCAGGATACAGCCACCTAACATTTTTTAGAGTAGATTTTCAGGCTCAAGTCCCAGACTGGGTTCCTGTGAGTAAAGACTTAGTGGTTATTTTATCCGGTATTGTCGAGATCACTTTAGGACTAGCTCTTATGTTCTGGAAAGCACAACGTGTCACTATAGGATGGTTTCTAGGCATCTTCTTTATACTTGTCTTTCCTGGAAATATCGCGCAGTACATGGAACAGAGAGATGCTTTTGGATCATTAGACACAGATCAGGCAAGATTAATGCGTTTATTTTTTCAACCGGTGCTAATTGCATGGGCAATTTGGTCAACAGGAGCTTGGAAGGCCTATAATGAGCGCAAATAGTCATTGTATTAAATTCTATAAGATTGTGGTATAATTTCGTAACACTGTTGCAGTTGTTTATGTGTAATTTTAAATAAACAAAAAAAACAAAATATTATGAGCGCAAACAATCAAAATCCGCAAAGACCCAATCAAAAAGGGGGAGACAATAGAAGTGATATGAGAAAGCATCAATACAAAGATCACGATGAAACGTTGACAAACGATGAGAACTATGATGTTGATACACAAAAATTCAAAGGAGAGAAACCCGACTTTGATGATAAACTGAACAATGAAGAAAAGAAATAAGCTAAAAATGTAAGCGCCTCAATGCTATTGAGGCGCTTTTTTTATGAGCTGTATATTTCAAACCTTTATAAAATAAAAAACCCCGATACAAGTATCGGGGTTTTTAAGTGAAGGCAGAAGGATTCGAACCTTCGACCGCCTGCTTAGAAGGCAGGTGCTCTATCCAGCTGAGCTATGCCTCCATTTCTTTTAAAACTAATGGTAAAGTTTAGTCGGGGTGGCAGGATTCGAACCTGCGGCCTCCTGCTCCCAAAGCAGGCGCGATAACCGAGCTACGCTACACCCCGTGACATTTAGTTTAACGAATTAAACTAAATTTCAAATCTTCAATAAATATGCGGAGGGACAGGGACTCGAACCCTGGCACCGGTTACCCGATGACAGTTTAGCAAACTGCTCCATTACCACTCTGGCACCCCTCCAAGCTCAGAGAAACGTGTCTCGTTTTGCGGTTGCAAATTTAAGACAACTTCAGGTTTCCCACAAGCATTTTGACGATTATTTTTGAAAAAAATCGCAATTAATTTTAAAAAGCTTAACAATCAAATATATAGCAAAAATATTTTTTCACGATAATTAACCCATAAATATAAACTCACACTATAAATCAGAATTTGTTTAAAAAACCTTAAATTTGCTACACAAACCAACATTATATAAATTATGAACAAAAGAGTTGTTATCGTTTCTGCAGTTAGAACACCTATCGGCAGTTTTATGGGGGGATTGTCTACTGTACCAGCACCTCGCTTAGGGGCTATCGCTATTAAAGGTGCCTTAGATAAAATAAATTTAGATCCAAAATTAGTAGACGAGGTTTACATGGGTAATGTCGTTCAAGCTGGAGTAGGTCAAGCACCTGCTCGACAAGCTGCAATGTATGCAGGCTTACCTGATACCGTTCCTTGTACTACAGTAAATAAAGTATGCGCATCTGGAATGAAATCTGTGATGTTAGCAGCTCAAGCTATTCAATGCGGAGACGCAGATGTTGTAGTAGCGGGTGGAATGGAAAACATGAGTTTGATTCCGCACTACTTAAACATGAGAACTGCAAATAAATTTGGACCTGCAACAATGATTGACGGTTTACAAAAAGATGGTTTGATTGATGCTTACGACAACAACGCAATGGGAGTTTGCGCTGATTTGTGTGCAACAGAATACAACTTTACTAGAGAAGATCAAGATGCTTATGCTATTCAATCTTACACGCGCTCTGCTAATGCATGGGATGCTGGTAAATTTGATAACGAGATTGTACCAGTTGCTGTTCCTCAAAGAAAGGGTGATCCTATCATCGTTGCAAAAGATGAAGAATATACAAATGTAAATATCGAACGCATACCAGGACTGAATGCAGTATTTAGTAAAGGTGGTACAGTAACAGCTGCAAACGCCTCTACAATTAATGATGGTGCAGCAGCATTAGTTTTAATGAGCGAAGAGAAAGCAGTAGCACTTGGATTGACACCATTAGCATATATCAAAGGATATGCAGATGCTGCTCAAGAAGCAAAATGGTTCACTACGAGTCCGTCAAAAGCTTTACCTAAAGCACTTGATAAAGCTGGAATTGCTATTACTGATGTTGACTTTTTTGAATTCAATGAAGCATTTGCAGTAGTAGGTTTGGCTAATTCTAAGATTTTAGGATTAGACAATGACAAAGTAAATGTAAATGGTGGAGCAGTTTCTCTTGGTCATCCTCTAGGATGTTCTGGAGCGAGAATCATCGTTACTTTATTGAATGTTTTAGAGCAAAATAATGCTAAGACTGGAGCTGCAGCTATCTGTAATGGTGGTGGTGGTGCTTCGGCAATTGTGCTTGAAAGAAACTAAATTATTTTTATATATGGGCTGCATGTAGTGTCATTGCAGCCCTTTTTATCTCATAACTAATACTCGCATTTAGATGTTCGGAATTTGTAATCTGGCTATAATCCCACTTCGGTTTGAACCAAATGATAGGAGCGAAATCGTCTCCCAAGTACTTTTTGGTGAGCATTTTAAAATTTTAGAAACTCAAAAACAGTGGTCTAGAATTAAATTGCAATACGATGGTTATGAAGGATGGATTGATAGCAAACAGTGCCAAAATATATCAAACGAACAATTTGATCTCTTGTCTAATGAACCTATCGTTTTAAATGCAGATTTAATCGATTACATTACGGCGCCTTCAAATCTATTAATGCCTATTCCACTCGCAGCTTCCTTGTCATTTTTAAACCACGATGCCATTAATAGCAGCAAATTTGATTTTGAAGGAACAACCACATCAGGAATAAAAGACAAGAACAATTTAATTCAAACATCGTTCTTGTACTTAAATGCACCTTATTTATGGGGAGGCAAAACTCCTTTTGGTATAGACTGTTCTGGTTTTACGCAAATGGTCTATAAATTAAATGGATATAAATTGTTACGTGATGCATCTGAGCAAGCGATGCAGGGAGAACCACTAAGTTTTATCGAAGAAAGCGAGCCAGGAGACTTGGCCTTTTTCGATAATGAGGAAGGTAAAATTATTCACGTGGGTATCATGATGGAAAACAATTACATCATTCACGCCAGCGGAAAAGTGAGAATCGACCGATTAGATCACCTAGGTATTTATAATGGCGAAATCAATAAACACACACACAAGTTAAGAGTTATCAAAAAGATCATATAAGGCATCTTATGACGCTTTCGCGAAAATACTCTAAATAAAAAAGAGACGTTAATTGCTTAGATTAACGTCTCTTTTTTATTCTTTAACTGTGTCATTACTTACCATCAACATAATCCTGCAAGTAACTAAACTTATCTGTCAATTTTCCGTTCGCTGTCATTTTGGCTCTAGCCAAAATACCATTTGCATCACCATCAAAGAAAGCTGGAATAACATGCTGTAAAAACATCGCTCCAAAACCTTCACTAGCATCTTTAGGCAATTCACAAGGTAAATTATCTACTGCCATTACCACCACTGCAGCAGGATGAAAAATTTCAACCTCTTTGTGTTCAGATGGTAAATAACCGTACAAAGGTTCCGCAATTGTTGATGAGCGCAAAGTGCAAGCAATAGGACCATTAATATCACAAGACACATCCCCTACTACTTTCACATGGCAATCCTTTGCCTGTAGCATTTCTCTAGTCAAGATATCAGGCGCGTCATTACCATGAAAGTGACCTGTGATAACAATATCAGCCACTTTTGTAAATCGTTCAAAATTTCCAACATACTCCGTAGGATTTTCGTAGAAATCTTTACAAGTAATAAGCTGACCGTCTTTTCTCTTATTATAATCTAATACATCAATTTGCGTATAAACTGCCTGCGAATATTTCTTAGTAAGAAAGTTATCCACAGAAACCTCAGTGATTTTAATAGCATCTAGAATTTCCTTAATCCCACCTCCTACTTTACCACCACCAGTAACTACAAACTTAACAGGCGGAAAAACAATACGTTTTAGGTGTCTTATCAGTTCGTCTGTTCCTGCTAACGTTTCTGCCTTAGGCAATTTAAATAATTCAAACTTTAATCCAAAAGCGCGAATAGTATTATAGGCACCTACAATTCCAGCATACCTACCAAAACCTATTAGACGTCTGTTTTCAGCATCTACAATAGTTTCGTGATCATATAATGTAATGTTATTTTCTAAGACTGCTTTCAATAATTTTCTATTGTAAGGCTGCTTTTTAATGGTGTGCGAGAAGAAAAAATACGACTTATTAGGAATCAAGTTTTCAACAGGCACTTCCTTTACACCAAAAAGTACATCTGCATCAAAAACATTTGGTGTAACTGCAATAGAAAGCTTTTGATATTCCTCATCTGAGAATATTCGAATATCAGAAGTTTCTACTTCAATTTCAGCTTCTGGATGACTCTCTTTTAATTGCACTAAGGCTTTTGGCGAAAAAACAACACGCCTGTCGGGTGGACTTTTTCTTTCTTTGATGATTCCGAACTTCATATATTAAATGCTTGCTTAAATGAATTAAAAATAGTCAAATGTTACAAATACAACATTTTGACTCAATATTGTTTGATTTTTAAAGATAATCTAAATATCCGTGCAATGAACATACAGCGATGAAAAAAATATATACAATTCTAACATATAGTACTAATAAAATACTGTTAAGGTTAAAAAAAAACATAAAGAATACTATCTGTTTCGATATATTTGCGATTCAATTTAGCTAAAAAAATGATCTTCATAAAAAACGTAAATATACTACATATACTGGTCTTTTCGGCAGTAATAAGTAGCTGTAATCAAAAAAATAATGCCCAAGTTTCACCACAAGAACAAGCAAAAAACACGACAAGAGAAATCTTAAAACCTGGCAAGGAACTAGATCCCAATTATGTAGCTTCAAAAGTAGCTTCAATAACGCACTTCTATAAAAAAACTTGGCCTAATAATAGTATGAATGGTAGCATCTTAGTGGCAAAAGATGGTCAAGTTATTTTTGAAAGATATAGCGGGGTAACAGACACAAAATCTAAAGATTCAATAACAAGTACAACACCGCTTCATCTGGCCTCTGTAAGTAAAGTAATTACTGCAACTGCTATTTTAAAATTAGTAGATCAAAAGAAACTGACATTAGATCAAAAGGTGACAACATTGCTAGCAAACTTCCCTTACCCTGATGTTACTGTAAAAACATTACTAAATCACCGCTCAGGCATGCGTAACTATGCTTACTTTACGGGAGAAAAAGGAATTTGGGACCGACATAAAATATTAAGTAACCAAGATATTTTAGATATCATGGCTACAAAGAAAATTGACTTAGAGTTTAAAACAGATACTCGCTTTAGCTACTGCAATACTAACTTTGCCATGCTAGCTTTAATTATCGAAAAAGTAACCGCTTTGAGCTATGAAGATGCGATGAAAAAACTAATCTTTACTCCTCTTGACATGAAAGACACTTATGTGTTTGATTACGAAAGAGACAAAGGAACAGCAGTACCGTCTTACAGAAACAACAGTAAAGTAGCCTTAGATTACTTAGACGCAATTTATGGAGACAAGAATATATATTCTACTGCGCGTGATCTATTAAAATTTGATCAAGGAAGAAACTCTGCTTTATTTTTTAATCCTGAATTACTTAAACAAGCGTATATTGGTTACAGCAACGAGCATGTAGGTCAAAATAACTACGGACTAGGAATGCGAATGATTAACTGGCCAACCGGGCAAAATTTTTATTTTCACAATGGCTGGTGGCACGGGAATACTTCGTCGTTTATTACCTTGCCTATTGAAGGTGTAACGATAATTGCTTTATCTAATAAATTTACTAGAAGCACTTATAAAGTGAGAGAACTGTCTGTACTTTTTGGAGATTATCCTTTTAAGATAGATGATGATGGAAAACAAGAATAATTTTATTTAGATAAATCCACCAATAACATTGTATTTGGGATAAATTGAATATCTTTGCACTCTCAATTTTTATAGAGATTTGGGGTCGACTGGTTTTGACAGCAAGTCGAATTGAACAGTAAGCACGTCGAGCATTGAGACCTTGCTCGTAAATATAAGATCTTACAATTTTACACGGCGAAAATAACTACGCTTTAGCTGCATAATCCGAATTATAGTACGATTACGCCACGTTCCTATCAGATAGGAAAGCTGGATTCTCCTTGAAAGCCTTGGTTTGTGGCGTTCTATTCAGGAGAACCGTAAAAATAGACCTAGATTTCCATAAGCTTCGGGTGGATTTCAAAATTAAGAAGATAAGTATTGAGTGGCTGTTTCTGGCCTAGCTCACTATCGAAAATTCAATCAGGAAATAAACGCGTAGAAAGCTCTTTAATTGCTTGTTTGGACCCGAGTTCGATTCTCGGCGACTCCACAAAAAAGCCCCGTAAACCCAGTGTTTACGGGGCTTTTTGTTTGCGGTTGATATATTTGGTTGCCTGTACGTTTAATTTTTATTTAAAGTACTTTCAACTAGATCCTGTAGCAACCACAGCTAGCGCGGAAATAAAACTCTCGCCTGCTAATAGAGTATTCGATAAAGACCAAAAACAACTAGCCCTACTATTAATATAATTTCTACAAAAAGTAACCAAGACTCCGTATCTATAAAGAATGACGCAAAATAAGTTCGCTTTTATTTTCTATTTGTTGGTGTTTGTTTTTTAATATCATTTGTGCCAAAATTTTCCCCATGGCTTCAAAATTTGTAGAAATGGTTGTAATGCCGTTTTCGACTATTTTTTTAAGCGGAGTATCATTGTAAGATATGATACCATAATCTAGACCTAATTTTAGTTTTTGCTTTTTAGAAGTTTCAATCACGTGCACTAAGTCCCTATCATCAGGAATGACATACACCTCTCCTTTATTAATTGTTCTATTCGCAAAATCAGAAATAACTTCGTAATCAAAATCCCCCTGCTGGCAAAAATGTAAAAACCCTTCTTTCATTCCGATTGGTTCTCTAAAACCGGGGAAAATTAAGATTAGCTTTTGGTATTTTTTTAATTGTCCTTTCCCTTTTTGCAGTCCCTTATAAATGTCTTCGCGATGATTTTGATAAACTGCAGGAAAACTAAGCAGTTCTGGATTAGTTTGATCTAATATATACACCTCCTCAACTGGTAGGGTTTTTATAATCGCCGCTGCCTCAATCAAATTGGTTGGCATTACAACGTATTTAGTGTAGTTTCCATTAGCATCGTTAACCAACTTTTGAAACACCTGACTGTTAAAATGATGGAAGAAAATATCAACCTGAACGCCTTTGCCCAGACTCTTTAAAAAAGCATTGTAGATATCTTCCTTAAAGATATTTAGTTCATCAAATAATAGAAAAACCTTCTGTTTTATCTTGGTTTCCACACTTTTAACATAACAACCTTTGCCCGCGATTGCGTAAATTATCCCCCTCTTTTTCAGTTCGTTATAAGCTAATAAAACCGTATCCCTAGACAAGGTAAATTCTAAACACACTTTATTTACAGAGGGTAGCTTATCATCTTTTTTAAGCCTTCCTTCCTCTATTGATTTTTCAATGGTAGCAATAATCTGTTTGTATTTAGGAATACCTATGTTTTCTTGAACTGAAATTATTTTCATAAGTGCGATTTTTACGCAAGATACAAAAACTGGTAGGTACTGGTGTGTAAAAGCATTCTTTTATTTTACTTTTGATTTTCAGTATTTAACAAAAAAAGTATGGAAACAAAATACATATCACATTTTATCGGTAATAATATAACGAAATTGTTTGGTAAACTACCTAACGGAGAAAGTGTACACTCTTGTAAATTGATTAATGATAATGGTATGGAGGTCCATATAATAAATTATGGCGCTACCATTACAGCTATAAAAATTCCTTTACAAAACGGTACCATGATAGATACTGTTTTAGGTTTTGATAACTTGTCTGGATATGTAGATTCGTTTGCTGGATTAGATGCGCCTTATTATGGCGCAACTGTAGGCAGATACGCAGGCCGAATCAAGGATGGAAAATTCAGCTTGAATGAAACTAATTTTCAATTAAATACTAATAACAACAACAATACATTACACGGCGGAATTAATAATTTCAGCCAGAAAGTGTGGGATATAATCGACATAAAAGAAGGAGATCTCCCGAGTGTGAAAATGAGACTGATTAGTCCAGATAACGATGAGCATTTTCCAGCTGAACTTACAATCGAAGTAGCATACACATTAAACAATCAAAATGAATTGCTTGTTTCTTATCATGCTACGGCAAATGCTGATACTATTATCAATTTAACTAATCATAGTTATTTTAATTTAGACGGTCATGATACTACTGTGGTAAATCAGGATTTAACAATTTGCTCTGATAAAATGCTAGAAACAACAATGACTAGTATTCCTACGGGTAAAATTGCAGCAACTACTAATGGACCCTTTGATTTTACATCGGCTAGAAAATGTCCTACTACTATAGACAACACTTTTATTGCTCCAAATTATAATGAAGCTGCTGCCATACTTTATAGTCCTAAAAACAAGCTACAAATGACGGTTCATACTACGCAACCTGGTGTTCATGTTTATGTAGGTGGCGCCTGTAAAGCAGGTCTAAATGCTAAGAACGGAGCTGCCTATCACAGTAGGAGTGGTATTTGCTTTGAAACCCAAAATTATCCTGATGCACCCAACCATTCAAATTTCCCTTCGGCGATTTTAAAAAAAGGAGACGTGTACCATCACAAAACAAGCTATAATTTTCAATCTTTATAAGTCAATAACGCTATGAATACTACTTTAATCAATAAAACCAGCAGCTATTTCCAACAAGTATTTCACTCTGAACCTACTACTGTAGTTCTTTCTCCTGGGAGAATCAATATCATTGGAGAACACATTGACTATAACGATGGTTATGTTCTACCTGCTGCCATCGACAAGATAATTTGTTTTGCTTTCGAAAAAAACAATTCAAATACTTCTAGGGTAATTGCCATGGATCTTGATGATGAATTTGAAATTGATGTTACAAAAGAAATCACGCAAACTGAAAGTGTTTGGACAAATTATATTAGAGGAGTTTTGCAACAATTAAAGCAAAACGGTTTTGAATTTGAAGGTGTCAACTGTGTTTTCAGTAGCAACATTCCAGTGGGTTCTGGGCTATCGTCTTCGGCAGCTTTAGAATGCGGATTTTTATTTGGTATGAATGAACTATTTCAATTAAATATAAAGCCTATCGATATTGCTTTGTTAGGTCAAAAAGCAGAACATTGGGTAGGAATTCATTGCGGAATAATGGATCAATTTTCTAGTGTTATGGGTAAGGAGAACAAAGTCGTTAAAATTGACTGCCGCACGCTAGAATACACGTATCATGAAGCCAACTTTAATGAGTATTCCTTAATTTTATTTGATTCGAATGTAAAGCATTCCCTAATGACATCGGCGTACAACGAGCGTAGAGATCAATGTGAGGAAGGGATAGCAATTGTGAAACAAAATTTCCCCGAAATCAATAGTTTTAGAGATTGTACTGAGCAAACTATTATTGATCTAAAGGGAAAAATGAGTGCCGATGTGTACAAGCGTTCGCTATTTGTCGTAAAAGAGATTAATAGAGTTATTGAAGCTTGCAAAGCCTTAGACAATGGTAATATTGCCCTTTTAGGCGAATTAATGTTTGCAACGCACGAGGGGTTGTCTAAAAATTACGAAGTAAGTTGTAAGGAACTGGACGTTCTTGTGGATTTAGCTAAAGCAGAAGAAGTAGTTATAGGATCTCGATTAATGGGTGGCGGTTTTGGCGGTTGCACTATTAATTTAGTCAAAAAAGGATTTGAAGATGAAGTAAAAGCAAAATTTTCAAAAGCTTATTTTGATGCCTTTAACATAGAATTAAAAATTTATGATGTTACCATTGGAAACGGAACATCACTTTATAAAAAATAATTATCATGAAAAAATTTGACATAAACGAAGATCCACATAGAAGGTATAATCCATTAATAAACGAGTGGGTTCTGGTATCTCCGCACCGTTCTAAACGCCCATGGCAAGGACAGAATGAAAGTATTTCTAAGGAGGAATTACCTGCTTATGATCCTACTTGCTATTTGTGTGCAGGAAATGTGCGTGCTAATGGTGAAGTAAATCCAGATTATAAAAAGAGTTTTGTTTTCGAAAATGACTTTGCTGCCCTAAAACAAGAACCTATTGATTTTCAAGAAGATAAAAACAACTTGTTTTTTAAAGCACAACCAGAAAGAGGTATTTCTAAGGTTGTTTGTTTCTCACCAGAGCACAATTTGACATTACCAGAAATGACTGTCGATGCGATCAGTGATATTATTGCTACTTGGCAAAAAGAATATACTGATTTAGGAAGCATCGATTACATCAATCACGTACAAATATTTGAAAATAAAGGTAGTGTTATGGGTTGTAGTAACCCGCATCCTCATGGTCAAATTTGGGCGCAATCTTCACTGCCAACAGAGGTAGAAAAAACGCAAGCCAACTTACAAGCATACTATAAAAAGCAGGGTACAAACTTGCTTCAAGATTACTTGCACGAAGAATTAAAACTTAAAGAGCGTGTGGTTGTCGAAAACGATCATTTTGCTGTACTAGTACCTTTCTGGGCTGTGTGGCCTTTTGAAACCATGATTATCAGTAAAAGACACATCACTAAAATTACGGACTTCACTACTGACGAAGCAACGGCTTTTGCTAGTATTTTAAAGCAATTGACAACACGTTACGACAACCTTTTTGAAACTTCATTTCCCTATTCTTCAGGAGTTCATCAAGCGCCTACAGATGGTGAGGAACATCCTGAATGGCAATTCCACATGCATTTTTATCCGCCATTATTGCGTTCTGCAACTGTAAAGAAATTTATGGTAGGTTATGAGATGATGGGAGAATCACAAAGAGACATCACTGCCGAAAAAAGTGCTCAAATGCTGAGAGACCTTTCTGACGTTCACTATAAAAACAAATAATTATGAAAATTGTAGTTACTGGAGGTTTGGGATTTATAGGTTCGCATACCGTAGTCGAATTGCAAAACAAAGGCTATGAAGTTATTGTTATTGATAATTTATCAAATGCTACCGAAGATGTTTTACAAGGAATCACGGCAATAACGGGCACGACTCCCCTATTTGAAAAATTAGATTTACGTGAAAAGGCGGTGGTTCAAGACTTCTTTAAAAGACATCAGGATATTAAGGGAGTTATTCATTTTGCAGCTTCAAAAGCAGTAGGAGAA
This sequence comes from Flavobacterium aeripolare, assembly GCF_013294025.1. GTDB lineage: Bacteria > Bacteroidota > Bacteroidia > Flavobacteriales > Flavobacteriaceae > Flavobacterium. The sequence goes on from NZ_JABSNL010000009.1 coordinate 124,400, forward strand.
AGCGTGGGTAATCCCTTGCTTTATTACGAAAACAACATCAATTCATTGGTATATTTACTTCAAGAATTAGAGAAAAAAGAAGATGCTCATTTTATCTTTAGCTCTTCTTGTACCGTTTATGGTCAAGCCAAAGTGATGCCAATTGATGAGAACACGGCCGTTCAAACCGCGCTGTCTCCTTATGGTAATACTAAGCAAATAGGTGAGGAAATCATATCAGATGTAGCAAAAATAAGTGGTATCAACGCTATACTGTTGCGCTACTTTAATCCTATTGGAGCGCATACCACAGCAGAAATTGGAGAATTACCGCTAGGTGTACCACAAAATCTAGTGCCGTTTATTACGCAAACCGCAGTTGGTTTAAGAAGCGAACTATTAGTGTACGGTGATGATTACCCTACTACTGACGGAACATGCATACGTGATTACATTCATGTAGTAGATCTAGCTAAAGCTCACGTCGTTGCGCTAGAGCGTTTACTCGACAAGAAAAACAGTGAGAAAGTAGAAACGTTTAATTTAGGAACTGGTGTAGGAAGTTCTGTTCTAGAAGTTATTCATGCATTCGAAAAAGTGAGCGGTAAAAAACTCAATTATAGCATTGTTGATCGCAGAGCTGGTGACATTACTTCAGCGTATGCTAATACTAATAAAGCCAATGAAGTGCTAGGATGGAAAACCCAACTTACACTTGAACAAGCCATGGAGAGCGCTTGGAAATGGGAGCAAAAAGTGCGTGGCATTACCATTTAGATTAGCAGAGACTTAAAAGGTTTTAATTAAAAATAGTGTTTAAAATAATAACAAAAAAGATATGGTAACTGACTTTGGATTTCTAGATTATGCGGTATTTACTGCTTATGCAGTTCTTATTTTAGGTGTGGGACTGTGGGTATCGCGAGATAAAGATGGCCAACAAAAAAATGCTGAAGATTATTTTCTTGCCAGTAAATCATTGCCTTGGTGGGCAATTGGTTCTTCATTAATTGCTGCAAATATATCTGCAGAGCAATTTATAGGAATGTCAGGTTCTGGTTTTGCACTAGGTTTAGCTATTGCTTCATATGAATGGATGGCTGCATTCACACTTATAATCGTTGGGAAATATTTCCTTCCTATTTTTATCGAAAAAGGAATTTATACGATTCCTGAGTTTGTCGAAAAAAGATTCTCTACAAACCTTAAAACGATCCTCGCTATTTTCTGGATTGCACTCTATGTTTTTGTGAACCTAACCACTGTTTTATATTTAGGAGGTTTAGCTATCGAAACCATATTAGGTGTTGACATGATCTATGCTATTATTGGCCTTGCCTTATTTTCGGCTGCATATTCTTTATATGGTGGCTTATCAGCTGTAGCATGGACAGACGTTATACAAGTTGTCTTTTTAGTTTTAGGAGGATTAGTTACCACTTACTTAGCCTTAAATACAGTTTCTGACGGCGCTGGAGTATGGCAAGGTTTGACTACGATATATAATGCAGCTCCAGATAGATTTGTTATGATCTTAGACAAATCAAACCCAGAGTACATGAATTTACCAGGTATAGGGGTTTTAATTGGAGGATTATGGGTGGCTAATATTTATTATTGGGGTTTCAACCAGTATATTATTCAAAGAACCTTGGCTGCAAAGTCATTAAGAGAAGCACAAAAAGGTATTTTATTAGCTGGATTTTTAAAGATTATCATTCCTTTAATTGTAGTAATTCCTGGTATTGCAGCTTATGTGATTGTAAATGACCCCGCTATTATGGCGAGATTAGGAGCTTCGGCAATGGTAAATCTTCCGGGTGTAGGTACAGCAGATAGAGCCTACCCATGGTTATTGCATTTTCTTCCAGCAGGATTAAAAGGTTTGGCTTTTGCGGCATTAGCGGCAGCAATAGTATCATCACTAGCATCAATGCTTAATTCGACTTCGACCATTTTTACAATGGATATTTACAAGCAGTACATTAATAAAAATGCAGATGATAAGACTACCGTAAATGTAGGACGTATCTCTGGTGCAGTTGCCTTATTAATCGCTGTATTAATGGCTCCATTGTTAGGAGGAATAGACCAAGCATTCCAGTTTATTCAGGAGTATACAGGTCTTGTAAGTCCAGGAATATTAGGAGTGTTTTTACTGGGATTATTTTGGAAAAAAACAACAAACAAAGCTGCAATTTGGGGTGCATTACTATCAGTACCGATCGCTTTATTCTTTAAAGTAGGACCTAAATCATGGGCAGCAGGAACTGGAATAGAATCATTTTTCCCATCTTTACCATGGATGGACCAGATGGGCTACACTACCCTTTTAACAATTATTCTAATAGTCATACTAAGTTTAGTGCAAAATAAAGGTCAAGATGATGCAAAAGGTATCCCTTTAAACAAAGAAATATTCAAGACTTCTCCTTTGTTTAATATTTGCTCATTTGCAATTATCTTAATCGTAGCGGTAATCTATGCGCTATTCTGGAAATAATCTCCTAATTAAGTATTTAAGGTTAATTGTTAAATTGACTGAACAACACAACAATAAAAATCTAGTAAAAAGCAGGTAATCTTAACATTAAACTAGACATAAAATTAAGCATTTGCGAGGAAAACTTTGCAAGTGCTTTTTTTTTGAAATAGTAATTGTGAACAACTGACAGCTAATCTAAATCGATAAGTTTACTATGTTCAGGGCTTAGTTCTCTTACTACTAAATACACCCTCTTAATCCGCAACTGTATTTTCTTAGCATAAAATATTTAAACTAAATTGAAGCATAAAGTCCAAATCATCTAAGTCCATTTAATTCCTATACAACTCTATCAAATTGAAAACAAAACACTTATGAAACAGCAAACAAAAATTATGATTCGTAAAAATACAGAAGATTTAATACTAAATTAATCAGTAAGCCGCTTCCCTACAATTTTTTATGCGTACTTTTATTTTCAACATTATAATAGTATGACAATGTAGCACAGCACGTTAATTAATCATTAATACACTTATTCATTTGGATTCCTTTTAGTAAATTTACAGGAGTACTTATTTTCGAATAAATAATTGACACCGCTAATCAGCATAAATTAGTCATAACTACGCATAACTATTTAATATATCGATGCTATTTAAAATAGCCATAGAAAACAGTTATACAATGATAAAATAGTACAATTGCAAACACGCTTATACGACGCAATATAGTTTTAGATTTGCGATAGAAAATTCAACCAAAAAAACATAAATATAGCTACTATGGAAAACAATCAAAATGCAGACCCATCAAACGGACAAGGTAAATGCCCTGTAAATCATGAGCAATTGCCATTGAATGAAGGAGCAACAATTGTAGAAGGTAATCACGAAGGTAATCACGCAAGTTCAGCAGGAAAATGTCCTGTGATGCATGGCGGGAATACTTCTTCAAAAGCATCAGTAACTAGCTGGTGGCCAAACGCTCTTAACTTGGATATTTTAAGCCAACACGATACAAAAACAAACCCTCTTGGTGCACACTTTAATTACCTAGAAGAACTTAAAAAATTAGACATTCCTGCCTTAAAGCAAGACATGCACAAATTAATGACAGATAGTCAAGACTGGTGGCCTGCAGACTGGGGACATTATGGAGGATTAATGATTCGTTTGTCATGGCACTCTGGTGGATCATACCGTATATCTGATGGTCGCGGTGGTGCTGGAAAAGGAAACCAGCGATTTGCTCCTTTAAACTCTTGGCCTGATAACGTTAGTTTAGACAAAGCAAGAAGATTATTATGGCCAATTAAAAGAAAATATGGTAACAAAGTGAGCTGGGCAGATTTAATTGCCTTAGCAGGAACAATTGCCTATGAAAGTATGGGATTAAAAACATATGGTTTTGCCTTTGGTAGAGAAGATGTTTGGAGCCCAGAGAAAGATGTTTACTGGGGATCAGAAATGGAATGGTTAGCTCCTAGTGAGGAACGTTACACTGATGTTGAAGATCCTTCAACCATGGAAAATCCATTAGCTTCAGTTCAAATGGGTTTAATATATGTAAATCCAGAAGGAGTAAACGGGAAACAAAACCCAATGAAAACTGCGGCACACATTCGTGAAACATTTGCCCGTATGGCAATGAATGACGAAGAAACAGTAGCGTTAACTGCTGGTGGTCACACGGTAGGTAAAACGCACGGTAATGGTGATGCTAGTTTACTAGGTGCTGATCCAGAATCTGCTGATGTTGAAGAACAAGGATTGGGCTGGAAAAACCCTAGCAATACGGGTAAAGGACGTTACACTGTAACAAGCGGACTTGAAGGTGCATGGACAACTAACCCTACTAAATGGGATAACGGTTTTTTCCAAATGTTGTTTAACCATGAATGGGAACCACGTAAAAGTCCCGCAGGAGCTTGGCAATGGGAACCAGTTTCTATAAAAGAAGAAGACAAACCTACAGATGTTGAAGATTTTACCATCAAGCACAACCCTATGATGACTGATGCAGATATGGCCATGAAAGTAGATCCTATTTACAACAAAATCTCATTAAAATTCATGAATGATCAAGAGTATTTCTCTGATACATTTGCTCGTGCTTGGTTTAAATTAACGCACAGAGATATGGGACCTAAAGTGAGATATTACGGCCCTGATGTTCCTCAAGAGGATTTAATCTGGCAAGACCCCATTCCAGTAGGTGCTTCAAATTATGATGTTGCTGCTGTAAAAAATAAAATTGATGCCGCTGGATTAAGTGTTGCCGAGATGGTAAATACTGCTTGGGATAGTGCACGTACTTTTCGTGGATCTGACTTACGTGGTGGTGCAAATGGAGCACGCATTAGACTAGCGCCGCAAAAAGATTGGGAAGCAAACGAACCTGCTAGACTTGCAAAAGTTTTGGGTATTTTAGAACCTATCGCAAGTGAATTCGGAATCAGTATTGCTGATACTATTGTATTAGCTGGAAATTTAGGTATAGAGAAAGCTGCTAAAGCGGCAGGACTTACAGTTACAGTTCCATTTTCTGCTGGACGTGGTGATGCTACAGAAGAAATGACAGATGCAGCATCTTTTGATCCTCTAGAGCCACTAGCTGACGGTTACCGTAATTATAGCAAAAGAGATTACACCGTAAGCTCAGAAGAAATGATGCTTGATCGCACACAATTAATGGGCTTAACTGCACCAGAAATGACCGTGCTTGTAGGTGGAATGAGAATGATAGGTACTAACTACGGTCAAACTAAACACGGAGTTTTCACTGCTAACGAGGGTGCTTTAACAAACGATTTCTTTATTAACCTAACAGACATGGATAATTCATGGAAACCGGTTGGAAAAGGATTATACGAAATTTGCGATCGTAAAACTGGAGCAGTAAAATGGACCGCTACAAGAATGGATTTAGTTTTTGGTTCAAATTCGATTTTACGCGCTTATGCTGAGATGTATGCACAAGATGATAGCAAAGAAAAATTTGTAAATGACTTTGTTGCTGCATGGGTAAAAGTAATGAACGCAGATCGTTTTGATTTGAACTAATTAACCAAACACTTAAGTAATTATAAATATAATTGCGGTTCTGACTTTAAGTTGGGACCGCAATTTTTATTTTCGAAAGAAAAATAACGTTTTAAAGTACTGCCGTAGGAAAATGTAAAATAGGAAAATTGCACGAATTAGCTATAAAGCACAACTCGTTTGCTTCCTTATGTAATTCTAGCGCTTTCGCAAAAGTTGATTCGTCTCGCAATACAACTCTAGGATATAAACGTACCTCAACAAATCTTCCGCTTCCATTATCTAAAACTTCCAAAGTGGCCTCAGCACTATCAGAATAGGATAGCACTTCGATATTATTTTTAGAACAAACGTACAGGTAAGACATCATATGGCAAGATACAATACTGGCTAATAGTAAATCTTCTGGATTATATTTACTAGGATCACCTTTAAAAGCCTTAGCTGCTGAAACTTCTAGAGGCATTTTACCGTCAAAGGAAACCACATGGTTTTTAGTATACCTAGAAGCAGTGCCCTCTTGAGCTTGAAGTAGAGATTCCCATTTTAATTTGGCTTGAAAAAGATGTTTGCTTCCCATTTTTTTACTCAAAAGTACTTAAAATATGCTGTTTATCATTCGATAATTATAATGTTATTTAACAAATTAGCGTCAGAACGACTAGAATTTAAATAATGTTCTCAGCTAAATTATTGTAGCTTTACGCACACCCTTTAACAATGAGCTGTGCAAAATAAAACATTCAATATACCTCCTATTCCCGCTGTTTTACTAGCGATTGTAAGTGTGCAGTCTGGTGCAGCTATAGCTAAAACATTGTTCCCTATTTTAGGAGCAGCCGCAACTGCATCTTTGCGAATAGGCATCTCTGCATTGATTCTACTTTGTGTATACCAACCTAAAGTGAAGCAATTTACTAGCCGCCAATGGAAACTTGTTATTCCGTACGGTTTAGCTTTAGGGGCGATGAATATGATTTTTTATCTCGCTATCGAGCGAATACCTATTGGTCTTGCGGTTACCCTTGAGTTTATAGGTCCGTTAATGGTTGCAGTCTTAGGATCAAAAAAAATTATCGATTACCTCTGGGTTTTATTGGCTGCAGCCGGAATCCTAATAATAGCGCCATGGAAAAGCGATACTGTTGACTTATTGGGTGTAATTTTAGCTTTAACTGCTGGTGCTTTTTGGGCAGCTTATATCATTCTAGGAGGTAAAGTTTCTAAGATCATGAAAGGAGGTGATGCCGTAGCTGTAGGGATGCTATTTGCTTCACTGCTGATTTTACCATTTGGTTTGGCTAGTCACGGTTTTCAGTTAATGAACATGAATTATTTATATATGGGAGTAGCGTTAGCATTACTGTCAAGCGCGATACCATTTAGTTTAGAAATGAAAGCACTAGGTCAATTAAGCTCTCAAACTTTTAGTATTTTAATGAGTTTAGAACCAGCTGTCGCTTCAATATGTGCTTTACTTTTTTTACAAGAAGTGCTCAACACAAACGAAATTCTTGCGGTAATTTTTGTCGTAATTGCATCAGCAGGAGCAACTTTAACCGCCAAACAAAAAACTGTTTTGTAGGCGGTAGAGTAAACTTAAATTTATAAACTGATTAAACACTTGCCCACCACTATTAAAATTACAGTGCAAAGTAATGCCATTACAGTGTAAAAAGAGTTTACAACGTAATTGTTGCTCCCATTATTTTTAAAAATTCTCTAATAAAACTAGGATGAGCAGGCCATGCAGGTGAAGTTACTAAGTTTCCATCAACATATACACCATCAGCCGGTATCGATTGAAAGTCACCTCCCGCTAGAGTTACTTCAGGACCTACCGCTGGGTAAGCTGTCAACTTTCTTCCTCTAACTACATCTGCAGCTGTTAAGATTTGTATACCGTGACATATTGCCGCTACCGGTTTGTTCACTTTAAAAAAGTACTGCACATGTTCTAATAACTTTTTATTCAATCTCAAATATTCTGGTGCTCGCCCTCCAGCAATAACTAATCCATGATAATCTTCAACATTTATCTTGTCGAAACTATAATTTAAAACAAAATTATGTCCTGGTTTTTCAGAGTAAGTTTGGTCGCCTTCAAAATCATGAATGGCAGTTTTAATGCTGTCTCCCTTTTTTTTATCAGGACAAACGGTATGCACTTCATAGCCTACCATTTCAAGCATTTGGAAAGGTACCATTGTCTCGTAATCTTCAGTATAATCGCCAGTCAAAAACAATATTTTTTTCATCTTGTGCTATATTAATTATAATTGTTAGTTTTCAATAAATACCCTGTGCTGTTTAAGTAGCATCATTTTAATACAATTGATAGAATCGATTGGCTACAAAGTGAATTAAAAAATAAAATATCGTCACTATTATAGCAATTGCAATGCTAGCGGTAATTAAATTTAATACGATGTTTGGAATAAAGCCCAAGCTTGCATGCGTATAATAAGGCTCACGATGAAGCCTCTCACGTACCACATTTTTCACTATTTTTATTTTCTTTTTTATACTACTATTTTAAAGAGTTACTAGAAGGTAAACAGCTTAATAAAAGTACGTAAATAATTAACAATAAAGCAATTAAAGAAGAATAATTGTTCGATAATAATTAAGACATCTTAGGTTTTATCTGCGCCATCGCTCTTTCGGCAATTGCAGTAATCGATAGCGACGGATTCACTCCTGGGTTTGCTGATATCATCGCGCCATCAATAACCAACATATTTTTGTACCCAAAAATCTCATTATTCTTATTGATCACTCCTTTGCTAGTATCTTCCGCCATCACTGCCCCGCCTAAAACGTGTGCTGTGGAGGGAATTCCTGCAATAGATTCTAATACAAACGAGGTGGGCTTCCCTCCTATTATTTCGCTATATCTTTTTGTCAATGCAATAGACGCGGGAATATCTGCAGACGGTTTTACGCCTGAACTTACAGTAGATGACATCCCGCCAAACCAGTTTTCTTTGAATTTCAAGGTACTGTCAATAGATTGCATGAATAGTAAAACTGTTGTGCTTTTTGACCAACTATTTCTAAAATAGATTTTAAAATATGACAACGGAAAACGGAAAAATTGCTTGAACATATTAAGCAATCTTGTCAAACTGTTACTCCCATTCGATAAAGGCAAATGCAACAATTTCCAGAAACCAGAACCTTCAGCATACCTAACAATTTCTAAATGGCTGTTTTCATCTGTATGCAACATACTGCCTATAGCAACTCCTTTTGACAAATTTTTAGTTTTATCCAGAGTAGAAACACTAATTAGAGTTTCATTATTTGTCCTGATATTATCACCTAAAGTATCAGAGAGTAACGGCAGCGATTTTTGCTTTAGCTTTAATAATAATTTGATTGTTCCAAGAACTCCACCTGAGAAAACAACTCCTTTTACAGTGAAATACTTTTTTTTACCAAATATTTTTGTACTTGATTTGACACTAATTTTGTATCCAGAAGCGCCATCATTATTATCTATAGGTACGACATCTACAACCTCGTTTTCAGCTAAGATCTCGGCACCGTTATTTTGAGCTAAATAAAGGTAATTTTTATCCAAAGTATTTTTGGCATTGTGCCTACATCCCGTCATGCAACCACCACAAAAAGTACAGCCTGATCGATCAGGACCTTGACCTTCAAAATAGGGATCTTTTACCTGCTGCCCTTCCTTACCAAAGAAAACGGCAACGTCAGGATGCTCAAACTGATCTTCACGACCCATCTCTTTTGCAAGCGTTTGTAGTGCGATGTCTCCATCAAATAATTTAGGATTGCGAGCTGCGCCAAGCATTTTAAGCGCTAATTGATAAAAAGGCTTTAATTCGGTTTCCCAATCGGCTAGTTGGCTCCAACTTCCTGATTTATAAAAATTGGTTTTGGGTATCGGTAATGTGTTGGCATAGACTAGTGAGCCGCCACCTATGCCCGTTCCAGAAATCACTACAATATTCTTGAAAATACTCATTTTCATTATACCAAAAAAGCGCAAATACGGCATCCACAACCATTTGCGCAGGTTCCAGTTGGTCTTAGCAAAGTCGGTTGCTTTGTACCATTTTCCTTTTTCGACAACCAGTACTTTATAGCCTTTTTCAGAAAAACGCAAAGCACTTACTGAACCCCCAAAACCACTGCCTATTATGATATAATCAAAATCGTGCTGCATCATTTTCTACTATTTATCGAAAATTAGGCATTTTTATTTAATTATGATGCGTGCATAGTAAAAGAAATGGTCTCTAACTCTCATTTTTTAGAAGCATAAAAAAACCGCCTATCTTTAACTGAAGGCGGTTTAATTTAATGAAATATGTTTTACAAAATATAATCCGTAGTGATAAAGTTAGATTCGTCACTGTTTAATAATGCTTGTAAAATTTCGTTATTGTACTCGTTGTCTTTTGAAGCTACAAAAGTTCTAATCGAGAATGAACGCAAGGCATCATGAATACTTAATGTTCCTACAGCTGAGTCTTTACGACCTGTGAACGGATAAATATCTGGACCTCTTTGACAAGAACTATTTAAATTCACACGACAAACTAGGTTCACCAATGTATCAATAAGCGGTGCCAATGTTTTAATGTCTTTACCAAACAAACTTACTTGTTGGCCATAATTAGATTCGGCCATATCGTTCAACGGTTCTTGGATATCATCAAAAGTCAAGATAGGAATTACGGGGCCAAACTGCTCTTCATGATAAATACGCATCTCCTTGTTTACAGGGTATAGCACCGCTGGAAAAATGTAATTTGGTGAATGCTGTCCTCCTTTTTCGTTGATTACCTTAGCGCCTTTGCTTGTTGCATCATCTATTAATTCTTGAATATAAGCTGGCTTTTCTTTTTCAGGAAGTGGTGTTAATGAAACACCTTTTTCCCATGGGTTCCCAAATTTTAATTCGTCCACCTTAGCAGCAAATCTTTTGTTGAATTCTACTGCAATATTTTCATGGACATACAATACTTTTAAAGCAGTGCAACGTTGTCCATTGAAAGACAATGTTCCAGCTAAACATTCTTGTATTGCCAAGTCTAAATCGGCGTCTGGAAGTATGATCGCAGGGTTTTTGGCTTCAAGCCCTAAAATTAAACGCAATCTGTTTTTATTAGGATGCTGGTCTTGCAATGCAATTGCTGATTTACTGTTACCAATTAAAGCAAGAACAGTTACTTTTCCTGATGCCATAATAGGCGATGCTACCTCGCGGCCTCTTCCATAAACAATATTGATAACCCCTGCTGGAAAGCTATTTTTAAATGCTTCTAATAACGGTGAAATTACTAATATTCCGTGCTTAGCTGGTTTAAAAACCACGGTATTCCCCATGATTAATGCTGGAATCAATAAAGCAAACGTTTCGTTTAACGGGTAATTATACGGTCCAAGACACAATACAACTCCTAACGGTCCACGACGCACCATGGCATTTACACCTTGACTCTTAGTAAACTTAGCGTTATCACGGTCTAATTTTTTATAATCTTCGATTGTGTCGTAGATATACTCCACGGTTCTATCAAATTCTTTTTGAGAGTCACCAAGCGTTTTTCCTATCTCCCACATTAAATATTTTACTACATCATCACGTGTTGCTTCCATTTGTACCACAAAGCGAGTCATGCATTTTATACGGTCCTTCACCTTCATGGTAGGCCACAATCCTTGCCCATTATTATACGCTTTATCAGCAGCGTCGACAGCAGCTAATCCTTCTTTTTCTCCCATTGCAGGAACAGATCCTAAAATGGTAGGCATATACTCCTCAGTGGAGGATATTGTAGAAAAAACAGGAGATGTTTGCCCTTCCCACTGTACTAATTCTCCATTCAATAGATAAGTATCTTGATTGAGAAGGCCTTTAATTTGATATTCTTCTGGTATAGTATTCATAGTTTTGTTTTTAGTTATATTAATGAAAAAAGAGGCCTGAGCCCCTTAATTGTTACGGTGCAACTACATCACCATTCCAGGCTAAAATTCCACCGCTTAGGTTGTAGGCGTTTTTGAATCCTAATTCGTTCATTACCTCGCAGGCTTTTCCGCTTCGTGCACCTGAACGACAGTATACGTAATAATTTTTATCCTTGTCTAAGGCTTCGATTTCTGAAATAAAACCTTGCCCTTTATGTATGTCAATATTGATCGCGTTTTCAATGATACCATCATTAAATTCATCCTCTGTGCGTACATCTAATATTACCGCGTTTTCATCAGCTTCTAACTGTGATATCCAGTCTTGTTGTGTTAAATCCATAATGTTCTTTTTTGTAAAAATACGATGTTTTTTGCTAACTAAAAACTAACAAATTGTGAATTAAAGATTAAACTGCAGCAAACGTTTTCGTGATTGTTTAATACTCAGTTAATTACTATTTCGACACTAAAAAATTGCAGATTACCTACAAAATCGATAGGCTAAAACGTCTAATTGTCACTGTTTTACTATTTAAAAATGTTCTTTAAGAAATCCTTAATCATCATTATTTTTCACTTACTTTTACAAATAAGCAACCAAAATTGCTTCAAAAACTACCATCATGACAAACGAGATTAAGAAAATATTTCCGGATTTTTCCACTGAACTAATCGAAGAAATAGTCGCAAATTCAAGTGTAAAATCTTTTAAATCTGGCAGCATATTAATGCGTAGTGGACAGTATATTAACAACACGATGTTGCTGACTAAGGGGCAAATAAAAATTACACGAGAAGGAGAAAATGGTGGGGAATTTTTTATGTATCATCTACATCCTGGGCAAGCTTGTGCAATCTCTATGGTTTGTGCTACCCAATCACAAACAAGCCAGATAATGGCAAAAGCAATTGAAGATGTGGAGATAATTTCGATACCACTCTCTTTAATGGAAAAATGGATGGGAGAGCATAAGTCCTGGTACGAATTTGTAATTGCGACTTATCGAACACGATTTGAAGAAATTCTAGAGGTAGTAGATAACATTGCTTTTAGAGCTATGGACGAGCGATTAGAATTTTACTTGAAACGGCAAGCAGAGGCTTGTGGTTGTAAGGAATTAAAAGTATCTCATCAAGAAATTGCTACCGATTTAAATACTTCAAGAGAAGTAATATCTAGATTATTAAAAAAGATGGAACAGCGCGGTTTAGTAGCGTTGCATCGCAATCAAATTGCTTTATTGCAATAAAAAAGGACTGTGTGATAAATGTTACTGTACATTAATCTATATCGAGCAACCTTTGTAACAAAATCGCATATATGGAAATTTTTGGTTATCTAGCAGCAGTAATTATTGGCTTGTCATTAGGACTTATAGGCGGTGGCGGGTCCATACTCGCCGTTCCCATTTTAGTATATTTGTTTCATGTGCCGGCAGAGCAAGCCACTAGCTATTCTCTTTTTATAGTGGGTACTACCTCAATGATAGGTGCATACAATCATTATCGATTGGGTAATTTGAAATTAAAATCAGCCTTTATTTTTGCAGTGCCTTCTATTGTTTCTGTTCTTATTGTACGAAAATATGTCTTGCATTTAATTCCAAACAATTTATTTCAAATAGGTGCATTCGAAATAACAAAAAATATCTTAATCATGATTGTGTTTGCTATTTTAATGATTGCAACCTCTCTTTCGATGATAAAAAAGACAACAGTAGATCAAGAAAATGCAACTATAAACTATAAAATGCTGGCCACAATAGGACTAGTTATAGGATTGATTATTGGTTTTCTAGGTGCAGGAGGCGGATTTTTAATCATTCCTGCCCTACTCTTTTTTGCAAAACTGCCTATGAAGCAAGCAGTAGGAACCTCCCTTTTTATTATTTTTATAAATGCACTTATAGGCTTTGCTGGAGATGTTGTTACAGGAATGAGCTTAGATGTTACTCTTTTACTAACCATTACAGCAATTGCTATTATAGGATTAGTAATAGGAACACAATTATCTAAAAAAATAGATGGTAAAAAACTTAAACCTGCCTTTGGTTGGTTTGTATTAGTGATGGGAATCTATATTATTACAAAGGAAATATTCTTATAACAAATGCACCCTTTTTAAACAATAGCTATTTCTATTTAAAGTAGTAGTTGGTTGCATTTTGGCTTTACGCCAATAGATAACATAAAAATGCCCTTGAACTCTATATGAGTCAAGGGCATTTTATTTGTAGTCTCCTATGTGGAGTATTAATAATTAAAATCAATGATCGCCATATCCTACATCATCCATTTTTCCGCTAAACACCTTATATTGAATTATGAAATAGGTAATTACTAATGCAAGTGCAATTACAAACCAATAGACTCCTACCGAAAGTCCATATTCTCCTGCCGCAGTATTGTAGATAGTCAAAGAAGGATTCACCGAATTTGTAGACGGCAAAACATTAGGAAAAATAGAAGCTGCAGTAGAGGTAAAACCGCCAAGTAAAAACAAACTTGAGAATAAAAATCCTGCTCCATCATGTTGAAACGATCTTACTTTAAACAATCCAAAAATACCCACAAAACAAAGCACAGGAAACAGCAATAATATGGGGTAATCCAAGAAATTATGAAAAGGCTGTGGTTCTATTTTGTGCCAAATAGAAAGTGATATTATCACTAAAGCGGTAAGTACAAAATTCAGCTTAAAGACGATTTCTCTTAGTCGCACATTCATATCTGAATTTGTTTTATAAATAATCCAATTTGCGCCGTGAATCATTAGCGCTACAACACTAACCACACCTAAAAACAATGTAAACCAATCTATAATCCCTAGTTGATCAGCCTGCGGACTGAAGCTAGGATTCCACAAAGGTAAAAAGAAAAAGTGCGCTTCTTGCGTCGAAACCCCATTAGTGACCATCCCTAAATTAACCCCACGAACCACGTTTCCTAAAGCAACTCCAAAAAATAATGCTAGTAATAAACTCGCGATACCAAAAGCTTTATCCCATACCGCTTCCCACATAGGATGGTGGATTTGCCCACGTAATTCTAAACCAACTGCCCTAAAAATAAGCAACCACAATATCATCATCAAAGGCAAGTAAAATCCGCTAAATGAAGAGGCATAAAGCGTAGGAAAAGCAAAAAACAAAACACCTCCTGCAGCAATTAACCATACTTCATTAGCATCCCAAAACGGACCTATAGCATTTGTAATTGCTTTTTTATCCTTTTCAGTTTTAGCAAAAAACAAATGAATTATCCCCGCACCAAAATCGTAGCCGTCCAGAATTACATAGACTGCTAAAATTCCCATTAAAACAACATACCAAAAGAATTCCATAATTTTTATTTTTTTACAGTTCCTGGACCATTTTTAATAATCTTACCCACTAAGAGTAAAAACAACAAACCTAACAACATATACAGTCCCACGAAGCCCAATAAGGTAAATAATGTATTACCCGAAGAAACTGTAGGCGATGCTCCTGCAGACGTGCGTAGTAAATTGTAAACTAACCAAGGTTGTCTACCTAACTCTGAGGTATACCAGCCTGTAGTGTTTGCTATATAAGGAAATGGCATCATAAAGAACAATGCCCATAAAATCCACTTGGTTTCAAAGAGTTTTTTTCTAAATAATTGAAGCACCGCCAAGGACATTAACCCTATAAAAAGCGTTCCTAAACCTACCATAATATGGTAAGCATAATAAAGTCCCGAAATATTGGTAGGATGGGTACTTTCGTCAAACTGATCTAGTCCTTTCACTGTAGTGTCCCAACTGCCGTAAGTCAAAAAGCTTAAAACATTAGGCACCGCAATTTTATTGTCTAGTTTTTTATCCTTCACGTCAGGCTGCCCTATCAGTACAATCTCGGCTCCTTTTTCCTCCGTATGAAAAATTCCTTCCATAGCAGCAAAAGTGACTGGCTGGTATTTCACCACATTTTTTGCCAATAAATCGCCTGTAGGAACCGCTACAATTAAGCTCGAAATCAATCCAAATACCACTCCCGTTTTTAGGAACAACTTTCCGTAGGATACATTTCGTTTACTTAAGATATATAAAGCACCAATCCCTGCAACCACAAATGAACTCGTTACTAATGAAGCCGCTTGATTGTGCAAATAAGAGGGCCACAACCACGGATTTGCAAATAAAGCACCAAAGTTATTTAATACAAACTTTCCGTTAGCTAGAATTTCGTAACCCACAGGATTTTGCATCCAGGAGTGCGTGGCAATAATTAAAAAACCACTTGCCCAAGACCCTATAAATATGAGCAATCCAGTGACAAAATGCCATTTATGCCCGATAATTTTTTCTCCAAAGAGAAACATTCCTAGAAAAGAAGATTCGAGAAAAAAGGAGAACATGCCTTCCATGGCTAATGTTTGCCCAATAATGCCTCCCGTCAATTCAGAAAACTTAGCCCAATTGGTTCCAAATTGAAACTCCATAGGAATACCGGTTACCACACCCATTGCAAAATTCAATGCAAATATTTTCATCCAAAAGTGGGTGGCTTTATTATAAGTTATATCATCTGTTCTAAGAAATTTCCATTTAAAATAAACAATGATTAAGGACAAACCCATTGTTAATTGCGGAAAGAGATAGTGAAAAGTAATTGTGAATGCAAACTGCATTCTGTCGTAGAAAAGCATTTCTTCCATACTGCTATTTTTTTTTGTAAAGCTACCCGTAAATTTAGCCATTTTATGTAACTCAAGTCACATAAAACCGGTTTAAATCCTGATAATTATCATCCTCTGTTATATAAAGTCGTAATAACTTTGCTTTGAACAATTTCTGTAAAAAATTGTTGCTTATGTAACATTAGTCACGTCCTATTACAAACACAACAAGTATCTTTGCTACATCATAATAAAAAGAACTATCATGAAAATAGAACAAATATATACAGGATGTTTAGCGCAAGGCGCTTATTACATTATTTCAAATGGAGAAGCGGCTATTATTGATCCACTACGCGAAGTACAACCTTACTTAGATAGACTTCAAAGAGACAATGTGAAATTGAAATATATTTTTGAAACTCATTTTCATGCTGATTTTGTTTCTGGACATGTTGACTTGAGTAAAGAAACCGGTGCTCCCATTGTTTATGGACCAACAGCTAAACCAGAGTTTGAAGCTATTATTGCAATAGACGAACAAGAATTTACCATAGGAAACATCACAATAAAAGCATTGCACACGCCAGGGCATACTATGGAGAGTACTACCTACTTGCTAATGGATGAAAATGGTAAAGAGTATGCTATTTTCTCTGGAGATACTTTGTTTATAGGTGATGTGGGTAGACCTGATTTAGCTCAAAAAGCAGCCGATATGACGCAAGAGCAATTAGCGGCAACATTGTATCATTCTTTAAGAGATAAGATAATGACACTTGCTGATGATGTTATTGTATATCCTGCGCATGGTGCTGGAAGTGCTTGCGGTAAAAACATGAGCAAGGAAACTGTAGGAACTATAGGCAACCAAAAAGAGACTAATTATGCTTTAAGAGCAAATATGACCGAAGCTGAATTCATTAAAGAAGTAACAGACGGTTTATTGCCTCCTCCTGCTTATTTTGGGATGAATGTTGCCATGAATAAAAAAGGATATGACAGTTTTGAATCTGTGTTAAATAATGGTATGCAAGCGATTACAGTAGCAAATCTAGAAAGCACAGTGGAAGATGCTGGTGCATTATTATTGGACACACGTAAAAATGGTGTTTTTGCTAAGGGATTTATTCCGCAATCAATAAATATAGGTATTGATGGAGACTTTGCACCATGGGTGGGAGCACTAATTGCTGATGTTAAGCAACCTATCATACTTGTAACAGAAGTTGGTCACGAAGAAGAATCTGTGACTCGCTTAAGCCGTGTGGGTTTTGATAATATAATCGGACATTTAGAAGGTGGATTTGAGGCTTGGGCCAAAGCAGGAAAAGAAATTGATACCGTAAATAGAATCACAGCCGAAGCATTTTCTAAAGAGGTTAAAATTGGCGAAAGCAAAGTAATTGATGTTCGAAAAGAAACAGAATATGCTGCTGAGCACGTGGATGAAGCATTTAGTAAACCCCTAGCTAACATTAACGACTGGGTAAAAGATATTGATCCAAAAAAACCGTTCTTTTTACATTGTGCAGGCGGTTACCGTAGTATGATTGCTGCCTCTATTTTGCAAGCAAGAGGTTTTAGAAACTTTAAAGAAGTCGAAGGTGGCTTTAATGCCATCTCAAAAACGACAGTACCTAAAACTAACTTTGTTTGTCAAAGCAAAGTTTTAAAATAATAAATTAACGTCAATTTAATACTACTGTTTTAGTACGCTAAAAAAAAGTCCCTATCTTTATCTTAATGATCTGTAGGACAATATTTTTATCTTTTTTCCTAGCAGTAGTATTGTTTGATAGTAGAAGTAGAAAATAAAGCACCATATGAATAACAAACAATGTTGTACAGAATCAAATGACAAAGTATTAGATCAAAACTATTGGGATGGCCAATACAAAGCCAATACCACCGGTTGGGATCTAGGAGTTATTTCGCCTCCTTTGAAGGCTTATATTGATGCCATCGAGGATAAAAATAGCGCTATTTTAATTCCTGGATGCGGCAATACATATGAGGCAGCTTATTTACTTGAGGTGGGCTTTACAAATATCACGGTAATTGATATAGCGCCCACACTAATAAGAATCCTGCAACAGAAATTTGCTACTAACAATAATATTAAAATTGTTTTAGGTGATTTTTTTAAACATCAGGGTAGTTACGATTTAATCATTGAGCAAACATTTTTTTGCGCATTACCTCCTACCATGCGTCAAGAGTATGTTGCTAAAATGCACGATCTACTCGCTAAAAACGGAAAGTTAGCAGGAGTATTATTCAATAGAACTTTCACAGCGGGTCCTCCTTTTGGCGGAAGCCAAGAAGAATATAAGATGCTTTTTAAAGATGCCTTTGAGGTTTTGTCTATGGATGTTTCCAATAATTCAATTGCTCCAAGGGCAAATACAGAGCTTTTTATAGAATTAAAGAAAATGGATGACACAAATGTTAACTTATATAACTTGGAAGGAATCATTACAAATGATAGCACTAGTGCTGTTGTATCAAAATTAGAAAAGCTAGAGAGCGTTTTGAACGTGAGTATAAATACTGATTTTACAACACTTTTATTAGTAAGTACAAATGAGTTTCCGTTATTAGAATTACAAGAAGTGCTTTCTTACGATAATAACTTAAAAATAAACACACTATAAAATGAAGCAAATTCTCTTTACAAATTGGCATGCCATGCGCTGGATTCGTTTAGCGATAGGCTTATTTTTGATTCAACAAGCTTTTCAATACCGCCAACCATTATTTGGTTTTATGGCAGCCTTCTTCTTATTTCAAGCAGCATTTAACTCTGGTTGTGGATTAAATGGATGCAATGTACCAACACATAAAAAATAAAAAAATGAGTAGTTTTCATGATATTATAAATTCAGACAAACCTGTATTAGTAGATTTTTTTGCTACTTGGTGTGGACCTTGTAAAATGCTTGCTCCTGTTTTAAAAGAAGTAAAAGACAACTTTGAAGAACGCATTTCGATAATAAAAATTGATGTGGATAAAAACCAGCAACTTGCGTCGCAATATCAAGTTCGTGGCGTACCTACAATGATTTTATTCCAAAACGGAAAACAATTGTGGAGACAATCTGGTGTTTTACAAAAAAAAGATATCATCAATGTTATTTTAGAAAAGAGTAATCAATAACAATCAAGCACTATCAAATTTCGTATTTGAAATTCTTATTGTTGCCTTAGTGGTTGTGCTTACTATTATTAAGTAGGTTGTGCTTTTGTAACTTGTGCGATAATATATAAATCATTAACTGTCATTTAATATGGAAGTCTAATGAGCTGATTGATTTTTAAAATGTTTGTTCCAAAATAAAAAAAAGTAAATCAAATTACTTTTTTTTTACAATTGAATTAACCAAATGGTTAAACTAAATAGTTAGCAAAATGACTACTGAAGAAAAAATATTTAATGCCGCGCAAATCGTGTTTCAAAAAAAGGGTTTTTCGGGTGCTAGAATGCAGGAAATTGCAGACCAAGCCGGTATAAACAAAGCCATGTTACATTATTGTTTTAAAAATAAACAGCTACTATTTGAAGCCGTTTTTAAAAACGCATTTAGCCAACTAGCACCACAGATAAACGAAATATTCAATTCAGAGGCAACAGTATTTAAAAAAATAAAGAAATTCACTCAAAACTACATTTCGTTTGTGATTAAGAATCCATTTTTACCTGCATTTGTAATTCAAGAAATGAATAACAATCCCGAATTTGTAGCTAATTTTCTTAAAAATAAAAATGCTCCTGACGCTTCCAATTTTATTTTGCAAATAGAAAACGAAATGACGGCAGGAATTATAAAAAAAGGCAATCCAAAACAGCTTTTATTGGACATCCTCTCAATGACTATTTTTCCTTTTGCAGCTCAAATGCTCGTTAAAGGCATTATAAAACTATCTGACAATGAATTCAATACCTTGATGGAAGAACGTAAAATTACTGTTTCAGAACAAATTATTAACGCTATAAAAAAATGAAAAAAATAATTATTCTAGTACTTATTATAGTTCCTTTTTTTACTACAGCACAACAACATCTGTCTTTAGAAGACTGTTATACTTTGGTAAATAAGAACTATCCTATTGCAAAGCAAAGTAAATTATTACAAGAAAAATCAGCTTTAGACATTGCAACTATCAACCTTGGAAAACTACCTAGACTTGACCTAAATGCGCAAGTAACCTATCAATCTGATGTGACACAATTACCTATAAAAATTCCAAACTTAACGGTTGACCCTGCTAATAAAGACCAATATAAAGCAACTTTTGATGTCAATCAAATACTTTATAACGGTGGGTTAATCAATGCAAACGCCCAACTGAAAGAGATACAAACAAAAACACAACAGCAACAAGTTCAAGTGAATTTGTATCAATTGAAATCAAAGATTAACCAGCTCTATTTTTCTATTTTACTATCGCAAGAAAAAATGGAAATTCTCAAAGCCAAACAACAACAGTTAGTTTCTAAAGTAAATGAAGTAAAAACAGCAGTGAAATATGGTGCCATTTTAGCTGCTTCTGAAAAAATTTTAGAAGCTGAAAGTCTAAAAATAAAACAGCAGCTTACAGAAATTACTTATGATAAAAAGAGGTTTATAGCAAATTTAGCTTCATTAACCTTTTCAACAATACCAGACAATGTGATTTTAATTAAACCAATTTTTGAAAAAAAATTTTACTACCATTAACTGCCGCCCAGAATTACAGCTATTTGATCTACAAAACCAACAAATTGAACATTCTAAAACTATCATTACAAAGAACAAAGTGCCTAAAATAAATGCATTTGGACAAGCAGGATATGGAAATCCAGGTTTGAATATGTTGGACAATTCTTTTCAAACATTTTATATGTTGGGTGTAAAAGCTAATTGGAATGTATTTGATTGGAACAAATCCAAAAAAGAAAAAGAAGCATTAACTATTTCGGAAGCAATTATTGATACCGAAAGAGAAACCTTTCTTGTCAACACTAACTTACAATTACAAGAAATGGAAAACGAAATAAACAAACTTGATGAAATTACGAGTACTGATTCTGAAATTATTGCTTTACGCCAATACGTAGTAAAATCAGCTGATTCACAATTAAAAAATGGGGTGATTAAGGCATCTGATTATTTAATCGAGTTGACAAATTTGTATGAAGCGAAATTGAATCAAAAAATACATGAAATACAATTAGATTTAGCTAATGCTAATTATTTAATTATAAACGGAAATTAATTATAGCCTCAGATAAATTCGTAATTCTTAGAAATTAAGTGACGAATAATAAATTAAACGAACATGAAAAAATACATAATAATTTTACTTACTATAAGTTTTATTTCTTGCAATAAAAATGATGAAAAGGCAGATGGCTACGGAAATTTTGAAGCCACGGAAACTACAATTTCAGCAGAAGCAAATGGAAAAATAATCTTTCTAAACCTTGAAGAAGGCGATATTCTTGAAGCCGAGAAACAAGTAGGTTTAATTGATACCACACAATTGTATTTTAATAAACAACAACTGATTGCTTCTAAAAATACTGTTTACTCAAAATCTACAAATGTAGTATCACAAATTACTGTTTTACAAGAGCAATTAAAAACAACATTGATTGAGAGAAACCGCATTCAGAATATGTTTGCAGAAAATGCAGCTACTAAACGTCAATTAGATGAAATTAACGGTAAAGTAAATGTCCTCAATGAACAAATAAAAAGCGTAAAAACACAAGACGCTCCTATTGTAAATGAGGCCAAATCTATCGCTATTCAAATAGATAAAATAGACGATCAAATTGAGAAAAGTAAAATTACGAACCCTATAAAAGGTACCGTTTTAGCCAAATATGCTGAAGCTAATGAGATCACTTCTTTTGGAAAACCACTGTACAAAATTGCAGATATTTCAGAAATGACATTGCGAGTGTATATTAGCGAAACCCAGTTAGCACACATCCAAACAAATCAAAAAATAACTGTCAAAATAGATGCTGAGCAAGATATGAAATCATATACAGGAATAATTTCATGGATTTCTTCATCGGCTGAGTTTACACCAAAAACGATTCAAACAAAAGAGGAGCGCGTGAATCTAGTGTATGCTGCGAAAGTAAAAGTAAAAAATGATGGTAGTTTAAAAATAGGAATGCCCGCTGAAATGTGGATTCAGAGTTTGAACAAATAAAGCTGATCCTTAAATTTAATTATGAGTATTCAAGTCCAAAACATATCAAAATCTTACAACAAAATCCTTGCTATTGACGAGATCACTTTTGATGTAAATCAGGGAGAATTATTTGGATTAATAGGTCCTGATGGTGCTGGTAAAACAACGCTTTTTAGGATTCTTACCACTTTACTTTTAGCTAATGAAGGTACGGCAACCGTAGCTGGATTTGACGTGGTTAAAGACTACAAATCTATTAGAAATTCTGTAGGATACATGCCTGGTAAATTCTCACTTTATCAAGATTTAACGGTCGAAGAAAATTTAAAGTTTTTTGCCACAATTTTTGGGACTACAATTGCAGAGAATTATGAATTGATAGAGGATATTTACATCCAGATCGAACCTTTTAAAAACCGCAGAGCTGGGGCACTTTCAGGCGGAATGAAACAAAAATTAGCATTGTGTTGTGCATTGATTCATAAACCATCTGTATTATTCTTAGACGAACCAACTACAGGTGTTGACCCTGTTTCAAGAAAAGAATTTTGGCAAATGCTCAAGCGCTTGCAGCAAAAAGGAATAACTATCTTAGTTTCTACGCCATACATGGATGAAGCTACTTTATGTGACCGAATTGCCTTGATCCAAAAAGCGAAAATTTTAAAAATCGATGCTCCTGAAAACATCATTAAGAATTATGATAAAACGATCTACGATATTCGGGCTAAAAATACCAATCAATTAATTGTCGATTTAAAGAAATATCCAAGTCAGTATAGTGTTTATGCCTTTGGAGAATATCTTCATTATATTGATAAAAGCACTGATTTTAATCCTGACGAATTACAAATTTATCTAGAATCACAAAATCATCTGGAAATAGAAATCAAAGTTGCAAAAAATACAATTGAAGATGTTTTTATGGATTTAACCGCTGTAAATCAATAATCATGACGCAGGAAAAAATTATAGAAGTAAAAAATCTCAGCAAGGTATTTGGTGATTTTAAGGCCGTAAACAACATCACATTTGAGGTGTATAAGGGGGAGATTTTTGGTTTTCTTGGCGCAAATGGTGCTGGAAAAACCACAGCCATGAAAATGCTCATTGGGATTTCTAAACCTAGTTCAGGTGAAGCAATTGTTGCAGGTTTTGATGTAAAAACCAATACTGAAATGGTCAAGAAAAGCATTGGTTATATGAGTCAAAAATTCTCCATGTATGACGACTTAACAATTAGGGAAAATATTACTTTTTTTGGTGGAATTTACGGTTTATCCACAGCAAAGATTAAAGAAAAAACGAAACAACTGGTACAAGAGTTACAACTCGAAGAAATGGTAGACAAACTAGTTAGGGATTTGCCACTAGGTTGGAGACAAAAACTATCCTTTTCAGTTGCTTTACTGCACGAACCAAAAATTGTATTTCTAGACGAGCCTACCGGCGGCGTCGATCCTATTACTCGAAGACAGTTTTGGGAACTGATTTATGAACAGGCAAACAAAGGAACAACACTATTTATTACCACGCATTACATGGACGAAGCCGAATATTGTGACCGAGTTTCTATCATGGTTGAAGGACAAATTGAAGCACTCGATACCCCAAAAAATTTAAAAGAGAAATACAAAGTAGCTTCTATGAATGACGTTTTTTTAAAACTGGCTCGAAATATAGAATAGTAGGAATTAGAGAGGTTTAAAAGGGAATCTGTTTAAAAACTCCTTTGCTAACTTTACATTTAAATAAAGCATAATGAAAAGATTTATCGGTTTTGTTACTAAGGAATTCTATCACATTTTTCGTGATAAACGTACTATGTTTATCTTATTTGGGATGCCTATTGCGCAAATAATGCTTTTTGGGTTTGCGATTACTAACGAAATCAATAATGTAAATATTGCTATTTTAGACCATTCAAAAGATTCAGAAACTCAAAAAATAATCAGTAAAATCAATGCTTCTAAATATTTTAATTTAGAGCAAGAAATTACTAATGAGAACCAAATAGAGGCAATTTTCAAAAAAGGGAAAGTAAAAGCTGTTTTAGTTTTCGAGAACGACTTTATAAAAAATTTACAAACACAAAAACAGGCTAAAGTCCAAATAATCACTGATGCTACTGATCCTAATATAGCCAATACAATCACTAATTATACAAATGCTATTTTACAAAATCACATCCAGGAAGTCAATACCTTAAACAAACCAACTTACCAGATTCAAACACAAACCCAGCTGTATTACAACCCTGAACTTAAAAGTGTATTTACCTTTGTACCAGGAGTAATGACAGTGATTTTAATGTTGGTTTCTGCAATGATGACCTCCATATCCATCACTAGAGAAAAAGAATTAGGAACCATGGAAGTACTTTTAGTTTCACCTATGAAACCCTATCAAGTTATTATTGGTAAAGTATTTCCATATATTTTTTTATCCATCATTAACGCTGTTGTAATCTTACTATTAGGCTTTTTTGTTTTTAAAATGCCGTTTCAAGGCGACCTGTTTTTACTGGCATTTGTTACTGTGTTATTCATCATTACCGCCTTGTCATTAGGGATTTTAATTTCAACAATATCCAGCTCGCAACAAATGGCCATGATGATTTCATTAATGGGGCTTATGCTGCCTGTGATCATCCTCTCAGGATTTATATTTCCTATTTCGAGTATGCCCCTACCCTTACAAATCATCAGTAATATCATCCCTGCTAAATGGTTTATCATAATTATAAAAGCCATTATGCTTAAAGGAGCAACGTTCTCAATAATTTGGAAAGAAATCCTTATTCTCATAGCAATGTCCGTACTTTTTATAGGCGTGAGTATTAAAAATTACAAAATAAGATTAGAGTAATTTAAACCCAATTAATTTTGGTTTTAGGAGCTTTATCCTGCTGTACGTTACAATCTTTTGCCTCGTAAAGAAACGAGACAAAAGGATTTCCACTTCCATCAGGGCTATACAAACAAGAACTATCTATGAAAACAATAGCATTCATCATCCACAAGGAATTTAAACAAATATTTAGAAATAAAGGCATGTTACCTATACTATTTGTATTGCCATTAATACAATTATTAATCCTATCTAATGCTGCTAGTTTTGAAGTAAAAAATATCAAGTTTTGTTACATTGACAACGATCATTCCGCTGTTTCTAGAGAATTAATAGGTAGTTTTGAAGCTTCCAATTACTTCAATGTAGTTGAAAATTTCTCTTCACATAAAGAAGCTACAGCTGCCATGCAAAAAGGGAATATAGATGTACTTCTTGAAATTCCAAACCATTTTGAACGCGACTTATTAATCAATAAAAAAACAAATCTCTCCGTTAGTATTAATGCCATTGACGGCGCCGCAGCAGGAGTAGCTAATGTTTACATCACACAATTAATTAGCAATTTCAATAAAAACATACAAACGCAAGCAATGCAATTTAATGATGGAATAGTAGTACAACCACAAAGCATTATTAGTATTCCGTCTTTCTGGTACAACAACACTTTAAATTACAAAACGTATATGGTGCCGGGAATTTTAGTATTACTGGTAACTATGCTAACGCTTTTTCTATCAGCTATGAATATTGTACGCGAGAAAGAGATGGGAACACTCGAGCAAATTAATGTCACTCCCATCAAGAAATACCAGTTTATTATTGGCAAGTTATTTCCGTTTTGGGTATTGGGATTGTTTATTTTAACGGTGGGTCTTATTATTTCTAAAGCCGTTTTCAACATTCCTATGCTAGGCAATTTAGGACTTATTTATTTGTTTACTTCTGTATATTTGTTGGTTATATTGGGAATAGGTTTAATTATTTCTAACCACACCGAAACCCAACAACAAGCGATGTTCATTGCTTGGTTTTTTACGGTTATTTTCATCTTAATGAGCGGATTGTTCACTCCTATAGAAAGCATGCCTAACTGGGCACAAAAGATCACGTTGTTTAACCCTATTCGTTATTTTGTAGAAATTATTAGAATGGTTTTACTCAAAGGAGCCAATTTCTCAGATATATCAAGACAATTTTTTATAATATTGGGCTACGCATTTGTGCTAAATGCTTTTGCAGTTTGGAGTTATAAAAAAACGAACTAGAACAGTTTGACTTTGGCGAAAGCCTAAATATAAAATAAAAAAAAGCTATTCAGCGAGCCACTTAACAATCATATTCTCTAGATCGCTAACATTTATAGGTTTAGGTAAATAGTCATTCATACCTGCCTCAAAGCATTTTTCCTTCTCACCAACAAGTATACCTGCTGTAATAGCAATTATAGGAATATTTTTATCTCCTTGAATTGCTCTAATTTCTGCGGTTGCCTCATATCCATTTTTATTAGGCATTTGTACATCCATAAAAATAATATCTAGAGGCAAATTTTTAAACTGTTCCACGGCTTCATTACCATCATAGGCTTCATATAGGGTTGCATTAGGTGAAATTCGCTTCATTAGCGTTTTTGCTAAGAGCATGTTTATTTTATTATCCTCAACGATTAAAATATGCTTGTTCGCTACAATCTTCTTTGAAAGCAATATGGCATCAGTTCCATCCTTCTTAGCAGTATTTAAAAAAGGCAATTGTTGCACTTTTTCGAAATTAATTTTGAAATTAAAATCACTACCAATACCATAGTCACTTTTTAATTCTAAGGTACTGTCCATTAAAGCCAACAGTTGATTTGAAATAGCAAGACCAAGTCCAGTGCCACCAAATTTTCTACTTGTTGAGGTGTCTTCTTGTACAAATGAGCTGAATATTCTGTTTCTATTGTCCTCTTTGATTCCGATACCACTATCTTTTACAGAGAATTTGACCAAGCAGTTGTTGTCCTTGCCATCTTCCAGAACTGTAATATCGAGCGTGATTGAGCCAACATCAGTGAATTTTAGTGCGTTGCTTAAAAGGTTTACTAATATTTGTTTTAAACGGACTGCATCAGCCATTACAAAAGCAGGTATTTTATCATCAACATGTAGTTGCAGTACAATGTTTTTATGATGTGCTTGATGCTTAAATAGATCAACAACTTGCTGGTTGAGTTGCAGCAAACTGATTGATTCACAATCGAGTTCAAACATACCCGACTCTATTTTAGAAAAATCTAAAACATCGTTTACAATTTGCATCAAGGTTTTTGCAGACTCATTTACTGTAGACATGTACTCTAGTTGATTGCCATCTAGATTAGACTGCATCAATAAATGTGTAAATCCTATTATTCCGTTTAGAGGTGTTCGTATTTCATGACTCATGTTTGCTAAAAACTCTGTCTTAGCTCTATTTGCAGCTTCTGCCTGCTCTTTAGATTTAGTAATTTCCATCTCCATCTGGCGTCTTACCGTAATATCTATAAAACTGACTACGACTTCGCTCACCTCATCGTTTTCTCCATACATAGGAAAGCCGTTTACTAGCACCCACTTGTTCTCAATTGCACGTTCATTACGTATCCCTAAAACAAAATTTTTAATTGCTACTTTATTTCGTAATATTTGGTTGATGGGGTAATCCTCTATTTGCATCACCGACTCATCTTCATTTAAAAAATCCCAAAAATTGCTTCTAGCAGTAGCGCCATGTAGTTGCTCTAACTCCAAGCCAAGTAGCTCAGAGGCCTTGATATTACTCATTACAATCTCTGACTTAGCATCATGAACGATAATTCCAGCATCTAGATTATTCAAAAGCCCGCGGTAACGCTCTTCACTCTTCTCTAGAGCAAAATCACCTTTTTTTGCCACCGTAATATCTCTTGACAGACAAATAAAATGCATTTGATCTGTAAGGTCATTTTTCATGGGAGCCACTGATAATTCATAGAAATGCTGCTCACCATCTGGTAAAATCATGCTATATTGCTTTCCTGTAGAAAATCCTACTTCGGCCGCTTCTCGCAGTGCTGCAAAGGACACCAAAGCAACTTCAGGAGGAAGAAAATCCTTGAAATAAGAACCTATAATCTCTTCTTTAGGTATTGCTAACATGCTTTCATGATGCGAGTGGAAGCTGTACATGTAACCGTTTTCTCCTACCTCAAATAGTAAGTCGGGAATGGCATTTAAAATACTTTCTAATTTTTTATTAATGCTTTTAAAATTTTCTTCAGCTGTTTTTAAATTAGTAATATCTAGCATCGAACCTATAAAACGCACCGGTTTTCCTATTGCATTTCTAATAATTATGGCACGTTCATAAAAGTGACCATAAGAACCATCTGGCTTCATAAAACGAAACTCATCAGACCATGTTTTTAAGTCGCTTTTATAGCAACTTTCTATATGATTAATTACACGCTCTTTATCTTCTGGATGCAATCTTGATCGCCACAATTTTTTGTTTTCTTTAGTGGTTAAATCAGTACTGTGGTTCCCTATATTATCTAAGGAAACTTTGTTATGCCAACTCACATTATTCTCAAAATCCAATTCAAAAATGGCATCATTTGTAGCAGCAGAAATGATTTCGAAACGCGAATTAATTTTGAGTAGTTCCTCTTCTACTAATTTGCGTTCAGATATATCTGTTATTGTACCTATGTAGCCTACTATCTTATTGTTTTCGTCAAGCTCTGGAGTAGCCTGCCCTAATACCCAGGTAACCGTACCATCTGGGCGAATAAAACGGTATTCTGTTGTAGAATTTACTTGCTTATCTGTGGCATCCTCCCAAACGATAAATGTCTTGGCGCGATCATCTGGATGAAGTGCATCCATCCATCCATTACCTAACGCCTGTTCATAAAGCATTCCTGTTATTCTAGTCCAGCTAGGATTTACATAAGTAGTAAATCCTGACGCATCAGTACGAAAAAGTCCCACAGGGGAAGCTTCCGTTAAAGCGTGGTAGCGACGTTCACTTTGAAAAATTGCTTCTTCAGCTTTTTTACTCTTGATGTCTCTTTCAATTACTTCAAGCGCAAATGACACATCTCCGGTCGCCTCTTGCAAAAGCTTGAGCTCCTCAGAGTCAAAAAATGCTTTTTCGTTCGAATAAAAATTAAAAGAGCCTACGACTTGTCCAAATTTAGTAATAGGCACGGCAACCATAGATAGAAACCCTCTACTAAGGGCTGCTTTTTTCCAGGGCTGCATCATACTATCATTTTCTATATCATTGCATACTACATACTCATTTGTATTTATTGCTGTCCAAACTGGCCCCGAAATGATATTTTCATTTTTCTCAAATACATCTGACAATATTTCTAAATAGCCTTCATCAACGCCATAAATTCTAACGGGCTCGATGGTACCTTTTTTACAATTGTTCTTAGCAATCCACGCCATTTTAAACTGGCCTTGCTCAACCGCAATTTTGCATGCTTCTTCAAAAAGCTTCTCCTCATCAGTTGTTCTTACAATCATTTGATTGATCTGGCTAATGAATGAAAACAGTCTGTTCCCTTTAAGTAGTTTTTGGTCTGAGATTATACGATCAGTAATATCTGTAACTATACCATGGTAAGTCACAGAATCATCTGAATTTGCAACGGCTAGTGAGTTGAGCTCATGCCAAACTAAACCTTTGCTAGGATGGTTATAACGGTAAATTCCTTTTAATGGCCTTAGAATAGCTTTACTATTATTTATATTTTCTAGTACTGTTTGTAAGTCGTTAGGATGAATGTTTTCAAAAATGGTAGTAGCATCCTCGCGTACGTTTTCAAAATCATATCCATAAACGGCATCTATGGCATCACTAGCATACGGTAAACTTATAACGCCTTTTGTATCAATGCGCATAGAATAAATTAAACCCGGAGATGTAGCAGCTATTTTAGCAAAGATATCACGCTCTTTTTCAAGGGCAATATTGAATTCTATTTTTTCAGTTACATCCCTAAAATTAGCAATCAATCCTTGTATACTTGAGTCGTGAAAACGATTGCTAACCATTCCTTCTAACCAAATGTAATGCCCTTCAAGGTGTTTTACCTTAAATAGCGCAGGGTACAATTTACCAGGATTTAAAAGTGATTCTTGAATAATATTTGTAATGTAATCTAAATAGTCTGGATGAAAATAATCTTCATCGGCTATTTTATTGAACTCTTCATCACTGTACCCAGTAACTTTTTGTGATGAAGGACTTCTAAACAACACTTTTCTATGTTCGTCAATAACGGTGATGATGCCCTCATTATTCTCTACTAAAGCCCTAAAACGTTTTTCACTGTGTTCAAGTTCATACTCATACTGTTTTTTAATGCTTACATCTCTAAAGAATAGTGAAAATCCGTCATCTGAAGGGTACACATGAATTTCTAACCACTTGTCCTCATGAAAATAATTCTCAAGATAACCATATTCTCCAGTCTCCCCAGAACTGCGAATGACCTCATCAAATGCAGTACCTACACATTGTGGAAATTGCTCCCATATATTTTTACCAAGTACGGTGGCTGGATCGCTACTTAATATTTCAGCAGCACGAGCGTTCATGTAGGTGTAATTCCAGTTTTTGTCTAATGCTATAAATGCATCTGTAATACGATCAAAAATGGTATTAACTAGCGCGATACTTTCCTTACTTTCTGTTATATCCTTTGCAAAACCTAAAATCCTATCTTCAGATATTCTAACGGCTTCAATGGCGCGCCAGCGGTGTTCTCCATTTTTATTAAATCCCTTAACCTCAATTTTTGCAATTCCTTTTTCATTAAGTTCTTGCAAAAAAACTTTGATCTCCGTTTCCTGACCTTCGGGATTCGTTATTTCTCCAAAACGTTTTTGAAGTAGTTCTTCCTTAGAGAACCCGGTCATTACCGTTGCCGCTTTGTTTATTTCGATATAATAACCAGCATCATTGATAACAAATACAGCGTCAGGAGCACTTTCTATATATTCCTTGAATTTTGAATTGCCTTCTTCCTCAGCTAATCTAAGTTTTAAAGCTGTCTCGTCCTTAATTTTCTGGTCTAACTGTTTTTTTATCAAATATTTGTCAGTGATGTCTTGAGTGTTCCCTCTTATAGCAATGACAGCATTGTTTTGATCTAAAATTGGTTCTGCTGTGACATTAATATATTTGCTTTTATTTACAAAAACCAATTCGTACTCTAGTTCAAATGACTGCTGATTTGCAATTAACAGATTGATCTTATTTGCAAAAAGAATTCTTTGTTCCTCAGTCAAGTTTCCTTCATAAACGGCAACTAAGTCGAGATTAGGATTTTTTTCTATTTCGTAAATGGCATACAACTCATCAGACCATATTAATTCACTTGTTAGAATATGAAATTCCCACGAACCTATCTTGGCCATTTTTTGAGCATTGTTTAAGATCTTTTGCCCTCTTTCTAATTCATTTTTAGCATTGACAAGAAAACTAATATCGCGCCCTATTCCATAAAAAACATCTTGTGCGTGCGTTGCATAGGTAGACCACTGTATGGTAACGATTTTTCCATCTTTTGCAATTAATCTGTTCTGGAAATCTTGAATAATACCTCCACTATACAATCCGCTGAGCGCTTCTTGAGATTTGCTTATATCTTCAGGATGAATAAAGTCTATAATAAATTTATTTTCAATTTCATCCTTTTCATAACCTAGTGCTTTAATAAATGCTGGATTAACTACCTTGTAAAATCCATCAATACCAGCTACACATATTAAGTCAATAGACTTGTCAAAATAACCCTCAAAGTTATTTCGCATTCTACTTACAATTTGCAATCTTTCAAGTTCTTCCTCTTGATTTCTAGCGATTGCTAACAGTTCTTCATAATCATATTTAGAAAAATCCCTACTCATAAACTATCATTTTTTCTCAGCATCCTTACATAAAGTGCGAGCCAATACACTAAAATAAGCGTGCAATTGTATGCGCTACACTCTCATTTTAATTGCTTTCTTTTAAAGTACACTAAAGTACTATTAAAAAAAATTAAGATACTAATTGAATTCCATCTTTTTTAAGGTAAAGACAAACATAATACTTGTCAAAAAATATCGCTGAACACAAATTACCAATACTAAAATATATCAGGATAGCAATTATAAAATGGCTATACCCCTAACTTTGTCTTGGCACTGTCATTTTTATTTTCGAAAAAAAAATAAGATAAAGATAAACCAGTACTAGCTGTGGTCTTGTCGCTACACCTATTTTCAGAATTGAAGATGAACAAACTAATGGCACTTAATCCCTAGAGTAATCATGATTTCTCATCACGACAGTGTGCTTTTATCTCCTAATTATAACGTTCATTCTTAGTACTGATTAGACAAATACAACAGACTGCATCCAATAATTTTTAAAGAATTAGTTGGGACGCTATAAAATATTAAGACAAATGCCTAAATTAAAGCAACTTACAAATAAATAATAAAAATAATAACAAACATTTGTATATACAACTAAATAAAGTGTTACATTTGTACCAACAAATAAAGCATACTTTAAAATGACAATTGAAGAAATTATAAAG
The DNA here is from genome assembly GCF_013294025.1 of Flavobacterium aeripolare. Taxonomy (GTDB): domain Bacteria; phylum Bacteroidota; class Bacteroidia; order Flavobacteriales; family Flavobacteriaceae; genus Flavobacterium. Next base: position 157,149 of record NZ_JABSNL010000009.1, read on the forward strand.
ACAAATACATCTATGACTAATGCAAAACGTATTATGTTAAACGTATTGTATGCACAAAATATCATCTCAGAAAAATTCAACGAGGTCTTAAAACCTTATGATTTATCGAGCGAACAATATAACGTATTGAGAATTTTAAGAGGCCAAAAAGGTATTGCAGCAAATATGTTTGCGATTCAAGAACGCATGATTGCAAAGACTAGTAATACCACAAGGTTAGTTGATAAATTGCTGCTGAAGGAATTAGTTACTCGTAACGTTTGCCCTGATAATCGCCGTAAGATTGAGGTTGCTATAACTCCAAAAGGATTAGAAGTACTATCACAATTAGATCCTCAGGTTATTATTCATGAAAATTTCTTCGCGGCAAATCTAGATGCGACTGAACTGGAGACATTAAACACATTATTAGAAAAATATAGAAATCATTAAACCACAAACAATGAGTAAATTTTTAGAGAATCAAAATTGGCGTTATGCCACAAAAAAATTCGATAGTAGCAAGAAAGTTACTGCAGCCGATTTAGACTTCTTGAAAGAGGCAGTTAGACTTAGCGCTTCATCATATGGTTTACAATTGTACAAAGTGATTGTAATTGAAAGTGATGAGATAAAAGCAAAACTTTTAAGTGCTGCCTTTGGACAAACACAAATTACAGATGCTTCTCACCTATTCATTTTTGCAGCACAAACAAATGTTGGTGCTACTGAAGTACAATCTTACATCAAGAATATTAGTGAAACGAGAGGTATCCCTGCCGAAGCATTGAATGGATTCTCTGATTTAATGAATGGTGCCATAAAAGGAATGAGCGACGAGGCACAAACCGTTTGGACTGCAAAACAAACCTACCTTGCTCTTGGTAATCTGCTAAATGCAGCAGCAGAATTGAATATTGACACCACTCCTATGGAAGGTTTCAATGCAGCACAATTTAATGAGATCTTAGGTTTAGACAAATTAAACTTAAACGCTACTGTAATTGCTCCTGTGGGATACCGCCACACTGAAGATGATACACAGCATTACACTAAAGTAAGAAAGTCTCACGAAGATTTATTTATCACAATATAATTCAAATACAAATCAATTAAATACCAAAAAAAAAGAACATGAAAAATTTAAAAGCAATCGCATTAGCATTAGTAGTCGTTTTATCTACAGCAACAGTATCAGCTCAAACTAAAAAAGTTGACGTAAAAGCAAGCGCAGTAAACTGGAATGCAAAAAAAGTAACAGGTGAGCACAGTGGAACTGTAAACTTAAAAGATGGTACCTTATTATTTAAAGGAACTAAATTAGTAGGTGGTACATTTACAGTAGACATGACGTCTCTAACCGCTACTGATTTAACTGGAGAATATCTAGGTAAATTAAACGGTCACTTGAAATCTGAAGACTTCTTTGGTACTGAAAAATTTCCAACGGCAATTCTTGTTTTCAAAAAAATAGGAATGACTTCAAAAGATATGTATGCTGTAACTGCTGATCTTACAATTAAAGGGATTACTAAACCAGTATCATTTAATATGGCAGTAAAAGGAAACACTGCTTCAACTAAATTTATGGTAGAAAGAACACAATATGATATTAAATACGGGTCAGGAAGTATCTTTGATAACTTAGGTGACAAAGCTATTGCTGACGAATTTGAATTAACAGTTGTTTTAAAATTCTAATACTTTTATAACCGCATACTATAAACCCAGCAAGCAATTGTTGGGTTTTTTATTTCCACAGCTTCTACAGATATTAAAGTTTTCTAAATTTTAATATTTATTGTTTTAATGTGATTGTCATATAAATATATTTTCTATCTTTGACTTATGAAAACAATTACAAACAATACTTGGTGGTGGAACAATTTACGTCAAACGTCGTGAACTAAGCACCTATGGTATTTTTTGAATACAGATATAAAAGGCTTGTCATCACGACAAGCCTTTTTCCGTTTTTATACTTTTAAATAAATTATAAATCATCAAAATTTATTCGCATTGAAATCATTTAAATTAAATACTAAATACAAACAAATTCTAGCAGACACCATTACGCCTGTCAGTATTTACCTTAAAATTCGCGACAAATTCCCTAATAGTTTGCTTCTAGAAAGTAGCGACTATCACGGCGGAGACAACAGCTTCTCCTATATTTGTTGTAATCCCATAGCATCTATAAAAATTGAAAACGAGACAATTTTAAAATCATATCCTGACGGAACTTCTGAAAAGATCTTTATTACTGAGCAGACTTCTGTTCCTGAAATCATTCAAGAATTCTCGCATGAGTTCACATCAGAGAAGAACGATTTTAAATTTATAAACAACGGTTTGTTTGGATACTTATCTTATGACGCTGTTCGTTATTTTGAAAAAGTAACAATAGCAAAAAAAGAAAATAGCAACACTATTCCTGATGTTTATTATGCCGTTTATCAAAACATCATCGCTATCAATCACTTTAAAAATGAAGCGTATTTATTTTGTCACAGTCTAGATGAAGATACTAATAATCTTGCTGAAATAGAACAACTCTTGCAATCACGCAACATTGCTTCTTACAAGTTTACAAAGGATGGTGAGGGTTTCTCTAACCTTACAGATGATGAGTTCAAGCACAATGTGGCTTTAGCCAAAAAACACTGTTTCCGTGGAGACGTTTTTCAATTGGTTTTATCACGTCGTTTCACACAAGGTTTTAAAGGTGACGAATTTAATGTATACAGAGCCTTAAGAAGCATCAACCCTTCACCTTACCTATTCTTCTTTGATTATGGTGATTTTAAAATTTTTGGGTCTTCGCCCGAAGCGCAAATTATTGTTAAAGATCGTAAAGCCGAAATCCATCCTATTGCCGGAACTTTTAAACGCACTGGAGATGACGAGAAAGATGCTGTTTTAGCCAAACAATTATCTGAAGACAAAAAAGAAAATAGCGAGCATGTCATGTTGGTTGATTTAGCTCGAAATGACCTAAGCCGCAACGGGCACCATGTAAACGTAGAGCGTTATAGAGAGGTACAGTTTTTCTCTCATGTGATTCATTTAGTTTCTAAAGTTACAGGACATTTACACGATAAAGCAACAACAATGCAGGTAGTAGCGGATACTTTTCCAGCAGGAACGTTAAGCGGAGCACCTAAGCATAGAGCCATGCAATTAATCGAAGATTACGAAAAAACAAATCGTAATTTCTATGGTGGTGCGATTGGCTTCATGGATTTTGAAGGAAACTTCAATCATGCTATTATGATTCGAACATTCTTGAGTAAAAACCACCAACTCCATTCACAAGCCGGTGCAGGAATTGTAGCAAGCTCTGACGAAGAAAGCGAAATGCAAGAAGTCTACAACAAGCTAAGAGCATTGAATACAGCATTAGATTTAGCTGAAACAATATAATCCCCTTAACCCCCGAAGGGGGAATTAAAAATTTTAATTAAGACAAAAAATGACAAAAGCAAATACATCCTCTGCATCAGTTTCCCCTTCGGGGGCTAGGGGGAAAATACTAGTTATAGACAATTACGATAGTTTCACTTACAACCTAGTGCATTACTTAGAAGATTTAGACTGCCAAGTGACCGTTTATAGAAACGATGAGTTTGCAATAGATGACATTGCTGATTTTGATAAAATACTACTTTCTCCAGGCCCAGGAATTCCAGATGAAGCTGGCTTATTGAAAGCTGTGATTGAAAAATACGGACCTACAAAAAGTATCTTCGGGGTTTGTTTAGGACAGCAAGCCATAGGGGAAGTATATGGCGGAACACTATCTAACTTAGATAAAGTATACCACGGTATCGCTACTAATGTTAAAACAGTAGTAGATGACGAACTTTTATTTGAAGGATTGGGTAAGGAATTTGAAGTGGGACGCTACCACTCATGGGTAGTAGATGCTAATCTACCTGATGTTCTAGAGGCAACCTCATTTGATGAGAATGGCCAAGTAATGTCACTACGCCACAAAACCTACGACGTACGTGGGGTACAATTTCACCCAGAAAGCGTGTTAACACCAAACGGAAAAAGAATGTTAGAGAACTGGGTAAATATCCTCCCCCCGAACCCTCCGAAGGAGTGGGAGCCAAAACGGAACTAGATAATTGATACTTATTTACCGTCATAGTTTGCTAAAAAACATTGCAAGCAAAGTTTACAAAAAATGTTTGCAGTTAAAGTTTCAACATAAAGTATAAAGACAAAGTTTACGCACGTAGTTTAAAGACAAAGTTTAACCATCCAGTCACCCCCTCCTTTGGAGGGGGCCGGGGGGGAGGATAACAAAAAAAACAAAATGAAAAACATATTAAACAGACTAATCAATCACGAAACGCTTTCAAAAGAAGAAGCAAAAAGCGTGTTGGTTAATATTTCAAATGGAAATTACAATCCAAGTCAAATAGCCGCTTTTGTGACTGTTTACATGATGCGTAGCATAAGTATTGAGGAACTGGCCGGTTTTCGTGAGGCACTATTAGAGCTTTGCATTCGAGTAGATTTATCTGCTTACAATACAATCGATTTGTGCGGGACAGGTGGTGACGGTAAAGACACTTTCAATATCTCGACGCTAGCTTCATTTATTACTGCAGGTGCAGGTGTCAAGGTAGCTAAACATGGTAACTACGGACTATCGTCAATCTCAGGTTCAAGTAATGTGATGGAAAGTCTAGGAATCAAATTCAGTAATGATGCTGACTTCCTTGAAAAATCTATCGATCAAGCTGGAATTTGTATTTTACACGCTCCTTTGTTTCATCCTGCAATGAAAAATGTGGGGCCCATTCGAAAAGAACTAGCCGTAAAAACGTTCTTCAATATGCTAGGTCCTATGGTGAATCCTTCATTCCCGCAGAACCAATTAGTAGGGGTTTTTAACCTAGAGTTAGCGAGAATGTATGCGTACTTATATCAAAATACCGATGTGAATTTTACCATTCTACATTCTCTTGATGGATATGACGAAATTTCGTTAACAAGCCCAACGAAGATTATCACTAGCAGTATGGAAGGAATGCTTTCTCACGAGACTTTTAATGTAAATCAGTTAAAGCAAAGTGAAATCGAAGGTGGAAAAACAATAGCAGCATCAGCAAAAATGTTTACAGACATCCTTTCAGGCAAAGGAACCGAAGCACAAAACAATGTTGTATGTGCAAATGCTGCTATGGCAATTGCCACAGTAACAGGATGTACTCCACTAGATGGTTTCGCTCAAGCAAAGGAAAGTTTGCTATCAGGAAAAGGAATGAAAGCATTGACAAAACTACAGGAGTTGAGCAAACAAAAGTCCATTTAAAAATTGAATGATTTAAAAATTTAAAAATTATGACAAAGTCCTTTGAAGAATTTGAAGTCTACAAGAAGGGAATGCATTTGGCTAAAATTGTTTTTAAACTATTAGGTAATAAATCATTTGAGAAAGAGTATGGTTTTCAAAATCAAATAAAACGAGCTGTAATTTCGATTACAAATAACATTGCTGAAGGATCAGAATATAATAGCAACAAACAATTGATTAAATATTTAAAAATTTCGAAAGGGAGCTGTGCCGAAGTGAGGAGTATGTTAATACTTTCAAGAGAGCTAGGCTTTTGTAATCAAATTCAAATTGAAGAAGGATATTCTTTGAGTCTTGAAATTTCGCAAAACCTTTCTAATTTCATCAAATATTTAAATTCGAAAAAAGAAAATTAATGGCGATTACAAGTCAATTTTTCAATCTTTTAATTTTTCAATCTTTTAAATATCAAAAATGAACATACTCGATAAAATAATAGTAGATAAAAAACGAGAAGTTATTCTCAAAAAAAGCATTATTCCGGTTTCTCAATTAGAGGCTTCGGTGTTTTTTTCGAAAGAGACTATTTCATTAAGCACTAGTTTAAGAAACAGCAACACTGGAATCATTGCGGAGCACAAGCGCCGTTCGCCTTCTAAGTCGGTTATCAATCATAGCTTTACAGTGGAAGAAGTGGTCAAAGGATATGAGAGCGCTGGAGCTTGCGGAATTTCAGTTTTAACAGATGGAAAATACTTTGGTGGATCATTAGACGATTTACTATTGGCTAGAGCTTCGGTAAATATTCCGCTATTGCGAAAAGAATTTATTGTAGACGAATACCAAATACTAGAAGCAAAGGCACATGGAGCAGATTTAATTTTGCTAATCGCTGCGGTATTAACACGAGACGAAATCAAATCATTATCTGAATTTGCTAAAAGTTTAGGGTTGGAGGTATTACTAGAAGTGCACAATCAAGAAGAGTTAGAAAAAGCGATTATGCCCACGCTAGACATGATTGGCGTGAACAATAGAAATTTGAAAACCTTTGAAGTGAGTTTGGATTTCAGCAAGCAATTAGCAGACATGATTCCGAATGAATTCGTAAAAGTATCCGAAAGTGGCATTAGCTCAATCGAAGCCATAACAGAATTAAAACCTTATGGTTACAAGGGATTTTTAATAGGGGAAAACTTTATGAAAACAGATGATGCTGGAAAAGCAGCAACGGAATTCATAAAGCAACTAGCCCCCTAGCCCCCGAAGGGGGAACTCCTCTTTTTGTGGACATGTAAAAGAAGAAAGAGGCAAGAGACAAGAGTAAGCAGCGAGCAGCGAGCAGCGAGCAGCGAGCAGCGAGCAGCGAGCAGCGAGCAGCGAGCAGCGAGCAGCGAGCAGCGAGCAGCGAGCAGCGAGCAGCGAGCAG
>NZ_JABSNL010000009.1:163965-210236 GCF_013294025.1 Flavobacterium aeripolare
AGTAAAAAACTTCTACCGAAGTTTTTAATATAAATAGATATGAAAAAGACAATCAAAGTTAACACAAAGTCTCCCTCCCCTTCGGGGAGGGCCAGGGTGGGGATAAAAATCTGTGGTATGAAATACCCTGAAAACATTCTCGAGCTGGGAGCACTCCTACCCGATTATATGGGCTTTATTTTCTGGGAGAAATCGGCTCGTTATTTTGATGGTGTCATACCTGAATTACCTCAGTCTATTAAAAAAACGGGGGTTTTTGTGAATGAATCTGTTGAAAATATTGTTCAAAAAGTAACACAATACGATTTACAAGCAGTACAGTTACACGGTAAGGAGTCGGTTGAATTTTGTGGTGAATTACGTAAATCCTTGTTAAAGGAGATCGAAATCATAAAAGTATTTTCAATTTTAGATACCTTTGACTTTGCGGTACTTGAACCTTTTGAAATGGTTTGTGATTACTTTTTATTCGATACTAAAGGAAAGCTACCAGGAGGTAACGGAAGTACATTTGATTGGAAAGTACTACAGCAATACCCATCATCAAAACCGTTCTTTTTAAGCGGAGGAATAGGTCTTGACGAAATGGATGCTGTAAATGAAATTTTGAAAACTAATTTGCCGGTTTATGCCATAGACGTCAACAGCAAGTTTGAAATAGAACCTGGATTAAAGAACATATCATTAAGTAGGGATGCAGTGCAATGTATCTCCACGTTTAATCATCCACAATAAAAAATAAAACAATGTCATACAACGTAAACGAAAAAGGCTATTACGGTGAATTTGGAGGAGCCTACATTCCAGAAATGTTATATCCAAATGTAGAAGAACTGCGTCAGAATTATTTAAAAATCACAGCTGAACCTGAGTTTCAAGCTGAATTTGATGCCTTGCTTAAAGATTATGTGGGTCGCCCTACTCCATTGTATTTTGCAGAACGTTTGTCTGCGATGTACAATACCAAGGTGTATTTAAAAAGGGAAGATTTATGTCATACTGGTGCGCACAAAGTCAACAACACTATTGGACAAATATTACTCGCTAAAAGATTGGGTAAAAAACGCATCATTGCCGAGACTGGAGCTGGACAACACGGTGTGGCTACGGCTACTGTTTGTGCACTTATGGGAATGGAATGTATTGTGTACATGGGGGAAATTGATATTAAACGTCAGGCGCCAAACGTGGCTCGTATGAAAATGTTAGGTGCTGAGGTTCGTCCCGCTCTTTCAGGTTCAAAAACGCTAAAAGACGCTACAAACGAAGCCATTCGTGACTGGATCAACAATCCTGTGGATACCTATTATATCATAGGATCTGTAGTGGGACCACATCCCTATCCTGATATGGTAGCACGTTTCCAATCGGTTATTTCTAAGGAAATCAAATCGCAATTACTGGAAAAAGAGGGTCGTGAAAACCCCGATTATGTAATCGCATGTGTAGGTGGAGGTTCTAATGCTGCTGGTGCTTATTATCATTTTCTTGATGAAAAAGATGTTAATATCATCGCTGTCGAAGCCGCTGGACACGGAGTAGATTCTGGCGAAAGTGCTGCTACTTCAGCCCTAGGAAAAGTAGGTGTAATACACGGTAGTAAAACCTTATTGATGCAAACTACAGATGGACAAATTACCGAGCCGTATTCTATCTCAGCTGGTTTAGATTATCCAGGTGTAGGTCCTATGCACGCTCATTTATTTGCTTCAGGACGTGCACAATTTATTTCTATCACAGATAAACAAGCAATGGACTGGGGATTAAAACTATCTCAACTAGAAGGGCTAATTCCAGCCATTGAAAGTGCGCATGCATTTGCTGTTCTAGACGAAATGAAATTTAAAAAAGAGGATATCGTAGTGATCAATCTATCGGGACGTGGTGATAAAGATTTGAGTACTTACATTGATTATTTCAATTTGTAGATAACTTTTCACTAATTTTACATTTGGGCGTTTCCTTTTTTCCTCTGATAAAAATCAGAAAAAAAAGGCCGGGCTATACGCTAAATTCCCAATAAGAATACTAGCGGTCTAAGGACCTTGTATTCTAAATTGGGCGATACCGCTGCTATCCCTAACGCAATAAAAACTATGAGAGTAAATAAATCATAGCACAAATTCAAAAAAGAAAAAATGGAAAAATTATTTGCCTACGGATCATTAAAAGATAAAGAAGTTCAGGAAACCGTTTTTGGAAGATTCTTAGAAGGAACTCCTGAAACGTTGAAAGGATATGAAGTAAAAGAAATTAAAATCGAAGAGGAATTTGGTATGGAAACCTACCCTATCATTGCCCCTACTGAAAATACTAATGATATTATTGAAGGGATGGTTTATGATCTTTCAGTTCATGAACTAGAACTCGCTGATACTTATGAAGGAAAACAGTACAAAAGGATTGAAGTTCGTTTACAATCAAATGAAGTAGCATGGGCCTTTAGCGCCAAAACGTAAAAAAATATAGTACACAGATCAGGCATCTGTTAATTAGTATAGCAATGAATAGAATAAAACAAAAGCTGCAAGAAGATAAAAAGATATTCTCTGTTTATTTCTCTGCTGGATATCCTAGTTTGAATGATACGGTTCAAATTATACAAGACTTAGAAAAAAATGGTGTAGACATGATCGAAATTGGTTTGCCGTTTAGCGATCCACTTGCTGACGGACCTACAATTCAAGCAAGTTCTACCCAAGCTTTACACAACGGAATGACTACGCAAGTGCTGTTTGACCAGTTAAAAGATATTAGAAAAACAGTTTCTATTCCCTTAGTAATGATGGGATATTTCAATCCTATGTTACAATACGGAATAGAGAACTTTTGTAAAAAATGTCAAGAAGTAGGTGTGGATGGATTAATTATTCCGGATCTTCCTGTTGATGTTTACGCTGATGAATACAAAGCTATTTTTGAAAAATATGGTTTGCTAAATGTATTCTTGATTACACCACAAACATCTGATGAGCGCATTCACTTTATTGATAGTGTTTCTGATGGATTTATTTATATGGTGAGTTCGGCAAGTGTTACAGGATCACAAACTGGTTTTGGAAGTACGCAAGAAGACTACTTCAAACGTATTGCCAACATGAATTTGAAAAATCCACAAGTAATTGGTTTCGGAATCAATAATGCAGAAACCTTCAATCAAGCAACGAAATTTGCAAAAGGAGCCATTATAGGTAGTGCATTTATACAGCACTTAACCGAGAATGGTACTGGAAGAATAGCTGATTTTGCAAAAGCAATTCGATAGCGATTACTACCAAAAATAGAACAACGGCACTTAAAATTTTTAAGTGCCGTTTTTTTATACCCCATTGTCAAAGCTTAGCCGTTGATCTGTAATTATAATTTTCGATCTAAAGAAAAAAACTATATATTTGAATACAGAAATTAACTACAAATTACAATTTTATTACACTTTCTGTATGGTGATTTCTAAAGATGATGAATGCATGTGCCCGCAAGTACATGCAATGCTATTAGAGAATTTCAACCAAATTTAAATACAAACAAACCATATAACTAACCAATAACTAAAATAATGAATATTACGACTTTAAAAAGCAGACCAGATCTACCCAAGGAAACTAAAGCTGGCAAAATGCATGAGCAATTTGAAAGATTATTAATAGAATTGAAAAATAAACCGTTGTCAGACAAAGAGATTATTATAATTAATGAAAATGTTAACGCTATCAATGCCTCTACTCTAGAAGGAAATGATTTTGCTAAGTTGATCAAGACAAATCAGATTCAAATACTCAAACTTATTCAAAAAGAGTCTAAAATCGTACCGCAGCAATACTATATGACATTAGGTACGATTACAGGAATGACTGCTATTGGTCTGCCAGTAGGAGTAGCATTTGGCTATGCATTAGGAAATATGGGACTGTTGGGACTAGGACTACCCGTTGGTTTAGCTCTTGGCGCAATTATCGGGAGGTCTTTAGATAAAAAAGCATTCGAAAATAATAAACAACTTGGCTTAGCAATTAAGTATTAATTGAAACATTACCAACTTCACTAGAATAAACCAAACCCTAAAACACAAGAAATGACCAATACTGATATTCGTAATTTAAGTGATGCTGAACTAAAAGAAGAAGCTAAAAAATTAAAATCATTTTCCATACAAAACAGCCTCTTGATAGGGTTTTTAATGGGAATTATATTTTATAGTGTAACAAAAAACAGTTGGGGATTAGTCACTTTAATCCCGTTGTATTTTATTTATAAACTGATTAATGCCCCTAAGAGTAAAAGAGCAAAGGAGATAGACGACATTTTAAGAGAGCGCAATTTATAGACGATTTATACAATCATGAAAAGAAAATTACTAATATTATTACTAGTAACAGCTACTGCTAGCTATTCACAGCAGTACGATGGAGTTCACATTGAAAGAAGTAAAATAGATAAAAATAACCTAATCTATACCTTAGGAAAGGAATTTACTTATACAGTAGATATTATAGAAAATGATACTGCTGTCTACTTAAAAAATAATGACTATAACAAATTTGATCTTACTAGAAATAGTGATTCTGTGCAGTTATCTGAAATTCATATGACGGTGTATAAACCAAAAATGTTTAAGAGAGTTAATAAAAATCAAACCTCAATTATTTACGCTCCCTTTCCAGTACTTAATTCAATGTGTTCTACAGGTCTGGTTGAAAATGAACAAAATATATGGATACATCCTTACAGAAGTGGTTTTTTTCAATCGTTAGAAACTTGTCCGTATCCCTATATTAAATTAGGCGAGCCAGTAGGGTATAAATGGTCAGATAGCATGAGCATTGGCAATAATTGGTCAAATAAAATATGGGGAGAATGGGAAAACAGATTACTTTTAACTTATGAGTACGAAATCCTAGCTAAAGAAAAGGTAGTAACTAATTTTGGAGCAATTAACTGCATTAAAGTGCGTTCCATCGCGACTTCAGAAATTGGTTCCTCAGAATTGATTAGCTATTTTTCGGAGAAATACGGATTTGTAAAGCTGCAATACACTCTTTTTACTGGGATAAAAATCGAACTCAACCTCAATAAAGTACTTGATGCTCCTATTGTAAGAAGTCCCCATGAATATTTAGAAAAAAGAAAGGCAGTTAACTAGATACAAACCATACTTATGGCTATTTTTCGTAACCTATACGATTGCTGTGAAACCAATTTCTCTTATAGAAAAACCTGCTCTAGCATAACTTGTATAAGCTAGTAATTGTAGTAGTAGTAGAGTAAAAAAATTAGCTTTATTTCCTATTTCAAAAATTCAACTAAAATAGACTAAAAGGTATTTTTCATCGACCAAAAAACAATTATTTTTGTTTTAACAAGATATTACTTTATTTGTAGATTAAAAAACAAGTAAAAATATAATCCAAATATGTTAAATTTTATAGTATCTAAATGTTTACTATCTTAATTGCATTTTTAGATAATATATTCAAAATCACCATTGTATAACAACTTACTTAATTTAATAATTAATCACCAAAACTTTAAAATCACCAAACATTTCTCATGGTTTGCGTAAAAATGTTAAACATATCGTAATTAAATATACATTTACACTTTAACAAAACCAACCATTTACAATGAAAAAAATGAAATTTAGCAGATACAATACTATGTTCTGCACAGTGGCTTCTTTAGCACTTTTGGCTAGTTGTTCTAGCAATGACCAAGCTGAGATGAATGAAGCTGCATTAGCTGCTTCTGAAGGAACAGCATTAACTGGAAGTGATTTAATCTTTAGCGATTTTAGCGCTCAATGTAGTTACGTTGATGGTAACTGGAGTTCGACTGCTTTTTTGAACACAACCATGATCAACACAACGCAAACCAACTTCATTTATGCACAAAACACAAAAATTGCTAAAGTTTTTGGTCAAGCAGCGGTAACCTTGAAGATGGTACACGATAACAGCAACCCTAATTCAACTTACAATGCTATTTCGTACTCAAATCCTAAGAAAATTTATTTTGGAGAAGCTATTTACGTTGCGGCTCTAGCTAAGGGACAAATTGTACCTGCTATGATTCTTGCACATGAATTTGGCCACCAACTGCAATACACTTACAACTTGCCCTCTAAACCAGAGAATACTGCAAGACCAAACGAATTAGAAGCTGACGGTTTTGCTGGATACTACATGAGAAAACCAACAGGGTATAACGCTACATGGGAACAAGCAGGACCTGGATTTGAATTTGCTTACGCAATTGGCGACAACAATACTACAAGTGCAGGTCACCACGGAACTCCTCCTCAAAGAAGATCAGCGGCACGTTTAGGATGGTACTTAGGGAATTATGATTTATCAGCTAGTGATTTTGATTATAACTTTTTCTACTACTACGATAATGTATTATCTGGAAGTTACCGTACTACAACTCCTGAAAGAATCAATCCAAAAATTGATGCTTTTATCAAATCTAAAATGAGTGAATTACGTAAAATACAGTCTGGAGAAATTTCAGCAGAAGATTTTATTAATTTAGGAAACTAAAAATAACTTAAAGAGGTCCAATTGGGCCTCTTTTTTTTTGTAAAGCCACATCTATACCATTTATATGCTATTATATTACCGCATAAGTTAATAGATAATAGCCAGCGAACTAGTAGCTTACAGTATGCCATAGCTATTTTGGCTGCAGCCAAATTATATTAGTCAATATAAGAATCTTTTCTCTTTTAAATTTAGCTGTACAATTAGTCTACTTACAAATTATCCTCTAGCATTGTTTTCCAAAAAACTTAATGCACTTCAAGCTAAAATTCTAAATAAATTCTAAATTGCCTACTTATATTTGTAAGTATGAAAGTATTACTAATTGAAGATGAAAATGATTTGGCTTCCAGTATTCAGCAGTATTTGACTGGTAATGCTATTTTATGCGAATGGGCAAATAGTTTGCAAACTGCTCAAGACAAGATAGCCAACTATGAATATGATTGCGTTTTACTAGACTTGGCACTTCCTGATGGAGATGGCTTTAGTATCTTGAGAAAATTGAAAGAGATGGATCGATTAGAAGGTATTATTATTACCTCAGCTAAGGAAACTTTAGAATCAAAAATCGAAGGCTTTAATTTAGGAGCAGATGATTACCTCACAAAACCATTTCACCTATCAGAATTATTGGTCAGAATTCAAGCCTTAATTCGCCGCAAGAACTTTAACGGAAATAATAAGGTTACTTTTAATGAAATCGAAATCGATACGCTTTCAAAGATTATAAAAGTCAATAACAAAACCATAGATGTTACTAAAAAGGAAATAGATTTACTGTTGTACTTGATTGGGAATTTAAATAGAGTACTTTCTAAGAGCGCCATTGCAGAACATTTATCAGGTGACATGGCTGACATGCTGGACAACCACGATTTTGTTTACGCACACATCAAAAATTTAAAAAATAAATTGAAAGATGCCGGTAGCGCCGATTATATAAAAACAGTTTATGGACTAGGTTATAAATGGCAAAATGACTAGAAATTTACTATATAAAACCTCCAGAGCTTATGTGATTTTTTCAGCACTGCTGTTACTCTTAGCTGCTCCCCTATTCTATTTTAGTACTAAAAAATTATACAACGACGATACTGATGACACTCTTTTACTGCATAAAAAAGAGTTTTTAAAATATACGCTACCTGCCTTTAAGCAGCGTGATATCGGTACCTGGAATCGCTACAATAGAAACATAAAAATTGTTCCTTTGAGAAATCATGCTGTTGATAGTTTATTTAACAACAGCTATTTTGACGCACTCGATAATGAAATTGAACCTTACAGAGAGCTAACTACTCCAATAACAATAGATGGGAAGGAATATAGTTATGCTGCTAAAATCAGTTTGGTTGAAACAGAGGACCTCGTCACGCGCATTGCCCTTTTATTTCTCATTATACTATCTCTTTTACTACTAGGTTTATACGCCATAACAAAACGATTATCAAAAAAATTGTGGAGGCCTTTCAACGCTATTTTGATACAAATCGAAAATTTCGAAATTGATAAATCAGTGCCTACTGCAAGCATCTCTTCAAACATAACAGAATTTAGTCGTCTCAATACTAGCTTACAAAAATTAATTGCTAAAAATCGTTCTATATTTAAAGCACAACGCGAGTTTATTGAAAATGCAGCCCATGAGCTACAAACTCCTTTGGCAATATTTCAGGCAAAACTAGATAGCTTTGTGCAGACGGGTGATTTCACAATCGAACAGTACGAGCAATTAAGTTCGATTAACGATACGATAACAAGACTCAGCAGGTTGAACAAAAATCTACTTCTATTATCTAAAATGGAAAACGAAATCTATGCTAGTACCACTTTAATTATTATCGAAAAAACAATTACCCAGAACATCCTCTTTTTTAAAGAACAAGCTGACAGTAAAAACATCACAATTGAACTGGATTTATCGCAAGCTGCGACTGTAATCGCTAACCCAACACTGATGGAAATTATGATTAGCAATTTGTATTTAAATGCTATAAAGCACAATATTCATTCAGGAAAGATTACAATAATTGCCACTACAAACGGATTCAGTTTTAGCAATACAGCCGATAAAGAGCCACTAAATAATACCAAACTGTTCAATCGTTTTTCTAAACAATCTTCAGTAGAGCAAGGAAACGGATTAGGGTTAGCAATAATAAAAAAAATATGTGATTTAAATGGCTGGACAGTGCGCTACGCTTATGAAAATAGTTGGCATCACTTTACGGTTTTGTTTTAATTAAAACGTTGTTGTATTTACAAATGGATGTTGGCTGTATGCAATTCAAATTTAATTCTAAATTGCATCTCATCTTTGTATGATAATATCGAAACGTAGTATTACAACTGTTTCACGTAACAACATTTACATTAAGTTATGAAATTAAAATATACCATTGCCGTTATTTGCAGTTTTTACTTTACAATTGCTGCCTTTGCCCAAAGTAAACTTGTCACGATTTCTGGACAACTGAAAGATCAAAACGATGCTAGTTTATTAGCTTATGTCAACGTCATTTTGAAAACAGAAAAAGAAAATACATTTGTTGTGGGAACGGTCACAAACGAAGAAGGACGTTTTACTTTGACAAAAGTACCAACAGGAAATTACAACATCGAATTTTCGTATTTGGGTTACAAAACGGCATCAAATTCAGTATTTGTTGGCTCACTTTCAGAATTTCTTGATTTAAAAATAATCCTTCTACAACCAGATTTGATGGCTCTTGAGGAAGTTGTAATCACTTCAAAGCAAGCTGAGATTAGCAACAAAATGGATAAGAAAACTTTTTCCTTAAATGATAATCCGTCACAGCAAGGCGGTTCTGTACTTCAAGCGATGCAAAATCTACCCAGTATCACCACTACTGACGGAAAGATTCAATTGCGCGGAAATGACAAAGTAACCGTACTTATTGATGGCAAGCAAACTGCATTAACGGGTTTTGGTAATGCCACGGGACTTGATAATATTCCAGCCTCAGCCATTGAACGCATTGAAATTATT
This sequence comes from Flavobacterium aeripolare, assembly GCF_013294025.1. Taxonomy (GTDB): domain Bacteria; phylum Bacteroidota; class Bacteroidia; order Flavobacteriales; family Flavobacteriaceae; genus Flavobacterium. Next base: position 173,515 of record NZ_JABSNL010000009.1, read on the forward strand.
AATAATCCATCGGCTAAATATGATGCTAATGGTAACGCGGGAGTGATAAATATTATTTACAAGAAAAATAAAAAAGATGGCTTCAACGGAAAGTTGGGATTGACCACTGGCTTGGGGTCATTATGGGAGAGAAAAACAAATTTACCTACTATAAGACCACAATATTCTTTTACACCAAAGGTGAATCCTTCACTGTCTTTGAACTATCGTAAAAATAAAGTCAATGTGTTTTTTCAAGGCGATTATCTTTACACAGAGACTTTGAATAAAAACGAGTTTCTAAATCGCTTTTTTGATGATGGCACTATAATTAACTCGCAGCTTAAACGCAATCGCGACACCCATTTCACGACTATAAAATCTGGAATTGACTATGCAATTGACGACAAAAATTCACTAACTATATCCGGCCTTTTTGGGAGTGAAAAAATTATTGACAACGGTGACCAACCTTTTTTTAATGCGGACTATTCACAGCGTCTGCGTTTGTGGCAGTTTCTGGAAGACGAACTTAAAACTACGGTGATGGCAACAGTAAACTACCAGCACAAGTTCAATGCACCAGGACGAACATTAAATGCAGGCTTGAACTATACCTTTCATAGGGAAGATGAAAAATATTTTTATGACAATTTCTTGCCCACTTCTACAGGTACAGATTCATTTAAATTGTTATCTGATGAGCAAGTATACGACCTGAACGTTGACTATATCGAGCCTTTAAAACACGGTAGAATAGAGACTGGTTTGAAACTCAGAAACAGAACCATTCCTACCAATATGCAGTTTATACCAGGAGCAATTTCAGTGCTTGATGTAAACGCTGGCGGCTGGGCAAATTATATGGAATTAATACCTGCTGTATACGGAAACTACATTTTTGAAGACAAAAAGTGGGAGGCAGAAATAGGTTTGCGACTAGAATACGTAAAAATACAATACGATGTCAACCCAGATCATGTGGTGTATAGTAGAAGTGGTTATAACTACACGCAACCATTCCCTAACATGCGTTTAGCTTATAAAATTAATGAAAGTGAAAAAATATCTATATTCTACAACCGTCGTGTTGACCGTCCTAACGAAGTTGATATACGTATTTTCCCAAAATATGATGATGCTGAAATTATCAAAGTAGGAAACCCTAGTTTGCGTCCACAATTTACAAATAGTATCGAAATAGGATACAAAAATAGCTGGACAAAAGGAAGTATATACACTGTTTTATACCATCGTTTTGCAAATGGAACCATTACCCGAATAGCTACATCTGTACCACCTAGTACTTTGATTTATGCTACGTTCCAAAACGCTGATAAAAGCTACAATACTGGTCTAGAAGCCGTCTTATCGCAGGAGATTTCAAAGCTGTATTCCTTAAATATTAATGCTAATGTGTACCGCAATCAAATAGATGCATTTACTGTAACAAGCTTGTATCCGTCGCCATCTGTTTACAGTGCTACACTTCAGGAAACGGTATCTGGAAACTTGAAAATCAACAACAGTTTTCACTTTGCAAAGAATGTCGATGCACAGTTAACAGCAGTTTATCTAGCGCCAGACATTATTCCGCAAGGAAAAATAGAGTCTCGATTTTCGATTGATCTTGGAATAAAAAAAGGAATTCAAAATGGAAAAGGCGAACTATTCCTCAACGCAACCGATCTTTTTAATACTATGGTTATTAAAAAACGCATCGATGGCATCAACTTCTTCTACAATAGTCGCGACTACAATGAGACACAAGTAATTAGATTAGGGTACAGTTACAAGTTTTAATTAGTTACAGTACTAAAATGAAGAAAGCGCAAATTATTTTTTAATAATTTGCGCTTTCTTCATTTTAAGACTAATATATTAGGCTGTTGCTTCCTCTTCAACCTCTTCTTCACTAACAAATTCCATGTGATCTTCACCGTCAGCAATAACTTCTGGCTTCGAAGCTTTTAATACATTAAAACGCTCGATTTTTTCTAAGTCCCCTTCTTCACCTGAGAAATAAGGGAACACATCTAAGATTGGAGATTCAGTAATTGCAGGGATAGAATAATCTCCCATAGTTCCTTTCATTACTGCAGTAGTATTATCAAAAGCTTCTTTTACATCATTTGCTTGTAAAAGAATATACATATTAGTTTTTCTTTCTTTACCACTTTCCTCATCATAAGCTAATAATGATACTTTTGATTTGAACCAACGGTCGCTATTTTCAAAGGGATGAATCTCTGAGTAATTAGCTACTTTGATGTTAGTGATTTTAAATTCTTCACTAATGTAAGCTGCCATTTCTTCATTAATTCTACTTTCAGCTTCTGTATAAGATAACGCGTCTACTAGATAAGGCTCTGTTGTTACCTTTTGTACTCCGCTTTCATCTGTTTTTCTATATTTTACTTTGCATTCGTACCAAGTTGTGCTCATAATTTCATTTTTTAAGGATGTCAAAGATAGATTTTAAAGAAAAAAAAATAGCCAATTACAAAAATAGATATTCACAATTTCGAAAAAAATAAATAGCAATTAAGCCAACCAACTACTTATCAAGCGGTAAGCTTTTTAATTAATACAAATCTTCAATTTGGTAGCTAGATTCATTAAATTCAAAAGAATCGCCCTTTTTTAAATCTCTCATTTTGTCATAAATAGGTGCTCTAGTTGAAATCCCAACAATTGTAGCGCCATTTTTTTCTAATTTTTCGCTTGATATTGCGATAAAGAATGTCAATTTATCTGTTACTACAACTGCTCCTAGTGCCACGCTATTATTTTCTAAATCACCATCGAGTGTTTCTAAAAAAGCTAGTTCTTTTTGAGCAAAGGCTAATTCGTCACCAATTGCTTTAAGTAATTCATACTTTCCAGCACTGCGATCCTCTGTTTGACTAGCAGAAGCATTTTTTTTAAATGCCGCGTCATTAATTTCGGCTTCTCGATTTGTGAAGTTTTCGATTAGCTCCTTTTGATTTGCTACGCAAGCAGCAATTATCCAATTTTTATCGACTTTATTTTTCATGTTTTCAGTTGTTTATAGAAGTAGTAAGATATACTATTTATTTTTCAAAACAACTTACATCGACAATAAAGCTGAGACAAACATTAAATTGAAGTTTTACAGATTTTTACAATACGATATAATCTACTGCAATACACGAATTGCTTTAACAAAACGACGCGTATATGATTTATGACTTAGACTTGAGATCATCACTTGCATTTGTTTCCCTGAAGACGAGTGAATAAATTTACTTTGCATTCCATCAGCATTTGAAACGATACCAATATGACCAATCGCATTGCGTGTAGGACTTAAAAATAGAAGAATGTCTCCTTTTTTTACTTCATTAATTGGAATTTCTGTACCAAAATTTTTAAACTGCGACGTACTTCTAGGTACACTAATTTTAAAATTTTTGAAAACAAAATACACAAACCCAGAACAATCAAATCCTTTTTTACTAGTACCACCATAGACATATCTTGTACCCAATAAACTTTTTCCAAAATTAAGCAGTGCCGTGCGCAAATCTTCCTCGATTGAAACGGTGCTTTCCGATTTAGCAGCAAATGTATTTTCGATAATTATTTTTTTCGAAAGAACCTCATCCTCCCTGCTACTTGTAAAACTACTCAATACATAGAGAGGTAAACTAGCTATCATAACTGACTTAAGGAAAGAAGAATTTTTAAAAATCATAATTTAAATTAAAGTTAAAACTATTGAATCAAACATACAACAAAGACTTTCTAGCGTTGCTTGACATGTCATTTTTACAAAAGTAGGTAAATATTCAAGTACCTACTAAAGTTGGCTTCTATTTTTTAATCTAACAGCTGATAATCAATAAAAAAGCGCTCCAAATTAATTTGAAGCGCTCTACTATAAATAGCTAAAGTGTAAAATGATTATACCTTAACAACCATTTTACCTTTGTTTTTTCCGTCAAAAAGGTCAATAAACGCCTGAGGAATGTTATCAAAACCTTCAACGACTGTCTCCTCTGATTTAATTTTACCTGCTTTAAACCATTCTAGCAATTGCGATGTTGCTTCTGGGAATTTTTCGGCATAGTTACCTAATATAAAACCTTGCATAAGTGCACTATTCTTTACTAGAAAAGGCTGCACACTAACCCCTTTTACCGTTTCTGTTTCATTGTAAGCAGATATGGCTCCACAAATAATCATTCGAGCAAAACGGTTAATATTGTATAAAACAGCATCAGATATTTCTCCTCCTACATTGTCAAAGTAAACATCTACACCGTCAGGACATGCTTTTTTAATGGCTTCTGCCATATTCTCGGTGGTATTGTAATTGATTCCTTCGTCAAAACCAAATTTGGTTTTTAGCATGCTCACTTTCTCATCTGAACCTGCTATCCCTACTACTCTACAGCCTAGAATTTTCCCTATTTGTCCCACGATACTTCCTACGGCTCCAGCTGCTCCAGATATTATTAGCGTCTCGCCTTTTTTAGGTTTTCCTATTTCGGTAAGTCCTAGCAATGCGGTCATTCCTGTCATTCCCAGTGCTCCTAAATACACTGACTGTCCAACCTCAGAAGTATCAACAATTCGCAAACCGTCTCCAGAGTGTTTTTGAAATTCCTTCCAAGCTAGCATTCCCGATACAAACTGCCCTACTTTATAAGTATCATTATTAGACGCTACAACTTCTGCAATAATCCCAGAAACCATAGGCTTATTGAGCTCAAATGGTTCAGCATATGATTTTGCATCGCTCATACGTCCTCTTAAATAAGGATCCACCGATACATAACTGGTTTTTAATAATATCTCTCCCAAATCAATGGTAGGTTTATCTTCTGTAATGGTTTTAAAATCTGATATCTCTGGACGACCTACTGGTCTTTTATTCAATAAAATAGTGTGACTCATTTTGTATTGTTTTAAATTAGTACTCTTGCGCTTACTAGCACAATTTGAAAGCATTAAATTACAAAAACCAACGCTAATGGTAGGTACTACAGTAGTACTTTAACAAACTATTGTGCTTGTAAAAAATAAAAAAACTGCTGATTAATAAATAGTTAAGTCATTTACTTAAAAACACTTAATCACTTATTAAACAGCAGTTTAAACCTAATTTAAGATAGTCTTAGATCACGGTAACCAAGTCTTCCTTGCTTTTTCTTACTTTAACTAAATTAACAAGCCAATCCTTTGGCGCATCTCTGTACCCTAAAGGTAAAATTACACAACTTCTTAATCCTTTTTCTCTTAAGTTTAAGATTTTGTCCAGTTCGTCTGGATCAAAACCTTCAATAGGAGTTGAATCTACTTCTTCAAATGCCGCTTGCGCTATAGCCATTGAAAATGCGATGTAAGCTTGTCTAGCAGCATGCTGAAAATTTACCTCTTCGTCTTTTTGTGGATACGTGCTCAACAACATTTGGCGGTAGTTTTCCCAACCTTCATTTGTAAAGCCTCTTTTCTCATTTGTAAGATCAAACATGGTATTGATTCTCTCAGCTGTGTAGGTATCCCAGGCAGCAAAAACCAATAAATGAGAGCAATCTGTAATCATAGATTGATTCCATGCGATAGGTCTAATTTGTTCTTTTACTTCTTGATTTGTTACCACAAAAATCTCGAATGGTTGCAATCCGCTTGATGTAGGTGCTAAAATTGCAGCCTCTAGTATGCGATCTACTTTTTCTTGAGCCACTTTTTCTCCGTTCATTGCCTTTGCAGCATAACGCCAGTTTAATCTATCTAATAATGCTTCCATCTGTGTTTTTATATTTAAATTTTTATTCTTTTATTTTAATTTTCGAAAATTATAAAGCGAGTACTACTAACTCTTCTTTTCACTGATACTGTCCCAAGCTGCTACAAACGCCTCTTCTAGAATAGCTTCATTTAAAGGATTAATTCCCCTACTCTCCATATTCATTAAAAAGGCCATTGGATAAATCGCGTAGGCATACAATAAATAAGGTGACATCCCTTTAATCAAGCCTTGGTTTTGCCCCATTTCCCATAAAACAAACAAAGGGTCAAGCGCTTTTAATCCTTCTTGTCTCGTATTCTCATCAATCATAGGACTATTATCACATTGTGATAAAAAGGAAGCCTCTTCTTTGTATTCTAATTTGTAGTTAGCCATTGCTAGCCATATTTTTTTAAAACTGATATAGACCCCTTCTTCTAAAATATAATTCTCAAAAGCTGCGTCAGCAAAAGCAGTTTTAACATTCAAATACAACTGATTTACTAAGTCCTGCTTACTATCAAAATATAAGTAGATTGTCGCCGGAGAAACCGAAGCAATTTTAGCAACTTTTGCCATAGATGCACTTTGAATACCGCCATTTGTGACCAAGCTCAAAGTGGCTTTAAGTAATGCATCCCGTTTTTCTATACTTTTTTGAAGTAATGCCATACCGTTTACTTGTAAAAAACATTTTTTAATTTCCAACTAATACCTATAAAAACCAATTGGACAGGTAAACGTACCAACGCTGCTTCATGACTACCGATTGCTGGTGTGCTCGAAAAAACATCCCATATATGTGTAGGTAAAAAAGCTAGCATTAATAGTAATAATAATAGCGACCCTATTCCAGCTGTTTTATTTGCTAATAATAGCAATCCTATTGCTATTTCTATAACTCCTGAAATGTAAATTACTGCTGCCTTAAAAGGTAAAAACGCAGGTACAAATGGATTGTAGAAATCGGTATTTAAAAAGTGCTGTACACCTCCATATACCATAAATGCAGCCATAAGATACCTTATTACTGTCCAAAATATTTTTGCTTTTCCCATCTTTTTTGATTGTTTTGAATCGCAAAGATACAATAAAAAAGAATGAACGTTCATAAATTTAATGATTTGTATGCAATTTAGATTTTACTATAATGCACAGCATTCAAAGTTACTACATTGAATTCTTTAAACAATTCTTTGTTTAGCTGTTACGCCACATTATACGCTTTATATTGGATAAAATCGCCTGGAATAAACTAGTCTAAAAGCACCATAAACCAATACTTTTAGATACTAAAAAATAGCATTCTTGATATCAAAAAATAAATTATCGACCCTATACATAAGTTAATATTGTGTTAAGTTTAATTTAAACAACTGTTTAATTTAAACAGTTGTTTAAATTTGTACTATAAATTAATACTATGTCTAACACAACTGATTTAAACGATAAGCAAATTCAAATATTACATGTAGCAGAAATGCTGTTTGCTGATAAAGGATTTGACGGAACATCAATTAGAACAATTGCAAAGGAAGCCAAGATTAATATTGCCATGGTTTCTTATTATTTTGGATCTAAAGAGCGTCTTTTAGAATCTTTGATTCTCTACCGCACTAAGAATTTGAAAGAATCAATTGGCAGCTTGGTAACTGATGATAGCCCTCCATTAGAGAAGATTAATAAGTTAATCACCATTTACATACATCAAATTAATGCTAATAAAGGGATATACCGAATCTTACATTTTGAAATTGCTAGTAAAAAGAGAGATCTAAATTTGAAAGCATTCACTGAATTAAGGAGAGGAAATTTAAAAACCTTAGCGCTAATTGTAGAAGAAGGGCAAAAACAAGGTGTTTTTCAAAAAGACATTGCAGTCGATTTAATGACACCCACAATTTTAGGTACTTTTTTTCATTTTCACATGAATAAAGACTACTTCGTAGACCTATTGAATTTGAACACTGATGAATTATACGACAATTATATATTAACCAACCTTACAAAACACATTCAACAAACAATAAAAGCACTTCTTATATATGAAAATTAGTCAATTAATGCTTTTCGGAGTATTCTTAATGGGAACCTCCGCAATACAAGCGCAAGAGAAAACCAGTTTAACATTGAGCGAAGCGATACATTTGGCTTGGGAACAAAGCTCCCAAGTTTCATTAGCAGAAAGCAAAGTGATAACTAAAAAACAGGAGTTAAGAACGGTAAAAAACAACAGCTACCCAGATTTTAAAATCTCAGGACAGTACCAGCGTCTTACGGATGCCGATATTAATTTTAAACTCAACAATAGCGACGGAAGCGCATCTACTACAGCTGCTCCCAGTGTAAACCAGTTAATGGTAGGGCAAGTTAATGCGAGCCTGCCTTTGTTTGCAGGTTTTAAAATTCAAAATAGTATAAAAGCTTCAAACAATTTGTACGCTGCCGAAAGTGCAAATGCTTTGCAAACTAAAGAAAATGTTGCCATGCAAGTGGTGGATTTATATGCAAGCATGTATAAAGCCGAGAAGACAGTGGAACTCTTAAAAGAGAATCAAAAAAGTGCAGAGCAACGTGTGACTGATTTTATTCAGCTAGAAAAAAACGGAATCATCCCTCGCAACGACTTACTAAAAGCACAGCTGCAAGCTTCGAATGTTAAGCTGTCTTTAGCGAAGGCAACTAAAGATCTTAACATTGTCAACTTTCAATTGATTACATTATTAAAATTAGATGCAGCGACAAAATTAACGATTAGAGAAAGTGACTTTGCTAATTTCCAAATGAACAATATCCCTACATCTGATGAAACAGCCGTGGCAAGTCGTCAAGATCTTGAGGCAATACGTTTACAGGAAAAAGCTAGTTTAGATTATGTAAAAGTGGCTAAAAGTGGCTACTACCCTGCCATTTCACTTGTAGGTGGCTACACTGCTATCGATCTTAAGAATGTAATTACAGTGCAAAATGCAATGAACATAGGTGTGGGATTATCTTATGATTTAAGTGGAATTTTAAAAAACAATGCTACTGTAAAAGTTGCTGAGAGCAAAGCTACTGAGCTTAAAAAGCATGAAGAATTACTAACTGAGCAAATTAAAATTGACGTTCAAAGAGCTATCGAAGATTATGACCTTGCTTTAAAACAAGATCTTGTGTATACTGAAGCAGTTGAACAAGCTTCAGAAAATTATCGAATTTTAAAAGACAAATACGATAACGGTCTCTCAGATACTAATGATTTATTAGAAGGCGATGTAGATCAATTAGAGTCAAAAATCAACAAAGCGTTGTCTAAGGCTAACGTTATTCAAAAATATTACGAATTGCTTACTGTAAGCGGACAATTAAATCAAACCTTCAATCTTTCAAAAATATAATCAGCATTAAAATGGAAAAGAAAAAAACCAATAAAAAGTTTATCATTATAATTGTTTCCCTAGTTTTAGTAGGTGTCGTATACGGTTCATACAAATACATTCACTCTTTATCACACGAAACTACAGATGATGCTCAAGTAGAAAAGAACATGAACCCTATAATTCCTAGAGTTTCAGGTTATGTTTCTAAAGTGTATATAAAAGACAATGATTTTGTTAAAAAAGGAGATACGCTTTTTACTATCGATCAACGCGATTACAAATTAAAAATTGATGAGGCAAAAGCAGCATTGGCAGCAGCCGAAGGAAGTTTTGAAGTTTCTAAAGCTGATGTAGCTAGTGTTTCGTCTAGTGTATCTGTATCAGATGCCAATGCAAGATCTGCATCTGGAAATATCGAAACTGCAAAAATTAGATTAGGTAGAGCTAAAAGTGATTTTGCTCGTTATGAAAATCTATATCAATCGCACACTATCACTAAGCAACAATATGAGCAAGCACTAGCGGCAAAACAAGAAGCCGAAAGTCAAGTACGCATCTTGCAACAACAAGAAAAAGCGAGTAGCTACCAAACCTCAGTTATAAAGGCAAAAGGGAATGTTACCAGCAAACAAATTGATGTTGCTGCAGCAAATATTAAAAGAGCACAAGCCATGCTAGAAACAGCAGAACTTAATTTAACGTATACCGTAATTACTGCTGCAATTGATGGTCAAGTATCTAAAATTGATATCCAACCAGGGCAATTAGTACAACCAGGACAGTCTCTTTTTTATATTATCAATAATAATGAAGCTTGGATCATAGCCAACTTTAAAGAGACGCAATTAAATAAAATGGTAGCGGGACAAGTAGTAACTATTACAGTAGATGCTTATCCTGATTACGAATTCAAAGGTACGCTTACTTCATTTTCTCCAGCAACAGGATCACGATTTTCTATTCTGCCTCCTGATAATGCTACAGGTAACTTTGTAAAAACAATTCAGCGTTTACCCGTAAAAATAAGTCTCAATGCTGACAATGATGTAGATAAAATAAAACTATTGCGTCCAGGAATGAATGTGGATGTCGATGTACATATAAAATAAAATGGAACAAGCACAAGGACAAGACGATTTAGTAGAATACGGCTTTAGAAGGGTTATTATTACAATAACTGCAGTACTTTGTGCACTGTTAGAGATTGTAGATACCACTATTGTCAACGTTGCGCTAACAAACATGAGGGGAAGCCTTGGAGCGACACTTACAGATGTAGCATGGGTAATCACTGCCTATGCGATTGCAAATGTAATTGTAATCCCCATGACGAGTTGGTTGTCACAACAATTTGGTAGACGTAATTACTTTGCCGTTTCTATCGTTATATTTACTGTGGCCTCCTTCTTATGCGGGAATGCAACAAATATTTGGGAGTTAGTCGCCTTTAGATTTATTCAAGGTTTAGGTGGTGGTGCCTTATTAGTAACTGCACAAACTATTATTACAGAGAGTTATCCCATTGCAAAACGTGGTATGGCACAAGCTATTTACGGTATGGGAGTAATTGTAGGCCCTACGTTAGGTCCGCCATTAGGTGGTTACTTGGTTGATAATTTTTCATGGCCCTATATTTTTTATATCAATATTCCACTAGGGATTATCGCAACACTTTTAACGTTAAGTTTTGTTAGAAGCCCTAAATACGGAGAGAAATTAAAATCAAATCAAGTCGACTGGTACGGTATCATCTTATTAGCAACTTTTATTGGTTCGCTACAATTTGTATTAGAACATGGTCAACAAGACGACTGGTTTAACAATACTACCATTGTTGTTTTAAGTGTCACTTCATTTTTTGGATTAATTTTATTTATCTGGAGGCAACTTGTTTACAAGTATCCTATTGTAAATTTAAGTGTGCTTAAAGATGGGAACCTTCGAATAGGTACTATAATGAGTTTTATTCTTGGTTTTGGTTTGTATGGATCAACATTAATTATCCCTATCTACACGCAGTCAGTCTTAGGATGGACTGCCACAGATGCTGGTTTATTATTGATTCCAGGCTCGATAACCACCGCTTTTATGATGCCTATTATTGGTAATCTAATTCAAAAAGGAGTGCCGCAAGGTTATATGGTGGGTGTTGGTTTCTTTGTATTCTTTATATTTACCTACATGATGCGTGATGCCATGACGCCAGATACTGGAGTCGAGCACTTATACTGGTCGTTGATTCTTAGAGGTGTTGGTTTAGGATTATTATTTGTCCCTATTACCACTTTATCCCTTTCGACTTTATCAGGTAAGAATATTGGTGAAGGAGCTGCATTTACAGGAATGATGAGACAACTAGGAGGATCTTTTGGTATTGCAATTATTACCACTTTTATCACTCGTTTTAGTCAAGAACATCGTGTAAATCTAGTAGCTAATTTAAACGGTAGTAAATTCCAAGTTCAAGAACGCGTGCAGCTATTGCAACAAGGATTTATGTCTAAAGGTTTTACGACAAATGAAGCCTTGAAAAAAGCCTATCAAGCACTTGATTATTCTGTTATGAAGCAGAGCACAGTGTTATCTTATATGGATATTTTCAGCTATTTAGGAATCATGTTTCTATGCTGTATCCCAATTGTTTTCTTTATCAAAAAAGGGAAAAATAAAATTAATCCTGCTGATGCAATGCATTAATATAAAAATAAAACGCCGACATACTTTAAAAGTTTGTCGGCGTTTTTTTATCGTCTTTTAGAGAATTTATCTTGTAAAAACCAAGTGATTATCCTTTGACAGATTGGCATCAAATTGATAGCCATCATAATTAAATCCCTTTAGATCATCAATTGTTTCGGCATTAGTATCAATAATGTAACGAACCATCATACCTCTCGCCTTCTTAGCATAAAAACTAATAATTTTTAATTTTCCATCTTTGTAATCCTTGAAATCTGGCGTAATAACTGGTACTTTTAATTTTTTTACGTCCACTGCCGAAAAATATTCATTACTCGCCAAGTTTACAAAAAGCTCGTCGTCCTTTAACTCACTATTTAAAGTTTTAGTCAGCGTTTCTTTCCAGAATTCATATAGGTTAGCTGCTTCCCCAACTGGAAATTTAGTTCCCATTTCTAAACGGTAGGCTTGCATTAAATCTAAGGGTTTTAAAATTCCATACAAACCTGATAATATTCTCAATTTATCTTGCAGTACATCAATTTTTGAAACCGGAATACTGTATGCATCTAAACCCGTATAAACATCTCCATCAAAAGTATAAATAGCAGGACGGGCATTTTCTATCGTAAAAGGTGTTTTCCAATCCTTGTTGCGTTCCCAATTTAAATCAGCCAGCTTATCAGAAATATGCATTAATTCAGAAAGTTCTTTGGGAGACTTTTGTTTCAATTCTTTTTGAATTTTTCTACTTTCTTTTAAAAATTGCCCTTCGGTAAATTTATCGGTTGGTAATTCTCTCTCAAATTCAAGTGATTTTGCTGGTGATATAACGATTTTCATAGGTCTGTCTTTCTATTTTCTTATTGCTTCCAAAAATACAAATTGTAAACCATAAATTCTGTTAAGCTCATTGAATTATACAATATCGCGATAAGAATTCTAGATACTTTCCATTTCAAAGTTTAGACCATTTCCGCTTTCGCGAAAGCAAAAATGATGAAATTTATAAAAGTTTAAGGATACTTTGCGCTACTTTTTTATTCGAAAATTAATCAGAGAATACAAGTAATAGCAGCTGTAAAAGAGAGGAAAATTAGTTCATAACAGCGAAACTATTTTAACGAAAGCAAAAAAACAACTGCCGCACATCGTATACATATTAACAAACAATTAGCGATAAAAAAAACCGTATTTATTATCTTTGCAATAGCAATAAACGCAGGGCTTTGTTGGCTTTTTAAAAAAAAATTTTAAAGACAATACAAACCATTAAGCACTTGCAATTACTCATTTAGAATTAAGATACATGAAAAATAATTTCAATACTATTCCCTTATCAATATTAGATTTAGCTGTTGTACTAGCAGAAAAAACGCCGGCACAAACTTTTAAAAACAGTGTTGCATTAGCTCAAAAAGCCGAATCATTAGACTATAAAAGATTCTGGCTATCTGAACATCATAATATGCCACACATTGTGAGTTCGGCTACGTCTATTTTAATTGGCCATATCGCCGAAAATACAAAGAAAATCAGAGTTGGTTCTGGAGGAATTATGCTTCCTAATCACGCTCCATTAATCATTGCAGAACAATTTGGAACGCTCGCTACACTCTACCCTGGAAGAATTGACTTAGGACTAGGACGAGCGCCAGGTACCGATCAATTAACCGCTCAGGCATTGCAAAGAAATGATCAAGCGGCCTACCAATTCCCGAGTACGGTAGTCGAACTGCAAGAATACTTATCTCTTGAAAATAGTCATGCTGCAGTACGCGCCATACCGGGTGAAGGATTAGATATCCCCATTTGGATCTTGGGTTCGAGCACAGATAGCGCTAGATTAGCAGCTTCATTAGGTCTACCGTATGCATTTGCAAGTCATTTTGCACCACAGCAATTACTGCAAGCATTATCGATTTATAGAGCTAATTTTAAACCGTCTGAATATTTAAAAGAACCGTACGTTCTCGCTTGTGTAAATGTTACCGCCGCCGAAACTAGTACCGAAGCTGCTGCGCTAGCTACATCAATGCAAAAAGTATTCTTAGGTATATTAACAAACGATAGAAGACCGCTGCAACCAGCAGATCCTAACTTTAAAGTTCCTGAAGAAGCAAAACAAGTTATGCAACAGTTTTTGCATTACTCATTTGTAGGCGACCCTACAGAAATCAAGTCTCAATTAGAAGATTTTGTAGAGCAAACTAATGTTGACGAATTAATGGTTGTCTCTCATATTTATGATTTTGACGCCCGCTTGAAATCATACGAAATCATTAAAGAAGCTCAAGAAAAGTAATTTACAAGATCAAAAACAGCTAGATCACTGCCTGTAAATAACTTACAGAATTATTATATACAAGCGCAATACAATTTACAGGGTTCTCTACATTATAAACGGGAGCAATTGTAGATTTTATTGCGCTTTTTATATGATTTAATATCAAGTTTGCCTTAATAATTACCGTATTAAAGAGGCTATTTTCTAACATTTTGCCTATTTTTGTAAATCGGGCTATTACGTCCAAAAAAATAGTACAAACAGACATAATTTGTCACCTAAAATACAGAGAACCGTGCACGTGAAAAGAAAAATGAAAAAAGCCATCAAGAAAATTTATAATGGTGACTTGTTTAAAGAGTTTTTTGATAATGAAAAAGCAACTGGATTAATATTAATCGCTTGTACTATCGTTTCATTAATCATGGCAAATTCCATATTTGCATCGCAGTATATTTATACTTGGCATGCTAAATTTTTTGGTGAGAGTTTAGAGTATTGGATTAATGATGGTTTAATGACTGTTTTCTTCTTATTAATAGGTTTAGAGTTAAAACGAGAAATTAACGACGGTGAACTATCAAATGTAAAAGATGCTTTACTGCCTATTTTTGCAGCAATGGGAGGTATGTTTATTCCCGCTGGAATATTTTTAATAAACAATTACGGTACAGTAACGCACTCTGGAGCAGGTATTCCTATGGCTACAGATATTGCTTTTGCTTTAGGTATATTATCTCTTTTAGGGAATAGAGTTCCATTATCACTGAAAGTTTTTTTAACGGCACTTGCTGTTATTGATGACCTTGGAGCGATACTAGTGATCGCAATATTTTACACTAAAACCATTGTATGGATGAATTTATTCATTGCATTAGCTGTATTTGTAGGACTTTTAATAATGAATCGCATGAAAGTGCGTAGCCTTACATTGTACTTACTAGGTGGTGTGGTGATGTGGTGGTTCATGTTGCATTCAGGAATTCATGCTACTATTACCGGAGTTTTGTTGGCTTTCACGATTCCGTTTTGCCATGGAGAAAAAGATTCAATCTTCTCAAAACTGGAAAGAGCCTTGCACAAACCGGTTGGTTTTTTCATTCTTCCGCTTTTTGCATTAGCAAACACAGCAATAATCATAAGCTCAAATATAGGAGAAACGTTATCACAGCATTACAGTATAGGGATTGCTCTAGGGCTAATTGTAGGGAAACCACTGGGTATTGCTCTAGCTAGTTTTATAGCGGTACGTTTAGGCGTTTGTAAACTTCCTGCTGATTTGAACTGGAAAACTGTTATAAGTGTAGGTTTCCTTGGAGGAATTGGTTTTACCATGTCTATCTTCATAACTTTACTTGCCTTTGACGATCAAACGATTATAAATAATGCTAAATTTGTAATTCTACTATCTTCATTAGTAGCGGGAGTATTAGGATTCTTATTCTTAAAAACAACTTTAAAACAAGCTACAATTGAAAGTACTAATAGCTAAATTACTTGACTACATCAACCTCAATAAAGGTGAGGATGATAAATATACAGTCCTTGAAAATGTACGGTCAAATATCTCTTTTAGAGGCGCTAACTTATGGATTCTAGCGTGTGCTATTGTTATCGCTTCGATAGGACTGAATGTAAATTCGGCTGCAGTAATTATTGGAGCCATGCTTATTTCCCCTTTAATGGGGCCTATTATAGGTGCTGGTTTTGGTTTAGGGGTATTCGATTTTGACTTATTAAAAAGGTCTTTAAAAAATCTATTAGTAGCAACTTTAGTAGGACTTATAGTCTCGGCAATATATTTTTATATTAGTCCGTTCAAGGAAATGCAACCCGAGCTATTATCAAGAACATCACCTAATATCTATGATATCCTTATTGCTTTTGCAGGAGGAATTGTAGGGGCTATTGCTATTACTCGTGTAGAAAAAGGAAATCCCATCCCTGGTGTAGCCATTGCTACTGCCCTGATGCCACCGCTTTGTACTGCTGGTTATGGTTTAGCTATAGGAAGCATGCGCTTTTTCTTTGGAGCCATTTACTTGTACTCGATTAACTGTGTTTTTATTTGTATTTCTACTTTCTTTATTGTGACTTTTTTGAAATATCCTAAAAAGAAGCAACTAGATGAAAGCACCGAAAAAAGAGTAAAATACATTATCACAACTTTAATAACTATATTGATCTTACCAAGTATTTATTTTGCTTACCAATTATTCGAACAAAAAAACTACCAACACCAAATAGATGTTTTTATCGAAAGTGAATTTTCTAGTAAGGGTATTGCTATTTTATACAAGAAAACTAAGTTTAACGAAAGTCCAAAGAAATTAGAATTGGGATTTTTAAGTAAAAAATTCTCTGATAGCCAGATCAAAGCCTTTAACGCTAAATTAAAAGACTACCAAATCCCGAATACTAAATTAAGTGTGATACAAGATACCACTGATTTAAAGACAGATATTTTAAATGAGATTAAATTTAATAAGTCGGTTTTAAGTGAGAAAGATGTATCGATATTAAAACTTAAAAAGCAAATCGAAGCTGATAAGTACGATAATAAAAACCTACTTAACGAAATAAAAATTTTGTTCCCAGAAGTTCAAAATATTGCAGTTTCAAACCACGTTTTTAATGAAAATACCGATAGTACCGCAGTAGTTCCTGTTCTTATCTATCAAAGTAAAACACCATTGAAAGACGAGAACGTACAAAAGTTAACATTCTGGTTGGAAAAAAGATTAGCTAAAAGCGAAATAGAACTGTACAGACAACCTGTTAAACCAGTCAAAAAAGTGGCTGAAAAAACTGTTGTTAAATAAGCACACAATAAAGTATAGACACAAAAAAAATCCGCCTTGCAGCGGATTTTTTTATGGACACTAATTAAGTATTAGATAACTAGTTCTCTTATTTAGGGTCTAGGATTAAAGCAATTCTAGCGATACAGTCCTCATAATGGTAACGAGTCTCAGTATTAAGATTAGGATTGTTAGCCATTGCTAGTTGTGATTTTAAAGCTTTCAATTCCCCTCTAACTAAGGCTCTCACATCTGATTGTGAAACGTTATAGGCGCTTTCTGAGCGACTTGACTTCATCTCTTCTTGCATCAAATAAGCCATTCTTTCGATAAAAGCTCTTTGCAAGTTTCTTCTATAAATAGTAACATTTGTGCGTGCTGCAGCTTCTTTCCATATTCCTTTGCGCATGTCAGTAAGCATATTAATTGCTTTATAATTATCATCACCTTGCACAGCAGCATCCATTAATCTACCCAATCTATCAAAACTTAAAACCGAATTTAAATGTCGCGTTTGTAAATTTCTAAAACGTTCTGTATAACCAGCGAAATCAATATTGCGTAATGTTTTCATATCAACCAACCAAGTAGGTGATGCAAAAGCATTTTGTTGCAACCATATCATGGCTTCTACTTGCTGTGCTTTTGGTACTACGGTATAAACGGGACCAGCTTGATTTGGTTTCTTACTATTTTCAAAAACACCTCCTACATTGGTTACTACATGACCTACATAACGACTCCAAACTCCTAGAAACTCATCGTATAGCTCGCTTAAATCCTCGTAGTTGTTTGTTTTATCACTAGTCCATTCAGCTAGATGTGCTCCTACATATTGTAGATTTTTAAGTCCGTACGAACTCGCTTTCATTGAATTATTACCAATATCTTCTGTTTGCGATGTAGGATCAAAACTGCTGCTTTGCTTACCGTATTTGTAAATAGGATTTGAAGCTTTTTCTAAAATCCATTTGTCTAAGGTAGCCACCTCTGCCTCTGGAGAAACTGCTCCAGGAATTACACGGTATCCCCAGTTCACAGCGTAGTGATCATAAGGTCCCATCTGACGAATGAAACGAACCCCTTTATCACCCGCTTGAGCGATATAATTATAACGAGCATAATCCATTAAGCTGGCTGCTATTCCGTTTTTCTGTGTAAAATCGGCATTTCTATAACTTTCAACATCATAGGCATTACTAGCGCCCATATTGTGAGGAAAGCCTAGCGCGTGCCCCACTTCATGTGCAATAACAAAGCGCATCATCTCACCCATTTCCTCTTCACTAGTGTTTAAAGTACGAGCACTTGGATTTGCCGCTCCAGTTTCTAATAAATAGCGATTTCTATAAGAGCGAAGGTGGTTGTGGTACCAGATAATATCACTTTCTATAATCTCCCCCGTTCTAGGGTCAGAGATACTTGGTCCCACAGCATTTCTAGTTGTGCTAGCCACATAGCGCACTACAGAGTAACGCATGTCTTCAGGACTAAAATCAGGATCTTCTTCTTTTGTAGGTGGGTCTTTGGCAATAATTGCATTTTTAAAACCCGCTGTTTCAAATGGTTTTTGCCATTCTTCAATTCCTTGTTTAATGTATTTTCTCAGCTTCTCAGGAGTGGCTGGGTCAATATAATAAACAATAGGTTTAATAGGTTCCACTAGTTCGCCACGAGCGTAAGCAGCAGGATCTTTTGGCTCTAATCTCCATCGGCGGATGTACGTTTTATTGTCTGATTTTAATTCTTCACTATTATAATCATACTGACTCATAGTAAAGTAACCCACACGATCATCTGCTAGACGAGGTTGCATTAATTTTTCTGGCAACAGAATCATCGATTGATTCATTTGTATACTAATGGTCTCAGAATCTTGTAAAACTGGCGGCTTAGAGGCATTATAAGTAAAATCTTGAATAACCTCAATATTCATAGGATAACTGCGCATGCTATTAATAAAACTACGCGAATCATCTAGTCCTTTTACTTTATAAGACTCTCTCATAGAAGCAGATATTCCGCTGATCGCTTTCACATCAGAACTGTAGAATTTTGTTACATCAATTACTGTATTCAAGGAGTCCTTACTAAAAGCAACGATATCAAATGCAAATAATGTGGGTTCGTAATTGTTAGACTTTACTGATATGCTTATCGGCAAACTATCATTAGCGACAGCATTGTATGATTTCACTTTGATCAAAATTTTATCTTGAAAACGTTCCCATACAATCAGTTGCTCGTTTGTCTCAGATCCCGCGTTTACATATCCACCACCTAAGTTAGAAGGCAATTTTGAAAGACGGCTCACGAGCAACATATCCTTATTTAAAAGGGTATTCGGAATTTCAAAAAAATATTTTTTATCTACCTTATGTACAGTAAACAAACCATCATCAGATATAGCATCCTTTGTGATAACTTTGCTATACTCTTTAATTTGTTGCTCTGATTTTTTTTCGGCTGGAGGGGCAGTAGTTTCTGGTTTCTTCTTTTTATTCTCATCAATATGCCACTGCTTTTGTGCGGTGACACATACTGGTGTTAATAACAATCCAGCTAATGTACTCAAAATGACAATTTTCTTCATCAATAGGTTATTTTTTGATTAATCTCTTTCAAAAATAAATTTAACCACCTCTATATTAATTTATTTATGATGTTTTAACACTAAATTAACAACTGCCCTCGATGTTATCCTACTAATTTTTATTGCTTTACTATTCGTATTTTATAATTTATTTTCGAATAAAAAAATGAACCAAAATATGTTTGCGATCGCGCATTTTTTAACGAACTTTAATCTTTATAAAAAGCTGCTACATTATGGACTTATTTAACGATCAACCGCAAAGCCAAGTCAATTTGCTACCGAAAGAGGGCACCGTAAATTACTATGGGACACTGATGACTCAAAAAGAGGCAAATGATTATTTAAATAAGTTACTGGAAACCATTGCTTGGAAAAATGATCAAGCGGTCATCTTTGGAAAATTGATCATCACTAAAAGAAAGGTGGCTTGGTATGGAGATATTCCGTTTAAATACACTTATTCAAATACTACTAAAGAAGCACTACCATGGACCGCTGAATTAATAGAATTAAAAAATCTAGCCGAAATAACTACTGGTGAAACCTACAACTCTTGCCTTTTAAATTTGTACCATGATGGTAATGAAGGTATGGCTTGGCATAGTGATGGCGAAAAAGATTTGAAGAAAAATGGTGCTATTGCGTCAATGAGTTTTGGTGCAGAGAGAAAATTTGCCTTTAAAAACAAAACTACTAAAGAAACTATACAAGTAATTTTGCAAAACGGTAGCTTGCTAGTAATGAAAGACGAAACCCAAACACACTGGCTCCACCGCTTACCTCCTACTAAATTAGTTTCTAAACCAAGAGTGAATCTTACTTTTAGAACGATTGTACACCAAGACTAAAAGCAAGACACGGCAATAAATTTGTTAGTGAACTAGTATTTATTTCCTTTTTTACACTGATTTTAAGGCTATTTTGACTTGTGAAATTTGCCCTAACAATTGTATTGATTCCTTATTTAATGTTAGTATTAATTGCTATTTTTGTACAAATTACATCATTATGCTGAAAATTGGAGTATTAGGTGCAGGTCACTTAGGAAAAATACATTTACGATTACTACAACAATCTGACAAATATGAATTAGTTGGTTTTTATGACCCTAATCAAGAAAATGCTGATAAGATTTCTAAAGAATTTGGTTACAAACACTTTAGTACGATAGCGTCACTTATTCACGCAGTAGACGTCATAGATATTGTTACCCCTACACTTTCTCATTATAAGTGTGCTAAGGTTGCTATTAAATCAGGTAAGCACGTCTTTATTGAAAAACCTATTTCGAATACTATTGAAGAGGCTGACGAAATAATTGCATTATCTAAGGAGTATAATGTTAAAGGTCAAGTAGGTCATGTGGAACGTTTTAACCCTGGATTTATCGCTTCAAAAGACATGATCGAAAAACCTATGTTTATTGAAACGCATCGTCTAGCTGAATTTAACCCACGAGGTACGGATGTTCCAGTAGTACTCGATTTAATGATTCACGACATTGATGTTATATTAAGTGTGGTGAAATCAAAGGTGAAAAATATTAGCGCAAGCGGTGTTTCTGTCATTAGTGACACGCCTGATATTGCTAACGCAAGAATCGAATTTGAAAATGGTTGTGTTGCTAATCTAACAGCAAGCCGAATCTCAATGAAAAACATGCGTAAAACGCGTTTCTTTCAAAAAGACGCTTACATTTCGGTAGATTTCTTAGAGAAAAAATGTGAGGTTGTAAAAATGAAAGATGCTCCTGAAGTTCCAGGTGATTTTGACATGATTTTGCAAAATGCAGAAGGCGTAAAAAAGCAAATCTATTTTTCTAATCCTGAAGTAGAGCAAAATAATGCCATTCTGGACGAATTAGAAACTTTTGCAGATGCCATTACTAACAATACTACCCCTGTAGTTACCTTAGAACAAGCAACTGATGCTTTAAAAGTAGCGTACCAAATCATTGATTGCTTTAAGAAATAATAATAGAAGACGATTTATAAGTTAGACGAGAAGACTTTAAATTAAAAAATAAATTAAATGAAAGTAATAGCAGTAATAGGTGCTGGAACAATGGGGAACGGAATTGCCCACACGTTTGCACAAAGCGGATTTACCGTTAAATTAATTGATGTATCTGAGAAATCTCTGGATAAAGGAATGGCTACAATTGCGGCTAATCTAGATCGAATGGTTACAAAAGGAAGCATCACGATTGAAGACAAAGCTAAAACAATAACAAACATTATTACCTATACAGATGTAAAAGATGGCGTTGTAGGTGCTGACCTAGTTGTCGAAGCCGCTACAGAAAACGTTGGTTTGAAATTAGAAATTTTCAAACAACTGAATGAAGCATGTGGAGCAGATACTATTCTTGCAACAAATACTTCTTCTATTTCAATTACACAAATTGGAGCGGTTGTGACAAACCCGGAGCGCGTTATAGGAATGCACTTTATGAATCCGGTGCCTATTATGAAATTGGTCGAAATCATTCGAGGATACAACACTAGCGATGAAGTGACTCAAACGATTATGACACTTTCTGAGAAACTTGGAAAAACACCCGTTGAAGTAAATGATTACCCTGGTTTTGTAGCCAATAGAATTTTGATGCCTATGATTAACGAGGCTATTGAGACTTTATACAACAAGGTAGCGGGTGTCTATGAGATTGATACCGTTATGAAATTAGGAATGGGACATCCTATGGGACCTTTACAACTAGCTGATTTTATTGGTTTAGATGTTTGCTTGGCTATTTTGAACGTGATGTATGATGGATTTAAAAATCCTAAATATGCTCCGTGCCCTTTATTAGTAAACATGGTACGTGCTGGAAAATTAGGAGTTAAATCTGGAGGAGGCTTCTACGATTATTTAGAGAGTAAAAAAGCAGAGAAGATTTCGAAACAATTTATATAGTCTAAAAAGTCCAAAAACCTAGTTTATTATTCTATACAAGCTAGTTTTTTGGACTTTATTTTTGATTTATTATGGCAAAAATCATTCCTTTTCAAGCCGCTCGTCCTACTCGTGATAAAGTGTGCTTAGTGACTTGCCGTTCTTATGAAGAGTATGTCACTGCAGAGCTAGCTGCACAATTAGACTTTAATCCGTTATCTTTTTTACATGTTATAAAACCTGCTTACAATAATCAGGAAACAGTAACCTTTGAAAAAAGATACCGACAAGTTCATCAAAAATACCAAGATTTTAAAAACGAAGGTATCATAATTAAAGATGCTAAGCCGGCAATCTATATTCACAAAATTGTTACTAGCAACCATTCTTTTACAGGAATTATTGTTGCTGCAAACATAGACGATTACCGCAACAACAAAATTAAAAAACACGAAGAAACACTGGCGTTTCGAGTAAGACTACTCAAAGAGTACATGAAAAACTCTGAGTTCAATACAGAGCCAGTTCTAATGACTTATCCTGATAATAGTGCTATAGAAAAGTGGATTCTTGAGCAAACGCAACAATTAGCCGACTTTGAGTTTTCGACTACTAAAAAAGAGATTAATTATCTGTGGAAAATTGATGATGAATCCGAGATCGCGTGGATTCAAAATATATTCAGCAAAGTAGACTCTTTATACATAGCAGATGGACATCATCGCACTGAAGCTGCTAAACTATTGTCTGAAGATTATCCTAATGATACTAATAAAGCGCATTTATTGAGTTATTTAATATCAGAAAATAATATTAAAATATACGAGTTTAATCGTGTAGTCAAAGATCTTAACGGCCTGTCTAAAGAGGATTTCATCTCAAAACTGCAATTGAATTTTATACTCGAAAACAAATTCCAACAACCGTATCAGCCTGTTGTTAAAAATGAATTTGGTATGTATCTTGACGGTGACTTTTATAGTTTAAAACTAAAAAATCAAGTAGCTCCATCAAAAGATGCTTTAGAAAGTTTAGACACTCAAATTTTGTATAATACGGTGCTCCTACCCTTACTCGCGGTAGCAGATTTGCGCAACGATGAGCGTATAGAGTATCTCTCTGGCAAGCAATCCGTTTTAGAATTAAAAAACCAGATTGATGAGGGGGAATTTAGAGTGGGATTTTTACTTTACCCTTCAAATATTAATGAAATAAAGGCATTAGCAGATAATAATTTGATTATGCCTCCAAAAAGTACGTATATTGAACCTAAGTTTAGAAGCGGAATCGTAATCTACGAATTATAAATTAAGCTTAAAATAAAAAGCATATAACATGGCAATAGCAGCTAATTTAAACCTAATAAAAAGTACACTTCCTGAACAAGTAACCCTTGTTGCAGTTTCAAAGACAAAACCAGTATCTGACCTAATGGAAGCCTATGATGCGGGACAACGCATTTTTGGTGAAAATAAGATCCAAGAGATGGCTGAAAAATGGGAAGAAATGCCAAAGGATATTCAGTGGCACATGATTGGTCATGTACAAACAAATAAGGTGAAATTTATGGCACCATTTGTGAGCTTAGTACACGGTGTTGATAGTTTAAAATTATTAAGCGAGATTAACAAGCAAGCATTAAAAAACGACCGATCAATAGATTGCTTGCTACAAATGCACATTGCTGAGGAAGACACAAAATTTGGTTTGGACAAGCAGGAATTACACGAATTACTTGAATCGAATGATTTTAAAGAATTAAGAAATATTCGCATCGTAGGTTTGATGGGAATGGCTACATTTACTGATGATCAAAACCAAATAAGCAGAGAGTTTAAAGAATTAAACGCCATCTATGAAAGTTTAAAAAATGACAAAGTAATGAGTAATTCAATACAGACACTCTCTATGGGAATGTCTGGAGATTATAAGCTTGCTATAGACTGCGGTAGCAACATGGTTAGAATAGGAAGCAGCATATTTGGAGGGCGATAGTCCTTAAAATTACAATACATATACTTAATATTTAGTAATAAAAGAAGAGTATATCAGCAACATTAAAGAAAGAAATTTGTACGCAATATTAGACATAGAAACCACTGGAGGAGCATTTAATGAAGAGGGAATTACTGAGATTGCTATCTATAAATATGATGGTCATGAGATTGTAGACCAATTCATTAGTTTAGTAAATCCTGAAATACCCATTCAACCATTTGTGGTGAAATTAACTGGAATAAATAATTCTATGTTGGTTTCGGCACCAAAGTTTTATGAGGTAGCAAAACGCATTATCGAAATTACTGAAGACTGTGTTATTGTGGCACACAATGCCGATTTTGATTACAGAATCTTGAGAACAGAGTTTAAAAGACTGGGCTACGATTTCACTATGAAAACGCTATGTACCGTTGAACTATCTAAAAAACTATTACCTGAACAGCCTTCACATAGTTTAGGGAAATTAGTACGCGCATTAGGAATACCTATGGCCGATAGGCATCGCGCTAGTGGAGATGCTCTAGCTACTGTAAAGTTATTTCAAATGCTTCTTGAAAAAGACGTGCACAAGGAAATCGTTAAAGATTTCATCAAGTTAAAAATAGAAAAAGGACTTGCTCCTCGTTTACAAGATATCATCCGTGATTTACCTAATGTTGTAGGTGTATATTATATTTATAATGAAAAGGGAGATATTATTTATGTGGGCAAAAGCAAGAATATAAAAAAGAGAATCAATCAGCATTTTACTGGCATTACAAATAGCGCTAAGAAAATTCAAGCAGAAGTTTTCGCAGTTACTTATGAAGAAACTGGAAGTGAATTAGTTGCGCTCTTAAAAGAAAGTCAAGAAATAAAAATTAATAAACCAAGGTATAACCGTGCGCAGCGTAAAACCATATTTCAATGGGCACTGTATCCTGAAGTTGATAAAGATGGTTACATCAACCTCAAACTTCATAAGGCTGATGGTAGAAAAAAAGAAATAACTTCTTTTACCTCTCTACTTGAAGGTAAGAACATGCTTTTTAGAGTTACTGAAAAATACCATCTGTGCCAGAAGTACACTGGATTGTACGAAACTAAAACCGCTTGTTTTCAATATAAAATTAAGGAATGTGATGGTGCATGCATTGGTCTAGTTTCGCCTCAAGAATATAATGAACGTGTAAAAGCCTTTATTAAAGCAAGTGAATTTGAAAGTCAAAATATGGTTATTGTAGATCGTGGACGAACAATAAGTGAGCGTAGTGCTATCCTGATCGAAAACGGAATCTATAAAGGATATGCTTTCTATGATTTGAACTATCAAATTACTAATATAGAAGTACTAAAGAACATATTGATACCGATGATTAATAATAGGGATGTCAAAAATATAATACAGTCTTACTTACGTAAGGAGAAAAAACCCAAACTGATAAAATTCTAAAAAAGAACGAGCACCTTCATGGGGAAAATTAAATCGCAGTACGACATTTTTAGACAAAAAGTACACATTATCATTTATGGCACCAGCACTAAGGCAGGTCGCCTCTTTGATTTAATTTTACTTGGGCTTATATTACTTAGCGTAGTACTAGTAATGATGGAGACTGTAAATTCGTTTGATTTAAAATATCATTATGAACTAGTAACGTTAGAATGGATCATTACAATATTTTTTACCATAGAATATATATTACGAATCGTATCTATAGATAAACCCTGGAAGTATATTTTTAGTTTTTACGGTATTATAGATCTGTTAGCGATCATGCCTATGTACTTGTCTATATTCTTCCTTGGTACCAGCATATTTAGTGTCGTTCGTTCCCTACGCTTACTTCGTTTATTTAAAATATTAAATCATCCTCAATTTACAAGTCAGTCTGTACAGTTAAAGCAAGCTATAAATGCGAGCCGTGGTAAAATTGTGGTTTTCATTTATTTTGTACTAATAATTACCATCATCATTGGTTCACTAATGTACATTGTAGAAGGAAAAGAAAGTGGTTTTACCAGTATTCCAGCAAGTATATATTGGACTATTGTTACGTTAACCACCGTTGGTTATGGCGATATTTCACCCGTAACGCCATTGGGACAATTTATTGCTTCTTTTGTAATGATTTTGGGTTATGGAATTATTGCAGTTCCTACTGGAATAGTTACAGCGGAAATTGCAAAAAACAGTCAAAAGCAAAATGATCATTTTAAGCCTCAAGCTTGTGAGGGATGTGGTGACGAAGCACACACAACAACTGCTAATTACTGTTCCAATTGCGGACATAAATTTTAACCACTTATCTTATCTCTTGCCATTTATCATTTGGGATTGATAAAAGGTCGTAAGTGCTGTTTCTTACCACTTTTAAATTAGCTATCCTTCTTTGTTAAAGCGCGTGTTACAAGCCTAATTTTTCAGTAAGAAATACTACCTTGCAATACTTAACATTTACGAATTTCATCTAAGCAAAATAGCGACATGAAACATTTAATTACCATCGTAGGACCAACAGCAATAGGAAAAACTGCTTTGAGTATTCAGATAGCAAATCATTATAACTGCGAAATCGTTTCTTGTGATAGTCGTCAATTTTTTAAGGAAATGACTATAGGTACTGCAGTCCCAAGTGTTGCCGAATTACAAGCTGCTCCACATCATTTTATTCAAAATAAGTCTATATTCGAAGGCTATACAGTAGGTGATTATGAGAAACAGGTAATTGCAACTATAGATACTCTTTTTCAAACAAATGATTATGTAATTTTAGTAGGCGGTTCTGGCTTGTATGTAAACGCTGTTTTAAAGGGATTTGACGAATTTCCTGAAATAGAGCATTCTATAAGAGAAAGTGTAACTGCTAACTATGAGAAATTAGGTATCAACTATTTGCAACAACAATTACAGCAACTTGATCCAGAATATTTTAAGACTATAACAGCCGATAATCCCCAGACCTTATTGAACCCACAGCGTATGATGCGATTTGTAGAGGTTTGTTTAGGAACTGGTAAACCGTATTCTTCATTTTTAAATCAGAAACAGCACAGTCGCCCCTTTACTCCTATAATCATAGGACTAGAGGCAGATCGAAGCGTTTTATATAATAGAATTAACCAGCGTGTTACTATTATGATGGAAAACGGACTACTACAGGAAGCCAAGGCGCTATATCCCAATAGAGAACTGAATGCATTGCAAACAGTGGGCTACAGAGAGCTTTTTGACTTTTTTGATGGTACTATTAAACTAGATTTTGCTATAGAAGAAATCAAAAAAAACAGCCGAAGATTTGCAAAACGCCAATTAACGTGGTTTAAGCGTGACGAAAACACAACATGGTTTGACTTTGAAACACCTTATAAAGAAGTATTTGACCACATCAATAAAAAAACACAAATTACATTATAATTCCTATGCCAATAAGTCCAAATTTCACTTCTATACACAGTAAAGATTGGGAAATCAATTTTTCACAATGCATGCCAAATGACTATTTAAAATACACTGAATTATGCAATATTTTGCAACTTACTGCCGCCTCACATTCTGATATAGGTGGAATTAGTTTTTCAGACATGCAAGAATTTAATCAAGCTTGGGTCTTGAGTAGAATGCGTGTAGAAGTAAGTGCCTTACCTAAATGGCGCGACACAGTAACGGTCACTACCTGGATTAATACCTTAGAAAATTCTAGATCCATTCGTGCCTTAGAAGTACATCTTAACGGTAAAAAGATTATAGGTTCAGAAACGTTTTGGGCAGTATTCAATACCTCAAGACGCAGACCAGAAGCCTTAGCGCTCGCTCACGATCACTTTGAACTTTTTCCTGATAAGAAGGCAACTATAGAAGGCTTTTCGAAAATTAAAATCAGTACCGAAAAAGAAATCCTTTTTGAAAAGATGATCAAATTATCAGATCTAGATATCGTCAATCACGTTAATAACGTAAAGTACTTAGAATGGTGCTTGGACCTAGTAGATGAAAAAACTATACTATATCAAAGAATAAAAAGTTTTGAGATGAATTTTTTAAAAGAACTTTCTCTAAAAGATAAAGTAGTTATTCATGAAAACGTGGCTGAGGATGCTTACATTTTTACTGTTTCTAAAGAAGATAAAAATTGCTATGCCCTGCAGTTGAACTTGAAGTAGTAAGATCCATAACCCTGAATGAAGTGGAAAGCATTTGCACATAAAAATATGAATTTCCTGGCTTAAAAAAGCGACTAAAAGAAGCTCTTTTTAAGACAATGGAAATTCTTTTTTTATGAAAAATCTTGTAGCGGAAAGCAGGATTAGTTACAAAAAAAAAGGCTCCGATTTCTCGAAGCCTTCTATATATAAACGGTACTGATTATACAGTTTTATTTTTTACAACTAATCTAAAACCTTCTCCGTGAATATTCAAAATTTCAACATCTTCGTCAAGTTTAAGGTACTTTCTAAGTTTAGCGATATACACATCCATACTTCTAGAAGTAAAGTAATTGTCATCTCTCCAGATTTTTGTCAATGCTAATTCTCTTGGCATCAAATCATTTTCATGAAGGATTAACATTTTTAGTAATTCGTTCTCTTTAGGAGACAATTTAATAGGCTCTTGTTCCATGAAAGTCAAGAATCTCAATTTTGAATTAAGGTGAAATTTACCCACATTAAATTCAAACTGAACTTGCTCGCTTTTCATATCAGAAGATTTTCTTTGAATGATTGCTTTGATTTTCATCAACAACACTTCAGAATCAAAAGGTTTGTTTAAGTAGTCATCTGCTCCCGCTTTGTACCCTTTTAAAACATCCTCCTTCATTGATTTAGCAGTCAAAAAGATAATAGGCACTTCGCTATTTTTCTCTCTAATTTCCTTAGCTAATGTATACCCATCTTTGTACGGCATCATTACGTCAAGGATACATAAATCGTACGTATCTTTTTTAAATTTTTCGAAACCTTCCATTCCGTTTTTAGCTAAAACAACTTCAAAGTCATTTAGCATTAAATAATCTTTAAGTACAGCTCCAAAATTTAAGTCGTCTTCAACAAGAAGTATTTTTTTATTTATAGTTTCCATAGTATCTAATTTATTAGTGGTATTTTTATTATGAAGGTACTTCCTTTTCCCTTTTCACTTTCTACATATACTTGACCATTGTGGTCTTCAACAATTCTTTTTACATAAGCTAAACCTAACCCATGCCCTTTTACATTGTGTAAATCTCCGGTATGCTCTCTATAAAATTTTTCGAAAACTCGTTTTTGAGCGATTTTACTCATTCCTAAACCGTTGTCTTTTATTTTTATTAAGATCATATCTTTAATATTCTCTGTAAAAACCTCTATGCGAGGAATATCTGGAGAGTACTTAATGGCATTTTCTAATACATTTACTAACACATTTGTGAAATGCACCTCGTTAATTAAAACCGAAGTTCTATCTGCATTAAAATGGCTTTCAATACTTCCTTCTCTGTCTTCTAAAATCAAATTAACATGTTCAATAGCATCATTAATCACATCAACTACATCACAAGATTCCTTTTCTATATCGAGCTCCTTCTTCTCTAACTTAGAAATCCTTAAAACGTTTTCTACTTGCGCATGCATTCGTTTATTCTCGTCACGAATCATTTGCAAATACTTCATCACTTTTTCCCGATCATCAATAATCTTAGGATTACGAATAGCATCTAATGCTAAATTTATCGTCGCAATAGGTGTTTTAAATTCGTGAGTCATGTTATTAATAAAATCTGTTTTGATTTCAGAAATCTGACGTTGTCTTATTAATTGACTCAAAGCACTTGAATAAGCAATAATAATAATCAATGTAAAAATTATTGATAAAACGCTTAAACTAATCAACTCACTTAACAAGAACTTTTTCTTGTGAGGAAAACTAACTAACAACTTGTATTTTTCGTTTCCTTCGTTATCTGTATATACAGGTGTTGAATACGTTGACTCCTTATCATATTGAAAGTCAGCCGATTTTATAGGTGTTGCAATGCCATTACTATAAATTCCATATTCAAACTTGGTTTTAACGCCAAATTGTTCTAATTCTTTTTTGATTAATTTTTGTAAAGCCTCATTAGAAATCCTTTCTTGTAAAGGTTTAGCTGCAGCAAAATCCTTATAATAGATTTCAAATTGTACTTTATCTAATACATCTAAGTTTCCTGATTTTTCAATAGTAACATCGGGCATCAAATTTTGTTTAATATTTGACTTATCGACCCCACTATTATTATAAACCTCAGTAGTCCTTTTTGAACTAAAACTTTTAAACTTTTCGTTATTCAACTTTTTATTAAACAATGAAGATGAAATATTAAAATCCTCAGATATTATACTGTTTGAATAAACATACGTCTTGTTGGTTTTTGTATTTCTTTCAAAATAGTAAACCTCTAGAAGGTCTTCCTTTTTAGGTATCGTCCCTGTACTATCTTTTATATGATTGTACCTGTCTAAAAACGAGTAAGCTTCCTGCTTTTGCATTTTATCTGCCACATTACCAATAACTTGTGTAACGTGAAATTTAAATTGCTCCTCATTATTTTTGAAGGAATTGATAAACCAATAAACTTGTACAAGTATAATCCCGATTAAGGATAAACTCATCAATAAAACCAGTATTCTAAAAAAAAATTTATTCATCAGAACAAAATTAACATTTTAACAGTATGAATGATAATCTATTAACCAAACATTAACATCTAGCGACCGTTTTGTTTAATCAATAAAATTTTATGAATTTCCTCCACTTTTAACTTGGCTGTTGCGAGATTTACATTTTCGATTACATAATCACTTTTATTGATACGTTGTTCGTCTGTCCATTGCGAATTTATCCGTTTTTCAATTGAGGCAATATCAGTATTATCCCTGCTTACAACACGTTGTATTCTTGTATCTAATGGAGCAACAACACATATAACTTGATTGCATTTTTTATAATTCCCACTTTCAAATAAGATTGCAGCTTCATAAATTATGTAGGTAGCTCCTAAATGATTGTTGAACCAGCTTTCAAAATGAACCCGCACTGCAGGATGAACAATCGCATTTAACTGTAATAATTTCTCGCTATCGTTAAACACAATTGAGGCTAAAGCAGCACGATTGAGTTCCTCACCATCAAAAATTGAAACTCCAAAAGCTTTTTTTAAGGACGCAATGATACTTTTATCTTGCATTACCTCCCTTGCTGCATCGTCTGCAATATATATAGGAACTCCTAGAGAATGAAAATGCTGGGCAATTGTTGTTTTACCACTTCCTATTCCTCCTGTTAACCCTATAATTTTAGTCATATATTACACTTTAAAAAATAATTCTGGAAATGCTTCTTGTGGTCGCTGCTTTAATATAATAACCTTAATATAAGATTTTAAAAATCCTGTTCCGTAGCCAAAAAACTGTTTCCAAACTGCCAATACCGAAAGTGCTCCTATTTTTAAACTTCTACTTTTATAAGTTGCACTAATAAAAATAATTACAAAATAAATAAAATACAGTTTGATTAAAATATCAACAGTAAAAATCAACAAGAAAATTGATAAGGCAAATCCCAAAATAAAAACGGTTGGAAAAAAGAACGTTAGCTTGTTATACTTCGGATACCAACTATTCAAAATTGGTCTGGCTTTTCCAAATTTATTTACTTGAATCGAAAACTTATCCCAATCAATCCTTCTCTTATGATATACATACGCATTTGGAAAGAGTTTGGTTTCAAAACCTAAGTTCCATAATCGAATAGACAAATCTGGATCTTCACCAGGGTGAATATTTCCAAAACCTTTTGAGGCTTCAAAAGCTTTTCGAGAAATTCCCATATTAAAACTTCTAGGCTGGAATTTATCTATCTTTTCAGAACCACCACGAATTCCACCAGTAGTTAAAAATGAAGTCATCGCAAAATTAATTGCTTTTTGAATATCCGAAAAACTATCCAGCGCTTGATCCGGACCTCCAAAACAGTCGACATAATTTAATTTCAAAGCTTTATCAACCTCATTTAAATACTGACTAGGAATAATACAATCAGAATCAAAGATGATAAAATAATCTCCCTTGGCTTTTTGCATTCCATAATTTCTAGAATCTCCTGGACCAGAGTTAGGTTTAAAATAATACGATATAGACAAGCGCTCCGTATATTTTGCAACGATATCCTCACACCTTATTGTAGATCCGTCTTCAACTAGCACAACCTCAAACTCATTTTGATAATCAGTTTGAACTAAACTTTCTAAAAGTTCATCAACTTCATCAGGACGATTATAAACAGGAATTATCAGTGAGAACAACATAGGTACTTTGGGATATTGATTAAACTTAAACAAGCTATTTTAGCGCGCAAAGATAGCTTTTTTAACATTATCAATAAAAAAAACCAACAGCTATTAAGTGTTGGTTTTTACTCTATTTATAAGGTCTAAAAATAATTATTCAAACATCTCCATTACCTCTTGGCTCACTCCCACATTAGAAAATCCACCATCATGTAGTAAATTTTGCAAGGTTACCATTTTTGTCAAATCAGAGAACATTGATACAGTATAATTAGCACAATCTAATGCAGATGCATTGCCAAGTGGCGCCATCTTATCAGAAAATGCGATAAAACCACTAAAACCTTTCACCCCTTGACCTGCCTTTGTAGCTGTAGGAGATTGCGAGATTGTATTTACCCTGACTTTCTTGTCCCTACCAAAAAAGTATCCAAAACTTCTTGCCACAGATTCTAAAAAAGCTTTATTATCCGCCATATCATTATAATCGGGAAATACACGCTGTGCAGCCATGTAAGACAAAGCCACAATGCTTCCCCACTCATTCATAGCATCTTTTTTGTACAATACTTGCAGTACTTTATGAAAAGAAACTGCAGATACATTCCAACCTTTTTCTGTAAAATCGTAATTTTGATTAGTATAGTGATTGCCTTTTCTAACATTCACAGACATACCAATTGAATGCAGAACAAAATCTATTTTACCTCCTAAAATAAACATAGCCTGCTCCACTAAATTTTCTAAATCAGCTACAGATGTTGCGTCTGCAGCTATAACTTGAGCACCTGTTTTAAGAGCTAAATCAGTAATGTTTCCCAACCGCATTGCAGCAGGAGCATTCGACAATACAAAAACACCGCCTTCCTCATGCACGCGTTCAGCAGTTTTCCATGCAATTGAATTTTCATCTAAAGCACCAAAAATAATTCCTCGTTTTCCTTTCAATAAATTATACATAGTTTCTTTTTTTAAAACAGTCAAAAATACACTTTCCACATTAAGCTTGCAAGATGATCCGCTTTATCCATCATCTTAGGACCACACTATTCTCAAATTTCAATAGCATTTAGTCCCGCCATCTGCTATATTCTCAATAAAAAAACTACGGTAAAAAAACCTTGTTTTTAAAATTGAGCGATACCGCGACTGTCGGGGGTAGATTAGCAGGTTTAGTATTCATAAAACATTTACAATACCTCCCTTTACAGAAAATGCAGGATAATAACCTAGGAAAAGACGAAGGTATTTTTAATCCATAAATTGATTGAGGTGATCCATAATTTCGTTTAATCTTTGCTTTGTCAAATCACTAATACGGCCAGCCATAATATTACTTTGTATTGTGCCGCCCCCTGAATACTCACCTTTTGAAACGGTAGTAATAACTTGAATTTCACTATCTCTAAAATTAAGCCAATTACGTTGTGCTATCTTTAGTTTCTCCTGATCTTCAGGCGTTAACCTCTTCATTAATATAGTATAGTATTTATTTAATAACGC
The DNA here is from genome assembly GCF_013294025.1 of Flavobacterium aeripolare. Taxonomy (GTDB): domain Bacteria; phylum Bacteroidota; class Bacteroidia; order Flavobacteriales; family Flavobacteriaceae; genus Flavobacterium. The sequence goes on from NZ_JABSNL010000009.1 coordinate 207,667, forward strand.
ATCATAATCATTATTTAGGGACACTATAGCAGCCGTCATACCAGCAGTAGAATAGTCAACACCCACTTTAAGATCTGCTAATTTGTCAACACGGTAGACATCAGTTTTAAAATCAGTACCTATTGAACTTTTAGTATCTCCCAGCCTACTATTTATAGAGTCCTTATATTTAGACGCCATTTGATCAACTTTAGCCTTTATTTGAATAATTTTAGAAGAAGTTAATTCGGTTTGTGCATTTACAAAACCTCCAACAAATAGGATAGCTATTAAAAAAAATGTTCTCATTATTTCGTCAATTTATATTATGCGTAACTCAATAAAAATAAATATACTAAGTCTATTAATTATTTATAGCAAAATAATACAATTCGATAAAAGGAACACATAAAATTATATTAAAACAAACGATTCTTTTACATGCACCTAATAAACAATACAATAAAAATAATAGTATTAAATTTTATTACTGGAATTTATAGTATGATAATCCAAATTATATGCGAAACCATTTTTAATATAACAAATTGATATACAATTAATTAAAATATTTAAAAAAAATACTCAATATATACAAAACTGAAAATGAGAAGAAGAAAATAAAATAATACAACTACTGCAATTGAGCTAAAAATAGTGCATAAATATAAGTAATCAAATAAAACCATCTTCTTACATGAAAGCAACTCCCTTAAAAGTTGACGAAACCACATCATACAGTATAATTAATGAAGTACAATGCATCAATATAGCAATAAGTATTTATGAAACTGAAAAATAAATATAGTAGCAAAAATTGGTATATAAAATTCATAAACTATAACAAACATGGCTAAAGCAGCATCATATAACAGAATAAAAATTAAAAAAGACAGCAATCTAAACCATTTTTTTTTTCGGATCAATCCTAAAAGTTGGGGAGGGATTTGATTTTCATTAAATTAGCAGACAAAAAAGTACCCCTTGGTAAATTATATAGAACTTTTAAAACTCATACTGACTGAATTAATTGTAGAACACTTCGATTTGGTGAATACCAAAACTGAACAAGAGAAAATGCATTTGTTTTTTGAAGAAAAAAGTGCTCCACCCAAAGAGTATAATAATCGACAAGTAGTTTCAAAAGGTTTTTTACATGAGATTACTATTCAAGAATTTCCACTTAGAGGGAAATTCGTATATCTCCATATTAATCGTAGGAGGTGGCTTAACAAAGATACAGGGAAAGTAGTTTTTAGTCCCGATAGCTATCGGGAGGAATATTGTAGCACAAGGAACCCGCATGACTCATGAGTTTGCGGATTTTTTAAAAGAAATTAATAGATACTAAAGCAAACGATTGTCATACTATTGGATTTTTCTTTGGTGTTAATCGTAAAAAATTGCAACGACAATATAAAAAACATCTTAGTAATTTTTCCAATTGGGAACAACGAGAACATGCAAATGAGTGGCTAATTTTCCCTGAAAACATAGGTAGTCATTAATCTATAGACAAAGTAAACTTGTCAATGGGAGAGCTTTATACCGTAGTGACCAATAAAGCAGGAAAAGGTAAAAAAGGTTCTATTGTAGCCATTATTGCTGGAACAAAATCAGAAGTAGTTATTAATCATTTAAAAAGGATAGATTTAAAAAAACGTTCTCAGGTTATTGAAATTACTCTAGACATGGCTAATAGCATGAAATTAATTACTAAGAAATCTTTTCCAAAAGCAACACAAGTAATAGATCGTCTCCATGTTCAAGAACTTGCTTTAGAAGCTGTACAAGAAATTCGCATTAGATTAAAATGGGAGGCGCTAGATCAAGAAAACCAAAGTATATTAGAAGCAAAACTCAACAATACACCTTTTGTTTCTAAAGAATTCTCTAACGGAGATACTGCCAAGCAATTACTCACCAGGAGTAGGTTTCTACTCTACAAAAGCTCTAACAAATGGAGCGAAAGCCAAAAAGTTAGGGCAACAATAGTATTTGAAGCATATCCAGAAATTAAAACAGTTTACTTTTTAAGTCAAAAATTACGCAATATTTACAATAACAATACTGATAAATTGATAGCTATCACAAAATTAGCACACTGGTATAACGATGTTGAGGGCTTAGGAATAAAAAGTTTTAATACAATAATGAATACCATTAAAATTAACTATGATTCTATTTTGAATTATTTTGGTAATAGAAGCACTAATGCTTCTGCAGAATCTTTCAATGCTAAAATAAAAGCTTTTAGATCTCTCCCGATAGCTATCGGGATAGAGGTGTTAGAAAATTTGATTTCTTTCTATTTAGATTAACTAAATTATTTGCTTAATCCCCAACTTTTGCACTTGATCCCAAAATAGTATCCAATTAAAATCGACGCATCCCGATTAGCCCAGATAAAAACAGATAGCTATAGAGGGGGCTCCCACAATAGTTCACCTTTTTACACAACAAAAAACCCTTATCCGATTGGATAAGGGTTCTTATAGATCCTAAAATAAATTCAGGATAAAGAAAGGCGACGACATACTCTCCCACATAACTGCAGTACCATCTGCGCAGGCGGGCTTAACTACTCTGTT
>NZ_JABSNL010000010.1 GCF_013294025.1 Flavobacterium aeripolare
CCGCCTGCGCAGATGGTACTGCAGTTATGTGGGAGAGTATGTCGTCGCCTTTCTTTATCCTGAATTTATTTTAGGATCTCTAAGAACCCTTATCCAATCGGATAAGGGTTTTTTGTTGTGTAAAATGTCACGTCCAGAAATAGATCAACTTATCCAAACATATCCTATAATTATATTTCATTTATGTGTCGTGTAGTTTTGTAGATTGTTGAAAATTAGAGAAATAGCTTAATTTTATTCTTTGGAAAAGATTATTAATTGTGATCGTTTCCTCTAAATATTCTTATGATTTCACTATTTTCCTTTAATGAGACTGTAGTTAATAAGCTATCTTAAAAAGATGTTATTTAGTGTTATTTAATTATGTATTCGAATATAATTGATTTTAGATTAGATAAAAGCATTTAATTTTATGGTTTGTTATGGCTAAGATCTTTAGTAATTAAGGATCATAACGAAAACCTGTGGATTGGGACATATTAAGCATATATATTAGTTAGCCTAAAAAGGAAGTATCCTATATTTCTAACACCTCTATCCCGATAGCTATCGGGAGTGATCTGAAGGCTTTTATTTTGGCATTGAATGATTCTGCAGAGGCATTAGTACTTCTGTTGTCAAAATAATTTAATATGGTCTGATAATGATTTGTAATTGTACGAGAGATTGTTCCCAAAGATTTGAATCCGGATTGATCTACTTTTTCATGCCATTTGGCTAGTTTTGCAAACCCAATGATTTTGTCAGTTGTTCTGTCAAAGATAGCACGCAAGTCTTGTGTTAAATCGTATGCTTTTAAAATGTCTGGATATAATTTAAACATTAAAGTGGCACGTTGCGTTTGGTTTTGCATCCATCTTGATTTGTTTTTGTATAGAAAATAGTGACTTCTTGCGAGTAATTGCTTAAGTGTATCTCCATTTGAAATTATTTGAGATTCGAAATTTGATTTGCTTTTTTTTGCTTTTTCAATAGCATTATTTTCTTGATCAATAGCTTCCCAACGATATTTAATCCTGATTTCCTGCAAAGCCTCTGTAGCTAGTTTTTGAACATGAAATCGATCTGTAACACGAGTTGCATTAGGAAAGCATTTTTTGGCAATCAAATTCATATTTCCCGCCATGTCTAAAGTTATTTCTTTAACTAGATTTCGTTGTTTAAGAGCAATTTTTTCTATCACTGCAATAACTGTATCGGATTTAGTTCCTGCAATCATAGCTACAATAGTTCCCTTTCTTCCTTTTCCAGATTTGTTAGTTAAAATAGTGTAGAGTTCGCCATTTGAAAGAGACGTTTCATCTATTGATAGATTCATTCCAATGTTTTGCGGAAAAATAAGCCATTCTTCTGAATGTTTTATTTGATCCCAAGCTTTAAAATCACTTAAAAAGTCTTTGTATTGACACTGGAGGTTTTTGCCAGAAACTCCATAGAAAGAAGCAATAGTATTACAATCATTTGGGCTAGAATCTATTGATCTCTTTTAAAAAAGACGCAAACTCCTGTATTACACGAGTTCCGTCTGCTACTAAATTCCTCCCGAAGCTTCGGGATTGAAAACAATTTTACCTGTGTCCTCATTAAGCCATCTTCTACGAGTGATATGAAGATAGACTTTATAACCACGGATAGGGAAATCCTGGACTGTTATTTCAGCAAAGAATCCTCTTGAACTTAATTTGTTTTGATGATATTCTTTTGGTAGTGAATTAATCTCTTTTAGATAAAGATGGAGAGCTTCATTTTCTTTTTTATAAGATGTAAGTTCAAAATAGTTTATTATTATCTCAGGTAGTAATAATTTTAGGATCTCATTAAAAGATTCTTGCATTGGGATAAGATTTTAAAATACAAATATCCTTATTTAAATATTTCCCCACAACTTTTTGTCTTGATCCGTAATTAATCTATTTAAATAATGTACATTATGCGGCTTCCCTTTTTTAATAGGAGATTAATTTTAATTATTTGATTGCAATTGAATATTTTGGTCATTATATTCCATTTCACACGTAATTTATTGTTATGTATATGGTCGGAATTTTGCAAAATATATCTTTTTGTTTGCAAATATTTTAATATGAATTAAACCCTAAATTAATGTTAAATCAAATTAGGTACGCTTTATTAAAATGATTGGTTTAAATCATTTTGTTTATTATTCCTTATTTTTGTGTTCAAAAAATAAATTTTAAGATGAGAAAAATTTTAATGTTGCTTACTGCGGGTTTTATTTCAAATTTGTATGCTCAAGAGCGACCGAAACTTGTGGTAGGAATTGTTGTTGATCAAATGAAAATGGAATATTTATATCGTTTTTCAGATGACTTTTCTAATGATGGTTTTAAGCGCTTGATGAATAATGGATATACCTTTCAGAATATGCATTATAATTACATGCCAACTTACACTGCGCCAGGTCACGCTTCAATTTACACAGGTACAACACCTGCTTCTCATGGAATAGTTAGTAACGAATGGTTTAGTAGAAAGCTAGGTAAAGATATGTATTGTACTGATGATGCTGACGTGAGTACTGTAGGTAATGGAACAAAGGAAGAAGGTGAAATGTCTCCTAAAAATTTATTGACTACTACTATAACAGATGAATTAAGACTTGGCACAAATTTTCAAGGTAAAGTAATAGGTTTGAGTCTTAAAGACCGTGGAGCTATTTTGCCTGCTGGACACTTTGCCAACTGGGCATTTTGGTATAGTAAAACGGGTTCTTTTATTTCTAGTAGTTTCTATGGTAATAAATTACCTGATTGGGTTCAAAAATTTAATGATGAGAAGCATTATATGCCTTATATCAATAAAGGGTGGGACCTTTTGAAACCAAAAGCTACATACAATGAAAGTCTAGACGATAATAATCCATATGAGGGTAAATTATATGATAGTGCAGTACCGGTTTTTCCATACAATCTTAAAGAGATGTATGCTAAAAATGATGCTGGTGTACTACGATCAACACCTTTTGGAAATGATTTATTAGCTGAGTTTGCTAAAAAAGCTTTAGAAAAAGAAGAGCTTGGTAAAGATAATATTACTGATTTTTTAACTGTTAGTTTTTCTTCTACGGACTATGTTGGTCATTTACTAGGACCAAGATCAATGGAATTACAAGACACCTATTTGAGATTAGATCAAACTATTGCTGACTTTTTGCAATATTTAGATAAAACTGTTGGTAAAGATAATTATTTATTGTTTCTAACTGCTGACCACGCTGGTGCCGAAAATGTAAGTTTCTTGAAGGATCATAAGTACAACGTTAACAGCATTAGCCCAAAGGATATTCGTGCTAATTTAAAAGATTTCTCAATGAGAACTTTTGGTGCTGATTTAGTTCTTAATTATGGAAGTTTCAATTTGTTTTTTAATAAAGAGATCATAAACGCCAAAAAACTAGACCTAACTACTGTTAAAAATTCTTTTAAAGATTATTTAATGAAGCAAGATTACGTAAAGAGAGTGTATACAGAGGAAGAAATTTTAAATGCTACAGGAAATGATTATTATTTAAATTTCATTGCTAAAGGATACGATGTTACTCAAAATGGTGATTTGATTATATTAGATAAGCCAGGCTACATTGAATATCAAGGTACTGGTACCTCTCACGGTACTACTTATACTTATGACACACATGTTCCTGCTATTTTTTACGGGTGGCATATCAAGAAAGGAGAATCTTTCAATAAAAAGGTAATTACTCAGATAGCTCCAACAATAGCTCAAAAAATTAAAGTTGCTTTTCCTAACGGAACTGAAGCAAACGTTCTTGAAGAAGTTTTAAATGAGTAATCATTATAATTTTTTGTAGAAAAAAGGTGTATTTATAAAATACACCTTTTTTTTTAACTTCTTTTATACTGTTGTAGCTGGTAATGAAATTTGATTTTTTAGTAAATCTTCAAATGTTTCATGAGCACGAATTAAGTGACCTTGACCATTCATCCATAGTACTTCTGCTGGTTTGTATCTTGAATTATAGTTGGAGGCCATTGAGTAACAATAAGCACCTGCATTTCTAAAACTTAAAATGTCGCCTTCCTTAATTTCTGGTATTCTTCTGTTATTTGCAAAAGTATCTGTCTCACATATATATCCTACTACCGAATAAAAGCGCTCCTTTCCTTTAGGATTTGAAATGTTTTCGATATGGTGTTGTGATCCGTATAACATCGGTCGTATAAGGTGGTTAAATCCACTATCAATTCCTGCAAAAACTGTAGAAGTAGTTTGTTTGATTACATTTACTTTTACTAGGAATTGTCCCGCTTCACTAACTAAAAATTTCCCTGGTTCAAATATTAAGGTTAGGTCTTTACCGTATTCGATACAGAAAGCGTTGAATCTCTTAGATAATTTTTTTCCTAACTCTTCAATATCTGTTTCAATATCGTCTTTTTTATAAGGAACTTTAAAACCACTACCAAAATCCAGAAACTCTAGATTCTTGAAGTTTCTAGCTGCATCAAATAATATTTCGGCAGCATATAAGAATACTTCGATATCTAAAATGTCTGAACCAGTGTGCATGTGAATACCTACAATGTTCATTTTTGTATTTTCAACAATACGAACAAGATGTGGTAATTGGTGAATTGAGATTCCAAATTTACTATCAATATGTCCCACAGAAATGTTAGTGTTTCCACCTGCCATAACGTGTGGATTGATACGTATACATACGGGAACATTAGGATGTTTAGCACCAAATTGCTCTAGGATTGATAAATTATCAATATTAATTTGAACTCCCATCGCGTTTACCTCTTCAATCTCTTCAAGAGAAACTCCGTTAGGGGTATAGAATATTTTTTCTGGATCGTATCCTGCGTGAAGTCCTAATTGTACTTCTTGTATCGATACTGTATCTAGTCCAGATCCCATTTCTTTAAGTAGTTGTAGTATAGCAACGTTAGACAATGCTTTCATTGCATAGTTGATGCGCAAATTAGGTACCTTAGAGAAAGCTTTAGTTAATCTATTGTACTGTGATTTTATTTTTTCGGCATCATATACATATAGAGGACTGCCAAATTGTTCTGCTAGTTGAAGTAAGTCTTTTGATTGCATCGTTATTATTTTTAAGCAAATTTATTACTCTTTATCTGTTTCCACAAGCGATTATATGATTTCTCACAAAATGTAACAAAAAGTTGTAATTATAACAAAACAACCATTTTATTGTTAATTTGTCTTCAACCAAGTTATAGTTGTAGATAGCTGATAGATACTATAGTTTATTCGAAGGTAACGAGGACTTGTTGCACTACGATACTTATCAGGAAGTATTTTAATCTATAACGATAGTACATTCTTAGGTACTAAAAAATAAAATGGCTGCCTAAATATTTAATTTGGCAGCCATTTTTAACTTATTTATTTTGGTTACAGATTTGGTAGATCACCAGTACCTTTTGTAGGTAAATTTGTTGATCCCATCAAGAATAAATCTACTTCTCGGGCTGCTTCACGACCTTCAGAAATTGCCCAAACAATCAATGATTGTCCGCGACGCATGTCACCAGCTGTGAAGATATTCGGCTTGCTTGTTTGATAATTTGTTGCTTTGTAGTTGCTTCTCATATCTGTTTCAAGGCCTAATTGCTCACTCAATGTTTGCTCTGGTCCAGTAAATCCTAAGGCAAGTAATGCAAGATCACATGGCCAAGTCTTTTCAGACCCTTCTTTTTCTATTAGTTCAGGTCGTTGTCCGGGAGTTATTTTCCAGGCTACTTCAACTGTTTTTAGTCCTACTAATTCTCCTTGATCATTAGCTATGAATTCCTTAGTGTTTATTAACCAATTTCTTTCGCAGCCTTCCTCATGAGATGAAGATGTTTTAAGTTGTAATGGCCAATATGGCCATGGCGTAGTTTCGCTTCTTCCCACTGGAGGTTTTGGCATGATTTCAAAATTTGTAACTGATTTTGCACCTTGTCTGTTTGATGTACCTACGCAGTCAGATCCTGTATCTCCACCGCCTATTACAATTACATCTTTGCCAGTTGCTTTAATTTGGTTAGCAATTTTCTCACCGTAAAGTACTTTAGTTTGTTGTGTCAAGAAGTCCATGGCTTGCACCACACCTTTTGTTTCAATTCCTTTAGTTGGTAAGCTTCTTCTCTCCGTTGCTCCTCCGCATAAAACGATAGAATCAAATTCATTTAATTGATCTACACTATAATTTACACCAACATTCACATTGGTTTTAAAAGTGATTCCTTCTAATTCTAAGACCTTTACACGGCGATCAATGATTCCTTTCTCTAGTTTGAAATTCGGAATTCCGTAACGCAACAAGCCACCAATGGCGTTGTCTCTTTCAAAAACGGTTACCGTATGTCCAGCACGATTTAATTGTTGGGCTGCTGCCAATCCTGCAGGTCCAGAACCTATTACTGCTACAGTTTTTCCTGTTCTTATTTCTGGAGTTTGTGGCTTAATCCATCCTTCTGCAAAACCGCGTTCGATAATATTTTTTTCAATATTTTCAATCGCCACTGGTTCTTCGATAATTCCTAACACACATGATTTTTCGCATGGAGCAGGGCATAAGCGGCCGGTGAACTCAGGGAAATTATTTGTCGATTGTAATATCTCTAAGGCACTTTGCCATTCTTCTTGATGAACCATATCATTAAAATCAGGAATAAGATTTCCTAATGGACATGAGCTGTGGCAAAAAGGAATGCCGCAATCCATGCATCGTGAACCTTGCTCTTTAATTTTATCTTTAGGTAATTGAATAGTGAATTCGTTGTAATTAATTACACGGTCTGCTACTGCTATATTACTTTCGTCTGTTCTATCGTATTCTTTAAATCCTCCTATCTTTCCCATAACTATGCTGTTGCTATTAGTTCTTCAATTTTCTGTTCCTTTGCTAATCGTTGTAACGCAATTTTATAGTCACGTGGCATCACTTTAACGAAGTGTTTTTGTTGGCTTTCCCAATCCTCTAATAATCTCTTAGCAAGTGGACTGTTAGTATACATCGAATGGTTTTTAATTAAACGTCTCAGTTTTATTAAATCATCTTCTTCTAATGTTTCTAATGCAACCATTTCCATATTACAAAGTCCGTTTTCAAATTGCTTGTGTTCATCATAAACATAAGCGACACCACCGCTCATACCAGCAGCAAAGTTTCGTCCTGTTCTTCCCAAGATAGCAACTGTTCCTCCAGTCATGTACTCACAACCGTGATCTCCAATTCCTTCTACAACCGCAGTAGCCCCTGAATTCCTAACACAAAAGCGTTCTCCCGCCATACCATTAATATAGGCCTCTCCGGTAATTGCACCGTAAAGCGCGACATTACCTATGATGATATTTTCTTCAGGTTTAAAAGTAGCTGTAGGTGGTACTTTAATAATTAATTTTCCTCCAGACAATCCTTTTCCAAGGTAATCATTACAATTTCCATGGATTTTAAAGGACAAACCATTGGTTGCAAATGCTCCAAAACTTTGACCTGCAGATCCTGTAAAATCGACTAGTATAGTGTCTTCAGGTAAGCCTTGTGCTCCGTAAATTTTTGATATTTCATTACTTAAAATAGCTCCTACTGAACGGTCTGTGTTTTTTATGTCAAATGTTACTCTAGTTTTTTCTTTTCGATAAATAGAAGGAATAGCCGCTTTTATTATTTCGAAATCTAATACATTATCTAATGCGTGATCCTGTGTCGTTGTATTGTGATTAGGTACTGTTTTAGCTTTTTCTGGCTTGTATAAAATAGTTGACAAATCTAATCCACTTGCTTTATAATGCTTAATTGCTTTATTCACATTCAGTTTTTGAGATTGCCCTACCATTTCCTTTAAGGTTCTAAAACCTAGTTCAGCCATGATCCCTCTTAACTCTTCAGCAATAAAATACATGAAATTAATGATGTGCTCTGGTGTTCCTTTGAAATTTTTTCTTAATTCTGGATCTTGTGTTGCAATACCCACTGGACAGGTATTCAAGTGGCAAGCTCTCATCATGATACAACCTGATGCAACTAATGGTGCTGTTGCAAAACCAAATTCTTCTGCACCAAGTAATGCTGCAATGGCGACGTCACGACCTGTTTTAAGCTGCCCGTCACATTCTAATACTACACGACTTCTTAAATCATTTAATATCAATGTTTGTTGTGCTTCGGCTAGACCAAGTTCCCATGGAATACCAGTATGTTGTAATGATGTTAGTGGTGCAGCACCTGTTCCTCCATCGTAACCTGATATTAAGATTACATCTGCTTTTGCTTTAGCAACTCCGGCAGCAATTGTTCCTACACCAACTTCAGAAACTAATTTTACGTTAACACGCGCTTCTCTGTTGGCATTTTTTAAATCGAATATTAATTGAGATAAATCTTCGATCGAATAAATATCATGGTGTGGTGGTGGCGATATCAACCCTACGTAAGGTGTAGAGTTTCTAGTCTCAGCAATCCAAGGGACTACTTTTTCACCGGGTAATTGTCCACCTTCACCTGGTTTAGCTCCTTGAGCCATTTTAATTTGTATTTCTTTAGCGCTAGTTAAATAATTAATCGAAACTCCAAAACGACCAGAAGCTACTTGCTTAATAGCACTGTTCTTTGAATCTCCGTTTACTTCTTTTTGAAAACGTTTTGGATTTTCTCCACCTTCACCAGAATTACTTTTTCCGCCAATTCTGTTCATTGCAATTGCTAAATTCTCGTGTGCTTCTTGACTAATTGATCCATAAGACATGGCACCAGTCTTGAATTTTTTCACAATTTCGGTCCATGGCTCTACTTCATCAATAGAAATTGGATCTAAATTATTGAACTCAAACATGCCTCGAATGGTCATTAAGTTAGCACTTTGCTGATTAACCATATCAGAATATTCCTTGTAACTCTCTGGACTATTTAAACGAACAGCCTGTTGCAATTTTGCGATAGTCGTGGGATTAAACATGTGTTTTTCACCATTTCTTCTCCATCTATATATTCCTCCAATTTCTAGTGGCAATAGACCAGCAATTTTAGAATTAGGAAATGCTTTCTGATATCTCAGTTTAATTTCTTTTTCGATTTCCATCAAACCAATTCCTTCAATTCTTGACGGTGTATATGGAAAGTACTTAGATGAAAAAGTTTTATTCAAGCCTAATATTTCAAAAATCTGTGCAGCTCTGTACGAATGTAGCGTAGAGATACCAATTTTATTCATGATTTTCAGAATCCCTTTTGCGATAGCTTTATTATAATTTGTAATAGCATAATCAGCATCAACACCTGTAATGAAACCTTTACTTACTTGCTCGCGAATAATTTCGTTAACCATATAAGGGTTAATAGCACTGGCACCGTAGCCAAATAATAAGGCAAAATGGTGCGGTTCACGGGGCTCAGCAGATTCAATTATGATTCCGAATTTAGATCTTACCTGCAATTTGTTCAAAGAGTGGTGGATGTATGAACAGGCTAATAACATAGGGATGGGAGCAAGTTCTTCACTTACACCTCTATCTGATAATATGATAATATTGTATCCTTCATTTACTGCCTTGTAGGTTGCTTGTACACATTTTTCTAAGGCACGCTCTAAGCCATTAACTCCTTTTTCTATTTTATACAAAGTAGAAATTGAAGCCGACTTAAAATCAGGATGGTCAATATTTTTTATTTTATCTAAATCCTCTTTTGAAATAACAGGATTTTGAATTTTTAATTTTTTACACTGTTTCGATTCAATGTCAAAGATGTTGTAGTCACCACCAATGGCTAAACTAATATCAGTGATTATTTCCTCACGAATTCCATCTAAAGGTGGGTTTGTAACTTGGGCAAATAATTGCTTGAAATAGTTGTATAACAGCTGTGGTTTTTCTGAAAGAATTGCTAATGGCGTATCGTTACCCATAGAGCTAATCACTTCGGCACCCTTAGTTCCCATTGGGTTTATTGTAGTATTTACATCTTCAAGTGTATAACCAAATAAACGCAATCTTGTTTCATAGTCTAATTTCTCTGTTGGATTTTCATTGTTTGTATACGGTACTTTTGCAAGTGGTAATAAATTTTCATTTAGCCATTGACGGTAAGGACGTTTTGTAACAATCGCATTTTTAATTTCGTCATCTTCAATGATACGACCTTCGTTCATATCTACAAGGAACATTTTCCCTGGTTCTAGACGACCATGCTGAATAACATCTTCAGGTTTTATATCAAGTACTCCAATTTCTGAAGACATGATTACAAAGCCACTTTTAGTTAAAGTATATCGAGAAGGACGCAGTCCATTTCTATCTAATAACGCACCAATTACATTTCCATCTGTAAAAGGAATAGAAGCAGGGCCATCCCATGGTTCCATAATACATGCGTTGTATTCATAGAAAGCTTTCTTTTCATCAGACATTGTTTGATGTTTTTCCCATGCCTCAGGAACGACCATCATCATTGCTTCTGGAAGTGTACGACCAGTCATCAATAGTAATTCGATAACCATATCCATAGAAGCAGAATCTGACTTACCTTCTAATATAATAGGGAACATCTTTTTTATGTCTTCGCCAAAAATAGGACTTTGCATCAATTCCTCTCGAGCACGCATTCTACTTACGTTTCCACGAAGGGTATTAATTTCTCCATTATGACACATGTATCTAAATGGTTGTGCCAGCTCCCAAGAAGGGAAGGTATTTGTAGAGAATCTTTGATGTACTAATGCTAAACGAGTAACCAAATCAGTATCTGATAAATCGGTGTAATATCTACTAATATCTTCGGGCATTAAAAGACCTTTATATATTATTGTAGTTATAGATAGACTAGAAAAATAAAACATATGACTTTGAGAAATTTTAGAATCTCTAATAATATGTTCGCCTATTTTTCGAGCAGCAAATAATTTTGCGTTAAATTCCTGTTCTGTTAAATCTAAATCGTTTTTACCTACAAATACTTGAACCACTGTTGGTTCTTTTTCAGCAGCAATTTCCCCTAAGTTAGTAACATCGACAGGTACATTTCTCCAACCAATAACTTTTAAATTTTGATCGCTTACTGCTTTTTCGAATGTTTTTTTACAAAAATCTACTTGGTTTGTTTTTTTTGGCAAGAATAGCATCCCCACTGCATATTCTCTAGTTTCTGGAATTTCAAAATCACAAACTTTCTTAAAAAAATTATGCGGAATATCAAAAAGTATTCCTGCTCCATCTCCTGTTCTACCATCTGCACTTACCGCTCCACGATGCTCTAATTTAATTAAGATATCGAGGGCTTTGTGAATAATATCGTTAGATTTTATTCCGTTTAAGTTACAAATAAATCCTGCGCCACAGTTGTCATGTTCAAATTCTGGCAAATAAAGGCCTTGTTCTTTAACTTTCATGCTCTATATTTTTTTTTATACAAAAATACAGGATTCGATAAAAATAATGTATTGATTGATAGTTAAAGCTGATATTTTTATAGTTATAATAGAATAAAGGCTAATTATTGATAATTGTATTGTGAGACTATATCTCAATTAATAAATCAATAATCTAGTACCATTGAAATCACTGAATAATAAATTAAATTGGCATTTAACGCTATTTTAAGAGTAAAATTCAATCGTTGTAGTGTTTTTTATGAGGTAATAATAATAGTCTTCATCTAAATTAAAATGGCAGTTGAGATTCATTATTTAAAGTTTTCGAAAGACAAAAAATAAATTCTTCAATAAGAAATTTTAAATAAACAAAAACATTTCACAGTTTAGTTGAATTTTGCTATTTTTGTGCCACTTATATTCTGAAATAAATTCAGGATTCAGACAAATTCTATATTATGAACATACACGAATATCAAGGAAAAGAGATTTTAGCTAGCTACGGAGTTCGCATTCAACGTGGAATCGTTGCTAATACTGCAGATGAAGCGGTGGAAGCTGCAAAACAATTAACTACTGAAACGGGAACGAGTTGGTTTGTTGTAAAAGCGCAAGTTCACGCAGGTGGACGTGGTAAAGGTGGTGGAGTTAAACTTGCTAAAAACTTAGATCAAGTTAAAGAAATTGCAGGACAAATTATCGGAATGCAATTAGTTACTCCTCAAACTTCTGCTGAAGGTAAAAAAGTAAACAAAGTTTTAATCGCTGAAGATGTTTACTATCCTGGTGAATCTGAAACTAATGAGTTTTATGTTTCTGTACTTTTAAATAGAGCTACAGGTCGTAATATGATTATGTATTCTACTGAAGGTGGAATGGATATTGAAGAAGTTGCTGAGCACACGCCACATTTAATTTTTACTGAAGAAGTTGATCCTTCTGTAGGTTTACAAGGTTTTCAAGCAAGAAGAATTGCTTTTAACTTAGGACTTTCTGGAAACGCTCATAAAGAAATGGTTAAATTCATTGGTGCTTTATACAATGCATACATTGGATCTGATGCTTCTATGTTTGAAATCAATCCAGTTTTAAAAACTTCTGATGATAAAATATTGGCTGTTGATGCTAAAGTAAATATCGATGATAATGCTTTATACAGACAACCAAAATATAACGACATGCGTGATATTCTTGAAGAAAATCCAATTGAAGTTGAAGCTAAAGAAGTAGGATTAAACTATGTGGATCTTGATGGTTCTGTAGGATGTATGGTTAACGGAGCTGGTTTAGCAATGGCAACTATGGATTTAATTAAGTATGCTGGTTTTGAGCCTGCAAACTTCCTTGACGTAGGTGGAACTGCTGATGCAAAACGTGTTGAAACAGCTTTCCGTATTATCTTAAAAGATCCTAACGTTAAAGCTATTTTAATTAACATTTTTGGAGGTATCGTTCGTTGTGACCGTGTAGCTCAAGGTGTTGTTGATGCATACAAAAATATGGGTGATGCAATTAAAGTACCAATCATTGTTCGTTTACAAGGTACAAATGCAGCTATCGCAAAAGAATTAATTGACAATTCTGGAATGCCAATCTTATCTGCTGTTGAATTTCAAGAAGCAGCTGACCAAGTACAAGCGGCACTTTCTTAATTAGAAAAAAATAGATGTACAAAAAAACCTGTTAGTTTGACTAACAGGTTTTTTTATGTTTTAAGCTCACTTATAATTAAGGCTTGAATTCCTTTTGTTTATGAATTGACTATTTGGGCTATATCAGCTGAACTGTATACGTTAAAGCCAGTTGTGTTTTGTAAAGCAATAACTTCTAATGCCTTCGCTACCGTAGTACTTTCAATAGGTTTGTAATTCTTCAGATTTCCAATTAATAAAAATGAGAAAGCTTTCATTACAAAACCACCAATTTTTTCTCCAAAGCGAAACTCATCTCTGTTTCCTAAAAGTATAGAAGGGCGCAATACTGCGACGCTATTAAATCCTGACTGCTTTAAAAATTCTTCTATGCTTCCCTTAGTTTTCAAGTAAAAATTACTCGAATCCTTATCAGCACCCATCGAAGAAATAATCAAAAATTGATTCACTCCGTTTTTTAATGCAATGGTAGCAAATCTTTGAGGGTAGTCAAAATCTACTTTTTTAAAAGCTTCTTTACTGCCCGCTTTTTTAATTGTTGTACCTATTGTACAAAAGAAATCATCTCCTTTAACTAATGATTCGTACGATTCTATAGTATTGAAATCGATAATCTCCTCAATTAATTTGGGATGGCTAATAGCCGTTTTTCTTTTATTAAAAGCAATTACCTTGCTGTACTCTTTGTTATTCAGTAAATTTTGTAACAATGCAGAACCTATTAAACCGGTACTTCCTATTATTAAGGCAGTTTTCATGATTTAACCTTTTTTGTTTTTCCCAAAGTTGAATTTTACCTTTTCTACAACTTGCGTTTTATTGTTACCTTTAGGGAATTGCTTCTTAAATGGTTTTTTAGCTGCGCTAGTTTTAGAAGGAGCTTCATCAGCTCTCGACTGCTCTTCGTCTCTAGGTTTTGCTTTAAACTCTACTCTCTCCTTAGAAGTACTTTTAGCAGGAATTTGTGCTTTATGTTTTGCTAAAACATCATTTGGGTTTTTAGGATTTTCTTTTGTCCCACGTAAGTGTATTACAAGCGCGTTAAGAAAATTGCGAAGAACTTGATCTCCACACTCCATATAATTTTCGTGTTTTTCATCACGGAAAAATGCTCCCAATTCAGATTTAGTGATTCTAAAATCAACTAATTCTAGGATTTCAATTATTTGGTCGTCGCGAAGCATTAATGCCACACGTAATTTCTTAAAGATATCGTTATTTGTCAAGATGTTATGTTTTTTTTACAAAGGTACGTTTTATATTAATTTCAGTTCAAATAAAATTTCAGTAATTACAATAAGGAAACCCCTGTGCCATTACCACTTGAATAGCTCAGCTTTCCGTACTCTAATGTTACACCAGTTGCGATATCTTCTTTTAACAGTAGAGCGCCATCCATATCTACATAGTCTAGCAAAGGTAATAAATGTGCAATCGCCGAAATCCCAACATTTGACTCCGTCATGCATCCTACCATAGTTTTAAGACCCAGTTTTTTTGCGTTTACTAACATTCTTCTCGCAGGTGTTAGTCCGCCACATTTCATTAGTTTGACATTAACCCCGTGAAAGTGGTTGTGACATTTAACGATATCGGTTTCTGTAATGCAGCTTTCATCTGCGATAATAGGTAGAACAGCATTATTAAAAACTTCTTTGTGCCCTTTCCAGTTTGTTGCTTTAAGCGGTTGCTCTATAAATTCTACACCTAGCTCTTTTAGAACGATAGCGTTGTCAATCGTTTCTTGAACTCCCCATCCACAATTTGCGTCTACTCTAAATATTGCGTTACTGTGCTTTCTTAATTCTGTTATGATGGCAATATCCTCTTTTGTTCCTAATTTAATTTTGTAGATAGGCCAAGGCATTTCTTGCATTTTTTGAACCATTTTTTCTATAGAAGCTATTCCTATCGTATAATTAGTTAACGGATTATTTGATATATCGTAGTTCCAATACTCATATAGTTTTTGACCGCGTTGACGTGCACAAAGATCTGTAAAAGCCATGTCTAATGCACAAAGTGAGAATAAATCATGTTTTAAATGAGGGAGCATTTCATCCCAGAATTCCTCAGGCTTTGTTGCAGCTGATTGTTCAATTATAGGAGTTAGTTTTTGCAGTGTCAGTTGCATTTTTTCTACGGTGATTTCGTAATAGGGATTGGCAGTCGCAGCGCCATATCCTGTGAGGCCGTTTATAGTGAGAGATACAATCAAAGTAGGTTGCACATCAATCGACACTCGTGATATAGTAAATGTATGTTGTAATTTAAGATCGTATTTTTTTAAAGTCAGCTGCATGAGAATAGGTGTTGGAATAAAAGTTGTGTGCCTACAATAAATATAGTGAAATACTTAATAACCTAGCCACAATAAAGCAGTAACAAAATTATCTCGCCACAATTTTTCATTATGCTTACCGTGTTTAATAATTTCTTTTTTCAAATTTTTGTCATTAAATCCTTTCTGTGAAATCAGTATGGATTCTAATTTTTTGCTATCGGTTGTCATGCTGTCATCTTCCTCGTCTCCTGATAATAAATATATTTTACTGGATATTTTATTCGAAAGTGACACTGCTTCAAATATTTTATTCGAAAACCATAGCGAAGGAGAGAATACAGCCAGTTTCCCAAATACATCAGGGTATTTTAAACCGCTATACAAGGTCACTAATCCTCCCAGTGAACTACCCATCATTAAGGTATTCTTGCGATTAGATTTGGTTCTATAACGACTGTCAATTTCTGGCTTTAAAGTTTCAACGATAAAGTCAACATAATTACTTGCGTTGCCACCGCCATATTTTTCATTTTTAAAAGGTGTAAGTTCCGTTATTCTATTCTCATTACCGTGTTCGATTCCTATTACAATGATTTCAGCCTTTAAACTATCTAATTTTTCATCGACATTCCATTCTCCTGCATAAGCAGTTTTATCATCGAATAAATTTTGAGCATCGTGCATGTAAAGTACTGGAAACCTTTTGTGAGTCTTCTCATAATTATAGGGAAGGTAAGCCCATATTTTCTTATTCAAGTGCAACTGTGGTGAGGCGAGAGTAAAACTAGGCAATCGATTTAAAGCTGTTATATTTTGCGCTTGATTGCTAGCACTGATAAAAAAAACTATAAAAAACAGCCAAAATTGTTTAATCATCATTTCTTCTTGGGTTTTAGTATTAAAAAGGATATTTTAGCTAAAAAAAAATATAATGGAAACTTACGAAGAAAAAAAGAATCTGCTTTTAGATATGATTGCATTTTCTACTGAAGATGGTGTATTGCCAAAAAAAGACTATGATTTCCTGTTTGTTATTGCTAACGCATTAGATTTAGAAAAAGGTGATTTTAATAATCTATTTCTGTTGGATTTACCTGTGATAAACGCAAAAACGGGATTTAGACGTATGCAGCAGTTTTACCGTTTGGCTTTTTTAATGCACCAAGGGAAAGTTTTGAATACGAATGAATCGAATACTATTCACCAAATTTCGATTAGTATGGGAATCAACCCAGACGCGACTAAAAAGGTGTTACGTAAAATGGAAAAAATGCCTAACACTGTAATTTCTCCCGAAGCCTTATTGAAAATATATAAAGAGTTTCACGATTAGTTCATTTGCTTTTGTAGATTTTTTATTTCGTCACGCAGTTTTGCTGCCTGCATAAAGTCCAAATCTTTTGCTGCTTTTTCCATAGATTTACGTTTCTCTCTGATTAATTTATCAATTTCAGGTTTTGATAAATATAAATTCTCTGGTTCAGCAGCCGCAGATAGGCTGTGTCCCAATTCCTGCTCAATTAACGGACTCTTGATAAAAGCACTTTCTATCTTCTTATTCAGTGCTTGTGGCGTGATATTGTTTTTAGTATTGTAATTGATTTGCTTGGTTCTTCTATAATCAGTTTCATCAATAGTTTTTTGCATGCTTGCTGTTATTTTATCAGCATACATGATCGCTTTACCATTTAAGTTTCTTGCAGCACGACCAATTGTTTGCGTTAAAGAACGGTGACTTCTCAAGAAACCTTCTTTGTCAGCGTCTAGAATTGCCACAAGAGAAACTTCTGGTAAATCAAGACCTTCACGAAGTAAGTTGACACCAATAAGAACATCAAACAACCCTTTACGCAAGTCTTGCATAATTTCAATACGCTCTAGTGTGTCTATGTCAGAGTGTATGTAGCGACAACGTATATTAACTTTAGTCAAATACTTAGCTAATTCTTCTGCCATTCTCTTTGTTAAGGTAGTAACAAGAACACGCTCATCTAGCTCGCATCGTACATGAATCTCTTCGATTAAATCGTCTATTTGATTCAAGCTAGGACGAATTTCGATTATAGGATCTAATAATCCTGTAGGACGAATGACTTGTTCTACCACCACACCCTCAGTTTTTTGTAATTCATAATCAGCTGGAGTAGCGGATACATAAATTACTTGATTTTGCATAGCTTCAAATTCGTCAAATTTTAAAGGACGATTGTCCATTGCCGCAGGTAGTCTAAAACCGTATTCTACTAAGTTTTCCTTGCGGCTACGGTCACCACCATACATCGCATGAACTTGAGATAGTGTAACGTGACTTTCATCGACAACCATCAAGAAGTCTTTGGGGAAATAATCTAAAAGACAGAATGGTCTTGTTCCAGGAAGTCTACCATCTAGATAACGAGAGTAGTTTTCGATACCAGAACAATAGCCCAACTCCCGTATCATCTCTAAATCAAAATTGGTTCTCTCTTCTAGTCTTTTTGCCTCAAGATGTTTTCCTATTTCTTTAAAATAATCCACTTGCTTTACAAGATCTTGCTGTATATCCCAAATTGCACCTTGTAAGACATCTGGAGAAGTCACAAACATATTTGCTGGATAGATGGTCAATTTCTCAAATTTCTCTATAACCGAAGCGTCTTTGACGTCAAATGACTCTATCTCTTCAATTTCGTCACCAAAGAAGTGAATTCGAAAAGCATCATCAGCATAACTAGGGTACACCTCTACAATGTCGCCTTTAATCCTGAAATTCCCAGGATTGAAATCAGCTTCGGTTCTTGAATACAAACTTTGCACTAATTGATGCAGCAATTTAGTTCTAGAAATTACTTGGTCTTTCTCAATTTCGATTACATTCTTTTGGAATTCGACAGGGTTACCTATACCATACAAACAAGACACCGAAGCCACAACAAGAATGTCACGACGACCTGAAAGAAGGGAAGAAGTAGTACTTAAACGCATCTTTTCTAACTCTTCATTGATAGATAAATCCTTTTCTATAAAAACACCCGTTACAGGCATGAAAGCTTCGGGTTGATAGTAGTCGTAGTACGATACAAAATATTCTACAGCATTGTTAGGAAAAAACTGTTTAAACTCAGAGTATAATTGTGCTGCCAATGTTTTATTATGAGCAAGAACTAAAGTAGGTCTTTGCACTTCTTGAATTACATTTGCAACGGTAAATGTTTTACCTGATCCTGTAACCCCTAGTAAAGTTTGAAATTTTTCACCATCAACAATACCTTGACTTAATTTGTCAATTGCTAGTGGTTGATCTCCTTTAGGTTGATAATCTGATACTACTTGAAAATTCATAATTTGATTGACAGACATTAATAGAGTACAAAGTTACGAAGTTTAAAATCAATCTTATCTTAACTAAAATCTAAAAAAAAACCACCATGATAGCATGGTGGTTTAGATAATATAAAAACGTTTTATTATAGACTCAAACTCAATCTAGCAAAAACAAATCTTCCGTTTTGTCCAAATTGTGATGTGTTTCTTGAATAAGTAAATTGATTTCCGTTTGACAAATCAATTGAATTATTTGATCCTGTAGTAGGAGAGTAGATTATGTTTCCACTAGCATCAATTCCAGATGCTCTTTGAGCAATTGTTTGTGGTCCTAAATTTCTAGTAGGGTAAATATCAAAGATGTTATTAGCACCTATTACGATTTTAGTCGTGTTCGAGATTTTGTATCCTACAGATAAATCTGTTACAATTCTAGCATCCCATGTTGGGTGTTCGTTTTCAACCACTTGGTTATTTACTACAATAGCATTGATTCTACCATCTCCATTTGCATCTACGATATTAGGATCTGTTACTTGACCAAAATATACATTTCTTAAGAAGAAATCGAATTTTTTAACCGTCAAAGTATTGGTTAGGTTAGCTTTTGCTCTTGGAACAGCTTCTTCAAGATATATTCTACTTGTTTCAGAGAAGTATCTGTTTGTTTGTCCGTTATCCTTTAGAATTTGAGACCCTTTAATGTCTCCAACTTTATTTGTTTTAGAAACCGTTCCAGATAAATCTGTTTTTAACGTTAAACCATTACCTATGTTTGCTTTGTGGCTTATTACAACATCGATACCTTTTGATTGTGTGTCAATTGCATTTGCAAAAAATGTCGCAGCAGTTGCGTTTGCTCCATCAAAAAGATTTTGCAAATCTCTTTGTGTAGTTCCAGTTGGATAAAAATAATTTGGAGCAACACCACCATCAGCTTTTTCTAATTTAGGTCTAGAGAATTGGTCAGTAAGCACCACTCTGTTTTTGATTTTCACGATATAAGCATCGGCAGTAATAGTCAATTTTGCTTCTGGAATTTTAGCAGTAAAACCAAAACTAGCACTTTGCGAATCTTCTTGTTTCAATTGCGGAATTCCTAATAATTTTGCAGCAGGAGAATCATTGCTGAATGTTCCTACTTCAAATGGGACACCACCTACGAATTGTGTCGCAGTAGAGTTGTAGTAAATTTGGTGTAACGATGGCGCTCTAAATCCTGTAGAAACTGCACCACGTAAATTTACATTGTCTGTAAGTTTGTAACGGGTAGCAATTTTATAGTTTGTAGTTCCTCCAAAATCAGAATAGTTTTCATAACGCAATGCCCCGTTTAACAACCATTTTTCTGTTACGTCATATTCAAGATCTGCGTAAACTGCACCACTTGTACGACCTTTGTCAACTGCATTTGCAGGTTTGAATCCTGGGAAAACTTGTGCTCCTCCAGCTCTTTGTCCATTGTAAGCAGTGGTTGCTGATCCATAAATAGCCCCAGCATAACCGCCTAATACACCGTCATAAAAATCAGTAGCTTTGATGTTATTTACAGTTGTAGCAGTCACAATACCACCGTTTATATCATATTGATTATACGAATCTTCTTCTCCTTCTTTAATTTGAAAGTTTTCATGTCTAACTTCAGCTCCAAAGGCAACATTTAATTTGTTGATCTTTTTCGAAAGGTCCAAATTTGTTGTGTTTTGAGAGAAAGCCAATCCTCCTGCATCAAATTTAGTTGGTGAATTTTCTCTTAAAGAAGAGTTTAATGTGTTTTCAATATTATAGTCAAAACCATTTCTACCAAAAGCATTACTTAAGTCAAATTTCCAATCTTTAAAAATTGTACCTCTAATTCCTGCAGCAGCAGAGATGTCATTAATTGTAGAGTGAATTTCAGGTAAAAAACCATTAGGGTATAAAGCAGTGTACGTTCTAGATTGATTTGGTTTTCTATAGAAACCAGCTGCTTCTCCAGTTCTATTGCTTGTTCCTCCAAAGGCGTAAAGTTCTAGATTATCGTTGATAGGATACGCTGCGTTTACAAAAAATTGAGCACTTTGTAAAGACGACTGTCCAACATTCATGTTGAAATTATTTCTTTGTAAATTTCTATATTTTAACTCTCCGGCTGTAGCATCAAAGTTCAATGCTGTTTGCATGTCAGCTATTGTTGCTGCACCAAGAATTGAAGCTTGTTGTCCTGCAGTAAAATAATCAACATCTAAAGCTGATGTTTTAATAGTAGATAATATTTGAGCCGAATTAGGAGTGTTGTTAATGTTTCCCCATAGCGCATTTATATTTGTGCCATTTTCAGTAGCTCTTTGTTCGATAGCATTGAATGCGCTAAATAAGTTTCCTGTGGCATCGTTTGCTCTACTTGTTTGTCCTCTTAATTGAAAACTTCCGGTAACGTTGATAAAACTTTTTTCTTTACCAAGTCCTGTACCATAATTAACATCTAGTTGAGCATTGTTACCATCGTTTCCTCCTCTGTGGTCATTAGCTCCTTGAGATAATTGTGTCCCTCCTAGAATGTTGATGTCAAGTTTATTTGTTGCTTTTTTTACGTTTACGTTAATAACACCAGCAATAGCATCAGATCCATATTGTGCAGATGCACCATCTCGCAATACTTCAATTCTTTCTATTGCAAAAGCAGGAATAGCATTTAAATCCGTTCCTACTGATCCTCTACCTGGAGAACCGTTAATATTCACAAGTGAAGAAGTGTGTCTTCTTTTTCCGTTAACTAATACCAGTACTTGATCTGGTCCTAAACCCCTTAATTGTGCTGGATCAATATGGTCTGTTCCATCGGCTACAGTAGTTGTATTTGATGTAAAAGAAGGAGCTACCATATTCAAGATTTGGTTCAAGTTGGCTTGTGGGCCTTGAGAAGCAATGTCTTTCATGCTAATAACATCAATAGGCACCGCAGATTCTGTTACTGTTCTAGCAGCACTACGTGAGCCAAGAACGACAACATCTTGCAACGTTTCTCCACTACCTGCTAATGATATATTAATGGTTGTTGAGCTGACCTTGATAGTCTTAGTCTCAAGCCCTACATACGAGAATTGCAGTAAGTCTCCCATTTTTGCCGAGATGGTATATTTACCATCTACATCTGTAGAAGTTCCCTTAGTGGTCCCTTGTACTAATACTGACGTTCCTGGTAAGGGACCGTTTGTGTCGTCACGCACAACACCAGATACTTTAACTTCCTGCGCGCTAATAATACCGCTGAAAATTAAAGCCATTAAGAGTAAAATTTTTTTCATGAGTTTTGTTTTTGGTTTCATTTCAAAAATACAACAATCTTAAACTTATGTTATTTTTATGTTAACAAATGGTAAATAAATATTTTTCATCAGCTTTTATGTCAAATTCTTGCTGAATTGCTAGAAATATACAGTTGAAATAGTATTTTGTATGCAAGAATTCTATCGTGGATGGGGACTCAAAGTTCTAATTTGAAGTACATTTTCGTTGCATTGACCAGTAAAACGTCTTGCTAACGCTACATTACTGAAATTTACCAATAAAAAAAGTGGCTAACCTCTTACTGGTTAACCACTTTCATTGTACTAAATGTATCTTGTTTTAAAAATTTATTCAAATTTCCAAGCTTGCTGTTGCTCTTCGGTTAAGAACGTCCAAGCTACAATACGACTTGTTTTTTGGCCTTGAGCCATATCGATTGTCTTAATTGTAGCAACATTAATTTTGTTTAATGTTTTGTATATACTTGCTAAGTGCGATTGCTTTGCCACTAAAGTTGTAAACCACAAACATTGCATGGGGTACTTTGCACTTTCATAAATCATTTGCGTAATAAAACCAAGTTCGCCACCTTCACACCAAAGTTCTGCATTTTGTCCTCCAAAATTTAAGACCGGTTTGGTGGTCTTCTTATCTTGTAAATTATTTACTTTTCTTAAAGAGCCTTTTTCGGCTTCTAGCTGAGAAGAATGAAAAGGAGGGTTGCAAATAGTGAATGCAAATTTATCTTGAGGAGTGATGATGTTTTTGAAAATAAAACGTGCTGAAGTTTGTTGTTGCAAACTAAGAACATCAATTAGTCTAGGATTATTTTCTATAATTGTCATGCAATTATCAATGGCTTTCTCATCGATATCTGTTCCTACAAAGCTCCACCCATAGGTTGCATTCCCTAAAAGGGGGTAGATGCAATTTGCTCCAAGACCTATATCTAATCCTTCAACCGTGGCGCCGGTAGGAATGACACCATTGTTAGTAGTGGCTAATAAATCAGCGATATAGTGAATGTAGTCCACTCGCCCAGGAATAGGAGGGCATAAGTAATTTTCAGGAATGTCCCAATTTTCAACATCGTAGTATGTTGCTAGGAGTGCTCTATTTAGTGTCTTGACCGCAGCAGGATTGCTAAAATCAATAGTCTCAATATTGTGTTCATTGATTGCTACAAATTGTTTCAATTCAGGACAATTTGTAATCAGTATATTAAAATCGTATCTAGATCGGTGTAGATTTCGAGGATGTAAATTTGTTTTTTCTGTAATTTGTTTTGACATTATAATTTTATTTCAGTTTAAACGAAAATTAGTATCTCGTTAAAATCAGGGGCAAGGTATATAAAAAGTAGGACATTTTTTGTGAGCTGCTACTAATTGGGTCAATCATTGCACTCCATTAATAGTAAATCTCCTGTATCGTGAGTAATTGTCACTAAGCCATCTAATGTTACATGATTGCTGCTTCCGGTTTTGTAACCTATCATTAAATCATCTTTTTCTAAGGGATAATATAGGTTAGTTGAGGTAATGCCACTTACTAATCCTATCGGAATTAATGATATGGGTGTTTTAGCCGTATACCACTTTTCGAAACGACGTTGCAATACAAATACCTTAGAGTGGTCATCTAGAATTACAATTTTCAATAAATCTCTGTAGCGAACAATATTTGTCAAGTTGGTTATAGTGTGATCGGTTCGTTTTCCAGTTGCCCAAACAACATTTACTGCAGGAATTTTTCTTTCGATCAAATAGTCAAACGCTTTTTCTAAATCGGTTTTATCTTGATTAGGAGTATGAACAATTTCAATAGGATATTGTTTCTCGCGATAGTATTCTGCATCAAAATTTCGATCAAAATCACCTAATAAAACGTCGACTTTTATGTCTAATTTCATCACACGCTCCATTGCAGAGTCAAGTACAATAACTAGGGGAGACCATTCTAATAGTTGTCCTAATAATTCAGGGTTACATGAAGCGCCATTGGCAATAATTAAAGCGGGTTCTTGATCATCTCTTACAATGTGATGTGAAGACATAGGTATTGTTTTTAAATGGGTAAAGGTAAGTAAAGGAACTATTTTATTACGCTGTTATAATTTGAAGAATTAAATAGTAAAGTAATATAACCTAATTATTACTCTACCGTTATTTTTTTGCTATCTGTTTCTCCTAATGAAAAATATCCTAATGCGTAGTCATCTTTATTTGTCTTATTAATGATGTTTCCACGTACTGTTGCTGGTGGTGATTGAAAGGGTCCGCCACTGTCGCCACCTGATATTTTAATTAATATTGTCAAGTAATTAAAGTAGGTTTGTGATATGCCGTAATGGGTTACTGTCACTTCATCACCTACTTCAATATCATCTTTTCGAGACAAACTAAAAAATCGGTTCCCTTGAAAAAATTCGTCATCAGAGGTGGATAGATTTTGGTACAGTTCGTTTTTATAAGCGTATTGAAATAAATAAAAATTAGGCTCATTTGCAGGATCATTGAAATAGGATTTAATTTGGATTTCGTCCTTCGTTATTCCACCTTCATTGTCTTGTACTACCTCTGTGATTGGAGCAACTGCCTGAAGTTTTTCGGTGGCAGTGTATGTAACTCCGTTTAATAGAATTGTCAAGGTATACGTTTCGTTTATTTCAGGAATAAAATTGCTGCAATAATATTCTCCTACTTCATCAACTTCGATAAAGTCAAAAACGCGATTGCTGCTATTCGCCACCGTAACTTTTGCTCCAGAGACCGTTGGGATTTTATCACTAAAAAAAGCGGTGGTTGTAGATAATGTTATTCTTTGTGTTCTACCGCTAGTATTTTTTTGCCACTGTAATGGTGCCTCAACAACTAGCCTAGTTTGTGCTGTGTCGAGATCAACGTCAATTACTTCCTCGCAACTGCTAAATAGGATTGTCAATAATAGGACTATAGATGTATATGTTTTTTTCATGAGTTAAAATTTAAAATTATAGCTAACCGCTGGCACCATACCAAAAATGGAAGTTTTAATAGCTTCATTTGCGCCAGTATCTAGGTTTTGACTAAAATTGATCGAAGCTGCATTTTTTCTATTGTACAAATTGTAGATGCTAAAAACCCATTCTCCTTTCCAGTTGCGGTCTTGATTTTTTGTAGGCGTCAATGTTGCTGATAGGTCTAAGTGGTGATAAGTAGGTAGTCGATTTCCGTTTCTCAATCCATAGTTAGGAATAATTACGCCCAAGTAAGAATACTGCCCATTTGGGTACGTTACTGGTTGACCTGTTTGTAGCGCAAAATTAGCACCATACGTCCATTTCTTACTTTGCTGGTATGAGGCTGTAACGGCGATATTATGAGTCTTATCGTAAATAGAACGGTACCATTGTCCATTGTTGATTCCTAATTCAGCTGCTGTTCTGCCGGGAGTTTGTTGCTCAGACTTAGACAAAGTGTATGAGATCCAACCGGTTAATTTACCTTCATTTTTGCGAAGCATCATTTCTAATCCGTAAGAGCGCATGCGACCATTTAAAATTATTTGTTCTATGGCGTCATTTGCGATAAGATCGGCTCCATCAATATAATCTAAGCGATTCTGAATTTTTTTATAAAATGTTTCTACTTCAAGCGAATATTTATTGTTCGAAAAATTTTTAAAATAGCCCAATGCAACTTGATCAGCGATTTGGGGTTTGATGTAATTGTCACTTGGTGTCCAGATATCTAATGGAGTAGGAGAGGAAGTGTTCGAAATTAATTGCAGGTACTGTACCATTCGATTATAACTTGCTTTAAGTGCCACATCATCACTTAATTTATAAGAGACTGCTAACCGTGGTTCTAAATTAGCAAAGCTTTTTAAGACCTTGTTCTTATCATAGAATTTTGTACTAATAGGAGTTGCTTTCTCATAAATTTGTTGATCAGCGTTGAAAATTACGGGGCTGTCATTATCGTATAAATTCAAAATTGACTGCCCTAATCTATAAAATAAGCTGTAACGTAGACCGTAAGTTAACGCTATTTTATCAGTCACATCATGCTCTGCAGAGAGGTATAATGCAGGTTCGAATGCATATTTTTTGTCTAATTGATTAAAGTTAATACCGGAATCTGCATCTGATGGTTTTATGGTTCCAGGATTAAAAGAATAGTAGATAGCATTCAAGCCATAGCTTAGTTTGAAAGTATCTGAAATGTAGTTTTTAAAATCATACTTTATATTGTAATTCTTAATTCCTGAATCCCATTTAAATCCAATAAAGTTCAGGTCTAAACCATAGTAGTAGTCGCTATAAATTAAGGAGAAATTAGAGAATAATTTGTCTGAGAATAAATGATTCCATCTTAAATTTAAGGTTGTATTCCCATAAGTATTGCTGAAACTATCGCTGATAGCAAACACATCTCTACCAAAGTATCCCGAAAAATACAGGTTGTTATTAGGGTTTAATTTATAGGAAAGCTTGGCATTTAAATCATAAAAGTAGGCTGAATTATCTTTGTTCTCTTCAGAAAGTTTTAAGAATAAATGGGCATACGAACTACGACCGCCTATCAAGAACGAACCTTTATCTTTCACAATTGGGCCTTCAAGTAATAATCTACTAGAGATAAGGCCAATTCCTCCATTGGCATGAAAAGATTTACTGTTTCCATCCTTTTGATAGATATCTAAAACAGAAGAAGCGCGTCCGCCAAAATTTGCTGGAATACCTCCTTTGTATAATTTTAAATCTTTGATTGCATCAGGATTAAAGACTGAGAAAAAACCGAATACGTGTGACGAATTAAAAATGGTAGCCTCGTCTAAGAGAATTAAATTTTGATCAGCGCCACCACCTCTTACGTTAAATCCTGAAGCTCCTTCACCAGCATTAGTCACACCGGGAAGTAAAAGAAGTGATTTAATAACATCGACTTCCCCTAGAACTACAGGCATTTTTTTTATCGAAGAAATAGAGAGTTTATTCACGCTCATTTCGGCAGTTCTTATATTACTTTTTTTACCATTATCAAAGATAATTACTTCTTGTAGCTCTTCACCATTAGATTGCAAAGCAAAATTCAGTTTCACATTGTTAGTTAGCTCGATAATTTTAGAGCTAGTTTCAAAACCTAAATAGCTAGCAAGTACGGTGTACCTCCCTTCAGTCAACGTGATCGAATAAAAGCCGTATTGATTAGTACTTACACTAGCATTTAATTCAGGTATGTATACATTGACACCTATAAGAGTTTCGTTACTTTTACCATCAGTTATAGCGCCACTCAAGGTATACTTTGACTGACTATAAGAACTTATGCTGATAAATAAAATTGCAATTAAGACCTGAACGCTTTTAGAAAACATATGCTACTTTTAAAATTGTAAACTGCGGAAAAGATAAGAAATTTTCGATTAATCGAGATTAGTTATATCGTAAAAAAAAGGCAACTGTTTCCAGTTGCCTTTACTATTGTTACTTAAAATTGTTAATTACACAATCTTAGTAAGTAGTGTATTAAGTGTTGCACTTGGGCGCATTGCTTTACTTGTTAATTCAGGATTTGGTTGGTAGTACCCTCCAATTTCTTGAGGTTTACCTTGAGCTCCTATTAACTCTGCATTGATTTTCTCTTCGCTAGCTTTAAATTCTGCAGCGATAGGAGTGAAGAGCGCTTTTAGTTCAGCATCTTTATCTTGAGCTGCAAGAGCATCTGCCCAATACATTGCTAAATAAAAGTGAGAACCACGGTTATCAATTTGGCCTATTTTTCTTGAAGGAGATTTATCATTTCTTAAGAAAGAGTCATTAGCTTCGTCTAATGTTTCAGATAAAACTAGTGCTTTAGCATTATTTAAAGTCTGGCCTAAGTGTTCTAATGAAGCACCTAATGCTAAGAATTCACCTAATGAATCCCATCTTAAATATCCTTCTGCTGTAAATTGTTCAACATGTTTAGGAGCTGATCCACCTGCACCAGTTTCAAATAATCCACCACCGTTCATCAATGGAACGATTGATAGCATTTTTGCTGATGTTCCTAATTCTAAAATAGGGAATAAATCAGTTAAGTAATCACGCAATACATTTCCAGTTACTGAGATTGTATCTTGCCCTTTTTTAATTCTTTCTAATGTGAAATTAGTAGCTTCAATAGGGTTTAAAATTCGAATATCAAGACCTTCAGTATCATAATCTTTTAAGTATAAGTTTACTTTTTCGATTAATTGTCTGTCATGTGCTCTTTGATCGTCTAACCAGAAAACTGCTGGAGTACTTGATAAACGTGCTCTGTTTACAGCTAGTTTAACCCAGTCTTGAATAGGTGCGTCCTTAGCTTGACACATTCTAAAAATGTCTTTAGCTTCAACTTCTTGCTCCATCACAACATTTCCTTTTGTGTCTACAACACGTACAACTCCGTTAGCAGTCATTTGGAACGTTTTATCATGAGAACCATATTCTTCTGCTTTTTGAGCCATTAAACCTACGTTAGGAACACTTCCCATTGTAGTTGGGTCAAAAGCACCATTCTTTTTACAAAAGTCAATTGTAGCAGTATAGATTCCAGCATAAGAACGATCTGGAATAATTGCTAATGTATCTTGTGATTTTCCATCTTTATTCCACATTTGTCCAGATGTACGAATCATTGCTGGCATAGACGCATCAACAATCACATCAGATGGTACGTGAAGATTTGTAATTCCTTTATCAGAGTTTACCATAGCTAAGGCAGGACCATTTGCTATAGCGTCATTAATCGCTTGTTCAACTTCTGCTTGTTTTGCATTTCCAGCAATTTTAGCATAAACATCACCTAAACCATTGCGGGTGTCAATATTTAATTCAGCAAATAGAGCAGCATATTTTTCAAATACCGCAGCGAAGTAAACTTCTACTATTGCGCCAAAAATAATTGGATCAGAAACTTTCATCATTGTCGCTTTCAAGTGCACAGACAATAGAACGTTTTTCTCTTTTGCTTCAGCAATTGCTTTAGATACAAATGATTTTAAAGCTTGTAAGTGCATTACAGAGCTATCAATAATTTCACCTACTTTTAAAGGAGTGCTTTCTTTTAATACAGTTGTAGTACCATCTTGAGCTACGAATTCAATTTTTACATCTGTAGCTTCGTTGATCGTTACTGATTTTTCACTTCCGTAAAAATCACCACTTTCCATAGATGTTACTGAAGTTTTAGAATCAGATGACCACGCTCCCATTGAGTGTGGGTTTACCTTTGCGTAATTTTTTACTGCTTTTGGTGCTCTACGGTCAGAGTTACCTTCACGCAATACTGGATTAACAGCAGAACCTAATACTTTAGAATATTTTTTCTTTATTTCCTTTTGTTCATCATCTTTAGGCTCTTCTGGAAAATTAGGAACCTTGTAACCATGCGCTTGTAATTCAGCGATAGCTTCTTTCAATTGTGGTACAGATGCAGATATATTAGGTAATTTAATAATATTTGCTTCTGGTGAAGTAGCTAGTTTTCCTAGTTCAGTCAATGAATCTTTAACTTTTTGATCTTCTGTTAAAAATTCTGGGAAATTAGCTAAAATTCTACCTGCTAATGAAATATCCTCAGTTTCAATTTCGATACCAGCAGTTGCAGTAAACGCTTTAACAATAGGTAGTAATGAATAAGTTGCTAACAAAGGAGCTTCGTCAGTTAACGTGTAAATAATCTTAGGTTTCTGTGTCATTTTTATATTTTTATAATCGTATCCTCAATAAAGAGAATGTTGAATGAATCGTATGCTTAAAATTAAGCGATGCAAATATAATGAAATCAGACCATATCTTGGCTTCGTTTAGAGTAGAATTAATTGAATTATAGTATTGTTAACCTGATGGTATCGAATTTATTGTTTTGTTTGTAGAATGGCCCAGTTTCAAACAATGCTACTGTATTGTGAAAATAAAAGGCAAAAAAAAACCCCATTCCGAATGTTCGAAATGGGATTTTTTAAATAAAAGGACAGTAAACTATCTTCTTTTATCTTTGATTTTTGCTTTTTTACCAGTAAGTTCTCTAAAGTAGAAAATTCTAGCTCTACGAACTGCACCTTTTTTGTTGATTTCAACTTTTTGTAAAGCTGGCAAGTTTACAGGGAAGATACGCTCTACACCTATTGCACCTGACATTTTACGAATAGTAAAAGTTTCTGTGTTACCAGAACCTCTTCTTTGGATAACAACTCCTTTAAAAAACTGTGTTCTAGTTTTTTCACCCTCTTTAATTTCGTAGTAAACTGTGATTGTGTCTCCAGCTCCGAATTCAGGGAATTCTTTTTTAGTAACTAATTCGTTTTGAACGAATTTCATTAAATCTGCCATGATAATTGTAATTATGGTTTTTTAAATAGAGTAACATTCACGGATTTCGCCAGAGGTTAGTCTAAAGTGGGTGCAAAAGTAAATAAAAATGTTTAAAGTTTAAAGTTTATTTTGTTTAAAGTTCAAACGTTCAGTGTTTTCAATTTTAAACTAATTTTATTCTTCCTCAAGTAAATCTGGGCGTCTTGTTTTTGTATGTTCATAAGCCATATCTTCACGCCACTGATCAATTTTTCCTGAATGGCCGCTCAACAAAACATCAGGAACTTTCCAACCTTTGTACTCGGCTGGTCTTGTATAGATAGGTCCAGAGAGTAAGCCGTCTTGAAAACTATCTGTTAAAGCTGAGGTTTCGTCGCTTAACACACCAGGAATTAAACGAATTAACGCATCTGATAAAACAATGGCGCCTAGTTCACCTCCTGATAAAACATAATCGCCTATAGAGATTTCCTTTGTGATAAAATGATCTCTCACACGTTGATCAACTCCTTTATAATGACCACATAAAATGATGATGTTTGTGTACATCGACATGCTATTAGCCATTTTTTGATTCAACGTTTCACCATCAGGAGACATATAAATTACTTCATCATACTCGCGCTCACTTTTTAAATGGCTTATGCAAGCATCAATAGGTTGTATTGTCATGACCATCCCAGCACCACCTCCATAAGGATAGTCATCGACGCTCTTTTGTTTATTTACGGTATAGTCACGCAAATTGTGAAAGTGCACTTCAACGAGACCTTTGTCTATAGCGCGTTTCATGATGGAAGCTTCAAACGGACTCCTTAATAATTCAGGTAAAAGGGTAACAATATCTATTCGCATAATTCTATTTTTCGAGTGTAAAAATAGTTTTTTATCGGGGATAAATTTATTTTCAAACAAATGATTTAAGTAAAAAAGGCAATCTCATAAATAAAATGACTGCGGTCCTACTTTATTTATGAGATTGCCTTTTAATGATAAAAGTGTTTTTTTACATTAATTTATTAAAGAATATAGCGTTCCAGAACAATTTTTCGGTCCCCAACCAAAACGCTCTAAAATTAGTGTTATCAGTAAAAAGCAATACTTTACCGTTACCATTGCGAAACGCTTGAAAAGGGACTGTTTCTTTTAAAATAGCCAAATTGCCTTTAGAAATATAACCGCTCATTAAAGGATTCTTTGTGTACTTGATGGGATTTGCGTAGCTGTTCACATTAGGTTCGATAATAATGGATGTATTCCTAAAAAGTGGTAATGTATTTCGTGGCATACCAAAGTTTACAGGATGGGATAAGTCCAGATTAGCTTCAAAAATAGCTCCAGATATCAACTGTGCTCCTCTAAAATCTGCCCTTTGCTCATAACTGATATTCTTAGCTTCTTCTTTGTTTTTTATGTAATTCACATCGATCATCTTCCAGGTAGTTAACCATTTTATGGCGTCTTGATACGCAATTAATGTTCCGCCATTTTGTACCCATTGCTCTATTTTACTAATAGATTCTTTAGATAATCCACTGTAATTTCCGTTTACTAATATTAAAGTATTGTACCTGTTTAAACTCACATACTGGAATTGATCGGTATCAATTTTTGTCAAAGGCATAGCTGCTTTTTGATCGAATAAATGCCAAACTTCACCTGCATCTGCAGGGTCAACACCTTTGCCTACGAGCATAGCGACTTTAGGGAGCTCGATCGTCTCAAAGTTAGGGTTTCCTAGATTGATGCCTTCTGTGAACCCTGTTTCAACTGCGGTAATATCAAAATTGTATTCAGGAATAACGGTGTTCAAATAATCATAGATATCCTCTGATGGCATTTCTTGATTTTGTACTGGTACGAATAAGCTTCCGTAAGAGAATTTTTTTCCACTGTGGGTAAATGGTTGCGAACTCACTCTTACTCGTAATCCTTTTGATAAAAGCTGGTTTAATAATTTAGGTGATTTGTAGTCTGTCCATTCGATTAAATAACCAATATTACTTTTTGACGTTACTGTTCCACTCTTTAATGTAGGCTCGTATTTAGATCCTGCATCGGATAACGAATTTACTCCTTCAAAATTCACGTTGAAAGCCAAATCAAAACTCCATGCCGATATATCGTAGAACAAGCTATCTGTGAATTTTGTTTGACGGTCAAAGATTGCATTAATCATTTTGCTATTTTGCTGTTGTACAGGAATAATATAACTGTTGTCTTTTGTAAATTTTTTGTTGTTGACTGTGATGTCATTTTTTAAGGCTAACATTTCAATTTTGTGCTGGCTTAATATCTTTGCTAGTTCGTTAACTCTAGTAGCGTCATTTTCATCTCCTATTATATACCCTTTAACTTTGCTGTTTTTACTATCAGTACTTGCTTTTACATAAAAATCACGTTGGTACTTCAGTAACTCTGTTCGCATCTCACTAGTTGCTTGTAATGTAGATAAGCTTGTTGTAAATTGGTTTCGAATAGTAAAAGGAAAGGTTAGAATTCCGTTTGCGCTTTCCTGAGCATGTCCTCTCGAACTTGCCTGTTCAAATAAAATTCCAATAGAACCATTAATGTCAGGGTAAGATGAACCTTTACCATAATAAAAGTCGTCATAATTTTCTTCGATAAAATAAGAACTACCTATTTTATCTAGTGCTTTGGCGTGATAACCTGCAATTTTCATGGTGAGTTTTTGATTCAACTCTGGTGTCAAAGGATTTGTTCGGCTCGGTTCCCCTGGCTGGAAAAAATAAGTATCGTTGGTTCCCATTTCGTGAAAATCACAAAGTACATTTGGCATCCATTTTCTGAATGTTTTTATGCGTGCCTGGCTCTCAGGAAGCTGAACAGGCAGCCAATCTCTATTCATATCAAATAAGTAATGATTGAATCTACCACGCGGCCACCCTTCATTAAATTCTCGATCGTTAGGATCTGTGACTAAGTTGGCGCTTTTATTGCTGTTTACCCAAGTAGAAAATCGCTGAATTCCGTCAGGATTAAAACAAGGGTCTAATAAAATAACGGTGTTTTCTAGGGTTTTTTCAAGCTCCCGACTCTCGCAGGCTGCAAGGTAGTATGTCAGAGCAATTGCCGCTCCTGAACCGCTTGATTCATTACCATGTATAGAATATCCTAGATAAACAATCACGGGCATATCTTCTATGTTTTGCTGATTGTTGTCTCCAGCTAAATTAGCGAGATGTGCTGCATTGATTTCGTTGATTCGAGCCAGATTTTTAGGACTTGAAATAGTCAACAATTGTAACGGACGATTTTCATAAGTAAACCCTGTTGTTTCGATTGCAATACGGTCAGATAATTTTGCAACTTCCTTCATGTAAAATGAAAGTTGTGTGTGATCAGTATGCATTTCGCCCAACTCAAAATTGAAAAAACTTTTCGGTGTGGGTATACTTTTATTGTACGTAACATCTTGTGGCAAATAATACTCTAACGTAATCTTTTGCTGTTGCTGCGCGCTAACAGTTAGGGTTATAAAAAGCGCGAAATAGTAGAGTAGCTTCATAGTAATAAATTTGGTTGGTTTCGGTTATTGATTAGGGCGATAAATACTTGATTTTCTATTATGTTGCATAAATAGTAAGTGCCATGCAATTATTGTTCAGACAAATATAGGGATATTTTTTTGAGCTATTTTTTGAGAAGAATTGTCTTGAAACTCGCTGTGTTTTTACAACTTTAACCATTGTAGAAACTATGCAAACCAATTTTTTACTTACTTTTATGATCGAAAATAAAATAAACTCAAACTATGAAGATTTTTTCAAATATAATCTTATCAGGCTCCATGCTTGTGTTAGCATCGACTGTGCAAACGGTACATGCCCAAAATAAATCAGTAAAAATGACCAATCCATTATTACAAAAAAGTGCCTTGCAATATCAAGCACCCAACTTTAGTTTAATTAAAGACGAAAATTTCAAGCCAGCTTTTGAGTATGGTTTAGCAGTGCACGATAAAGAAATAAAAGCAATTGCAGACAATTCAGCAAAGGCTACTTTTGAGAATACGGTGCTGGCATTGGAGACTTCTGGAGTTGATTTAAAAAGAGCAACTAGTGTTTTTTACAACTTAACAGGATCAAATACTAATCCCACTTTGCAGGCTTTACAAGCAGAATATGCGCCTATTTTTTCAGCACATAGTGATAAAATGTATTTGAATACTAAATTATACAATCGTTTTAAAGCTGTTGATTTGAATTCTCTTAAAGGCGAGGACAAGAAATTGACAGAATATTATTTGCAAGAATTTGAACTAGCAGGTGCTAATTTATCTGATGGCGATAAAGAAAAAATGAAAAAGATTAATGAAGAGCTAGCGAGTTTAGGGACTTCATTTGGAAATAAGTTATTAATAGCGCGTAAAAATGGGGCGGTTCTTTTTGATAGCGCTACAGAGTTAGATGGTTTGAGCGCTAATGAAATTGCTGCTGCAAAAGCAAAAGCGACTGAGGCGGGTCATGACGGTAAATATTTAATAGGTTTGTTAAATACTACGCAACAGCCATTGCTACAAAGCTTAACAAATAGAGCGACTAGAGAAAAACTATACAAATCGTCGTGGTCTCGTGCTGAGAAAAATGATGATGGTGACACACGTGAGGTCTTAGAGCAAATGGCAAAATTACGTTTGCAAAAAGCAAACTTAATGGGTAAAAAGAATTTTGCTGAATGGAAAATTCAAGATCAAATGGCACAAACACCTGAGCGAGCAATGGATTTATTAGCAAAAATTGCTGGTCCTGCAGTTGCAAAAGCGAAGGTTGAAGCTTCAGAAATCCAAAATCTAATAGACGATCAAAAAGCAGGTTTTAAATTAGAACCTTGGGATTGGAACTTTTATTCAGAGCAAGTTCGTAAAGCTAAATATGACTTAGATGAAAGCGAAATCAAGCCTTACTTTGAGTTAACAACAGTACTTGAAAAAGGAGTTTTCTTTGCTGCAAAAAAAATGTACGGAATTACCTTTAAAGAACGTAAAGACTTACCTGTTTACCACCCAGATGTAGTGGCTTACGAAGTATTTGACCAAGACGGAAAATCAATCGCTATTTATTACCTAGATTTCTATACTAGAGACAATAAAAATGGTGGTGCATGGATGAGTAATTTTGTTGATCAATCGCACTACTTAAAACAAAAACCAGTAATTGTAAATGTTTACAATTTTGCTAAACCTGTCAACGGAAATCCTTCATTAATTAGTTTTGATGATGTAACCACAATGTTCCACGAATTTGGTCACACTTTACACGGTTTGTTTGCAAATCAAAATTACGTTAGTCTTTCTGGTACTGCTGTGCCTCGTGACTTTGTTGAATTTCCTTCTCAAATTAATGAGCACGCTGCACTAGATCCAGAAGTATTGAAAAATTATGCAATACACTACAAAACTAAGGTAGGTATTCCACAGGAATTAATCGAAAAAATTAAAAAAGCAGAGACTTTCAACAAAGGCTATGATGTTACTGAGCTTTTAGCTGCTTCAACACTAGATATGGCTTGGCATACGGTAAGCAACGAAGCTGATTTTAAACCAGCATTGGTTTTTGAGAATGAAGCGCTTACAAAATATGGTTTACTAGTAAATGAAGTTCCTACAAGATACCATACACCTTATTTTGCACACATTTGGTCAGGCGGATATTCTGCAGGTTATTACGCATATACGTGGTCTAAAACACTAGATTACAATGTATATGACTGGATGAAAGCTAATGGTGGTTTAACTAGAGAAAATGCTGAAAGGTTTAAAAAATACATTTTATCTGTTGGTAACAGTGTGGATTTAAACAAAGCTTTTGAAGAATTAATAGGTCACAAAATGGAGATCGAACCTTATTTAAGAAATGCAGGTTTATCAGAAAAATAGATAGCAGCAAGAATAATCTAAATGGCATTCATCACGAGTGCCATTTTTTTTGTGCTTATTTTTCAGGAGCTATTTCCAGCTTTCCACTCTATCTTTTCTTGCTTAAAGACAGCAATAAAAGGATGCCGCTGCAATCTGGGCTAGAACCTACATTTCTCGAGAGTATCTAGGCTAAGCAAATTGTAAAGTTTTCCTAAAGTCTGTTTAGACCAAATCTTTCTGCTTAATTTTACAATCGCAATGACAATAACGAGCTTTATGAAATTAAAATACTTCTATATACTTCTCCTCATCAGCTGTGCTTCATTTGCTCAGCAAGAGAAATTACAGTGGCTAGACCTCAATTTAACAAATTACGATTATCCATATCCCGTACATTATATCACTTTAAATGTACAGCAGCAGGAACTTAAAATGGAATATATGGATGTCAAACCTGAGAATTTCAATGGTAAAAGTGTCCTTTTATTGCATGGTAAAAACTTTAATGGAGCGTACTGGAAAAGAACTATCGATGCCTTGACTAAAAAAGGTTTTAGAGTGGTGGTTCCTGACCAAATTGGTTTTGGAAAATCAGATAAACCAGATAATTTTCAATACACATTCCAGCAGTTAGCTGAGAATACAAAACAAATTTTAGATACGTTAGGAATCAAGAAAATCGCAGTTCTAGGACATTCGATGGGTGGAATGGTTGCGACGCGTTTTGCATTGATGTATCCTGAGGTAACCGAAAAACTAATTTTAGAGAATCCTATTGGCTTAGAGGACTGGAAATTAAAAGTGCCTTACAAACCAGTAGATTGGTGGTATGAAAACGAACTTAAGCAAAGTTATGATCGCATTAAAAAATACCAATTAGATAGTTACTATGACGGAAAGTGGAAACCAGAATATGACGAATGGGTAAATTTATTAGCGGGTTGGACTTTAAATTCTGATTTCGATAAAATTGCTTGGAATGCTGCTTTAACTTATGATATGATTTTTACACAGCCAGTAGTGTACGAATTTCAAAATATTAAAGCACCTACTTTATTAATTATAGGAACAAGAGATAGAACGGCTTTAGGAAAACCATTAGTATCAACAGAGGTACAAGCTACAATGGGATTGTATGCCAATCTAGGTAAAGAAACGCAAAAGAAAATTCCAAATGCTAAATTAGTTGAGATTCCTAATATCGGGCACATGCCACATATCGAGAGTTTTGACAAATTTATTACGCCATTAATAGATTTTCTACAAAAATAAAAATAGAAGAATACCCTAGCGATTTTGTTGAGGAATCACCAGTAAAGAAAAACGTAATGGATAAATTTCAAGTAGGGAATTACCATTGCATTTATTTAATTAAATAACAGAAATTATGAGTAAAGAAAATAACAACGCAAGCTTACAAGCAACATTAGACCAAGCTAAGAATGCATGGGAAGCAAAAGCTCCAGAACAAGTTAAAGAAATATATGCTGACGGTATTGCTGATGTGACCCGCCAGAATGTAGTTGCTAATTCTAAAAAGAATAGTGATAAGGCACCAGATTTCACACTTACAAATGCAACTGGAACAGCCGTTTCATTGAGCGAATATCTTAAAAAAGGACCGGTAGTTTTGACATGGTACCGCGGTGGATGGTGTCCTTACTGTAACATGACACTACACTATTTGCAAGAGCAATTACCTACAATTAAATTAAAAGGTGCAAATTTATTAGCATTGACTCCTGAATTGCCAGATAAATCAATGTCAACTGCTGAGAAAAACCAATTACAATTTGAAGTATTAAGTGATGTTGGTAACAAAGTAGCACACGACTACGGGATCGTTTTTAAATTGACTGAGGCAGTTGCTGAATCTTATCAAAACGGTTTTGACTTGCACGGTTACAATGGGGATGAATCTAATGAGTTACCTCTTGCTGCTACCTATGTAATTGATCAGGACGGGACGATAGTATATACTTTCTTAGATGCTGAGTATAGAAATAGAGCAGAGGCAAAGGATATATTTGCCGCATTAGATGCTATTAAAAAATAAAATACATAGCTGAACATAATAGATACCCTCAAAAGGAATTTGCTTTTGAGGGTCTTTTATTTGCGTGTTATGGCATGCTGGAAAATAAAAATCACAAAAATATAGATCGTTTTATTACGCAATGAATTTATCAAAAAAGAATGTCTTATTTATGGCAGCGGCTACAGGTTTAATAGTAGCCAATTTATATTACTGCCAGCCGTTAATAGTTTTAATAGCAGACGAATTTAATATACCCCATGCTGATGCTGGGACAATCACATACCTTACTCAAGCAGGCTACGCCATTGGTTTATTTTTTATGGTGCCGCTTGGTGATAAATTAGAGCGTAAAAGCCAAATCATGTACACCACATTTGCATCAGTCATTGCCTTGATTATTGCTGCAACAGCACAAAGTTACTTGATTCTAGAGATTGCTTCACTCTTAATAGGAATCACATCAATTGTACCACAACTTATTTTACCATTGGCAGCAGCACTAAGCGCACCTGAAGAAAGAGGAAAAGTGGTAGGAACAATCATGAGTGGTCTACTGGTAGGGATCTTACTGTCAAGAACCTTGAGTGGTTTTATTGGCGAAGTATTAGGATGGCGTGCTATGTTCTGGATTGCTTCAGGGCTTTGTTTGCTTTTGTTCTTTATTATAAAAAAACAATTTCCATATAACAAACCCGTTTTCAATGGCTCATACGGCCAATTAATTAGTTCGCTATTTACTTTGATAAAGGAGCAACCGTTGTTAAGAGAAGCAACTTTGATTAACGTTTTTAGTTTTGCTCAGTTTGGTGCTTTCTGGACCACTATGGTATTGCTACTCTCTGCAGAACCTTTCAATTTTAATAGTGCAACCATTGGATTGTTTGGTATTGTAGGAGCGTCAGGAGCATTAGCAGCGCCGCTGGTTGGAAAACTAGGAGATAAAGGGAGTTCTAGAGTAGCGGTTGGTTACGGTTGTATGCTAATTGCGTTGAGTTTTGCAGTTTTCTACTTCTCTGGTTCTAGTGTTGTGGGAATCGTTGTGGGAATCGTTTTAATCGATATCGGTTTACAAGGAGTACATATTTCAAATCAAACCCGAGTATATTCGATACTGCCTGAAGCTAGAAATAGAATGAATACCGTTTTTATGTCATTTAGCTTCTTAGGAACTGCAGCTGGATCAGCTTATGGACTCTTCTTATGGCAATACGCAGGATGGCATGGTGTAACACTAGGTTGTTTGTTATTATCAGCAATGGCCTTAGCAGTCTATGCTTTCACGTACAAATCAAAAGCAAAACGCGTACAAAGTGTTAAAGGATAAAAAATTAATTTGTAAATTTGCAATTCAATAAAAATAAATAAAGATGGAAAACGGAATATATGCTAAATTCAACACTGCAAAAGGTGCTATTTTAGTAAAATTAGAGCATGAATTAACACCAGGAACTGTAGGTAACTTTGTTGCTCTTGCAGAGGGAAACATGGAAAACAAAATCAAACCTCAAGGGCAAAAATTCTATGATGGTTTAAATTTTCATAGAGTTATTCCTGATTTCATGATTCAAGGAGGTTGTCCTCAAGGAACTGGAACTGGAGATCCTGGATACAAATTTGATGATGAATTTCACCCAAGTTTAAAACATGACAAACCAGGAATTTTAGCTATGGCTAATTCGGGACCTGGAACTAATGGTTCTCAATTTTACATCACTCACGTACCTACTTCATGGTTAGATGGTAAACATACTGTTTTTGGTCATGTTATCGAAGGACAAGATGTTGTTGATGCAGTTGCTCAAGGTGATAAATTAGAATCTCTTGAAATTGTAAGAGTAGGTGAAGAAGCTCAAAAATGGAATGCTATCGAAGCTTTTGTTGGATTAAAAGGAGCTCGTTTAAAAAAACAAGCAGCTTTAAAAGCAGAGTCTGAAGCAAAAATGGAAACATTGGCAGCAGGATTTGAAAAAACAGAAAGCGGATTGCGTTACCAATTTATTCAAAGAGGTGATGGAAAACAAGCAGAAACTGGTAAAACAGTTGCTGTACACTATGAAGGATCATTAGAGTCTGGAAAAGTATTTGATTCATCTTACCCAAGAAAAAAACCAATCGAATTTAAATTAGGTCAAGGACAAGTAATCGAAGGATGGGATGAAGGTATTGCTTTACTTAAAGTAGGTGATAAAGCTCGTTTTGTTATTCCTTCTGATTTAGGATATGGACCAGCAGGTGCAGGAGGAGTTATTCCACCTAACGCTACCTTGATTTTTGACGTAGAATTAATGGACGTTAAATAGTTTTTATCTCTTGATTTTAAGTAGTTTCACTTGTGTTTCTACTTTATTTTCGAAAATAAAAATAATACCTTAATAAAAACGCCTCGAGATTTATCTTGAGGCGTTTTTTTATACCATTTTCACAAGTGGGCTACTGGTTTTAGGCAATTGTTAACTGTGTGTTAAAAGCTGCTGTAAATACCTACTTTGTTAATCATACGGTAATCTACACTTAATTTACATTCGATCATTTAAAAATACTTTTGATGCAATTAAATTATTAATTTAAACAGTATCAAAAACGATGAACTTTAAGCATCTCTTTACAGTATTAGGAATTCTATTTGCCTTCACAATGAACGCTCAAAACAAGGCAGTTTTATCAGGAACAGTCAAAACAGATCAAGGGAAATTAGTAAAAGGAGCTACAGTTAAAATAGTAGGATCAGATACTAAAACGATTGCAACTGAAGACGGTAAATTTACCTTTGAAAATCTCGTTCCTCAAGAGTACAGCCTATCGATTACATTTAAAAATTATTTTCCTTTAGAAAAAACGATTACGCTTACAAGCGGACAAAATAGTATGGATTTTACCTTAGATGAAATTCCTTCCATGCTTGAGGGAATCGTGGTAACTGCCCAAAAAAGAGAGCAAAAAAATAAAGATGTGCCTATTGCAATTACGTCTTACGGGAATGAATTTATAACAAAGCAAGGGACTTTTGAATATGATGCCTTGTCTGATTTTGTACCTGGTTTTCAAGTGCAAATTCAAAGTGTGAATAATCCTGGTGTGGTAATTAGAGGAATTACTAGTGATAGTGGTGATTCTCGTGTTGAGCCTAGGGTTTCTATCTTTCAAGATGGAGTTTCTATTAGTAAATCGAGAGGTTCAGTTGTAGAATTGTACGATGTCGAGCGGGTAGAAGTACTTAAGGGACCTCAAGGAACATTATTTGGGCGTGGAGCACAAATAGGGGCCATGCATATTATTCAAAATAAAGCTAAAAATGAAACTTCGGGATCTTTAAAGGTAGGTTACGGAAATTTCAATCAAGTTTTAACAACCGCATATTTTAATACCCCATTGATAAAAGATAAATTGTTTATTAGGGCAGCTGGAATCTACAACGGTAGAGACGGATATATTGAAAACCGCTCTGGTGGCGATTTAAACGGCAAACAAACACTAGCTTTTAGAACGGCTTTAAAATATGTTTATTCGAATAATACTAAGATTGACGTTATTGCAAACTGGCAAAAAGATACTCCTCCAGGAACTTCTTTTAAAAGCGGAAGATTTGCTCCATTAGGAGGAGATTTGAGTCCGAATAGTTTTGCTGATTTAGAGAGAGGAAATGAATTAGGTGTTGATAGAACAGTTCAGGGAATTACGGCAATCATCAAACATAAAATAAATAGCAACTGGGATTTAACTAGTACTTCGGCTTATAGAGATTTCGCTTCTGATGAAGCTTTTGATGCAGATGGTACAGCGGCTCCAGCTCTTTATTTTAAAGAAGTAGCTGATGGAAAACAAATTAGTCAAGAACTGCGTTTTAATTTTGATAACAGTTCAAAATTTAGAG
The DNA here is from genome assembly GCF_013294025.1 of Flavobacterium aeripolare. GTDB lineage: Bacteria > Bacteroidota > Bacteroidia > Flavobacteriales > Flavobacteriaceae > Flavobacterium. The sequence goes on from NZ_JABSNL010000010.1 coordinate 41,992, forward strand.
GTTTCTTTGGTGGTAATTTCTTTGCCGAAAAAGGGAAACAATATGTTCCATGGTTTGTAAACGAGCAAAGTTTTGCCATGCTTCTTTTAAATCCTTCAAATTTTGTGGTAAACGGTGTACCACAATTTTTACCAAATATCCCTAATGATCCGGCAACTTTTGGTCCAGCAGCCGGCCTTCCTTTAAGTGCTAGTAACTTTGAAGGTAATACAAATTATTCTAAAAATGCTTCAGGAGATATTTTTGCAGATGGATCTTATGACCTAACATCAAAATTTTCTATTACAGCAGGATTGCGCGGAACGTGGGAAAATAGTAATGCTGGCTACCGCGTGCAAAATGCTACAACAGCATCAAACGCAGGATTTTTAACGGGAGCGTATCCTAACAGCCTTTTTGTAGGAACTAATGGCGAGCGAATTGAGGCAAACAAGAATTTTTTATCTGTAGTGGGAAGGTTTGCTCTAAATTACATGCTTAATGATAACATCACACTGTTTGGAACAACTTCTAGAGGACGCCGACCAAATGTGATTAATATTACTGCAGCAAATACTAAAATATTAGCAAATGAGATCGTATGGTCTTATGAAGTGGGTGCAAAATCATTATTTTTAAATAACAGCTTGCAGTTTGATGTTAATGCGTACATTTATAACTACTCTAATTTTCAAACTAATGTGACTACATTTGTTGATGGTGTTTTTCTATCGACGACCCAAGATAGTGGTAATGCCTCTTCTTTTGGTTTTGAAGCTGCTTTTCAATATGCTCTTTCAAGACATACTAGTTTCTTTGCAAATTATGGTTATATCGATGCCTCATTTGATGACGAAGATGCTAATGGAAACAAGCAGGCTCTTGCTGGAAATACCTTTAGATTAACACCTAAACATTCTGTATCTGCCGGGCTGGATCTTAATATAGCAGTAAATAAAAGTACAGAGTTCTTTTTTAGACCGTCTTATACTTACAAGTCAAAAGTGTTTTTTGAAGAGACTAATTTGCCAAATATTTCACAGGCAGGATATGGAATGCTTAATTCTAGAGTTGGCTTTATTATTAACAAAAAATATGAACTTAATTTTTACATGAATAATATCTTTGATAAAAAATTCATTGTAGATGCTGGAAATACGGGTGGTGCATTTGGTATACCTACATTTATCGCAGGACCACCAAGATTATTTGGTGTGCAAGCTTCAGCAAAATTTTAAAGAAATCTAGGAACACATTTAGTGACCTACTAAAGCAACAACAAAATGAAAAAATACTTTTTAGCCTTTGCCTTTGTAAGTTTGTGCAGCAGCATAGCAACTAGTCAAGAAATTGCAATCAATGAAAAACTGTCAAATTTAGATCATATAATCGCTGTAAATGAAGCTAAGGTAAAAGGGATAAAACCTGATAATGAAGCCAAAATTATTTGGGCTGATGCCAAAGTGTACAAGAAAACTGATATTGCATTTGTCTACCTGCACGGTTTTGGAGCAAGTAGTAGAGAAGGTGAACCGGTGATGAGCATGCTAGCTAAAAAATACCATGCTAATGTGTATATGTCTCGTCTCAAAGAGCATGGAATAGACAGAGAGAATAGCTTTGAATATCTTACACCTGAAAATTATATTGCTTCTGCTAAGGAGGCTGTAGCTATAGGAAAACGACTTGGTAAAAAAGTAATAGTGGTAAGTACGTCTACAGGAGGTACTTTAAGTTTAACTCTTGCCGCGCAAGATAAAGAGATTGATGGTCTAGTTTTATATTCTCCATTTATTGATGTCATTAATCCACAAAGCACTGGAATATTGACTAAGGAAGGTAAAGAAGGATTTATTAAAATGAACGGAGGACCGGTACAAATTCAAAAAAGGGAAGGGGAAGAGGCAAAATACTGGAGTACTGCTTACCATGTAGATGGTTATGTGGCACTTATAAAAATGCTCAAAGATAACATGACAGTAGCTACATTTAATAAAGTTACTTGTCCCGTATTTGTAGGTTACTATTATAAAAATGAGAAAGAGCAAGATCCTGTTGTGTCTGTTCCAGCAATTTTAAAAATGTATGAAGAACTAGGAACAAGCAAAGACAAGAAAAAATTAATGGCTTTTCCTGAAACAGGAAATCATGTTATAGCCTCTGATTTGCGTTCAAAAGATTGGCAGTCTGTATACGATCAAACAGTAGTTTTCTTAAACGGAATTAATTTAAAATAAAATGAAGAAAATCATCCTGATTGCCTCGATAGTTGCTTTTTCTAGCTGTAGTAAAAAACTTGTTGATAACAGTAGCGTAGCTACAAATACGGCTAATAAGACCTATAGCTTCGAATTGCAAGGGCATCGTGGAGCTAGAGGATTAGCGCCTGAGAACACAATAGCTGCCTTTCAAAAAGCGCTTGCTCTTAATGTCAATACACTAGAATTAGATGTTGTGGTTACTAAGGATAAGCAATTAGTGGTGTCTCATGAACCTTGGCTTAATGCTAAAATCACCTTAGATCAGGCTGGGAAGCATGTGACAGAAGAACAAGCTTTAGCTTATAATATTTATCAACATAATGTTGCTGATGTACAGTCTTATGATGTAGGGAGTTTGGGAAACGCATTGTTTCCTGAGCAAAAGAAAGAGAAGGTAAGTAAGCCATTATTATCAGCAGTATTTAACATGGCTGAAAAAACGAATCCTAACATACTTTATAATATCGAAATTAAGAGTACTGTTGAAGATGAGGAAAAAGGGTACCAACCTACAGTGGCAGAATTTTCAGATTTATTGGTGAGTGAAATAAAGAAATCTATTCCAAAGGAACGCGTGGTTATTCAAAGTTTTGATACACGTGTGTTACAATACTTGCACACAAAGGATCCTGAATTTACATTATCATATCTAACCTTTGAGAACAATTTTGCAAAAAACATTGAGTTATTAGGATTCACACCACAAATATACAGTCCGTACTACGTTTTGCTTAATCCTGATGAGGTTAGTAAAATGCATTTAAATAAGGTGAAAATAATTCCATGGACTGTAAATACCGCTGCCGAAATGCGTGAGCTACTAGAGATGGGAGTGGATGGTATTATCTCAGATTATCCTAATTTGGCACTGCCACTAAGGAAGTAAAAGGTTTGTTTAATTTTTTTTTTATTAAAGCGTCTCGAAATTTATTTTTTGGGACGCTTTTTTATTCGAATAAAAATTAGCACTACTTCCACTTAATACCACAGCCTATGCTTGGTTTTTGTTCCTTGTTTAAGCTGCGATTGTATAAAACACTGTCGATGGCACCACGTAAATCATTTCCGCTAAGGGGGATTCCGTTTCCAGGGCGACTATCATCTAGTTGTCCTCGATACACTAAGACGTCTTGATTGTCAAATAAATAAAAATCAGGGGTGCAAGCTGCGTGGTATGCCTTAGCTACATCCTGTGTTTCATCATATAAATAGGGGAATTCAAAATTATTTTCAAAAGCATACTCTGTCATCAATTTAGGAGCGTCTTGCGGGTAATTAATCACATCATTACTACTAATAGCAATGACTGCTAGTCCCTGCACACGGTAATCATTTGCAATCATGATTACCTCGTCGATTACATGATGAACAAACGGACAGTGGTTACAAATAAAAAGTACTAGAGTTCCTTTTTCCCCTTTTAAATCAGCAAAAGAAAACCAGGCGGTTTCAGAAGTGCGATCATTCAAAAAGAATTCAGGTGCTTTTGTCCCTAACGGAAGCATATTTGAGGTGGTTCTAGCCATTTTAAATTATTTAATTGTGAACTTTAAAGTTACTAAAAATCGATTGCTTTTACGCTAAAATGACTATTTTTAGTTTGTAACGCATAAATAAATCTCCAAATGGAAAATAATATAAGTTGGCAAGAATTCGAAAAAATAGAAATGCGAGTAGGAACTATTTTAGCAGTAAATGATTTTCCTGAAGCTAGAAAACCTGCATACCAACTAACCATTGATTTTGGAATCGAAATAGGTATATTAAAGTCATCTGCTCAAATCACTAAGCGGTATTCAAAACAAGAATTGGTACATCGCCAAGTTGTAGCTGTTGTTAATTTTCCTAAAAAACAGATTGGAAAATTTATGAGCGAATGTTTGGTTTTAGGAGCAGTAGGGAAGGAAGCTGAAGTGGTATTATTAGCACCTGATTTCAAAATCGAAAACGGATTACGAATAGGTTAAAATGTTTTGTAGCTTTCGCCAAAGCGTGCTTTCTAAGAATAATTACTTGTACAATTATTCAATAAAAATGTGCTGACGAGCTACCTGAGTATCAATAATTCTAAGGCTATTCAATTAATCGATAGGTAGGCTTTTAATTTGTCCCCATTCGGTCCATGAACCATCGTAAACAGCTTTTGAATTATTGTCTCCTACAATTTCGTAGGCCATCAAATCAATACAAGCGGTAACGCCTGAACCACAGCTAAAATAGATTGGTTTATTATGTTGAGGTAAAACTGTAAGCAACTCTTCCTTAGATAAAAAGTGACCATCACGAAGCACTGTTGTGTATGGAATATTTATCGATCCAGGAATGTGACCGCTTCGTAATCCAGCTCTTGGCTCTTGCGTCTCTCCTAGAAAGCGATCGTTTGATCGGGCATCAATTACTGTGGCTTCCTTTGTTTGAATGTTTTCTAGAATCTGCTCTTTGGTTTTAAAGAAATTCGGCTTAAATTTTGATTCAAAATTTCCTTTTTCATATACTCGATTCTCACTAGTTTCTAACGGCAGATTTTCTTTTGCGTAAGCAGGAAGGCCACCATCTAGAACCCAGACATCCTCATGTCCCATAATGGTGAACAACCACCAAGCGCGCGGACTAGAATAAATACCAAGACTATCGTAAATCACTAGTTTGCTATTGCTATTGATACCAAGCTGTTGTGCAGCAGCAGTAAATTGGTCAGCGGTAGGGAGCGTATTGGGTAATGGATTTGTAGTATCGCTAAAATCGTTCTTCATGTCAAAAAAACGGGCGCCTTTTATTTGTATTCCTATAAATTGTGACGCTAGCTGAGCTTGGTTCAGCTGCTGACTTGCATCAAGAATAATTAATCTTGGGTCTGCTAAATTTGATACAAGCCATTTTATAGATACAATTGGTGTTTTCATTTACGCTTTTTTAAAAACCTTTTTGTCATAAATATAGGAAACAACTAGCAATATCATTGCTGCTAAAGCTGTTAGATGACCGCCATCGTTAGCAATGATATGCGCACTGAAAGCCAAAATAAAATCAAAAAAGAAACCAGCATAAGCCAATTCTTTTAAGAAAGTAGATTTCTTAGTTAAAATAGCCAGAACACCTACTATTTTAGCGAAAGCCAAAGGATAAATAATGTAGGTAGGATACCCCAAACTTTTAAATATTCCTTCGACCATGACGGTGTTAAAAAGGTACATTCCAGCAGACATGCACATTAGTAAAGACAGTAATATTGTTGAGGTCCAATATATGATTTTATTCGTCATAGCGATTTTGAGAATTTTTTTTATAAATTTTAATCCATGCAATATAGGGTTTAAGTTAGGTGTTTTTACATCTTTTGTACCATTTATAAATTTCGATCCACAAAACAGATATGCCGCTTACGGTAATGCATAGTAATAATTGATTGCTATTTAATGGGATAACTTCAAAAAATGTTGCGACGGGATTGACATATATAATAAGACCTAGCATTAATAAAGTGAAAGAATTTACAAAAACCATCATGTTATTTTTATTTTTTAAAGATGTAAATAACGAGTAGTAGAAGGATCGATTCACTAATGATAAAAGAATATTGGCTAATACCATGGTCGTAAAAATTAGTGTGCGTGTTGTATTTTCATCAGCTCCATTATGAACGCTGATTTGGTATAAAATTAAGATTCCAATAGTGATGATAAGTCCCTGAATGATGCTTATTCCCATTTCCTTTATAGACAAGAACGTCGTGCTTAAATGCCGGGGTTTTTGAGTCATACTATTTTTTTCTATCGCTTCGTTTTCATAAACAATAGAGCACATTGGGCCCATTACTAATTCTAAGAATATGACATGTACTGGAGAGAAAATATCTGGATAGGTCCAATCAAGAAATAATGGCAATGAGACGGTAAGTATGATTGGGATGTGGATAGACACTATATATTGTACAGCCTTTTTTAAATTAGTATAAATGCGACGTCCAGCAGCTATTGCTACAATCATTTTAGATAAATCATCATCAACCAATATTAAATCTGCGGCTGTTTTAGCGATTTCGGTTCCTTTTTTCCCCATGGCAATCCCTATGTGAGCTGCCTTTAAAGCAGGGCCATCGTTTACGCCATCACCAATCATGGCGACTACCTGGTTATCATTTTTAAGCGACTTGACTACTGCTAGTTTAGCTGCTGGAAACATACGAGTTAACAAGGTGTTTTTATGGATGCTTAGTAAGCGATTCACCTCATCTAATTTCATGAATTCACTTCCTTCAATTATAAATTCAGGATTCTTAATACCAGCCATGGTCGCAATTGCTTGCGTGGTGACACTGTTGTCACCTGTAATTACTTTGACTTGGATGCCGGCTTGGTAAAATTGGTCCATTACTTTCTGGATATTCTCTTTTGGTGGATCGTAAAAAATTACCAGTCCTACAAAATAAAAAGGGAGCTCTTGTTGATGAGCCGGGAAATTGCCTCCTACAAAATGTGATTGTGCTACACCCAGTATGCGGTAGCCTTTAATAGCAAGTGCCGCAATCGTTTTTTTTATAGTTTTTTTCTCAGGCTCAGTTAAGTTTGAAACTTCTAAAATAGCCTCAGGAGCTCCTTTTGCAGCAATTATACGATTGCCTGTACGATTTTCAAAAACATGTGTCATCATAGGTGGCTTACCGTCTAATGGGTACTCATGCACCATAGTATAATCACTTTGCTGGTCGTTTAGAGTTGTGGCTTTATATTCTAGATGTAAGCTCTGCTCCATGGGGTCAAAAGGAACAGGTTCACTTGCCCACATAGCGATTTCAATTACTTTTATTGCAGCATCAGTGTGAAAATTTTCTTTTTCGAATAATACATTGCTTTCATAATTATAGACAGATTGTAAGCTCATTTTATTCTGGGTGATTGTACCCGTTTTATCCGTGCATATAACGGTCGCGCCTCCAAGAGTTTCAACAGTTCTAATTTTTTTGACTATGATACCTTCTTTCATTAATCGCCAAGATCCTAATGCCATGAAAGTTGTAAAAGCGACTGGAATTTCTTCAGGTAGTATAGATATTGCTAATGTCAAGCCTTTAAGTAAGCTATTTAATAGGTCATTAGTTTTCCAGAAATAGACTCCCCAAACTAAAAGGAATATGATTATACCAATTATAGCCATTCCTTTTACAAATTTTTCTATTTGTAGCTGTAGTGGCGTAGGTTCTTCTTTTATGGATAAAATAGAATGACCTAGTTTGCCTATTTCTGTTTTTAAGCCTATATGAGTTGTTTTGTATACTGCAAGTCCTGAGGCTACTAATGTGCCGCTATAAACTGTTTTATTGCCATTTTTTTCAGATTTAAAGACAGCATAGGGTTCTCCCGTTAAAGCAGATTCATTTACAGAAAAGTCGTTGCTATGCACAATTTCTCCATCGGCATTGATTGTGTTTCCTTCCTCTGCAATTACGAGGTCATTTATTACAATCTCTCGCGTGGGAATTTCGATAACTAAACCATTACGCAAAACGCTACTTAATGGCTCGTTTAGTTTTTCTAATGCTTCTAACGCCGTTCTACTGCGACTATCTTGAAAAAACGAAATTCCGGAGACAGCAAATATTGCAGCCAACATGAATAAAGCTTCGCTGTTTTCGCCTAATATAAAATAAATCACAGCAACTGCAATTAAAAGTAATAGCATAGGCTCTTTGAACAAGTCAATGAGCGCTAGCCACCATTTATATTGTTGTTTCTGAATTTGTTCATTAGTGCCAAATTTAGTTCTTGAGACCAGCACCTCCTTATCAGTTAAGCCAATAATGCTTGCTGGGATATTGATTTCTTTAGCCATGTAATACGTATTTATTCACATTCAAATATAGGCTATTTAATTGCTTTAATATATGATAGTTATCAGTGTAATATGATGATTATTAGTTAGAAATTATTGTAAGAATTGATAAAAAAAATACCTGAAAACTAAATCTTCAGGTATTTTAAATAAAGTATGATTGTGAGTTACTTTTCAGCTTCAACTGGCTGCGCTTGGTGTAATACCATCTGTGGAAACGGAATTTCGATGCCTTCTTTATCAAAAGCAGCTTTAAGACGTTTGCGCAGTTCTCCGGTTACTTCCCATTGTTTACTAGGAAGTGTTTCGCCTAATATTTTCATCATTATAGCTGAATCTGCAAAGTCATTTACTCTCAAGAACAATGGTGGCGCAAGGATTGACGTTTTCCACTCAGGGTCATTTGCTAGATCGTTCCCCACTTTGTTGATAACTGTAATTACTTGTTCGAGGTTAGAATTGTAGCTTACACCCATGTCTAAATTTATTCGGGAGAAATCCTTTGATAAATTGGATACTTTCTTGATTTCCCCATGAGGAATGTGGTGTACGGTGCCATCCATATCTCTAAGGGTTGTTTTACGAAGGCTTATCTCTTGAACTGCGCCACTAGCATTGTCAAAGCTAACAACATCACCTATGCGGTACTGATTCTCTAGAATTATAAACAAACCGCTTATAATGTCTCGTATTAAATATTGACCTCCAAATCCAAAAGCTAAACCTACAATACCAGCTGCGGCTAAAATAGGAGCAATCTCAATGCCAAATTCCTGTAGAATCATCAAAGTAGCCATGATGATTAAGGCAATTTGAGCCGTTGTTGTAAATATTTGGATTAGTGTATTTTCTCTTTTTTCCTCTGCTTCTGGAGAACTAAAATGATCCGGTCTAACGGCTATTTTGACTGCTTTAGCAATAAATTTAGCGAGTACTTTATGGATTATAAGTGCAACGATAATAATAAAAATAATTTTTACTCCGCTTGTAAGCAACCACGGAACAATTAATTCGCTGTATTTTTCTAAGCTTTTTTCAAAAATCTCTTTCATGTTGTTTTCGATTAAAATTACAAAAGTTGTGTAAAGTAAAAAGCCCTAAAAACCGTTAGGTCTTTGGACTTTAAAGTGTATTAATATGTTTATTAAATTTTAAATGTCATCAAAATTGATGTCAGTGAAGCTTGAAATACTTGGTATTGCTTCTTCCATTTCGACTTTTTCAAGAAGATACTCTTTTTTGAAATCCTTTTGATGTCTTTCTGATATTACTTCTTCGCCTTTGTGATTAAGCACATAAGAGGTCATGTCGTTTAATATTTCTGAAAATGATGCAAAATCTTCTTTGTATAAGTAAATTTTATGCTTTTTAAAATGAAAAGAACCATCCTCTTCGGTGAATTTTTTACTTTCAGTAATCGTAATGTAATAATCATCAGCTTTTGTAGCTCTTACATCAAAAAAGTACGTTCTTCTTCCTGCACGTAAAACCTTAGAAAAAATTTCTTCTTTTTCTAATATATCATTTTCTCTCATAATCCGTTCTATCAATTAATGGTTGTTAAGTAGTAACCAAAAATCATAAAAATTAATGTATTACACAACAATTAAAGCAATTCTTTTTCTGAAAGTTGCTTGAGGTATAAGGATGCATAATAGCCTTCTTCATTTAGTAATTGATTATGAGTTCCTTGTTGGATAATCTTACCGTCTTCAAGAATAATTATTTTATTTGCATTCTTGGCAGAAGAAACACGATGGCTGACAATTATCGTGGTTTTGTCTTTACATATTTCGAATAAATTATTTAAAATAGTTTCTTCGGTTTCTGTATCTACTGCTGATAAACAGTCATCAAATAATAAAATTGGAGGGTTTTTTATGATTGCTCTTGCAATAGAAACACGTTGTTTTTGTCCTCCTGACAGAGTAATGCCTCGTTCTCCAAGTACTGTGTCGTATTTTTTATTAAAGCCCATGATGTTGTTATGCACCACTGCACTTTTAGCAGCAGCCATAACCTCTTCATCTGTAGCATCTTCTTTACCAAATTTTATATTGTTCTTGATAGAGTCAGAAAATAAGAAAGCATCTTGTGGGACGATACCAATATTATTACGCAAGTCGTTTAAATTCAAACTTTGTATGCTGTTATTGTCGATTTTAATACTTCCATCTGTAACATCGTATAAACGCGAAATTAAAGATAAAATACTTGATTTTCCAGAGCCAGTTTTACCAAGAATAGCAAGAGTTTCTCCTTTTTGTACTGTAAAAGATATGTTTTTTAAAGCGGTAATATTAGTATCGGCATAAGTGAAGCTTACATCGTTAAACGATATGGCACCGTCGATAACAGAACGCTCTGGATTGTTGTTTTGAATTTCGGGTTGGATTTTTAAAAACTCATTCAATCTTTTTTGGGAAGCCTCAGCCTCTTGCACCATTGATGAAACCCATCCTAAAGATGCAACAGGCCATGTAAGCATGTTTACGTATAAGATAAACTCAGCGATCGTACCTATACTTTGAATCGTTCCATCGATATACATCAATCCTCCAAAATATATTACCACCAAATTACTAATCCCTATAAGCGCTAGCATCAGGGGACCAAACAACGATTGCACTTTAGCAAGATTCAAGCTCTTGCTTTTACTCTCATTAGCAAGATTCACCATGTTGTTGCTGTGTTGCTGCTCTAATGAGTAGGCTTTTATTACACGTAACCCCGAAAATATCTCTTGTGAAAAACTAGAAACTTTAGAAAGGTATTGCTGGAAGATAGTACTTCGTTTATTGATCTCAGTACTTAATTTAAAAATACCATAAGACAATAGCGGTAGCGGCAGTAACGTGTAAGCAGTTAAACGCGGTGACACATTGTACATATAAATGATTACGATAGCAAAACGAATGATGGTATTTATACTGTACATCACTGCAGGACCTACATACATTCTTACCTTAGAAACGTCCTCACTAATGCGATTCATCAAATCTCCTGTTCGGCTTTGCTTATAAAAGTTTTGACTCAGATTTTCATACTGTCTAAAAACTTCGTTTTTTAAATCAAATTCGATATGACGAGACATAACAATTAATGTTTGTCGCATCAAGAATGTGAGTATTCCTGCAACAATTGTTGTGGCAACAATTAGTAAAACATTCGAAATTAACTCTTCTCTAATGACTGTTGTGGAGACCGTTTTATCTTTTGAAAACTGCTCAATAACCTTAAATGATTGGCTGATTAATTTAGGAGTAAACAGCATGAAAATTTGAGCAATGATTGTAAATAAAATACCTAGTGAAAAACTGTATTTGTACTTAACGAAATATTTATTTAAATAACTTAGTTCTTTCATTTTTTTGTGAAATTCTCTATTGAAATTGATGTTCTTTTATATAATTCTTTACAGAATTATTATTTTTTAAAATTTTATATAAGTCCGTATTTTAGAGTAAATGCATTTTTATCATAAAAAAATGAAAGATATGCATATTTTGTGTAATTTTGATTTGTCTTTTTGACAAATTCACAATTATATCACTTTAAAATAAAGCTATATGGATGCAACTTTTGCAACTGGAAAGGACCTTCAAAAAATGGATCCAGTTTTTGGACAACTATCATTTAATGATCACGAACAAATTGTATTTTGCAACGACAAAGATACGGGTTTAAAAGCAATTATTGGTATTCATAATTCAGTTATGGGACCTGCTTTAGGAGGTACTAGAATGTTTGATTATGCTAACGAATGGGAAGCGTTAAATGACGTTTTACGTTTGTCTCGTGGAATGACGTATAAAGCAGCAATCACAGGATTAAATATTGGTGGAGGTAAAGCAGTTATCATAGGTGACTCTAAAACTAAAAAGACACCAGAGTTAATGCGCAAATTTGGTGAATTTGTTCACGGATTAAGCGGACGTTACATTACTGCTGAAGATGTAGGAATGGAAACGAGAGACATGGATATTGTAAGAGATGTTACTCCTTATGTAACAGGTATCTCTGAAGAAAGAGGTGGTTCAGGTAATCCTTCTCCTGTAACTGCTTATGGAGTGTACATGGGAATGAAAGCGGCTGCAAAACATAAATTTGGAACAGATTCACTGGCTGGAAAAAGAATCTTGGTTCAAGGAATTGGACATGTAGGAGAAACTCTGGTAGAATATTTGACAAAAGAAGGCGCTGTTGTAACTATCGCTGATATTAATGAAGAGAAATTATACGAAGTAGGAAGTAAATACAACGCTACCATTTATACTGGAGCTGATTTATATACTGCTGATGTAGATATCTACGCACCATGTGCAATGGGAGCAACAATTAACGATGCAACTATCGATAAAATTAAGGCTAAAGTTATCGCTGGAGCTGCAAATAATCAGTTAGCAAACGAGGATATTCACGGTGCTAAATTGCAAGAACGTGGCATATTATATGCTCCAGATTTCTTGATTAATGCTGGTGGAATTATCAATGTTTATGCTGAATTAGCGCATTATGGTAAAGCTGAAACCATGACAAAAACAGAGAATATCTACAATACTACGTTAGAAATTCTTGATTATGCTGTTGCAAATAGCATCACTACACATCATGCTGCACTTAAAATTGCACAAGATCGTATTGATCAAAGAAAGCTAGAAAACAGTAAAAAATAATTCATTATAGTTAGCTAGTATTCCGTGTGGTGCTTTTAAATTGATTACAAAATTGTCAATATAAGAGTGCTTACACGGAATGCTTTTTTAAAATAAGCATTTATATATTTTATTATAAAAAATGAAATTCTTATTTTTGCACCCTAATTTAATAAAAGTTCTTACAAGGTGGTAAATAGAAGACACATTCGCGTGAAGGTGATGCAATCCATTTATGCGATGCATCAAAATGGTTCAGATAACTTAGAGAAAGAAGAAAAATTTCTTTTCTACAGTATCGACAATATTCAAGATTTATACCTTACGATGATTTCTTCCTTAATGGAAATCTGTAAAAAAGAGGCTGAGTTTTTACATAAATCAAGCCTTAAACACCTTGCAACTCCGCAAGAACGTAAACCTAATGAAAAATTTGTAAAGAATAGTATCTTTCAAATTCTTGCCGAAAACAATTCTTTAAGTATTGCTTTAGAAACAAGAAAAATTGATGCATGGACTCTTCATGAAGATTATATCTCGTTGTTATTGACTGCCATTAAAGCAAGTTCATATTACATCGACTATATGAGTAAAGAAGGTTCAACATTTGAAGAAGATAGACAGCTTATTGCAAATCTTTTTGGTGAAGTTATTGCTCCTAATGAAAAGTTATATGAGTTCTTAGAAGATGATCAATTAACTTGGATAGATGATATTCCATTAGTAAATACGCAAATTTTAAAGCAGCTGAAATCAATGAAGCCTATCATGGATGATGATTTTACTGTACCAAAAGTGTATAAAGATGCAGAAGATAAAGCATTTGTAAAAGATTTGTTTCGAAAAACTATTTTGAACGAATCAGAACTTGCAAAAGAATTTGTAGACAAAACACCAAACTGGGATAGCGAAAGAATTGCTGAGGTAGATACAATCATTTTGAAAATGGCTATCTGCGAATTTTTAAAATTCCCATCAATTCCAGTAAAAGTTACTTTAAATGAATATTTAGAGCTTGCAAAAGAATACTCTACTCCAAAAAGTAGTATTTTTATCAACGGAATTCTAGATAATCTAGTTAAAGAATTAGAATCGAATAAAAAAATGCAGAAAACCGGTCGTGGTTTAATGTAATATTAATAAACAAAAACAGAATTTAAAACTATGGAAAACTTAACTCAATTTGCGCCTTTTATTTTAATGTTTGTAGTAATCTATTTCTTTATGATTAGACCACAACAAAAAAGAGCAAAAAACGAAAAAGAGTTTGAAAGCACTTTAAAAGTAGGGGATAAAATTATTACTAAAAGTGGTTTACACGGAAGAGTAGCTGAATTATCAGAAGGTACTGTAGTTATTGAAACTATGGCTGGAAAGTTAAAAATGGAGCGTTCTTCAATTTCAATGGAAATGAGTGCTGCTTTAGCAAAAAAATAATTTCAGTATTTGAAATAAAAAAAACCGATGTGCAAACATCGGTTTTTTTTGTTTTTATGAACTGCATTTCAGTCTGAAAATAAAACTACTTCCTTTCCCTTCGGCGCTCTGTACTTCGAGCGTGCCATCATGAAGATCAAGTATTTTTTTAACAATAGCTAATCCTAATCCGGTACTGTTTTTTATATCACTATAATTATCAGATCGGTAGTATCTAGCAAAAATACGTTCTCGATCTTTATCAGGAATACCAATACCATTATCGCTTATCGAAATCTTGACATGATCGTTGTGGCATTTCTCTGTAACAATAGTGATGTGTCCGTTTTCAGGCGTAAATTTAATCGCATTGTCAAGTAAATTTTGAATCACTCTTTCGATTAAAGAAATATCTGCAAATACAGGTGCTAATTCTTTCGATAAAAAAGTTTCGATTGTGATGTTCTTTGTCTTAGCAATAAGGTTGTATTTAGTACCAATATCATTTACTAATTCACTGATGATAAAATTTTCTTTCTCTGGTTTTATTTGGTTTGCTTCTAATTTTGATAATTCGAACAATTCATTTACCAGTTTTTCTAACTTTTCTGAGCTCTTACTCACCGTGTCGATGTATCGCTTTCGTTCTTCGGCAGATATCGAGTTTTCTTTAATTTGCAATGTTTCGAGGTAGCCTCTAATGATTGCTATAGGTGTTCGTAAATCATGAGAAACATTGGCAATTAATTCTCTTCTTAAGTTTTCTACTTCTTTGAGCTTATTAATGTTATTCGTTAAAATGTCGGCCATTTCATTGAAAATTTCTGCTAATGGTTTTTCGCTTCCAATGGTTTTTAAATCAACTCTAGCGGTTAACTCCCCTTGCTTAAATTGCTGCATGACATGAAGAATCTTACTGTAATTTCGAGTAATAGTATTAATAATTAGAAGCCCAATTGCAAAAGTAAAAAATAAAGTTACTCCCATGGTTCGGTAGCTAATTTGCAGTAAGTAGCTAGTGAAAAGTGCGTCAGTATTTGGTTTCTCCTTCTCGCCATTTAAAACGACATAAATATAAGCGTACAGCATATTATTCATGGTTAAGGGGTGCGCAGAGAAAGCTTTTTGGGTGGTAGGATTTAGCGGATCATCTCCCTTAATAAATTTCTCTTCTTTATCATTTATAAATGTTTTTATAGGTGTTAGATTAACAGTAGTCGCTACTAAATTCTTCTCTGGTGGATACCATGCTAGAATTTTCCCAGCAGGATCAACAAGATATACCTCAAGATTGGGATTGATTGCTCTTACGTGGTGGAACATTTCGTTAAGAGCGGGCTTGATAACTTGGCCATTATAGAAAGGAGTAGAGTTCTCTATAATATTTTTAGCAGTATCTCGATTCAAGCGTTGGTCTACTTCCTCTAAATATTCTGTAGAATATTTATAACTAATGTAAATATGAACAACACCTACAGTTGCAAGGAGAAAGAAAAAAACTACCGATATTTTCCAAAATAATGGATTAAACTTTTTTTGTTCCATGGTTATATTATTTCATCTGAAAATCTGTAACCAATACCCCAAGTAGTTAATATAAATTTTGGATTGGTTAGATTGGATTCTATTTTTGTTCGAAGGCGGTTAATATGTGAGTTCACCGTATGCTCGTATCCTGAAAACTCATAACCCCATACTGTGTTTAACAGTGTTTCTCGAGAGTAACTAATACCAGGATTAGACATGAATAAGTGCAGCAAGTCAAACTCTTTAGGGGTAAGATCTACTACTTCGTCTTCTAGCGTTACCTTTCTTTTTAGCGTATCCATCGTTAAATTATGGCGTTGTAGTATTTCAGGTACGGGTAGGGGTTCAGGAGTAGACATTTCGTTGCGTCTAATTAGCGCTTTTACTCTTGCTATAAACTCCCTGATACTAAATGGTTTTGTCAAGTAATCATCGGCTCCTGTTTCTAGACCTATGATTTTGTCAATTTCTTCACTGCGCGCCGTAAGCATCATGATAGGTGTGGTATTTTTTTCGGCTCTAATGCGTTTGCATATTTCGATACCGTTGATATCTGGTAACATTAAGTCTAAAATGATAACATCATAATGATTTGCTTTCACAAGATCTAAGCCGTCAAAACCGGTGTATGCCTTTGTTAATTCAGCATGGATGTCTTTCAAGTGAATTTCAACGAGTTCAACAATGGCAGGATCGTCTTCGATAATTAAAATGTTTTTCATATTCTTTATGGTTACGTATTGATGCGCGCTAATGGGAGTAGGATGATAGTAATGGTAAAATACAACTATTTATTTTATTTAAACAAAGCTTTTATTTTTTTTGGTAGACAATCCCAAAGGAAAGAATGTTGTTAGCGTAAACATTTTTTGCCTTTACTATGGCACTGTTTGTATTAAAATATTGAGCAGTGATACCAAAATTTTTGCCTAATTCATACATTCCGCCTACTGATACGGCAGTGTAGGTCGTACCGTCTCCTCTAATAAAATCTGCAAATTGAGGTCCTTTACCTACGCCTGTTTGTATGATTAGCTTGCTATTTAACCACAACTTGTCGAATGCTTTGTAGCCTGCTTCAACTCCAGATTGAAACTGGTTTTGAAAATCACGCTCTTGATATTTCGTTCTATAATTGAAAGCGCTAAACGCACTTGCGTATAATTTTGAAGGTATAAAAGAGTGAGAAACAGCTAGTGTCGTCCACACATTAAATTCGCCATCTCCTGATGGTAAGTTAATTTGATCTAATGGGTTTTGCTTGTTAGTAGCAAAATTATTGGCTTTACCAGTAGGTAATTCTGGAGCGATAGAAATAGATAACGGAAACGATTTTTGAAGTAATTGGTACTTTAGCTCTAATCGCACATCACCAAAACCGCTAACGTTATTTGTGGTTTCGTAACCATTTTGTTTAAATAACGGGATAGATGTAATTGCTGTTAAGCGATCAGTAATTCCGTACTCACCATAAATGGAAGCTGCTTTTTGAGAGAATTCACTTGTTTTGATGCTTTTTCCATCGTTGTTTCTAAAGTCGGTTGATTTATACGAACTATAATCTAATTTAAAGAAGTAGTCATTTTTTGCTTTTGTCCAGCCACTTTGTGCATTTGTTTGTATCGATAAGGTAATAGCAAATAGTAAAAATATAGTAGAAATTTTTTTCATGTCGTGTGATTTTATTTTAAAAACAAAAGACATTGATAGCGTAATCAATGTCTTTTGTTTGAAGAAAGTTTATTTTATTTTAATAACCCATTTCCAAACGGTATGTTTGCAGAACCACACCATACGATTACGTAATCTAAACCTGCAGGTATTGCTCCGTCAACTTTGTAAAAAGCCTCACCGTTTTTACTAACAATTCCAATTAATTTTAAATCAGGATTTCCTGTTCCTGGGCTTGCTGTAAAAGTAGCTGTTCTTGACAGGTAAATTGTTGCAGTACCAGTTCCTAGTTCTGTTGTAAAATCTGAACCTAAGTGTACAAAAGTAGTGTTGCTGTTATCGACACCAGTTTCAATTAAACCTTTTGTAGGTGTGCCATTTTGAGCTGTTAGAGTTCCTGCTTTTGAAACAGTAAAAGCGCCTACTGGACTTGCTGTGTCTACTTGTACTTCTACAGTTTCATTGTTGTCAGAAGAACAAGCAACAGTTGAAATTGAAACTAAAGCTAATGCGATCATTGTAGTAAAAATTCTTTTCATAATTCTAATTTTAAGTTTGTGATTAATTTCATTGATGCAAATATCATCGAGAAGTATCACGAAAATGTTCTGAAAGAATAACAAAAGAATATTTCTCACATATTACAGTAAAAAAGCCTGCATTAGCCGAGATTTTGAATAAAAAAAAGCCAATCAGTACCTTTACTGATTGGCTTTTTGTAGGATTAAAGTAAAATAATTGAGAACTATTTTTTCTTTTTTTCTTTAGGAATTGGTAAACTGTAATTAGGCAAAGCTGTTAATTCAGCTATTTTTACAATTACTTCAACTGCTTTTTGCATGCTTTCTACCGGTACATACTCGTATTTCCCATGAAAGTTGTGTCCACCAGCAAAAATATTAGGACAAGGTAATCCCATATAAGAGAGTTGGCAACCATCTGTACCACCTCTAATGGGTTTAATTAACGGCTTTATGTTTACTTCTTTCATTGCTTTTTCGGCAATATCAACAATATGTTTTACAGGAACTACTTTCTCCTTCATGTTGTAATATTGATCGTTGATTTCAGCAATTACAATATCTTCACCAAATTGCTTAGCAAATTTTTTATTGATTTTAGCAGTAATTTTTTCGATTTTATCTTTGCGTTTTTCGAATTTTTTCTTGCTGTGATCTCTTATAATAAGCTCGAGTACGGTTTCTTCAATGCTTCCTTTTAAGTGGTGCACATGATAAAAACCTTCATAGCCTTTTGTTTCTTGTGGTGTTTCATCTTCTGGTAATGCATTGATAAAGTCATTGGCAATAAGCATCGAGTTGATCATTTTACCTTTGGCATAACCAGGGTGCACACTTTTACCTTTGAAGGTGATTTTAGCTCCAGCCGCATTAAAATTTTCATATTCTAATTCTCCTATCTGACTTCCGTCCATAGTGTATGCCCATTCAGCACCAAATTTCTCTACGTCAAAATGATGTGCTCCACGACCAATCTCTTCATCTGGTGTGAAACCAACTCTAATTTTTCCGTGTTTGATCTCAGGATTGTTTATTAGGAATTCCATTGCCGTAACAATTTCTGTAATTCCTGCCTTATCATCAGCTCCTAATAGTGTAGTACCATCAGTGGTGATAAGCGTTTGTCCTTTGTATTGTAGTAAATCTTTGAAATAGCTTGGAGATAAAATGATGTTTTCTGCAGCATTTAATACAATGTCTTTACCGTCATAGTTTTCAACAATTTGTGGCTTTACATTTGCTCCCGTAAAATCAGGAGTAGTATCAAAATGCGCAACAAATCCCACTGTAGGTACTTCGTGCTCCACATTGCTTGGAAGCGTTGCCATGATGTATGATTTATCATCAATTGTAACATCTTGCATACCAATTTGTTTCAACTCATCTACAAGTTTATTGGCTAGATCCCATTGCTTTGCAGTACTTGGAGTAGTTGTTGAATTTGGATCTGACTCAGTGTCTACCGTTACGTAACTAATGAAACGATCAATAATATGTTGCATAAAATATATATTTGTATTGAGTAACAAAGATAATATTTATTTATAATTGAGGTGTTAAAACAGTCATTAAGGTCGCTTAATTGCCGCTGTATTCTTAATTAATGCATCATTTGAGCGCCCTCTGTGTTAGAACTAGCAGCGCCATATTTAATCACACCTACATTTATAGTGCCGTCTGCTTTTATCAACATCATAAAGGCATTGTCATATTCTTGATCAGCGATCGCTTCTACAGGTCTCGTTCCTCCAAGGGCTTCCATTGTTTCAAGAACAGTATTAGAGTGACCTACAATTAAAATTGTTTTGTTCTGGTCTTCTTTTATCACTTTTGCAGCAAATTCTTTTAGTTTGCTAGCGTCATAAATTTGTACGGGAATTTTATTTAAAGTCGCCGTTGGTTGCGCTGTATTGCGAGTTCGCTTATAATCTGTGCTATAGGCTACATCTACACCTGTGTCTTCTAATTCTTTTGCAAGAACTTCGGCTCGTTGTATTCCTTTTTCGGTTAGTTCTGGATCACGTTCTTTAGGATTGTCTGTCATTTTTTCGGCGTGGCGTACAAGAACAATTCTCAATTCGCTATTTGACTGTCCAAAAACTGTTATCGAAGCTAAAAATAAAAATAGACAAATAAATTTTTTCATGGTTCAAGTTTTAGAATTGCTAATTTATCGTATAATATTTAAAATTGAGCACTTTAGGCTCGGTTAAATGCGTGCTTTCTTTTTTAGACTTTATTATTTATTTATTGAACAGATAATTCTATTTTTGCACACACAACTAAAAAGCTATGTACAAACAACTTATTCGCCCATTATTTTTTCTTTTCGATCCAGAGAAAATTCATTATTTTACTTTTTCGCTGGTTCGTGCTACGTCAAAAATCCCTGGTTTTGCGGCACTGTATCGTTCGATCTATCTTGTAGACGATAAACGATTAGAACGTGAAGTATTTGGTTTGAAATTTAAAAACCCAGTAGGTTTAGCAGCTGGTTTTGATAAAGATGCTAAATTGTACAAGGAGTTATCTAACTTTGGTTTTGGTTTTATCGAAATAGGGACTTTAACTCCTAAAGGACAAGATGGTAACCCAAAGCAGCGTTTATTTCGATTAAAAGAAGATTCAGCGATTATTAATCGAATGGGTTTTAATAATGGAGGAGTTCTTGAAGCTGTCGAAAGGCTAAAAGCCAACAACGGTGTACTAATAGGAGGAAATATTGGTAAAAATAAAATTACAGCCAATGAGGATGCTACAAGCGATTACGAAATATGTTTTGATGCTTTATACGATTACGTTGATTACTTCGTAGTTAATGTTAGTTCGCCAAACACGCCAAACCTACGTGCACTGCAAGACAAAGAGCCATTGACGCAGTTGTTACAAACATTACAAAATAAGAATGTGGCTAAGCCAAAGCAAAAACCTATCTTGTTAAAAATAGCTCCCGATTTGACAAATGAGCAATTGTTAGATATTATAGATATCGTTGCCGAAACTAAAATTGCAGGAGTGATAGCAACCAATACTACAATTAGTAGAGAAGGGTTGCAATCAGTTAATAAAAGCGAAATGGGAGGTTTGTCTGGAAAGCCTTTAAGAGATAGAGCCACTGAAGTGATTCGCTTTTTATCTGAAAAAAGTAATAAAGCGTTTCCTATTATAGGAGTAGGAGGGATACATACTGCCGAAGATGCTTTAGAAAAATTAGATGCAGGTGCAAGCTTAGTGCAATTGTATACTGGTTTCATTTATGAAGGTCCAGCCTTAGTGAAAGCAATTAATAAAAAGCTTCTTGAAAAGATGAAGTAACTTTTACCAACATATAAAAAAGTCTGTTATGTAATTCATAACGGACTTTTTTTGTTTAATGAGATAGTGTAGTAAATAATAAACCAGTTCCCAGTGCAATTCCAAAACTAAGTAAAGTTCCTATAAGCACATATTCAGTTAATCTACGATCTTTAGCTTCCTTTAAATCGCCAAAACGAAAAATGGATTTAGCTGCCAATAAAAACCCAATCGCTTCAAAATGACCCGTTATAATAAAAGTAAATACAAACAGTCTTTCTAATATTCCTATATAATTTCCTGCGTTAGATAGCGAACTCTCTTTTTTGTGTTTGTTCTCTGGAGTCCAGATCGAAATTGCATTTTTAATTAAAATAGAGCAGGGTTTAGTCAAGAAAACGGCTGCTGTAATTAAAAGGAGATTGGTATTTGTGAATTCTAAAAAGTGTAAAGTACTATTTGTATACAATTGAAAAACAGCTACAATAGTAAGTAGGTGCGCTACTTGATCCAGCCAGAAATATAGTCGTTTCGTTTTGTTTTTTTGAAATTTAAGTTTAATAAAATCTATGATACCATGTATTATCGCTAGGCTAATTCCAAAGGCTATAAAATCTGTGTTTCCCACAATCACGCAAGCCAAAAAAGCATGCAAAGCAATGTGATAATACAAGTACTTGCTATGGTGTTTTTTTATCTCTTTATCAATAACCCAAGAGGTAGGTTGCAGTAGGAAATCGCCCAAAATGTGCGCCAAAAACAATTGTACTAATAAAATCATGCGTTGAGTAATTTTATTTTTTTTCGAAAATAATTATCTAATGCTAGAACGAGATCAAATTTTGTACGGCTTTTTCGTCTACTTACTGCAGCTTGGTTAATTTGTAACAGTCGTCCAATTTCTTCTTGAGATAATGTTGGGTTTTGTAAGGATATTAGAACAAATTCAGCTGACTGTACCAGCCACGAATCCATGAAGCTCAATGATAGTTGCAACATTAAATTAAGTTCCTCGTTAAGTGAATCACTTGCTGTAGCGATGGCCAAATTGATTTTTTGCCTCTTTAAAGTTTCAAAAAGTTCTCCAGAGTGTATAAAAGCACTCCCGTTACTCTCAGAAATAGACTGCCCATTGTACTTTTTATCACCTATACCAATCGCCATTCGGGCATCGAGCTTTATGCTTCTTAAATACGATTTAATTAATAAAGCATAGTGTAAGGATAAGCTAGGATCGCTTATCTCAATTTGAAACTCGTCTCCACGATAGATTTCCCAGACATCGGGAGTGGCTCCTATAGTATTTAATAGTGCTTTTAAGCCTACTATCCAATCTGTAGAATCTTGCTTTCGTGAATTGATTATGTCTCCAGTAATGATGCTTGTCATACCCAAATATAATTAAAATTTTAATCTAAAGTTAAAAACGTATCGATGTAAATATATTACATATTTATGTAATATTATATGTTATTACGTTATTATGTAATATTGCGAATTATTACGTAAATTGGAGATCAGTTAAAAATAATAAAAATTAAATAGAGATATTTAGTAATCTTAATTGTTTTTCTATCTTTGAAGCTATATGAAGCAAGTAAAAATTATAGAATGTCCTCGTGATGCAATGCAAGGTATCAAGCCGTTTATTCCTACAGAGAAGAAGGTTGCTTATTTGCAAGCATTACTGCGTGTTGGTTTTGACACCTTAGATTTTGGTAGTTTTGTATCTCCAAAAGCGATTCCGCAAATGATTGATACAGCAACAGTACTATCACAATTAGATTTATCACAAGCAACCAGCAAGTTGTTAGCGATAATTGCTAACACCAGAGGAGCCCAAATGGCAGCAGAACATCCCGAAATTCAGTATCTAGGGTTTCCATTCTCTATTTCTGAAAACTTCCAAATGCGTAATACACATAAAACAATCGCAGAATCGTTAGTTACACTTACAGAGATTCTAGAAATTGCAGATCAGTCAAATAAGGAAGTAGTTGCTTATTTATCTATGGGATTTGGAAATCCTTATGGCGATCCTTGGAATGTAGATATAGTAGGAGAGTGGACTGAAAAAATGTCTACTATGGGTGTGAAAATATTGTCATTATCTGATACTGTGGGCAGCTCCACTCCTGATGTAATTAATTACTTGTATTCAAATTTAATTCCTCAATATCCTGAAATGGAATTTGGCGCGCACCTGCATACTACAGCTGATAGTTGGTTTGAGAAAGTTGATGCCGCCTATACAGGTGGATGTAAGCGATTTGACGGTGCCATTCAAGGTTTTGGTGGTTGCCCTATGGCCACAGATGACCTAACAGGGAACATGCCAACAGAGAAATTACTATCCTATTTTACGGCAAACAAAGTAACCACAAACCTCAATCCGCTTAGTTTTGAGAGTGCATATAACGAAGCTTCTAAGTTATTTGGGGAATACCATTAAGCGATAAAGGCTTAAAATCTTAATGCAAACTTTAATTATAACGTTTTATAATGCTATATCTTAGCAACCTTAAATCTTTATAATGAATTCGAAACGCTTTTTTGTATTTGCCATTCTACTCTATTGTAATCTCTTTTTAAGTAGCTGCTCAAGTGATTTAAATTTTGATCAAATTAACGACTTTAGCGCTGAGCCTGAAATAGTGGGTAATCTCGCTTATTTTGAATTACCTATCCCTAGTTCAATACCTTCGTTACCTCCATTTCCATTTCCAACCGTTAATGCAAAATTCGATATATTAAGAGACGCATCAGTTAGTGACCGACTTTTAGAGGCAACTTTGTTTTTTGAAGTTGAAAATATTAATGTAAAACAATATGAAATTATTGTCGAATTTAAAGATGTTAATGATCGAGTCTTAGATCGAATTTCTATCCCAGAAGCACATGCTAAATATGATGATATAAATAAAAAAATCTCTCAAACTGAAAGTTATACTAATTCTCGATTGAATATATTAAAGTCAGCAACAAACATCGATTTTACAGTTTTAAAAATAGCGTCGACCACACCGATAATCGTTACCTCAAGTGACACATTAAAATTTCGTTCGACTGCAACCATAAAATTAGCACTATAATGATAAAATGTTATGCTCTTATATTGCTTCTTTGTTGTCTAGGTGCAACCGCTCAAAATAAGCAATTGCTATATAATTTTACGGCAATTCCGCAATCTACTATGGTAAATCCCGGCGCTGATTTAAAACAAAATAGTCACATTGGTATTCCCGTACTTTCGGGAGTAAGTGCTAATTTTGGTTCGACTGGCTTTTCAGCTTACGATTTATTTGCAGATAATAGCACTAGTTTCAATGACAAGTTGCGCAATACTATAAACAGGGTTTCAAGTAAGGACCGTGTACTGTTAAACGAACAAGTTGAAATCCTATCTGCAGCTTTTAAAGTAGGACGCTGGGAACAACAAAATTACTTGTCACTGGGTATATATCAAGAATTTGATTTCGTTTCCTTTGTTCCTAAGGACCCTGCTATCTTGGCGTTGTATGGCAATAGCACTTACCTTGGTAAACGATTTGATTTGTCGCATTTGAATGCACAAGCAGAATTGTTAAGTGTTTTTCATCTTGGCTTTCGAAAAAAAGTCTCAAATAAATTAATACTAGGAGCTAGAGGTAAAATTTACTCGAGTATTGCTCATGCGAGGACAACTAGAAACAGCGGTTACATCCTAACCGAAGATAATGGATCACCTAATTTTTACGATCAAACAATTGATGCAAATGTCACTTTGAATTCTGCTGGTGCTTCACAATACTTTGATGATGATAATCAAGGATATACCACAAATAATATCTTGAAAAAAGCCTTATTTGGGGGTAATCTGGGCTTAGGACTAGACATAGGAGCGACCTACTACCCTAAAAAAAACATTCAATTGACTGCGAGTTTACTTGATATGGGATTCATACATTACGCTAAAGAAGTAAAAAATTACACGTATAAAGGATTCTATAAATACAATGGATTAAATCCAAATTTTACAGGCCCTAGTACATCAGGAAGTACCTATGACGAATTCAAAAGCGCTGTAGTTTACGACTCAACCACTACAAAATACAATAGTCTACGACCTATAAAGTTTAATGCTTCTTATCAATATTCGTATCACGGTAAAAACGATGATGCTTGTAATTGTTCGTCAGATGCTGATAATTATCGCAATGCTATTGGTGCTCAATTGTTCTTTCAAACCCTTCCTAAAGCGCCTACAGCTGCACTTACCGGCTTTTATCAACACAGTGTTTCAAACTCATTTCAATGGAAAGCGACCTATACGATTGATGCGTATTCATACACTAATTTAGGTTTAGGTATTGCTGGAAATTTAGGTAGATTGAACGCTTATATTCTCGCTGATAATTTATTAGAACTACGAGACATAGCAAAAACAAACGCTTTTTCGCTGCAATTTGGATTCAATATAATACTCAAGGAGCGAACAACTTTCTACTAATTTTAAGGAGCTATTTCCAGCCTTACATTACAAGCAATAAGAGTAAATACTAATTTTCTAAAGCAATATAAGAGTTTCCTTTGGTCGCTTTATCTCGCTAAGAAAAATTAGAGTATTCCCTTCTTATGGGCTTTCCATTTCAGTCTGGGCTAGAAATAACTACGTATCATCATACTATTGTGACTATTATTTGTAGTGTTATTACGCGTTTTTAGGGTAGTTCTAGCCGTTAATAATCTTAAAAGCAAGTTAAAGGAACCTTTATATCAAATAATTTGCTATATTTGCACGCAATTCAACTAGAAATTGCACCATGATAGCACACAACTCCAAGATTATCGGCGAAGGTTTAACGTACGATGATGTATTATTAGTTCCTAACTACTCAAATGTGCTTCCTCGTGAAGTGAGTATCCAATCTAAATTTTCAAGAAATATTACACTAAACGTTCCTATAGTATCAGCTGCTATGGATACGGTTACCGAAAGTGCAATGGCAATTGCTATGGCTCAAGAAGGAGGAATAGGTGTTTTACATAAAAACATGACTATTGAGCAACAAGCAGCTAAAGTACGTAAAGTGAAAAGAGCAGAATCTGGTATGATTATCGATCCTGTTACTTTGCCGCTTACTTCTACAGTTGCCGACGCTAAAAACGCGATGAAAGAATATGGTATTGGCGGTATTCCTATCGTTGATTCTCAAAAAATATTAAAAGGTATTGTAACTAATAGGGATTTGCGTTTTGAGAAAAACAATGCAAGAGCTATTATCGAGGTAATGACTACTCAAAACTTAGTTACTGTTGCTGAGGGTACTTCTTTAGAGCAAGCTGAGGTTGTGCTTCAAGGACATAAAATCGAAAAACTTCCAGTAGTTAACGCTGATTATAAATTAGTAGGTTTAATTACTTTTAGAGATATAACAAAACTAACTCAAAAACCTATTGCTAACAAAGATGTTTACGGGCGTTTGCGCGTTGCAGCAGCAATTGGAGTAACGGGTGATGCAGTAGAAAGAGCTGAAGCTTTAGTAAATGCAGGTGTTGATGCAATCATTATTGATACAGCACACGGACACACACAAGGTGTTGTGAATACTTTGAAACAAGTAAAAGCAAAATTTCCTCAAATTGATGTGATCGTAGGTAACATTGCGACTCCTGAAGCTGCTAAATTTTTAGTAGAAAATGGGGCAGATGGTGTTAAAGTAGGAATCGGACCTGGTTCTATCTGCACGACTCGTGTAGTTGCAGGTGTTGGTTTTCCTCAATTTTCTGCAGTGCTAGAAGTAGCTGCTGCTTTAAAAGGAACCGGTGTTCCTGTAATTGCTGATGGTGGAATTCGTTATACTGGTGATATCCCTAAAGCAATTGCTGCAGGTGCTGACTGTGTGATGTTAGGATCACTTTTAGCCGGGACCAAAGAATCTCCAGGAGAAACAATCATCTTTGAAGGAAGAAAATTCAAATCATATAGAGGAATGGGTTCTGTTGAAGCTATGGAAACTGGTTCAAAAGATCGCTACTTTCAAGATGTTGAGGACGATGTTAAAAAATTAGTTCCAGAAGGAATTGTAGGGCGTGTTCCTTACAAAGGAGAGTTAAACGAAAGCATGTTACAATTTATTGGTGGTCTTCGTGCCGGAATGGGTTATTGTGGTGCAAAAGATATTCCGACATTGCAAGAAACAGGTCGTTTTGTACGCTTAACTTCAAGCGGAATTGCAGAGAGTCATCCTCATAATGTAACTATAACAAAGGAAGCTCCTAATTATTCAAGATAATACCGAGTTTAAAATTATAAAAAAAAGGCAAAAGTGTTTTCACTTTTGCCTTTTTTGTTTTTACTCTGGGAATAAAGCGTTCATTAATTTATTGTTTCCTACTATCCAAAGAATATCGTCTTTTTGTAAAACGACACTCGACTCAGGATTTAAAATTCGTTCGCCATTACGTTCCATACCTACTAGCAAACCATTAGTGCGTTCTCGCAATTTTGATTGGCCTACACTCAATCCTATAAATTCATTGTTACTTAGTTCAATTTGCTTTAATACAAGATTATTATCTGCTTTTACAGGGTCTTTTATCTCATTTGATTTTAAGTACGCTTCAAATTCATCTACTTGAGCATCAGATCCAATAACGCAAATCTCGTCACCAGGAAATAATCGTTCTAGCTTATTAGGGATTTGAATAGTTAAATCACCACGCTTTATAAAGGCGATATTGATTCCTAAATCTTCTCGTACTTGCAGTTCGCGAAGGGTCTTTCCAGCAAGATTTGATTCTGCTGCAATTTCAAATGTAGACATATGCCCATCCCATGGTGTTAGATTGGCATGGCGACGGTCGACTTTTTTGAGTTCTCTGTTGTTTAAATTTTTCAAAAAACGATTCTCAATTCTGTGATACATCGCATGTAGTTTCTTAGGAAAGAAAAAATAAATTACAATCGAGGCTACTAATGCAAAAAAGGCAATGATAGGAGAAAAGAAAATGTTCAACAAGAATCCTATGTAGAATACGGCTAACCCAATTCTAAAGAAAATCATCATCAATATTGGGCCACGATATTTACGCTCTTTATATAAAGTATCTACTTGTTCTACTGCAACTCTGCGCAATGATAGTGCCCATAAAAATGGCGAAATCGCAACTAAAGTGATTAATGCTGCTATGGCGTTTCCAAATTTAGACTCTTCTACTAACGGTAAAATATAATTTGCCGATAATAATATGATCGAGGTAATGATAATAGTGTTTAATATAATCTGAATTAAATAGGCTCTAATCACAATTTGCCAGGTGCTTACTGATCGTATCGCTTGAGCATTTGTACTATAACGTGCGATTTTTTTAACCCATTTTTTAGGTAATTTACGTTCTAAATATTCTGAGAATGGCACCGCTGATTTTACCATAAAAGGAGTCGTAAATGTAGTAATCGCTGATACCGCTACAACAATAGGGTATAAAAACGAACTCGTTACATTCATAGACATTCCTAGTGTAGCAATAATGAATGAGAATTCACCTATCTGCGATAAACTCATCCCTGTTTGCACGGATTGTTTTAAAGGTTGTCCGGATATTAACGCTCCTATAGTCGAACTTATAGATTGTCCAAAAATGGTTACAAACGTTAGAATGATTACAGGAATGGCATGTTCGTATAGCATTACAGGATCAATTAACATCCCTACAGATACAAAAAATATCGCCCCAAATAAATCTTTTACCGGCTTAACTAAATGCTCAATATGTTCTGCTTGAGTAGTCTCGGCGATGATAGACCCCATAATAAATGCACCTAACGCTGGTGAAAAACCAACATTTGAAGCAAGTATAACCATCATCAAACACAAAGCTAGTGAGATAATTAAAAGCATTTCGTCAGTAAGTAAATCCTTTGCCTTTTTTAATAGCGAGGGAATAAAGAAAATCCCACCTAAAAACCATGCTGTTAAAAAGAAAACCAACTTCAAAACTGACATAATAAGTTCAGTACCTGAGAACTTTTGGCTCACTGCTACTGTAGATAGTAATACCATCATTAAAATGGCAACTATATCTTGCACAATAAGAGATCCTATAACGATTCCGGCAAACTTCTTTGCTTTTACACCTAGTTCATCAAAGGTTTTTAAAATGATCGTAGTTGAGGAAATGGATAATATTACTCCTAAAAATATGGAATCCATTTGGCTCCAACCCATCCATTTTCCTACTAGAAATCCCATCATTACCATAGAAATAATCTGGGTGACGGCGGTTATGGAGGCAGTTCCCCCCACCTTCATCAACTTCTTAAAACTAAATTCGAGCCCCAAACTAAACAGTAGGATGATCACTCCAATTTCGGCCCAAACTTCTACGCTTTTAATATCAGATACTGATGGGAAGAAGTCAAAATGCGTTCCTGCTAGAAATCCCGCAATTAAATAGCCAAGAACTAGTGGCTGTTTCATTTTTTTAAATAGCAAAACAGCTATTCCGGCCGTCATTAGGATTAATCCCAAATCGGTTATTAATGGTTCCAAGTGTGTCGTCGTTTCGGCTACTGTTGCTGCGGTACTCATAATTTATTTTTGTAGCTAATCCAGCTTTTCATTTCAAGCTTTTGGTCACAAAACTTTTTTATAAGGCAATCGTCAGGAGTTTCCTTTGGTCACTCTGCCCACTGCCATAAAAATAGTTTTCTTCCCGCAAGGCTTTCCATTGCAATCTGGGCTAGTATGTTTTGTAATAGTAATTGTGTAATTATTGTAAGATAACATTTACTGCTACCTCACAAAAAAAGCTACCGATAAAGATAGCTTTTTTTACATATTTTATAGTAAAAATCAAGGTTGCCTAGCTACTTTTATCAAATTGAGAAAAATAGAATCAAAGTATTAAATGATTTTTAGTACATTTTTTAAATACCCAAGAAATTACTTGGTGTGATCTGCATTAATTCTGCTTTAATTTCCTCTGATACATCAAGAGTAGCAATAAATCCATGAATGGCTTTTTTATCAATTGCTTCATTGGTTCTTGTTAATCCTTTTAGTGCTTCGTAAGGATTTGGGTAACCTTCGCGGCGTAAAATAGTTTGAATCGCTTCTGCAACTACGGCCCAATTTTTCTCTAAATCTTCGTGAAATTTAGGTTCGTTTAATAACAATTTATTCAAACCTTTCAATGTTGCTTCAAATCCTATGATAGTATGACCTATTGGCACTCCTATGTTTCTTAAAACAGTACTATCTGTTAAATCACGCTGCAATCTTGATAACGGTAATTTTGCCGAAAGGTGCTCAAATATAGCGTTTGCAATTCCTAAATTCCCTTCAGAGTTTTCAAAGTCAATCGGATTAACTTTGTGTGGCATCGCCGATGATCCAATTTCTCCTGCTTTGATTTTTTGTTTGAAATATTCCATAGAAACATAGGTCCAAACGTCTCTATCTAAGTCAATGATAATGGTGTTGATTCTTTTTAAAGCATCAAAAAATGCTGCAAAATGATCGTAATGTTCGATTTGTGTTGTTGGGAAAGAATGGTGTAATCCTAAATTAGACTCTACAAATTTACTACCAAATTGTTTCCAATCGATATTTGGGTACGCAACGTGATGTGCATTATAGTTTCCTGTTGCTCCACCAAATTTAGCCGCAAACGGAATGTTAAATAACAAACGCATTTGCTCTTCTAAGCGCTCCACAAAAACTAGAATTTCTTTACCCAAACGAGTAGGAGAGGCAGGTTGTCCGTGTGTGCGTGCAAGCATTGGTACTGCAGCCCATTCCACGCTCAACTCTTTTAACTTAGCCGTTAGTCCAATTAATGAAGGCATGTATACTTTTTCAAAAGCTTCTTTTGTTGAAAGAGGGATTGCCGTATTATTGATATCTTGAGATGTTAATCCAAAATGGATGAACTCTTTGTATTGCGATAAATTTAATTTTTCAAAAGCATCCTTGATAAAATACTCTACTGCTTTAACGTCATGATTGGTAACCTTTTCTGTTTCTTTAATCCAAAGTGCATCCTCAGTTGAGAAGTTTTTATAGATGTTACGCAAACTTTCAAATAATTCTGGTTTTACACCGACAAGCTGTGGTAATGGCGCCTCGCACAAAGCGATAAAATATTCGATCTCAACTAGTACGCGGTATTTAATCAAAGCTTCTTCAGAGAAAAATGGCGCTAATGAAAGGGTTTTACTTCTATATCTTCCATCAATTGGTGATATAGCATTCAATTCGTTTAAAGTAGTCATTGGTGTGTTATTTATTGGAAAAGCACAAATATAAACCTTTAAAAGCAATTTTGAAAAGGAATATTTTTTAAATAAACTCTTGTAACATGTTTTGTAATTGTATCATTCCGGTCGAAGCGTTATCAGCAATAACGTGCAATTCATTTCTAAGATTCGGAATCTTAATAGGCTTGGGATCAAGATAAAAAATAGGGGTGTTGGACTTTGTAAAATCGATTAAACCTGCCGCAGGATATACTTGTAATGACGTTCCTATTACAGCAAAATAATCAGCTATTTCGGTTATTTCGATAGCTTGCTCTAGCGCTGGAACTTCCTCACCAAACCATACAATATGTGGACGAAGTTGGTGGTTATTAGGATCTACGTCCTCAAAGCTTAAGTCGTCTTTCCAGTCCACAATATAATTGTAATCTACAGTACTTCTTACCTTCAATAATTCGCCATGTAAGTGCAGTACCTTTTGACTGCCTGCTCGTTCATGTAAGTCATCAACGTTTTGTGTGATAATGTGCACATCAAAGTCATTTTGTAATTGTGCTAGAATCAGGTGCGCAGCATTAGGTATTACCTCTTTGAGTTGTTTGCGACGCTGGTTATAAAAATCGAGTACAAGTGCGGGGTTTTTACGCCAACCTTCAGGTGTAGCTACGTCCATTACATTATGCCCTTCCCATAAGCCATCACTATCTCTAAAAGTCTTGATGCCGCTCTCGGCACTAATTCCAGCTCCAGTTAAAACTACTAGTTTTTTTTTCTTCATCTCATTGAATTGTATTTCGATACACGAATTTATAATTTTATTGCAAAGTATTTTCTAAATTTGGGTTAAAGTAATCCTAGAACTAAAACGCATGCATAAAATATACTTTTTGCTCTTATTTGTAAGTTCGTCGCTATTGTATTCTCAAAGTAATACGTTTTATAAGGACAAGGCCAAATTTGCCGATGATTCTCTTACTATTTCTTCGAGTATTTTTAAAGATAGATTGCTTTCATTCGATTATAAGGAGCAATCAAAAGCATATTCTATTTACAATCCAAAACCAGGTTTAAACAGTTTTAAAATTGTTCCTCAGAATTACTATTCATTAGAAAATACAAATCGTCTTTTAGGTAACGAAATGAAGAATATAGAAAAGGAGCCTGTTTATCCAGAAATGAAAAAGCAAACTTTTGGAGAAGCTGTGTTTTCAGGCATTATTGATTCAATTTTTGACAAGTAAAACACCTTCTTTTTACTATTTTTGTCAAAAAAAATATAATGACCGATTTGAAGTACCTAGAATTCCTTGAAAATATTTTAACAGACAATCGTAAGGAGAAATTTTTGAAAGTACTTCAAAACAGGACCAATCATTTTACTATTGCGGTTGAGGACATCTTTCAAATGCATAACACCAGCGCCGTAATGCGTAGTTGCGAAGTTTTTGGTATTCAAGAATTGAATGTGATCGAAGAGCGTTACGGAAAAAGTATTGATAAGGAAATAGCCATGGGGGCTCAAAAATGGGTCGATATTAATACGTTCGATTCAGTTACGAGTTGTCTAGATGCAGTAAAGGCTAAAGGATACCAAATCATAGCTACCACTCCGCATGAAAATGATTGCTTAATGGAAGATTTTGATATTACAAAACCAAGTGCTTTATTCTTTGGTACCGAGCGTGACGGACTTTCCGAAGAGATTTTGCAACGAGCTGATGGTTTTTTAAAAATTCCGATGGTAGGATTTACAGAAAGTTTGAATATCTCCGTTTCTGCAGCGATTATCATTCAGAACTTGACTAATAGGTTGCGTCAATCTGATATTGACTGGAAACTAAGCGAAGAAGAAATGCTTGTTAAAAGATTAGCTTGGGCAAAAAGTTCAATAAAAGATATTAAACGTATTGAAGCGCGTTACTTCGAAGAAAACCCTAATTAAGGGACTAATTCTTAAACTCAGATTGCATTGCGATTAAACACATACAAAACTACTTGATTCCTTAGTTTATGATCAATCATTTATTTTACTAACTAGGAGCTAGCTATTAATAGTTATGGTGTTTAGCTAACATTCTGATTATATAAATTTTTTATTTTAAGTTGAAATCGGAACCTAATTTATTACGCATAGGGGTTTATTATGTGGAATTTGAATTTCGCTTTAATCAACTTCATCGTTAATTAATTTCAAAGCGAAAATTAAGGATGCATTTTCATTTTTTAAATATTGCTCTAAAGTTGGAATAACTTTGTAGTGTGGTTTCACTCCACTGCCAATGGGTAATTTAGGCTTAACATTCATGATGAATTGAAGTGCAGGAATATAAATTTCAATCTTAGAATGTGGTAAAGTCAGTTTTCGACTGTAGCCACTAGTATTACCTAGATAACCACCAGCTGTTTCTTGACCTATAAATGTGGCTTTAGTTTGTGAATACATCATATTTGAAAATTCACTTCCGCCAGAATAGGTGACAGGACTAATTAACACATAAGTTTTACCATTAAATTTATTTTCGGGCTCTTTCTTAAAAGCCTTCAAGCCTAAGCCCATACCA
Source organism: Flavobacterium aeripolare (assembly GCF_013294025.1). Taxonomy (GTDB): domain Bacteria; phylum Bacteroidota; class Bacteroidia; order Flavobacteriales; family Flavobacteriaceae; genus Flavobacterium. The sequence goes on from NZ_JABSNL010000010.1 coordinate 75,949, forward strand.
GCTTTCCTTTCTAAACTACCGTCTTTCATACGTTTGGTTGTAATTAAACGTTCTAGAAGTCCGTAGGCTTTTAATTTTATAGGCTTGTCGATTCCATTATCAAGTAGCGCTTTTTGGGTTTTTGCTCTCACTTTTAAATATTTTTGATAATTGTTTCCAAAATAAGAATACAACAAGCCTTCGTTGCCTTCATTTCCGCCACTGTTTTGGCTCACATCTACAATTAAATTTTTAATTTTTTTATCATTAATTATTTTGAAGCTGTATTTAAGGAATTTCTTTAGCGTTTTAAATTGGCTCCCTTGCTTAATCTCACTATTGGAAAAAGTTTGAATATCAATGTATGCAGTTTCTGAATCTATTATTTTAAATTGTAAATAATCTGATTCTACATGGGCTGAAGATTTTTTGGCACGCTGATCTACATTTTTTTGTATCGTCACAATCGGTAATGCTTGCACTGCCATAGACTGGGAATGATCTTTAAATTCTAGTTTAAATTCATTTGTAGTTCCGTAATAATAGTAGTAATATCTTGAAAAGCTGAAGCCTTCCATATCAGCATATTTCACACTTTTAATATAACCATCAGATGCAAATAAAGTTCCAATTTTCGAAACTACCTGCTGGGGAGTTTCTCCGTTAATTTTAGTAATTTCTAAGTTTTCCTCTAATCCGCTGTTGTCAGATCCATTTCTAGTTATATATAATTTGTCACCCAAAAACACAACAGTAAATGGTAAAAATTTTATCTGTTGAATGGTATCTATTTTTTTTAGTAACTCTTTTGGTATTTTAATATCTGTGTGATCTTCTCTAGAAAGAGCTACTAATGGAGCGATAATTTTATGAAATTGAAGCAAGTTTAAGTTAGTTTTGATTAAATCATTAGCATTGCGGAATGCAATATCGACACTATCTTTTGGTGTGTACCAATACATTCCAGAATGAAATTTATCTAAACCTTGATGTAGTAACTCTAAGTCACCTTTTAATTTTTGTTTTTCAAGTAGAGGTAGATTGCCATAATCTTGCGCATTTACATTGCTATAAGCTAAAAGTAGCAGTATGGTTAAGATTGTTTTTCTTAAAGTTATTAAGGTCGTAGTTTGCATTTTATCTTTTTTGTATTCGAAAGATAGCCATTTCTTTTATGGTAAAGCACTCTAGCATAAAGATTAAACGCAATCTTGTCACTGCTAAATAATCTCTATATTAGATTAGCAACAATGAGTCGTTTTATTCAGCGGTATGGTAAAATGGGCTTTCCGTACTGATAGGCAGCGTACGAAAAGCGATTCGGTATATAATAACAACGCATTTGAAGTAACTGCTGACGCAAAGCAAATCTACAATTTTGTCATTCTGAAAGGATCTCTAACTTGGATTAGAGTTATTCTTTGGCTCGAAATTTTCGTTATTTACAAATACTGTAAACAAAGTAAGACCAGTGATTTCCCACTATAAAATTATAATGCTTATTGTTGACTTAAATAAAATTATTAATAAAAATATGAAAGTAAACTATTAGGTGAAATGACCTTCTTTTAATTATTGTTTATTATTTAAGGCTTGAATTTGAAAATTAATTTTTTATAATAATTTCTTTAGGCTGCATCTTCTCTTTCAAGTTAAATATAATATTGATTAAAACTAGTGCAACTAGATTTATACTTAGGTTGGTTGTTCTAGTATCTGAATTGATTTTAAAATCCCAAGCTGAAACACCAATGTTATAGGTCAAAATAGTATCTGTTGTTAAGTTTAATCCTATGCAAAGGTAAACGCCGGAGTAGAATTTAAATGCAAATCCTAAAATTGTAAAACTCAAAACTTGAAGTAATTGGTTTAGAATTGAATAATCTAATCCTTTTTCGTAGTGTTCTTTTAATATCAAATACCCACAAAATATCGAGAAAAAGTACAGCGCTAAAAACAAAATAACAATTTTAAATATTGCTATATCCGAAATACCATAATTGGCTAATAGATATGAAGTAGTAACTAATCCAATTAGACCTCCCACAATTTGATATATGCCAATAATTTTAAGTCTCTTTATGCTTGTAACCATTTTCAAATTGATTGTTTAAAAATATATTTTGTTTCACCGCTGCTGTGTGAATTCTCCCGACTTCATATCCACTTCTATTTACTATTGCAATGTATTAATTTTCTATGAAAAAACGTACAGTGTTTTTAAGACCGTATTAATTATTTACTCACTATTGTGAATACAAAGTCAGAGACATTCACACAGCTTACGTACTGTGTTGAATACTTTGAAGCGATCGTGAGGATAAATGGGCTTTCCCAAGTGATAGGAAGCGTAGCAAAAGCAATTTGCTGAAAAATAACAACGCATTTGAAGTAACTGCTGACGCAAAGCAAATCTACAATTTTGTCATTCTGAAAGAATCCAAGACAACGATTTTCCTTATTTAGTTAAAAAGTATTTGTGTTTCCTTGGTGGGCACGGGCAAATACTTGCATTAGCCTTTAACTGTTTAATTTGGTTGATGAAAAAATTAAGATTACAATAGTTGACTATTTTATTAAGAGTTGCACATTTGGAAATAACCTCTTATTGAAAGATATCAAAAAAGGTATCTTATTTTTCACATTTGGAATTATGAAAAGGCAGAATACTCATTAAGCGGTAATTATAGATTCAAAATATACTAGATACTAGCAAGTCCCTAGCCCTGATAGCAGTGAAAATCCTTTTCCTTTTTAATGAAAAAGGAAAAGATTGTAACGGATAGCAGGAAATAGCTCCTAAAAATGTACACCAAAAGAATGTTGTTTATAGATAAAAAAAACCCCCAACTACACAATTGTAATTGGGGACTTTTATTTTCAAGCTGTTTATAACAGTTTAGAGAGTTTATTGCAATGATTACTCATTAACGATTACCCATGTTCCTGCCGCTACTAGAGCTTCTGCTTTTTTATATTTCATTACTTCTGTTTTTCCAGTAGCAATTTCTTTTAACGTTACCGTATCGTTGCGGTTGATTTTTGGCATGTCTCTTACGATTGTCTCGGTAACTTGACGTTGCTGTGTTTCTCCTGCTTCACGATTTGCTGCTTCACTGCTCACAATTTCATCTTTTGAAGTTTGGTAGTCCTCAACTGGAGCGACTTCTTTAGCTTCTTGAATTTGTTGGTTTTGCTGTGCAGGTAAGTCTCCTTTAAACAAGAACGAAATCACTTCTTTATTAATACCGTTTAACATGGCATTAAATAAGTTGAAGGCTTCAAACTTGTAGATTAGCAAAGGATCTTTTTGCTCATGAACAGCAAGTTGAACTGATTGTTTCAACTCATCCATTTTGCGTAAGTGTTTTTTCCAAGCTTCATCAACGATTGCTAATGTGATGTTCTTTTCGAAATCAGCAACTAATTGTTTTCCTTTAGTGTCGTACGCCTTTTTCAAGTCGGTTACTACGTTAAGTGATTTTACACCATCAGTAAACGGAACTACGATGCGTTCAAACTGATTGTTTGGATCTTCGTACACGTTTTGTATGATAGGGTAGGCTTCTCTAGCACTACGTTCTGTTTTTTCAGTGTAGTATTTTAAAGCTTCCTTATATACTTTAGCTGTAAGTTCGATTTCAGTCATTCTTACAAAATCACTTTCTGAAACAGGAGAAGTAATTGAGAAGTAACGGATAATTTCAAACTCAAAGTTTTTAAAATCATTTGATGGTTTTGTTTCTTGCAGGATCAATTCGCAAGTATCATACATCATGTTTGCGATGTCTAATTTAAGACGCTCACCAAACAAGGCATGACGACGACGCTTGTAAACAACTTCACGTTGTGCGTTCATAACATCATCATATTCTAATAGACGTTTACGAACACCAAAATTGTTTTCCTCTACTTTTTTCTGAGCGCGCTCAATAGACTTAGTCATCATAGAATGCTGGATTACTTCTCCTTCTTCTAATCCCATCTTGTCCATTACTTTAGCAACTCTTTCAGAACCAAATAAACGCATCAAGTTGTCTTCTAGAGATACGTAGAACTGTGAGCTACCTACATCTCCTTGACGTCCTGCACGACCTCTTAACTGACGGTCAACACGACGTGAGTCATGACGTTCTGTACCTATAATTGCTAATCCACCTGCTTTTTTCACTTCGGTAGACAATTTAATATCGGTACCACGACCAGCCATATTTGTTGCAATAGTTACTACTCCAGGTTTACCAGCTTCTTCAACGATTTGTGCCTCTTGCTTGTGCATTTTAGCATTCAATACATTGTGTTTTACACCTCTCATTTTAAGCATACGGCTTAATAATTCAGAGATATCTACAGATGTTGTTCCTATTAATACTGGTCTTCCAGCCTGAGAAAGTGCCGTTACATCTTCGATTACAGCGTTGAATTTTTCACGTGTAGTTTTGTAGATGTAATCTTCTTTATCTTGTCTTGCCATTGGTCTGTTTGTAGGGATTTCTACAACGTCCAATTTATATATTTGCCATAACTCACCAGCTTCTGTAACTGCAGTTCCAGTCATTCCACCTAGTTTGTTGTACATTCTAAAGTAGTTTTGTAAAGTTACCGTAGCAAAGGTTTGTGTCGCTGCTTCGATTTTTACATTTTCCTTAGCTTCAATCGCTTGGTGTAATCCGTCAGAATAACGACGACCATCCATGATACGACCTGTTTGCTCATCGACAATCATAATTTTATTGTCCATGATCACATACTCATTATCTTTTTCGAATAAAGAGTAGGCTTTTAATAATTGTGTTAACGTATGGATACGCTCACTTTTGATTCCGAAATCTTGGAATAATTTTTCTTTAGCTTCTGCCTCAGCATCTTTCTCCAAGTTTTTCTTTTCGATAGCTGCGATTTCAGTTCCAATATCTGGAAGCACAAAAAAGTCAGCATCAGTATCACCAGATAAGAATTTGATTCCGTTATCGGTCAATTCAACTTGGTTGTTCTTTTCTTCGATCACAAAATACAATGCTTCATCAATCTTATGCATTTCGCGATTGTTGTCAGCCATGTACTGGTTCTCTGTTTTTTGAAGCAATTGTCTAATTCCTTCTTCACTCAAGAATTTGATTAATGCTTTATTTTTAGGCAAACTTCTGTATGCTCTTAAAAGTAAAACACCACCTTCTTTAGTGTTTCCTTCTTTGATTAATTTTTTCGCTTCCGATAAAAATCCGTTGGCTAACTGACGTTGGATTGCAACTAAGTTTTCGATTTTTGGTTTCAGCTCGTTGAATTCGTGACGGTCACCTTGAGGAACTGGTCCAGAAATAATCAATGGTGTTCTCGCATCATCAATCAATACAGAATCCACCTCATCGACAATCGCGTAGTTGTGTTTTCTTTGTACTAAGTCATTAGGTGAATGCGTCATATTATCTCTTAGGTAGTCAAAACCAAATTCGTTATTGGTACCATAAGTAATATCTGCGTTGTAAGCCGCTTTTCTTCCTTCAGAACTAGGTTGGTGATTATCAATACAATCAACAGTCATCCCGTGGAATTCAAATAAAGGCGCTTTCCAAGTACTATCACGTTTTGCTAAGTAGTCATTCACGGTTACTAAATGCACACCGTTTCCTGTTAAAGCATTCAAGTAAAGAGGTAAGGTTGCTACTAATGTTTTTCCTTCTCCCGTTTGCATCTCAGCAATTTTACCTTGGTGCAGCACCATACCACCTATCAACTGAACATCATAGTGAATCATGTCCCATGTGATTTCTTTACCAGCAGCATTCCATTTGTTTTGCCAAACAGATTGATCACCTTCAAGCGTTACATAAGGTTTGATAGCAGAGAATTCTCTGTCTTTCTCAGTTGCTGTAACTTTGATCTCTGAGTTGTCTTTAAAACGTCTAGCTGTTTCTTTTACCACAGCAAAAGCTTCCGGTAAAATCTCTAATAATGTTTTTTCAGATAATTCATAAGCTTCTTTTTCTAAAGCATCGATAGACACATATAAGTCCTCTTTTTTATCAATATCTTCAACACCTTCTACTTCTTTTTTCAAAGTAGCGATTTTCTCGTCGATATTGGCTCTAGCTTCCTTAAGCTGGTCCTTGAAAAAGAAAGTACGTGCTCTTAATTCGTCGTGAGACAAAGCAATTAATGTGCTTTCAAATGTTTTAATTTTAGTTAAATAAGGCTGCAGTGCCTTAACATCTTTCTCGGATTTGTCTCCAACAAAGGCTTTAATAATGCTATTTATGAAACTCATACTATTATTATATTTCTAATTTATTTTCTCGTGTAAATTTAACCAAAAAAAAAGCCTCTTGAGAGACTTTTTCTTAGTTTATTCTTTTAATATTCATCCTCATTCCAAAGATAATCTTCGTCTGTAGGGTAATCAGGCCAAATTTCTTCCATTGACTCGTATATTTCGCCTTCATCTTCAATAGATTGTAGGTTCTCTACTACTTCTAATGGAGCACCAGCACGTATAGCGTAATCAATAAGTTCATCTTTGTTAGCAGGCCACGGTGCATCACTTAAGTACGATGCTAATTCTAATGTCCAATACATCTTTTGTCGATTTAGTTTTGTGCAAAAATAATTTTTTTACTGAAAAAGACAAGTAAAAATCTATTTATTTTATAAAAAAGTTAAGAACGTTTGTTTTTTAATGCTTTATTTCGAGCGTTTTCAGTCTCAGTTTACTTTGATTGTGTTTAGAGTTTCCAGTCTCGGTGTTCAGTCTCAGTTTACTTTGAATGCCTTTAGAGTTTTCAGTCTCGGTGTTCAGTCTCAGTTTACTTTGAATGCCTTTAGAGTTTTCAGTCTCGGTTTTCAGTCTCAGTTTACTTTGATTGCCTTTAGAGTTTTCAGTCTCGGTTTTCAGTCTCAGTTTACTTTGATTGTGTTTAGAGTTTTCAGTCTCGGTTTTCAGTCTCAGTTTATTTTTATTGTGTTTATAGTTTTCAGTCTCGGTGTTCAGTCTCAGTTTACTTTGATTGTGTTTATAGTTTTCAGTCTCGGTGTTCAGTCTCAGTTTACTTTGATTGTGTTCGAGTTTTCAGTCTTGGTGTTCAGTCTCAGTTTACTTTGATTGTGTTTAGAGTTTTTAGTATCAGTTTACTTTTGTTTTCTTTAATTTTATTATCAAATTATTGTAAACTATAACTAATCGCAGTTTTTCTTTAAAAACAAAAACGGCCAATAATCATATCAATAATTATCAAATAATAATAAAATAACCACAATCAAACTAAACTGAAAACTGAGACTGCAAACCAATCACCACAATCAAAATAAACTGCTCACTGCAAACTGCGACTGCAAACTGAATACAGCAAACCAATCAACACAATCAGACTAAACTGAATACTGCGACTGCCTAACTGCAAACCAATCCCCACAATCAGACTAAACTGAAAACTGCGACTGCTTACTGCAAACCAATCACCACAATCAGACTAAACTGAATACTGAAAACTGCGACTGCAAACTGAATACAGCAAACCAATCACCACAATCAAAATAAACTGTAAACTGCGACTGCTTACTGCAAACTAAATACTAAAATCTACTTCCTAGGAATCCACTTCACTTCATCAGCTTTTAAGTCAAATGACAACTTTCGTGCCAACACAAAAAGGTAGTCAGAAAGTCGGTTTAGGTATTTAATTGCGATAGGAGCGATGGGCTCATTATGATCTAAATGTACTGCAAGTCGCTCTGCTCGGCGGCAAACACATCTTGCAATATGACAATATGACACGGTAGTATGTCCTCCTGGTAGCACGAAATGAGTCATGGGTGGCAAAGCCCCTTCCATAGTATCGATCTCGTTTTCTAATAGTTCGATATCGCTCTCTGTAATTCCTAAATTTTGTAAACGCAATTCGCCGTTTTTCATCACTTCTTTCTCTGGTGGAGTCGCTAGAATGGCGCCTACAGTAAACAAGCGATCTTGAATTTCGATCAAAATAGTTTTGTAATGCGCATCCATCTCTTGGTCGCGAATAAGTCCTATGTGCGAATTCAACTCGTCTACGGTGCCGTAGCTTTCAATGCGCATGTGGTCTTTAGGTACGCGCGTTCCTCCAAATAATGCTGTTGTTCCTTTGTCTCCTGTTTTAGTATATACTTTCATAATTTTTTATAATCATTTTAGTGGTGGTGTATCGCTCTATTTTAGTGCTACTAGCTGATTTTTTTTCGAAAAAAAACCTTTGTCTGCTTTAAAAAAGCTCGTCTTTAAAATTGCGATTAAGTTGCTGTCATTTTTAAATCCCTTCAAAGATAAACGAATGAATGGGAATGAAAAATTATCATTTTGAATTTATCATAATGCCATAAAAAAAGCCATTCTTTCGAATGGCTTTTAAGTGAAGTAAAATACGTCAGATTAGTATCCGAATATTTCTTCTAGTGACAATTTTTTAACCGCACCTAATTGTTTCAAGTCGTCCATAGAAAGGTTTTTCTCTGAAGCAACAATAGCATAAGTGTATGGTTTTTTTGCAAATTCTTTATTTTCAAATGCAACTACATCACTCATTTGGATACCATCTACAGTCGCATAAGTTTGCTTTCTAATATCATCAGAAAGACCTAACTCCTGTGCTGCTAAATAGCTAAAAATGATGTTGTCTTGCGTGATACGTTCTGTTTCAATGTCTTTTTTAACCTGTGTTTTAGCAAGTGCTAAGTTTCCAGCTAATTCAGGCATATCATTAAGCAATTCATTCATACTTGCCGTAGCATCTTTGAATTTATCTGCTTGGCTACCTACGTATCCAATAAAGTAATATTGATCTTTTTTCTTTGCAGGACTAATATAGTATCCAAAAGTACTATAAGCTAATGCTTTACTTTCTCTAATAGTTTGAAATACAATTGATCCCATTCCGCCACCAAAGTAGTTGTTAAATACATTTACCATAGTGTTTTTCTTTGGGTCATAAGTGTCTGTAGTTCTAATCCATCTTGTTTCTGCTTGTACCATATCATAGTCAGCAAAAAGTACTTGGTTTTCCTGTGGAACCACTTGCTTGAAATCTTTAGCTACTGCTGGAGTAACAAATTTAGCAGGGATCTTATGGTTTTTTTGCAAATCAGATACAAGAGACTTCATGTCTTTTGGTCCGTAATAAATTACTGTTTGCTCGTAGTTGTTGATGTTTTTGATTCTTTCGATCAATTCTGCGGCAGTAATTCCAGCTAATGCATCATTAGACAAGTTGTTATTAAACTTGTTTTTTGCACCGTACATTGCGTAGCTAGTCAATCCAGATAAAATGGCATTTTTATTTAATTTAGCATCATTTCTAGATTTAGTGATTCTAGCAACTAATGCTTTTAAGGCGGCTTCATCAGGTTTTACATTATTGATTACTTCTTCATACAGTTTTACTGCTTTGTCAAAGTTCTCTTGTAATCCCTCAATAGATACGGTAGTGTATTCTTCACCAGAGCTCACGTTAAAGCTACATGCAATTGTGTAAAACTCTTTAGCAATCTCTTCAGATGATTTTTTATCTGTACCTAAATAACTAATGTATTGTGTTGCGATTGCTTGCTTCAAGTCATTTAAAGTTCCCACTTTGTAGCGGTATTTTAAACGGAAAATATCGTTGTCTTTATTGGCAACGTACAATACATTTGCAGCACCTACTTTGCTTTTTTGAATGTCTTTATTAAAGTCAAGAAAAACTGGTTTACTTGCATTGTTTGGCATTGCCTCAATACTTGTTACAAATGTAGATTGTTTGTCAGCATTTGTTGCAACAGGAGTAATAGTAGGCTTTTCGATATTCTCTCTAGTTGCTTTTTCTCCTTTTTTCTTGAATATGGCAACGTAGTTGTTTCCTAGATACTTATTGGCAAAAGCCACAATATCTTCTTTCTTAATTTTAGATAAGTCATTTACATAAGCAACTTGGTCTTTCCAGTCTAACTCAGATGTAAAGGCATCCATTAAATTACTAGCTCGGTCTGAATATTTTTCAGTTTCGTAAATCTTACCTTTTTTGATATTGTTGATAATCGAAGTAATCAATTGGCCATCAAAATTACCTTTTTTAAGATTTTCGATTTCGTTCAATACTAATCCTTTTACCTCTTCAAGCGATTGCCCGTTTGTAGGTGATGCAGATAAGTATAAAATACCGTGGTCAATCAAGGTGTATGTAAATGCGCTTGCATTTAGTAATTTTTGTTGTTTAACTAAGTTAAGGTCTAGCAATCCTGCTTTTCCATTAGTTAAAATTTTACCTACTAAGTCAGCTAATAAAACATCCTTGTCTTTGTTTCCCGGTAAACGGTATCCAAAAGTGATGCTTTCAGCATCTGGACCTACAATCTCTTTGATAATTGGTGCTTCGATAGGTGCTTCTTCTTGAAAAGTATATTTCTCGAATGGTTTCGCTTGCATTTGACCAAAAGTTTGATCAATTTTTGCAATCACCTCATCTGGATTAAAATCTCCCGAAAGAATGATTCCCATATTATTAGGAACGTAGTATTTGTTAAAATACTTTCTAATCTCAACAAGTGATGGATTTTTTAAGTGTTCAACAGTACCTATTGTAGTTTGTAAACCATAGTTGTGTTTTTTGAATAAGCTAGCAAATAACTCTTCAAATACGCGTGTTCCATCGCTGTCAAGTGTTCTGTTTTTCTCTTCGTAAACCGCCTCAAGCTCTGTATGGAAAATTCTAAAAACTGGGTTTCTAAAACGTTCTGCTTGCACGGCTAAGTATTTGTCTAGTGAGCTACTAGGTACATCATCAGTGTACACTGTTTGCTCAAACGAAGTAAAAGCATTAGTTCCTTGCGCTCCCATTGCCGACATCATTTTGTCGTACTCATTTGCAATTGATAATTTACTCGCTACACCTGAGATAGAGTCAATCGCTTTGTAAATTGTCTTGCGCTTTGCATCATCTTTTGTATGGTTGTACTGCTCATATAAATCAGCAATTTTGTCTAGCTCTATTTTTTCTTTAGGCCAGTCTTGTGTACCATATTTGTCAGTACCTTTAAACAACATGTGCTCTAGGTAATGCGCTAGTCCAGTGTTTGTTGCTGGATCGGTTTTACTTCCTGCTTTGATGGCAACATAAGCCTGAATTCTAGGGTCCTTGTTTGTAGGACTTAAAATTACGGTTAGACCATTTTTTAAAGTATAAAAACGGGCCTTTGCAGGATCATTGCTTACGTATTTATAATCGTAACCATTGCTGCTTTCTTTTTTCCACTCAAACTGCTCTTGGGCAGTTCCCGCTACAGTGACAAAAAGAGTTAAGATTCCAAAAATCGTGTTTCTCATTTGATTGTTTGTTAGTTAATTTTGTTGGTTTGTATGTATTAATTTGAATTAGTAGGCGTCATTTCTTTGCGTATATCGCTCTCTACCACACCATCGCGCAGTCTTATCACGCGGTGGGCATATTCAGCAATTTCTTCCTCGTGAGTAACCAGGATTACCGTATTTCCCTGTGCGTGTATTTCGTTAAAAAGGGTCATGATTTCAACCGAAGTTTTAGAGTCTAGGTTTCCCGTAGGTTCATCGGCTAGTATTATCGAAGGCTTGTTTACCAGTGCTCTTGCCACCGCCACACGCTGTCTTTGTCCTCCTGAGAGTTGGTTAGGGTGGTGGTCCATTCGATCGCCTAGCTTCACTTGGTTCAATACCTCTTCGGCTCGGGCGGTGCGCTCACTTTTAGAGTACCCTGCATAAATCATGGGTAATGCCACATTGTCTAATGCAGTGGTTCTGGGCAACAAGTTAAATGTTTGAAAAACAAAACCTATTTCTTTATTTCTAATTTCGGCTAGTTCATCGTCTTTCATCTTGCTTACATCCTTATTGTTCAAAATGTAACTTCCAGAGGTAGGGGTGTCTAAACAACCTAGTAAATTCATTAAAGTCGACTTTCCAGATCCTGACGGACCCATTAAAGCCACATATTCTCCCTTATTGATCTCTAAGTCAATGCCTTTAAGAACATATACAATCTCTTCTCCTAAAGCAAAGTTTCGCTTTATATCGCTGATTTTTATTAATGGATTTGCCATTGGTGTACGGTGGTTTGAATAAAATTATAAGTTTAAAAGTACAAAAGTCTTTGTCAACTACAGTATAAGTAGCAGGAAATTACTTTTTGTTACAGCAATTAATTAAATAATGTTTTCGCTTTCGCAAAAGTACCACTGCTTCAAGGGCTGCTTTTGGATTAAAATGTGTCTATAGTATTCCTTATATAGTAGTCCTAAAAAGCTTGCTCGATAGCGATAAATAGCCGTTTTCATAATTTTAAACAATCCTTATAACATTAACATGTTTAGCTTGAAGTAGATGCAATCGCTTATATATTTGCTTCAGAATAATCAACAAAACAAAATCGAATCATTATGGAAAGTAAAAAATTATTTTTAGGAGTAGCAGCAATAGCATTAGGTCTTACATCTTGTAAAGGTGAAAAAGAAACACAAGCAGAGAAAACAGTAGACAACTATGTAGTATATGTGGACTCATTAGAAAACGTATCTGCAGAAGATGCTACGGCAAACTGGCAAACTATCGAAGCTAATTACGAGCTAAGAAGTAGCCAAGCAGAAACAGCGCTTGCTGACCTAAGAGATGATGCAAAAGCTAAAGAGAAATTAGAAGCTTCTAAAATGAAATACGAAGCGATGAAAGCTAAAATGCAAGAAGCGATGCCAAGCAAACAACAAACAATGAGAAATGCATTATTTGGTGAAGGTAAAGTAGGTGAGGACATGAGTTTTGCATGGGTAAATGCAGCTAACATTCACGAAGTGTACCAGCAGTTTGTGCACACAGTTGAAGATAACAAAGATAGTTATTCTCGTGAAGACTGGGACGAAATTAAAATGATGTATGAAGCCTTAGATAGTAGAAAAAATACTGTTGAAAAAGAAGGTCTTTCATCAGAAGATAATAGAAAAATTGCTGGATTAAAATTGAAATTTGCTCCTATGTATACCGTTAATAGAATGGGTGCAAAATCAGAGGAAATGGATGCAGCAAAAAAATAATTAGGTAGTCAATTCAACAAAAAATGACAGTCAGAGATGGCTGTCATTTTTTTTGTGCTTTATTTTTCAGGTTTTATTCTTTTTTTTATTCGAAAAAACAAAAAACGGTAACTAGGTAATTTTATAAATCGCCATGATGTCTTTTAGTATTTCGTCAAAATCGATTTTTAAGTCAATCAATTTTCCGCTGTGAATGTCAAAGATCCAGCCGTACACTTTTAAGTTGCGCTCGCGATTGGCTTTTTGCACTTCGGCAGTTTTAATGATGTTCATGCACTGCTCTTGAACATTTAATTCGGTCAAGCGTTTGTATTTCTCTTCTTCATCTTCTATGGCGTCCAGTTCTTTTCTATGAATGCGGTACACATCTCTTATATTACGCAACCACGGGTTTAAGATCCCTAGGTCAGATTGTTGCATTGCCGCACGCACACCACCACACCCATAATGACCACACACTACAATGTGGTTTACTTTAAGATGCACCACCGCATAGTTAATAACCGACATCGAGTTGATGTCTGTATTAGGAACCATATTAGCAATATTACGGTGCACAAATACTTCGCCTGGTTGCAATCCCATTAATTCTTCTGCTGTAACGCGACTATCAGAACAGCCTATGTATAAAAATTCTGGTGATTGTCCTTGACCTAACTTATCAAAAAATTCAGGGTCGGTTGCAAGTTGTTTGCTGACCCAACTGCTGTTGTTATCAAAAATTTTCTTGATGTCCATAATAACGTAATTAGTAAAATTATTGTCGAATGATAAAATGCTCCTTAGGTTGTTCTCTTCTAAAAAAAACCAACTGAAAATAATAGCTGTCTACCGTCACCGAAACTTCGGGCTGTTGCTTGATGTGTTCCCATGCTTCTCTAGTCGCTTTGCTTTTATGCAGTTGGTTAAAAACCCAAACGCTGTCGTTAGTACTACTTGGTAGCGTTGTTTTGAAAGCAGTGAGTAGTTGCTGGGTATCACTGTAATTATCAAAGTAGATAAAGTCGTACTGCTGTTGCGCATCCATACGCATGCTGTCTTTTAATGAGGCAGTTGTAAAAGCTACTTTAGTATCCGCTGGTAAAACTGCTTTCATGGTTTCAAGCGGAAAAGTCGCAGCAGCTTGAACGTTTATCTTTTTTGTTTTACTCGAAAGCGCCACTGCAAGAACCGCAAGACCGTCTGTTGCTTCACTGATAAAGCTGTGATCGCAATCAAAGTAGGCATGTAAGCGGTATAAAAACTGACTGTTCTTTTGCGAAAGCGCCGCGCTAGAACGTAATTGTTCGCTGTAAGATAGGCTTGTCTTTAATAGAGTATAGGCGGGCTTTGGCTTTCGATCATAAAAACATTTGGTCAACAAGCTAAACACAAAAGGCGAGTGTACGGCATGTTCATTCTTAGAATGCCATAAAAATTGGAGGTATGATAGCGTAGGGAATGTCATGAAATTCGTTGCTTTTCTATAGGCACAAAGATACCACTATAAATGCAAAAAGGGAACAAGCAATTTTGTAGGAAAAGGATGAATTTTTACTGCTACAAAATAGTATTCAAACATCAAAATAACTGTTAATTTATTTAACATTTATAAGAATAAATCTGCGTATAAATACCTGATTTTTTTGTTTGCTGACGTTTTCTTACTAAAAAACTAATAATTAATAGTAGGTTAATTCTTCTTAAAAATTATTAAAGTAGGAAAATTAATCGACCAAATACATCAAAAACCGCTATACAGCAATTGTGTCCTTAATGTGTTAAAATTTTAAAATAAAGGTTTTTTTTTTAGAATGGGTTTTTAAAATGTACTTAATTTGTAACAAACAGAAGTGTTCTATGAACCCAAACAGACAACTCTTACTGGTCCTGCTACTAGGTGTTTTTTCATTTTCGGCCTTTTCACAGGTCAAAATTGGAGATACACCGTCATCTATTGATGCCTATTCAATACTAGAATTAGAGAGCGACAAACTGGTGTTTGTAATGACTAGAATGACTACTGCTCAAATGAATGCGGTGCGACCAATTGAAGGTGCACTTGTTTACAACACCACCGAAAGATGTATTTACTTATATAAAGAAACTAACTGGAATAGCTTGTGCGAAGCAGGCGTGAAAGTTACCACAGGGAATACTGCGCCAACAGTAGCTACATCTGGAGACTTCTGGATCAATAATGCAGGAACGAGGGCAGTTACTAATATATATGATGGAGCCAACTGGATTGCGATTAATGCCAACCCAAAAAGTGGTGCTGGTGATCCCAACACAAAGACGGGTTTAAATCCTTTAGCAGGAGATATCTATGTGGATGAAACTGCAGGATCGATCTATATTTATAACGGAAGTAGCTGGGCAAACAATACATCAGGAACGACAGTGACAGCTGGTAACGGACTCCAATTAACGACAGCCAACCAAATCGAACTAGGTGGTGCGTTAACAAAGCCTACGGTTTTGCCTACCACAAATACAAACACACTAGCCATAACAGGATTAAGCGCGCCTACTGCAGCTGATAATCATGACTTTGTAGTGGTCGATAGAACTACCGGCGTTTTAAATAAAGTAGCCGCTATTGATGTCTTGCGCGAGGAGGAAATTGTAGTAACAGCAAGCAACGGCCAAGTGCAGTTTTCGCCACCAAAACCAGTAAACAGTAAAAGACAAATAGACGTCTACCGCAATGGCGTGCGCATCGAGTTCAGCGTGGTCAACACCACAACTATCGAGCTAGAACCCGAAGCAACCTGCTATGCAGGGGACAAAATTAGAATAGTACAAGTATATTAAAGAGTAAAAATAATTATAACCCAAATTAACCATTAAATTTTAAAAAAAATGAAAAAAACATTACAAAACACATTAAAAGTAGGAGCGATAGTCGCTTTAATGTTATCTGCAGGAGCAGTTAGCGCACAGCAAGTCGCTGGCGATGTTGCTAAAGCAGAAAATGCTACTGCAGGTAAAGTAGATGGAGCAGTTCGTGTTATAGATAATAAAGGAACAATTAAATATCTACAATCTTCAAACGGTATTACTACATTAACGAATACAACTAATAATGTTACAACGACGACTTGGCAATTAGGAGGTACTTTAGCTAGTGATACTGAAATTAATGCTGCTGCTCAAGAGTTTGCAATTACTTTAGACGGAACTGCGGGTAAATTTACTCTAAACGGAATTCAAGAAGTAACTGATAGTGCCGCATTAGCTATAGATGCCACAACAGGATATACATTGTTAGTTAAGGATGCAGATGGTCAAGTTAAAAAAGTTTTAGCATCTAAATTTGTGACCGCAGGTAGATTTGAAGGCAGCATTCCTACCAAAGGAGAAACAGCTGTTACGGTCAAAGGATTACCGGCAGGTATAGATTTTAACAAAGTCTCTGTTTACAGAAATGGAGCTAAGTTAAGAGCAGTTGGCGATTATAATCTTGGTGATGCTGCTATAACACTAACGCCAAGCAATTCGGATATAGAGTCAAGTGATTATTGGGATACTAATGCCGGAGATGTCATAGAGGTTCAGTGGGTTAACTAATCCACTATAAATTAAATCTATTTCTTGTTTAAAATAAAGAGTTGGTTCATAATTAACCAACTCTTTATTACAAGAGAAAATCACTTTAAGAGCAACTACTTTTAAATAGAAACATCCTTTTTTTTGTTGTTAGTTAAAAAGCACTTACTTTTCTCTTTTTTACTTTATGTTTATTCTTTGTGCAGTCAAGCAGTGCACAAAAAGTTACCGTAATCAATCAAAAAGGGACAAAAGCGACTGTTATAGATGCTACAATAAAAGCGATTAATTTTTATAATAAAGTGGATTGCCAAAAAGAAGCTAATAAAGCACCCTACTAAAATTTTCAAGACGATAGCGTCTTGTGAAAAGACTACAAGTTTACCATGAAAAAGCTAGTATTTTTCCTTGTCTTATTTAACGCCTTACCTTGTGTATACAGCCAAACAGCGTTCCACAATTCAGGAAACATACAAATGCACGCTAATGCGCAAGTGGGTTTCCATACGAATGTGATCAACGATGGTACTTTTAACAAAAATGAGGGTAGCGCAGGATTTTATAATCTAGATCAAAGTTTAATTGTATCTGGAACAAACAAGATGATTTTTAAAGATGTGACCGTCGAGGTTTTTGACGATTTATTTTTGTCTACATCTATGGGGGTTACTAACGACCTCATTTTAAGCATGGGCCTTGTTAACACACCTACAACTGATAAGTCGGTTAGCCTGGATTTTCTAGACAACCGCATGTATGTGGGTGCAGACGACAACAGACACGTTGATGGGTATGCCTTAGTTACTAATAGCGGTGAGTTTACATTTCCCATAGGTAACGCAGGATTTCTACGACCTATGATTTTACCTAATTCCCTTAGAACAGGAACGTTTAAAGGAGCCTATTTTAAACTAGATCCTAATTATCCCAATACTGCAGCTACTCCTACGGATTTTACCACAGCTTTTGATACCAATGCTAAGGACATTACTTTAACAGCTGTGAACACTGAGGAATTTTGGGATCTCGACGGCAGCGATGTGACTTCGATAAAACTGACTTGGGATAAAAATAGCAACCTAGGAGCGCTCACTCAAAAAATCAATGATTTGCGTGTTGTGGGTTGGAGTAATGATTTCGAGATTTGGGTAGACCTCGGAAACGCAGGTGCAGTAGGTGACATAAACAGCGGATTAATACAATCGACGCCGTTCATAGCTGATGAATTCGAAGTTATTACCATAGGAACTGGTAAAGCCGCGGAAAATATTGTCTTTGGAAATTATGGTATTTCGCCTAACGGTGATGGAGTCAATGATACCTTTAAAATCAAGGGCATAGAAATAAGCCATAACAATACCTTACGTATCTATAACCGCTGGAGCTTACTGGTTTATTCAAAAAATGACTATGACAACTCATGGGAAGGTTTCTCAGATAATAAATTGAATGTAAAACGTGAGCTAGGGCTTCCAGATGGAACCTATTTTTATGTTTTAGACTTTCATGATTTAGGAATCTCTTGGCAAGGATGGGTCTACGTAAAACGTTGATGCAGGACTGTAAAAAAGTTACTCAAAAATTAAAAGACCGCTCTCGAATAGTTACATTTACCATAATATAATTACAGTTACAATGCCACACAAAAAACTATTTCTTTCACTATTAGCACTACTCTTTTTGCAAATTACTGTTGCGCAAAAGGTCATTGCTATTGACCAGAAAGGAACAAAAGTAACCGTTATAAATAATAAAGTTACTGACTCGGTGAAACCACACGCAAATCCAAATTCGAATGATGTTTGGTTTGATACTAGTACAACCCCCACTGCAGTCAAAATCTATGATGGTACCACTTGGTTGATTATGGAACACAAAGGGACAGAAGGGTCTTTGTTTTTTGCAGCAAAAAATGGTTTGCCAACGGAGGATAATTCCCAATTGTTTTGGAATGCAGCTAATAATAGGTTGGGGGTAGGAACAAATTCACCATCAGATAAATTGACTGTTAATGGATCTGTCTCGTCAATGGGGATTTTTAACACTGGTGCGATTTCCAATAGTGGTTTATTTACCAATGGTGCGGGTATTAATAATACGGGAACTATAACAAATACTGGAGCGATTACTAATAGTGGTCTATTGACTAATAATGCTGGGATTGTTAATACTGGTGGTATCACTAATATAGGACGTATTAAAAATGATAATGGAGCTGTCGGTACGCCTTCGTACTCTTTTACGGATGATACTAATACAGGAATTTATCGTCCTGCAGAGGATCAGCTAGCTTTTTCTACAAAGGGAACACAGGCTCTGTTTATTGATGCAGCCCAGCAAGTTAATTTTTTAAAGAATGTTCGTTTAGCGGGCAAATTATTGGATGGTAGCAGTTTATCCGGAACTGCAGGTCAAGTGCTAACTTCTACAAGCTCAGGAACCAAGTGGCAAACCAATACTAACTGGTTGATTAGTGGAAATTCAGGCACAACGGCGAGTAATTTTTTAGGAACAACGGATAACGTTAAGATGACTATACGCTCTGATAATTTGCCTATGTTAGAATTTGGGCGTAGAAAAACATTAAATTTGACTGCTAATTATCCTGATTATAGGGATGACAGTCAACCTGTTGTTTATGTACGCGGAGATACTATTAGATCTGCTTTACAGTTTGCTGCAGATGGTGCATCATTTTATAAACCTATGTTTTACACTGTAAAAAATGGTAGCTTTAGATTAAAAGGTAGTGCTGGAGGAACAGATATGTTTGAAATAGGTTCAGCTGGCTCCAACAATAATGGGCGATTGGAGTTTATTGTTGGTGATGATGGTAAAGAACCTATGATTTTTAGCAGATATGAATTCAGACCAACTAGTCAAGGTCTTAAGGAATTTTTTCGGGTGCAAGGTTCCAAAGACGCTGAAAATGCTAAGACAAGATTTGGTATTAACTTGAATCCTACCTCTGTGCCTTTAGATCCAACATACAATACTGATGATAATGGTGCAATAGCCAATTCCACCTTTCAAGTAAATGGGTCTATTTCTAATTCTATAATTGATACAGGTACGTCTACGACACTCACACTGAATGAAGATCATTACGCAATTATTTTAAAAGATAATTTTCGTCAAATAATTACACCAGCAGCTGATAGCTCGAAAGGAAGAATTTATGTCATAAAAAATCCTACACTAAGAGATGTCGCTATTTCGTCTTATAAAAATAATATAAACGCTAACTCGAAGGTAATTGCTTCTGGTACAACTTTATGGATTCAAAGTGATGGTACTTACTGGCAACAAATTTCACCTGATGGAGGGAGTAGTGGCTCAACTGTTAAATCTGGATCGTTTATTATTGAAGGTCCTTTTACCGCTAATCTTGTTAATAGTTCTAATGCAGTAGTGGGTAAATATAGAACAATTCCACTTCCAAATTTTAAATTTAATCCATCTCAAATAACCTTCACTACAAATAGTACTGTTGATAGTGAAAATATGGCAGCAGTTACAGATAGTAATGCAAATAGCTTTGGAAATAGTACTGGGTATTATAGCAACGATAATGGAACTATTAGCCAGCAGTTCAGTTTTTCAGGAGGGAGTAACAGAGTTTATGGTAATGCTTATTATATTGCACCATCTAGCTATGCTTCATCTTCATATTGTATTGGTGTTGTATATTATGATTTGTATGGGAGAGAATATGGGAGAATAAGTGCTAGAGTAAGTGCTACAACTAGTACTACTGTGACTCTAGAAGTGTTTTATGTTGAAGGCAATAGCGGTGGGCAAATTTACAATAAAAAACTTTTGGTTTTATATACTGCTAACAAATAGAATTGTATAATGTTGTCGTTTTTAGTAGGATTACATTATTTTGATAGCTAATTTATTTTAAGTTTTATAATAGTCTTACAAACCGATTATATTAATGCACTGTTAAGTTGATGTAAATCATGCTTAACCCTTCAAATCTCCCTTGCTCACAGCCTTTAACTCATTGGAAAATATATTGTTAAGCGATCAATAATACAAATTAATCCTACTTAAAATTTGGAGTTGGCTTCGATGTTTTATAAATTGAGATAATTTTATAGAAATTAAGTATTGTAAATCAATTAATTACATTTTATTATTTGCGATTCTATTCTCATTTTACTAACGTCAAAGTAGATTATGCTAATAAAAAGGAACTCGGTTTTTTTACTGCTCATTGTAAGCTTGTGTTTGCTACAAAAAGGTTTTTCGCAAAAACTAGTGGCTATCAACCACAAAGGCACAAAAGTTCCCATAATTAACAATACCATATTCACCACAGACACTGAACCTGCTGCAGCCAATCAAAATGATGTGTGGTACGATACGAGTTTTACGCCTCGTGCCATTAAAATTTATAACGGAATCACATGGGTAAGCATGGAGCATCGCGGTACTGCAGGTTCGCTCTTTTATGCAGATGAGAACGGCGATCCCTCTGAAAACAATACAAGACTTTTTTGGGACAAGGATAAAAACCGGTTAGGTGTGGGTACAAATTCACCTACGCACGTACTCGAAGTAGAAGGCGCTACCGCTACCGAGGCATTAGTAAATTCTGATGGAACAACAGGACGCCCATCCTACCGCTTTAAAGACGACGACGACACCGGAATGTACAGTCCCGCCGCCGATGAACTAGCTTTTAGCGTGGGCGGTTACGAAGCACTTCTTATTGACGAACCCACAGTGGGAGTGACCAAGGTAATCGTCAATCAAACCCTAGAATTAGAAGGTCCCGTGCTTGATGAAGCAAATTCCCCCGGAACTGTTGGTCAAGTTTTATCAGCAACAGCTGCAGGTACGAGTTGGATTGATAATACGCCTATTCAAACCACAACTACGATTACAAATACCATCTCTGGAAGTAAAATAGCAGACTACAAAAATGAAGTTAATGATGTTGTCCCAATTAATGAGACAGTAACAAGTTTAACACAAAACGTCAGTTCGTCTACAGGAGAAATTACCTATACTGATGAAAGAGGAGGCGTAACTGGAAAAGCAAGAGTCGTTAGCGCTGATTTTAATAATACCCTTGCTGTAGGCTCTGATGGTGGTAGTTATTTAGGTTCGACAGTATTTACAGATTATTTTATAATTAGTCCGCCAGGAGGCACTGGAGGAAACCGTTCTCAAATGATTACCATCAATGATCCCAAATTTAAGCCATCTCAAATTACGTTTGTTGCAAATGCAAACGTTGAAGAAGAACTCGTTAATGGATCAGGTTCCATTTTAGGTAGTGATTTGGATAATTCCTTTGGGACAACAAATGGATTTGCAAGAAATATTGATGGTACTATTTTTAAACAACAATTTAGTTATATTGGTGCTTCAGGAGGAGTTTCATTGACTAATGCCACTTCCCGTTATGCAGCACCTGGATATTGTCTTGGCATCAGGTATAGTAGTCAAGGCGGTAATGATTTAGGTAGAATAACAGCAAAAGTGGTTAGTTTTAATGATTTGGGTTTTACTCTCGAAGTAACTTATTCTCAAGGAGAAAACATATTACTAGTCGATCGAAATCAAGTTTTTAGCGAGAGTCTTCTAGTTTTGTATACTGCTTATAGATAATTTTTTTTTCGAAAATGAAGCTGATTTATCCAGTACAATAAAATGGTCAGATGCTAATATTTTAAAACTATCTTTGCGCTCTTAAAAATAGAGCAATTAAAATTTTAGCAGATGGTTAATGAAGTAAGAACAAATGAAACAGCACTATCACTCGAAGAAATCGAACGTTGTATTGCTGTTTTAACGCAGCTTAATACGGCAACAGAATTGATTTTTGATATTCCAAAAGAGCAACGTACCGCTTTATTAATTGCTGCAGGCCAGTTTTCAAGACCAGATCGGGACGAACTAGCACGCCGTAAAAAAGACGGAAAAGCCATAGCCAAACGTAAAAAAGAAAAGCAAGATCGTACCGCTCGTAAAGAGACTGGAATTCGTTATGCTCGTGAAGCAGCCGTTTTTGAAGCACCAAAATTACTTGCTGCAACCGATTTGCAAAGTAAGGAACAACTGGAATTAAAAGTAGCCCGCAACTGCTATGTTTGTAAAACACCATTTACTTTAATGCATCATTTTTATGATACGATGTGCTGCGATTGTGGTGATTTAAATTATACCAAACGTTTTCAAACAGCAGATGTAAAAGGACAAGTGGCAGTTATTACGGGTTCTCGTTTAAAGATTGGTTACCATATTTCGTTAATGCTTTTACGCGGTGGAGCAACTGTTATTGCAACGACTCGTTTTCCAGTAGATTCGGCTATTCGTTTTGCTAAGGAAGCCGACTTTCATGACTGGAGTGACCGCTTAAAAATTCATGGTCTTGATTTAAGACACATTCCATCAGTTGAAATTTTCTGTAATTTTATCGAACAAAAATACGATCGTCTTGATATTCTAATTAATAATGCAGCACAAACAGTGCGTCGTCCTGCAGGTTTTTATACGCACATGATTAAAAATGAAGAGCGTGCAGTAAGTACGTTGCCATTAGAAGTGCAAGGTTTGTTATTAGATCATACTAACTGTCTTGATGAACTGAAAGTATTGACCTCAGGCGCTTCATCTAATCAGAATATGCCGGTAACTTGGCATGGTCCCGAACCTGGAATTGGTTTGCGTGCTTCGGCTAAGTTGTCGCAGATTCCGTACTCTTTTGATAATGCGCTAGTAGCAGCGGAGGTATTTCCTGAGGGCGAACTAGACGCCGACTTACAACAAGTAGATTTACGAAAAACGAATAGCTGGAGATTAAAGTTGGGCCAAATAGAAACTACTGAAATGATCGAAGTGCAGTTGGTAAATTCTGTGGCTCCTTTTGTGCTTTGCAATCGCTTATCAGAAGTGATGAAGAAAGACAACACAGGACAAAAGCACATCATCAACGTCTCTGCGATGGAAGGTAAGTTTCATCGTTTTTTTAAAGAAGCACGTCATCCACACACTAATATGGCAAAAGCAGCATTAAACATGCTTACGCATACTGCCGCCGGAGAATTAGCAAAATCGGGAATTTTTATGAACGCTGTCGACACCGGTTGGGTAACTGATGAAGATCCCGCCGAACTAGCAAAAAAGAAACAAGATCTGGAAGATTTCCAACCTCCATTAGACATCGTCGATGGAGCAGCGAGAGTAATGGATCCTTTATTTGACGGAATCAACACAGGCAAACACTGGAGTGGCAAATTTTTAAAAGATTATTTTCCTATCCCGTGGTAGCGTTTTATTTTGATTGCGAGTATTTAGTTTTCAGTTTACTTTGATTGCGGGTAATTAGTTTGCAGTCGCGGTTTGCAGTCTCAGTTTACTTTGATTGTCTTTTTAGTTTTCAGTCGCGGTTTACTTTGTTTGCGAGTATTTAGTTTTCAGTCGCGGTTTTCAGTTTTCAGTTTACTTTGATTGTCTTTATAGTTTTCAGTCTCGGTTTGCAGTTTTCAGTTTATTTTGATTGTCTTTAAAGTTTGCAGTCGCGGTTTGCAGTTTTCAGTTTATTTTGATTGTCTTTGTAGTTGTTAGTCACAGTTTACAGTCACAGTTTACTTTGATTGTCTTTAAAGTTTTCAGTCGCGGTTTACTTTGATTGCGAGTATGTAGTATTCAGTCACAGTGTTCAGTTTTCAGTTTACTTTGTATGTCTTTATAGTATTCAGTCTCGGTTTATTTTGATTGCGAGTATGTAGTGTTCAGTCGCGGTTTTCAGTTTACTTTGATTGTGATGGGTAGTTATTATGCGGTTGCAGTTTTAAGTCTCACTTTATTTTGATTGTGGATATTTAGTACACAGTTTTAGGTTCGTTTCGCTATTTATTTCGAAAAGGAAGTACTGCAAACTAGTAATGTCAGTAAAACTCACTATCCACTGAGACTGTATACTGCCAACTTATAAACGCAATAAAACTCACTGCCCACTAAGACTGAAAACTGAGACTGAAAACCGAGACTTAAAACTGCCAACTTAAAAACGCAATAAAACTCACTGAAAACGGTTACGTTGCCGCTAAAGTTAATTTTAAAAGTAGTTATTAAGTCCCTAAGTTAATTTCTATTTAAGGAATGATTTATTAAACAATTTGAAATAGGAAAATGGTCAAACAAGGAAATGTATCATATTTACAATTATTTATATGTTCTGAATCTCGTTTCCTCTTTTTGTAATTCTTCAATAAAGAATTCATAATTAGTAATTTGTTTTTCACTTTCCGATTGAAAATGGTCAATAGTATCTTTAACTTTTTCCTCGAAATCGCCAAATTTTTTTCTTAGAAGCACGTTGTGATAAGATTGATACACTGCATTTATTATAAAAATAAGTAGAATAAAGTAAAGGAAACCTTCATAATTGCCGTTTGGCTCACTACTGTTTTTAGAGATTAAAAAAAGCATGATTACAGGAGCTATATAATTGAAATATGATAATGCGTTAGTTGCAAAATGAGATTTTTTGAATTGCTCAATATCACTTAATATTTCTGAGTAATTTTGAATTTTAGTTCTAATTCTCTGTATTTTAAATAACTTGTAGTTTCTTATTTCTTCATTAATTTTTTGATTGTCGGTCATGATTTGTAGGTTTGTTGGGGTTAGAATCAGTTTTGTTAACAAGAAGTATTGTAAATATAATTGTTTAAAATAATAAAACAAATCTAATATTAGAGGAAAAAACAAACTAACAGATCAGTGAAGTAAAATTATAAACTTTGTAGCTACTAAAAATTATTGCTCACTGTAATCTAGCAAGCGCAATAAAGCTAACTGCACACTGAGACTGCCCGCTGCAAACTAGTAAACACAATAAAAAAAAACTGCAATCTAACAAGCGCAATAAAACTAGCTGCCTACCGAGACTGACTACTGCCAACTTTTAAAGTGAATAAAGCTAACTGCACACTGGTGCTGCCCACTGAGACCGGAAACTGCAAACTAGTAAGCGCAATAAAACTAACTGCCTACCGAGACTGTTCACTGAAAACTCGTAAGCGCAATAAAACTAACTGCCAACTGAGACTGAGACTGAAAACTGCAAACTTTCAAACGCACCCAAATTTACTTGGATTTTGCATCATGAAATTTAAGATTTTTCCAACTTCAATACTTTTACTATTTAGTTCTAGTAGAGTTTCATAGCTAATATAATTGCATTCAAAAGCAAAATCCAACCAAACACTGGTTTCTGAGTTTTCGGCATCGCTATCTGTTAGTTTACTAATGAAATGTTTGACATATTTTCGCTTTCGATAAGACTCAGCAATATTAGCAGGAACACTCCTAGACGAACGCCTGATTTGGTCAGTAAGTGAGTACTTCTCCTCTTTAGGAAATGACTTTGATATTTCAAAAATAGCCATCGCTAACTCAAACGATTTTTGATACGCTAGTAAATCTTTAAAATCCATGCTCTTTTTTATTTTAGTAAATCGTAAAATAAAAAATAAAAGGCTATAAATCAAAGATTTATAGCCTTTTATGCAAATGATATTTTCTTAAAAATTTAATTGCTATTTTTATCGGTATGGATAAACTCAATTGACAACAACGTAAAATACGTAAATTAGATCAAGCTAATCTGAATACTGCAACTACAAAAACAATCAAAATAAACTGAGACTGAACACTGCGACTGCAAGTACAAAGACAATCAAAATAAACTGAAAACTGAGACTGAATACTATTTACCAGCAATCAAAGTAAACTGAATACTGAGACTGAATACTAATTACCCACAATCAAAATAACTGAACACTGCGACTCTAAAGACAATCAAAGTAAACTGAGACTGCAAACTGCGACTCTAAAGACAATCAAAATAAACTGCAAACTAAAAAACCTACCCCTCCATTTTAGCACTTAATTCAAACCAACGTTCTTCTTTTGCCTCCATTTTATTGATGAGGTTTTGTAACTCGTTTCCTTTTTTCTCAATAGCGTCTTCGGCTACAGTTCCCTCTGAGAACTGCTGCTCGATTTTTGCTTTTTGTTCTTCTAGGTCTTTAATTTCGCGCTCTAGTTTTTGATATTCTTTTTGTTCGTTGAACGTTAGGTTTCCAGTGGGATTGTTTTGTTTCCAATCTTTTTTCTCTGCTTTGTTTTCCTCTTTTTGAGCAACATCTGCGCTATCTTCATAGGCTCTAAAATCAGAGTAGTTACCTGGGAAATCTTCGATAACACCGTCTCCTCTAAAGATGAACAAGTGATCTACAATTTTATCCATAAAATACCTGTCGTGAGATACTACCATTAAACATCCAGGGTAGTCAAGTAAGAAGCTTTCTAGGACATTCAGTGTAACGATATCTAAATCATTTGTGGGCTCATCCAGAATCAAAAAGTTAGGATTTTGAATTAGAACAGTACATAAGTACAAACGCTTTAATTCTCCACCACTCAAGCGGTCTACAAAATCATATTGTTTTTTAGCATCAAATAAGAAACGCTCTAACAACTGTGATGCCGAGATCATTTTCCCTTTCATTAAAGGTATAAACTCACCGTATTCTTTGATCACATCAATAACACGTTGCCCTGGTTTTGGGTTGATTCCGCTTTGTGTGTAGTAGCCTACTTTGATCGTTTCTCCCATTACCACTTTTCCTGAGTCAAGAGGTAAAGTACCTGTCAATAGATTCAAGAAAGTGGACTTACCAGTTCCGTTTTTACCAATGATTCCAATGCGTTCTCCACGTTGAAAATCAAAGCTAAAGTTGTCTAAGATCACATGATCCTTGAACTTTTTAGAGATTTTGTGAAGCTCGATAATCTTGCTCCCCATACGCTCCATGTTGATTTCCAGTTCAACCTTGTTTTCGCTACGGCGGCTTTGTGCTTTCTCTTTGATGTCGTAAAAGTCATCTTGACGCGATTTAGATTTGGTTGTTCTCGCTTTTGGTTGGCGACGCATCCATTCTAATTCTTTTACAAATAGGTTTTGTGCTTTGTCTACGCTAGAATTTTCTGAGGCAATGCGCTCTTCTTTTTTCTCTAAGTAGTACGAGTAATTCCCTTTGTATTGGTATAATTTTCCGTTGTCTAATTCGATGATTTCGTTACACACACGCTCTAGGAAGAAACGGTCGTGCGTTACCATGAACAACGTAATGTTTTCTTTAGTAAAATAACTTTCTAACCATTCGATCATTTCTAAATCTAGGTGATTCGTAGGTTCGTCTAAGATTAATAAATCAGGACGATTGATAAGAATGATGGCTAGTGACAAACGCTTTTTTTGTCCTCCCGAAAGGTTTTTTACTTTCAGTTTAAAGTCTTCTAACTTTAATTTGAACAAAATTTGTTTGTATTGGGTTTCAAAATCCCAAGCATTATGTTGGTCCATTCCGTCAAAAGCTTTTTGGTACGCTTCCTCGTCTTCAGGATTCTCTAATGCTTTTTCGTAGGCTTCTATAATTTTTAAGGTCTCGTTATCTGAGGCAAAAATACTTTCTTCAATTGTCAATTCGTCTTGCAAATTGTTGTTTTGAGATAAAAAAGCCATTCTAATGCCTTTACGCAATACCACTTGTCCAGTATCAGGTTCGTCAAGACCATTGATAATGCTCATAATGGTCGTTTTTCCAGAACCATTTTTGGCTATAAAAGCAATTTTTTGATCTTTATTAATTCCAAACGAGATGTCTTTAAAAAGGGTGCGTTCTCCAAACGACTTTGAAATATTCTCAACAGATAAGTAATTCATGCGTGTAACTAGATGTAAATGTTATATTTAGTGCGGTTTTAATACTGATTTGGGCTGTAAAATCTATCGATTTCGAAGGCCAAAAAAAAACCACCGTGCAAAGGTAGTTTATTATTTTTAGGTTAAAATTATTTGCAAACAAGAACTTTGCCTATTGCCGTGACATTTAGTGAGAAACAACCGAATCAACTGCTAAAACAAGTGCCTTTTAAAGGTTTAGTACGCTTACAGCAATTTAAGTAAGGCAAGAATAATCCCCACAAGTCCTCCTACTACCGCGCCATTTAATCGAATATATTGTAAATCGTTACCTACTTTATCCTCAATTTGAGCCACTAGTTCTTTATTATTTAACTTCATCATACTCTCTCGCACCATATTCCCAATCTCACTGTGGAACTTAATAAGCATTTCTGAAATAGTGGTGCGCATCCAGCTGTTCATTTTCTGCTGTGCAGCGGCGTCTTGCTGTAAATCGTCAATTAGCTTTTTTGCATTCGAAATAAAGAATTGCATTAACGAACTCTCTTCATCTTGAAATTGTGAAGCTAAGGCTTGTTTTGAATTGTGCAGTAGTTTTTCAATCACATTTTCTGCGGCGATGTGCTGCATTGCAGTGACTTTTAGATTATCGATGAGTAGTGTTGCTTTCTCGTCACCTGATTTTAATTGTTGTGCAAACTCTAAGATCCATGCATCAAATTTTAATCGGATGGGGTGTTGCGGATTTGTTTTTGCTTCCGTTAAGATTTCGGTGGCTTTCTCTAATAATTCTTCAGAGATAATATCTAAGTCAATACCGCCACTTTTTCTCGCTAGAAATAAGGTAGCCTTTTTAAGAAAACCTTTGTGACCGTACTCTTCTGCGACGATACTGAGCTTGTCTAAAAGCAAGTTTTTAGTCTCTGGAGTAGCGATAGCATGTGCTGTTTCTTGAATAATTAATTCCCAAATTTTATGATGATCGCCGTCTTTAATAGCATTTTCCATCCAGTCTCCTATGGGTGTATTGATATCAATTGTTGCAATTTGTTCATTCAATATTTTTTGTAACGCTTTCGCGAAAGCGGGATTATCGAGTTCGTTTACAAATTTCATCGCCATCTCTTGAATAATACGCAGTGCACTTTGTTGATTTTTTGGTTGCTGTAAAAAGTCTAAAATCGTTTTTGCAAGATCTACTTGCTGTAATTTTTCGGTGATTATTTCTGGGGATAACCATTTGTTAGTGACTAAATCCACAATTCCTTCGGTAAGTTTTTCTCTATTTTTTGCAATAATATTAGTGTGTTTTCTAACAAACGGAATTGGGATTTCGTGGAACAAGGCGCTCACGGCAAACCAATCAGCAAAACCACCTATTGTCGCGGCTTCAAAACCAGCAGTCACAATGCGCCAAGCTGGATGCGATAAAACGTCTAGGCGTAACAAGCTTTCGAACAAAACCAAACCTCCAAAGGCGATTATTAAAGAAATAGATCCAAGATTGTTTTTCATAAAGCGAATTGTTTTACCGGCAATGTTCAATTTTACAAGTAGAAAAGTACGTATTTATAGATTGATTTTATGCAAAGAAATGCTAATTTATAGTTCAATATTTTTTAGCTAGTTTGTGGTAGCTGGCAGTTTTGATATTAATAAATATACTTTCTTAGATCAATAAGATGCAGTTGCTGCGGTATGTTTAAAAATGGTTTTCTAGTAAACTGCTCGTTACTAATGTAATAATCCAAACCATCTGGACTTGTGATGCCTTCAACTTGATGAAAGGGGAGGCGCAGTTTAATTTTTCGTTTGTTTCCTGAAAAAAAGTTGTTGCCTTCAAAATGAGAAAGCAAGTAGATAAACGGTTGCAGTGTTTTACTATAACCTGATAATACAATGGCATTTTTAATAGCATCATAATGAGCATCAGTGATTAGGCCTTTTACGTCTAGCGTGGCGATTTTAGTAGCGATTTGCTTGCCAGCTACATTGGGAAGCTTGTATAAAGTAGTAGCGCCAGCTGACCATTGTTTGCTAAACAAGTAGATACTGCCGTTTTTTATGATCAATGCTTCACAATCAAAGTTGGTTGTGTTTGCCTTAACTGACTTTAAATTATCTTGGTCATCATAAGAAAACCAAATGGTATCTATTTGTTGCTTTTGTTCGAATAAACTTTTTTTAGCAATTTTAAGAATGTGTAAGTCGTCTCTATTTCCAGATACGTTGTTCCCAAAATCACCTATATAAATATGAGTGCTGTCTTGTGTGATTGCCTCCCAATCAGTATTGGTTACATTATTAATAGTGACAGTTTTAATGATTTTTCCGCTAGTATCCAATCCGTATAGCTGGGTATCAGAGTCGTCATTAAATGTCCACAATAGTTCATTGTAATAAATTAATCCTGAAGTTTCCTTGATAGAAATGGGGAGTTTGCTAGTTGTTACGGCTTTGATTTTTGCCGATTTGTAATTACAACTACCATTATTTACAGCAGCATTCTTGTTGTAATTGATCGAAAGCGAATCTGTACAACCGGCTATCTGGCTGTAGCTAGTACTAAAAACAAAAAGGAATAGTAAATAGTGTGTCTTCATGTTTTCAAAAGTAAGAATTTAATAAGAGCTGTAATCTGTAAATAGAAGCTTTAAGAAATAGTTGTGCTGGCTGTTGTTATAAAATAGCTGTAGATTACAGTTGTAATTTTTGCTTAAAAAAAGAAAGCTTTGTTATCATTGAGCGTTAAAAATTAGTAAATTCGTCAAGAAAAGAAGCGGTACAGAACGTGTTACTCACTTTATAAAAACGGCGACACAAATTCATTGTGTTGATTTATAGCTAAGTAAAAAGCGCAAATAAAGGCTTAGTACGTATTGAGTAGCACAGCAACCTGAGGAATATCGCAAATTATTAATTTGCTGGAATTAATTGAAAAATTATATTAAATGTAATTTATGTTTAAAATATTTAGTAATTTCGCAAACTGAAAACTAAAACCACCTTTTAGGTTAACAATATGGCAAGATTTGAATTAAAACTTCCAAAAATGGGAGAAAGCGTCGCAGAAGCAACTATTACAAACTGGTTGAAAGAAGTAGGTGACAGGATTGAAGCTGATGAAGCAGTACTTGAAATCGCTACTGATAAAGTAGATAGTGAAGTGCCAAGTGAAGTTTCAGGTGTATTGGTAGAGCAATTATTTGGAAAAGACGATCTTGTTCAAGTAGGCCAAACAATTGCTATTATAGAAACTGAAGATGGTGCTGCAACTCCAAGTAATACTGAAACTGTGGCTGATCAAGCAGTGGCTGAGGTTTCAAAAACAGTTGATGCAGCAAAAGACAGCGTAGCAAGTCCAAGTAATCTGGCTGCTGATTATGCAGATTCAGACAAATTCTTTTCTCCATTAGTAAAGAATATTGCTAAGGAAGAAGGTGTTTCTGTAGCTGAACTGGAAGGAATTTCGGGAACGGGTAAAGAAGGTCGTGTTACTAAGAATGATATTTTAGAATATGTAAAAAATAAGGATACGCATACAGTTGCTGCGCCACAAAAGGTAGCAGCTCCTCAAAAAGCGGCTCCGACTCCAGTAGTAGCTCAAAAAGCGGCTCCAGTATCTGTAAATGGTGGTGATGAGGTAGTTGAAATGGACAGAATGCGTAAGCTGATTTCTGGATACATGACAGCTTCAATTCAAACATCGGCTCACGTACAGTCGTTTATTGAAGTAGATGTGACAAACATCGTGAAATGGAGAGAGAAAAATAAAAATGCTTTTGAAAAAAGAGAAGGGGAGAAGTTAACGTACACGCCTATCTTTATGGAAGCGGTTGCAAAAGCAATCAAGGATTATCCTGGAATTAATATTGCTGTTGATGGTGATTATATCATTAAAAAGAAAAATATTAACCTAGGAATGGCTGCGGCATTGCCTAACGGAAACTTAATTGTTCCTGTAATTAAAAATGCAGATCAGTTGAATTTAGTAGGGATGGCTAAGGCAGTAAATGACCTAGGAAACCGTGCAAAAATGGGTAAATTGAAACCAGACGATACGCAAGGAGGTACATATACGGTAACTAACGTAGGTACTTTTGGAAGTGTGTTTGGTACGCCAATTATCAATCAGCCGCAAGTGGGTATTTTAGCATTAGGAGCGATTAGAAAAGTTCCTGCAGTTATTGAAACTCCAGAAGGTGATTTTATAGGTATTCGTCAAAAAATGTTCTTATCGCACAGTTATGACCACCGTGTTGTAGATGGTGCTTTAGGAGGAAGCTTTGTAAAAAGAGTAGCAGAGTATCTAGAAGCATTTGATGTAAATAGAGATTTGTAGTAAATACAATAACATAAAGATATAAAAACCCGATAGTCGACTAGATTATCGGGTTTTTGCTTTTGTGGTATTCGAAAATATTAATTGTGAATTTTGGCAATATATTGTCGTTTTCTCTTATTGAATTCCGCCGCAATCCTTTATATTTGTAATCAATCAAACAATAAAAATGGAACTTAAACTCAATAAACCAATTTGCTTTTTCGATCTTGAAACTACTGGAATCGATATAGGAAAAGATAGAATTGTAGAAATATCAATATTTAAAGTTTTTCCTAACGGGAATAAAGAAAGTAAAACTTGGTTAGTGAATCCTACCATTCCAATTCCTGCGGTAACGACGGCTGTTCATGGTATTACTAATGAAAAAGTAGCTAACGAACCTACGTTTAACGAGCTAGCGCCACAGGTTTATAATATGATTAAAGACAGTGATTTGGCTGGTTTTAATTCAGATCGATTTGATATTCCTTTATTAGCAGAAGAGCTATTGCGAGCAGGAGTAGATTTTGATATGAAAAATAAGGTTTCTGTTGATGTGCAAACAATCTTTCATAAAAAAGAAGAACGCACATTAGGAGCTGCGTTGAAATTTTACTGTGGAAAAGGCCTTGAAAACGCTCATTCTGCCGAGGCGGATACGATGGCAACTTATGAAATATTATTAGCGCAATTAGACCGTTATCCAGATTTAGAGAATGATATAAAATCGCTATCTGAGTTTTCTACTCGAAAGAAAAACGCTGATTTTGCTGGAATGATTTCGTTTGATAAAGATGGAAATGAGATTTTCTCTTTTGGAAAACACAAAGGAACAAAAGTAGAAACGGTTTTAGAATCAGAGCCAGGATATTTTAGTTGGATTCAAAATGCTGATTTCCCTTTGTATACTAAAAAGGTTTTGACGGCCATTAAGTTAAGAAAAATGAATACTAAAAACTAAGTAATTAGTGATTGGTGACTAGTGAAAGAGACTAATTGCTAATTACTGTTTGCTATTCACTATAAAGAAAATGAAGATAATTTGTATAGGTAGAAATTATACCGAACACATCGCCGAATTAAAGAACGAGCGTCCTACTGAGCCTGTCGTTTTTATGAAACCGGATTCGGCAATATTGTTGAAGCAGCATCCATTTGTTATTCCTGAATTTTCAAATGATATTCACCACGAAATCGAAATTGTGGTAAAAATTAATAAGGTAGGTAAGTATATCGAACCAAAATTTGCTCATAAATATTATGAGGAATTAACAGTGGGAATTGACTTTACAGCTCGTGATTTGCAATCTAAGCTTAAAGAAAAAGGCTTGCCATGGGAAAAAGCGAAAGCATTTGATGGATCAGCAGTTGTGGGAGATTTTTTAGATAAATCACAATTTAGTTCGTTAGAAAACCTTACTTTTGAATTAACTAATAATAATAAAACTGTTCAAAAAGGAAATTCTAGTTTAATGTTGTGGCAAATAGATGAGCTTATTGCTTACGTGTCTCAATATTTTACTTTAAAAATTGGAGATCTTATTTTTACAGGAACGCCCGCTGGAGTGGCTGCTGTAAAAGAGGATGATGTATTAGAAGGATTTTTAGAAGGACAAAAACTATTTAGAATACAAGTAAAATAATGGCTTTAAACTATAACCTTTCAAAAGTGTACGCACTTTCAGATAACGACCCAGAGTTTGTAAATGAGATTTTGACTCTTTTTGTAACAGAAGTTCCAGATGATTTAAAACAAATTAAAGAGGGGATTAAGAAAAAAGATCACAAACATGCCTATGCTTATGCGCATAAGATAAAACCAACGTTAGATTTGCTGGGTTTAAATGTAGCATTTGAAGAAATCCTGCAAGTAGAAGCATGGACAAAAACCGAAGGAAAGAAAAAGGAAATAGAGCATACTTTTGAAAGTATTAAAACACAAGTAAAAGAGGCGATTAAAGAGATCAAAAAAGATTTTGATCTTTAAAACTTTAAGGTGCTTTTATAAATAAAAAATTAGAAATTCAATATTCAGTGGTAGCATTGGGTGTTGAATTTTCTTTATACGATAAAATCTAAATTTACAATTGCAAGATGAAAGCAGTGATAATTACCATAGGTGACGAAATATTAATTGGTCAAATAGTCGATACTAATTCGGGTTTTATAGCTAAGTCGCTAGATAGAATAGGAGTGGAGATTGCAGAGATGATTTCGATAAGTGATGACAAGCAACACATTCTAAACACCTTTAATGCATGGCAGGATAAGGCTGATTTAGTAGTGGTTACTGGAGGCTTAGGACCAACAAAAGATGATGTAACAAAAAAAACGTTCTGTGATTATTTTGAGGACGAATTAATTGTGGATCAAAAAGTACTTGCACATGTTACAGAGTTGATTGAGGGGTTTTATAAAAGACCAATCACGCAAATGAATAAAGATCAGGCATTAGTTCCGTCTAAGGCTACTGTCTTGCACAACAAAGTGGGAACTGCTCCAGGAATGTGGGTTAAAAAAGGAAATACGGTATTTGTATCACTGCCAGGAGTGCCTTATGAAATGAAATATTTGGTCGAAAACGAGGTGGTTCCTAAAATTGTTAGAGAGTACAGCAGGCCGTACATTATTCATAAAACAGTACTAACCTACGGTCAAGGAGAAAGCATGGTTGCGGAGCGTATTGAAGCATGGGAGGATAGTTTGCCTGCATTTCTAAAACTTGCTTATTTGCCCAGTCCTGGTCGCGTAAAATTACGTATTTCTGCTAGAGGAACTGATAAAGCATTTTTGGATCAGGCATTAGAGGAATATTTACATTCTTTAGCGGCTATTATAAGTGATATTATTGTAGGGTATGAAGAAGATGAAACCATCGAGGTAATGCTAACGGCGGCCTTGCAAAAGCAGGGAAAAACGATTGCTACGGCAGAAAGTTGTTCTGGCGGAACAATAGCATCGTTGCTAGCGGCGGTTCCAGGAGCTTCAAAAAGTTTTAAGGGTAGTGTTGTGGCTTATGATACTCGCATTAAAACAACGGTTTTAGGAATCCCAGAAGCAGTGATTGAGGAGTTTTCAGTGGTCAGTGCGGAGGTTGCAAAAGCAATGGCTTTAAGTATTCAAAAGATGATGCAAACAGATTATGCGATTGCGACAACTGGTAATGCGGGTCCTTCAAAAGGAGATTCTGATGCCGAGATTGGAACTGTTTTCATTGCACTTGCTACTCCGGAGGAAGTTATTGTCGAAGAATTTAATTTTGGCCAACCACGTGAGAAAGTGATAGATAGAACTGTATATAAGAGTTTAGAAATGTTACAGAAAGAAATTTTTAAAAATCTCCTTTAAATATTTTGCTTAATAGGTTTATTTTTCTTTTCTTTGCACCCTGATTTTGAATAACGATAAAAGATAAGTATAATGTCAAGAGTTTGTGACCTTACAGGTAAAAGAGCGATGGTAGGAAATAACGTTTCTCACGCTATGAATAAAACTAAGAGAAAATTTTCTGTTAACTTAGTGAAAAAGCGTTTTTATCTTCCAGAAGAAGATAGATGGATTACTCTTAGAGTAGCAGCATCTACGATAAAAACAATTAACAAAAATGGAATTGCAGCTGTTTTGAAAAAAGCGCAAACGCAAGGGTTTATTAAATAAACTTTTTCCAACATAAAAAAATAGCAAGATGGCAAAGAAAGGTAATAGAATCCAAGTAATTTTAGAATGTACTGAACACAAGACAACTGGTGTTGCAGGAACTTCAAGATACATTACAACAAAGAACAAGAAAAACACTCCAGATAGATTAGAGATTAAGAAATTTAATCCAGTTTTGAAACGTGTGACTCTTCACAAAGAAATTAAATAATAATTAGAGATTTAAATATTTTCTCGAATGAATTCATTTGAATACATATTAAAATACATATAACATTTAAATCATGGCAAAGAAAACAGTAGCAACGTTACAAACTTCTTCTAAGAGATTATCAAAAGCCATCAAAATGGTGAAATCTCCAAAAACTGGTGCATATACTTTCGTAGAAACTATTATAGCTCCTGAATTAGTTGATGAGTTCTTGAAAAAGAAATAATTAACATAAGCATTATATAGAAAAGCTACTTTCATTCGGAAGTAGCTTTTTTATTTTCTATCTTTACCCATTAGAAATAGTATTAGTTCAGTGTGTCTAGTACTCCATTTTAACATGTTTACACTATGAGTTTTTTCAAAAGAATATTTTCGTCAGAAAAAAAAGAATCCTTAGATAAAGGTCTTGAAAAATCAAAAACAACTTTCTTTACAAAACTAAGTAAAGCAGTTGCCGGAAAGTCAAAAGTTGATGATGACGTTCTGGATAATCTAGAAGAAATACTTGTTTCTTCTGATGTGGGTGTAAATACTACCTTGAAAATTATTACTAGAATTGAAGCGCGTGTTGCTGCAGATAAATATCTAGGTACAGACGAACTTAACCAAATTCTACAAGAGGAAATCGCTAGCTTACTCTCTGAAACAAATACAGGTGAAGCAACCGAATTTGTGATTCCAATAAATACTAAACCATACGTTTTAATGGTGGTAGGTGTAAATGGTGTAGGTAAAACGACAACTATTGGTAAATTAGCATATCAATTTAAAAAACAAGGGTACAAAGTGGTTCTTGGTGCTGCCGATACTTTTCGTGCTGCAGCTATCGACCAACTGCAAATTTGGGCTGATCGTGTAGGTGTTCCTATCGTAAGACAAAATATGGGTAGTGATCCAGCTTCTGTAGCTTTTGATACGTTACAATCTGCTGTTGCACAAGATGCCGATATAGTTATTATTGATACAGCTGGTCGCTTGCATAATAAGGTTAACTTGATGAACGAACTTACAAAAGTAAAGCGCGTTATGCAAAAAGTTACCGTAGATGCTCCGCACGATGTACTGCTAGTTCTTGATGGATCTACAGGACAAAATGCATTTGAACAAGCTAAACAGTTTACCGCTGCAACTGAGGTTACTTCATTAGCGGTTACTAAACTTGATGGAACTGCAAAAGGTGGTGTTGTTATTGGTATTTCTGACCAATTTAAAATTCCAGTGAAGTATATTGGTGTAGGTGAAGGAATTGAAGACTTACAAGTCTTTAATAAATTTGAATTTGTAGATAGCTTTTTTAAATAATTAGCCATGAAAAATATCAGTCCTTTATACTTATATTTTATTAGTTTAATCTGTTTTGTACTTGCAAATATATTGCGAGACAAGGTAGATTTTGCCTATGGTTTCCTACTGGGTTTTGGTGTCATCACATTTCTATTTGGTTTGTATAAAAAAATCAGCGCGAGATAATTAGTTTGATTTTACTGTTTTAATGTTGAGATGATTGCTATCTTAGTGTTATGAATTACGCCATATCTCCAGAAGAAATTCTTCAAGAACGCATTAAGGAATTATCGTGCTTATACGATGTTTCGTCCATTATTGTACAGCATGAAGGTACTGTTTTAGAAGCTCTTGAGAAAATAGGTATCGTTTTAAAAAATGCATGGCGTTATCCTAGCGCTGCAATTGTCGAATTAAAATTGGATGCTTACTACTATACCACGGCAGCAATTCCCTCTACTACTTTTTTCCAAGAAGCCGTTTTTACCATTTTTGATGAAACCTTAGGTTTTGTAAAAGTGCACTATCCTGCTGATCAATTTTCTGCAAATCATTTTCTAAATGATGAACAAAAGTTACTCGATAGAGTAGCCTCTGATATCAATTTATTTTATGAGCGCCATTTAAATAAGGGAAAGGAAGAGTTGTTAAGACGCAGTTTAGAGCGTGTTGATCGAATGGCTATTTTGGGTGAAATCACAGCGGGTATTGCTCATGAATTAAATACTCCGTTAGGAAATATCCTTGGATTTGCCGAATTTATAAACGAGAATTCATTAGAGAAACAATCTAAAATGGATAGCTCAAAAATTATAAAGGCAGCGGTTTACTCTCGTGAGGTTGTAAAAAAATTACTTTTCTTTTCTTGCGAGATGCCGCAGCACATGAAGCGGGTAAAGGTGATTCCTATTGTACTTGAGGCACTTAGTTTATTGGGGCCAAATTTTAAAAAAGCAAGTCTCGAAATCGTAACTGATTTTGATAATGATGATCTAGAGGCGCAATTAGATCCAATTCAATTCATGCAGCTATTATTTAATATCCTAATCAATGCTATATATGTCTCAGCTCCCAATGCTAGTATTGCAATAAAAATCTACAGTAAAAGCAGTGATTTTTTTATCGAAATTGCAGATAGTGGAGTTGGGATAGATCCTGAAATAAAAGCTAAAATTTTTGAACCCTTTTTTACAACTAAACCTTTAGGTGAAGGCTCTGGCTTAGGATTAAGTGTAGTTCATGGAATTGTAAAAAGTCATCGTGGCACCATTACGACCTATAATAATCAACCGCAAGGAACTGTTTTTCAAGTCTGCTTGCCTTTATCAACAAACTAATGACTTTACAAAAAGAAAATATACTTATCGTTGATGATAACTACGATATGCTTGAATTGTTACACCGTAATCTAAAAGCATTAAATTTTCATACCTATAAAGCTTCGTCAGTAGTAGAAGCAATTGAAATATTAAAATTGAGCAGTATTGATTTATTGATCACCGATTTGCAAATGCCGGGGATCAATGGTATCGAACTTATTAAATATGTACAAGAACATTTTCCTGATATTCCAAAGCTAGTAATCACGGGGTATCCATCTGTGGATAGTGCTCTGGCTGCTGTGAAATCAGGAGCGTTAGATTACCTGGCAAAACCATTTACAAATGAAGAGCTTAAAAGCACGGTGCAAAATTTAATTGCACACAAAAATAAATCGGGTAGTGTTGTTGAAGATGTTAGTTCGAATAAAAGTCTAAAAACAGCAGCCTATGCTGGTATAGTAGGGCAATCGGAAGAAATAATACAATTAGTAGATTTGATCTCACGTGTAAAAGACAATCGTGCTACGGTATTAATTCAAGGTGAAAGTGGTACGGGAAAAGAGCTGGTTGCCAGAGCGATTCATTTTGAAGGTGCTTTTAAAACGAAACCATTTGTAGCTGTTAATTGCGGTGCTATCCCTGAAAATTTATTGGAGTCGGTGCTATTTGGTTATGTAAAAGGGGCATTTACAGGTGCTAATGAAACTAGAGGTGGTTATTTTCAAGCGGCTAATGGTGGTACCATTTTTCTGGACGAGATAGGGACTGCTCCGCTTCATGTGCAAGTGCGACTGCTTCGGGTTTTACAGGAAAAAGAAGTAAGTATGGTGGGGTCGCAAAAATCAGAGAAAATAGAGCTCAGGATTATCGCTGCTACAAACAACGATCTCTATGAAATGTCGAGTAAAGGAACATTTAGAGAAGATTTATACTACCGTTTAAATGTTGTTAATATTGAAACACCATCGTTAAGACAGAGGAAAAAAGATATCAAGTTACTAGCGGAGACTTTTCTAACAAAATACGGTAGTGAATATGGCAAACCACAGTTGGTCTTATCTGATAAAATTATGGCAGTCTTGATGCGTCATAATTGGCCAGGTAATGTTAGGGAATTAGAAAACGTAATACAGCGAATGATTATCATGAGTGGCAAAGAAATTGAAATGAAGGATGTTCCTGAATATTTAAAATATGCCATGCCAGTTGAGAGAGACGAACTAAAAACATTAAAGGATGTCGAGAAAGCACATATTCTAAAAGTGCTTGCTGCGGTCGACAACAATAAAACCCGAGCTGCCGAAATTCTACAAATCGACAGAAAGACATTACGTCAAAAAATAGAAGAGAAATAGCCTCAAAAAGCGAGGTGTTTTGACCTAACTGAGGAGTTTCTCCCCGGTGTATTTTATGCGTTTATTTACTTTATTTTTTTAAGCCCCTTGATAACAAGGGGCTTACTTATTTATGGCTATAAGTTTAGTTGCACTGGCATGTCCTTTGCCTTCTGTAGGGTAACGTACTAGTAATAAATAGTAAAAAACGAGAGAGATGAAGGTATTAAATAGTCAAGCTGTCGGTTATGTTCCCGTAGGGATAGATATGGAGGTGATGCAAAAGACCACTTTACAAGATAGAAGCATAACTGCTGCTAGCGAGGACGGCAGTGTAATTAGTGATGTTAATCTAGGATTATGTATCAATTGCGAAAATAACAACCACTGTATGTGGCAGCGAACAAATAAAATGTTTTGTGAACATTATCAATAAATAAAAATGGCAGCGACAAAAGAAGCAACAAAAAAAAGCATGTTAGACAACGTAATGCAGCAGTTTAATAAGACAGCAGATACGATTATGTTGAACTCAAACATTAGAAACATTTTATCAATAACAAATAACGAAATCATACTTCACTTTCCAGTAAAGATGGATACGGGCGAAGTCAAAATATTCACGGGTTACCGCGTGCAACATAACAATGCGCTAGGTCCTTACAAGGGGGGATTGCGTTACCATCCTACAGTAGATGTAGAAGATGCAAAAGCTCTTGCCATGTGGATGACTTGGAAAACCTCATTAGCAGGATTGCCTTATGGTGGTGCCAAAGGAGGAATCCAAATTGATCCGAGAGAATATTCAATAGGAGAATTAGAGCGCATCACACGACGTTTTACGTATGCATTAGGAGAGAACATAGGACCAGAACACGATATTCCAGCTCCTGATGTGAATACAAATGATCAAACGATGGCCTGGATGGCAGATACATTTATGTCGACCAAATCTTCATCAGAGCGATCAAAAAACCAACACGTAGTTACAGGGAAACCGGTGGGCTCGGGAGGGCTTGAAGGTCGTAATCGGTCAACAGGATATGGCGTGTATTTAACGATAAAGTTATTGTGTTTAAGTAGGGGAGAGCAATTAGGTGGTAAAAAATTCATCGTACAAGGTTTTGGAAATGTGGGGTACTGGACTTCTCATTTTTTAACCAATGACGGGGCTATTTTATTAGCAGTTCAAGACGCACATGCAACCATTATAAATGAAAAGGGAATTGCAGTAGAAGATTTATTCGAACATTCAAAACCTAGAAAGGGTTCTATTCAAGGGTTTGAGGGAGCGGTAGAAATGGACCCGTCAGCATTTTTTGGACTGGACTGTGATATACTGATTCCTGCAGCTTTAGGAAACCAGATTACAGCTGACAATGCCTATCAAGTTAAAGCAGCCATCGTTGCAGAAGGCGCAAATGGTCCAGTTGACACAGAGGGAGAAGCTATTTTATTACAAAATGGGATTACAATTATTCCTGATATTATGTGCAATTCTGGAGGGGTAATAGGGAGTTATTTTGAATGGTTACAAAACCGCAATGGCGAGTTGTGGCAGCTAGACGAAGTGATGTTTAAAATAGACAAGAAATTGACAGAAGTATTTAAGAAGGTCGAAAATGTAGTGAAAGAAAACCAGACAGATTGGCGAACAGCAGCTTATATATTAGCGATAAAAAGAATTGAAACTGCTTATATACAACGCGGTATCTTTCCATAGTTTTCTTGTAGTTTTTTTTATTTTTTATTCAAAAGCCTTTATAGTTACCACTCATTGCTATAAAGGTTTGTTTTTACTAAACAAGCATTTAATTATGAAATACGGTCAACTTTTACTTGATAGAAGGGAGTACGGTTTACTGATGCGAAGTATAGCCGAGTCTAAAAATCAAGAAGATAAAATTTATCGCGAATCTTTAAAAAAACTTAAGTTGGAATTACTAACAGCAAAAGTTTTTGATGGGATGGCGATGCCAGATGATGTGGTACGGTTTAATTCGGTTGTGCACATTAGTACGCCGTACAATGTGACTCGCAGTTACCAAATTGTAACAGCTGAAAAAAGTGATATTACAAAGAATAAAATATCCATTCTTTCTCCCATGGCGTTAGCACTTTTTGGCTATGCTGCTGGAGATAAAATTGTATGGCAATTCCCCTCTGGTGAAAATACCATTGAAATTTTGAATGTCGAGCAACAGTGCAATCAATTACTAAATAGCCAAATATGAAAGAGTTAATTTACGAACACGAGACAGTGGATGATATTCAGATGAAATTCATGGATAGCGACATTAAGTTGTGGAAAGAAAGGATTGCCATGACAAGAATAGAACTTTTATTTTTTAAGCATATTTTGATCTCTTCGGTATTCAAGGGCTTTAATTGCGATAGAAAACAAAAAATGGATTTGCTAAAAGATCTTGATAACGTTAGCGCAATCAATGAGGATTATCATAACAGTTTAAGTTCGTTTATTAATAAGCTAGAGATGATTAAGGAATGCGAGGACGTTCAATGTGAGACTTTTTACTTGAACAACCATACTAAATATCGAGTAGATATCGAAAGTCATTTTTCGGCCTACAGGTATTACAAAGTCAATGTGATTTTGTTTTTTGAAAATTGCTTAGAAGAAAAAATGTAAAATATAGAGTGTCATGGTTTTCGTTATTGTGATTCTTAAGGCAGCAGCTCTCTTGTAGAGTTGCTGCTTTTTTTATTTAGTAGAAATTGCTCAGACAACTGTTTTATACTAGAATTATAAATACAAAAAATGTAAAAACTGCCGCTATTTTTTGTTTGGATTGCGCTTTTATAAGCTAACTTTGTCATTGTGAAAAAATGCAAATTGCTCCACTAAATCCTAGCCCTGATGGGAGCGGCATCCCGAGTGAAAATTGTGGAAGAATGAAACAATTATCGCGAGGATACAGCGGAAAGCAGGAATATGCTCCAAAAAAAAGAATCATTACGTTATTCAAATTTATATTATGACTATAAAAAATATGCTTAGAATGCTGGTACTCTCATTAGTTTTTGTGAGTTGCGGTCA
Source organism: Flavobacterium aeripolare (assembly GCF_013294025.1). Lineage (GTDB taxonomy): Bacteria > Bacteroidota > Bacteroidia > Flavobacteriales > Flavobacteriaceae > Flavobacterium. The sequence goes on from NZ_JABSNL010000010.1 coordinate 119,445, forward strand.
AAAAATAGAAAGTGCTGATATTGCTAAAATGAATGGCTACTGGGAGATTGAGAAAGTAGTATTTGATAAAGGGGAAGATAAAGATTATAAAATGAATGAGTCGTTTGATTATTTTAGAATCAAGGACAAAAAAGGGATTAGAAAAAAGGTGATGCCACAATTAGATGGTACTTTTTTAGTGAACGATACCTATGAAAATTTCACTATTAGATTAGACAAAGATAAAGTCTATTTAGATTATGTTACTGATTATGCAAAATGGTCAGAGGAATTAGTTAAAATATCAGATGAAGAATTGGTTTTTAAAAACACCGAGGACAAAGAATATCATTATAAAAAAGCAGGACCAATAAATATTACAGGAGATGGCAAAGAGACTAAATAATCAAAGTACGGTGGGTGATGTGTTGCAGCAGATTATAAAGGTCAATAAATTGCAACCAGGAATGGATCAAATTGATGTAAAAGATGCTTGGAGCAATTTAATGGGAAATGGTGTGAATAGTTACACTCGCAATGTGCTTTTAAAAGGAGGTACGCTGTATGTTGAGCTTACTTCATCTGTTTTAAGAGAGGAGTTAAGTCACGGTAAAAGTAAAATTATTAAAATGATCAATGAAGAATTAAGACGCGATGTGGTTACGGCGGTTGTTTTAAGATAATTGAACTGGATTTTATGAAACATAAAAGCGGTCTGGATAATAAAATCTAGACCGCTTTTTTATTTATTTAACAGCGCAATTATCCTTTGTGGATGTCTTTTATGAATTCGTCGTATTCTAAATAAAACAATTCTAAAGCGTGCATGTTTTTATTGTAGAAATCAAATATAGCATCCCAGTTGTTTCTATTACTCACGCCGGCGCCTACTTTTTCTACCCAGATGCGGCTGATGGTTTTTCCGCTTTCAAGTGTGTGATTCTCCTCGTAAACCAGGTCTTTAATAAATTCCTCTTCAAGAATATTTTTAAGCGCTACAAGCTTGTCAAAATAGGCCTTTCGGATTTCGTCATTGCGAGGTTCGATATCAATAATGACTTGTGCTTTCTTGTTGTCGACATAAAATTTAAAAGAGAAATCTTTTATTTTAGTATCGTACAGTACCCATTTTCTAGGATATTTATCTGCGAATGTGACCCAGAATTCTCTTTTTAATTTTTGAGTTTCTTCTCTGCTGTACATTGGTAATTTTGGATTTAGATTTTAGAAAGTTTGCGCACGACTATTTTCTAAACTATATTTATATTCTTTTTTAGAGTACAAAAATAGACTTTGATTATGGATTTTCAATCTTTTTTAAAATATGTTCCTTATATAGCACAATTAGAATTACCAGGAATTGCTGCTCATAGCATTATGGCGCCCTTAGAGCGTATAGAAAGCTTAAAACCAGGTATGGGGAGCAATGCGAAAAAAGCCGCTGTAATGATGCTTTTTTATCCTAAAAATGAACAAACCCATATCGTATTGATTGTAAGAAACACCTATAAAGGAGTGCACTCTGCTCAAATTGCTTTTCCGGGAGGGAAATATGAAAATGATGACCTTGATTATGCTTTTACAGCATTGCGTGAAACTCACGAAGAGGTAGGTGTGTCTCCAGAAGAAATTGAGGTTATCAAAGCGTTTACACCTATGTACATACCGCCTAGTAACTTTATGGTCTACCCGTATCTTGGAGTGGCTAATAAACCTCTACAGTTCACTGCTGACCCTAGTGAGGTAGCAGCAATTATCGAGTTACCACTGGCTGTATTTTTAAGTCAAGAAATAGTTACATCAGCTGCCATGACGACTTCTTATGCTGTAGCTATAGAAGTTCCCGCTTTTAACATAGAAGGAAAAATAGTTTGGGGTGCTACTGCAATGATGTTAAGCGAGTTGAAGGAGGTAATCAAGAAGGTGATTAAAAATGAGACTAGTTTAAAAATCTAAACCGGCAACTTTTCTTGTATGTTCACCGTATCACTACTGTTAAAGCAAATTGCGACAAGAATAATTTTCGTAAGTTTGTAGTTCGAATTTAGAAAATTAATACACAATTTTATGGGATTACTGAAGCGAAATCCTTTTGGTCATATCATATTCTTAAAGCGTTGGCTTATTAGAATGTTTGGTGCTGCAACGCATAGACGTTACCGTGGTTTTAACGAATTACAAATAGAAGGTTCTGAAATTATAAGAAATTTACCAGACCGAAATGTATTGTTTATCTCTAATCACCAAACTTATTTTGCTGATGTGGTGGCAATGTTTCACGTTTTTAATGCCAGCCTGAAAGGGAGAGAAAACAACATAAAAAACATTGGATATTTGTGGAGTCCTAAGATGAATGTATATTATGTTGCGGCAAAGGAAACAATGGAAGCAGGTTTGTTAACACGTATAATGGCCTATGCTGGGGCAATATCTGTAGAGCGTACATGGCGCGAAAAAGGAGTGGATGTCATCGATAAAAAAGACGTAAACCCTAATGATACTGAGAGTATAAAAGTGGCGCTGGATGATGGTTGGGTAATTACCTTTCCGCAAGGTACTACAAAGGCATTTAAGCCTGTGCGTAAAGGTACGGCTCATATTATAAAAGAACACAGACCTATTGTTGTTCCTATTGTAATAGACGGTTTTAGACGTTCCTTTGACAAAAAAGGCTTGCGCATGAAAAAGAAAGGAATTTTGCAATCCTTTATTATTAAAGAGCCTCTACACATCGATTATGAAAACGATAGTATCGATGACATAGTAGAAAAAGTAGAATATGCCATAGAGCAACATCCTTCATTTTTAAAGGTAATACCGGAAGAAATCTTAGACGAGGAAGAAAAATTAAACTCAAGAAGACGATACAGCTATAAGGAAAATAAGCACTAAAAAAATAGGTGCATTAAGCTTAAAAAATTAAACCCAGCAACTACTATAATTGCTGGGTTTTTTGCTTGAAAAAAATGAGTACCACTACTACAAGTCTATCTTCTTCAATTCTTTATAATTTATAAGTAATCTTTTTAATAACAAACCATATAAAAGTCTGTAAAACAACCATATAATTCCTATTGCAACGGCAGTAATTGCTATTATCACTAGAAAGGAAACAATGTAAATACTATTTGATATTTCGGCTAAATGCTTTCCGTTTTCTAGTGTTTGGTGTAACAAAGCGCTTTTTAAACCAAAAGTCAAGAACGCTATGAAAACAACCGCAACTGTAACCAAGTTAAATAAGATGTAATTGTGAACCGTTTTCCTTGTTCGCAATATGTTTTTCATCAACAGCTTAGTGTTATCTGTAGCCGATACCTGTATGTACATCTTGTAAAATAGTACTATAAAATAAATAATAGCAGCATATAAAAATATGGTGAACCCTTGGTAATAGTTATAAATCCCTAAGCTTTTAATAAATCGAGTATTGTTTTCATCGATATCTGTAAACGACAGTATGATATTTAAAACCGTACTCAAACTAAATTCAATAATGCTAATAATTAAAATCCATTTTACTATCGACGATGATTTTTTATGAATCATCTTATATATTTCGTTCTCTGTTACCTGCTCATAAGAATTCTCATTCTTCTTCCAGTCTTTCTTTAATAAATCCAGTTCTTTCATAATTCTTAAGGATTTAAAATTTTCTTTAGTTTTCCCTTTATTCTATTCATTTTTACCCTTGCATTCACTTCACTAATCCCTAGAGTCTCTGCAATTTCACGATAATCCTTGTCTTCTAAATACATGAAAATCAATGCTTTTTCAATGTCGTTCAATTGGTAAACAGCCTTGTACATCAATTTTATTTGTTCTTCCTCCTCATAATTGTATTCGATCTCCTTAGTAAAATGCTGCCTACTCTCATATTCTACTGTAGCAATAGTTCGCTTGTTTTTACGGTATAGCGTGATGGCGGTATTCAAGGCAACTCGGTATGCCCAGGTAGAAAATTTACTTTCACCTCTAAATTTAGGGAAAGCCTTCCATAACTGAATGGTAATCTCTTGAAACAAATCTTTATGCGAGTCCTCGCAATCAGTATATAATCGACATATTTTATGGATTATATTCTGATTTGCCTGCAGCTGCTGTACAAAAGAATGTTCGAGATTTTCGGTCATATATACGTTAGTTACACAATGGTGGTTTTTGTTACAAGATAGCTCGCTTTTTTCATTAAATAATTCATTTTAATCAATTGGAGCAGTACGTAAGTATTTCATAAGCACATTTTGTCCCGCTGTACGCTACAATCTCCCTAAAAATCGGGAGGATTTCCACTGCCATCGGGGCTATTTTAGAGTGAGTAGAATATATAAGGACGTTAGGCCTGAAGTAGCATGGCAAGCAGGTTTAAAAATAATAATTATAGAATAAATCAATAAGATTGTATATTTGAAAATTATCAAATTACAAACTATGAACATACCTGACTCAGCTTTACCAAGAATAGTAATAATAGGTGGTGGATTTGCTGGAATTGCATTAGCAAAGCAACTTAAAAACCAAGCCGTGCAATTGGTTTTACTAGACAAGCACAACTACCATACGTTTCAACCTTTGCTTTATCAGGTGGCCACTGGTGGTTTAGAGGCGGGATCGATTGCATACCCTATTCGTAAAGTAATTCAGGAGTATGATGATTGTTACTTTAGACTTACCTCTGTTCAGGAAATAGACACTAAGAATAAGCAAATTATTACCGAAATAGGAACTCTCTCTTATGATTATCTTGTTATTGCCACAGGTTCTAAAACCAACTATTTTGGCAATAGTGATATTAAAAGATACAGTATGTCAATGAAAACGATTCCGCAATCGTTGAATATTCGAAGTTTGATTTTAGAGAATTTCGAACAAGCTGTTTTAACGCGAGATACTGCAGAGCAAAATAGCCTAATCAATTTTGTATTAGTAGGTGCGGGGCCTACAGGGGTTGAGCTTGCTGGAGCTTTAGCCGAAATGAAAAAAGCCATCTTACAAAAAGATTACCCAGATCTAGATATTGCAAGAATGCAAATCAATTTGATTCAAAGCGGTGACCGTATTTTAAATACGATGAGTGAGAAAGCTTCAATAGCAGCTGAGGATTTTTTAAAGAGTTTGGGAGTAACTATTTGGAAAAACGTACGCGTTACTAACTACGACGGCAAAACTGTTACTACAAATGCTGATATGAGTTTTGAAACTGCTACGATGATATGGACAGCAGGAGTAGAAGGGGCTCTAATTTCGGGACTTAGTGCAGACTCTTTAGTAGAGCGTGTGGCTCGAATACGCGTTAATGAATACAGTCAAGTTCACGGTTATAATGATATTTTTGCTGTGGGAGATATTGCTTCAATGGAATCAGAGGACTTTCCGAGAGGGCATCCGATGATGGCGCAACCGGCATTACAACAGGGAAAATTATTGGGACAAAATCTAATAAAGCTAATCCAGAATAAAAATATGGAGCCTTTTAAATACAACGATAAAGGATCAATGGCTACCATAGGTAGAAATAAAGCGGTAGTCGATTTACCTAATTACCATTTTAGCGGTGTTTTCGCTTGGTTCGTTTGGATGTTTGTGCACTTATTTTCTTTAATAGGTTTTAAAAATAAAGCTGTAGTTTTCTTAAATTGGGTTTACAATTATATACGATTTGACCGCGAAGGCCGACTGATTATTAGACCTTACAAAAAGAAAAGTTTTACCACTTTTACAACTGATGAAGTATAATTATTTTGGTAAATAATTTATGAAAAACAAGATAAAAGTCGTCTGTCATTATACTGATAAACGACTTTTTATCTTACCTGTAATATTTAAAGCGCTTCTGTTTTGTAGTAGTTAATCATTAAGTCAACAAATTTACTGTAACTATTCATGCCGTCTTTTTGTTGGTTTAATTTCAGAAAATTATCGTAGAAAAGGTGAAAAGCGATTTCGATAGGAGACTGGTATTCTTCCCAGAAATCTTGGCTTTCTTCATAGTTCTTTAAAATTCCTTTGTGAACTGTAGTTATGATTATTTCGAATGCTTTTTCGTCTTTAAGTTTGATACTATTGAGACAATAGTTTAACGCAAAACTGTATCCGGAATATTTAAAGTATAAATTTTCATTGTTTACCGAGGCTAGGAAACCAATAAAATTGCATTCATTTTCACTTGCATATCCTATTTGGTGTGCCATTTCATGAGTTACTGTGCTTGGTAAATTGTATTTTGGGATTAAACTGTTAATCTGTGCCTCATTGGTAAAAGGATTTAAATATCCGCTAAATCCCATATACGATAAAGGAACTCTCAATAAGGAGTTCTTGGTGTTCAATTCTTGAAATTGGAAAAATGGATAGCGAACAGCTATTTTCTCGTAGCCGTTCAAAGTCTCTTTATAGAGTTGTTCTGTACTAGTTGGTATGGTTACTTTTATACTGTCATTTATTACAAGTAGACTGTGTACAGCATTAGTCTTTGCAATAAGTTTCTCGGTAAAATGGATTAAATCCTCAGTAGAATATTCGGTCTCGATATTCATTTTCTCTGATAGCGGTTGGCGGTAATAATTCAAAGCCCATAAAAAATGAAATAGAAAGTAAAATACCGAAATACCATTTACTATTTGTAATAAATGAGCGCGCCAAGCCACTTTCCAGGACTTTCTACTGTTCCATAACCAGCGGATAATTAATACAATTAGTAGTGTATAAATTACATCTCCCACAGAAAAAGGGAACAAACTAAAAACTTTTCTAGACCATATAGATAGCATAGGAAAAATACCATTGCTGTAATATTGCTCTACGACTTCAGGAAAGTGAGCAAGAATCTTTAGGGTTATAATTTGTAAAACGAGACATAATGCTAGAAAATATTTAGACTTCACTTGAAGGATTTTTATGGAGTTTCAAGAAGTAAATATAATCACTTTAATACAAATCTGTTCGCTATATAAAACTTAATGTTTACACAGCAAAAAGAGTGTCAAGGGATTAGCTTTGTGTATATTTATTACAGATTTTAGATGGCGGCAACTTCAGAGGCTTTCTTTCCAGTTTCTCTCAATAGCAAGGCAAATACGATCGCCATACCAATACACACAACCCAAAACAATCCAGCACTTTGAAAATGCGTTTCTCTATCTACAGCAGTCAGTAAAGTATTCCCGTATAAGTAACTAAACAACGGGCCTAAGAGTGAAGTTACCCCAAAAGTTAAAAAATTAATAGCTCCAGTAGCGCTTCCTTTTACATTGTCAGGATTACTTTCTTTTATTACAGAATACGGAATCATCGCTGCTCCAGAGGCTACTCCTAATAAAAAGGTACTAATATAGGCTGGGTATAATGTAGGTAAGTACAATAGCTGTAGTAAATTGATAATCATTAATGACGCGCCCACGATCAGTACTGGTTTTCTTCTACCTATTTTGTCGGCAATCCATCCCATCAACGGACAGCCAACTACCCATCCTAGGGCTACAAAAGCACTTGCTAATGTGGCACTTTCAAAATCCATGTTGCGGTCTTTCTGAAAAAAAGCAACACCCCAAGTCATTGCAAAAATAGTTGTTGGGGCAAATAACAACCCTGAGATTGCACCAGACAAATAGCTTTGTTTATTAGTGAATACAATTTTATAGGGATCTAACCAGCTGCTTTTATCTTCGCTGTGCTTTAGTGGTTTGATCTCATCTTTTGGAGTTACAAATAGGATAAAAACACCAATTAAAATAATAAGAGCACCTAAGCCTATCCATATAAAATGCAAGCTGTATCCATCTCTTAGCGCTGGGCCTATCAAAAATTGTCCAGCAGATCCACCTAACATTCCAAGACACTGCGTTACACCAATGGCAGTAGCTAGTTTTCTAGGGGAAAAAGCTCTTGCTGCAAGATATACACAAGCAGGGAAAGCCATAGCTGAACCCGCGCCTTGTAGTAATCTACCAATATAACCGTCGTATATGCTTGCAACTGCAAATAAGATACAGCCTAGGCCTGCAATAATAGTACCTATAGATAAAGGATATTTTGCACCTAATTTGTCTAATGCAATTCCTGCAATTAAACTAGTGACAGAATAGGTTAGATAATACATTCCAATCACCGATGTTACTCTTTTTGGGGAGGTTGCAAATGCAGTAGATAGCTCAGGAATCATAACGCTAGGAGCAGAGCGCACTGCGTATTCAAGTAAGTAAAATAATAGTCCGAATGCCCAAGCTAATATATATGGATTGCGTGGTGCGCTTTTAATATTTGTTCGCATAATAGTAATAAGAATGGCTTCTTGCAAGACTATAAAAGTGTGCCAAAGACAAGAAGTAGTGAGTATATCAAATTTACGAATACTACTACTATAAGTGATCAGTCATTTTACGATTTACTTTAATTAACGTTTCTAGTCATTTAAAAAAGTGATACTATTTATTTGTTCTTGTTATGCTATTTTATTTTAGTTAAATAATCTTAATTTAACTAAATAATCGCAAGATACAGCTTTGCCGTTTTGATACTTTAAGATGCTAGCGTGCAGGTTTTAGTCGGTTTTTAAGTAAAAGCGCAAGCTGTTGTTGTATGTATTGTAATTTTATTTTTAAGCTTTACTGTTCGATTTTTCAAAAGGTACAGCTTAGTATTTTAAAAGTATAGCTTTGATTTTGTATTCGAATCGAATAAAAGTGATTTGAATAATGTCTAAAATTGCAAACATATTAAGCGTATAAATTGCATTATAGTCAGGAAATCGAATATAAACTTTGTAACTTTGAGTTTTAATAAGTCGAACATCAAATAAATATATATGAGTCAAGAAATAAGAAACTTAGAGCCAAAAGAGCTTTGGAATAAATTTGCCGATTTAAATGCGGTACCAAGACCTTCTAAGAAAGAAGATAGAGTTATTGCCTTCATGAAGAACTTTGGCGAAAGCTTAGGTTTAGAAACTTTTGAAGATGATATTCGAAATGTAATTATCCGTAAGCCAGCAACTCCAGGAATGGAAGATCGTAAAGCGATTGTAATGCAAGGCCATCTAGATATGGTACATCAAAAGAATGGAGACACGGTTTTTGATTTTGATATGCAGGGAATTGACATGTATGTTGATGAAGACTGGGTTCGTGCTAGAGGAACGACACTTGGTGCTGATAATGGTTTAGGAGTGGCTGCTATTATGGCGGTACTGGAGAGTAAAGATATTCCGCATCCTGCTATTGAAGCGTTGTTTACTATAGACGAGGAAACTGGTATGACGGGTGCTTTGAATTTAAAAGGGGGTATTTTACAAGGACAAATTTTATTGAACTTGGATACCGAAGAAGATGACGAAATCGACATAGGTTGTGCAGGAGGAATTGATGTAACTGCATCTGCTGAATATGATGAAGAAGCGACTCCTGAAGGTTCTGTAGGGTATAAGATTACTGTAAAAGGCTTAAAAGGTGGGCATTCAGGAATGGATATTCACAAAGGATTAGGAAATGCTAATAAAATTATGAACCGTTTGTTATTTGATGGTTTTGATAATTTTGGTTTGCAAATTTCTGAAATTCAAGGAGGTAGTTTGCGTAATGCAATTCCAAGAGAAAGTGTTGCTACAGTGATTATCGCTGAGGTATATGATGAGGCTTTTGTTTATGATATGCAACAAGTGGTCAATGAGGTTAAAACTGAATTAAAAACCACAGAACCAAATTTAGAAGTTGTATTTGAAAAACTGGATATAACGCCTAAAAATGTAATGCCATCTATTGCGCAATTTTACTTTGTAAGAGCTATGTATGCAGCGCACAATGGTGTTTATGCAATGAGCGCTGACTTTGATGATCTTGTAGAAACATCTAATAATATTGCAAAAGTAGTTTTAGGTAGTGGAAATCTATCAGTGCAGTGTTTAACACGTTCGTCTGTTGAAACTGCAAAATTTGATTTGGCTAATAGTTTGCGTTCTGCATTTGAATTAATGGGATGTGAAGTAGAGTTGTCAGGGTCTTATCCTGGATGGACTCCAAACTCTGAGTCAGAGATTATGGATGTTTTAGTACCTATCTATGAAAAACAAACTGGAGAGAAACCAAGAGTAGTTGCATGTCACGCAGGATTAGAGTGTGGAATTTTAGGGACGAATTATCCAGATATGGATATGATCTCTTTTGGTCCAACAATTCACGGAGCGCATTCACCAGATGAAAGAGCGAGTATCTCTTCTTCTCATAAATTCTGGAAGTTCTTAGTTGAAATTTTAGCCAATATTCCAGTAAAATAATAGTTGATTTATAAATAAGAATAGCGTTCCTTTTCTCATGAAATGGAACGCTATATTCTTAATTAGCGATTTGCTTTTTAGTCTCTTTTAGGAGCATTTTTCTTCTCTCTTTTTTCGTCTTTCTTTTCTTTAGCCGTTTTTAACGGTTCTTTTTTTGCTGTTTTTTTAGCGTCTTGACTTTTTGCCATGGTAGTACTTTTAATTATTTATGCAATTGCTTGCAAGTAAATGTAGCTAAAATTCTGTTGTATTGGTACTTTTTAGAAATAAAAAATCCTTGTTATACAACGTAGTATAACAAGGATAGGTTTTATAAAAATACTTGAAAGTAACTTTTAAGCTAATTATCTTTTCTTTAATATTTTATATTCTTCATAACAGCCACTAATCGCATCCATTATTTGTAAGTCATTTGCAGTTTGAATGAATGAGTCAGAATAGCTGCAACGTTGCAAGATTTCGGTGATTTCATTTTTATCTATTCCTAGTAGCACAGAGATCGTTTCTCTATCAAACTTTGACTCTAAGAGGTTGCGTACCGTATCATCCTTTTTCATTTCTTTAAGCTTCTTTAATTCCCTTCCGTTTTTACCAAAGAAATTGTAGAGCATGTCTGCGGGATTAAATATTGATCCTAATACACGTCCAAAAGCATCTGGTGAATAGCCTCCTGCTTCGTATCCATGTGTCAAGCCTGATATGCTGTATCTGTAGTTTTCTTGTACTGGAATAGTTTTAGAGTCAACCTCTAGATAACCTGTTAAATTAAAAGGTTTGATGACAACTTCCTCAAGAGCGATGGCTTTTTCAGTAAGGTAGATTTTAGCGACCTTATTTTTTATCCAGTCATTTGTTACTTTTACTCTTAATGATTGAAATCCTAAAAGAGAAAGATGTAGCGTGTCTGTTGGTTGTACGTCAATTTCGAAATAACCACTTGAGTCAGTTCTTGCACCACGTACTTTGTTAATATTGATAATATTTACATTATTCAATGGCATTTTGTCGTAGTCGTTGTAAATGTATCCCGTAATCTTTTCAGAAGCGGTTGTAGATTGTGCATTACTGATTACGGAAAGTGTTAAAAACAAGAAAACTGCAAAATATTTCATATACTGATTTAAAACTTTAAAAGTAGTAAATCAGGATTAAATATTTTGCAGTTTCTTTATATAATTACAAGAAAATTAACAAAGTAACTTAGTCTCTTCTTGGTCTTCTTGGTCTTGGTGCATCACCAAAGCTTTCAGAACGTCTTGGAGCTCTATCTGAAGAACCTTCTGATCTTGATGAACTTCTTGGTCCAAATCCACCTTCTCTAGGAGCTGAACTTCTTCCACCGAAACCACCTTCTCTTGGAGCAGAGTTTCTGTCAGATCTAAATCCTCCACCAGAACCTTCACGTCTTGGAGCAAAGCTTCCTTCTCTTCTTCCGCCACCAGATCTACCTCCGCCGAAACCACCACCAGAACTTCTTCCGTTGTGATCACGTCTTCCGCCACCGTCATTTTTAGAAATTTCAACATTGATACGACGTCCTTCTAATTGTACGTTGTTCAATACTTCCATTACTTTATCAGTGTGCTCAGGATCAGTGTTAAAGAAAGAGAATCCTTCTTTTACATCTACTTTAAAGACATCATCACGACCTAGATCTAATGTTTCTTTCAAGTAATCTTTTAATGACATCCAGTCAAAGTTATCTCTAGAACCGATGTTCACAAAGTATCTTGTAGCACCATCACTACTATTACCTCTTGAAGCACCTTCTCTATTATCATCACGCTCGCGACGCTCACCTGATTGAGAAGAAATGTCTCTGTTTTTCTTATAGTAAGCAATAAAACGGTTGAATTCTACTGATACAATTTTCTTAATTAACTCATCTTTCGTCAAGTCTTCAAGAACGTTTGTGATAGCAGGTAAGTAGTTGTCAATTTCGTGATCAACTTCTGTATCTTTAATTTTATTAGCTAAGTGTAGTAATTGGATTTCGCAGATTTCAATTCCAGAAGGGATTGTTTTTTCTTCGAATTTTTGCTTGATGATTCTTTCGATAGAAGAAATCTTACGCAATTCACTTTTAGTTACAATAACGATAGAAGTACCTAATTTACCAGCACGACCAGTACGACCTGAACGGTGATTGTAAGTTTCTATTTCGTCAGGTAATTGATAGTTTACTACGTGAGTAATGTTATCAACGTCAATTCCACGTGCAGCAACATCAGTAGCGACAAGCATTTGGATTTGGCGACCTCTAAAAGATTTCATAACACCATCACGTTGCGCTTGAGATAAATCTCCGTGCAATGCAGCAGCGCTGTATCCATCTTCAACCAATTTTTCAGCAACAGCTTGTGTATCACGTTTAGTTCTACAAAATACTACTGAGAAAATGTCTGGATTAGCATCAGCTAAACGTTTCAACGCTTCGTAACGATCACGAGCATTTACTAAGTAGAATTCATGAGATACTGTAGCAGAACCTGAGTTCTTAGCACCTACAGTAACTTCAACAGGGTCTGTCATAAATTGTTTTCCAATACGTGCTACTTCAGCAGGCATTGTTGCAGAAAACAACCATGTATTTTTGTCGTCTGGAGTAGTTGATAAAATGTTTACAATGTCTTCATAGAATCCCATGTTTAACATTTCATCTGCTTCGTCAAGGATACAATAGTTGATTCCAGTAATGTTTACTAAACCTCTATTGATCATGTCTTGCATTCTACCTGGAGTTGCTACAATAATTTGTGCTCCTCTTTTAATGTCTCTTGCTTGTTCTGTAATACTAGCCCCGCCGTAAACTGCTACCACATTAATACCTTTTTCGTATTTTGAGTAGTTTTTAAGTTCGTTGGTAATCTGCAAACATAACTCACGCGTTGGAGATAAAATCAATGCCTGAGTGTTTCTGTTGTTGGCATCAATTTTTTGGATAACTGGAAAACCAAAAGCTGCCGTTTTCCCTGTCCCTGTTTGAGCCAACGCAACCATATCTGTATCTTTTTCCAATAATAGGGGAATCGCTTTCTCCTGTACTTCGCTCGGATTTTCAAATCCTAGATCTAAAATCGCTTTCAGTAACGATTCACTCAATCCTAATTGTTCAAATTTATTCATATGTATTTTTAAAATAGGGTGCAAAATTACTCTAAATTATTGAGATAAACTAATGGTATTTTAAGTTTTAATAATTTAAGACTCTTTGATTATCAGAAAGTTATCGTTTTGTCATAGGAATGTTAAATTCTATTGTTGATTTTTATACGATATTATCTTGACTTATTTTAAATAAAGTGACGTATTTTAAACTAAAAATGATTTATGTTAGGCCGTTTAAAAAGGCTAGCAATTTTTGTGTTGCTAATCCGCGGTGACTAATTTGATTTTTGGTTGCTGCGCTTAGCTCTGCAAATGTTTCGTTGTAACCTGTAGGTCTAAATATAGGGTCGTAGCCAAATCCTTTATCTCCAGATTTATCATAAGTAATTTCTCCTTTTACAATTCCTGTAAATAAAGTTTGCTGGCCTTTGTAGTTTAAGGTAATCACCGTTTTAAACTGCGCTTCTCTATCTTGATGTTCTTTTAAATTAGATAATACCTTGTTCATGTTGTCATTGGCATTTTTCTGTTCTCCTGCATACCGGGCAGAATATACTCCTGGCGCTCCATTTAATGCTTTTATCTCAAGACCTGTATCGTCAGCAAAACAATCTAGTCCGTAATTTTTACTAACATAATCTGCTTTCAAAATTGCGTTTCCTTCGATAGTGTCTGCTGTTTCGGGTATTTCTTCAAAGCAACCTATTTCCTCTAAACTTACTATTTGGATACTATCTGGCAGTAATTGCTGAATTTCGGCTATTTTATTTTTATTGTTGGATGCAAAAACAATTTTTATCATTTCTATGAGGGAATAATGGTTTATTTAAGTGTGTGACACATTTGTAAGGTTGTCTGGGAAATAACGATCAGATAAAGTAGTGAATTCATCTCCACGCATGAAGATACTGCTATCGACATCTGCAAAGCTTGTTTTTCCAGCTGCGGCTAATAGTTCGTTAGCAGAATGCAAAGTATTTTTATGAAAATGGTAAACGCGTTCTGATTTGTCAGTTACCACTAAGCCTTTCATGAGCATTTTATCTTGGGTAGCAACACCAGTTGGACAGCTATTGTTGTTACAACGCAATGCTTGTATGCAACCTAATGAAAACATAAATCCTCTTGCACTGTTACAAATATCGGCACCCATAGCTACAGCACGTAGAATGGAATATCCTGATATTATTTTTCCGCTTGAAATGATTTTAATATGGTCTCTAATTCCTAAATTAATCAATGTTTTATTTACAAAAATTAACGCCGGTTCAAATGGCATTCCTACACCGTCAGCAAATTCTAAGGGAGCTGCACCGGTACCTCCTTCGGCTCCATCAACTGTAACGAAATCAGGATAGCAATTTTGAACAACCATTTCTTGACAAATTAATTCGAACTCTATTGTTTGACCAATACAAAGTTTAAAGCCAATGGGTTTACCATTTGACAATGTTCGTAATTGTGCAATAAAAGCAATCAGTCCCTTAGCATCAGAAAAAGCAGAATGGCTTGGGGGCGACAATATAGTGGTGTGGGGTTCAACTCCTCTAATTTTTGCAATTTCTTCGGTATTTTTGCTAGCAGGTAAAACACCTCCATGTCCTGGTTTTGCTCCTTGAGATAATTTTATTTCAATCATTTTTACTTCGGGATGCTTTGTTTTTTCGGCAAATTTTTCTGGATCGAAATTACCTTCTTTTGTACGACACCCAAAATAACCAGTACCTATTTGCCAAGTAACATCACCACCCTGTAGATGAAACTGTGTTAATCCTCCTTCTCCGGTATTGTGATAAAAGCCCCCTTTTTTTGCTCCTTTATTTAAAGCCATTACCGCATTCTCGCTTAAAGAGCCAAAACTCATCGCAGAGATGTTTAGTAATGAAGCAGCATAAGGTTGTTTGCATTCAGGACCTCCAACCATAACTCGTGGTAAATCTTCATTTACTGCGGCTGGAAAAATCGAGTGTTTGATACCCTCATAAGTAGCGGTGTTGATGTTTAATTGCGTTCCAAAGGGAGTAGTGGAATCTATATTTTTAGCTCTTTGGTACACTAATGAGCGCTCATTTCTTGAAAATGGCTTACCGTCAGTACTACGCTCGATAAAATATTGTTGGATTTCGGGAGCAATTAATTCAAACAAGTATCTAAAATAACCTAACACGGGAAAATTGCGCAAAATTGCATGTTTGTGTTGGTTGGTGTTTATCAAGCCTACTGCCAGTAGAACAATTAATACAATAGTTAGAAAGTAAGCGGTGTGGAATAAAAAATTGATGGATAATGCAAAAATTAGTGCCACTAAACCAAATGCAAAAAATTTGTTTCTCATGTTAAGGGTTTTAAATAAGGGTTATACGTTTTGTATGAAAAATCTATTTGTTAATATGTGCTAGTGCATGTAAAAGCTAAAGTTTTAAAAGCTATTTTTACTTTAATAAACCCCAGTATTGTTAGAAAGGTAACACATGATTGTAAAATTACAAAGCAAAATTGAATTTTTAATAAAGGTAGTGATGTTATTAATTGTAACTAATTCCTACTCACAATATATTCTTAAAAGTGACTCGCTGCCTAGCAAGACTTCTTTACATAGCGTTACTGCTATAGTCAATTATGGAGCAACTAATTCTACACTTGAAGAAGTGGTTGCTAGCTTTGATAGTAAAGCTCCGCAGTTTTTAACAGTTCAAAATTATGACTTAGGTTTTACTGAAGATAATTTTTGGGGCCGTCTATGCATCGTTAATACTAGCGCTACAGATTTGCAATACTTCTTAGAGATGGCTCGGCCTATAACTAATGTGGTCGAACTATACTTAATTGACGACCTCACTAAGCAAGTTGTAAGGCAGCAAAGTGGGGACGCTATTCCTTTTAAGGATCGCAGTTTTTTAAGTAGAAAATCTATTTTTAATATCACTTTAAAATCAAATCGTTCCTATACAGTTTACTTCCATCTTAAAAGTGACGGTGAGGTGCTCTTGAGTCCGGTGACGCTTTATAGTGCCGAGGGGTATATTAATATGATCTCCTTTGAACAATTATTATATGGTGCTTTTTATGGTTTACTAGCGGTTACGGCAATTATATATTTTTTCTTTTTTGTCGCTTTAAGCGAAAAAATCTTTTTGTATTACACCTTATACGTGTTGTTTGTAGGATTGTTGCAATTTTCGTTAGACGGATTTTGGTTTAGGTATGTTACGCCGTCAGGAGGGTGGTTTTCTGATCATGCTGTACTTATTTTTGCCATTGTAGGTACCTTTTTATCGGGCAAATACAGTGAGGTCTTTTTAAATTTGAAGGAGAACAGCTCAGTGGTTTATAAAATATTTGTTTTTAGTTATGCTGTGCTGTTTACGATATTGTTCCTGGTGGTTTTTGTACCGTCTTTGCTAACGTTTTGTTATATAGCTATAAATGTAGTTGCGCTCCTATGCTTGCTATTAGTAGCTGCCGCAGTAATAAACTTGTACTTAAAGAAATGCAAAGTAAATTTGTTTTTTACCATCGGAATATGCTGTCTGGTAGTCGGTTTTACTCTTTTTATCCTGAATAATGTTGGAATTATTCCGGGCTCCTTTATAGCTGCAAATGGTACGAAACTAGGTACTACGCTTGAGGTGGTATTTCTATCTCTAGCTACTTCTAGTTTAATAAAAAACTTGAAGGATGAAAAAAACAGTTTAAATCGTTTAGCACTAGTGCGAGCAGAAGAAATGAATAGTTTAAAGTCCTACTTTTTATCAAATATTAGTCACGAGTTACGTACACCATTAAATGCGATTATGAATTTAATTGATTCTATCAGCAGCGATATAAAGGACGAGGGTATTAAGAAAAACTGTGAGGTTATAAAATATTCTTCTAGTAGCTTGCTGAATTCTGTAAACGATATTTTGGACTTTTCAAAAATAGAAAAGAAAGAGCTACACATTGACAGTGTGAAATTTAATCCTGCTCAGCTTGTTGAGAGATTGGCTAAAATCACTGCGTTAAGAGCAGAGGACAAACATTTGGATTTTATATTTGATAAACCTGAGAACATGCCTTTGCAATTCTTGGGAGACGAGATGCGACTGAATCAAATTATAAATAACATTTTAAATAATGCGATTAAATTTACAAATGAGGGTTGCATTACCTTTAAGGTAACCGTAGTAATGCTGAATAAAAGTCGCGCTAAATTGATTATTAAAGTAGCAGATAGTGGAATAGGAATATCTGATTTGAAAAGGGAGAGTATTTTTGATTCCTTCACGCAAAATAATAGTGATAATAAGAGGAATTTTAACGGTTTAGGATTGGGGCTTTACATTGTAAAAAAATTAATAGACATGCAAAACGGATCAATAGAGATTGACAGTAAATTAGGAAAAGGAACGACTTGCACGGTTGCACTTGATTATGATGTTGTTGCTCAAGAAGAAGGAGTAAAGGCTGTAAATCAAGCTGTAGTATATGACTTGAAGGGTAAAACAATATTAGTAGTAGAAGATAATTCTATTAACCAGATGGTGATTAAGATGATTGCTAAAAAATGGTTGAATGCCTCAGTTATTTACGCAAACAATGGACAAGAAGGGTTAGAGGCGGTTATGAATAATAAAATTGACATCATATTAATGGATCTACAGATGCCAATAATGGATGGTTACGAAGCGACACAAGCCATACGTGACGGACTCGCAGGGGCCGAAAACGCAAACATTCCTATTATAGCTGTAACGGCTGATGTCATGGAAACAACAAAAGCGCACATTGCTACAATAGGAATGAATAACTATATTTCTAAACCAATCCAGAAAGAAACTTTATTCCAGATGATTAAAGACTTGGTAGATTAATTAAATCGCAAGCGTACATAGACGTGTTTAATTCCTTTTTTGTCAGAATCTCTTTCATCTATTTCTAGTATATCAGTTAATGATTTGAGCATGGGTGTTAATTTTGCAAAACCATAATTTCTAGGGTCGAATTCTGGTTTTTTCTTAACAATTAAATTCCCTACATCACCTAGGAACGCCCATCCGCTGTCGTCTGCAAGGTCATCAATAGAGTCCTCGATTAAGTCAATTGTGGGTTCGTCAATTTTATTCAAAGGTTTTCTGATGTTTTTCTCAGGAGCTTTTTCAGTATTTTTTTCAACAACTTTCTTAGCTTCGGTGTTATTGTTTCTTTTAGGGGTGTTTTTCTTAATGGCACCATCTAATACTTCGATAAAAACAAAACGATCACATGCGCTGATGAAAGGTTTAGGTGTTTTTTGTTCTCCAATTCCGATTACTTTCATACCTGATTCACGCAATCTTATTGCTAGACGTGTGAAGTCGCTATCGCTAGAAACAATACAAAAACCGTCTAATTTACCAGAATATAGTAAATCCATGGCATCAATAATTAATGCAGAGTCAGAAGAATTCTTACCCGTAGTGTAGCTGTATTGTTGAATAGGGGTAATGGCGTGCTCTAGTAAAACTCCTTTCCATCCATTTGCATTGGGACGTGTCCAATCGGCATAGATGCGTTTTGTAGTGGGAGTACCGTACTTTGTTATTTCCTCCATCATACCTTTTACGTTGCTGTATGGGACGTTATCGGCATCAATTAAGACGGCTAATTTGAGTTCTCTAGTATTTTGTGACATATAAATGATTGCATTATGTGATTTTTCAAAGATACAAAGTTTAATGTAAAAATGATCTCTAGCCCTGATAGGAACGGCATCCTTTTACTTTTTTCTTTAAAAAGTAAAAGATATAGTGGATAGCAGGAATAGCTACATAAAAATAATTTTAATTTCAATACCTTTATAAAATATAAATAATTATTTTTGCAACCTCTTAAAATTAAAATTATTACTTAAATATATTATGGTAAAGGATTTATTCGAAAGAATTCAAAACAATAAAGGACCGTTAGGAAAATGGGCTTCACAAGCTGAAGGTTATTTTGTTTTTCCAAAATTAGAAGGAGAATTAGGTCCTAGAATGAAATTTCAAGGAAAAGACGTTTTGAACTGGAGTTTGAATGACTATCTAGGATTAGCTAATCACCCTGAGGTGAGAAAAGCTGATGCGGATGCGGCATTAAAATATGGTGCAGCTGCCCCAATGGGAGCAAGAATGATGAGTGGTCACACTAAATACCATGAACAATTAGAGAGTGAACTAGCTGCTTTTGTAATGAAAGAATCGGCTTATTTATTGAATTTTGGTTACCAAGGGATGGTATCTATTATTGATGCTTTAGTTACTAGAAACGATGTAATTGTATATGATGTTGATGGGCATGCTTGTATTATTGATGGTGTTCGTTTACACAGCGGAAAACGTTTTACATACAGACACAATGACATTGAAAGCATGGAGAAAAACCTGCAACGTGCTACTAAAATAGCTGAAGTTACTGGAGGAGGAATCCTTTTTATAACTGAAGGTGTTTTTGGAATGCGTGGTCAACAAGGAAAGTTGAAAGAAATTGTAGAAATGAAAAAGAAATACAATTTCCGTTTACTTGTAGATGATGCACACGGTTTTGGTACGCTTGGTAAAACAGGAGCTGGAGCAGGTGAGGAGCAAGGTGTACAAGATGAAATTGATGTTTACTTTTCTACTTTTGCTAAATCAATGGCTAATATTGGTGCATTTGTAGCTGCTGATAAAGATATTATTGATTATTTAAAATACAATTTACGTTCTCAAATGTTTGCAAAATCATTGCCTATGATTCAAACTGTAGGTTCGTTAAAACGTTTAGAGTTATTGCGTAATCATCCAGAATTGAAAGATAAACTTTGGGAAAACGTTAATACATTACAAAACGGATTAAAAGAAAAAGGATTTAACATAGGTGATACAAATACTTGTGTTACTCCAGTATATCTTGAAGGAAGTGTACCTGAAGCGATGGTGATGGTAAATGACTTGAGAGAGAATTACGGAATTTTCTTGTCTATTGTGATTTATCCTGTTATCCCAAAAGGAATGATTTTATTGCGTGTAATTCCTACTGCTTCTCATACTTTGTCTGATATTGATGAGACATTAGTAGCATTTGAAGCTATTCGTGAGAAATTAGAAAATGGTACATATAAAGAGATTGCTTCTACAACTAAAGTTGATTTAGACGCTTAAACTTTTACTTTTATACAATAATAGAAATCCGTTTGTCTTGTAGATAAACGGATTTTTTTATTATCAAATAGTAGATAGACCTATTTAA
This sequence comes from Flavobacterium aeripolare, assembly GCF_013294025.1. GTDB lineage: Bacteria > Bacteroidota > Bacteroidia > Flavobacteriales > Flavobacteriaceae > Flavobacterium. The sequence goes on from NZ_JABSNL010000010.1 coordinate 140,029, forward strand.
AAAGGACATACAATGAATAAACAATTATTGAGTTTACTGGTAGTTTTGTTGTGTTTTGTGGCTTGTAAAAAGGAGCCGGAGAACAATGGACTAGAAGATGTGCAAGGGATTGAAAATAGTATTGTTAATGAAGAATGTTACATGGCCTATAGTCAAAAAGACACGGTATTGTTGCATTTAAAAATAGCAAACAAGAATCAAGTAGCAGGATCGTTGCAGTATAAGTTTAATGAAAAGGACCGTAATGGCGGCACATTTAAGGGGGTACTTAAAGGAGATAGTTTAATTGCAAATTATTCTTTTTTGTCAGAAGGGGTTGTGAGTTCAAGAGATATGGTATTCTTGAAAAGAGGAGAAGCTTATCTAGAGGGCTATGGAGAAATAATCCAAAGTGCAAATGGAAGTGTGCGTTTTAAAAATCACAAAAACCTTAGGTTTGACGATAGCATATTGTTGTTAAAAACGGACTGCGAATAGTATAAAAAGAAAGCACCAATGCATTTAGAATAATTGCGTTGGTGCTTTTTCAATTTTTATAAATCCAGTTTAAATGTTTTTCTTTTGCAAATAACCTTTGGATCAAAATTTTTCCAGATGGCGTGAATAGCATGATTATCGGCTAATTCTGGTGTTCGTATACAGTTTTCGATTCCTTTTTCGGTAAACGTAGTGTGGTACTCTTTAAAAATAATTGCATGAGCACCTTTACTTTGGTAATCAGGATGAACTCCTATTAAATAGAAACAAACATCTTTACTGTTATTTCGAGCATTTAATAAATGATAAAATCCAAAAGGAAATAATTTTCCATTTGCTTTTTGAAGTGCTTTTGAAAAGCTTGGCATTACAATAGCGAAGGCAACTAAATTTTGGTCTTTATCTTCTACAAATTTGATGTATTCAGGATTGATAAAGCTAATGTATTTTTTCTTGAAGTACTCTTTCTGAATGTCGGTTATAGGGACAAAAGAAGATAAACTCGCGTAAGAGGCGTTAAATAAATCAAACATTTTATCGACGTAAGGCATAACATCCTTAGTCTTCTTGAAATTCAATGGTTTTAATTGGTACCTCTTTTTTATTATTTCCTGCGCTTTATCAAAGTACTCTAATTTTACATTTTTAAAAGGGAACTTGCTTTCTATATATTCCTTCTCTGTTTGAAAACCCAATTGTTCAAAGTGAGTGGCGTAGTAGGGGTGGTTGTACCAAGTAATCATAGTTCCTAATTCGTCAAACCCCTCAGTTAGCACACCTACTTTGTCTAAGTTAGAAAATCCCATAGGACCTTCTACGTGTTCTAAATTATTTTTACGACCTAATTCGTATACTTTTTCGAGCAAGGCTTTAGTAACTTCGATATCGTCAATAACGTCAAACCATCCAAAACGGACCTTCTTTTTCTGTTGGTCGTTTACTTCACTCCAGTTAATTATAGCGGTCACTCTCCCTACAACTTCGTCGTTCTTATAAGCCAGGTAGAAATAAGCTTCGGCGTTTTCAAATGCTGGGTTTTTAGTTTTGTCAAATGATTCTAATTCATCTGCAATAATGGGTGGGACCCAGTATTCATTGTTTTTATATAAAGAAAAAGGGAATTTTATATAAGTAGTTAATTCCTTTTTTGTTTTTACTTCTTTTACTGTAATCATGGTATTTTTAAGGTTGTGAGCATTGCGGTATTTAATGCGATGGCTCTTATGGTATTTTTAAATTTTATTTTAGATCGGTAGGCTTGAATATTTTAACGTCTCTGTGTTTTGCGTCGTAGCGCCAAGAGAAACCAATACCTCCATATAGAATTGACGGAGTATCTTTTAAACTAGAGCTTATTGAAGCATCTATTTGCATGTCGTCATTCAATAAATAGGCAGCTCCTCCTCTTATAATGGCATCGCTATAAAAGTCGCTTTTATATCCTTGATTTTCAACAAAACCAGACCATTCACGATTGAAAGCTTTAGTTAGTGTAATTATGTAGCTGTAACTAGGATCGTCAGTTGCGATATAATCTGCAATGATGTTTGTTACAAATACCCAGCTGCCATCTCCAAAATGATTTTGAGTGATTAACATGAATTTGGGCGAAATTTCAGCGTTAGGAGTATAATAGTAAGGATTGTTTTTACCTACAATATTTGCCCCAGCAAAAATACTTACTGCGGGTATAAATTGCTCCCAATTAAAACTATGATTTGCTTTCCAGCTGTATAAGTTGATTCTGTCGGCACTGTTTTTATAAGGGTCGAAAACTAAGTATTTAGCGCCAAGAACCGTTTGTCTTAAAGCTGAATTTGTTTTTTCAGTGAATCTAGCAGTATATTTTTCATACTGATATTGAAGATCTGCAATGACTTCTAATCGCTCTTTGAGTACTCCCCAACGTATGCTTGCGTCTAAACCAACACCTGTTTTATCATAATCTAGTAAGGCGTGATGCTGTTTTATGGCATAAGTCCCCACTTCACCCTGAATCACTTTTTTTCCTACCGCATAAGCAGACATGCTTTCACCTGGTCTATTAGAATTAATGATATCAGTATGTTGAGCAAAAAATAGAGTGGGTACCATTAAAAATGCAGAATACAGTGCTGATTTGATTTTTGACATAGCTATTTTGGTGTTAAAAGTAATATTGCATTTCAAATGTACTATAATTTATTATTAATTTAAGAAGGATAGTTCACATTTGTCCTTAAGTTTCGAGTTGGTTTTATTATTTTTGTAAAAAAAAATAATTATGCAAACTGCTTCTTTTGTAAGTTTTATACGAACACTATTTTTTATAATAGCTTTCTATTACGTCTTTAAGTTTTTGGCTAAATTATTCCTTCCACTTTTATTGAAAAAAGTAGTGCAAAAAGCAGAGAATAATTTCAAGCAACAACACCAGCAAGGGCGTGATCAGTCTTGGAATAACGCACAATCTGATCAAGAAGTATTCTACAAACCACCAGTTTCAAAACAATTTCATGAAACCAAAAAAGTAGGTGATTATGTGGATTACGAAGAAATAGATTAAGTTTGCCGAAGTTATCAAATATATACTCTTAAATAAGCGCTACATTGAAAGTTATTACTAAATTATATCCTCACGCCATTGCCATTTTAGGCTTTGTAATTGTTTCCCTTTTTTACTTCTATCCTGTATTACAAGGAAAACAAATTTTTCAATCAGATATTGTACAATATACTGGAATGGCAAAGGAGCAAAATGATTTTAGAGCTTCAGATCACGTAGAGCCTTACTGGACTAATAGCTCTTTTGGAGGGATGCCTACGTATCAATTAGGAGCAAAATATCCTCATGATTATATAGGTGCGATTGACGATGCTTTACGATTTTTACCGCGTCCTGCTGATTATTTATTTTTATACTTTTTAGGTTTTTATGGTTTATTGCTAGTGTTAAAAGTAGACCCGTTAAAGGCCTTTTTTGGTGCCATAGCTTTTGGTTTCTCGACCTATTTGATTATTATTTTGGGAGTGGGGCATAATGCAAAAGCACACGCAATTGCTTACATGCCTTTAGTTATTGCTGGAGTAATCTTAGTGTTCCAGCGTCGCTATGTGATTGGTGGACTACTAACGATGTTTGCCGCTGCCTTAGAAATTAATGCGAATCACTTTCAGATGACGTATTATTTACTATTATTTTTATTAATATTAGGAGGGTATTTTACATACCAATTCTTAAAAAATAAAGAATATAAGCCACTTTTAAAAGCGTTTGGGTTTCTTGCCATTGCAGGGATTCTAGCGATAGGGGCAAACGCTACTAATTTAATGGCTACTGCAGAATATGCAAGCTTTAGTATTCGATCAAAAAGCGAACTAACATATAATCCTGATGGAACTCCAAACACTACGAGTAGTGCAATGACTAAGGATTACATAACAGAATATAGTTATGGAGTAATGGAAAGTTTTAATTTGATTGCACCTAGAATTTTTGGTGGGTCAAATAGTGAAAACGTAGGTAAGGATAGTGAAATGTATGAGATGATGATTGGGAACGGCGTTCCTGATGCTCAAGCTGCTGATTTTGTTTCAGGTATGCCTACTTATTGGGGTGACCAACCTATTGTTGCCGCTCCTGCTTACATAGGAGTTATTGTTTTCTTTCTAGGAATTTTAGCTTTATTCGTTGATAATCGAAAAATTAAATACGTCTTCCTATCGGGAGCGGTTGCCTCATTACTACTTTCTTGGGGTAAAAACTTCCCTATTTTAACTGATTTCTTCATCGACTTTATCCCTATGTATGATAAGTTTAGAGCGGTTTCTTCAATACAAGTAATTCTTGAATTGTGTTTTCCGGTACTTGCTATTATGGGACTTCAATCATTTTTTAAATTAGATAGAGAACAACAGTTTAAACCATTGTGGCAGGCTGCTGCTATAAGTTTTGGTACTATTGCTATTTTGTTTTTAAGTAAAGGAATGTTCAGCTTTGCAGGAGCAAATGATGGGTATTACTTAGAAAGCTATGGTCCGCAATTTGTAGATGCGTTAAAAAGTGACCGTAAAAGCTTGTTCAATGCTGATTTATTGCGTTCTGCATTTTTAATTGTTCTGGCTGCTGGAGTTTTATGGTTGTATGTAAAAAATAAATTGGCACACACGACTGCTATAGTCTTAGTGGGATTATTTATGGTCTCTGATTTGTTCTTTGTAGACAAGAAATATGTATCTACAAAAGATTTTGTTTCTAGCCGTCAAGTAGAGGTTCCTTTTCAAGAAACGCCTGCTGATATAGAAATTGCAAAAGATCCTGGAATTTTCAGGGTATTTGAAGTGCAAAATTTAATGGGAGCTCGTACTTCTTATTTTCATAAATCAATAGGTGGTTACAGTGCAGTTAGACCGCGTAGAGTACAACAGTTATTTGACTACCAATTAGCCAAAAATAATTTAGAGGTACTTAATATGTTGAATGTTAAATATGTAATTCAACAAGATAAAGAAGGTAAGGACTTTCCAGCCATAAACCCTGATGCTAATGGAAATGCTTGGTTTGTAAGAGATGTGAAATTGGTTAATAAAGCCAATAACGAAATGAAATTGTTAGATAGATTCGATACAAAGCACGCAGCTATTTTTAATATTCATTTATACGGTGACAAGTTTAAAAATGCCCGCTTAAAACGCAATCTTGATGATAGCGGAACTATTAAATTAGAGGTGTACAAACCCAATTATCTAAAATATACGTCTAAAACAAAAAAAGAAGGACTGGCTGTTTTTTCTGAAATTTACTATGAAAAAGGGTGGAATGCCTATGTAGACGGAGTTAAAACAGATCATTTCCCTGTAGATTATGTTCTTAGAGCAATGATGGTACCTGCTGGTGATCACACGATCGAATTTAAATTTGAACCACAGGTCGTGAAAACAGGGAGCACAATTACATTGATTAGTACTGCTTTAATGTTACTACTTTTAATAGGAGGTATCTACTTTGAAAGAAAAGGTAAAGAAATTTAATCAGACAACAATTATCTAAAATTGCTGTTTGATATAGTAACTTTTACGATACAAATTTAATCAGTCTCTCAGTGGAACCCGAAAAGAAGAAAATTTTAATTATTACCTATTATTGGCCGCCTGCAGGAGGACCTGGAGTACAACGCTGGTTAAAATTTGTAAAATATTTACCAGAATTTGGCGTTCAGCCCATTATTTATGTACCAGAAAATCCTACCTATCCTATAGTTGATCATGACTTAGAAAAAGAGGTTTCTGATAGTGCTATAATTTTAAGAAACAAAATTTTTGAGCCGTACCAACTGGCTTCATTCTTTTCGAAAAATAAAACAAAAAAAATAAGCTCAGGAATTATTCCCAACTCTAAGAAGCAGTCCTTGTTAGACAAAGTATTTCTATGGATCAGAGGAAATTTGTTTATTCCTGATGCCCGCGTATTCTGGGTGAAGCCTTCAGTGCTTTATTTAGAGAAGTATATCAAAGAGCATAATATTGATACGATTATTACTTCGGGACCACCGCATAGTTTACACTTAATAGGTCTAGATTTAAAAAAACGTTTAGATGTTAAATGGTTTGCAGATTTTAGAGATCCCTGGACTACTATAGGCTATCATAAATCACTGCGTTTGTCTAGTTATGCTGCTGCAAAGCACAAGCGCTTAGAGAAAGAGGTCATGCAAACTGCAGATGAGATTATTGTGACTAGTAAAACTACTAAGAGTGAATTTCAAGCGATCAGCGTTAAGCCTATTACTGTAATTACAAATGGTTATGATGTGGTTTCAATTCCTGCTCAGGAGTTAGATTCTAAATTTAGCTTAGCACATATAGGTTCTTTCTTGTCTGAGAGAAATCCGCAAGTTTTGTGGACTGCTATTCAAGAATTATTAGTTGAAATCCCTTCTTTTAAAAGTGATTTAGAGATTAAATTAATAGGAGCGATAAGCCAAGAAGTACTAACATCATTATCTGAAAATAAATTAGATACGTACTTAAATAATTTGGGATACGTTTCTCATTTAGAGGCGATAGCACATCAAAAAAAGTCTCAGGTTTTACTCTTGATCGAAATAGATTCAGAAGATACTAAGAGCATTATTCCCGGTAAATTGTTTGAATATATGGTTTCAAATAGGCCTATAATAGCCATAGGGCCTAAAGGCTCTGATTTTGCGGATATTATCACCCAAACTAATACGGGTTTGTTTTTTGAATACACCGAAAAAGAGCGACTTAAAAAAGTGATCTTTGACTATTACAAGTTGTACCTAGAGGGTCAACTTAACGCAAATGGAGTTGGTTTAGCACAATATTCTAGAAAAAATCTAACAAAGCAATTAGTGCAACTGCTTAATAAATAATTTACGGGCACCGCCTTACTTGATAACCTCCACTTATGGGAATAGTTTTAAATCAATCTTTAAAGAATACTGTAATTACCTATCTTGGTTTTGGCATAGGTGCTATAAACACGCTTTATTTATACCCTGTATTTCTAGGTGCTACTTATTATGCGGTGACAAATTACATTTTATCGGCAGCAAATGTGATCATGCCGCTTTTTGCGATTGGAATGCAAAATACCTTAGTAAAATTTTACAGTCAGTATAAAACAGAGGAAGAACGCGAACGCTTTTTATCGTTTACCGTTTTGTTTCCCGTTTTACTGTGTATTCCTCTCGCGGTTATAGGACTGTTTTTCTTTGATGATTTGGTATATTTTGTATCAAAGAAGAATCCTATCGTTAAAACATTTATTTGGTTGATTCCATTCACTGGTTTGTGTATGGCTTATTTCGAAATATTCTATGCGTGGGCAAGAGTGCATATGCATTCAGTATTTGGGAATTTTGTTAAAGAAGTTGGATTAAGACTCTTTTCTCTTTTCGCTATTGTTGCTGTCTATTTTAACTGGATTTCGATTATTGATTTCGTTTACGTTACTTCTGGTATATACTTTTTAGCACTGATTATTACAATGTTATATGCCTTTAAAATCAAGAAGCCTAATTTTCAGTTTTATATTCCGACCAATGTTAAAGATATTCTAGAGTATACTTTCTACATTATTCTATCCGGTAGTGTAGCTAATTTATTGCTAGATGGAGACAAGTTAATGTTGAATCAATACATGGTAATCGAGAATATTGCTTATTACTCTGTAGCGACTTACATTGCTTTAGTGATATCTGTCCCTAGTCGCGCGATGCATCAAATTGTTTATCCCATTACGGCCAAATTAATGCATGAAGACAAATATGAAGAATTAAATGGATTGTATAAAAAGACGTCTATAAACTTGCAAGTAGTAGGTGGTTTTGTAATGCTTTGCATCTTTGTAAATATTAGCCAACTGTATGAGATTGTTCCCAAGGAGTATAGTGGCGGAATCGCAGTAGTTTTTATGATAGGACTGTCAAAATATTTTGATCTTATTTTAGGGAATAACAATGCTATTATCTTTAATTCTAAATATTATCGAATGGTATTATTTCTAGGATTGTTTCTGGTTGTAGTGACTATTTTATTAAATATGATTTTTATACCGCTTTATGGTATCATGGGGTCTGCTTTTGCAACACTTCTATCGATAACATTATACAGTTTAGCTAAACTATTATTTGTAGTAAAGCGCATGCATTTGTATCCCTTTACTAAGGAAACAGTTACTTCCCTAATTGTGACTGCGGTGCTGTTTTTAGCATTTTACTTTTGGGAATTTCCATTGTACCCTTTAATTGGAATCGCCTTAAAATCGATAATATTAACAGTGGTTTATTTGTATGTTAATTATAAATTAGTGGTGTCTAAAGAAATAAATGACATCATAAACAAGATGCTTTTTAAATTTCGATTAAAATCTTAGTGAAGGATTAAAATAGTGACTAGTTGGGTTTCAGATTTTACTTCGAAAATTATATAGATGATAATTTTATAACACAACTTAATTTAACCGTAACATTTGCGGGGGTAAATAGTAGTATTTTTGGCGCAAATGTTCAAAAGGGTCCAAAAATAATTGTTAATTAAGTGAAATATCACTAAAAGTGGGTATTGCAAGTGATTGATTAAGGACTTAATTTTGTGCTTCACTGTTGTCTAGATTTATAGTTCGATGTTGAAATTAAACCCTACCATTATTATGAATAGTCAATTGATTACTAATGATGAGAATTCTAAGAAGTTCTCTCAAATCCTTAAGGATAAACTGAGTAAAGGTTTTGTAATTGAAGAGAGGAATGATAAGTTGCCTTTCGCTGTATTGTCTAAGAAGAGGAAGATCAATCACAATATTTATTTTGTGATATCATGTGTAACACTAGGATTAGGATCTATTCCTTGGATTTACAAAAGCTTTCTTTCATCTAAAGAAAAACGCATTTTAGTTGCTCTTGATGAAGATGGTAACGCATTTGAAGACAAATGTTATAGCTAATTGCAAATGGCTTTTAGTTGAAAGAAAATAGCCTACTACATTCTATATGTACTAGGCTATTTTTTTTATTATTACAATTTGTCAATTAAATAATGACCGGTAATAGATTTTTTGTTCTTTGCTACTTGCTCTGGCGTACCCGTTGCTAAAAGCTGTCCTCCATTTTCCCCACCTTCTGGGCCCAAGTCGATCACCCAGTCAGCACATTTTATTAGGTCTAAATTGTGCTCAATTACTAGAATAGAGTGTCCTTTTTCTATCAAGGCATCAAAGGACGCTAGCAATTTTTTTATATCGTGAAAGTGCAAACCAGTTGTGGGTTCGTCAAATACAAACAAAGCTTTGTCTTTTGTGGCACCTTTAACTAAGAACGAGGCTAGTTTAATTCGCTGTGCCTCACCTCCTGATAATGTTGAAGAGGACTGTCCTAACTGTACATAGCCTAAACCAACGTCGTGTAATGGTTGTAGTTTTTGAGTGATTTTAGTCTGCTTGTTTTTTTCAAAAAAGGCTAAAGCATCATCTATGGTTAATGTTAGAATATCATGAATGTTTTTCCCTTCAAAATCGACCTCAAGAATTTCCTTCTTGAAACGTTTGCCGTGACAGGTTTCACAAGGTAATTGCACATCGGCCATGAAAACCATTTCTACATTTATAGTTCCTTCTCCTTTACAGGTTTCGCAGCGACCGCCATCAACATTAAATGAAAAATGTTTAGGTAGATAACCTCTTACTTTTGATAGCTTTTCTTTAGCAAATAAGTCTCTTATGTCATCATAAGCTTTGATGTATGTTACAGGATTAGATCGCGAACTTCTACCTATCGGATTTTGATCTACGTATTCAATGTGTTTAATTTGAGAGAACGAACCACTCATTTCAGTGAATTGTCCTGCTTTTTCTCCTGCGTTTTCCAACTTCTTTTGCATCGCTGGAAACAATATTTTCTTGATCAATGTACTTTTTCCGCTACCTGAAACTCCGGTAATTACTGTAAGCACATCTAATGGAAATATTACATCAATATTTTGTAAATTGTTTTCACGAGCTCCTTTTATTTCGATAAAATTTTTATAAGGACGGCGTTTTTTAGGGACACTAATTTCTAGGTCACCATTTAAATATTGGGCGGTAAGTGAACTGGATTTTAGTATTTCATCATAAGTTCCTTGTGCTACTAGTTCTCCTCCATGCGTACCTGCTTCGGGCCCTATATCGATAATCATATCTGAAGCCTTCATGATATCCTCATCGTGCTCCACTACAATTACGGTGTTACCTAAATCTCTTAGCGACAGCAATACTTTGATTAACCTCTCAGTGTCTTTTGGGTGTAAACCTATACTTGGTTCATCTAAGATATACATCGATCCTACTAGGCTGCTTCCTAGTGAAGTGGCTAAGTTGATACGCTGTGATTCTCCTCCTGATAAGGTGGCTGAATTTCGGTTTAATGTAAGGTAGTCAAGTCCTACTTCTGTTAAAAATGACAATCTGTTATTGATTTCGATCAATAATCTTTTGGCAATTTGCTGTTCATAAACATCAAGATCGATATTTTTAAAAAAATCAACCAAATGTCTAATTGGTAAATCAACTAATTCAGATACTGTTTTAGAATTGATTTTTACATAAGAAGCTTCGACTCTTAATCTTTTACCTTTACAAGCATGGCACTTAGTCTTACCGCGGTATCGCGACAACATTACCCTGTTTTGTATTTTATAATTTTTTTCTTCAAGCTCTTTAAAGAAATCATTTAGACCTTGAAAATAGCTGTTTCCAGTCCAAATTAACTCTTTCTGCTCCTCTGATAATTCAAAATACGGTTTGTGAATAGGGAAATCAAATTGATATGCCTTTTTTATTAACTCGTCCTTATACCAGCTCATGCTTTCACCACGCCACGGGTAAATTGCATTTTCATAAACGGATAAAGTAGTATTAGGAACAACCAGCTCTGCATCAATACCTATTATGTTTCCGTAGCCTTCGCATACTGGGCAGGCTCCGTAGGGATTGTTAAAACTAAATAAATGTACGTTTGGTTCAAGAAAGGTAATTCCGTCAAGCTCAAAGTTATTTGAATAACTCATTCTCTTGTGTGTTTTTACCTCTTGCAAATAACAAATTCCTTTACCTTCAAAGAAAGCAGTTTGCACAGCATCAGCTAATCTATTGTAGAATTCTTCTTCGTCTTTAACAACAATTCTATCTACTATTAAATACAATTCTTTTTTAGTAAGTCCTTTAGGTAAATCGTCTAGACGTACCATTTCGTTATCAACTAATATTCTGGCAAAACCTTGCTGCAATAAGACATTTAGTTTATCCTCTAATTTTCTCCCTTTCTCTAGATGAATAGGAGCTAGTAGTAACCACTTGCTATCTATAGGTAATTCTTTTACATCCTTCACAACATCTGTAACGGTATTTTTCTTTACCTCTTGACCAGAAATAGGAGAGAAGGTGCGTCCTATTCTTGCATACAGTAATTTTATATAGTCGTAAATTTCGGTACTTGTCCCTACAGTCGATCGCGCATTTGTAGTATTTACTTTTTGCTCGATTGCGATAGCAGGTGCAATCCCTTTAATGTATTCAACTTTTGGTTTATCTAATCGCCCCAAGAATTGCCTCGCATACGACGACAAACTCTCTACATAGCGACGTTGTCCTTCTGCATAAAGTGTATCGAATGCCAAGCTTGATTTTCCAGAACCCGAAAGTCCTGTGATAACCACTAATTTATTTCTTGGGATGGCGACATCTACACTTTTTAAATTGTGTACCTGCGCACCCTTTATGATGATATTTTTCTTTGGATCTAATTTGGAAAAGGCAACTTGCATAAAAAAATATTGTTTCTACAAAAGTAATGAATTTTGAACAGAAGATTGGCTATCAACAAATCACAATTTTAAGTTATAAACGACTTAAAAATAGCCAAAAATACTTTCGCGAAAGCGGATATAAATCAAGATATTAGCTTTTGTTTTCGAAATAAATCTGTTGAGCATTGGCTTGCTAGCGAACTTTAAAATGTACCGCTCACGTTGAATATTTGTGTTTAGAAAAGTTGGGTATGAAGTACATTTTAGCTGCCAAATCCAATACTCATAAAAATTAAAATGTACATTTACACACTCACTAAATCAACCTACTACAATTTGAAAACAGTAATAACCTTTGTCTTCACGTTGCTTTGCGCTTTCTTATCTGCGCAGGAACTGCCACCCATTGTTAAATATGGTACCGCAACTTACAATGCCGGTAACCAGAACTGGATGATTTCTCAAGGTCAAAACAAGTTTGTCTACTTTGCAAATAACGAAGGCCTCTTAGAATTTAACGGTGCTAGTTGGCAACTGTATCCATCTGTAAATGAAACGATCATTAGGTCAGTCAAAGTCATTGATGAAAGTATTTATACGGGATGCTATATGGAGTTTGGTTTTTGGAAACGAAAAACAGATGGTAAACTTGCTTATCACTCACTTAGCAAAACAATCAAAGGGAAGATCTTAGATGATGAACAATTTTGGAACATCTTGAATTACGAACATTGGGTAGTTTTTCAATCATTGAATCGAATATATATCTATGATTTAGAGAAAAAAAATATAAAAATTATCAGTCCTCCAACAGGAATTTTCAGATCGTATCAAACAAAAAATGCTATTTATTATCAATCAGGTAGTGGTGAGCTATTTGAAATAGAAGGGGGCAAAAGTAAATTAGTAAGCAATGCTACGGAGTTTAAAAATAATAGAATTATAAATATTTTCGGCACGCTACAGGGGTTATTGATTCAAACCCAAAAACAAGGATTTTACAAGCTCACAGCAGGTAAAATTGAAAAATTCATTACCCAAGTCGATAGTCAACTCGCAAGTAGTAGTGTTTATAGCAGCCAATTATTAAAAGATGGCACTTATGCTATAGGTACCGTGTCTAATGGGATTTTTATACTTACAAATACGGGCAAGCTAAAATACCATATTTCGCAAAATCAAGGTTTGAGTAACAATACCGCGCTATCACTATTTGAAGATAAAGAACGAAATTTATGGGTTGGTCTTGATAATGGTATTAATTGCATCAACATGCAATCACCCATACAAAGTTATGTCGATGATACTGGAGTTCTAGGAACGGTTTATTGTGCCAAGTTATATGAGGGTAAATTATACATAGGAACAAATCAAGGATTATTTTACAAAACCATTAATTCTAACGAGAATTTCACACCTTTAAAAGGGACTAAAGGACAAGTGTGGTCGCTTTATGAGCATGATGGTACATTGTTTTGTGGTCATGATCTAGGAACATTTATTATCAATGGTGCTACTGCAAGCAGTATTTTTTCACAGTCTGGTACTTGGAAATTTGAGAAGTTGCCTGGTAACAATGCTATACTGGTCCAAGGGAATTACTACGGACTCTCTATTTTAAAGAAAGAAAACGGTCAATGGGTTTTTAAAAATAAAATTGCGGGTTTTGATTATTCTTCTAAGTATTTTGAGTTAGCAACAAACAATGAGATTTTTGTTAGTCATGAGTATAAAGGCATATATGGACTCAGCTGTGATTCGGGATTGACTAATGTGCTTAAGGTAAAAAGTTATGCCGCTCCCACTAAAGGTAAAAATGCGTCCTTAGCAAAGTATAATGGACAAATTTATTATGCCTATAAAGAAGGTGTGTATCAATTAAATAGCAAATTAAGAACATTTGTAAAAGATACCTTATTGAGTTCAGTATTTGAAAATGATGAATACACATCAGGAAAGATAATTGTCGATAATTCTAACAAAATATGGCTGTTTTCAAAAAATTATATCAGCTATTTTTCATCGAGTAAGCTAAGCACTCAGTTAAAGAAAAATAGTATTCCTATTCCGGTGTCACTTACTAACTCTATGCTAGGGTACGAGAATATAGCACAACTATCACCATACGAATATTTATTTGGCACAACAGATGGTTATTATATCATGAATATAAATGATTTAAGTTTTATAGACTATGCGGTATCATTAACAACTGTAGTAACAAATACTTTAAATGGTACCCCAGAATTTGCTAGTTTAAATACAGAAGCTTCGTTTAAAGCTACTGATAATAACATCACATTTAATTATACGGTCCCTGAATACAATAAATACATTAGCGCCGAATTTCAGTATTTATTAGACGGTTTTCAGGAAGAGTGGAGCGATTGGAATGCAAAATCTACTGTTAGTTTCAAGAATTTGCCTCCAGGGGATTATGTTTTTAAAGTAAAAGCTCGTTTTGCTAATGCAACATTAGAAAATACAATTGCCTATACTTTTACCATTTTAAAGCCATGGTACTATACAAACCTAGCTGTTTTTTTATATTTTGTAATAGCGTTAATAGTGGCGCGACTAGTGCATAAAAAGTATAAAAGTTATTACAAGGAGCAAGAAGAGAAACTAATTGATGAGAATAACCTTTTACTCGAAATCAAAGAATTAGAAAATCAACAACAGTTGATGCATTTGCGCAATGAGCAATTGTCTCAAGATGTAGACATTAAGAGCAAGGAACTTGCAGCATCTACTATGGATTTAAATAGTAAAAACGAATTGCTTGAAATCATTAAAGAAGATTTGAAGAAGACAAATATAGATGAGAATAGAAGCATAAAATCGGTGATTACTACTATTAATAAAAACATTACCGGTACTGATTCTTGGAGTGTTTTTAAGGATGCATTTGAAAGCAAAGATAAAGATTTCTTCAAAAAGATTAAGGAATTACATCCCTCTTTGACTTCAAATGATTTGCGATTGTGTGCTTACTTGAGGTTGAATTTAACTTCTAAAGAGATTGCACCTATGTTAAATATTTCAGTACGTAGTGTCGAAATAAAAAGGTATCGTTTGCGTAAAAAACTCGAATTAGCGCACGAACAAGGATTAACCGAGTACATTTTAACTGTATAGTTTTTTACTTCTACGCTCGTTTTACCTATACATTACCACAACATTAACGTTATCGCTGTGGTTCCATGTTACTTAGGGATACTCTTAATTTATATTTAACAGGCCGTTTTTAGCGTTTTATTATAAGATTAAGAATTAATTGTGCTTTTTTTTGTATTGTATGTTTTTTGTAGAGGTTGATTTTAGTAATAGTTTATTATACTAGTATTAATTTTATAATTCACAAAAAACATAAATTATGAAATCAAATTATCTATTAATCATTTTCCTTTTGTTCTCTACTTTTGGTTTTTCTCAAAGTATTACAGTAGGAGGAGTAGTAAAGGAGAAAGCTACCGGCTTACCTATTCCGGGAGCAAATGTTCAAGTAAAAAATTCAAATACTGGAACTGTAACTGACTTTGACGGACTGTTTACTTTAAAAGCTGTCTCTCCAGGAGCAACTGTAGTAGTCTCTTATATTGGTTATAGAAATTTTGAATTCAAGGCCAGTGCTGCAACTACTACTTTCACAATTACTTTAGAAGAAGATGCTAAAACATTGGATGAAGTTGTAGTGATAGGGTACGGATCTCAAAAACGTAGAGAGGTAACTGGAGCTGTTTCAGTAGTAGATAATAAAACACTTGAAATATTAAAGCCTGTTAAAATTGAGCAGGCATTACAAGGAACTGTTTCTGGTGTAAATGTGACTACACAATCAGGTTCGCCTGGTGCGGCTCTAGATATTCGTATTAGAGGTATTGCAACTAATGGGGAAAACAGGCCAACAACAATTATTGATGGTTATGTAGGAGAACTAGGTTTGCTTAACCCTAATGATATCGAGTCTATAACAGTATTAAAAGATGCACAAGCAGCTATATACGGAACAATTGGTGCCAATGGAGTAATTTTGGTGACAACCAAATCAGGGAAGAAAAATGCTAAAGCAAGAATCTCTTACAATACTTATGTAGGGTTTCAAGAAGCATCAAAAAAATTGAACCTATTAAATGCTACTGAGTACGCTCTTTTATTAAATGAAAGTTATGCAAACGGTGGTAATGCCTTGCCTTATACAAACGTCACAGGTTTAGGAAAAGGAACTAACTGGCAAGACGAAGTAATTAGTAATAGTGTGCCTATCATTAACCATGATATATCCATTTCTGGAGGATCAGATAAGGTGACTTATGCAGTTAGTGGATCACACTTAGATCAAGAAGGTATCGTAGGGGAACAAAAATCAGGTTTTTTAAGAAATACAGCTAGAGTCTCTTTAACAGCAGATGTAAGTGAAAAGTTAAAATTAAAAACAAACGTAATCTATACTTATTTTAATCGAAAAACATTAAGTGAAAATGGTTTAGGATCTGTATTGTTTAATGCATTAAATATTCCTTCTGTCCTTTCTCCACGTAACGATTCTGGAGCATACACAGTTGTTCCCAACACAACAGGATTAGGTAACGAAATCATTAATCCACTGGCTCAAATTGAAAATACTAATAACGATTACAACTTCAAGAAGCTAAATGGAAACTTTGGTCTAGAATACAAATTCATCGATGGTTTAACTTTATCAAGTTCGATGGGATTCAATACCTCAAATTCAAAGTCTAGAGATTTCGCAAAAGCGGTAAGTTATGGAGGTAAAGTATTTGATGTGGTAAGGAGTTCTGTTACACAAAATGCTATCAATGATAATGATTATTCCTTTGATGCTTTTGCTACTTATAAAAAGTCCATTGCTGACGATCACAATTTTGAAGTTACTCTAGGAAACACCATTTACAAGCAATGGGGAAATGGTTTGTATGCCACTGGATACGACGTACCTAATAATTCTTGGGATTTTGCAGACATTGGTTTGACGACAGGGGTTTTAGAAGCAAAAACAAATAGCTCTTATTCTTATGACGAAAGACGTCTTTCTTATTTTGGAAGAATGCAATACGATTACAAAGGGAAATATTTGTTATCTGCTATGATAAGACGTGATGCTTCAACAAAATTTGGACCTGGAAACAAAGTAGGATACTTTCCTTCATTTACTGCAGGGTGGGTAGTTTCTGACGAAGGCTTCTTTGGCGAAGACAAAAAAGTAAACTTCATGAAATTGAGAGCAAGTTACGGAACGCTAGGAAACGATCAAATCCCGAATAACGGTTATGTAGGTTTACTATCTGGAGAAGGAACTTATGTTTTAGATGGCTCGCTAGTAAATGGTACGGCAACAGGACAACTTGCAAATCCTGATTTAAAATGGGAGGAAGCTAAGAAATTTGATGTTGGTATGGATGTGAATTTATTTAATAATAAACTTTCTCTTGTTGCAGATTATTTCATTGATACGCGTTCTGATTTATTAATTCCAAATATTCCAGTATCTGGAATTACAGGGGTTTATGCGCCTGGAGCTTCTGCACCAACAGTGAATGCAGGGACAGTGCGTAATTCAGGTTTGGAATTTTCTGCAAATTATAAACATGATTTTTCTGAAAATTTCAATATGACTGTAGGCTACAATGTAACCTTCCTTAAAAATGAAGTTTTAGAAGTAAATAATGGAACTGGGTTTATCCCAAATGGTTCTTTTGGTGTTGGGC
The DNA here is from genome assembly GCF_013294025.1 of Flavobacterium aeripolare. Taxonomy (GTDB): domain Bacteria; phylum Bacteroidota; class Bacteroidia; order Flavobacteriales; family Flavobacteriaceae; genus Flavobacterium. The sequence goes on from NZ_JABSNL010000010.1 coordinate 157,521, forward strand.
AACCGGCGCCTTCGAGAATGGAAGAAGGTTTACCAATAGGATATTTTTATGGATACAAAACAGACGGAGTTTTTCAAAACCAAGCAGAAGTTGATGCACATCCTTCTCAATTAGCGTTAGGTGCAAATGCTGCTCCTGGTGATATAAAATTTGTTGATACTAATACAGATGGTAAAATAGATGCAGATGATCGTACTAATATTGGAGACCCAATTCCTCAAGCGACAATGGGGTTCAACTTACAGATGAATTATAAAAATTTAGATTTTGCTGTTTACACTTTTGCTTCTGTAGGAAATGATATGGTACGTAATTATGAAAGAACACTATCTGATGCTAATCGTCTCAACTATGTATTAGATCGCTGGACTGGTGAAGGAACAAGTAATTATGTGCCGCGTGTAACTACTGGAGCTACTGCAAATAACGTTTTCTCTGATTATTTTGTTGAAGACGCTTCTTACCTAAGAATTCAAAATATTCAATTGGGGTATACTTTAAACCCTAAAGTTTCTGAATTAGCTAAAATAACAAAATTGCGTTTTTATGCAGGAGTGAATAATTTGTACACGTTTACAAAATACAAAGGATTTGATCCAGGTGCTTCAAATGGAAACCCTATAGGTGGTGGAATTGACTACGGTTTCTATCCTATTCCTAGAACATACTTGTTAGGTTTAAACATTAATTTTTAATTTAAATTAAGATGAAAAAAAATATATATAAAATAGTAACCGCGACATTACTCTTTTCTTTGATTGCTACTTCATGTAGTGATGAATTTGTAGATCGCGATCCCGTTTATTCAATAGATTCTGAGAATTATTTTAATTCTAAAACAGATTATGAAAATGCTTTAATTGCTGCTTACGATCCGTTACAATCTACTTATGTAAATGTTTTGTTAGGCGAAATAGCATCAGACAACACCCTGGCAGGAGGGGAAAGTCAAACTGACGTAATAGGTTTTCAACAGGTAGATGATATGATTCACACGCCCGTTAATAGCAATGTGCGAGATTTATGGAACTGGATGTTTGGGGGTGTTAGTAGAGCTAATTATATTCTTGAATTTCAAGATAAAACCGACTTTGAAGGGAAGGCCCAAATTATTGCCGAAGCTCGTTTTTTAAGAGCTTACTATCATTTTGAACTTGTAAAATGGTTTGGAGCAATTCCTTTAAAAGGGGATGCTCGATTTAATATTGGAGACGAGAAAACAATAGCACGTTCACCAGTGGCCGATGTATATGCCTCAATAGAAGCTGATCTACTATTTTCTTCAGAGAATCTGGCTGCTGTGCCTTCGCAAAAAGGAAGAGCTACTAAAGGAGCAGCATTAGCTTTATTAGGTAAGGCATACTTATACCAAGATAATTTTGCAAAAGCTGCAACGACTTTGCAGTCACTAGTTACAGCAAAAAATTACTCATTAGTTACAGACTATAACAGCATATTTGAGGCTGAAGGAGAAAACGGAGCAGAATCTGTTTTTGAAGTACAATATACTGATGTTGAAGGAGCCGGTTTTGGTTGTTTACAATGTAGCGAAGGAAATGTAGCAGTAGGTTTTAGTGGACCTCGTAACTATTCTGGAACGCTATTTACTTCTGGTTTTAGTTTTAATATACCTACCGCTAAAATTGTGAATGCATTTGAAGTAGGCGACAATCGTAAAGACGTGGCTATCTTAGATATGAATGCGTGGGGATTAGCAACTGGTGCTACTTATGGTAAAGGATATGAAAATACAGGTTATTTTAATCGAAAATACATTCCTAGAAAAAGAAGTAGTACTGCTGCAGGTGATTTGAATTTAACAAACCCAAATAATTATAGAGCTATACGTTATGCTGATGTTTTATTGATGGCTGCAGAGGCGTACAATAGAGGAGGAATTGACGACGCTAAGGCAAGAGGTTTCTTGAATGAGGTTAGACGTCGTGCTTTTGGAGATACAAATCACGATATTACTGCTTCTGGAGCTGCCCTAACCGATTTTATTTGGGCTGAACGTAGAGTGGAGTTAGTAGGTGAGGGACACCGCTTCTTTGATTTGGTTAGAACCAAGAAAGCCGCACAAGAAATCACTGGATTTACAGCTGGAAAAAACGAATTGTTCCCTATTCCAATTGAGGAAATTCAATTTTCTAATGGTAATTGGACACAAAACCCTGGATACTAATAAAAAACATGATCATGAAAAATATAAAATACATAACAAGTTTTATCGTGGCAGCGTTAGTTTTTAGTTGCACATCTGAGAATGATTTAATTGACTTAGACACTCTTAGTGCACCTACAAATATATCGGCATTAACTACTGTAACGCAAGACAATACAGGATTGGTTACTTTTTTGCCACGTGGGGAAGGGGTGACGCAGTACGAAATTTATTTTGGTGATGGTACCACAGAACCAGCTTACGTAGCTGCAGGTGCAACAGTAAACCATGTTTACAAAGAAGGAATCTATGATGCAAAAATAGTAGGTACTACGCTTAATGGTAAAAGAACTGAAGTAATTCAAAGTGTGGTTGTTTCTTTTAAGGCTCCTGAGAATTTAGTGGTGACAATAACAAATGATTTAGCTGTTTCAAAACAAGTTAATGTCACAGCAACAGCTGATTATGCGCTGTTTTATGATGTGTATTTTGGAGAAGCAGGAAAACCAGATCCTATTGCAGCTAATAATGGAGAAACTTTGTCGTATACCTATGCTAATGCTGGTGTGTACACCATAAGAGTAGTCTCTAAGAGCGCTGCAATCAAAACCACAGAATATAGTAAGGAATTTACCGTAACTGTAGTTAACAAACCATTTACTTCTGCAGCAACACCACCTAATAGACAGGCATCTGATGTTATTTCTATTTATGGATCTAAATATACTGCTGTTGCAGGAACAAATTATTTTCCTGATTGGGGACAAGGTGGACAAGGAAGCAGCTGGTCTGAATTTGATTTAAACGGCGACAAAATGCTGAATTATATTAAATTAAGCTATCAAGGAATTGCCTTAGCTGATAATACAACAATTGATGTTTCTGGAATGGAATTCATCCACATGGATGTTTGGACAGCAGATTTAGAAAAAATTGAAACTTCGTTAATCAGTAAAATTAGTGGTGAAAAACCAGTAGTAAAGAGCTTAGTTGCAAATCAATGGAATAGCATTGATATTCCTATTTCGGCATTTACGAGTCAAGGTATGACAGTTGCAGATATTATTCAGTTAAAGTTTGTGGGAACACCATGGGCTACAGGTAGTGTGTTTATTGACAATATCTATTTTTATAAAAGTCCTGCTTCATTAATTGAATTGCCTCTTGATTTTGAGTCTACATCATTGACGTATCCTTGGACTGGCTTTGGTTCTGCTAGCTTTTCAGCTATTCCAGTTTCAGTGATTACTAATCCTGATAAGTCAGGAACTAATCTATCTAATAAAGTCGTTAAAGTTGAAAAAACTGATGGAGCGCAGGTATGGGCTGGAGTAAGCTTAGATTTAGATAAAAAAATAGATTTTAGTAAAGGTAGCAAGGTAAAAGTTGCCGTGTGGTCTCCTAAAGTGGGTGCAACAATTCTATTTAAAACAGAGGTTTCAACTTCTCCTAAAGATGGGAATGGGAATCCAACAGTTTTTGTAGAAGTGCAGAGTCAGACTACAGTAGCTAATGCGTGGGAAGTCCTAACTTTTGATTTGACGAGCTCAGCTGCATTTAGTACTGCTAATGCTTATGATCGTGTCATTTTATTTCCAGATTTTAATGTAGCTGGTACAGGAACGACTTACTATTTTGACGACATAAAACAAGCTAATTAAAAATATACAAGATGAAAAATATAGTAATAAATACAATTGCCATTTTTACACTTCTTTTAATGGTCAATTGTTCGAAAGACGATTATAGCTTTGGAGACTTAACAGCTCCATCAAACATTGAAGTAGCGTATGAAATAATTGGTGCTACGGCGGCAACTCCTGATGGAGACGGTACAGGAATGGTCAAATTTACGGTTAAAGCCGATAATGCTATTTCGTACAAATTTAATTTCACTGATGGTAGCTCTGAAAGTGTGCCAAGTGGTGTATATGAAAAACGATTTACAAAAGTAGGAGTTAATACGTACACTGTTACTGTACTTGCTTCAGGGAAAGGTGGTTTAACTTCGAATACTACTGTTGACGTAAAAGTGTTAAGCACCTTTAGTGATGATGAAGCAGTACAACTATTAACGGGAGGTACCGCTAAAAAATGGTATTTCTCTGCCTCTGAGGTAGGACACTTAGGTGTAGGTCCAAACAATGCTAACGCAGATCAAAATTATTTTGGGTTTTACTATCAAGCAACAGCTTTTGAAAAAGCAGGAGCAGCAAGTAGTAGTTGCTTGTATGATAATGTACTGACATTCTCAAATGTAAATGGAGATTTAAAATACAACTTAGATAATGGTGGAAAAACATTTTTTAACGCCGCTTTCTTAGGTGTTGCTGGTGGTTTAGGTAGCGATGATTCTTGTTTAAATTACACTGCTACTGGTACAAAATCAGTTTCATTAAGCCCATCGGCCTCTTTTGTAACTAAGAATCCAAATGCAGCGACACAAACAAGAGGTACATTAATGACAATTGCTGACGGCGGATTTATGGGGTACTATATAGGTCAAAGTACATATGAAATTCTATCACTAACAGAAAATAGAATGGTAGTACGAGCTGCGATGGGTAATGATCCAAGTTTAGTGTGGTACCATACATTTACAACTACAAAGCCATTTCAAGCTGCTCCAACAGCTGATTATACTAAGTTGGTTTTCTCTGATGAATTCAATACTGACGGTGCTCCTGATACTTCAAAATGGGGATACGATTTAGGTACTGGTGAAAATGGTTGGGGGAACGCTGAGGAGCAAACCTATACTAATGCTGCTGATAATGTGATTGTTTCTGGCGGAAGCTTGAAAATTACAGCTAAAAAAGTAGGCACAGGCTATACTTCAGCTAGACTGAAGTCAGAAAATAAGTTTGAATTTACATATGGTAAAATCGAAATAAAAGCAAAGTTAACAACGGGTAATGGTACCTGGCCAGCTTTATGGATGCTTGGAGAGGATTATGCTACAAACACTTGGCCAGGTTGTGGCGAGATTGACATCATGGAATATAAAGGCAGCCAGCCTACAACGATCTATGGTACTTTACATTACCCTGGTAATTCAGCAGGTAATGGGAATGGTGGTTCTACTACGATTGCTAATGCAGCAACTCAATTTCATGTTTACAAAGCAATATGGAGCCCTGCCTCGGTAAAGCTATATGTTGATGATGTGTTGTTTCATACGGTTGCAAATACAGCTACGTTACCCTTCAATAAAGATTTTTTCTTGATTATGAATGTGGCAATGGGAGGCACATTTGGAGGAGCAATTGATAGCGGATTTACACAATCATCTATGGAAGTAGATTACATTAGAGTGTATCAATAAATAAAATAAATAGTAAAGGTCGGTTCCGCCGGCCTTTTACTTATAAATCATAAAAGGAGCAAATGAGAAATACTATTTTATTTACGTCATTAACATTGTCAGCTGTGCTATTTTTTGGCTGTAGCCAAAAAGTAATTGCCCCTATGACAGCAATTTCTGCAACGAGTATGCTAGACAAAAAAGTAGATTCAGTTTTAAAACTAATGACACTAGAAGAAAAAGTAGGTCAGTTAAATCAATACAATGGTTTTTGGGAAATCACTGGGCCTACGCCAAAGGAAGGACAGGCTGCTAAGAAATACAACGATCTAAAAAAAGGTCTAGTAGGTTCTATGCTGAATGTAAAAGGGGTTAAAGATGTTAAGGCACTACAAAAAATAGCTGTAGAAGAAACGCGTCTTGGCATTCCATTAATCTTTGGTTTTGACGTTATTCACGGCTATAAAACAATTAGTCCTATTCCTTTAGCCGAAGCGGCAAGTTGGGATCTAGAGGCGATTAAAAAATCAGCTGAAATTGCTGCAGAGGAGGCTTCTGCGGTAGGATTAAACTGGACTTTTGCACCTATGGTTGATGTTGCTCGAGATGCGAGATGGGGTAGAGTAATGGAAGGTGCTGGTGAAGATCCTTTTTTAGGCAGTAAAATTGCAGTAGCGAGAGTACAAGGCTTTCAAGGTGATGATTTAGCAGCTAGAAATACGATACTAGCTTGTGCTAAACATTTTGCAGGGTATGCTTTTGCAGAGGCTGGTAGAGATTATAATACGGTAGATGTAAGCGAATCAGTATTGCAAAATATCATACTACCTCCTTTTAAAGCCGCCGCCGATGCAGGAGTACGTACTTTTATGAATTCGTTTAACGAATTAAATGGAGTTCCTGCAACCGGAAGCAAATACTTGCAGAGGGATATTTTAAAAGGAGATTGGAAATTTGATGGATTCATCGTTTCTGATTGGGGCTCTATTAATGAAATGATTGCTCACGGTTTTGCAAAGGACAGTAAGCAAGCTGCAGAAATTGCCATAAATGCAGGATCAGATATGGATATGGAATCGAGCGCTTATGTTGAACATTTAGTGGCATTAGTTCAAGAAGGTAAAGTAGAGCAGCGCTTAATAGACGATGCTGCAAGACGTATTTTGAAAGTGAAATTTGAATTGGGTTTGTTTGACAATCCATACAAATACTGCGATGAGGTTTACGAAAAAGAAACAGTAGGAAAAGCAGCTTTTCAAGAGGCAGTTTTAGATATGGCCAAAAAGTCTATTGTGCTATTAAAGAACGAAAAGGAGCTATTGCCTTTGAAGAAATCAGGGCAAAAGATCACTATCATAGGTGCACTAGCAAATGATAAAACAAGTCCTTTAGGTAGCTGGCGAATCGCTGCAGATGACAATACAGCTGTCTCAGTCCTTGAAGGGATGAACATGTATAAAGGCAACCAAATCACCTATAGAAAAGGGGCTGATGTTGCTACAGGTAGAACGCAGTTTGTGTGGGAAACTAAAATCAATGAAGATGATAAAAGCGAATTTGCTGCTGCTGTTGCAGCTGCAAAAGATGCTGATGTTGTTGTAATGGTATTAGGGGAGCATGGTCTACAATCAGGTGAGGGTAGAAGTAGAACTGATTTGGGCTTACCGGGTGTACAGCAAGAATTACTTGAGGAAGTTTATAAGGTAAATAAAAACATAGTTTTAGTTTTAAACAATGGTCGCCCCCTGACTATTCCATGGGCTGCTGACACAATCCCAGCAATTGTAGAAGCATGGCAATTAGGGACGCAAAGTGGTAACGCAATCGCTCAAGTTTTATATGGCGATTATAACCCTAGTGGTAAATTACCAATGACTTTTCCTAGAAATGTAGGGCAGTTGCCTATGTATTACAATTACAAAAATACAGGAAGACCAATCATGAACGAGCCAGAAAGTGTTTTTTGGTCCCATTATATTGATGAGAAAAATACGCCTCAATTTGCATTCGGATATGGGTTGAGCTATAGTAAATTTGAATATTCTAATCTTGAGTTAAGCAGTGACACATTTGCTAAAAGCGGAAAAATAAAAGTGACCGTGCAAGTAAAAAACACAAGTAAAGTGGCTGGAAAAGAAGTGGTACAATTGTATATTAGAGACATTATAGGAAGCGTTACTCGTCCCGTAAAAGAATTGAAAGGATTTGAAATGGTCGAATTAAAAGCTGGAGAAATGAAGGAAGTAAGTTTCCAAATTGACCAGAAAACGATTGCTTATTACACTGCAAATAATATTTGGGAAACTGAGGCAGGTGATTTCAATGTTTTTATTGGAGGTAGCTCTGATAAAACATTAGAAGCAAATTTTACTTTTACAAATAAATAATCTGATGAAAAATACAATACTATTATTGCTAGTTAGTACGGTGTGTTTTGCACAGCAAGGTACGAGAAAATTAGTATGGGAAGAAAATTTCAACGATAAGGAACTAAGCGATAAAATATGGAACTTTGAACTAGGAGATGGTTGCCCCAATTGTGGTTGGGGCAATAATGAAAGGCAACTTTATACTAAGGAGAACCATGTTATGAAAGAGGGAAAATTAGTAATTACTGCAAAAAAGGAAGCTGATAATTATACGTCAACGCGTATAACAACTAAGGGAAAGAAAGAATTTAAATATGGTTACTTTGAGTCTAGAGCTAAACTACCGCTAGGAAAAGGTATTTGGCCTGCGTTCTGGATGTTAGGTTCAAATATTGACGCTGTGGGTTGGCCCAAATGCGGCGAAATTGATATTTTGGAATATGTAGGTAAGGAGAGAAATACCGTTTTTAATTCTTTACATACTCAGGCAAGTCACGGTAATACTATTAATACTAAAAAAACAGAAATTAAGGGAATTGAATCTGGATTTCATGTATATGCAGTTGACTGGACTAAGGATCACATCGACTTTTTTGTAGATGGTCAATTAATGTACCGTTTCAATCCTGAGGATAAAAATGAGGCTACGTGGCCTTTTAACCAGCCATTTTACTTTTTAATTAATATGGCAATAGGTGGCAACTTTGGTGGTCCCAATGTAGACGACACAATATTTCCTCAAAATTTTGAAATTGATTACATTAAAGTGTATCAATAAATAGCTATTTATATAGTGAAAAGTAACATTTGTACCCCTAAACGCTGTTTTACATACGGTTAAGTGGTACAAATGTTAAATTTTCTTAATTTTATTTGCTGGTTAAAAAAAATAATCACTATTTTTGAATCCGATACTAACCATAAATCAATAGAAGCCTATATCATAACATTACTTTTTTACTGGAAATTATTCCAATTTTAATAAGAAATTAATAAGTATGACTATGGCTACTTTAGAACTCCCTGATGGATTATTGGTTCAAAACTATATTGCAGGAAACGAAAACTCTTTAGCAATATTAATTAAAAGACACGAATCTCGTATTTACGGATTTATATACTCCAAAGTGTCTGATAGAGATATATCCAATGATATTTTTCAAGATACCTTTATTAAAGTCATTAAGACCTTAAAATCGAACGCTTACAATGAAGAAGGTAAATTTTTACCTTGGGTAATGCGTATCGCGCACAATCTTATCATCGATCACTTTAGAAGAAATAAAAAAATGCCATTGTATAGAGAGACTGAAGAGTTTTCTATATTTTCTATAATGTCTGATGATTCTCTTACAATCGAAAACAAAATAATTGCTGAACAAGTAGAGGTAGATGTGCGAAGGTTGCTAGAAGAACTACCTGTGGACCAGAAAGAAGTTTTGGTTATGCGCATGTATCAAGACATGAGTTTTAAAGAAATTTCAGAGGTAACGGGAGTAAGTATAAACACATCACTAGGAAGAATGCGCTATGCCTTAATGAATTTAAGAAAGGTAATTGATAAGCATCAAATTGTTTTGACTAACTAACAATATAAGATATAATTGCTCGTTGTTATAGTATTAAAATACCTTAATGACATGGCAAAAATTTACTCTAAAAAATCATTGACTTCTATTGCAATGAAACCTGAGAAAGAAGTAGTTTCTTTTTTATTAAATTATTCTAAAGCGTTGCATGTTTTGAAAACGAATCAAAGTCTTTTCGAAATTAACGCTAACTAGAAAAAAAAACTCTACTACTAAATTTTAGTAGTGGAGTTTTTTTTTATCCTAAATTTTTAATTATTCCGTTATTGGCGTTTCTTTCATTGTTTTTTCCTTAGCCTTACGCTTTTCCTCAAGAATAGCTTCCTGTTGCTTAGCGGTTACCATTAATCCAATCATCATGATCACAGCTGTCAATAATATCACTTGAATAATCAACGATTTGTTTACCTCTGGAATCGTACTGAGTGGGTCTATAGACAAGAACAGTAAAATAGTAATTAAACCTCTAGGCGCTACAAATAGTAATGGAAACATAGGTATTTTTGATAATTTCAATTGAAGGTATCTAAATCCAAATAATGCTATAACGATACCTATTGCCCAAACAAGTGTATCGGTATTTATTATTTCGGCTGTTTCTATTAAGTAACCAAAAAGTAAAAAGAATAATGCACGTACTAAGAAAGTACCTTCTACCATTAATTCTTTAAATTTTACCACCTCTTTATTTAATAAATCTAATCTAAAGCGCTGCGCCCATTTAAAATGATTTAATTCGTCTAAGTTACCAATCGATAGTCCAAATACTAAAATAAAGATTAGCGCTGGTAAATGGAATATTTTTGAGATCTCATATATTAATATCACAAGTAATATGATAGGAACAAATTTTATGTGATGATCAATCTTGTTCAATAAGAAAGATAATAAGATCGTTGCTACAAATGAGATAGCTATAATAATAAGTATTTCAAGACAGAAGTAACCAAAAGTTTCTAGACCAAAGTTGGTGTTAAACGCAATGAAATTAAAGAAAACAACACCAAAAATATCTGATAAACTGCTTTCATAAATAATAAATTCTTTTTGACTTGAACTTAAATTACGCACACTAGGTATAGCTATGGCACTACTAATCACACAGAACGGAATGGCATTAGTAAGGCAATCTTTAAAAGAATATCCGCCGTAATAATGGAAAGCGTAAGCTAGTGAGAAGGCTAGTCCTATTAAGGGTACAAATGCTCCTAGAGATGATTTTTTTATAAGGCCAATTTTGGATTTATTCAATTCTAGCTCTAGAGAACCTTCTAATACAATCAAAATTAGACCTATAGTTCCTAAAATGGGTAATGTTGAAGTTAAGTCTGGGATCTCTAATTCGAAAAAAACAGTCACTTGACGCACAAGCCATCCCAAAACAAGTAATAAAATTACCGAAGGAATCTTTGTCATAGAAGCTGTCAAATCAAACAGATACGCTACCAGAAGTAATAAACAAAGCGAAATTATTATAGTCATATTATATCAATTATTTAATACTGAATACAAAAGTAGCTAAAGCAACTATTTGTACCATGCAGGCAAGATACTACTTTAGGCCAACAAAATGGTATATATTTAGTAGTACAAACGGTATAATGTTGTTAAAATTCCATCAGTACAATAGAAATCCATATTTAATTCTAACAATCTGTCTCCTTTCAAATTTTTTTAATTTGAGATAAATTTTTCAATAACTTCTATTATAAGTTAGCTAATTAATTTTTTTACAGTTACGATTATCTATAAAGTATTAAATCATCAATTCTTTTAACTTGTCAATAGTTATAGGCTTAACAATGTAATTACTAACAGCGTCATATGATTTAGCCTTTTCAATATCTTCAGGATCTACAGAGCTGGTTATGATGTAAATTGTAATTTCAGTTTTGTTAGGTATTTGAATAAATTCATCTAGAAATTGCCAACCGTCCCATACTGGCATATTTAGATCAAGCAAGATGATGTCAGGTAATTTTTCTTTATTTATAATGATCGCTTTTAGATTTTCATAGGCTTCTTTCCCATTATGGAAAATCATGAAGCCTTCACAAAAATTTGTCAATTGCATTATTCTCTTAGTACCAAAAATAAAAATGGGATCATCATCGATGATACAGGCTATATTAATTTTTTTCATATCTAAAATATACTTTAAAGGTTGTTCCTATGTTTTCTTTACTCGCGACTTCTATTTTCCCGTTAATGGCTTCCACTTGATTTTTAGTAATAAAAAGACCTATTCCTCTTGCGTCTTTATTATTATGAAAAGTTTTGTACATACCAAAAATTTTGAATCCATTTTTCTTTAAGTCGATGCCAATACCGTTATCTTCAATAGATAATACGATATAATCTCCTTTAATTTCTGTGCTAATTTTAATTATTGGATCTCTATCTTCTGAACGATATTTAACAGCATTAGTCATGAGATTTAATAAAATACTTTCTAAGTAAGCTGCTAATGCTAATACTGTAACATCCTTGTCAATTGTATTTATAATTTCAACATTTGAATTAAAAAGTATTGAATGCATGTTTTGAATTGTGTCGGCTATAGAGTCATATAAATTAATGCTGTGCAAATTTTCATTGACGGCACTATTCATGAGGACTACCTCGTTGAGGTGCATAATAGTTTCTTGAAGATTTGTTGAAGCAGTTTTAAGCATACTGATTAATTCATTTTCTAATAAATCAGGTTGCTCATGTACGGCGAGGTCCATCATCATGGTAATATTTCCCGAGTGCGATCTTAAATTATGAGAAACAATGTGGGCAAAATTCTTTAATCTTTCATTCTGACCTTTGGCTACATTTAATAATGTATGAATTTCTCTCTCTGTTTCTTTTATGTATGAAATGTCTACAGCAACTCCTAGATAACCGGTAATTCTCTCATTTTTCTTTACAGTTGTAACCGTCAATTGCACTGGGAACTTTGTTTTGTCTTTCTTAATGTAAGTCCATTCTCTTGTGTCATATAGTCCCATTTGTGCCGGTAAAGTAAACACATCAAAATCATTGACAGCATGATTATATGTTAACGATAATTCGCTTGCTCTACTACTTATTTCCTCCTGTGAATGAAATGTTAATGGTGTTTTTTTTAATATCATTTCCTCTCTACTGTAACCAAGCAGGTTTTCGGCTCCTTTGTTGAAGGTGCAAATTAGACCATTTACATCTGTTTCAATAATTGCAACCTGTGTGCTGGAGTCAATTAATCCTTCTAATCGCGACATTGATTCAGATAATTCATTCTTTGCCTTTTTTTGTTCCGTTGTGTCTACTATTTGAATGATGAAATATAGAGGCTCTTGGTTTTCATCTCTAACTATTGAAGTAGATAAAATGGCACTAATTATCGTATTGTCTTTTTTAATAAACCTTTTTTCTAATTGGTAGTACGAGCGCTTGCCTGCAACGAGTTCATAGATCAAGGCTAAATCGCTATCAAGATCTTCTACATGGGTCAAGTTTTTTACACTCTGCTTTACAAACTCCTCTGTTGTATAGCCTAATAATTTTGCTAAGCTGTTGTTTACTTTTAGCCATTTTCCATGAACATCTAGCAATCCCATTCCTATGGCTGCATGTTCAAAATTACCTCTAAAAGTCTCTTCGCTCAAGCGTAATTTTTCTTCAATTTCTTTTCTTTGGCTAATATCATCGGAGTATATAATGACACCAGCGACAGCGCCATTATCAGCATACCATGGTTTTATTTCCCACTTTAACCACATGTTTGAACCGTCTTTTCTAATAAAAAGGCAGTCTTTACCTTGGCTTGCAATTCCTTGAAGCGATTTTTTGTAAATATCAACCCATTCTACAGCTATGTTAGGAAATAAATCATATTGTGATACTCCTACAATCTTTTCTTCAGTCAAATGATAATCTTCCTTCCATTTTTTAGAAGCTACTAGATAACGCATCTCTTTATCAAACATGGCAATGGCAGTAGGAGTCTGCTCTATAAATAACATATTACGCTGGTTGATTTTTTTTTGTTCAGTAATGTCATAATGCGTTCCAAACATCATTAGTGGTTCATTATTCTCAGTCCAAGTAATCACCTTTCCTTTATCTAAAATCCATATCCAGTGTCCGTTTTTATGTTTCATCCGGTATTCAGCTTCATAATATTCTGACTTTCGATCAAAATACTCTGAAATTTTTAGCTTCGAAAACTCAACGTCATCTGGATGCACTAACTGCTCCCATTTTTGAGTGGTAATAGGTTGTAATTCTGCTAAAGTGTAGCCAAGAATTTCTGTCCACATTTCACTATGATCAGTTTCATTTGTTTGGATATTCCACTCCCATGTTCCAATGTTAGAGCCTTTTAAAACGCTTAAAAGTTTCTCTTTTTCTATTGTGAGTGCAATATTACTTTCCTTAAATACTGTAATGTCCTGAAAAGTACCGGAAACTCTAGTGCAAATACCATTAACGAATGTAGGACGGCCAATTGATCGCACCCATTTACTGTTGCCTTTACCGGTAACTATTTGTAGTTCGTGATCAAAGTTTCTCCCTTCTGATACTGCTAGTGCAAAGGATTTCTCAATGACTATTCTGCTCTCGCCATCTTTGTAAAAATTGATCGCTGTATCAATTTTGGGACTGTAATCTGGAGCAGTTTCATGAATTGTTTTAGTAACATCGCTCCAGTAAAGTAAGTCGCTTTCAATATCAACTTCCCAATAACCTATGTTAGCAGCCTTATTACATTCGTCTAAAAATGCCTCTTTCTTTTGTAGCAGTTCAAAATGTTCTTTTATCTCTTGAATATCGTGTTGCTCACTAGTGTTTTTTGCTTTTTTATAGGCTTTTAAGACCGCATACACTTCATCGTTATTGTCATAAATAAAATGAAGTTTGCATGTCGTTTTAACAATTTGGCCATCTGTACATTTGAATGTTACTTCTTGAGTATCAATCTCTCCTTTTGCTGTTTTAATTAGTGGAAAAAAATCAACGATAAAGGGATCAAGTGCCACCGAATCTGCTGGTGGAAGATCATTTTTTAACAAAGTTTGCAAGGCAGGATTAACCCAGTTCAAATCTGGAGCACTTATATTAGAGTATGATAAACCATCTAGTGCATGCTCTTGAATAAAATCAAAAATAGCACTGTCGTTTTTTACTAATTGGTAAAGTTCCTCCTTGAGATAAATCATAGCTGTACTGGAATTGTAATGTGCCTTTGTTGATAGCAAGTTGTTAATTTCTAATCGAAAATAGTAAAGTAGTAGGTAGTAAATATACTATTATTTTATTAGAAGTATTTTTGAGCCAAACAATGACTATAAATTAAATGACAAAACAGACAATGGGGAGAAAATAATGTTTTGTAAATTAGTGGTATAGCCGCAGACTATTTTTTGCAGCATTTAATTCTTGTTCTAGCATATCGATTTTCTCTAGTAAGTTAAGCACAACTGCAATTCCTTCGGTGTTAATATCAAGATCTTTGTGAATTCGAATCACTTTTTCTACTTTAATAATCATATCGTGTTCTAAATAATACTCTTCATTTACAGTAATTATTTCTATGATTCCCAAGTCATTTAAATTTTCGAAAAAAATAATCTCCAGTTCGTAGTGACTTGCTATTGATTTGATTGCTATTAAATTTTCTAAATTCATGGTGTACTTATTTTAGAAAGTTCGTTAAATAATTCTTTTTCTTTATCAGATAATTGTTTTGGAATAGAAATAGTATACGTTATATACAGGTCACCAAAAGCGCCTTCTTTTTTATAAAGAGGGAATCCTTTTCCTTTTAATTTGACTTTAGCATTGTTTTGAGTTCCAGCGGCAATAGTCAATTTTACTTTTCCATCAAATGTATTTACGGTAATCTCTCCACCTAAAACGGCAGTGTATAATGGTAATTCGACCAGGGTGTAGAGGTTGTCTTTGTCTCGTTTAAAATCAGCATCGTTGTCTACAGAAAATGTAATGTATAAATCTCCCTTAGGACCACCAGAAACTCCTTCGCCACCATATCCCGGAATTTTTATCACTTGTCCGTTTTCTACTCCGGCAGCTATGGTGATTCTGATGTTTTTACCGTTCACATTAAGTGTTCGTTTATGACTAGTGTACGCTTCTTTTAAACTTAAGTGTAGCGCTGTGGTAAAATCTTGTCCTTTATATTGTTGACTGCGACGTTGACCACCTCCACCACCAGATTGATTGAACATTGATTCAAAAAAATCAGAATAATCAGCTCCTTCAAAGCCATTAAAGCCTCCTTGTGGGCCACTGCTTTGTTGCCGTTGTTTCTGTTGCTGTTGTCTTGATTTTTCGTATTCTTCACCATGTTCCCAATTCTCACCATACTGATCGTACTTTTTCCTGTTCTCAGGGTTGCTCAATACTTCATTAGCTTCGTTAAGTTCTTTAAACTTTAATTCGGCTTGTTTGTCATTTGGGTTTAAATCAGGATGGTGTTTTCGGGCCATTTTGCGGTAGGCCTTTTTAATTTCAGTCTCTGTTGCTTTTTTATCTACACCAAGGACTTTGTAATAATCTATAAATGCCATGTTTACATTTTTTTTATAATTACTTAATTACACATTTGACTACCTAGTTATTGTTAAGCAGAGAACAAATATGCTCTCTCAAATTTACTCAAATTTCAGCAGATAAGTCCTCATAACATTTTTTATTTTAGGTGTTTAATTGTTTTTTATAAACCAATTACTAATCATAATTATAAATGACATTTTCAATTTAAGTCGACTTTTCTTTATTTTTTTTTCTAAAATCACTTGGTCGCAGCTTGGCAATTTCAAAGAAAGTATTGCTGAATGTAGCCAAGCTATTGTAACCGGAAGCGTAGGCTATTTCGCTAATAGATAGATCGGTTTGCAATAGTTTTTCCATGCTTAAGATAATACGCGTAAGTTTTACATATTGTAAAAACGAAATGTTTAGATTTTCTCTAAATAAGCGCGATAAACTGCGACTACTTAAACTGAATTTTTCGGCAATATCTTTTAATTGTAAGGTTTGATCAACATTAAAATAAATATGTCTAAGAATGGGGCGTAACCTAATATTTGTAGTGGTAGGAAGCACAACTGCTAGTGCCGTTTTATTTGTTGAGGCGATTACATTTCCTAGCGTTTTTACATACAAATATTTCTCAGATTCTTTTTTCATGATGTTTTCACTCCAATTTTCAGTAAACGAGATCATCTCTAAAACCAATGTTGACACAGGATAAATTCCCATTTTAGAATGAAAGCTGTTTGACGCTAATGCCTGTGGAGGAATATAAATGTTGCGCATCATAGTAATAGATGTTCGCAATTCTATAAAATGATCTAGCCCTGCTGGAATCCATACAAAGTGGCGTGCAGGCAAGAAATAGGAATTCTCCTTAGTTTGAAGGTATGCTACACCACCCTCAATATAGGTTAGCTGGTGCTTGCTGTGGTTGTGCATGTCTAGTCGTACTTCCACATTACTATGGTACACATAACTAGATCGTGGAAATTGATCCACTTTTTCTAGAAATGATAGCTCTTGAGAAGGTGTTTTATGGTTGTTTTGCTTCTGGCTCATATTGACAAATATATGGCTTATTTGGTAAAATAAGACTTGAAAATATGTCGCAATTTTGCTCTTTAATTTTTATCTAAATATGTATTCCAAATTTTTCATGAAAAAGATATTGTTATTTGTAGTAATAACTCTTCCTTTTATAGCACATTCTCAGGGTATTATAAAGGATAGTATACCCATCACACTCCATCAAGTTTGGGAGAAAACATTCGAAAATAGTAAGCAAATAAAAGTCAATCATTTGCAAGTTTCTGCAGGTGAAGAAGCTATAAAACAGGCTAAAAGCAAACAACTACCAGAAATAGGTTTTAATGCAAACTATGGTAAACTAGCTAATATTCCAGTATTTACTAATGGTATTTTGCATGATGCAAATTTCATTCCGCTTGAAGATCATTCAATCTATGGCGCTACACTAGACGCTTACTTTGATATCTATAACGGACACAAATTAAAAACCAATATTCAAAAAGAGGTTGTCAAAAAAGAGTTAGCACATTATATAGAGGAGGAAACAACTGAGACAATTCATTATCAAGTTGCGACATCCTACTTAAAATTACAGTTGTACTTACAGCTAGAAAAGTTAGTAAAGCAGAACATAAAGCAAAATGAAGAACGACTAAAGCAAATTGAAAAGTTGCACAACGCGGGCGTCGTTTTAAAAAGTGATTTGCTTAGAGCGCAGTTGCAGCTATCAAAACAAAAAACGGCACTAACGACAATTGTTAATGACCAGCAGCTAGCCATGCAGGAAATTAACATTTTTATGGGCGATCCTGATGATCAGGTTTTGAAACCAATAGATCCTATAGATTTAGAACTAAACCGTGTAGCCCTAAGTTATGATCAATATGTGGCAGCCGCGATAATTAAATCACCATTGCAGAAAATTGAAGAGCAAAAGCTAGCTTTAAGTGAATTAAATATTAAAGCACTAGAAGCTGATAAATTGCCTAGAATAGGTTTGTTTGGGGATTACAACTACTCCTACCCTCAGATAAAATTGTATCCTTATGCAAATGCGCCTTATTTATTAGGAGTTGTGGGCATAAAAATGTCTTATGATATTTCATCAATATACCACGATGTTCATAAAGACGCTGTCGCAAAAATTCAGTTGGAGCAGCAAAAAGTAGCGCAACAAGATGTGCAAGATCAATTGCGCAAAGACATAAACAGAGCCTACAAAAGATACCAAGAGGATAGAGAGAAAATTGAGGAATTAGAGTTGAATATTAAACAGGCAGCAGAAAATTATCGCATATTAAATCAAACTTATTTCAACCAACTCTCTTTAATCACTGAATTGCTTGACGCAGATACGCAGTTGTTGCAAGCACAGTATGATTTGGCTTCAGCTAAAATATCAGAACAATTACATTATTACCAATTACTTAAAAATACCGGAAACTTATAAAATGGCAACAAATACTGAAAAACACGAACGCATCGATAGAATTACTGTAAAAATCACCTACGGTATTGGGATACTTGTCCTTGCCTCATTATTGATTTATGGATCAATTACTTTGTACACCATGTATCAATATGAAGAAACAAATGACGCTCAGGTAGAAGAATATATCAACCCAATTTTAAGCAGAACAACTGGTTTTGTGCAAGAGATTAAATTTAAAGATCATCAGCGAGTACACAAAGGAGACACCTTATTAGTTATTGATAACAATGAATCATTAATGCAATTGCAAGAAGCGCTGGCAATGGTAAGCGCTGCAAAAGCGTCTCTATTAGTCTTGCAAAGTAATACGATGACCTCTGTGAGTAGTGCCTCGATTAGTCAAGCTAATATTGCTGGTGCAAAAGCCAGACTGTGGCAACAGCAGCAAGAATTTAACCGTTATGAAAAACTGTTAAAAGAAGAAGCGGTGACTCCGCAGCATTTTGAAATGATCAAAACTAATCTTGATATCGCTAAAGCAGATTACCAAGCATTGCAGAATTCATATAAAACAGCTCAAGGCAAAATTAATGATGTTGATACACAAGTAGCTGTAGCCAAAGCAACGGTGCAACAAAGAGAAGCTATCGTGGCAACTATTCAACTGAATTTATCTTATGCAGTGATTACAGCTCCAGCAGATGGAGTGATGGGAGACAAAACATTGCAAGTAGGGCAGCTAGTACAAAAAGGGCAAACATTAGGGTTCATTGTAGATCAAGATCAAGGTAAATGGATTGTTGCTAATTTTAAAGAAACTCAAATTGCTTCAATGCAAGAAGGTCAAGAGGTAGAGATTACAGTTGATGCTTATGACAATCAAACGTTTCACGGTAAAATTCAGTCGCTAGCACCTGCTACAGGATCTCGTTTTTCATTGCTTCCTCCTGATAATGCTACAGGTAATTTTGTGAAAATAATTCAGCGTTTTCCGGTGCGAATTGCACTTACAGATGATGCTAACAAAACTAAAAATCTACGCGCAGGGATGAATGCTGAAGTATTAGTATCAAAAAAATAATACAGCATGAATCAGCCATCATTAATTTTTAAAGATTGGATGCCCAAGTGGCTTATAAAAGTAGTGATCTTCCTAACCATTTTGCCCGTAATCTGCATGTTAGCTGGATATATAGGTGGGATTGCTAGTGCGGCTAGTTATTACGGTTTAGATCCCACTGATATTCAGTTTTCAATTGTGCTTTACTACATTGGGATCGCTAGTTTCTTTCCCTTAGAACGCAGATTCTATACGTACTTTGCTTCTCGAAGTTATTTCTTATTGAGTGTATTGCTGTTCACGGCAATTAATGTCACCCTATACAGCACAAGCAATCAAATGACTTTTATGATTTGTCGCTATTTAGGTGGCGTGGTCAGTGTTTCTTTAATAAGCATTATTTTGAATCTTATTTTTGCTCAATACCATTCTAATAGGGCAAGGATTTTAGGGTATGCAGTGTTCTATGGTACACTTTTAATTTCGAATGCATTTTCGTATTTATTCGATGCGTATATTTTTCAAAATTATGATTTCAATGTACTGTATCTAGCAATTATTTATGTACAAATACCCGGTGTTTTGCTATTGTTTTTTAGCCTTCGAAAAAACATTAGACTGCATGAAAAAAGAATACCGCTGTTTAAACTGGATTGGTCAAGTTATATTATTTACACTACCATCTTGATTACGATTGCTTATGTAATTCTTTATGGGTTTTATTATGACTGGTATAATAGCGGCCGCATTTGGTTTTGCTCAGTTGTAATTGTACTGATGGTTGCTGTTTTTATCATTAAGCAGCGACACAGCAAACGACCATTTATAGATTTAGAAATTTATAAATACCGCAATTTCAAGTTAGGTGCCGTTTTATTAATGTTGTACTATGTTTGTAAAGGAGATTTAAGTGTGGCTAATTCATTTTTTCTTGATGAGATGCATTTAGATTCTTATAACTATGCCTACATCATGTTTGTAAATGCGGTAGGCATTGTCATAGGAATCAGTGTTACTGCTCGCTTTATTCTTTTAAAACATCCTATGCGGCTAATTTGGATTACAGGATTTGCGTTTCTATTGGTTTACCATATCCAGATGTTCTTTGTTTTTGGCTCAGAGGCCAATGTGCGATCGGTGTTATTGCCGCTGTTTTTTCAAGGGTTAGGAAACGGAATATTGATGCTATCCATCGTGCTTTTTCTAATCACATCAGTACCAGAGTCTAAAAGCTTTTCAGCTTCGCTAAGTGGGGTTTCTTTTCGGTTTTTTGCTTTTACTTGCAGTCTAGCTTTAGTGTCTTTTATGAATTTTAGACAGGTAAGTGTTCATTATGAGGTGTTAGGTAGAACTGTAAACACGTTAAATACCGCAGCCACACAACGCTTGCAATTTTATGAGAGTACAGCAGCGTTGAACGGTGCATCACCATTAAAGGCTAAGGTTATGGCCAAGAAATTATTAGGTAAAGCGGTGTCTAGCCATACTAATTTACTATTTGCTAGAGATTACTATTACTACATGGGAATAGCGATTGCTTTCATCATGTTAGGAATTACTCTATTACCACACTTGCATTACCATTTTAGAAAAATTGGTTCCAAAATAATTCCTATATAGAACGAAAAAAAGCCATCAAAAATAATTTTGATGGCTTTTTAATTTAGGTTTAAAAACGGTATTTTACTTTTTAATCAAGTATTTTACGTTTCTGTTTTTACCATTAATAACGGTTTTAAGGAAGTAAAACCCTCTGCGTAATTTTGATAATTCTAAGTTGGTTACTGATTTACCAGCGGCAATCTCTTGCGAAGATTGACTTACTAGTTGCCCGTAGATATTGTAGATGTAAAAATCAGCTTTGGCTACAGCCGTACTGTTAATACTCACATTAACATTACTTACAAATGGATTAGGATAAACGACCACATTTGTAATTACACAAGAATTATCCGGTGTACTGTTATCGCAGCCTCCTAATGTGTCTCCATGTGCTAAGTGTGCTCTTACAGCATACTCATCTACACATATTGTTTTTCCTTTATGGCAAATTTCAACTTTAGGATAACGTCTGTTATTGCCACAAGAAACATCTTGTACATTTACGGTACGTTCTGTAGTTGCTGTACAACCCACTGCGTCAGTAACGGTAAGTGTGTAAGTTGTTGTTTGGTCAGGGCAAACTTTTATTGAAGCCGTTTTAGCACCGTTGCTCCATTCGTACGTAAATGGGAGTACACCTCCTGTAATAGTACCTGTTTTTAAAGTGGCATACGCTTGTGGGCTGTATCCTTTATAAACAGTTACTTCATCTGCTGATGGGATTTGGATCTCCTTAGACTCTTCAATAGTAAACGTTGATGTTACCGTTTGTTTAACAGCATCCTCAATCACTACGGTATATTTTCCTGCAGCTAAATTTGTGATTTCTGAAGTCGTTGCTCCCGTATTCCACGTATAGGTATACGGACTAATACCTCCAGAAACGGTTACGTTTGCAAAACCATCTTCGTTACCAAAACAGATAGTATTTGAACTAGAAACAGATTCGATTTTTAAATCTTTTAATTTTAAACGTATCGAAACTGGGAAGTGGTCTGAAGCTGTTTTAGTATAAGTGGCCGAGTAGAATTCATAATGTACTCGTGCTGTTTCTGGAATATAAGAAGTGGCTAATTCATTAGAAAGTGTGATGTGATCAATCATATTCTCATAAGTAGCATACGATCTAAATCCACCATCACTTAATGATTTTGTAGGTATCGAATAACGCGTAGTATCAGCAACATAAGCACTATATGATGAGGCAGTAGTAGTAACATCAGAAACCGTGAAATCTACATCGTCATTGTAATCACCTAAAAGAATTAAATTAGCGTCTGGGTATTGCGTGTCTAAACTGTCTTTAAGCATTTCGACATCAAATTTACGCATATCGTATTTTTCTTGTGCTCCACCAGAAGTATTTGCTCTCGCATGTAAATCAATGATGTTAATTTGTTTTTCGGTACCATCGATGGTCACATTAGCGGTAAGCATAAAAGGCATTCTTCCGCTAGCAAAAAAGCGTGTTTTATCTGCAGTAGGGTAATTGGCTAAAGCCGAAACATCACCACCATTGTAGTACGGGTGTACTGTTTCTAATAACACCTTAGTACTTACCGGTTTTACCGTTTTATTCTTATATATGAATCCTACCTTTTGAGAATCTGTTGTAGTATCGTTAGGATAAGAAGTAGCTTTAGATAACACATAGCTATAATCGTTCATTTCGCTTACCATTTGTTTGAACAAAGGTTCGTCTGAAATTTCTTCAACGGCGTAGATGTCAGCATCTAGGCTTTGTAATACAGTTTTTACAGCCTCTTTCTGGATCTCATCAGCATTTACTTGACCTGCAGTAGGAGCGTTTTTCTCATCACCAAACCAAGCAATATTCCAAGTAACGATATCTAGGGTTTTGTCTTTAGAAATAGCCAAGTCTGTACCCGCTTGTTGGTATTTTGCTGCACATGGAAAATCACTTTGCATTCTAGGTAGCAATTGCTGTGTGGCATAAAAATTAGAAACAACACCTATTACTTCTGAACAATTCTCTGGTTGACTAAAACCAGTTAAGTCTGCTACATCAGCATCTAATCTAAATTGTGCTTTTGCAGTAGCATCAGTAATATCGACACTTGAATTACCAAAAATAATAGCTCCAGGCTTAGCAAATACTGGGTTTTGAATACGAACTAATTCTCCTGGGTGTGCACTCATTTCAGATAAAGTGATCGTAAGCGGACTAATCAATTGTGCCGCTTGACCGTTACTTTTTACAGCACTAACTGGGCTAATTTGGATTTGCTCATTGTAAGTACTTTTGTTTCCTGTAATAGTTAGTGATTCTCCTATTTTAAATAAACCAGTTCCATGAACCGTTTTATCAAAAACGGCAACAGCTCCTGTAGCATCTTGAATATAGGCAGATCCTCCTAATTGGTCAGAGACCGTTAATGTTCCTGTTATGGTTACAATTTCACCGTCTGCTTTTGCTCTTGCTTCAGCGATAGGTAAAACGATAAGTGTATCGGCTACATCTTTAAAGAATTGCCCTGAATTAATAGCTCCTGAAGTTGCTGTGGCAGCTTGCCAAGTAAAATCGCTATATTTAAATCCAGCACCAGTTAATTGTAGCGAACTGCCAATGGCCGCAGTGCTCGCTTCAGCGATACCAATATCTGTACTGGTAATTCCGTTTGCAGGACCGTTAGTAGCAGTAAAACTTCCTTCGTAGCTTAAAAATTGAACCACTTTTCCTTCTGGATTTACTAATGCAAGTGCATCAGGGGAACCATTTTGTAAACCTGGAATGGCAACATATACTGTTCCGTACCCATTACTTTGATTAGGAATAGAACCTGACAAAGTACCAATAGGTGTATAACTAGCACCGTTAGATCCATTGTAAGGCACAATAGTCCAGTTAGTTAAATCAGTCCCAGCATATCCAGCAATTTCGACGCCTTCATTCTCATCTGTTCCAGCGTTGTCATAATGAATCTCGTTTATAAAAACCAGATCTCCAAAATTTTGTCCTGCGTTCACAGCACCAAAGGTACTCGTTGCTGCTTCCCATGTAAAGTCGGTATATGTAGTTCCTTTTCCAACTAATTGTAAAGAGGTTCCAATTGTTGCTGTACTTGTTTCAGCAACTCCTATATCTGTGCTTGTCAATCCGTTTGCAGGACCATTTGTCGCTGTAAAACTCCCTTCGTAGCTTAAAAATTGAATAACATTATCATTGTTATCTACTAAGGCAATTCCGTCCGGAGCTCCATTTTGTAAACCAGCAATAGCTATTGATACTGTTCCATACCCATTTGATTGATCCGGAATTACTCCTGATAAAACACCAATAGGAGTGTAGCTTGCACCACCGCTTCCATTGTAAGGGATAATTTTCCAATTAGTAATATCAGTTCCTGCAGGTCCCGCGATTTCTACACCTTCGTCAAGATCTGTACCAGCATTGTCATAGTGAATTTCGTTAATAAAAACAGTAGCAGTAGTCGTCGTTGCTGTTCCTTTTAAAGTAGTTACAGTAATAGCGGCACTAGGATCTGAACTGTTATCTGCTTCATCGATTGCTCTTACCGTAAAATTATAGGTGGTGTTTTCTTTTAAATTTGATAAAGTAGCGCTATTGGTTGTAACCGTCTGCAATTCTTCATCATTATTGTAAATAGTGTAAGCAGTTCCGTTTGACGGCTCCCACGATAAAGTGACAGCAGTAGTAGTAAGGTTTGAAGCAACTACGTTTGTAGGAGGGACTAATTTAACCGCTACTTTAGTAAAAGACTGTCCTAAATTGACCGCTCCATAAGTGCTAGTTGTGGCTGCTTGCCAAGTAAAGTTGGCGTAGCTGTTACCAGTACCTACAAGTTGTAACGACAAGCCTGCAGCATCAAGGCCGTTTTGTATAACGCCTATGTCTGTGCTTGTCATTCCGTTTGCAGGACCATTTGTGGCAACAAAACTCCCTTCATAGCTTAAAAACTGAACCACTTCTCCAAGGTTGTTTATTAGTGCTAAACCATCAGGCGCACCATTTTGAAGTCCAATGATAGGAACAAATACAGTCCCAAAACCATTTGACTGCTCTGGGATTGTACCAGAAAGCACTCCCACTGGAGTATAACTAGCGCCACCATTACCATTGTATGGAATAATAGACCAATTGCTTAAATCAGTACCTGCCGTTCCGGCGATTTCGACACCTTCTCCTACGTCAGTTCCAGCATTGTCATAATGAATTTCGTTAATAAATACCGTTGCAATAGGATTAGGCGCAGTTGTAGTGGCAGTAGTTGTAAATGTAACAGTATTGCTAGCTAGAGAATTGTTTCCTGCAGCATCAAAAGCTTTAATAGTAAGTGTGTAGCTAGTATTAGCGGTTAAGCCGACTAGGTTATAGCTATTATTTTGGGATGAAGCTAAGAAGTTAGTTCCGTTAAAAATACGGTATCCTAAAACAGCAACATCATCTGTGCTTGCAGTCCAGTTTAGTATTGCAGTATCTTGCGTAACGCTGTTGACAACTAGGTTACTAGGGGTTGTAGGAGCCTGAGTATCTGCAGTGGTATTTCCGGTGAAGCGATTTTCGGCTTGAGGACCGCCCCAAATTGTTGTTGCAAATGCAGGATTATCAATAAAAGGATTTCGATTACCTTGAACTCCCTCTAAAATTGTGTTTCGATTTAATTCAAATTGAGATACAGGATCTTCAATGTTCCACAGTAGTAAAATATCGGTAATATCATTGTTAAAAGTACGCGGTCCTACGGTAACGTTTGCAGGAAGGCATTGTTCACCATAGCGCAAATACATGTACATCAGCATTCGAGCAACATCACCTTTCCACTCATCACCAGGATAGAAAAAAGTGTTGTTAAAAAGACCGGCATTTCCTGATCCAGCTCCATAAGGATAATTACTTCTTGTGGCGTTAAAAGCAATATCAGAAGCTCTTAAATGATGTGCATCACTTCCAGGTCCCGAAGTCCCTAAGTTAGGTACGCCTAAAGATTTGGCATAAACGTGTTCGCGATTCCATTGACCAGCATTTCCACCATTTGCATCCTTTGAACGAGTTCGATCATTGCTAGTATCTGTATCCGTGTCGTTGTATCCATAAACAAGCAATACATTGTTAGGATTTGCAGGATCAATGTCAGTTAGTTTAAGAGCATCCCAAACGCCTGGAGTATAACTTAAAGAGGTAGTGTTTGCGCTAATTAATTGAGATAATGTTGTCTTTAATGTGTTGCCAGTTTGATTGAGATTTGTTCCATTATAATAGGATGGAATTTGAGCGAATGCCGCGCCACTAATTAGCAGCAGGGTCCCCAGCAATTTTAGTTGTTTTCGAATGTAAAGTTGTTTCATATAAGTTTTGGTTATTTTGACGTAAAAATAAAGATAATGTTAAGAAAAATAGGCTGTATGTATTAATAAATTGTTAAATTGGGTTGGTAGTTTATTTTCGTTTTTATTAAGTGAAAATCCTTTGGTTGTTATTTATGTGTTTGAATTACAATATTTTAGAATGGTGTGTCAGTTTTGTGTTTTAAATTTTGTAAAATAGTGACTATTCTAATTAGCTATAATCAGTAGAAAATAGAGCTACTATCTCAACATTGTTATTAAAAGCAGAAGATCTAAGAGAGATATAGACTTTTAATTACTGCTTTTTAAATTATTAAAGATTACTTTTAGTATTCAATAAATATACTGTCAATAACCGTTATTATTCCTATTATTAACAGCAGCTATACTTTTTTTAAGTAGGTTTACACTATTATAAGTTGGCTCTTTCAAAAACATAACCCCACTATCCGAATGAAGAAATTTCCACAACCTACTAATGAGCTCGAACGCATTAAAGCATTAAAAAAATACGCTATCATGGACTCTTTACCTGAGGAAGAGTATGATGCAATAACAAAATTAGCCTCTTTTATATGTGGCACACCTATCTCGCTAGTGAGTTTGCTTGATGAAGATCGGCAGTGGTTTAAATCTACTGTAGGAATTGATGCTAAAGAAACCCGCAGAGAGATTTCGTTTTGTCAATATGCCATTATGAGTGACGATGTCTATGAGATTAATAATGCCTTAGAAGACGGGAAATTTGTAGACAATCCATTAGTAACCGGTGATCCCAACATTAGATTTTATGCCGGGGCACCTATAAAAGATGAGAATGGATTCAATTTAGGAACACTGTGCGTTATCGATACTGTGCCACGAAAATTAAGTGAGCAACAAAAGGAATCTTTAAAACTGTTGAGTAATCAAGTGGTTAGTCTTCTTAAATTACGAAATAAGAATACCGTTCTAGAGACGGCTCAAAAAGAATTTATAAACTTTGTCGCACTCTCAAAGGATCTTGTTTGTATTGCTAATATTGACGGTAATTTTTACAAAGTAAATCCTGCATTTACTACCGTTTTAGGTTATGAGATTGATGAAGTAGAGGGGCAGTCATTCTTTAAGTTTTTACATCCTGATGACCATGAAAAAACGATTTTGGAAGTCGAAAAATTAGCTAATGGTCAGCAATCTATCAGTTTCGAAAATCGATTTTACTGCAAGGACAGGACTATAGTATTCTTGAGTTGGAATACATCACCAGATCCTGAAACAGGAAACTTATATTGTATTGCTAGGGACATGACGGCTGAGAAAAAGCAGCAAGAGATTCTTTTTAATCTAACCACAGATCTAACAGCCATATTAAACTCTGCCGAATTTTCTATTATTGCCACTGATATTAATGGAACAATAAAACAGTTTAATCAAGGGGCAGAGAAGCTTCTGGGTTATAAATCAGAGGAGGTTATTGGTTTACAATATCCGTTTAGCTTTCATTTAGAGTCAGAAATTAAAGAAGATGCTGAGGCCTTGACAAAGGAGTATGGTGTAGCAGTAGCAACGCCATTTGAAACCTTAGTCTATAAAGCAAAAACGCTTAAAGCAGCTAACTCGCAAGAGTGGACTTATGTCAATAAGAATGGAACCATCTTCCCTATACAATTATCCATGACTGCTATTCACGATGAAATAGGAGAAACGATTGGCTATTTAGGAATTGCTAAAGATATTACTAAAGAGAAGGAAGCAGAAGATAATTTGATTAAAAATAAATTACTTCTCGATGAGTCCCAACGCATTGCAAAAATAGGTAGTTGGAAATATGATGTTAGCTCAAAAGAATTAATATGGTCTAAGGGACATTATTTAATTTTTGAACTAGGCGAACTTCCAGCTGCAGAGTTGAATGCTGCGTACCGAGCTAGAATTCATCCAGAGGATTTGGTGATGCTTGATCAACTCGAAAATAACTTTGCAAAAAGCAAGGAAGATTTTAAAATCAATTATCGTATTTTATTTCCTGACGGGCGTATGAAGTACATTCTCGAAATTGGAAGTGCATTTACTGATGACAATGAAAATGTTATAGGGATGCAAGGGAATATTCAAGATGTTACTGATATCCAAATTGCTCAAAATAAAATCGCAGATAAAGCTAAGGAGATTAACGATATTAGAGCCGCTCTTGATGAGGCTGCAATTGTGAATATAAGTGATGAGGCTGGAGTCTTAACTTATGTGAATGATAAGTTTTGCAAACTATCGCAATATTCTGAAACCGAATTGCTAGGGCAACGTTTATACAGCAACGATTTAGGAACAGAAGCTAGTGTATTAGTTAGGAAGATCTGGTTGTACATTATCAATGGTAAAACATGGAAAGGCCAGTTACAACAATTAGCAAAGGATGGCTCATTATACTGGGTTGAAACTACAATTGTTCCCTTCATTGATAAAACAGGTAAGCCATACCAATATGTGGCGATTAGTTTTGATATTACAGAGAAAAAATTAGCAGAAGTAAACCTAACAGACGCTTTGATCGACTTAGAGAAGAACAATAAGGAACTGGATCAATTTGCTTATGTAGTTTCTCATGACTTAAAAGCGCCATTGAGAGCGATTAATAATTTGGCTGAATGGATCGTTGAGGATATGCCAGAAATGCCCGATGATGTTCGTAAAAATTTAAGCTTGTTGAGAGGTCGCATTTTAAGAATGGAAAATCTTATAAATGGTGTGTTAGATTATTCAAGAATTGGTCGAACAAAAATCGAAAAAGAATCCATTGATTTAAATGAACTTGTAGGCCACATTGTAGAGTCTTTGATACCTGTAGAGAATTATAAAGTCACTGTTAGCAATTTGCCTGTTGTGTTTAATGCTAAGATATTATTGTATCAAGTCTTTAGTAACTTATTTAGTAATGCCGTTAAATATAATGACAAGGAGCAGGGGATAATCGACTGCTCATATACGGATACAGAAGATTTTCATCAATTTACCATAGCCGACAATGGACCTGGAATCGAGCCAGAATATCGTGACAAAGTTTTTGGCGTTTTTCAAACTATTCAGGCAAGAGATAAAAAAGAAAGCACAGGAATAGGCTTGTCGATTGTTAAAAAGATAATTGATGAGGGTGGTGGTTCTATTCACATCGAAACAAATAATAAAGGAGGCGCTAGCTTCGTATTTACAGTACCTAAATAAACAGCAATGTTAGTATCACACAAAAAACATTCAAATGAATACGAAACTCTAAAAAAGGAGTACGAGGATTTTATATACATCGTTTCACATGATTTAAAAAGTCCCATGAGGGCGATAAGCAATATCACCACTTGGATTGAAGAAGACCTAGTAGATGAAAATACGAATGATATTTCAGAAAATTTTAAATTATTAAAGAATAGGGTAGGGCGTTTAGAGAATATGATGAACGCATTATTAGAACTTTCTCGAGTGAATAAGCTAGAGAGTGAGCAAAGAATGGTTGACTTAAAGCAATTTATAGATGATGTAACAGTTATAGCTTTAGGGAAATCATCGGCAACAGTAATAGTGAATTACAATTTACCGCAAATTGAAGTTGCCATAGTGGGCAATAAAATACAAAAAGTACTAACTGAATTAATAGAAAATGCAATAAGGTTTAATACTAACGAAAAAAAGAATATTTTTGTTACAGTAGAAGAAACAAGCTCCAATTATCAAATTATCATAGCCGATAACGGGCCTGGAATTTTGAAAGAAATCGAAGATAAAATTTTCAATATTTTTTATACTGCAAGTTCAAAAGATCATTTTGAGACCACTGGTGCAGGATTAACAATTAGTAAAAAAATTATGCAGTCAATTAATGGAGATCTCGTTTATGATTCAAATGAATTGACTACTTTTAAAATGATATGGCCTAAAATTAACCTATAAATACCTAATACAATGAATGACAAATTAGTAAATATATTATTAGTTGAAGACGATGAAGTAGATGTGATGAATGTCAAAAGAGCGTTTTCTAAAAATAATATTAAAAACCCTCTTTTTATAGCTGGTAATGGTGTTGAAGCACTAGAACTATTAGAAGACAAGATTATTCCGTTGCCTAAAATTATTATTTTAGACATCAATATGCCTAAGATGAACGGGATTGAATTTTTAAAGGAGCTGAGAGCAAATGAACGCCTTAAAAACATTTCAGTATTTGTAATGACTACTTCAAATGAGGATAGCGATAAAATAAACGCTTACAATTTGAACATTGCAGGGTACATCTTAAAACCGTTATCATTTGAGAAGTTTATAGCTTCGGTTGCTACTTTAAATAATTTTTGGCAGCTCTGCGAAATGTAGCTGGACCAATTAATGCGATACTAATATGAAAAGTTTTAATATATTACTAGTTGATAATCGTCAAAGGGATGCTAATGTATTTCTAAACTTTTTTATCGAAAAAAATCCTCACATTGTTCTTAAAACTGTTGAAGACGCAGCGCAAGCTTGGCCTGCACTACTTCACGACGAAGGCACAGTTGCTATTCCCAAAGTATTATTTTTAAATTGTGTTAATGGCTGTAAAGAGGCATTAAATTTGATTAAAGAAATAAGGAGTAATGTGCGATTAAAGTCGACATTGATATTCGTATTAGTAGAAACGGCAGATGATGAATTTAAAAAGGAGTTGTTAGCGCTTAACATTGCTGCTTGTATCCAGATGCCTAATAATGAAGAAGAAACACGCAATGTATATTGCACCCTCGAAAAGTACTTGAGTACTATAGAATTTTCACAAGCAACAAACACCCTATGAATAAACCGCTTAAAGTTTTAATTATTGATGATGACAAAGTTGATGCAATAACTATTGTTAGATCTGTAAGTAAATCTGATATCAACGCTGAAATGGACACGGCCTATTCTGCAAAGGAAGGTTTTGAAAAGTTAGCGTTACAGCCTTATGATTTAATATTTTTAGATTACATGATGCCCGATTTAGACGGGATCTCAATTCTAAATCAAATGCGCCTATCAGGTGTTGAAACCCCTGTTATCTTTATCACTTCGCAAGGAGATGAGAAAATTGCAAGTCAAGCTATTTTAGCAGGAGCGTCAGATTATATGTTAAAAACCTTACTCAGTTCAGATGCTATTGCACATAGCATTAGAACTGCATTAAAATTACATGAAAACCAAGTTTTACGCAAGCAAGCCGAGCTTGAACTAAAGTTAAATGCTAACCGACTCTCTGAAGCTCAAAAGCTGGCGAAAATAGGAAGTTGGGAAATTAATTTAATCAATGGTGATGTGTACTTTTCTGATGAGTTGTTTAATATTTTAGAAATTGATCGAGCAGTAACACCTTCTATTGACTTATTTAAGTCTTGCTTAATTAGTGAAAACGATAGTATTTTATTTGATGAAAAAATTAGCGCTGTTCAACTTAACGTACAACGGGAGTGGTTTAGTCACACTATTTTAGGCAAACAGGGCACCATCAAATATATCAATGAATATATAAAATGCTTAACAGATGAAAATAACTATCCTTTAAAAGTTTTAGGTACTGTTCAAGATGTGAGTATTCAAAAAGAGATTGAACAAGAGTTGATTGATGCCAAAAATTTAGCAGAGGAATCTGTGAAATTGAAAGAACGTTTTTTGACTAACATGAGTCACGAAATAAGAACACCGATGAATGGAGTAGTGGGGTTTGCAAAAATTTTAGAAGAAACTACTCTTGATGAAAATCAACTACAAAGTGTTCTTGCTATACGTACGGCTGGCGAAAATTTAATGACAATTATCAATGATATCTTAGACCTATCTAAAATTGAAGCTGATAAAATGGTATTTGAAACGATCCCTTTTTCTATATCAAAAACAGTGAATTCTGTAGTTGAATTAATTGGAGCTAGTGTAAAAGGGAAGCACGTTACAATAAGCAGTATGATTCCAGATACGCTAACAGATACCTTGATAGGAGATCCTACTCGATTATCACAAATTTTAATTAACCTAGCAGGTAACGCTTTAAAATTCACAAATGAAGGTAGCGTTCTTGTTAAGTTAGCAGAAGAAGAAATTTCAGCAACTACAACTCACGTTCGCTTTTCGATTATTGATACAGGAATTGGAATTCCAGAAGATAAATTGGATTCCATTTTTGAGAGTTTTAATCAGGCATCTAATGAAACAACTAGAAAATATGGTGGTACCGGTTTAGGATTAACTATCACTAAAAAGTTAGTTGAATTGCAGGGCGGCGAGATAAAAGTAGAGAGTGAGATAGATAAAGGAAGTGTTTTTTCTTTCTCTTTGCCATTTATTAAAGACAGTAACAGCAGTAGCGATTTAAAAAATACTGGTAAGCGAGTTTTAGATCCTAGCTTTTTGAAAGGTAAGAACATCCTGCTAGTGGAAGATAATGAGCTGAATCAATTATTGACGGTAAAGCTGTTTAAAAAGTGGAACAAGGAAATTGATGTTGCTGAAAACGGTCGAATTGCTATTAATAAAGTAGTAGCTAACGACTATGATATTATATTAATGGATATTCAAATGCCTGAAATGGATGGTAATGAAGTCACAAAATACATTAGAGAAAATCTAGCATTTGATAAGTCGCAAGTACCAATTATCGCTATGACTGCACATGCTACGGCAGATGAAGAAAAAAAATGCAGGGAAAACGGAATGAATGATTATTTATCAAAACCATTTGATTTTAATGTATTACTAGAAAAACTATTCGATAATTTAAAGGTAGAGCAACCAACTGTGATTAATCAATTGCCACCAAAGCAAGAGCTGTCAAAAGCTAGTTTGGTTAATTTCGAATATTTAATAGATTTTAGCGATAACGACGTCGAATTCATCCAAGAAGTAATTGAGCTGTTTTTAGAAAGCGCTCCCGAATCGATTAGCGATATCGTAACATATGCAGCTGCAAAAGAGGATGAGAATTTAAAGAATGAAATTCACAAATTCAAATCTTCAATCAGTATTTTAAAAATACAAGAGGCCATAGACTACATTGCGATTATTGAAGAGGAACTATTGACAAATCCAGAAGGGACAGCACGTTTTGATGCTGTTTTAAAATTACAGGCTATTAGTAATGATGTAATCACAGAATTAAAGAATAGAACAATCTATATTTAAGCATTTAAAAAAATGCCGTACAACTGATACAACTGCTTGTGAATTTAACGATTTACAAGCAGTTTTTTATTCCCTATTGGGCTGTATTTCGATCGTTTTTAATGATTTTGTTTTTTTGTTTGAACATGCTTTAAAAAGATTTACCTTTGCAAATTGGATAGTATCAGCTATCTGATGTTTTTTTATGAAGGGTGTTTTCGCAAATCAAACTTGCTAATCCTTTAAAATCCCATAATTTTAATTACCTCAAAGTTGGCAAGCAGCAGTGTTTGCGGACGCATTATTATATAAATAGTTTAAAAAAAGAATGAAACAGTACTTCAACTTATTCGACTTTACGCAAAAAGTCAATTACAAAACAGAGATTCTAGCTGGATTAACCGTGGCAATGACAATGATTCCAGAGTCACTTTCTTTTGCCATTTTAGCGGGCTTTCCTCCATTAGTGGGATTGTATGCTGCGTTCATTATGGGATTAGTTACTGCCGTTTTTGGTGGAAGACCAGGAATGGTTTCTGGAGGAGCAGGTGCTACAGTGATTGTGTTAATAGCCTTAATGCAATCAAGCGGTTTAGAATATGTGTTTGCTGCGGTAGCATTAGCAGGAGTATTACAAATACTCGTAGGTGTTTTTAAACTAGGTAAATTTATAAGGCTAGTGCCGCAACCTGTAATGTTTGGTTTTGTAAATGGACTAGCTATCATTATATTCATGTCGCAATTAGAACAATTTAAAACGATGGTAAATGGAGAAAGTGTTTGGTTATCAGGCAATCCATTGTATATTATGCTAGGCTTGGTGCTCTTAACGATAGCGATAGTTTTAGTTTTTCCTAAAATTACAAAAGCTATTCCCGCTTCATTAGTAGCGATTATTGTAGTTTTCGGTTTAGTATTGGGATTCGGAATCGATACCAAAACAGTTGCAGATATCGCTTCTGTAAGCGGTGGTTTTCCTCCTTTTCACGTTCCTGAAATTGCTTTCACATTCGAAACATTAAAATTGATATTTCCATATTCATTGATAATGGCATCTGTAGGATTGACAGAGGGGTTACTAACCTTGAATTTAGTAGATGAAATGACCGGTACAAAAGGAAGTGGTAATAGAGAATGTATCGCTCAAGGTGGTGCAAATATATTGAACGGTTTCTTTTTTGGAATGGGAGGTTGTCCAATGATTGCACAAACATTAGTAAATTTATCAGCGGGTTCAAGAGCGAGACTATCGGGTATAATAGCCGCTTTTACTATATTAATTATTATCTTGTTTGGTGCTCCCGTAATAGAGAAGTTACCTATTGCTGCTCTTGTAGGGGTGATGGTGATGGTTGCTATAGGAACCTTTGAATGGATTAGTTTACGAATTATCAATAAGATGCCTAAACACGACATTTTTGTGGGTGTGTTAGTTGCAGTAGTTACAATTTTACTTCACAACTTAGCGCTTGCTGTGCTTATTGGTGTGATTATATCAGCGCTAGTATTTGCATGGGAGAGTGCTAAAAGAATTAGAGCTAAAAAATATATAGATGAAAATGGTGTAAAACATTATGAAATATACGGCCCTTTATTTTTTGCATCTACAACTGCTTTCAGTGAAAAATTTGACGTATTTGAAGATCCTAACGAAGTAATTATTGACTTTAGAGAAAGTAAAATCGCCGATATGAGTGCTATTGATGCGTTAAACAAAATTACAGAGCGTTACGCTAAGTTGGGTAAGAAAGTACACTTGCGTCACTTGAGTAAAGATTGTCGCATTTTATTAGATAATGCTGATGATGTTATCGATATCAACATCATGGAAGATCCTACTTATAAAGTGGTGGCTAACTAAAAAAAAAAAGGACTTGATTTTTTCAAGCCCTTTTTTTTTGTGCATTATGTCCCGTCCTGAAATAGCGATACACAAAAAGTATCCTTATGGAAAAACATGAAGAAACACGCTATGTTAAGCGTACCCAAAAAGATTACTCAAT
>NZ_JABSNL010000011.1 GCF_013294025.1 Flavobacterium aeripolare
ATTGAGTAATCTTTTTGGGTACGCTTAACATAGCGTGTTTCTTCATGTTTTTCCATAAGGATACTTTTTGTGTATCGCTATTTCAGGACGGGACAAACAATCATAAAAAAACAGCTCTAGTGATAGAGCTGTTTTTTTTATAAGGGAACGTAATATTATTTTGCCGATATTGTTTTTTCAAAAAACTTATCAGTGTCATAGCTCACGATGAAAGTATAATTCTCATATGACCTTTCATTGATATCAAAAACCTTCTCTACTATACTCTTGTTTAAAAACACTTCTGAATATATCAGTTCATTAGCTTCATCGTAGATTTTTACTGCTACTGGAGTATTTGCCTTATTATCCAGATTTAACTTCACCAACCCGTTTATTTTAGATAAAGTAGGCTTAGCTACCTCGCTAATAGGTATCGCTTTTAAAACAGCATTGTTTGTAGAAACTGCAATCTCATATGTAGCTGTTCTAAGATCAGATTCAGCTACTAAAAAATAAGAACCTGCCGGCAAAGAATTCAAATCATATTTTCTATAAAAACTTCCTTTAGCGTTTACCATTTCTGTATGAATCATTTTGTGGTCTTGATCATATATTGATAACAACACCTTATTAGATTCATGAAGAGCAAAACTTAAAGTTTTTCCATCAGCCTTTCTCACATCAATAGAAAAA
Source organism: Flavobacterium aeripolare (assembly GCF_013294025.1). Classification (GTDB taxonomy): domain Bacteria; phylum Bacteroidota; class Bacteroidia; order Flavobacteriales; family Flavobacteriaceae; genus Flavobacterium. The sequence continues at coordinate 676 of NZ_JABSNL010000011.1, forward strand.
TCATTCCCAATAGCACTTACATTGATTGTAGATAATAGTGCTACTAAAGCTACTGTTAATTTAAAAATCTTTTTCATAATTTAAGTTTTTAGATTTATAATCCTTTTAACTATGACAAAGTTATACCAACAGTATCATTGAATATAATGCACATTTTCCATCATTACACGGTATTTTACCTTTTACGAAAACGATAAAGAAGTATTTTATTGAATAATTCGCAAGATTTCTCAAGTAGAGAAATAAGATAAAATTTCTAGATTCAAATTTTATATTACTATTTTAAACACATATCGCAAATTATGAGCATTTGTATTTCTAATCAAAGAAATTACGACTACAAGACCATTATTACTGGAAACAATAAATTACCCCATATAAAAAACGCGAGCAAATCATAGTTTTAATTAAAAGGGAATACTTTCTATATAGAAAATAATAAAACTAAATTCTTAAAATTTATTAAAAGCTATGCCACATTAAATATACCAAATCCATGTAGCTTAATTAATAAGTAACATTCTCAATCCAAGATGAAAATCAGCCACAAAAAGTACATTACAACAAACATAGAAATTACATTTAATTCATCATTTTCACACTTTAGCCTATTTAACTCGTTAGCGAAATCGATAAAGGTTAAAAAAACTAACAATTTTACACTATTTTGTATATTTGCATCAAAATTGAATAAATGAGACCTGTACTACCCAACTTGAAAATTATAGTTCCATCCTTTGGGAGTTCATTTACACTATCTAATCATGATAAGATTAATAATGAACATAATAGTCAATGGCACTATCACCCCGAAATTGAACTAGTATACATTAATAAGGGATCAGGTAAACGTCAAATAGCAAATCACGTATCTCACTTTCACGATGGCGACCTTATATTAATAGGTAGCAATCTTCCACATTGCGGATTCAATTCTAATGAGATAACTAACAACCGTGAAACTGTTGTGCAAATGAAACCAGACTTCTTAGGAGAGCAGTTTATGGACGCTTCTGAGATGATTGCTATTAAAAATTTATTTAATAAGGCAAAGCAAGGAATTGTTTTTGGAGAACGAACTAAAAAAAAATTAGGACCTCAAATAGAAGCACTTGCTCAATTAACACCACTGTCACGATTGCTAAGCCTTATCACAATCCTTAACGAACTTGAATTATCTAATGATAGCACAATTCTAAATGCAGAAACAGTCACTATTGAAACAGAAATGAAAGATAATGATCGAATGAATATCGTTTTTAATTATGTGAAAGAGCACTTTCATGAAAACATCGCACTCGAAGAAGTTGCCGATCTGGTTTCTATGACGGTGCCCTCGTTTTGTAGGTATTTTAAAAAAACTAGTAATAAGACCTTTACAAAGTTTGTAAACGATTACCGTTTAGTGCATGCCTCAAAATTACTAGCAGAAAAACAAATTAATATTGCAGCTGTTTCACACGAAAGCGGCTTCAACAATCTTGGACATTTTAATAAATCATTTAAAGATTTTACAGGAAAAAGCGCTTCTCAGTATAGACAAGAATTGCGTTCTTACTTAGAATAGGATTTGAACGCATCTATGAACATGCACTGTTCAATTACCATAAATTTTATTACATATAACAAAGCAAAAGAAATAAGCAACACTATAGAATAAATCCTTAATCACGTTTAAAAAGCAAAAAGCCTCTTAATCATAAGATTAAGAGGCTTTTAAGTACCCGGAGCCGGAGTCGAACCGGCACGGTTTCCCACAGGTGTTTGAGACCAGCGCGTCTACCAATTCCGCCATCCGGGCTTTAGCAGACATGAAATAACGACAGTCATTTCAACGCAATAAAGAACTATAAGGTGGTAGCCTAATAGCTGTTTCTTTAACACGGTGCAAATGTAAAAAATAATATTACAATTTCTACTAAAATTACTTAATTTTTTTCTTTCAGAGTTGAATAAATTTCATAAATTTGCACGGCATTAAAAACGCAACACACAACTAACTACAAAACAACAAATTAAATGTCACACCTAGAACCAGAAGCTAAAATTTTTGCTTGTTCACAAAGTGTCTATCTAGCTGAAAAAATTTCCGCAGAATACGGAATTCCACTAGGTAAAGTTACTATGTCAAAATATAGTGACGGCGAGTTTCAACCTTCTTATGAAGAGTCAATCAGAGGATTACGTGTGTTTATTGTATGTTCTACATTCCCAAATTCTGATAATTTGATGGAATTATTACTTATGATTGATGCTGCAAAACGTGCTTCAGCAAGGCATATTACAGCAGTAATACCTTACTTTGGTTGGGCTAGACAAGATAGAAAAGATAAGCCGCGAGTGCCGATAGGAGCTAAACTAACAGCTAAATTGTTAGAAACTGCTGGAGCAACAAGAGTAATGACCATGGATTTGCATGCTGACCAAATTCAAGGATTTTTTGAAAAACCAGTAGACCACCTTTTTGCTTCTACGATCTTTTTACCTTACGTAAAAAGTTTAGGATTAGACAATTTGACTATTGCTTCTCCAGATATGGGAGGTTCAAAAAGAGCATATGCTTATTCTAAATTTTTAGAATCAGACGTGGTTATTTGTTACAAACAAAGAAAAGAAGCAAACATTATCGATACCATGGAATTAATTGGTGAGGTAAGAGGCAAGAATGTAATCTTAGTAGATGACATGATTGATACCGGAGGCACTTTGGCGAAAGCCGCTGATTTAATGATGGAAAAAGGAGCATTAAGCGTAAGAGCTATTTGTACTCATGCCATCTTATCAGGAGGAGCTTACGAAAAGATAGAGAATTCTAAATTATTAGAATTAATAGTTACTGATTCTATCCCATTAAAGAGAGAATCTAAAAAAATAAGAGTGTTGAGTTGTGCCCCACTTTTTGCTGAAGTTATGCACATGGTACATCATAACAACTCGATCAGCGGGAAGTTCATCATGTAACAAAAACAAGTATTATTAACAATTATATATATTACAATGAAATCGATTACAATTAAAGGATCAGAAAGAGAAAGCGTAGGAAAAGTTGCGACTAAAGCCTTACGTAATGCTGGAGCGGTTCCTTGCGTGTTATACGGAGGAGATCAACCAGTACATTTTTCAGCAGAAGAAAAAGCATTCAAAAGCTTGGTTTACACTCCAAACGCTCACACAGTTGTGATTGAATTGGCAAACGGAAAGTCTTTTAACGCTATCATGCAAGACATCCAAGTTCACCCAGTTTCTGACAAAATCCTTCACCTTGACTTCTTCCAAATCTTTGATGAGAAAGAAATCACTATTGAAGTACCTGTTAAAATCATTGGTAACTCTAAAGGAGTTATGGCAGGTGGAGATTTACGTTTAAACAACCGTAAATTAAAAGTAAAAGCGTTACCTAAAAATCTTCCTGATTTTGTTGAGGCTGACATTACTCCACTTAACATGGGTAACAAATTATACGTTACTCAAGTTCCTACTCCAGACTTTAAAATCATGCACCCAGACAACACTGTTATCTGTCAAGTGAAGATTTCTCGTGCTGCTATGAAAGCGGCTCAAGAGGCTGCAAAAGCTGCAAAAGCAGGACCAGCAAAAGGAAAGAAAAAATAATATTTTTCTCTACAACATATCAAAAGCATCAGTTTTATTACTGGTGCTTTTTTTTTACACTTTTACTTTCGAATTCTTTGCTTTCGAAAAATAAAATACAAAATATCCTTTTTAGTAGCACAGTATTCACTACCTCTTTCAACACCCCTCCCGCTATTCATTACAATCTTTTTATCGCAACAAAGCGATTAAAAAGGATTTCCATTGCTATCGGGGCTATTAAAGAGCGTTTATAACACCTAAGACTTTTTGGGAAAAAAAAATTAAAAACATATATAAGGAAGTTTTAAACTGCACAATATAAACCAAGCATTATAAACCAAGCATTGAAACTTTGCCAATCATCTCATTGTCATTTTATCTAATTAAGTTTACTTTTGCAACATGATACAATGGATCAAAACACTGTTTTCAAAAACAGAAACAGTAGAAAATACAGATTACACAAAACTCGAAGTTCAAGAACAGCAGAAAAACAATATAGAAAGCGTGAGTAAAAAATTTCTAATAGTAGGACTAGGTAACATTGGTGCCGAATACGTAAACACAAGACATAACATAGGCTTCAAAGTATTAGATCATTTGGCTAGAAAAGAATCGATTCCTTTCGAGACAGTAAAACTAGGTGCTCTTGCTGAGTATAAATTTAAAGGCAGAACATTCTTGCTATTAAAACCAAATACTTACATGAATCTAAGCGGGAAAGCGGTGAAATATTGGATGGATAAAGAGAATATTCCATTAGAGAATATCTTTATAATAACGGATGATTTGAATCTTTCTTTTGGAACCATTCGAATAAAACCTAAGGGAAGCGATGGCGGACACAATGGCCTTAAAAACATCAATTTTGTTTTAAACACGAATCAATATCCTCGTTTCCGTTTTGGAATTAGTGATGAGTTTAAAAAGGGGCAGCAAGTAGATTATGTTTTAGGAGAGTGGGACGATATCGAAAAGGAAAAACTTCCTGAGCGTTTAGAAACTGCATCTGAGATTATTAAAAACTTTGGAACAGCAGGCTTAGAAAATACCATGACAACTTATAATGGCAAATAAAAAAAGGAGAATCTTACTAAAGATTCTCCTTTTTTTATTCCTTCAAACACCGTAAAGCGGAGGCTATATAAGTAATTTAATAAATTATAATTTTACGAACTTCCTCTTTATCACCATCTGTCAACTTTAAGAAATAGATTCCTGAAGCAACATTATTTAACTGAATATCTTCTATAAAAGTGGTTTGTTTATTAAACTCTTTTTCAAAAACATTTTGACCTGTTGCGTTAAATAATTTAACCACGATAGGGTTCAATCCCTTTGATATAAACTTAACAGTAAACTCCCCTCTAGTCGGGTTTGGATACGCATATACTACTTCACTAGTTAAATCAGTCGTATCTAATGCAAAATCTTTAGTACAAATACCTATTGAAGCCGTATCTATCATTCCAGTATCACTAGTATAGCTATCTCTAACCTTAAACAACCACTTTCCCGCTGCGGGTTCGCCGTTAAAAACAGACAATGCTTCGGCAGGAGCAACAGTTTGTAGAGCACTACTACCACAGCTAAGTGCGCCACCATCATCATCATACGCAATAGAAAGACTACCATTATCATCTCCGCAATCCCTATTAAACAATACCACAGTAGTGCCACTAGGGCTAACAACTTGCATATCTACATCTGATAAATATTGATGCGTAAATGCCACATTAAAATTCACATCGGCAACAACTGCTGTAGTAGCAGGGACAGTAATTTCAAACGTTCGATAACCCAAGCCCTCTGGGATTTCGGTTGCTGTAGCAGCTGTAAAAGGAAAGTTTGCACACTCATTTGTAACTTGATATCCTATCGCAAAAGCTGATTTATTTAAAGCATAAAAAATATTATCTGTAGGTTCGATCAATACACGGCATTGCTTAGCAGTAACAGCTGGAACAATAATATCTTCGCTCCCATCATTAGGAGTATTGGCAGCTAAAACAATTGGAAATGTAAGTCCGCCATCAATAGACAACTTAATATTGACATTTGCAGCTCCTTCAATAGTATTTGTATTGTTAACCGCCCATTTAACACGTTTTGATTGTCCGCGCAACCAATGCTCTTCATTCGAATCTTGAGAAAGCACTTCAAATGGTCCTGCAGTGCTTAATACGTTTACTGTTGCGTCATCGTAGTTAGTTTGTGCTTTCCCTAACGATGCATTATCGCGTACCGTCAAGACAAAGTGTAATTTTCGCGCCACGGAAGCCACAGACTCCCAACTTATCGTAAGGCGATTGTTTAAAACATCGCTATACAATGGCATATATCTAATTGCAGTCGCACTAGGAGGCAACGATCTAAAAAGCGGACCGTCAAGCTTAGTAGGAACCGCAAAACTAGCATCACCATCGGTATTTACCGCGCTATCATTTTGTTCCCAAGTATACGTTAAACCGCTATTTGTAGAAGTCGCACTCCCTTTTAAGATGAAGGCCGTTCCTTTAGGAATACTATAGTCTTTTCCTGCATCAACATCTGGAGCAGCTGTCGCAATTGCTGTAATTACTGGACAATCTTTAGTATCTAGATTTTCCTGAATTTGCACAATACTAGCATGAGTAAAATAGTCATCTGAGGAGTTTTGAACATTATAGCCTGCCGCTATTCCAGCATAACCCATAATAGTAGTACCACTTCCAGGTTCGACACTTACACCGGTACCTTCGATTTCATAAGAAAATGTGTGGTTTGCACCTAGTTGATGACCCATCTCATGAGCAACAAAATCTACGTCAAAACTATCCCCTTCTGGTTTTCTGTCTGATGGAGAAGTGTACCCACTCCCCTTTCCATAAGGATCTATACTTGTGGGAGCATCACAAACACAGCCTATACAACCTGCATTTCCTCCACCTCCTGAGGCCCCTAGTAAATGCCCAATATCATAGCCTGCATTAGTAATCACTTTAGTTAAATTCTCTTGTAATTCAAGAGCCCATGCACCATCGGCTCCACGATCAGCGTCAGAATATGGGTCTACATTTGCATCTAAATAAATTAACTTTTCAGTATCTGCAATTAAGTTTAACTGCAAGGATAAATCTTTATTAAAAATACCATTTACTCTACTCATAGTAGCATTCATCGCTGCTAATGAATTCACAACTGTACCTCCAAAATAAGTAGAATATTCTCCTGTACACGATAAGGCAAGACGCAAAGTTTTAAATACTTTAGGTCTGTTAGAAGCCCTTGCCGTTATATTTGCAATCTTTTTATTTATAGCAATATCCTCAGTAGTGCAAATCATAGGTAACATACCTAGAGTTCTATTTGTAGCCGTTACAATGCTATAATATTTTTTATCTCCAGCGGTAGGTTCAATAAACTCGCTCTCCTTATCTCCTCTCAAAACCATTGTTTGAACATCATTATCACTAAGACTAAAATGCAGCGAAGCAGTGGGATCCGTAATTCCTTTACCTGCATAGGCGCGAATAGCGGAATATTTAAGTTGGAGCTCTGGTGCAAAATTAGAAGATTCCCAAACTTGAAATTCTTCCATAACACCACTTGCATTAGGCATTAGAATTGTTGTAGATGAACCTTTAACATCAGTAATTATATTTAAAGCCCCTCTTAATTGCGCCATATTTAATTGTAATCGCAATTGCTGGTCTGCAATAGTTTGTGAAGTAACCCTAGCTGAATTCGAATTACTATTTACAACTGTCCAAGGTGACTGTGTTTGTGCAGTCATCGTAAAACAGCAACAGATTATAAGAAATAGCAGGGTAATTTTTTTCATGTCAATATTTATATAGCTTCAAAAATAAAACATTTGAAGTAATAAGATTCTTAAAATTAAAAATCAATTCACTAAAAATGATTTAAGCTCCTATCTATCTAATTTTTGACAAACGGATTATAAAAAATACTTAAAATCAATTCCCTATATTCTGTCAATTAAAATAGATAGTATAAATTTGCGTAATCATAAAACAATCCCATTGAAGATTTTTAATTCTATTAACGATTTTAGTTCAAATAAAAAGACAATTCTAACATTAGGAACTTTTGATGGCGTGCACATCGGTCATAAAAAAATTCTGGAAAAAGTAACACAAGGTACCGAAAACTCAAAATATGAGAGTCTCGTACTAACTTTTTTTCCGCATCCACGCATGGTCCTTCAGGAACAATCAGAAATAAAATTACTAAATACGATTCCTGAAAAAATTGAGCTCTTAGAAGGAATTGGAATAGAAAATCTAATCGTACATCCCTTTGATGAAACCTTCTCTCGCTTGACCGCTGAGGATTTTGTCGAAACGGTACTTGTAGGTAAATTGAATATCAAGAAAATAATCATTGGCCACGACCATAGATTTGGACGAAATCGTACCGCTAATATTGATGATTTAATCGAATATGGTCATAAATATGGATTTGAGGTAGAGCAAATATCCGTTCAGGAAATAAACGCAATATCAGTTAGTTCTACAAAAATTAGGCAAGCACTGTCAGATGGCGATATGACACTCGCTAACAATTATCTTGATTATGAGTATTTCATTTCTGGATCTGTCGTAAAAGGAAAGCAATTAGGTAGAACTATTGGCTTCCCAACTGCTAACTTACACATAGAGGAAGGGTACAAATTAATTCCTAAAAACGGTGCTTACATTGTAAAGAGTTCTATTGACAATAAAGTTGTCCATGGCATAATGAATATTGGATTTAATCCTACCGTTAAAAGTGAAAAACTAGCCATAGAAGTTCACTTTATTGATTTCAACGAGGACCTTTATGATAAAAAAATCACTGTAAGCCTGCTACACTACTTGAGACCAGAGCAAAAATTTGATTCATTAAATGACTTGACTACGCAATTAAATTTCGATAAAAAGACAGCAATTAATTACATCGCTAACAGCAAAGTTTAGTAATATATTCATTGAATTTCATAAGGATTAGACTAGAACATTTTATTAAATTTGGGTTAAAACTTATTCATATATAATAAGTTAACAACCTAATTTAAAACTATGATTATGAAATTAACACGAGATTTAAAAAACGGAATACTTATTTATGTTGGGATTGGCATCTATTTTTTGATAATGCAAGCACTCAATTTAAGTGATTTGTATTATATGCGAATGCTCAATATTGTCTTTATTTTTTACTTCACTAATCTTACATTAAAGAGTAATTACAACGATGGTAAGAATAGTTTTCCTGAAAATGCAAAATCAGCTTTAACAACTTCACTAACTGGTGTTATTTTAAGCATCTTGAGTTTAGCAATTTACAGTGATGTAAAAGGAGGAAATAAATATATTGAATCATTATCAGATTCTTTTTTATTTGGTGGCGAACCTACAATCGCAAGTTACTGCACTTCACTACTGTTTGAAGGGATTGTTTCGGCTGTGATAGTTAGCTTCACATTGCTACTATTCTGGAAAAGACGTTACCCCTCTGAATCATAAAAAGATTTATAAGCACTCATACAGCTAGATTTATAATGACCGCGTAGCTTTTAGAGTAATGCGTTGATTGTTTAGAACAATTTGTTTACTTTTGGCGCATTAAATAAACGTATCAATGAGCACTACAAAACATAATTGGACAAAAGAGGAAATCATAGCAATATATAACAAACCTATGATGGATTTGCTTTTTGAAGCAGCTTCAACTCATAGGGAACATCACGATCCAAACGTGGTACAAGTATCTACACTATTATCAATCAAAACTGGAGGTTGTCCTGAAGATTGTGGTTATTGTCCACAAGCTGCAAGATACCACACCTCTGTAGAAGGTAATGATTTGATGACCGTGAGTCAGGTAAAAGCACAAGCATTGCGCGCAAAATCTGGAGGAAGCTCTAGAGTATGTATGGGTGCAGCTTGGAGAAACGTTAAAGACGGACCAGAATTTGACCAAGTTCTTGAAATGGTGCGTACCATAAACAAACTTGACATGGAAGTATGCTGTACCTTAGGTATGATTACTGAAAATCAAGCACAACGATTAGCTGAAGCAGGATTATATGCATACAATCACAACTTAGATACTTCTGAAGAGTATTATAAAGAAGTTATTTCTACACGTGGTTTTGAAGACCGTTTACAAACTATCGAAAACGTACGTAAAACTAACGTTACTGTATGTAGTGGTGGTATCATTGGAATGGGAGAAAGTATTGAAGACAGGGCAGGAATGCTTGTTGCTCTTTCTACTTTAAGTCCGCAACCAGAATCAGTACCAATCAACGCTCTTGTGGCTGTAGAAGGAACACCAATGGAAGAAGAGAAGCCAGTTGAAATATGGGAGATGATCCGTATGGTTGCTACAACTAGAATCATTATGCCAGAAACACAAGTGCGTCTATCTGCAGGTAGAATGAACATGAGTAGAGAAGGTCAAGCAATGTGCTTCTTTGCTGGAGCAAACTCTATCTTTGCTGGAGATAAACTACTTACAACTCCTAATCCTGATGTTAACGAAGACATGAAAATGTTTGAAATGTTAGGTTTAAATCCGCAAAAACCTTTTACTAAAGTATCGCAACCGGCAACTGTTGAAGCACAAGATTCTCAATTTACAACTCTAGGAGAAAAACCAAAATGGTCTCGACCAGGACATACTATCGATCGCAACTTAGAAGCGTCTACCAAAGGTAAATAAGAAACTAAAGATAAATTAAATAGCAATCCTGCTAGCCTTCTGGTTAGCAGGATTTTTTGTTTTAACTTATTAGTAGATCACTTTCTTAGTAAAAAGTTCGTCACTCGTTGTAACTACCTTGACAATGTAAACAGCTCTAATGTTGAGAATATTTTCAAGTAAGAGGTAGCTTGTATTTACATCTGTTTTTCTATACACCTCCCTACCAGACATATCATAAATTAAAACATGGTTAATACGTTTATCTGAAGATATCTCAAGCTTTTTATCATGCATTAAAATAAAGGTCGAAAATGGAGCTAAATCATCAGGTTCAATATCTTCAATTACAACCTCTTCATCAATAACATCGTCAATAACTTTATCATCTACATCGTCTTTGAAAACAATTTTAAATCGATCATTGAACTCGCCAATAGCAGTTGTGAATTTATAATTCGAAACTTTAGTATTATGAATACTATCTAAAGCAGCATCATATAAATAGATATCATTTTCTGTAAATATACCGTCGTAATCAACTACATCTACTTCATAATCTCCAGCCAATACTGCAGTGTAGCCCAAATTAATTTCGTTTGTATCTTCAAATTTATTCAATGCTTGAATAGCCATCTTTTTATCGTCAATAAAACTGTAAAACGCTAAAGTAGCATTATCATCAAAAACTTCACCATCAAACTTTTTATCGAATCCATCTGTCGCATCTATACTGTAACCTACCAGAATTTCCTGAAAAGCAGTTTCTTCATTATACATATTGACCCAAATGCGGTGTTTTGGCGCTGAATGCTCTACTGAATCCTTACTAACAGTTGGTAAGGGATTTATGCGCATAGCATTATTAAAAAGCAAAACGTCATCAGTACCTTCAGCAGTAACAAAGAAAGCATCCCCTGATAAAATCTGTCCGCTAGGCCTGCTACTAGCTATTCCCTCTAATTTAGTAGACGCAATACCAACACCGCCAAATAAATTATAAGCTGCAAAACCATTCTTTGCTTTATCATTATTAGAAGCGTAGCTGTCATGTGACCAAAAGTAAATAGTACCTATAATCGCTTTTTCATTTGCTAAAAGAAATTGATTGGCATCTAGACTTGAAGGATAAGGATTACCTACTAGATTTCTAGATTTATTATTACCTAGTTTAATATTGTAGATTCCGTTATTAGGTGCACCGTTAAAGATTGCTTCAAATGAATTTCTTACTGATGTATCAAAATTTTGAGGAGCATCAATCCGATATCCTTTAGCAACTTGCATTGCTATTTCCCCATTTTCCTTAATCCAAGTATTAGTTGCCGTACTAAAACCATATAAATTAGAAAAATCTGTAGCCGGTGAAACCTCTTTTAATTTTTGGCTATGAACAGCAGAAGACCAAAGTTGGTAATCGCCCTTAACCATTAAATCACTACGATTCTTTATTGTTGCAATTCCCATATTGATCACATTGTCATCCGCCTGATACAAGTTAGCATCGTGATTCAAAATTAATTGACCAAGGCCAAAATAATTACTGGTCAACGACAAATTGTGGGATTCATTCATCACAACTGACTTTCCTGCTGCGATTGTACAACTACAAGCTTCTAACGAACTTATACTTCTAAAATCATCCAAAAAAGAAATACTCTTCTCTGATGTTGGCAACCCATTAGACCATTTTACACCATCCCAACTTGTTGAATTCAAACATAAATTGATACGAGCAACCCTATGATTTGCAAGTCCTGAAACTGAATTAAAGTTTCCACCAATGATTAATTTATTCTTAGCGGTAATTGCTGTCGCATATAGTGTGCTGTTTAAATCTACTTGAAAAGAATTATCAAAACTTCCATCGGCATTAAGTCTCGCAATTCTTTTAACTGCATTACCATCGTATTTTCCAGTGAAAGTACCTCCTATAATTAAACGGTCGTCAGCTTGAATCAATATAGATCTAATGGTTCCATTACTCATTCCTGTTCCACTAAGGAAGCTGGAATCAACGCTACCGTCTTGATTAAGTCGCACTAATCGTTTCTTCAAGACTGTATTATAATTTTGAAAAATACCTCCTACAATAATTTTCTGGTCAGATTGCAGGGCAACTGCATACACGTTTTTATCAAAGCCTCTTCCGGTCTTAAAAGAAGTATCTATACTACCATCTTGGTTTAGTCGGACCAATCTACTGTGCAATTGACCATTAAAAGAAAGGAACTTACCCGCTACAATTAACTTTCCATCGTTTTGAACTATAATGGACTCTACCGTTCCATCTGGCCCCGAGCCCGTATTAAAACTTCCATCTACCGCTCCGTTAGATAGTAATCTAACCAGCCGATTTACCTCAGTACCATTGTACTTTTTAAAGCTACCACCTACTAGTATTTTGCCATCATCTTGCAATGCTAAAACATAAATTTGATTATTTATCAAACTTCCATTCGCAAAAGTTACATCTGCAGTTCCGTCATCGTTTAGTCTAACGATTTTACTTATCACTTCGTCATTATATTTAGTAAAAGCACCGGCCATTAGCACTTTACCGTCAGCTTGCAATACTGCTGTTCTTACAGTATTATTAGCTCCACTCTCATTGGTATTAAAAGTGTTATCTAAGCCACCATCTTCATTAAGTCGAGCTACTCTTGATACCTCTTTACCGTTGAAAGTACTAAAATTTCCAAAAATCATTGTCTGACTATTTGCTAAAGCTAACGCTTTGTAGACCGAATTATTAAAACCTACTTTAGCACTTAAATAATCCTCATCTAAGGCACCAGTAACATCTAATTTAGCTAACCTACCTCTATTTTTTTTATCGAAAACAGAAAAAGAGCCACCTATGAACCAACTCCCGTCTAGCCCATTTGCGAAAGCATAAACTGTTGCCGTTGCAGGGCCTGCACCTATATCAAAAGAGGTATTTATTGAACCATCTTGATTTAATTGTAAAATCTTTCTAGCAGCACTGCCATTATATTCACGAGTAAAACCTCCTCCCACCATAATAATTCCTGATGGCATGACCTCAATAACGGCAACACTACTATTACTAATTCCTGTTCCAGATAGAAAGCTACCATCAATCGAACCATCCTGATTAAGCCTAACAATTTTATTAGCAGTTACACCATTGTACAGTGTAAACGTACCTCCTACAATAATCTTCCCGTCCTCTTGCACATCTAAGGCAGTAACACCTTCATCAAAACCCAATCCAGTATTAAATGAAGTATCAGGACTCCCATCGGAGTTTAATTGCATAATTTTATTACAACTAATACCATCATAACTTTCAAATGTACCTCCTATAACAATTTTGCCATTTTTCAAGATACTGACTTCTCTAATTAACCCACTAGCTCCAGTTAGAGGCTGAAAACTTGGGTCTATAGTACCATCATTTAAAATTCTAACGATACGACCTACCTTAACTCCGTTGTATTTAGTCAAACTCCCTACTACAATTAATTTACCATCCGTTTGTAGTTCGATATCATAGATAATATTGTTCTGGGCTGCTAAACTTGTATCAAAACTTTCATCGCGTGATCCGTCAGAGTTCAGTCGTAACAAGCGTCCCACCGGAAAACCATCATAATTTGTAAAAGAACCAGCGACAATGATTTTGCCATCTCCCTGAATTATTGCCTTCTCAACCTTTTTATCTAGCCCATCGCCTAAATCAAAAGTTTCATCAACAGAACCGTCGCTATTTAAGCGACACAAGAAAGGCAGATAACTTCCATTAAAATTTAAGTAATCACCACCTACAATTAACTTCCCGTCTGCCTGAACAGCTATTGTCCTGACTGTTTTATCAAAACCATCTCCTTTGAGTCCGTCGTCATAGGTGTTAAAAGTTCTATCAACTAAACCTTCTTGAGCAATACAAGATTGAGAATTTAAAAAAGCAATAAAAAGTAGAAGAGTAATTTTTCGAATCAAAATTATAGGGTATTAAATTATTATAATGGATTAATTTTTAATCCAACAGTAATTAATATGCCTGATAAGGGGGGAAAGATTGAATATATTTAATATTCTAATAAACAATTAGTTACAAATATATGTTAATTTTATTAATAATACAAAACGCACTTAAACCACCGCAATCAGCAAAGTAACTACTAATAAAATGCATTTATCTATCACTTTAAAAAAGAAGTAAAACGAACAAGTAGCTGTAATTAAGCGATAACTTTTCTCCTAACTAACAGTATTTATTGTCTAACTTTGTTTGCATGAATCCTACCTACACCATAAAAGATGCGCTTAAAAAAATAGAACATTACTGTGCTTATCAAGAGCGTTGTCATGAAGAAGTAGAGTCTAAACTTCTCACAATGAAAATGGATGCTAATGAAATTGACCAAATCATAGCACATTTAATCAAGGATAATTTCTTGAATGAAGAGCGTTTTGCTCGCAGTTTTGCTCGTGGCAAACACCGCATTAAATATTGGGGAAACATCCGAATTACAAATGAACTGAAATTCCGAAAAATAAATCAGCGCTTAATTAGCACGGCATTAAAAGAAATTACTCCCGAAGAATATTATGAAACTTTCGAGAAAATAGCGTTGCGAACTTGGGAAAATACTAGGGAAACAAATTCCATGAAAAAACGAAAAAAAGTTTGTGATAGTTTATTGCGAAAGGGTTTTGAAAGTAATTTGGTCTATGAAAAAGTGAAGGAATTAGAAAACAAGGATTGATTTCTGTTTTGTAAATGGCCGTAACTTATGGACCAACTGTTCTTGGTTTTAGCTATTGGAACGCGGATGACACGGATTTAGCGGATTAAAACGGATTTTTTTCTTTAAAATGGAATGAGCTTACCGCTTTTCTGATTCTCGTCTTTGGCTATTGGCACGCAGATTTAACGGATTTTTCTTGTTTATGAAAGGGATTGCAGTTGATATATTTATTATTCTTCCTTTTTAATAATGGCATGCGGATTCCACAGATTTAAGTGGATTTACTTCTAAGAAAATTGTAAATGACATTGAACTAAAATTGTTTCATTTCTGTCAGTTCGAGCGGAGTCGAGAACCGTATTAGCAAGCAGCTCTCTATCGAAAGACGGTGTACGCTAAAATTATTATAATTACTAAATCTTAAACAAAACTCGTTTAGCACCTCAATTTTAAGAAAACTTTTGTTTTACTAAAGAGCAATTACAACATCTATTTACAAATATGCTATAACGAAAGCAGTACACTCACAGCATTACCGCCAAAACCTACTGCATTAACTAATACTTTTTTAATGGGCTTGATTTGTTTTTGCGCTTTAGCAAATGGGACACTGATGAAGGTATTGTGTTGCATCATCATGATAGCCAACTCTAAGCTTAGTAACCCTGAAGCGCCAAAAGTATGTCCGATTTTCCATTTATTTGTGGTCAGTAATGGCAAGCTTTCGCCAAAGACTTTTTGGATTGCTCTATACTCTGTTAAATCACCCTTGATGGTTCCTGGAGCATGCATAACAATGGCGTCTACATCTGATAATTCAGTATCTTTTAAGGCCATTTTCATGGATTTTTGAAAACAAGTGGCTTCTGCAGAAATGGATATGTTGTGTTCCAGAACCTCTGTGGCGTAACCAATTCCTTCGATAAAAGCCAATGCGTTTTCTTTTTTCCCTATTTCTAAACAACAAACTGCTGCGCCTTCACCAAGAATCATAGTGTTTTGCGTTTTCTCTAAATCTAATGCACGATTTGGATACGCATCATCTGACCTTGAATAGATTTTTAAAGCACGCATTTGCGCTATGGTAAAATCAGTTAAAGGGGCTTCGCTACCACCTACTAAGAACTTATCGACCATACCTGATTTTAACCAAGCGACACCGTTTAAAACAGCGTGCAATGCAGTAGAACAAGTAATTGAATGCGAAATTTCGGGACCTGAGCTTTGCAAATCATGTGCAATCCAAGAGGAAATATTCCCCAGAGTAGTGGTAGGCGAAGCCAATGTTTGCGCTTTTCCCGTTTCTAGATATTCTTGATGGTGTTTTTCGAATAATTCAGTAGCTCCACGTGACGAACCAATATTGATTCCGAATACATCATCAGTTGTCCAAGCTGCTTGCTCAACCGCTTTGCGAGACGCTTCCATGGCATATAGCACCGAATTATCTAGAAACTTATATTTAGGATCTGAATGTTTTAGTACTTCAATTTTCGCAATTGAATCTCCGTTTAAAGGCGCTACAAACGTTGGGGCCTTATCAATGTTTTTCTGGGTAAAACAATGCTGGTCATTCAGGTAGTGCTCCCAAATTAATTTTGGGTCATTACCCAATGGAGATATAGACGAGAGAGCGGTAATGGATATTATTTGTGACAAGGTGTATTATTTTATTACACGAAGATTCACAGAGAATTTTCGCAGAGATTCACAAAATTCAAATAGAGAAATCAGCGTAGCTAAACGTGACATTTTCTCCCTGTTTTATTTTGTGCAATTGATTTTAATTTAACAGCAAAGGTCGCAAAGTTTTTCGCAAACTGCATAACGAATGCGACCAAATAAAGCGTTTTTAGAATTCAAATCATTAGTTGACTTTCCACTTATTGTTTTTTAGCCCTGATAGCAGTGGAAATCCTTTATCGCCGTTCTTTAAGGCGGTAAAGATTGCAACGGATAGCAGGATTAGCTCCAAATTAAACTATATCAAGTGCTTGTTCGACTACTTGATATATTTTTCCTAATTGTACATCACTGATGATATACGGTGGCAAGATATACACGATATTTCCCACTGGCCTTAAGATTACGCCATTCTCGATGAAGAAATCGTAGAGTTTGTTTCGTAAGCTTCCATAGTAACTTGCTGCTCCTTCTGTCTTTATTTCTAAAGCAAAAATAGTTCCCAGAACACGAGTGGTTTTAACCTTAGCATGCTCCTTAATTTTTGTTTGAAAGGCCAAATGATTGGCATTGACACGAACTAAATTCGCTTGCATTTCGGGAGTTTTTAACAACTCTAAACTCGCTAATGCAGCGGCACAACCCGTAGGATTAGCTGTAAAAGTATGTCCGTGAAAAAGGGCTTTATTAATATCTTCGTCATAGAAAGCGTCAAAAATTTCTTGCGTAAAAGTGGTAATCGCCATAGGGATAGTTCCACCAGTCAATGCCTTAGACAAGCATAACATATCGGCAGTTTCATTGACGTAATTCATTGCAAAAGTCTTGCCTGTTTTTCCAAAACCAGTCATTACTTCGTCAGCAATGGTCAAGACATTATTCTCTTTGCAAATGGTAATCAATTTTGCCAAAGCTTCCGGTTCGTGCATGACCATTCCGGCAGCACCTTGCACTAAAGGCTCAAAGATAAAACCAGCGCAATTGTTGGTTTTAATTTGTGACCTCAAAGCATCATAACTCTCTTGCTCTTGCCCTTTGACAGGAGCGGGAATGCGCACCACGTCAATAAACATCCCTTCGAATGCCTGCGTATAAAAGGAAATTCCGCTTGCCGCCATAGCAGCAAATGTGTCTCCGTGAAAGGCATTTTCGAAAGCTATAATTGTGGTTCGTTTTTCGCCTTTGTTAAAAAAGAATTGCAAAGCAACTTTGATCGCTACTTCTACAGCCGTTGAACCATTATCAGAAAAGAATATTTTTCGTTGGTTATCAGGCAATATTTCGATTAACTTTTCACCAAGTTCGATTGCTGGCTCGTGCGTAAATCCACCAAAAAGTACGTGTTCTAGCGTCGTTAGCTGCTTGTAAATCGCATCGGCAATGTATTTATTACTGTGCCCGTAGGGATTCACCCACCACGAAGCGATAGCATCAATATATTCTTTGTTGTTTTCGTCCCAAAGCAAAGCGCCTTCTCCTCTTTTAATAGCGATAGGAAGCGCAGCTGTTTTATGTTGTGTATAAGGGTGCCAAAGGTATTCTTGATCTCTTTCTGATAATGTCATGGTAAAATAAATTATGTCGCAAAGATACGCAGAGACAAACAGAGTGCCATACGCAAAGAATAAAATGCGTAATGTTTATAGAGTTAACAACTTATCTCTAAATTGATCAGCGTAATCCTTAATTACATTTTGATCAAAGTAAGGTTCTTGTTCAATGCGACCAATAAAACGAATTCCAGTTTTGGATAAAATTATGGACTCAGTAGCTTGATTTTGTTCACCACTGAAAATAATTCCAGCAATATTGATCTTGCGGTTTTGCAATGCTTCAATCGTTAACAGGGTATGGTTGATACTCCCCAAATAATGTCTTGAAACAACTACTACTTTATAATCTGCAGCAATTAAATCGACAATAGTATCTTGATTATTTAATGGTACAAATAAGCCTCCTGCTCCTTCTATAACCAAATGATTTTCGGTTTCTGGTGCGACAATCTTAGCTAAATCAATTGTTAAACCGTCAATTTCAGCGGCTAGATGTGGACTAGCTGGCGTGTTTAATTTATAGCTATTAGAATGAATAACCGTTTTGTCGTTACTGATGTAGCGTTCAATTTTATGACTGTCCGAATTATCAAGGTCACCCGCTTGAATGGGTTTCCAATAATCGGCTTGTAGTGATTCTGTTATAATTGATGAGGCAATTGTTTTACCTACATCAGTTCCTATTCCTGTTACAAATATTTTCATAATTACTAGACCACGGATAATACTGATTTAACAGATTATCACTGATTTTTTAAATTCTTTTTTCTATCGTTGGTATATATTATACGCTTAAATTCTGCCTATTCTCCAAAATTCAACAAGAGACCTACTTCTATTTGAGTTGCTTTTAAATAATTCATCAATTGCGCTACATGAGCACTCTTGAGGACTTCACATGCCTTAAGCTCAACTATTACCTTATCTTCAACTAGTAAGTCACTATAATACTCTCCCAATAATTGCCCCTTTAAATATACTTTTATAGGACTTTGAGCCTTAACATTGTATCCTTTATTTTTTAATTCAAAAAACATCGCATTTTGATAAATCTTCTCCAAAAACCCGTATCCTAACTGGTTATAGATGTCAAAATATATCTTAATTATATCCTCCGTAATTTTTTTATGTAACAATTCGCTCATAATAAATCTGTTTTAATCCGTCGAATCAGTTTAATCTGTGGGCGAAAAAACAAAAGTACTCAACAAACTCAAGACTTTTGAGATTTCTTCCTTCGAATTATAACTATGTAAACAAAAACGGAGTCGCTCTTGTCCTTCTGGAACTGTAGGAGATAGTATTGCTTTAACATTGAGGCCACTATCTTGAAACTTTTGTGCTATTGCTTTCACTTTTTGATTGCCAGGAATTATTGCTGATTGAATTGCAGATTTAGATTGCACAAACATTGGTTTTAAACCCAATAGCATTTTTTGTTGGTTGAAATAAACAATATTGGATCTCAAGTCAACTAAGCTATTATTATTGGTATCTAGAAATTGATATGCGTGCAAAATTGTAGCTACAGCATGTGGTGACATTCCTGTTGTGTAAATAAAGCTACGAGCAAAATTCACTAAATATTGTTTTAACTCATTTGAACCTAGGATAGCTGCACCGTGGCAACCCAAACCCTTACCAAAAGTCATGATTCGGGCAAAAACTTCTTCCTGCAATCCCAACATTTGGACCAAGCCTCCCCCTTTATCACCAAAAACACCCAAAGCATGTGCTTCATCTACAACCAAATAGGATTTGTGCTTTTTACAAATACCTACCAACTCCTGGAGATTGGGCGTATCGCCATCCATTGAGAAAACACTTTCGATAACGACATAGATATTCTCTGTGCTATGACGCCTAAGAAGCGTCTCTAGCTCTTCAAAATCGTTATGGGTAAACTTATATGCTTTTGCATTAGATAACTTGATTCCGTCTCTAATCGAGGCATGACAGAGTTCGTCGTATAGAATTAAATCTCCTTTTTGAGGCACACTACTGAAAAAACCAACATTTGCATCATAACCTGAATTAAAAATTAATGCCGCTTCTGCCTGATGGAATCGGGCAATGTAATCCTCTGTTACTTGATACAAAGGATGATTTCCAGATATTAATCGCGAGCCTGTCGCCCCATTTTGAAAATACTTATTGTCGATTAAAAATTGATGCGTTCGATTAAAAATAACTTCTGATTGAGAGAGTCCTAAATAATCATTTGATGTAAAATCTATTAGATCACTTACATTAGGTAATTTTCTAAGTGCATTTTCGCTGTTGCGAACATGAAGTTTTTTGAGAAGATTTTCAGGTAATTTCATGCCATCAAAGTTATGAATTATTGTGCAAAATAAGCAGTTATCCTCTAGCCCAGATAGCAATGAAAATCCTTTTACTTTTTTTCTTTAAAAAATGTAAAAGATTGTAATGAATAGCTGGAATAGCTCCTAAATAAAAAAGCCAAACATAAATGCTTGGCTTTAAATATATAATATTGTGAAACGTTTTAGTCAGCTAAAATAATCACTTTATTGTCTTTCATTTCTAACGTTCCAGAAGAAATCGCTAGTGTATAATTTTGATCATTAATCTTTGTGAAGATCGCTGATGCTTCTTTACTTAACTGAAAAGATGGAGCAGATATACTCACGATTCCTTTTTCAAGTATTGAAACTATGGGCGCGTGATTATTTAATATTTGGAAGCTACCATCAACACCTGGTACAGCTACTGAAGTAACTTCTGCTTTAAATAAAGATGCCTCTGGTGATACTATTTCTAATAACATATTTTTGTAGTTAAAGGTTTAAAAGCTTAAAGTTTAAAGTTGCTTGTGAACCTTAAACTTTAAACCTTAAACTATTTTTTAAGCTTCTGCTAACATTTTTTCTCCAGCTTCGATAGCTTCTTCGATAGTACCTTTAAGGTTAAAAGCTGATTCTGGTAAGTGATCTAATTCACCGTCAATAATCATATTAAATCCTTTGATAGTATCTTTGATATCTACTAAAACTCCTTTTAATCCTGTAAACTGCTCCGCTACGTGGAAAGGTTGAGATAAGAAACGTTGTACACGACGTGCTCTAGAAACTGCTAATTTATCTTCTTCAGATAATTCTTCCATACCTAAGATCGCAATAATATCTTGCAATTGCTTGTATTTTTGAAGAATTTCTTTCACTCTTTGTGCGCAGTCATAATGCTCATCACCAAGAATTTGTGGTGTTAAGATACGAGAAGTAGAATCTAACGGGTCAACCGCTGGATAAATACCTAGCTCAGCAATCTTACGAGACAATACAGTTGTTGCGTCAAGGTGAGCAAACGTTGTTGCTGGTGCCGGGTCAGTTAAATCATCCGCAGGTACGTAAACCGCTTGTACAGATGTAATAGATCCTTTATTTGTAGATGTGATACGCTCTTGCATCGCTCCCATTTCTGTAGCTAATGTTGGTTGGTATCCTACTGCAGATGGCATACGACCTAAAAGAGCCGAAACCTCTGAACCTGCTTGAGTAAAACGGAAGATATTATCAACAAAGAATAATACATCTTTACCTTGATCAGTTCCTGCACCATCACGGAAATATTCAGCGATAGATAATCCAGAAAGTGCTACACGAGCACGAGCTCCTGGTGGCTCATTCATTTGTCCGAAAACGAAAGTAGCTTTTGACTCTCTCATTCCTGGTAAATCTACTTTAGATAAATCCCATCCTCCATTTTCCATAGAGTGCATGAAATCATCACCGTATTTTATAATTCCTGACTCTAACATCTCACGAAGTAAGTCATTTCCTTCACGTGTTCTTTCTCCTACTCCTGCGAATACTGAAAGTCCACCATGACCTTTTGCGATATTGTTGATCAACTCTTGAATCAATACTGTTTTACCAACACCGGCTCCACCAAACAATCCAATTTTACCCCCTTTTGAATAAGGCTCAATTAAATCGATTACTTTAATACCTGTGAATAAAACTTCTGACGAAGTTGATAAATCTTCAAATTTAGGAGCTTGACGGTGAATTGACATTCCGTTTACACCAGTCTTAGGCAATTCAGGTAAACCATCAATTGCATCACCAATTACGTTAAACAAACGTCCGTAAACATCTGCTCCAATTGGCATTTGAATTGGGTTCCCAGTACCTACTACTTCATAACCTCTACTCAAACCATCTGTTGAGTCCATTGAAATGGTACGAACAGTGTTCTCTCCGATATGAGATTGTACTTCAAGTACCAATAAAGTACCATCTTTTTTTGTGATTTCTAATGAATCATAAATTTTTGGAAGTTCAACATCTTTACCGTTGAAAACTACATCAACTACTGGACCAATGATTTGCGCAACTTTTCCTATTACTTTTGACATTACTTATGTATTTATTAAATAGCTATTTAGGTTTATGAAATAAAACTAATCGAAACTTATCGATTACATCCTTTTTTCAGAGTGCAAAGATAATTTTTTAAAATAAAAAATCAATAATTTTTTACATAAAAAACTTTAAGATAAAAATAACCGTTCTAAAATGCTCGTACGCACTCGATTTTATTATAAATAAAAGCCAACATGTAAAAAAACAGTTGGCTTTTACCTATAAATTTACTTTCGATTTATTGAATTACTTTCGGAAACAATATTTGATATAGACTTAAATCAATTTTTTTCAACGTTGATCCATACTTTTCATTTATTGCAGTGCTGAAAGCGTTTGCTATTAGAGCATAACCTCTTGGACTTGGATGTATTCCATCTAATGAAAAGCCCCCTCCCGTAACATAAGTAGACGTAGTGGTAAAGCCATTTGCTACAACACCCCCCGTTGATAACTGTGTCATAATCGCTTTAGTATCAACAAATGCCAATCCTTTTGAATCTGCTGCTGCTTGAATGGTTACATTATAAGCATCTGTAGCTACTTTTATTTCAGCAATCTCTGATGGAATTAAAACATGAGCATCTTGCAAGGGAAAAGTAATTCCAAATTTATTTAAAGGAGAAGGCGGAGCCATTCCAATACCAGAGTTACTAGGAGTAGGAGCAGCACCAATAACTGACTGAGTAGGCAATAAAACTAGATCAGCAGCTGTGGCTTGACGCGCTTGACCAAAAACAGCACCGTAAAAAGCTGCCGTTTGCGCTCCTACCGAAGGAGTGAAGGCAGCAGTCAACTGAGCAGCTAAGTTAGGCAAAGACTCGTCTTTAATCAATAAAGGGTTTGATGTCGTAGCAGATAATAATTTAATACGATCACCTGCTTGAAAAGCTGTTAAAGCAGCATTTAATGGTCCGTACAACAGGGAATTAAGCTGGGCAACTGTTGCCTCCCCTACAGCGACACTTCCTGCCCCTAGTACTTTAACAGATATAGGATTGTAAGGAACTGTTTTGAAATAAGGTAGCGTATTAACATAAGGTAGATTAGCCACAACACCTTTAGTCCCATTAGCCGTTAAATTAGTAATTAAGCTTGAATATATATTTGCAAAAACTGCAGGATCAGTAATGTCACTTGAGCCGTAAGTAGCTGGATTTGCGTTACCCGTCTGATTCACACCAACTCCACCAGATGTAGCATAACCAAGAACGTCATTACCACCTATCCATAATGAAAAGAAAGTTGGCGCTTGTACCAAGGCATCAGCTATCACAGTTGCAGTATTTGAAGTTGCAAATCGAGCATAATAGGGATTAGCAGCTCCTGTAGGCACCCCTGCAAAACTTCCATATCCTGGAGCCACTAAATGGTAACTCTTAGCCCCTGGAACTCCTAAATTATTGAAGGGACCAGCAATACGAGCTGTAACCTCTGTTGTGGGAGCTCCATTAACAGGAGCAGGACCTGCACCATTGAAATACAATCTTACAGCAGCCACTGGATTACCAGCAAATAATAGCCCACCAATATTATCAGATACCAAAGGAGTCTTGAATTCACCCCCGCCTGCTTCAACAAACTGCTGTGCTAAAAGATTGGGATACGCACCTTGCTGCCCTTGTATAAAAAGAGCGCCATCACTATATCCAGCTGCAAAAGAATCCCCTAATGCAACATATTTACTAAATACCGCTGAACCTGGAGTTGCAGCTGCTTCCGACGTTGCGTCGTTTGAATCATCAGTACTACAAGCTACCACAGTTAATGAGACCAATAGTAGCGCTTTTAAATTTTTTATCATTTTTAAATATTTTTATTTTATTAAGGAATATTTATATGCTTATGGCGTTATTGTCCACGAAGCGAAATATTGCTGACCAATTAGACCAGCACCTAACACCTGAGCATATTCCTTACCTCCAATGTTAGCAGCACCAATTTTTAATATTGACTTTAACTTAGGAAAACTATAATTTACCTGAGCGTCAACAACAGTTGCAGCATCAATCATACCATCAACCATAGAAGATTGCCATAAGTAAGAACTGCTATATCTAGCGCTAATGTTGAACCCAAAGTTTTCAAATAATTTTTCATTTCCAAATGACGCTTTAGCTCTGTGTTTAGGCGTATTAAATCCTGCTTCAAAACTAGGGTCTTTTGATTGATCAAAACTAAAATCTGCGTAGTTGTAATTTACACTTACTTCAAAATCTCTGTAAACTTTTCTACCCAAACCAATTCCGAAACCTAATGATTTAATTTCTAAAGGCGTATTAGTGTACAATTGGAAAGTACGTGTATTACCACTTTGCAATGCTTGTAAAGCTTTTGGTCCTTCAGGATTTGTTAACCCACCACCATCTATAGCTTCTCCGTACAATGGAGTAACAACATTCAAATTACCAATAAAATTATTGTAGACATTATAGTAACCATTGATATCAATTGATGTTTTATTGATAAATGATCTATACCCTAATTCAATAGCCTTTACCTCCTCAGGCTTTACTAAACTAGCATTAGTTTTTTGCAATAAAGCAGGATTTCCAGCTGCAGCAAATGCTAAAACAGATGAAGCAAGGTAAGAATTATTATAGGCTCTTGTACCATCAATGGTTTGCGAAGTATTTCCGTTATTAAGTGCCTTACCCACATCGCCTTTAATATCTATTGTCTCTACAAAACGAGTTAAGTTATCAGGAGCAGAACCTAATAATACCGCACTTCCTACATTAAATCCAATGTATTGATCTTGCGTAGATGGGTTTCTAAAACCAGTTTGAAACGACGCTCTAAAATTATGTTTTCTACTTTCCCCTCCAGAATAAACAAGTGAGACTCTAGGAGAGACATTACCATCAAAGTTTTTAGACTTATCGTAACGCACAGATCCAGTAAATTTAAGACGATCATCTATCATTTTTTTAGATACCTGTGTATAAGCACCGTATTCATTATAAAAAATAGGACCATTAGCATCGGTATAAATTCTACCATGAGAATTCAACTCATATTGTCTGTAAGAACCTCCAACTTGAATTTCTGCAAATTGTATTAAATCTTTAAAGTTATAATTAGCATCAGAATGGTAGATTTTTGAATTATCTACTAATTTAGAACCCGTAAGAACATCTTCTCCAGCAATAACTTTATTAAATGCATTTTTAAAACCTTGTGTACCTGGTAATAACCTTGTCCCTCTAGCATCATTACCATTGATATTAGGAGTTAACACTAACCCTCCTATTAAACCCGTTGGGCTAATATTGTAATCTGCAAAATTTCTTGCTCCAGCATGTGCTTGCTCAGGCTTTTGACCAGCCAAAGTAGCATTAGCAAATGCATTTCCATAATCTGTAAACCAGTTCGTATCTGATTTCCATTGTCTATTGATGTTTATTCCCGTAAATAACATATCATAGGATTGACCACCGTCCTCAGTAGTAGTATACCCTCTCACAAAAAAGTTTTTACCTTTTACCTCTAATTTATGTTGTTGCATAAAAAAGTTATTTAAGTAATACCTATTGGCCCCCTGATAAACAGCGTTACCATAACCAAACTTACTTTGCCAGATAACCTCAAGATTTTCATCCCCTAAAGGTCTATAATGTAAAGAGAAATCAATTTTGGTGTTACTCGCTTTATTGTCAGTAAGATCTATTTCATTATAACCTGTTCGTGAAACTTTTTCAGAAGGCAATGTTGGCGCAGGTATAACAGTAGAAACCTCGTCTCCATATACATTGATACCATCATACCCATAATGACTTCTATCTCTACCTGCAACAGTTTTATCATCTGTATTTGTAGCAAACCAGTCTGTACCACGCATATAGGTGAAATTAGCTTTAGCTGCAATTTTAGGACTGAAAGCATGTGCTAAACGAATTCCGTAATCAACATAATCATTATTACCTGCAGCTTTTTGAGAAGTCTGCCCAAATTTAGCATAAGCCGTTATCCCAGGACTTGTAAATGGATTTTTACTTGTCATGAACAAAATACCATTGAAAGCATTTGCGCCATACAGCGCAGAGGAAGCCCCTGGTAGAAGCTCTACGCTTTGAACGTCAATTTCTGAAATACCAATCATATTTCCTAAAACGAAGTTTAATAATGGTGACGCGTTATCCATCCCGTCAACCAATTGCATAAAACGTGTATTTGCCACAGTAGCAAAACCACGTGTATTAATAGACTTAAAAGATAAACTACTCGTGTTCATTTGAACTTCTTTCATGTTTTCTAGTCCGTCATAAAAAGAAGCAGAAGCCGATTTTTTAATATCAGCAACACCCATTCTTTCAATTGTGACAGGAGACTCTAGCACACGCTCAGGCGTACGAGATGCTGAAACTACAATCTCATTTAATAGATTGTCTTCCTCACTCAGTACCACAACAACTTTTTGATTTTTACTCGTAATTGTTAGCCTTTTAGACTCAAAACCAACGCTTGAAATCTCAATCGAAAACGGCAACTTACTAGAAGTTCTCAGGTTAAAATTTCCTTGTGCATCAGTAACTGCGCCATCAGAACTACCCACGACTGTTATATTAGCACCTATTATTGATTGCTTGGAAGCTTCTTGCACAATCCCTGAAACAGAATTTTGCGCGAAGCTGATATTTGCAACGAATGCAATTAAAATAATTAGATAATTTCTCATTTATTGGCCCATTTTAAGATTAGTCCAACTAAACTACATCAAAAATTTTAAATTAACAATTAATTAAGACAAATAATAATTATATGTTAAATTTGAAGGATAGGATTTTAAAGTTTACCTCGATTTCTCAGTCTACAAAACCAATTAAATGTAAAAAAAAACGAGATGTTTTCACATCTCGCTTTTTTAAAATCTATAATAAAAGATTACTCTACAGTAACTGATTTAGCTAAATTTCGAGGTTGATCTACATTACATTCTCTCATCACAGCGATGTGATACGATAATAACTGTAAAGGAATTGTAGTCAACAAAGGAGACAACGCATCTGAAGTTTCTGGTATTTCAATTACGAAATCAGCTAGCTTGCGAACTTCAGTATCACCCTTAGTCACAACAGCAATAATTCTACCACTTCTAGATTTTATCTCTTGAATATTACTGACAATTTTGTCATAATGCCCTTTTCTCGGCGCAATTACCACTACTGGCATATGTTCGTCGATTAAGGCAATAGGCCCATGCTTCATTTCAGCTGCTGGATATCCTTCGGCATGTATGTATGAAATTTCTTTTAACTTCAACGCTCCTTCTAATGCAACAGGAAAATTATACCCTCTACCTAAGTATAGACAGTTAGGAGCATCAACAAAAGTTGCTGCAATTTCTTTAGCAATATCATTTGTACCTAAAGCTTCTTTTACTTTTTCAGGAATCAATTCTAATTCTTGCAGATACATGTGGTAATCTGTATTCGACAAAGTCCCTTTTGCTTTAGCTAAACGCAAAGCAATCATAGTAAGAACAGTAATTTGAGTTGTAAAAGCCTTAGTTGAAGCCACACCAATTTCTGGTCCAGCATGCGTGTAAGCCCCTGCATGTGTTTCTCTAGAAATCGACGAACCAACAACATTACATACTCCAAATACGAAAGCTCCTTTTTCCTTAGCTAATTTAATAGCCGCCATAGTATCTGCAGTTTCACCTGATTGTGAAATAGCAATGACTACGTCTTTAGGTCCTATAATAGGATTTCTATATCTAAATTCAGAAGCATACTCAACCTCTACAGGTACTCTTGTAAATTCTTCAAAAATATACTCTGCAACTAATCCTGCATGCCATGATGTTCCACATGCCACTATGATAATACGATCAGCGTTTAAAAATTTCTCTAAGTTATCCTCGATACCAGCCATACGAATTATTCCTTCGTTAGCAAGTAACCTCCCTCTATAAGTATCCTTAATTACACTAGGCTGCTCATAAATTTCTTTAAGCATAAAGTGATCGTACCCTCCTTTTTCAATTTGCTCTAAATTCATTTTAAGCTCTTGAATATAAGGATCAACTAAACTGTCATCTTTAATTTTTCTAACTTTCATCTGCTTGTGAAGTCTGATGTTTGCCATCTCTCCATCCTCAAGATAAACCGCATTAGATGTATATTCGATAAAAGGCGAAGCATCAGAAGCGATAAAGTATTCCCCTTCTCCAATTCCAATTGCTAAAGGACTACCTAAACGGGCAGCAACAATTTCGTTAGGATTTTTTTTATCGAAAACTGCAATTGCATATGCACCTACAACTTGGTTTAAAGCAACTTGAACTGCTTTTCCAAGTTTTAATTTTTCTTTCTTTTGAACTTCTTCAATTAAATTAACTAAAACCTCGGTATCTGTATCCGAATGAAATACATATCCTCTTTTTATTAATTCTTCTTTTAATGGAGCATAGTTTTCTATGATTCCGTTATGTATGATAACTAGATCACCTGAGTTAGAAACATGTGGATGTGAGTTCACATCATTAGGAACTCCGTGAGTAGCCCATCTAGTGTGTCCTATACCAATTGTACCACTCATATCAACTCCAGCTGACTTTTGCTCAAGATCAACTACCTTACCTTTTGTTTTGCTCACGACGATATCTTTACCGTCATAAACCATAACCCCAGCACTGTCATATCCTCTATACTCTAAGCGCTGCAATCCTTTAATTACTATAGGATAAGCTTCTCTATGACCTATATATCCAACAATTCCACACATATATTACTTATTAGATTTTGTATAATAAATTTCCAACTTTAACCTTTTATCAGCATTAACTGCCTTTGAACCATATAAAACAACTCCTTGCGGACTCATAACAGATGCCGTAGCAACATCTTCAATAGTACTATTTGCTACTTTTAATTTACTTACAGATATTGTATTAATATCCTCAGTAACAACGACACCTAATCTTACGTTAGTGGAGTCTTGGTTTTGTATTAAATTCCTGATTTGATCAGTAATTCTAATTTTATATGTATTGTCACTTTCACTTGTTTTATTCAACAAACCGCTAAATATAATTTTTCCAGATTTAATTGATGTAGCAGTTGTATTATCTGACGAATGATCCCTTACTACTGTACTGTTATCAACATCATATAGGTAGATTCTATTTACCTTCGCATCATTTCCTGAAGTTGTACCATCAGCGTGAAAAACTAGACTTGCTTCATTTATCAACCAACCACTAGATCTAATAACATCTAATTCGTCAGCAACACCATTAGGAGCACCCGTTTTTCCATCTGAGCCATATAAGTCTTTACCAAAAAGTTCAACTATTGCCATTGATCCCTGACCTCCTTTTAAGTAAAGCTTTTCGTCTCCAGTAGTCTTATTTGCATTCGTTGTAGCAGCAGTATAGGCTGGTTTGCTATTACTTTCTTGTAGTAAACTTACCGTGTTACCTGTTAGATTTATAACAACTGATTTATCAACACGACTATTATCTGTAACTGAAGTATCTTCTTTATAATTAATTGTGATTTTACCTTCTCTAAAATTCAACATCGCTAATGCCGATGGGCTACTTCCAGATTTTTCTACTTTAAAGTAAAGTCCTCTAAAATAATCTCTAAAAGTATCTGCAGTTGCTAATTTTCCTGAAGTAGCAGCGTCAATAATCTTAGTTTTGAAGTAAGACTTATTTAAATTAAGTCTCATACCTGGTTTTGTTCTAGTAACTGTAGTAACACCGTCAGTGGTAACTGATGATTTATACTCGGCTGCACTAAATACAAATGCATCGTTCTCTGTAACATCAGTAGAATTATTTAAACGAGCACCCACTTTCACATTATCAAAATCAGCATTTTGATCTGTATAATATTTCTGAGTTTCTTTAAGACCAGTATCTGGGTCTAAAGCACGCATAAAATACCCAGACTCATAAACGCTTAATTTTATTTTAGCGTCAGATGGACCGTAGATAGAATCTAATTCATAAGTACTGTCCCCATTTACATCAATTGACTTTTGAACACTAAAATAAGGTATTGTCAAAACAACACTTTCTATCACTGGATTATTTCCAAATGTAGGCGCCACAGTCTGCAAAGCCACTTGGGTGTTGAAATTAGCTGTTGTAGTACCAAATGCTTCTGTATCATAGATACCTAATGCATTAACCGGAAGGTTGTTTGATTGTACTGCGCTAATTTTCTGGTTATAAGCAACCACTTCTGAAGTCAACTTTTCAAAACCAAAATGGTCATCTCCTACAATTCCATCACCAATAGTATTGATATCTTTATCACATGAGAACAAAGAAATAGCGACAGAGGCTAGAAGAATTTTCTTAAAAAAAGAACTATTAAACATATACTAAAAAAAATTAAAATTTATTATACCTCGTTGTTATAAAAGTTGATATATGCTTCAGCAAAAGCATCTTTAGCGACGAAAGGTAAAAAAGGTTTCCCTGAACCTTCTATATATTTTGTTAAACTTGAAGACACCCCTTCAGAAGCAATAATTACTCCGTCAGAATGATCTATTGTAGCTTTGATTATACTCTCGTAATCTGGGCTCTTTAAATTTTCGATAGCATCTAAGGGAACACCGTCTAAATGAATTTTATTAATCATTTCTGCGTCTAAAGTCCCTTCAAAAGATTGACTATAAACAGAGGTTATGATTTTAGTATCTGAAAATAAGGCTTCATTTTTATAATAATGCTTCATGTAAATTGGTAACATTGCTGCCATCCAACCGTGAACATGAATAATATCTGGAACCCAGTTTAATTTCTTAACAGTCTCTACTACACCTTTTGCAAAAAATATAGCACGCTCGTCATTATCTGCGTACATCACCCCATCTTCATCTGCAAATGTGGCTTTTCTTTTAAAATACTCTTCGTTATCAATGAAGTAAACTTGTATGCGTTCTTTTGGTATTGAAGCGACCTTAATAATTAAAGGCATATCCAGATCATTAACCACCAAGTTCATACCTGAAAGTCTAATTACCTCATGTAATTGATGCCTTCTCTCATTTATATTTCCATATCTAGGCATGAAAATTCTTATTTGCCCTCCTTGATCATTGACCATCTTAGGTACATCATAAGACATTAAAGAAACTTCATTCTCAGCTAAATAAGGCACCACTTCAGATGATACATATAATATCCTCTTATCTTTCATATTGTAATTTGCTTAGTTTATTGGTAATAAAAACCACGCAAAATTACAAAATTTTATGCAGTTATTAACTAATATATTATGTTTGCATATAATTTAAATAAAATAACGATGCATATTTTCAATGGAAAAGCCAATTTGATAGCTCATTTGTTAGCTATTAAGACTAGTAATTCCACTATTGGCTTTGTCCCTACAATGGGCGCTCTACATCAAGGACACCTATCGTTAATGCAACAATCTACTACTCAAAATGATTTCACAGTAGTGAGTATTTTTGTCAATCCCACTCAATTTAATAACCCAGACGATCTTCTAAAATACCCTAGAACTCTTGATCAAGATGTAGCCAAAATAAGCGCTTTTGATTCGAGTATAATTATTTTTGCCCCATCAGTGGATGATATATATGAAGAGAATGTCTCTTCAGATCCATTTGACTTTGATGGATTAGAGCATCAAATGGAAGGTAAATTTAGACCAGGTCACTATGATGGTGTAGGAACAATTGTGAAGAAATTATTCGAAATTGTGTCGCCTACAAAAGCGTACTTTGGAGAGAAAGACTTTCAACAACTTCAAATCGTCAAGAAAATGGTCGAAAAACATCATTTAGCGGTAGAAGTAATAGGCTGCGAAATTTTTAGAGAGGCAAATGGTCTTGCTATGAGTTCTAGAAATGAACGGTTAACAGCTGATCAACGAGCAGAAGCCTCTTTTATTTATAAAATCTTACTTGAAGTTAAAGATAAATTCCCCACTCATACTACAGAGCAACTCAATAAATATGTGGCTAGTGCTTTTATACAATCACATACCTTTGAATTGGAATATTTCCAAATTGCAGAGGAAGAGAGCTTATTGCCTTTAGAAGAAAAAATTGACACAAAAACCTACCGCGCATTTATTGCTGTTTTTGTGAATAATATTCGATTAATAGATACCATTTCATTAAATTAATATACTTTTGTAGCATGCAAATTCAAGTATTAAAATCAAAAATCCACAGAGTAAAAGTAACAGGAGCCGATTTAAATTATATCGGTAGTATTACTATAGACGAAACACTTCTAGAAGCTTCAAACATTATCGAAGGAGAAAAAGTTGCCATTGTTAACGTTAATAATGGAGAACGTTTTGAAACTTACGCGATAAAAGGCGAGAAAAATTCTGGTGTAATTACATTAAATGGCCCAGCAGCTAGAAAGGTGCAAAAAGACGATATCATTATCGTTATTGCCTATGCTACTCTAGAGTTTGAAGAAGCTAAAACTTTCAAACCATGGATTATTTTCCCTAATGAAAAAGACAACTCGCTAACTTAGCAGTCTCAAAATTATACTAATCCCCATTGAAAAATATTTTTTTAATGGGGATTTTTTTATTCGCTTAAAGCAAAAAATACTTTCACATACACTACTTTAGCAACAGCATAAAATTTTCAATAATCAATCTCTCATGGCAAAAGTTAAAACAAGTTTTTTCTGTCAAAGTTGTGGCGCTCAATACGCTAAATGGCAAGGACAATGTAATTCATGCAAAGAATGGAATACAATAGCCGAAGAAATTATACAGAAACAAGAGAAAGTTGCCTGGAAAACAGAACCAACTGTACAGAGTAAAGCTCCAAAACCACTTAGAATTACCGAAATCGATTCTACGCAAGAGATTCGAATGAATACTACTGATGCAGAACTAAACAGAGTCCTTGGTGGCGGAATTGTTCCTGGATCACTTACCTTATTAGGTGGCGAACCAGGTATAGGAAAAAGCACCTTACTTTTACAAGTTTCCTTAAAATTGCCTTACAAAACATTATACGTTTCTGGTGAAGAGAGTCAGAAACAAATAAAAATGCGTGCTGAAAGAATCACACCCACAAGTGACAATTGCTACATTTTGACGGAAACAAAAACGCAAAATATTTTCAAGCAAATAGAAGCCATTCAGCCAGAAATTGTGATTATTGACTCGATACAAACCTTACATACTGATTACATTGAATCGACCGCTGGGAGTATTTCTCAAATTAGAGAAACTACCGCCGAACTTATAAAATTTGCCAAGGAAACTAACATACCTGTGATTTTGATAGGCCATATCACAAAGGACGGAAACATCGCTGGACCTAAAATACTGGAACACATGGTCGACACCGTTTTACAATTTGAAGGTGATCGCAATCATGTGTATCGAATATTAAGATCCTTAAAAAACCGTTTTGGTTCTACAGCCGAAATCGGGATTTACGAAATGCTAGGCAGCGGTTTAAGAGAGGTTTCAAATCCATCAGAAATACTGATTTCGCACAAAGATGAAGAACTTTCAGGAACAGCTATTGCTACAACCTTAGAAGGGATGAGACCTTTAATGATCGAAATCCAATCGCTCGTGAGCACCGCCGTTTACGGTACACCACAACGTAGCACAACAGGTTATAATGCTAAAAGATTAAACATGATCTTAGCTGTATTAGAAAAAAGAGCCGGTTTTAGGCTTGGCGCCAAAGATGTATTCCTAAACGTAACGGGAGGAATATCTGTAGATGATCCTGCAATTGACTTAGCTGTTGTTGCTGCTATTTTATCGAGTAACGAAGATATCCCTGTGAATAAAGATTTTTGCTTTGCTGGAGAAGTAGGCCTTTCTGGTGAGATTAGACCAGTGAATCGTGTTGATCAAAGAATACAAGAAGCTGAAAAACTAGGTTTCTCAACCATATTTGTATCTAAATACAACAAGATAGCTATAAAAAATCCAGGAATAAAAATTCAGCTAGTCACAAAAATTGAAGATGTTGCCAGCATGTTGTTTGGTTAGAAATAAGGATATTTAACTTGCCTTTCGATAAAAAAAATATAGCGATTAAACAACAATTTGCGTGATTCACTAAAACACAAAAACTGTCTTTTAGTAAATTTACCCTATAAAAACAGTAGTACTACTTAGCATTTTACCCCACCTCTTTGCACACAAGTTAATGAAAAATAAAAAGAAAATAACAATCATCACCCTAGCAAGTTTAGCAGGATTACTACTAATAGTTGCTGTTGGCTTTTTCATTTTTAGAGAACAGTTACTTGATCAGGCAATTGCAAAAACTACACTGCACTTAGATCAAAACTATGACAGCAAATTAAAAATAAGCAAAGCAGAATTCACAGATTTCAACGGAATAAGATTAACTCAAATTAGCTTAAAACCTAATGCTGCTGACACCCTTTTCAACATTCAAAAAATGGAGACTAGTATTAATTTCTGGCGTTTATTTACGGGGGATATCCAGTTAGGAACTTTAAAAATAAATAATGGTTATGTACAGCTTACTAAAAAAGGCACTCTAAAAAACTTTGCTGCTTTCTTAAAAAAAGATAGCACAGCAGTTACCACTAATGATAAAAGAGACTACGCCGATTTTGCCTACCGTATTATAACCACAGCACTAAATCTAGTTCCTACCGACATGAAAATTGAAAAGCTAAAATTCAAATTAGATGATAACGGTAAAAAAGCTACAATCAATATTCAGAAACTGGTTTTGAATAATAGCAAATTAGAAACTGCTATAAATGTTCAAACCAACACTTTTATACAAAGATGGAACATAAAAGGTTATGCCGATCCTAGAAATAAAAAAGCCGATCTACGTTTTTTTAATAGAGATACTGGCGCCATAAAAGTACCTTACTTTGACGAGCGTTACAATCTAATTTCAAGTTTTGACTCTATTAGATTAAATATTAAAAACATCGATAAAACTGGAGGACAATTGCACATTGATGGTTTTACATCTATTGTCAATTTAAAAATCAATCACCCTAAAATAGCGAGTAAAGATGTATTGATTAAAAAAGCACGTTTTGACTACCGCTTCTTGTTAGGTCCTAACTCCATTGCAATTGACAACAACTCTACAGCGCAGTTTAACGAGATTAAATTTAAACCGTACCTTTCATTAGAAACTGAAAAAGACACCATCTACAAATTGAGAATTGCAATTCCCAAGATGAAAGCGCAAAGTTTTATAAATTCTTTACCAGATGGATTATTTACTAATTTTCAAGGAATGCAAGCAGAAGGGAATTTTGACTACAAACTTAATTTCGAATACAATAAAAACAAGCCTAATCAACTAGTTTTTGACAGCAATATCAATAAAGAAAATCTTAGAATCACAAAATATGGCGAAGCGAATTTAACCAAGTTAAATGGTGAATTTATTTACAGAGCCATTATTGACAATGTCTTGCAACGCCCAATATTAGTAGGAACAGTAAACCCAAATTACACTCCTATGGAGTCGATATCGCCTTATTTACAAAAGTGTGTACTCACCACCGAAGATCCTTCCTTTTTCTCGCATCACGGATTTATAAATGAAGCTTTCAAACAATCCATTGCAAAGAACATAAAGACTAAAAAATTCTCGCGAGGCGCAAGCACCATAAGCATGCAGCTGATAAAAAATGTGTTTTTAACTCGTGAAAAAACGTTGTCACGTAAACTGGAAGAGATCTTACTCGTTTATATTTTAGAGAACAATCGCATTGTTAGTAAAGAACGCATGCTGGAGGTTTATTTTAACATCATCGAATGGGGACCCAATGTGTACGGAATTGGTGAAGCAAGTAGGTTTTACTTTCAAAAAACACCTGCTCAACTAAACCTTAATGAATGCTTGTACTTAGCTCGTATTATACCAAGTCCCAAAAAATTCATGTATCAATTTAATGCCGAAGGGAGCTTGAAAGAAAGTGCCGCGCAGCAAGAGCGTTTTTTAACAAATATCATGCTTAAAAGAGGACTATTAGCACCAGATGACAGCTTGTATAAATCCATGCCCTTGTTTATATCAGGACCAGCACGATCTTATCTTAGAATAAAAGTTCAAGATAGCATCCCAAAAGATTCTATTAATAGCGTCAATGAATTCAATTTTTAAAAAACAACTATTTTAGCTAATTCTAATGGACAATACATTTTCATTAACGCTACTTATCATAGGCATCGTTCAAGTTATCATTGGTTTGATCGAATATGTCTTTCCTCCAAAAAGCAGAAACCAAAAAGGATACCGTACAAAAAGCGCTTCAATGTCACAGCAGTCCTGGGATTTTGCTCAAAAATATGCTGCAAAACTCACTATTATTTTTGGATTAGTATCAATTGTAATTTCCTACTTTGGCTCCCGCTTCTTTCTATCTGATTTAATAGGATTTATTGTTGCCGTAACGATTGCAATAGTATCTGGAATCATAGTTTACATAAAAACTGAAAATGCAATAAAAGATAAGTTTTAAAGAAATTAGCTGTTATAAAACATAAAAGGCCTTACAAATCTTGTCTGTAAGGCCTTTTATATTTTCGAAAATTATAATTATGGAGCTGGATTAGGGATCAACTCTTGTACTTTATTTATTTCTTTAAGTATATCACCAGTCAAAGTAACATTGATTGTGTCAATATTCTCCTTTAATTGCTCCATTGTAGTTGCACCAATAATGGTACTTGTCAAAAAAGGTTGCTGTTCAATAAAAGCTAAAGCAAGCTCCGTTAATGTCAAACCATTTTTTACCGCTATTTCATGATACAACTTTGTAGCCTCGGTACATTGCGCACTATTGTACCTTGTATATTGTGGAAATAAATTGATTCTAGCTTTAGGATGGCTTTCACCAGTTAGAAATTTACCTGATAACACTCCAAAACCCATTGGCGAGTACGCTAATAAACCTACGTTTTCACGAAAACAAATTTCAGATGAGTCCGTTTCAAACAGACGATTCAATAGCGAGTAAGGATTTTGTATTGTTTTAATACGCGGTAAATTATTGTATTTATTCTCTTCAAGAAAACGCATAATTCCCCAAGCATTCTCATTAGAAATACCAATGTTTCTAATTTTACCTTCTTTAACTAAGCCGTCAAGTGTTGTCAAAACTTCATGAATATTATCTTCCCACTCATCATCTTGTAGTGTAAAACTACGCTGCCCAAAAGTATTTGTCTTGCGCTCAGGCCAGTGCAACTGGTATAAATCTAAATAATCTGTTTGTAAACGTTGCAAACTATTGTCTAAGGCGTAGTGAATACTAGCAGCCGAAAAATCTACTTTGTCACGCATATAGGTGAAATTAGGATTTGGACCCGCTATTTTAGACGCTAGAACAATTTGGTCACGCTTTCCTGATTTTTTTAACCAAGAACCAATCACTTTTTCTGTGCTACCATACGTTTTTTCACTTGCTGGAATAGAGTACATTTCGGCGGTGTCAAAAAAGTTCACACCACGATCGAGAGCATAATCCATTTGAGCATGTCCTTCCGCCTCTGTATTTTGCTGACCATAAGTCATTGTTCCAAGGCAAATTTTGCTGACTTTTATATCTGTATTTGGTAAAGTAGTGTATTTCATTGTATATGTATTCAAATTAACAAAAACCAAAGTTACAAAGGTTTTATAATAGAAAAGGTTCAAAGAATATCTTTGAACCTAATTTAACTTTTTATTAATAGCTGTCTAGTTGATGTCTTTCAACATATCAGCGATTTCATCTAATCTAGGAGTCAAAATAATTTCGATTCTACGATTTTTAGCTTTGCCTTCTGAGGTAGCATTAGATGCTAACGGAGCATATTCACTTCTACCAGCAGCAGTTAAGTTTTGTTTGTTAACATTTGCATTCTCCCCTAAAATAGCTACGATAGAAGTTGCTCTTTTTGTAGATAAATCCCAGTTATTAGCAATAGGTCCTGAACTAGAGAAACCATCGTTATCAGTATGCCCTTCAATTAAAACCGAGATATCAGGATTGTCTCCTAGCACTTTTGCTACTTCAACTACAGCCTTCTTTCCTTCTGGCCCAACTGACCAACTACCAGAATTAAAAAGTAGTTTGTTCTCCATAGAAACATACACTTTCCCGTTCTTTTGTTCAACAGTTAATCCTTTACCTTCAAAACTATTCAAGGCATTAGACAAAGTCTCTTTTAATTTTTTCATTGCAGCCTCTTTTGCAGCTACAAGTGACTCTAACTCACTCAAGCGCTGTGTGCTCTTACTTAATCGGTCTTGTTCTGTAGAAAGTGCTTTTGCTTTAGCATCTAATTCAGCTAGTAAATCACTATTTTTCTTCATATTAGCTTGCAAAGCATCACTGCTATTTCGCTCTAGCGCTTTATACGAATCTTGAAGTAAATTCATCTTAGAATTTAAAGCAGCTTGTTCAGCAAGTAGCTTTTCACGCTCTGATTTTAGTTTCCCCAATTCACTATTTAGTGAATCCTTAGTCGTTTCTAAGTGATTTTTGTCTAAAGATAGATCTGCATTTGTATCTGCTAAGGTTCTATTTTCTTTTTTTAAATCGGTGTACTTATTCTCTAAGTCTGCATATATTTTTTTAGACACACATGAGCTCGCTAATGTGATTGCTACAATACCTATTGCTATTTTCTTTATCATTTTATTCTTCTTTATAGTGCAATTAATTTATGCTATTTCTACTAAAACGGGACAATGGTCAGAATGTTTTGCTTCTGGCAATATAACCGCTCTTTTTATCATTTCTTTAAGAGGATCGCTCACTAAACAGTAATCAATACGCCAGCCTTTATTATTAGCCCTCGCAGTGGGAACACGCATGGTCCACCAGGTATAATTATCAGGCTCTTTATTTAAAAAACGGAAACTATCTACAAATCCATTATTTAAAAAATCAGTTAGCCATGAGCGTTCTGCAGGCAAAAACCCAGAAACATTTTTATTACGCACTGGGTCATGAATATCGATGGCTTCATGACAAATATTGTAGTCACCGCAAATCACAAGGTTGGGGATTGCTATTTTTAAAGCAGTGATGTAATTTTGAAAATCATCCATGTACATAAATTTATGATCTAGACGTTCCTTGTTTGTTCCAGAAGGTAAATACAAACTCATAACTGAAAGCGTATCAAAATCAACACGAATATTCCTACCTTCAAAATCCATGTGTTCAATTCCAGTTCCGTAAACCACGTTATTTGGTTTTACTTTCGATAAAATTGCAACACCGCTATACCCTTTTTTTGTTGCTGGAAACCAATAGTGATAAGGATATCCTGCTGCTTCAAAATCAGCTAAGGGAATTTGCTCTGGCGTTGCTTTAATTTCCTGAAGACAAATTACATCGGGGTCTGCCTGTTGCAGCCAAGTGATAAAACCTTTGGAAATCGCGGCTCGAATTCCGTTTACATTATAGGAGATTATTCGCATTTTTTTTCAATTTTGTTTTTCAAAAGTACTAAAAATAAAAAAATATATGGCACTAAGTCCCGAAAATACAGAACGAAATAGCTAGTTGATAGAGTTTTTTTCTATCTTTGTTTTTCGCTCAAAAAATGAAGAATAAATGGGTTTAGTTACCGCCAAAGAAGTTGCAAAAGCTATAAATGCTGAGAAATATGGGGTTTTCGGAACCTTTTCCGGTTGGTTATTAATGAAAGTACTTAAGATATCTACACTCAATAAAGTTTACGATAGAAACAAACACCTTAAAGATGTTGCTTTTTTAAACGGTATCGTAGATGATTTACAGATCAAATTTGAAATTCCAGAAGAAGATTTAAAAAGACTCCCTAAAGAAGGAGCATATATCACCATTTCAAATCACCCGCTAGGTGGTATTGATGGTGTTCTCTTGTTGAAATTAATGCTTGAAAGAGAGCCTAATTTTAAAATCATTGCCAATTTCCTTTTGCACCGCATTGAGCCTTTAAAAAAATACATCATGCCTGTTAATCCTTTTGAAAATCATAAGGATGTAAAATCAAGCGTGGTAGGAATCAAAGAAACCTTACGTCATTTAAGTGATGGAAAACCTCTAGGAATGTTTCCTGCTGGAGAAGTTTCTAGCTACAAAGACGGGCAACATATGGTAGACAAACCTTGGGAAGAAGGAGCTATCAAAGTAATTAGAAAAGCACAAGTTCCCGTTGTTCCCATCTATTTTCATGCAAAAAACAGTCGTTTGTTTTATTTGCTTTCGAAAATAAGTGGCACTTTTAGAACAGCAAAACTACCTTCGGAAGTTTTTAGTCAAAAAAATCGTGTTATAAAAGTTCGTGTAGGGAAAGCTATTTCTGTAGCAGAACAAAACGAACATAAATCACTAGAAAGCTATTCAGAATTTTTAAGAAAGAAAACATACATGCTTGCTAATCCTTTTGAAAAGGAAAGCAAATTGATCAATACACCGCATTTAAAATTACCAAGAAGTCCTAAAGAAATTGCAACACCTGCAAATAGTGACAAGATGATTGCCGAAGTAAAAGCACTTCGCGATACAGACTGTAGATTATTGCAAAGTAAAAACTACGAAGTCTTTTTTGCAGAAGCGAAAAGCATTCCTAGCATATTACATGAAATAGGTCGCTTACGTGAAATCACCTTTAGAGAGGTAGGCGAAGGAACAAATGAGTCGATTGATTTAGACAAATTTGACACCTATTATCACCATTTATTTCTATGGGATGAAGAAGCTAAAAAGATTGCTGGTGCCTATAGAATGGGATTAGGATCAGAGATTTTTCCTAAATATGGAATAGAAGGTTTCTACTTAAACGAACTTTTTAGATTCGAAAACGATTTACACGACATGATGCACAAATCTATCGAGATGGGCCGTGCGTTTATTATCAAAGAATACCAACAAAAACCAATGCCTTTGTTCCTATTATGGAAAGGGATTATTCATACAACGCTACGTTTCCCTGAACATAAATTTTTACTTGGAGGCGTAAGTATTAGCAATCAATTTTCTGACTTCTCAAAATCGCTGATGATTGAATTTATGAAGTCGAATTATTACGATCCGTATATTGCCCAATACATCCACCCTAAAAAGGCCTACAAAGTTAAATTGAAAGACGCTGATAAAGATTTTATCTTCAATGAAACAGAAGCCGATTTAAATAAGTTTGATAAAATTATCGATGAACTAGAACCTGGTGTTTTACGTTTACCAGTGTTAATAAAAAAGTACATTAAGCAGAATGCAAAAGTAGTTGCTTTTAATGTAGACCCTTTATTTAACAATGCCGTAGATGGTTTAATGTACATTAGAATTGCTGATATACCTGAGAGCACAATGAAACCGGTTATGGAAGAATTTCAAGCCGAATTAGAGCGTAAACTAGCTGACAAGGAAGAGTAATCTCCCCAATACTATAAAGTAAAAAGTCTCGACAATGTCGAGACTTTTTACTTTATGCTTAGTTATTTAAAAACGCTATCAATAGGTTCCCATAACTCTATTTTGTTTCCTTCTGGATCAAGTATCCAACTAAACTTTCCATAATCAAAACTTTCCATCTCTCCTACTACGGTAACTCCCTCCTCTTTTAATTGACTTAAAAGTACTTCTAAATTTTCAACTCTAAAGTTTTGCATAAATTGCTTTTCACTAGGTTCAAAATAGGTAGTATCTGCCGCAAAGGGCGACCATTGTGTCGAACAGTCATTTCCATGTTGATCTACCCACCAGAAAGTGGAACCATAATCGTCAGTTTTTAAACCTAAATGCTTAGCGTACCAACTCACAAGGTTTTTAGAATTTTGAGCCTTGAAGAAAAATCCTCCAATTCCTGTTACCCGTTTTTCTATAGTATCAACTTTTAATTCCCCAAAATACCTAGATTTAATTTTATCCACAATCACTTGTGCAAGGCGCTCGTGACTTTCAAATGTCCAACCTGCAACGTGAGGTGTCAAAATAACGTTAGGAGCATCCAATAAATATTGAAAAGCCTCTGGTGTATTGTCTTCTTGGAACAAAGTTTCAAAGGACAATTTTTCATATTCTAGTACGTCTAAGCCAGCTCCTAAAATTTTCCCAGATTTCATTGCTGCAACTAAATCAGCTGTTACAATGTTCTTCCCTCGTGAGGTATTGATAATCCAGAAAGGCTCAACAAAACCATCTATAAAAGCAGTATTAACCATTTTATCAGTCTCTGGAGTCCACGGAAGATGCAAACTTAAAACCTCAACTTTTTGCTGAAATTCATCAAAAGAAACTTGCTTTGCATTTGTATCGCCAACATTTTCTAGAATATCGTAGCATAAAATTTCAACATCAAAACCACGTAGTTTCTTGGCAAACGATTTTCCCATATTTCCGTAGCCAATAATTCCTACCGTTTTACCATCGAGCTCGTGACCGCGGTTACTTTCTCGATTCCAGTGTCCGGAACGAATTTCTTTATCGGCTGTGTTTAATTTATTAAAAAGGGAAAGGATCATCCCTAAGGTATGCTCTGCAACGGCATTGCGATTTCCTTCAGGAGCAGCGATTAGCGTTACATTTTTACTAGTTGCATACTCGCAATCTATACTTTCTAGACCAGCGCCTACACGTGCTATAAACTGTAAATTTGTAGCTTTATCAAGAAACTGCTTATCAATCTTAAAACGACTGCGAATAACGATTCCTTGATAGTCGTGAATCTTAGCTTCTACTTCTTCTTTAGTCGAAGAAAAATCGGTATGATTTGTAAATCCTATCGCTTGCAATTGCTCCATCATAATGGAATTATTGCTATCGATATGTAGTATTTTGATATTTTCGGGATGCAACATGATCTATTATTTTCTGTTGCCCAAAGTTACAAATTAGAATTAGGAATTTTTTGTATTTGCTTTTTATAATTGTATCGCATGTACAAAGCCACATATAACCCAAAGAAGATTAAATTAATCATAAATTTCCATACGTTAAACTGCTTACTGTCTATAAGATCCCACATTGCCATAACTACAGCAAATACAGTTCCTCCTGCCACAAAAGCTTTCAGCATTATTTTATAAGTTGGTTTCATAATTTCATATTTATATATTCTTTTTGATAACAATCATAGCATTCATCATTTAAAAGCAATTTATTTCCTTCTAAAACGTACCATTGACTTGGACTGCCAGAAGTATAAACAAGCATTTGTTTTTCTCCACCAGAAATCGATTTTTTAGTTGCTAATCTATAATGCTCAGTTGCGATCAAAGTACCACTTTCGTATATCTTAACATCTGTTTTCGAAATAACAATCTCGCTAATTACCGTTGGCATTATGGTTTTACCTGTAATTCCTCCGCTCATCTTAACTAATTGCCATTTACCTACAATAGATTTCCCAGTCAAAACTGAATCACTAGTTGATGAACAACTACTAATACACAGCATTAATGCAACAAACAAGATCATTTTTTTCATAAAGACTATTTTTAACCAAGGTACTAATATACGCAAATGGCTACTTGAAAATTAAATAACC
This sequence comes from Flavobacterium aeripolare, assembly GCF_013294025.1. Classification (GTDB taxonomy): domain Bacteria; phylum Bacteroidota; class Bacteroidia; order Flavobacteriales; family Flavobacteriaceae; genus Flavobacterium. The sequence continues at coordinate 44,769 of NZ_JABSNL010000011.1, forward strand.
TACTATTTTCAAATGCCTTAGCTTACAATTATAACTGACGCATCAATGAACAATGAGCTCGCATGAGGGATAGCAGCTAGCTACCGAAGTAGCGCGTATAGCCCGACGCCATAAAAAAAAGGGTCTTATCAAGACATTGCTGATAAGACCCTTTTATTTTATGGGGGCATGCCCAAAACAGTATTTGCTGTAACTATCCCTTGATTTTCTTTAATGCAGCTTTTATTCCTCGTATTATTGACGAACTAAAGCCATGTGATTCCATTTCGCTTAATCCTGCAATAGTGCAGCCTTGTGGCGTAGTTACACGATCAATTAATTGCTCTGGGTGTACTTGCTCTTCCATCAACATTTTTGCAGCACCTTTTACAGTTTGTGCAGAAATTTCTAAAGCAGTTTGCCAGTCAAAACCTATTTCGATTCCTGCTTGCATGGAGGCACGAATATAACGCAATGCAAAGGCAGTCCCTGAGGCAGCTAACACTGTTGCAGCATCCATTAATTTCTCGTCAATTACTGGAGCAGTCCCTAAATCAGCAAAAAGTGTAACCAATTTTTGGCCTTGAGTCGCATTGCTCTCATGAAAAGAAATACAAGTAGCTGACTCTCCAAATTGTGCTGCAATATTAGGCATGATTCGGATTGCTTGATGCTCCTGCCCTATTTTATTCTGCAAAGCTTCTGTAGAAAGACCTGTAACAGCCGAGGCAATTATCTTATTTTTTATTACCGGCAAAATCTCTGACAAAACAAGATCCACCTGATACGGCTTTACAGTCAAAATCACCAAATCGGCTTCTTGAATTGCATGTGTATTATCTGTAGAAAGAGTAATTCCAAGTGGTTCTAGATGTGTAATTTTACTAATGTTTCTACGTGTAACTGTAATTTTATGGTTGCTGGAAAACTTAGCTAAACCTATCGCCACAGAGGCGCCTAGATTCCCACCTCCAATAATGTGAATATTCATTTTTAGTCGTTGTTAGTTGGTTGTTATAGTTCAATAGTTTTATGTGTTTTAAAAACCCAATATCATTCTCGCAATGGAGAAATAAATCAGGATTCCGCAAATATCATTACTAGTGGTGATAAATGGCCCGGTTGCTAATGCGGGGTCTACGCCAAATTTATCGAGTAATAATGGTACGAAAGTTCCAATCAGGGAGGCAATAATAATAACCGACATTAATGCGGCACAAATTACAAATCCTATAATAGGTTCTTCATCAAGTAGAAAGTAACTTCCCAGAAATAAGATACAAGCCAAGATTCCTCCATTTAATAAACTAAGTGAAATCTCTTTAATTAATCGTCTAAAGAGTGAGCCGCTCAAAGTATTATTAGCTAAACCTTGTACAATTATTGCTGACGATTGCACTCCCACATTTCCTGCCATTGCAGCAATAAGTGGTGTGAAAAAGAATAAATTTCCGTGTTCGGCCATCGCTCCTTCAAACAATCCTAATACTTTAACGGTTATGAAACCACCTAGCAACGCCAATACTAACCAAGGCAAACGTGCCTTAGATAATTCTAAGATGCTATCATCTGCCTCTACGTCTTGAGAGATACCCGCCGCTAACTGGTAATCTTTATCAGCTTCTTCTCTTATCACATCAATAATATCATCAATGGTGATACGACCTACTAATCGACCCATGGCATCTACTACGGGAATTGCTTCTAAGTCGTATTTTTGCATGATACGCGCTACCTCAACATCCTCAGCATCTACATTAACAAAGGTTACTTTATTGATATAAATATCTGCAATTTGAGTCTTAGTCGATGTCGTTAATAAATCTTTTAAAGACAAGCGCCCTTTTAACCTATTCTCATCATCGACTACATAAATAGAGTGAACACGAGAAACATTTTCGGCTTGTGCACGCATCTCTTTTACGCATGTAAGCACGCTCCAGTTTTCGTTTACCTTTACAAGCTCTTTCCCCATTAATCCACCAGCGGTGTCCTCGTCATAACGCAATAGATCAATAATGTCTTTTGCGTGCTCTAAATCGTCCAGCTCAAAGATTACCTGTTCTTTCTTAGATTGTGAAAGTTCAGCGATGATATCAGCAGCATCATCGGTATTCAGCTCATCAAGCTCCTCTGCAATTTCTTTTGCAGAAAGCCTTTTAAGGATATTCTCTCTAAGGTCATCTTCTAATTCAAGAAGTATTTCGGATGTTTTCTCTGAATCTAAGACCTTAAAAATATAGGTTGCCTCATCAAAATCTAGTTCGTCCAGAATCTCGGCTATATCGGCGTGGTGCATTTCACCAAGTAAACGCTCTAAACCGGCGTCGTCCTTGCTAACAATGTATTGCTCTAATTCGAGTATTAAGTCTTTACTGATTTTAAATTCCATCGGCTTCTATTTTCTTTGTTAGTTCAATAAATTCTTCTACGCTAAGTTGTTCTGGTCGTAGATTAAAAACAGTATCTTCTCTTAATTCATCAGATAAATTTAGTGTTTTCAAACTATTTCTAAGGGTTTTACGACGTTGCTGAAAAGCAGTTTTTACCACCGTAAAGAATAGTTTTTCGCCGCAAGGCAAACTATAATCAGCTTTTCTACGCATACGCAATACTCCTGACTTCACCTTTGGTGGTGGAATAAATACGTGTTCATCAACTGTAAATAAATATTCTACATCGTAAAAGGCTTGCGCCAAAACAGATAAGATTCCGTACGCTTTACTTCCTTTTTTCTCGCAGATACGTTCGGCCACTTCCTTTTGAAACATTCCAGCAAATTCTGGAATTTGGTGTTTTAATTCTAAAGTTTTAAAAACGATTTGAGTAGAGATATTGTATGGGAAATTACCAATTATAGCAAATTGCTTTCCTTGAAAAACTTCATTGATATCGTATCTCAAAAAATCTTTAGAGATAATTTTATCTTTCAGTTTAGGGTAATTTTCATCTAAATAGGTTACCGACTCTGTATCGATCTCAATAACATAGGTGTTTGTAGGCTTGTCCAGTAAGTACTTTGTAAGCACTCCCATTCCTGGCCCTATTTCTAACACGTCATCGTAGCCTTCAAGATTAATGGTATCTGCTATTGCTTTTGCAATGCTCTCATCCTTCAAGAAATGCTGTCCGAGGTGTTTTTTTGCTTTTACTTTTTCCATGATTTTTTTTTAAAGTTTAAAGTTGTACAGCGTTAGTTTCCCAACTCACCAGTTGTTCTTTAAACTATTATTGACTTTTAAAAGTCGTGCAGCTTATCTAATAGTATTTTGGTTTATAAGCAATACTAGCTCTTGTGTAGAAGCTTATTGACTACGAAACCAGTATATATTAGTGCTCTGAAATTACTTGTAACTCTGTTCTAAAAGCCAATACTTTATCGCCAAACAACTTTTCTATTTCAGCTCTAAATCTTGGTCCGTCTTCTTGGTAATATCTTTCTAAAGTTTCTTTACTATCTGTTGTATATTGCACTGAGTAAGTAACTCCGCCCATTTCCTCTTCGATTAAAACGCGCACTAACCTTGCCGATACAAATTTTCCTGTAGCCAATATTTCTGGAATATGCTTGTGCTGCATGAAAATCATCCATTGATCGTGAATACTCTCGTGTACGTTGCTTGTTACGTTATATATTATCATTATTTTTCTTTTTAATTGTTTGTCATTGATTTGCTTAAGCAGTCAATCTAAATCTGCTTTATTATAAATTAGTATCTCCTCTTAACTTTCTAAAAGCTTTTCTAGCCTCTACAAAATATATACTGTCCTCATGATTAAAAATTATTTTCTCGTAGAGTGGTTTTGCCTTCTCTGGTTCGTTTAATTTTTTATTATAAATCTCTGCCGAAAAATAGAGCGCTTCATCACTGTAAATACCATCGGCATGATTGCTTATGATATTTTGATATTGGCTTAAAGCCAAGTCATACTGCTTATTTTTTTCAAATATCGTTCCCAGTCGAAGCAAGCTAATCGCTTCTATTTCTTGACCTTTGAATTGCTTTAAAATAGATTGAAACTGCGCAATTGCAGCCTCACTCCTATTTTGATACTGTAGATAATCTCCTTTTGCAAATTCCTTTAAGGCGGTTTGCGTAGAATCTGCTACAGTATTGTCATTGATCAACAAATAATACTCTAAAGCATCATTTGCAATCAGCTGTGTATTTGCTGCTTTTAACTCCTTAAATTGCTTTAACGCCCATTTAAAATCAGCCTTAAAATAGCTCGTCTTGGCTGCTTTTAAACTAGCTTCATGAGCAACAACATCATTTTTTAAATCTAATTCTACCTGCGAATAGTACAATAAAGCTTGATTGAATTTCTCATCATAAAGCATAATATCTGCAAGTTCCATTTTAGCCTGAGCAATCTGGTAATTATTCAATTGCAACTTCAAAGCAGTATCAATAATGGCACGCGCTTTTTCTGGATTTGCTAAATTAAACGCCACAAAATGTGCTTGAATCAACTGCAAAGATAAGGTAAACGGAGTGATTTCATATTTAGCAAGCAAAGCTTCTAGATCTAAGTCTATTGCGGGGTAATCATTTTGTTTTGCAACATCGATTTTCATTTTTATCAAGTAGGTATCTGCTTGAATAAGCAATGCTAGATCAGTAGTGTTCTCAGTTATGTAGCTCAAGATTTCAACAGCAGTGTCTAAATCTTCTTCTAGTATACTTTGCTGCGCTAGACTCACAATGGTCCCTAGCGACTGCGGATTGCGTTTGTATATTGCTTTTTCTTGAATAAAAGCCTTGCCATACTCTCTTTGCTGCACATAAAACCAACTCAAATATTGATTCCAGAATACATCTTGTGTTTTTTGAACCCTAAGAATTAAGGCCTTCCTTAAATTATCACTAAAACTAGTGTCACTCTCATCAAAAAGGTAGCGTGCAAGTTGGCTTTTTATAAGGTTTGAATTATCTGGGTTTTCAAAGTTGGCATCTAATAACGTATTTATCATTAGCTCCATGTTACCCATTTGGCCATAAAGCAGTGCTTTTTGATAGTCAAATTTATAATTGGGCTGTACAAACGTCACTGTATCGTATGCTTTTACAGCATATTCTAAAAGTGATTTTTGCTCAAATGAATTTGCAACACTATAAACTTCTCTAGTGCTTTTATTAACGCGCTCTATTGCTTGATCATAAAATGATTTAGCTTGTACTTCATCTTGTTGCAAGTGCGCATTATAACCTAGCTCAACTAACAGTGCACCTTGATTGTATTTTGCAAAGCGTTCTTTTAATAGTTTATTAGCATCGTCATATTGCTTTAACTGCTGGCAACAATCAACAATTCTTAGAAAGTACTGCATGTTTTGTGGCGCCGTTTGCAATAACTCTTCATAACTTAATTTAGCTTTTTCAAAGTCACTTCTTTCATAGTAGTACCCAGCTAATTGTTCGTTTTGTGAAAAACCAACCGCTGATATAAATAATGTAAAAAGTAGAAAAAGCTTTTTCATAACCGTATTAGGTTTCGAAATTAAATTTAAAAGAATTCCTTTCTTCCATAAAACAGTAAGAAACTAAGAGCATTTTAGCAACGCAACTTAGTTTCTTATTATAATGTATCTCTATTAACTCAAAAGAATTAATTGATGATGTCAAATCCACAGTAAGGGCGCAGTACCTCTGGTATTACTATTCCTTCTGCTGTTTGATAATTTTCAATTATTCCAGCAAGTACTCTAGGCAATGCTAGCGAACTTCCATTCAAGGTATGTGCTAACTGGCTTTTACCATCTTTATCTTTGAAACGCAATTTTAAGCGATTTGCCTGAAAGGTTTCAAAATTAGATACCGAAGAAATTTCTAACCAGCGATCCTGAGCTGTAGAAAATACTTCAAAATCGTATGTTAATGCCGATGTGAATCCCATATCACCACCACAAAGGCGCAATATTCTATAAGGTAATTTTAATTCGTCTAATATTTCTTTAATATGCTCCACCATACCATCTAATGCCTCATAAGACTTATCAGGATGTTCTACACGCACAATTTCTACCTTATCAAACTGGTGTAAACGATTCAATCCACGTACATGCGCTCCATACGATCCAGCTTCACGACGAAAACACGGTGTGTAAGCAGTTGTCAAAATGGGAAAATCACTTTCGTTTAAAATAACATCTCTAAACATATTAGTTACAGGAACCTCAGCTGTAGGGATTAAATACAAATCATCAGCAGCATCATGATACATCTGCCCTTCTTTGTCTGGCAATTGTCCCGTTCCATAAGCCGACGCTTCATTTACAAAATGCGGCACTTGCACTTCGTTATAACCTGCAGCAGTATTTTTATCTAAAAAATAATTAATTAAAGCACGTTGCAACCTTGCTCCTTTTCCTTTATAAACAGGAAAACCTGCTCCTGTTATTTTAACACCTAATTCAAAATCAATGATGTCATATTTTTTAACTAACTCCCAGTGAGGTTGAGCACCTTCATGTAAAACGGGTACTTCTCCAGCTTCAAAAACGTTTAAATTTTCTTCTGGTGTTTTACCAGCAGGAACAATATCAGCAGGAAGATTAGGTAATGTATATAGTTTCTCTGTCAATTCGCTAGTCAATACTTCAGCAGCTTCAGCTAGTTCTTTACTTTTCTCCTTTAAAGAAACCGTTTTTTCTTTAAGAATACCTGCCTTCGCTTTTTCGCCAGATTTCATTAATTCCCCTATGTCTTTGGATAGCTTATTAGATTCAGCTAAAACATTGTCAAGCGCTACTTGTGTAGCACGACGTTTTTCATCGAGTTGTACGACTTCCTCCACAACTGCTTTGACATCAAGATTTCTCTTTGCCAATGCTTGGATTACTTTTTCCTGATTCTCTCTAATAAATGCAATTTGTAACATAGCTTAAATTTTAATGCTGTACTTTATTTTAATAGAAGCAAATTTAAACAAATGTTTCATACTTAAAGCGGAAACTTTAAATGAATGCCGTAATTGTAGCGATAATTCAAAATCTCAAATTGGCATCCTCAGCCTTCGACTACAAATTATAATTTTCGAATAAAAAAAGAACGATATAAACAGCAAAATTAATTTGATAATTATGCTCCTTTTAAACACGGCTATTGAGAATAATTCTATTTATATATGCTATAATTACACATCCTACTTTTAAAATCCAGCTTTTTATTAATTTCTATTATTTTAACTTGTTTACTTAATATATATACATATATTTGGAAAACCAAATTGGTTACCCAATTTAACTTGTGCGTAATTTTATATTATTACGGCAATTTTGCGCATACATACTGCCATAAACAAACATCGTATTGCTGGTGATTTTATGATTGCCTAGCGTGACAGTAACTATTATACCAAACCTAAAAAAAAGGAAAAAACGAGCTATAAAATAATTTGAAAATACTTTTCATGAAAAGATTCCTATCTACATTAAGCATACTTACTTTATTTATTGCGAGCAGTATAAATGCCGAAGCAAGCACCTTAAAGCCAAAAAAAGACATCAAGGTAAAAAATCTTGCTGAACTACGAAGTGCTATTAAAAATAGTAATGCCGGTGACCAAATCATTTTAGCAAATGGAACTTGGAAAGATGCTGAAATAAAATTCTACGGAAAAGGAACCAAGGACAATCCTATTGTTTTAAAAGCCGAAACTCCCGGTAAAGTTTTTATCGAAGGGGTTTCTAATTTAAAATTAGCGGGTAGCTATCTTGAAGTAAGAGATTTGTATTTCAAAAACGGATACACGCCTTCAAATGCCGTAATTCAGTTTAAAATTAACAACGATTCTATTGCTAATAATTGTAAAGTTACTCAATGTGTTATTGAAGAATTTACGCAACCTGACAGAGATGTGAGTGATCATTGGGTAGAATTCTGGGGAAGACACAATGAATTAAGCAACAACTACATCACTGGAAAATCAAATTTTGGACCTACAGTGCGTGTTTTTCTAGACGGTAACGAACACGTAAATAACTACCACCAAATCATCAATAACCATTTTGGACCTAGACCTAGAAAAGGTGGGCCACACGGCGAGACAATCCAAATTGGGGATAGTGAAACTTCTATGACACCTTCTTACACCAATGTGGAAAACAATTTATTTGACCGTTGCAATGGTGAAGTAGAGATCATCTCTAGTAAATCAAACTTTAACGAATTCAAGAATAATGTATTTTTTGAAAGTGAAGGCTCATTAGTTTTAAGACATGGGAATTATGCTAAAATTGATGGAAACGTATTTATAGGAAACGATGCTTCGGACCAAATGGGTGGAATTAGAATTATCAATACCGGACACTGGATTACAAATAATTATTTCTACAAAATTAAAGGAAACGCATTTAGAAGTGCAATAGCAATCATGAACGGAATTCCTAAATCTTCACTAAACCGTTACAATCAAGTGACAGATGTGGTGGTAGCATACAATTCATTTATCGACTGCGTATCTCCTTGGCAGTTTAGTGTAGGTTCAAATGTAAGTCAGAAAGAAGTGTTGCCTAAATCAGAAATTAGATCAGCACGTCCAGAGCGTGTTACCTTTGCAAATAACTTAATTTACAGCGCAAGTAAAAGTGAAAACCCTATTGTAAATTATGATAAAGTAGATGGCGTAAATTTCAAAAACAACTTTACTAACAACGCAAACAAAAGCGAAGTACAACCTGCTGGATTAATCACAAAAGATTTTGCAGTAGAAAAAATTGCAACTGACATCTATTCATTAAAGCAAAATAACAATGCTATTTTTGCAGGATTTGATTTCGAAAACATTACCAAAGACTTTTTTGGGAATGATAGAACGGTCTCAAATAATAGTATTGGCGCCATTGTAAATCCAGTAAAATCTAACCCTATTCTTATCGATAAAACTAAGTACGGAACAAACTGGTTTGCTACTGAGACACCACAAGCAGCTGCTAATAAGATCATGGTTACAACTTCAGATGAATTAGTGAATCAAATTAAGAGAGCAGTTTCAGGAGATATTATTGTATTAAAATCAGGTACTTTTAAACTTAGTGAATCAATTGTTATTGATAAAGAAATTACAATTACTTCTAGCAATACTAAAAAGAAATCTAAGATTGAGTTCACTGCTGCAAAAACAGCTTTTGAAATGCATCCAAAAGGAAATCTGATTTTGAAAGATGTTGTTTTATCAGGAAATAAATCTCAAAATGCTTTTACTACTTTAGATAAAAACATGAGTAAAGCGTATAATTTACATATTGAGAACACTGAAATAACCAACTTTAAAAATGTGTTAGAAGTGTCTAAAGGGTCTTTCTCAGACAATGTAATTGTGGCTAATTCATTAATTACAAATTGTGAGAATGGCTTTCTATTGAATAAAGAGACAAACGATGGTGGAGATTACAACGCCGAATTTGTAACCTTTACCAACTCAAAATTTGACGGTATTCAAGGTGTTGTTCTTGATTACTACCGTGGTGGTTATGATGAATCGACCATTGGTGGAAACCTAAAATTAGAAGGAAATACTTTTACAAATTGTGGTAAAGATCAAGCTGAACATATCTTGATTAAAAACAGGGGAATTGTATTTGTGACTATTGCTAACAACACATTCAAAGACAATGATGTAAAAACTATTGCAGTATTGTGGGGAGAAAAAGGACAAGCGCCGGTAGATAATAAAATCACAAATTCAGGAAAAATCGAAATCGTGCAAAATCTTGAAATGAAATTAATGTATTAATTAATGCTGCCGCAAAAATGTTATCTATCCGTTTAACCTTTTTGTGACATATTATTTTAGTGAACTGTACGTTTATACAAACATGCAAAAAACCACTACTACAGGAATGTTCACTAAAAATTTAGGCCAGCAAATTAAAAAGTATAAATAAGTACCTTTTAATTTGCTAGCTTTTTTTATTTCAATAACTATTTTATGCTCTTGTGATTTCGTGACCTACAAACTCTTCGAGCGCAGCAAACATATCGTCTACAGAAAGTACTTCGGTATCAGGATGCGCTAGTAAGAAAGCAGCGTTCAATTGTACTAAGTTCTCTTCAATTTCAAAAAAAGTATCGTTGTTTAATAAATCTCTTATTGGATTCACCCCTTCTAACTTTCCTTTAAAAAACTTCTCTCTTTTAACAGAGCTCATTAATTTCACCTTCTTGCATTGTTGCTGAAATAACTCCAAATGCTTTTCGGCTCCTAACAATTGCAAACCCTCCTCAATTAGCTCGTTTAGTTCTAGATTCCATTTTGAATTATAAACAAACTGAGCAAAATTACCTTCGGTGCATTGTGAAGTATAGTAATCTAAATAGTAACTCATTAATGCATCTTCATGAATTAAATCGTCGTCGATTTTCTCCTCACGCATTAGGTTGATTACTGATATATTAGAGTTGATAATGTCTTGTGGGTTTTCGCTAGTAGCGGCCGTTTCTGAAATAATTATTTTTCCGAATTCCATTTGAATGTTGTTTAATGAATTGATGACAAATTTCGCTTATTTACTACAGATTTTATACAGATTAACGCAATTTTTTTAGCAACATGTCATTGCAACCAAGGAAGCAATCCCAGCATGTTGCTTTACTAAATTAAAGAAACCTATTGCTCACTATTCTTTTGTTGATTCATTTTAGTAACAAGCGCTTTTATGCGTAACGCTTTTTCTTTCTTTTCTTCCTGCAGTTTGGCCTTCTTACGATTAAGCAGTTTAGTATGCAAAGCTTTGTTTTTAGTGTTTTTTTCGGGTCCTTTTGCCATGGTTTACAATTTCAAAAACTCTTCATTTAATTTATTAACATGCGTGTTATATGATTCGATGTACTTATCTAGTTCTTTCAAATTAGTGAATTTCGATATGAAGTGAGGATGCTTTTTAATAATAAGTATAATTCTTAAAAGTTCAACTGGGAGTCTTTCTCTTACGATGAGAATTGAGTCTAAATTTCTATGAAAGCTGACGTGAAATTTATTTAAAAAAACTCTGATTGGAATATATTTACCATTCATAACTACTTCAACATTTTCATCGATTACAACACATTTCAATCTGTTTATTTCGCTCTTCCTGTTAAGAATAAATACTATATCATTATTCAAAATTCGTTTTAATACTCTAGATTTCTTGTGTTCTGGTAAATAAACATTTATATAATAAAACATATAGCCAGCTATATATGCTAATGATAAATTGTATATTGTCATTTCTAATTTATCTGAATTATCAATAATTGATGGAAACTTATAAGGAATATAGTCTATCCAGAAAATTATAAATATTGATAGTATCAAAATATTATCTATTTTTTTCATTTTACAATTATATTTTATTTTAGCAATCATTTCTAACGAAATTAGTTTTAATTTTTTTATTGATTCACTTTGGTCACTAATACTTTTAAGCGCAGGTTTTTAGCTTTCTTAAGATTAAGCAGTTTAGTATGCAAAGCTTTGTCTCTAGTATTTTTTTCGGGTCCTTTTGCCATGGCGTGTTGGTATCAAAATTTGAACTGAATTGTGTAGCAATAATTATTGTTTTTTGGCAAAGATAAAACAACACACTCATTAAAGAACAAAAACCGATATCAAACAAATTTTAGAAATAGATAGAGCTGTTTTTATGGGAAGATTATTCGAAATATACTTTCGTTGAAAATCGAAACATTACTGATACTATTAACTGTATTAAAAGTATAAGACAACATGACTTCAAAAGTGTTTTACACTCGAATTTTACTCGTATTTATAACTGATAAGAAAAGATTATTTATTTGAAATTAAAAAACATTATCTGACGGTCAAACCTTTACAGAAATACTGAAAATTTATCAGCTATCGCGAGTCATTGCTATTAGTTTTTGTCCCAAATAACACTATATTTACGCCTTGGAAGCAGTTCGTTCTGCCATTACTACGGGCGTAGTTCAAGGGTAGAATAGCGGTCTCCAAAACCGTTGATGGGGGTTCGAATCCCTCCGCCCGTGCAAGCAAGTTTTAAACAACAAAGTCTAAGGATTATTCCTTAGACTTTTTTATTTAAATCAAAAAACGCTGCTACATTTAATGCACACTCTGCACATAATAAATAAGTAAAGAACGTAAAGAAAAATTGATACACAGCTATCTAATCTACACGCCTAATTATTTGATATGCTTTCGTTTTAGCATTTTTCTTGCATCTTATTCTCTGATAAAAATAAAATAGCATACCACCTATAAAATACAGCGCAACATCAAGCCAATCTGAAGTATACCTGGTGTTGGTTCTAGGTAAATAATATTCGAAAAATACTGCGTAATAACTCGATAAAATAAAGATAAAACCAAAAGGTAGTATAAACTGAGGTTCATTTTTAAGTTTTCGAACAATAAATGTCAATGCTCCAAAAACTAGCGGCATACAAAGCAAATCATTCAAATAGTTATTCACTACTAGCGGTAGAGCAATTGTCAACTTTTGCAGCACGTAGATACTAGCAGCAATAACAAACATCAAACTATAGAGAATTTTAGAAAGCATATTCATTCTTTTATTTTAAAATAAGAAAAAATAATTAAAAATTTTAAAACCTATTTTGACCGAACACATTCCAATATAATCTATTTTATCCTGCAGCAGCTGCTACAATTAAAGAAATTAGCGCTCCAAATATCAAAGCAAAAAACAACCAAATATAATAACCTCCTTGAAAAATTAAGCGTATTAATACGTTAGAATGTTCCGTTCCATTTTTTAGAAAAGTTTCGATTTTACTAGGTTCTTTTTTGAGGCTTGCTTTTAATTTAGCTTTTTTAGTAAATTCAAGTTCGCGCTCTAATTTTCTTCTAGCCACTACATCTAACAGGGCACCACAGTTGCTGCAAAATGCTGCGTTTAAATTAATTGTGCCACATTCTGGACATGTAATGTAACTTTTATTCATAGGAATCTGCTTTGTTGAGTTAGTGTAAAAAGTTTAATGGGCACTAAAATAATTCTAGTTTAAAATTTCACCTAAGCTCTTTAATACTATATCTTTTATTCAAAGTTACTAAATTTTAATAGTTTACTCGAATTCAAGGTTCCCAATAAAATTCGCAAAATACATTTTCATGCGAGTACAGACAAGTGGCGACTTGTCCCTATGATAAAAAATCTTATTTTTGCAGCTCGTTCCGAATTAATTTCAGAATCTAAAAATAATTTTATGATACAGAATCCAAAAAGATATACGATTACGGCGGCATTGCCTTATACTAACGGTCCTATTCACATTGGCCATTTGGCAGGTGTTTATGTGCCTTCTGATATTTACTCTCGTTACCTGAGATTGCAAGGTAGAGACGTTTTGTTTGTTTGCGGAAGTGACGAACATGGTGTTGCTATTTCGATGAAAGCAAAAAAAGAAGGAATTACTCCGCAAGAAGTAATTGACAAGTATGATGGTATTATTCGTAAATCGTTTATTGATTTTGGAATCTCATTTGATAATTACTCGAGAACTTCGGCTAAAATTCATCATGATACGGCTCAAGATTTTTTCAAAAAATTATATGAACAAGGTGATTTTATCGAGCAAGTGACCGAACAATTATATGATGCAAAAGCAGATCAGTTTTTGGCTGACCGTTTTGTAACAGGAACTTGCCCTAAATGTGGCAACGAAGAAGCCTACGGTGATCAATGCGAAAAATGTGGATCGACTCTAAACGCTACCGACTTAATCAACCCAAAATCGACTATTACTGGAGAAACGCCAATTATGAAATCAACGAAACACTGGTTTTTACCTTTGGATCGTTACGAAGATTTCTTGAAAGAGTGGATTTTAGTAGGACATAAAAGCGACTGGAAACCCAATGTTTACGGACAAGTAAAATCGTGGATTGATAGCGGTCTTGAGCCTCGTGCAGTAACACGTGACTTGGATTGGGGAATTGACGTTCCTGTTCCTGGTGCCGAAGGAAAAAAATTGTATGTATGGTTTGATGCGCCTATTGGGTACATCTCGGCATCTAAAGAGTGGGCTTTGCGCGAAGGAAAAGAATGGGAACCGTACTGGAAAGATCAAGACACTAAGTTGGTTCACTTTATAGGGAAAGACAATATTGTTTTTCACTGTGTGATTTTCCCAGCGATGCTAAAAGCCGAAGGAAGCTATATTTTGCCAGACAACGTGCCTGCAAATGAGTTCTTGAACTTAGAAGGAAACAAATTATCAACGTCTAAAAACTGGGCGGTTTGGTTGCACGAATATTTAGAAGAATTTCCAAATCAGCAAGATGTTTTGCGTTATGCATTGACATCAAACGCACCTGAAACTAAGGATAATGATTTTACTTGGAAAGATTTTCAAGCTAGAAACAACAATGAATTAGTAGCTATTTATGGGAATTTCATTAATCGTGTAGTAGTTTTAACTAATAAATATTATAATGGGGTTGTTCCAACTCCAATCCCCCTAACCCCCGAAGGGGGAATGACCGAGTTTACGGAAGTAGATTTGCAAACGTTGGCGGAATTAAAAGCGTATCCCGCGGTGATTTCGAGTTCGATTGAGCGTTACCGTTTTAGAGAAGCGTTAGGAGAATTGATGAATGTAGCCCGACTTGGAAACAAATACTTGGCTGATGAAGAGCCTTGGAAAATGATAAAAACGGATGAAGCGCGTGTAAAAACACAAATGTATGTAGCATTACAAATTGCCGCAGCTTTGAGTTCGCTTTGTGAGCCATTCCTACCATTTACAGCAACTAAATTGTCTCGAATATTAAAAATCGAGAGTCCATTGAATTGGAACACGATTGCAGAAACTTCGGATCTATTGCCAGCAGGTCACCAAGTAGGAGAAGCGGAATTATTGTTTGCTAAAATTGAAGATGAAGAAATTCAGAAACAAATTGACAAACTAGAAGCAACAAAAACAGCTAACATCGCTGAGAATGCAAGCCCGATAGCTATCGCGGCACAAAAAGAAGCGATTCAATTTGATGATTTCGCCAAGATGGATATTCGAGTAGGAACAATTCTTGAAGCAGAAAAAATGCCAAAGGCAAACAAGCTTTTGATATTAAAAGTAGACACCGGAATTGACGTTCGTACGATCGTATCAGGAATTGCAGAGAGTTTTAAACCTGAAGATATCATTGGAAAAAAAGTAACTGTTTTGGTCAACCTAGCTCCAAGAAACTTACGTGGTGTAGAAAGTCAAGGAATGATTTTGATGACCACCAATGCTGATGGAAAACTAGTTTTTGTTAATCCAGATACTGATGGTGTTGCAAATGGTGAAACAATAAACTAAGCCCCCAAACATACTAAACTGAATTTCACTAATTTACACTAATACTTAGTAGTAATTTAGTGAAATTCGTGTTTTTAATCCATAAAAACAAAAACATGATCAACGCCAAACCGAGATTAGCATTAGCTTTTGGAATTTTATGCATTTCCATTTTTCCAATCTTGGTTAAATTGAGACTTACACCAGGATTGATTTCGGCATTTTATAGAATGGCAATTGCTTTTTCTATACTACTTCCCTATATGCTTGTTACTAAAAAATTTAAGCTTCCTGAGACAAAACACCTGCTACTAGCTATATTATGTGGTGTGCTATTTGCTTCAGATGTTGCGGTTTGGAATATTGCCATTCAAGAATCAAGTGCTACACAAGCATCGTTACTTACTAATTTATCGCCTTTATGGGTGGGAATAATATCTTACGTTTTTTTAAAAATAAAGCCTGCAACTAATTTCTGGATTGGAACTACAGTAGCTTTATTTGGGATGGCAATGCTAGTAGGATTCAAATTTTTCTTAGAATTAGATTTTGACAATGCATTTATCTTAGCCGTGTTATCAGGAATATTTTACTCCATCTATTTATTGGTAAGTAAAAAAGCGCTTACTCATATCGATGTACTTTCATTTATGACCATTAGCTTGCTGGCTTCTTCTGTATACCTAGCAATTGCTTGCTTAATAATGAACGAACCTTTTAGTGGTTTTTCAAATATGGGTTGGTTTGTACTATTTCTTCAAGCAGTAGTTTGTCAATTAATGGCATGGCTATCGATAAGTTATGCTACTCAGCACATGCGACCTACAAGAGTATCGCTGAGTTTACTAGGACAAGCAGTATTGACCTCAATATTAGCTTGGTTATTTCTAGACGAAAAAATCACTCTCAATATGATTATAGGCGGAGTTATTTTGTTAATCGGGATTAGAATCACGTTCTATGCTAAGACACTTTCGATAAAAAATCTTAAATCAAAAAATCCAGCTGATACAGCACAATAAAAAATATATGAACCAAATTAAAGTTATAGCATTTGACGCTGATGATACCTTATTTGTAAATGAGACCTACTTTGGTGAGGCCGAAGAAAAATTTTGCATTTTACTAAGCGATTATCTGTCACGACAAAGTATCGCACAGGAATTATACAGTACGCAAATTGCTAATCTACCTACCTATGGCTACGGAATAAAAGGATACATATTATCAATGATTGAAGCCGCTATGAAAATTAGTAATTATAACTTACCCGCTCCATTCATTAAAGAAATAATCGAATATGGAAAGGAACTAGCTCATAAGCCTATAGTACTGCTCGAAGGTGTCGAGGAAACGCTACAAGCTTTGCATGGAAAATACAAATTAGTTGTTGCGACAAAAGGAGATTTGCTCGACCAGCGCCGAAAACTACACAAATCAGGTTTGGGCAACTATTTTCACCATATAGAAGTCATGTCTGACAAGAAAGAGCAAGACTATCTTGATTTGATAAACAGATTAGAAACCAGAGCAGATCAATTTTTCATGATTGGTAACTCCTTAAAGTCAGATATATTACCAGTTTTAAAATTGGGCGGCTCTGCTTTACATATACCATTCCTTACAACATGGGAACATGAGAAAATTGATCACGAAATTACACATCCCAACTTCTATACAGCCATAAATATTAAGGCAGTGTTAGAAATAGTACCGTAATTGGCTGTTTTTTACGTTAAATTATTATAATTAATAAGATGATCTTTGTCTTTATTGATTTTAATCGAACTATTTTAAGCATTATATATATGATATTGATAATTATAGCCGTAAAATTTTGACAATATAATAGCTCTCAAAGCACTTTTGTAAAATTATACCTAAATATTACAATATTATGAGATTGAAATTTCTTATTAAACATTATGTCGTATTTTTGCTCGAAATTTAAAACCAGAAAAGAAATGAAAAAATTAATACTTACGCTTGCAATTGCTTCGGCATTTTCAACAGTTAGTGCTCAGACAACTCCTGAGAAAATGACTACCAATGAAGAGTACAACAAATGGTCTATTGAAGTAGCAGGTGGTGTAAACAAACCACAAAGACCATTAACTTCAGGTTATTTCACTTCAACTCCAAGCCCATATGTTATTGATTTAGGAGTTAGATACATGTTTAACAACAAATTCGGTTTAAAAGCGGATGTTGGATACAACAGTTTTGAAGGAAAAAACAATTCTGCAAGCTTTGATACTAAGTACTACAGAGTAGACTTACAAGGTGTAGCAAACTTAGGTAGAATTATGAACTTTGAAACTTGGACGAATACTATTGGTTTAGTAGGACATGCTGGTTTTGGTTTAGCTCAATTAGAAGATGAGAATTCATCTTTGAAAGACAGAATGGGTAACTTTATGGCTGGTATTACAGGTCAAATTAAATTATCTAATAGAATTGCTTTAACAGGTGATTTTACTACAATCTTTAACGCTGATCAAAACGCAACTTTTGACGCTGTTAAGAAAGGTACTACAAGAGGCTTCCAAGGAATTCTTTTTAATGGTACTGTTGGTGTAACTGTTTACTTAGGTAAAAACGCTAAGCATGCTGACTGGGTTACTTTAGTAGATAAAGATGTATTGAGTTTAACAAATAGAGTTGGTACATTAGAGACTATGTTAGTTGATTCTGACCAAGATGGTGTTGCTGATTATTTAGATCTTGAGCCAAACACTATATCTGGTGTAATGGTAGATTCTAAAGGTAGAGCTATTGACTTAAACAACAATAACGTTCCTGACGAATTAGAAAGCTATTTATTGAAAACTTACGGTAGCAAAACTGATAACAACCCAGCATTATCTAACAACGAATTAATTTCTAAATTAATCAACGGTGGATATGTTGCTACATATTTTGATTTCAACAAATCAACTCCAACAAACGTTTCTACTGAAGGAATCGACTTTATCTTAACTTACTTAAGAAACAACCCTTCTGCTTCAGTTGACATTATTGGTCATGCTGACGAAATTGGAAGAACAGCTTACAACGATAAATTATCTAACGCTAGAGCTCAAAAAGTAAAAAGTATTTTACTTAAAGCTAAAGTTGATGCTTCAAGATTGAAAGTTATCGCAGCAGGTGAAGATAATTCAGTTGAAAAAGATTCAGAATTAGCTAGAAAATTAGTTAGAAAAGTTACTTTTAGAGTAAAATAATTCTCAACTTAAATATAGTAAAGCCCTAAAAGGAAATTCCTTTTAGGGCTTTTTTTATGCGCTATATTTTCAACACGCATTGTATACTATTTGCAATTTGAATATTTTTGTAAAAAAAAACATCTTGAAAAAGAAGCTAGACATTAAAAACTGGAATAGAAAAGAGCATTTTGAGTTTTTCAAAGATTTTGACGAACCTTTCTACGGAGCGACTGTAACTATTGACTGCAGCCGCGCATACGAGCGAGCAAAGGAACTGGAATGTTCTTTTTTCATTTACTCTTTGCATAAAACGTTAACCGCCGTAAACGCTGTAGAAGCTTTTACCTACCGCATTGAAGATGATGAGATAATCATTCACGATACTATCGACGCATCAGCAACTATAGGACGCCCAGACGGCACCTTTGGGTTTTCTTTAATTCCTTATTCGAAAGATTTAAATACGTTCAAAATACAGGCAGAAAATGAGAGTGCTCGTGTGGCCACTACTACCGGTCTTTTTACACGCTCTTTTGACTTGGACAACTTAATTCATTTCTCGGCGATTCCGTGGCTAAATTTTACTTCTCTATCTCACGCAAGAAGCTACAACTTTCCTGACAGCTGCCCTAAAATCTCTTTTGGCAAAATAACTACAACAGCTAACAATATTAAAACGATGCCAATGTCTGTACATGTGCACCACGCTTTAATAGACGGCTTGCAACTCAGTCATTTTGTTGACCACTTTCAAGAACTGATGAACGAATAAGCATTCAACTTATATTTACAAATTAGAAATTGAAATAGTTAAAATTTAATCTCAATCTGTAAAAACGACTACCTTTGCATTGTAAGACAACATTCATAACATTGGGTAAGAAAGACGAAAAGAAGGAAAAGAAAAAGGAAAAAAAAGACAAAAAAGAAAAGAAGGACCCTGCGCTCAAAAAATTAAAAAAGAGCGAAACCTTCAAATCAAAGTGCTGCAAAAAATTTAAAAAAGGAGAAGAAAAGCGCTGCAAACGTTGTCCATTTTTTAATACTATAAAAATAGAAAGCACACCTCTTGAATAGAAGCGTGCTCTCAATTTGACATTAAGTATTATGCCTATTTAATTTTACTTACTTAAAAGCAAAATTTCGTTTACCACTACTTCTGTTACATAGCGTTTTTCTCCATTCTTATCATCATAGCTGCGATGCGTCAATTTACCTTCTATAGCAACTTCCTTTCCTTTTACAGCATATTTTTCAATTATTTCAGCTGTTTTACCCCAAGCGACTAATCGATGCCATTGTGTTTCTTCCACTTTTTCACCTTTGTCGTTTTTATAACTATCATTTGTAGCTACGGTAAAATTGGCTAACTTTTTTCCTCCTTCAAAATTTTTGATTTCTGGATCGTTTCCTAAATGTCCAATTAATTGAACTTTGTTTTTTAATGCATTCATGGCGTGTAAAATTTAAATGTTATTGTTAAGTATATAGTTGTCTAACGCATTTCGTTTCGACAGTGCAAAGATTAGCCTGCAACCCCACCTTATTCGGTTCGCAATCAATTACTTTCGGTTGTAAATAATTGTAAACGTTTGTAAATGGCTATTAATTTGACTATATTAGCATCAAATTACATTTATTTATGCCGACAAATATCAAGTCAATAGAACTACGCAATCTCCAAATTGAAGATTATAAAGAATTAAAAAAATCGATGATTGAATCATATCCAGAAATGGCAGAATCATTTTGGAAAGAAGATCAAATCGAATTATTACTACAAAAATTCCCCGAAGGACAACTCGTAATTGTGGTTGATGGAATCGTTGTAGGATCTGCATTATCATTGTTAGTTACCGAAGATTATGCTTTTAAAACTAAAACATACAAAGCCATAACAGGCAATTTTACATTTTCAACACACAACCCATTAGGAGAAGTTTTATACGGGATAGATGTTTTTATAAATCCGCAATACCGCGGTTTGCGTTTAGGACGTAGATTATATGATGTGCGTAAAGAACTTTGCGAGCAGCTAAATCTAAAATCAATCATATTTGCAGGTAGAATTCCGAACTACGGAAAGTTCAAGAATGAAATCACACCTAAAGTATACATTGAAAAAGTAAAGAAAAAAGAAGTTTATGATCCGGTATTGTCTTTTCAATTAAGCAACGATTTCCATGAATTAAGAGTTCTTAAAAACTATTTAGAAGGAGATACAGAGTCTCTTGAATATGCTGTTTTACTTGAATGGAATAATATTTACTATGACGATAGCCCTAAATTAATCAATACGACAAAAAGTGTTGTGAGATTAGGACTTATTCAATGGCAGATGCGCTCTCTACCTAATTTAGATGCCTTATTCGAACAAGCAGAATTTTTTATCGATGCTGTTTCTGGCTACGGAAGTGACTTTGCGTTATTCCCAGAATTCTTTACGGCACCGTTAATGGCAGACTATAATCACCTATCAGAAGCCGAGGCAATTAGAGAACTTGCACGCCATACTGATGCTGTGAAAG
Source organism: Flavobacterium aeripolare (assembly GCF_013294025.1). GTDB lineage: Bacteria > Bacteroidota > Bacteroidia > Flavobacteriales > Flavobacteriaceae > Flavobacterium. The sequence goes on from NZ_JABSNL010000011.1 coordinate 65,754, forward strand.
CTAAATTCCAGGAGTTTGCTATTTCATACAACATAAATATTATCACAGGAAGCATGCCCTTAATAGAAGACGATCATGTCTACAATGTTGGGTTCTTATGCAAACGTGACGGTACTAATGAAATGTACCGCAAAATACACATCACCCCTAACGAGGTTTTCCATTGGGGAATAACAGGTGGCGATATCATCCAAACTTTTGATACCGACTGTGGTAAAATAGGAATTGTAATTTGTTATGATGTCGAATTCCCTGAATTATCAAGGTTAATGGCAGACCAAGGAATGAATATTTTATTTGTACCATTTTTAACGGATACTCAAAACGGATATACGCGTGTTAAACATTGCGCGCAAGCAAGAGCGATTGAAAACGAATGCTATGTGGCTATTGCAGGTTGTGTAGGTAATTTACCAAAGGTGAATAACATGGACATACAATATGCACAAGCAGCCGTGTTTACCCCTTCAGATTTTGCATTTCCAAGCAATGGTGTCAAAGCAGAGGCAACCCCAAACACCGAAATGACTTTGATCGTAGATGTAGATATGAATTTATTAAAAGAACTTCATGAGCATGGAAGTGTCAACACAATGAAAGACAGAAGACATGACTTGTATAGTTTGAAACAATTAAAATGATGAAAACTTGCTTAGAATGTGATGAGAAAATTGTGGGTCGCGAAGATAAAAAGTTCTGTAGCGACGGTTGCCGTAATGCATACAATAACAAAATCAATAAAGACAGTAATAATTTTATGCGCAATGTTAACAACAAACTGCGTAAAAACTACCGCATTCTATCCCTTTTAAACATCGACGGAAAATCAAAAACAACCCGAGCTAAGCTCCTTAGCAAGGGTTTTGATTTTGATTTTTTCACAAACATATTGCATACAAAAACCGGAAACACCTACTACTTCCTTTATGACCAAGGTTACTTGCTACTAGATAATGATTATTTCATGCTAGTAAAAAAAGACATTTAAAAACTGGAACTAAATAATATGAAGAAAAGCTTTGCCGAAATAGTTAGCACCTTGTTTATCCTTTTAATACTAGGTTTTATTTATTGCACGATGATGCCTAGAACACTTACCGCTGATTTAAGTACCTTATCTGAGTTTTCTACAGATCGCGCTTATACTCAAGTAGAGAACATTTCACAATACCCACATTACGTAGGCTCACAACATCATGAAACCGTTGCTTCTTACTTACAATCGCAGCTGCATGAATTAGGACTTACTATAAGCACACAACAAGGATACACCTTAACAGAATGGGGAAACTTAGCAAAGTCAAAAAATATTCTTGCTAGAATAAAAGGTAGTGGCAATGGCAAAGCCTTATTATTATTATCCCATTATGACAGCGCACCGCATTCAGCTTCAAAAGGAGCGAGTGATGCAGGCTCTGGAGTAGCAACAATCTTAGAAGGAGTTCGTGCTTTTCAAAACGGCAAGAAAAAACATAAAAACGACATCATTATTCTATTTACAGATGCAGAAGAGCTAGGCCTTAATGGCGCAGCTTTATTTGTAACTGAGCATCCATGGGCAAAAGATGTAGGCGTAGTCTTAAACTTTGAAGCTAGAGGAACTTCTGGGCCAAGCTATATGTTGATGGAAGCAAATAAAGGCAACAAGCAGTTAATCGAGGATTTCGCTGCAGCGGCACCACAATATCCTGTTACAAACTCCTTAATGTACAGCATTTATAAAATGCTACCCAACGATACTGATCTTACCGTTTTTAGAGAAAAAGGAGCCATTCAAGGCTATAGTTTTGCTTTCATAGATGGTCATTATAATTACCACACCGCACAAGATATAAGCACTAACTTAGATAAAAACAGTTTAAAGCATCAAGGAGCCTACTTAATGCCGTTGCTCGATTATTTCAGTAATACTGCTTTTAATACACAACAAACATCTGAAGATTCTATATATTTCAACATTCCTTTCACCGTCTTGATGTATCCTTTTACATGGGCAATCCCAATGGCCGCAATCGCATTAGCCTTATTTGTTCTACTTGTTATTGTAGGACTAGGAAAAAGAGTGCTACTAGCAAGCGAAATAGTTAAAGGTTTCATTCCATTAGTTTGTTCGCTACTTATCACATTTCTCACGGTATTCTTAGGATGGAACCTAGTATTACTTTGTTATCCACAATACAAGGACCTTTTAAATGGATTTACGTATAATGGACATGATTACATAGCCGCATTTACGCTTTTAACCTTAGCAATAAGCTTTGCATGCTATCAGCTGTTTTCAAAAGTGCAAACCACAATGAACCATTATGTAGCAGCATTATTCATTTGGTTAGTGATTAATGGAACACTTGCTATCTTTTTAACGGGAGCAGGATTTTTAATTATACCAGTATATTGCGGATTGTTAGGATTAGCCTATTTTGTGATTACGCAACGCTCTAGTAAAGTACTCAATGCAATCTTAGCCATCCCAGCTTTAATTTTAATTGTTCCTTTTATCCAGATGCTACCTATAGGACTTGGCTTAAAAATCTTATACGGAAGCGCATTGTTGACCTCATTAACTTTTGCATTATTACTCCCTGTTTTTGGAGCTTATAAAAACAAAATTGTTTGGTCATTCCTATTCTTGTTAGGGAGTATTTTCTTTTTTATAAAAGCAAATGAAAACGCAGCCTACGGACCTAACAAAGCAAAATCAAACAGTCTACTTTATGTCTACGATGCCGATACTAATAAAGCGAGTTGGGCAACTTACGATAAAAACCTAGACCCTTGGACTAAGAATTATCTAGGTCAAAATCCTAAATTAGTAACAGCCGAAAGTAAGAATAAGCTATTCAGCAAATATAATTCTGACTTTACTTATCGTACAAATACAGCGGTAATACCTTTAAAAACGCCAACAATTGTATTCGAAAAGGACTCTACAGCTGGAGACATGCGTTATTTAAAAATAAAAATTATTCCTAATCGAAAAGTCAACCGCTACGATTTATTTGCTGGCGACCAAATGACATTTTTCAATTTTAAAGCTAACGGAGTCAAATCATTAGAACAAAAAGGAGACCAATTAAATCGAAAAGGAAGAAAATTACTGAGCTACTATGTTGTTGATAACGAACCATTAGAAGTGCAATTCTCAATTCCGAAAGCAGCGTTGTTCGATATGCAATTAATGGAATCATCATTTGACTTATTACAAAATCCATTATTTAATATATTAAAAAGAGCCAGTTGGATGATGCCAACACCCTTTGTATTAAATGATGCAGTGGTTATAAATCAGCGTTTAAATCCTTCGACTATTGCACCTGAAATCGTTGTTGAACAACCAGTAAAAGCGCAACCAAGAGCAAGAAAACCAGTTTACAAACTGAAGGACACTACTGCAGTAGAATAACAATCCAATCATTTTTAACGCATTTACCACCGCTACGATCTATAAAAACTACTTTTAAAAAGCATTATTATTGCTATCTAACTTGCTACTATTTATAGTATTTTTACAATCTATATTACAAGTACAATGAGACAAATTAGTGTATTAGGTTGCGGTTGGTTAGGTTTACCATTGGCAAAAGCCTTACTCCAACAAGAATTTACAGTTAAAGGATCAACAACTACAAGCGAGAAATTGCCTAGCCTTAACCAAGCCGGAATTAAAGCGTACTTGATCGAGTTAGAAAGCGACAAAGCACCGCTTAACATTGGTGATTTTTTAGAAGGTAGTGAAACGCTTATAATAGCAATACCTCCACGATTACGCGGAAAAAATAAAGATTATAGTGATGCAAATGCCAACTCATTTGTAAAAAAAATCACGATGCTACTCCCTACGATTGAAAAAGCAGCTATTTCACACTTATTATTTGTGAGCTCGACTGCCATATACGGTGATATTAATACCGACATTTATGAAAGCACACCACCTCAACCACAAACCGAAAGCGGAAAACAACTACTCGAAATAGAGCAAATATTACAACAGCAGACGGCATTCAAAACCACTATAGTACGATTTGGCGGACTTATAGGTCCTAATCGAAATCCTGCTCGTTTTATGGCAGGAAAAGAAGGTATCTCTAATCCAGATGCTGCTGTTAATTTAATTGAACAAGAGGACTGCATCAACATTATTTTAAGAATCATTGCAACAAATACTTGGGGAGAAGATTTTAACGCCGCAGCTCCTTATCACCCTGGCCGTGAAAAATATTACACTGCAAAAGCAATTGAACAAGGTCTCGTACCTCCCGTTTTTGATCATAGCAAACCTTCTGAAGGGAAAACAATCAATAGCGACAAGCTAATTAAAATGCTAAATTATACATTTATCAATACGACGTTATAAAGTGGTAAGAAGAATAAAAAACAAACTTTCCAGCGGCATTGATTTCGTTGGATTGCCAATATTAGCGCTAGCCGTGGTTTGTTTTTGTTGGGGAACAACGTGGATCGCCTCAAAAGAAGGTGTGCGCCATATGCCCGCTTTACAACTAGCAGCAATTAGACAATTTATAGGTGGTAGTGTTTACATTTGCTACTTTTTATTCAAAGGAGCCACTTGGCCAAAAGGCAAACAATGGAAGACAATTTTGATATTGAGCGTACTAAACTTTGCTATAAGTAATGGATTAAGTACCTGGGGTGTAAAATTTATAAGTAGTGGTTTAGGCGCAATTTTAAATGCAATTTTTCCGCTATGGATTGTTATTATCACTTTTTTTCAAGGTGAGAAATTAGCACGTTTAGCCATCATAGGATTAGTGGTTAGTTTTAGTGGTGTTTGTGTAATCTTTTATGACCACTTAGCTGATTTCTTGCAAGCCGATTTTAGATTTGGAATATTCCTTTCGATAATCGCAACAATTACATGGGCGTTTGGTAGTTTATATACTAAGAAAAAAGCAGCAACATTCAACCCTTATTTTAGTTTGGGATTGCAAATGTTTATTTCGAGTAGCATCCTGCTTACCATCACAGAAACTACTGGCCTAAGTGTGCCTTTAAGTTCGATCCCTGCAACCTCGTGGTACGCTATCGCTTATTTAGTACTTGTAGGCTCAATTATGTCCTTTATTGCTTATGTTTATATGCTACAAAAGTTACCGGCAGAGATAAGCAGTATATACGCTTACATCAATCCTATCGTAGCCATTTTATTAGGGGCACTACTCTTTGACGAATCTCTAAATGCTGCCATAGTCTTTGGAGGTGCAATTACTTTAAGCGGTTTATTCTTAGTCAATAAATCAATTAGAAAAACCCGCAGATTAGCCCTGTTGAACAAAATACAGCAAGAAGCTTTATCTCCCCTAACTACTTAAAAACAAAAAATCCCAAGCGACATACATCACTTGGGATTTTCATTATTTATTATTTAACTACCAGATTCTAACTCTTTTTTCTGGAGCCACATACATACCATCATTAGCTTTAATATCAAAAGCTTGATAGAACGTATCTATATTTTGTAATGGAACATAAGCACGGTACATTCCTGGAGAATGAGGATCTGTCTTTACTTGGTTTTTAATTGCTTCATCACGCATTTTTGTACGCCAGATTGTTGCCCATGAAATAAAGAAACGTTGCTCTGGAGTATATCCATCGATTAATCCCGGATTTCCATTTTCTTTTAAATACAATTGCAAACCGTCATAAGCTGCGTTTACACCACCTAAATCACCTATATTTTCACCTAATGTAAATTTACCATCTACAAATGTTCCTGCTAAGGGTTCAAGTGCACTATACTGATCAGCAAGAGCAGTTGTTAAAGCTGCAAATTGCTTAGAATCATCTGCAGTCCACCAGTCTACTAAGTTACCATCGGCGTTGTATCTTGATCCTGAATCATCAAAACCATGAGAGATTTCGTGACCTATTACTGCACCTATTCCACCATAATTAACCGCTTCGTCAGCTTGATAATTATAGAAAGGTGGCTGTAAAATTGCCGCTGGAAAAACAATCTCGTTATAAGACGGATTATAATATGCATTTACCGTCTGTGGAGACATTCCCCATCTTGATTTATCAACTGGCTTATTAAGATCTGCTAGATCTTCTTCAAAACGCCATTTGGCCATGTTTTTTGTGTTTTCAAAATAGCTACCGCCTTGCTCTGGTCCTTTGATTTCAAGAGCCGAATAGTCTTTCCATTTATCAGGATATCCAATTTTGATTACTGATTTATGTAATTTTGCTACCGCACTAATTTTAGTCTCAGGAGACATCCATGTTAGGTTATTGATTCTGTTTTCGAAAGCAACAAAAATGTTTTTGATCATTTTCTCTGCTTTTGCTTTAGCTTCAGCTGGAAATTTTTTCTCTACATACAATTTCCCTAACGCCTCCCCTATTCTACCATTCACTACTTGCAGTGCACGCTCATCGCTTGGTCTTTGTTTAACAGCTCCGGTCAATGTTTTACCGTAAAAATCAAAATTAGCATTCTCAATATCAGTAGATAACTGACTTGACGCTCTATTTAATAATGACCAACGCATGTAGGCTTTCCAATCGTTTACCTTGTTCTCCTTTAAAATAGTTTCTAATGCTGCCATGTATTTAGGCTGTGAAACGATTATAGAATCAGCATTTTTAAATCCCACCTCAGTGAAATAAGTTTTCCAGTTAATTGAAGGAGTCATTTTTTGAAGATCCGCAATTGTCATAGGATTGTACGATTTTCTTCTATCTCTTCTTTCTACACGGTCAAAGCGAGGCTGAGACATTGCGGTTTCTAACGCTAGAATTTGCTCTGCATGTGTTTTTGCATCTGCTGGTTTTTCACCAAGGAAACCTAACATTTTTGCTACATGAACTACATATTTTTCTCTCTTTTCTTTTGAGTCGGCATCATCAGAAACATAGTAATCTCTATCAGGAAGCCCTACACCACCAGGGCCAACACTTAGTACATTTCGATTACTATTTTTAGCATCTGAACCTACATTAGCTCCAAAAAAACCAATACCACCTAACGGTTCCATTTCGATTAAAAGCGCTTCTAAATCTTTAACGTTTTTAACCGCATCAATTTTTTTCAAATAAGGCTTCAATGGGGCAATTCCCATTTTACTACGACCCACAGTATCTAAAACTGTTTTGTACAAATTGATTGCTTTACCTTGATCAGTATCAGCTTTATATTTTGGATTGTTTAGGGCCTCTTTTAAAATAGCTAGCGCATCTTCATCTGTACGCTGTCTTAATGCATCAAAACTACCCCAACGTGTTCTATCTGAAGGGATCTCAGTGTTACTCAACCAAGTTCCGTTTACATATTGAAAAAAGTCATTACTTGGCTTTACTGATTTATCCATGTAATTTACATTGATACCCGGTTCTTTCTCTGCGCTACCGCTTTGTGCTTGAATTGTAGTCACCGCAAATAATGCAGGAAGCACAAATAATAGCGGCTTTTTAAAATTTTTATTCATCGTTACTTGATTTAAATTAATACTGCAGCTGCTATATAACAGCTTACCATCACTACCCGAACTAAACAAAGTAATCACAGCATGTTACTTAATTAGTATTTTAAAGTTAAGTTAAGTTACAAAAATTAACATAAAAAAAATCCCAAGCATTACTGCTTGGGACTCTTACACTCTATATTACCAAATTTTCACTCTCTTCTCAGGCTCAATATACATACCATCCCCTTTTTTAATATCGAATGCTTTATAGAAAGCGTCCACATTTTGAGTGGGAACATATGCTCTATACATTCCTGGAGAATGCGGATCTGTTTTTACTTGATTCTTAATTGCTTCGTCACGCATTTTTGTACGCCATACTGTCGCCCACGAGATAAAGAAACGCTGATCAGGAGTAAATCCATCAATAAGACCTGGATCGCCATTTTCTTTTAAATACAACTGCAAACCATCATAAGCTGCGTTCACACCACCTAAATCTCCAATGTTTTCACCTAAAGTAAATTTACCATCTACATGAACACCAGGCAAAGGCTCAAGCGCACTATATTGATCTGCAAGTGCAGTTCCTAGTTTAGTAAATTGCTCTAAATCATCAGCAGTCCACCAGTCAACCAAATTACCATCTGCGTTATAACGCGCACCTGAATCATCAAATCCATGAGAAATTTCGTGACCTATTACAGCTCCTATTCCACCATAATTTACAGCTTCATCCGCTTGATAATTGTAAAATGGCGCTTGTAATATCGCTGCAGGAAAAACAATTTCGTTATACGGTGGATTGTAATATGCATTTACGGTTTGTGGTGACATGTACCACTCTGTTTTATCAACCGGCTCATCTAGTTTATCAATTCCTTTTTTGAAATTCCATTTAGATAAGTTTTTCATATTACTTAAGTAGCTTCCGCCATCAGCAACACTTTTTATTTCTAATGCAGAGTAGTCCTTCCATTTATCAGGATATCCTATCTTAATATTGATTTTATTTAATTTTTCGATTGCTTTAACCTTAGTTTCAGCAGACATCCATGGTAAATTGTTAATACGGTTAGCATAAGCAATGATAATGTTCTTGATCATTTTCTCTGCCTTTTCTTTTGCTTCAGCAGGAAACATTTTCTCTACGTATAATTTACCCAGCGCTTCTCCTATTGTTCCGTTTACTGTTTGTAACGCCCTTTCTTCACGAGGTCTTTGATTGATTGCTCCGGTTAACGTTTTTCCGTAGAAATCAAAGTTTGCTGCTTCGATATCTGTAGACAACAATCCTGATGCACCATTAATTAAATCCCATTTCATGTATTCTTTCCAAGTAGACACGTCATTTTTAGCAAGAATAGTCTGCAAGGCTTTCATGTATTTAGGCTCTGAAACAATTACACTATCTAATTTTGTAAACCCTACTCCGTCAAAATAATTTTTCCAGTTTATAGCTGGTGTTATTTTTTGTAATTCAGCAATAGTCATTGGGTTGTATTGCAATCTACCATCTCTACGTTCCACTCTATCAAGACGAGGGCTAGATAATTCTTTCTCAAAAGCTAGAATCTTAGCTGCATTAGCTTTGGCTGCAGCCGGAGTTTCCCCAGTAAACTGTAACATCCTTGCAATGTGCAATTCGTATTTATCTCTTTTCTCTTTAGTATCTTTCTCTTCAGATGTATAATAATCTTTATCAGGTAATCCCAATCCGCTTACGCCAATATTTAAAGAATTCTTAGTACTATTTTTATCATCTGCTCCAACTCCTACACCAAAAAATCCGATTCCGCCGATAGGTTCCATTTCGATTAACAATCTCTGTAAATCTTCAACGTTTTTAACCTTATCAATCTTAGCCAAATACGGTTTCAAAGGAGTAATTCCTTGCTTGTTTCTAGCTACTGTATCTAGAATTGTGTTGTACAAATTAACTGCTTTACCTTGATCAGTAACTGATTTGTATTTTGGGTTTTTAGAAGCTTCCTTCAAAATTGCCAAAGCATCAGCATCAGTCTTTTTTAGCAATTCGTTAAAGCTACCCCACGAAGTTCTATCACTAGGAATTTCGGTTTTGTCTAACCATGTTCCGTTAACGTATCTAAAAAAATTGTCTGACGGCTTCACCGTATTATCAAAGAACGTAGTGTTTATACCTGGCTCTTTAATTACTTCCTTTTTTTGTGCTTGCATCTCTGTAAACCCTATGATTGCAGGAATCACAAAAAGTAATGGCTTATTATAATTAAATTTCATGTTTTTAATTTATTTGTTTAGTTTCACAAAGCTATTGATAAAACTTGTAACTAATGTTAAAATTAATAACGAAATTCTAAAGCCTAAAACAACCTTAGAAAACATTCGTTTTTGTATTTTTGTACAAATTAATTTTCTATGAAATCTATATTTAAAAAGTACCGTATTTTCATTGGTATTTTCGCCATATTTTCGATCATCACTTTGTTTTTATTCTATTCCGCTTTAAAACCTGCAAAGACATTACCTATTTTTAACCCTAGCGATGTCAATCCAGAGCTAGTTGATAGCACGGTACAATACATCAGTAAATACCACACTATAGCTGATTTTACCTTCACCAATCAAAACGGAAAAACGATTACTCAAAAAGATTATGAAGGTAAGATTTACGTAGCCGATTTCTTTTTTACAACCTGTACTTCTATCTGTCCTAAGATGACAGCCAACTTATTTGATGTGCAAGCAGCTATTAAAGATAACCCGAAGGTTATGTTACTTTCTCACACCGTTTTCCCGGAGACTGACAGCGTTCCTGTTCTTAAGGCTTATGCCAAAAAATACAATATCGACGATAAAAAGTGGAATCTAGTAACAGGGGATAAAAAAGAGATTTACACCATGGCTAGAAAATCATATTTAGCCGTAAAATTAGGAAAGCCTGACGAACTATATGATATGGTACACACCGAAAACTTTGTGCTGGTAGACACTAAAAAAAGAGTGCGTGGTTTCTATGACGGAACCAAAAAAGAAGACATTAAAAAACTAATTGAAGATATTAATTTTTTATCGAAAGAGTAAAACACTTTTTAAATTTTTAAAAGATACAATTATTTACCGCATCAAGATGTCGTTAAACTCAATGGAGGAACAGAATGAATGCACTCGATAATATTACCTTAGTATTCGCTCGTTCGGTTTCAAAATTACTATTTCATGAATAAATTTTACACGCTATTACTTTCGTTATTTAGTTTGCTTACTCATGCGCAAAACCAGGAACACATTTATGACATTTCGGTTAATGGGAATACTGTTGGTGAACTAACTGTTTCAAAATTAGTAGAAGGAGAAAAAACTACCTACAAACTTAATAGCAAATCAGTAATTTCTCTTTTTAGAAAAACGACAATAACTACTTCATTTATAGGTGTATTTAAAAATAACATTTTACAAACTAGCAGCTACATCTCACAAAAAAACAGCAAACCCTACGACAACAGCATAATTACTGAAAACAATGGCGTTTATACGATAACTCGCAAAGGAAAAAAAGCTACAATCAATAAACCTATTAAATACGTGACTTGCTTGCTGTATTTTGAAAAGCCCGTTGTAAACGAACCCTATTTTGACGTACTCGAAGCCGTTTTTAGTCCTATTACGGCAGTGGATCAAAACAAATACGTATTAATTGATTCCAGTAATAACGAGAAAACAACTTATGATTACCTCAACGCTGTCTTGCAACAAGGCAGTACGAAGCATGTTTTATATGATTTTACATTTACTTTGAGAAAGTAAAGCTGACAATGAGCTTTTTAACAGCAAACAATACATCAAAGTCTTTTAAAACTATACTCTTTCAATAGAAACAATCAATTAAGCCGGTTTTAGAATAAAAAAACTCTCTACAAGAGCGAGTTTTATAAATGAAATTATGTGATTAATTATCTAAACGATGATCTCGATCCAGATGAAGAAAAGATCGCGGCCATTCTACTTGCTTGCCCATTAGAGAACATATACATTCCTTTATCATCAGTATAATCCATATAGTTCATATACATTTCTAAAGGAGTTCCTGTACATGTACTTCTAAGCCCAGCAGCTGGCACACCATAATTAGGTGCGTCGTGTGAAGGCGTGTCAGTTACTAAATCAGAACCACAGTTTGCATCACCCCAAATATGGCGTAAATTCATCCAATGTCCTACTTCATGAGTAGCTGTTCTACCTAAATTGTAAGGAGCAGCGGCAAGACCATTTGTACCTGTACAATAGTTACCACACACGATTCCGTCTAAAGCTGCGGTCGTTGTACCAGGAAATTTACCATACCCTAATAATTGACTATTATCTGATTTTCTTCTAAGGTTAGAAACCACCCAATAATTTAATTTTGTAGTAGGAGAAGTTGCTGTTATACCTGTTGAAGCACTCTTCATAAATTCATCTTCAGAATACCATACTGTTCTTGTCGTTGCTTTTCTGATTACCTGATCGATAACAAATTTAACGTTCAACGCACCTCTAACACTATTGTAAGCATTGCTTGAATTATAGTCTGAATTTGTACCTTGAAAATCAGCATTCAAAACATCAATCTGCGATTGAAGCTGAGCTAATGAGACATTTTCGGCAGCTGTACTGTAAAGCACATTGAAAACAACAGGAATTTCGAGAACACCATTTATTAGTTTACCACTAGCCATTGCTTTAGCATTCTTTAACTCCATCTCTTGTAATCGTTGGGCTAATGTAGGATCATTTTTTAACTGGATCTCTAGCATATCTTGCGTTGCACACGATCTCTTGGTCGCGATTGAAAATGCAGCAGGCGTTACTTCTAAATCAGACTCGTCATTTTGACATGAAAATACGAGGAGGGCAACGCTGAAAACTAACAATAATTTTTTCATAGTAGGCAATGTTTAAGATTAGGGAATATTAAATATTTTATTAAAATAATTAACAATATTATACCTATTTAATCAATATTCAAAACGAATTGTTAAAATTATATTAAAATAATTAGTTATTATGCATTAGCCTTATATAAAAGACATATAACAATTTAATAGTCAGACAATTAATTACTAGCTGCCCAATTAAATACTAGAACGATACGGCTACCCTGAGAAGAAAGAGACATGCAGTAGATTAGCAACCTTCGACCACGCTGTTAAACTCAAACTAACAGCATTGTTAATCTTCAGCCAATTTCCCTGAGACAGCCATAAAAATGATAATTAGTATTCATTTTTCCTTTATAATCCGTATTTTTGCAATCTTAATTCAATCTAAATAAGACTTGCGTACCACGATAAATTCACTTAAAAAAGGAGAGAAAGCCATTATCAAAGATTTTGATATAGATGTTATTCCGTTGAAGCTACTTGAAATGGGTTGTTTGCCTGGAAACACTGTTGAGCTGTTACAAATAGCTCCTTTTGGTGATCCTTTGTATTTAGATATCAATGGTTCTCATTTAGCCATTCGTGTGGAGACAGCAGCCGAAATTGAAGTTGAATTGATCAAAATCCAACTTTAAAATGATTAATCAAAATATAAATGTTGCTTTAATAGGGAATCCTAATGTAGGTAAGACGTCCGTTTTTAATCAATTGACAGGACTAAACCAACAAGTGGGAAACTATCCCGGAATTACAGTGGAGAAAAAAATTGGGTTTTGTAAATTACCTAATAATGTTAAAGCGAATATCTTAGATTTACCAGGAACTTACAGTTTAAACGCTAGCTCTATTGACGAGAATGTAGTGATCGAACTACTATTGAATAAAAACGATAAATTATATCCTGACGTTGCTCTTGTAGTAACTGATGTCGAGAATCTAAAACGTAATTTATTACTTTTTACACAAATTAAAGATTTAGAAATACCCACGATTTTAGTCATTAATATGGCTGACAGAATGGAACATAAAGGAATTTCTCTTGACATACCTTATTTAGAAGAACAGCTTAAAACTAAAATTGCTTTAGTAAGTTCGCGCAAAGGTTTTGGAATCGAAGAATTAAAAAAACTAATTGTTACTTACAAAACCATATCGAGCGAACCTTGCTTGAATGCTTCGATAATCGATCCTGAGTATTTTAGCAGTTTGCGCAAAGCGTTCCCAGGACAATTATTATACAAATTATGGTTGGTGATTACACAAGATGTGAATTTCCTAAACTTAGAACGTAAAGAAATTCATAGTTCGTTTACAAAATCACATACTGATTTAAAGCGTTTACAACAAAAAGAAACTATAAAAAGGTACCAGTTTATAAATGATACTTTAAAGGTAGGGTTGACAGTAGATACATCAGTAGCTAAAGATTTTCGCTCAAAGCTAGACCGAGTATTAACGCACAAAGTGTGGGGATATGTTATTTTCTTTTTAATATTATTTGTAATATTTCAGTCTATTTTCGAATGGTCAAAACTTCCCATGGATTTCATCGATAGCAGTTTTGCCTCGTTGAGTACTTGGGCAAAAGACAGCTTACCAGACGGCGTACTTACAAATTTAATTTCACAAGGAATTATTCCGGGTATTGGAGGAATTTTAATCTTTATTCCGCAAATTGCATTTTTATTTTTATTCATATCCATACTTGAAGAAAGTGGGTACATGAGTCGTGTAGTCTTTTTAATGGATAAAATAATGCGAAATTTTGGACTATCAGGTAAAAGTGTTGTTCCGTTAATTTCGGGAACAGCCTGCGCAATTCCAGCAATTATGGCAACACGTAACATCGAGAACTGGAAAGAACGATTAATCACTATACTAGTAACTCCTTTTACAACTTGTTCAGCTAGGTTGCCAGTTTACGCAATTATAATCGCACTTGTTATCCCAGATAAGCGCGTTCTAGGAATTCTTAATTTACAAGGACTAACTTTGATGTTGTTGTATTTATTAGGTTTCGCAATGGCGATATTTTCTGCTTATGCTTTAAACAAGGTCATGAAAATAAAAAGTAAAACGTTTTTTGTGGTCGAAATGCCAAATTACAAATTGCCTATGTTTAAAAATGTAGCCATTAATGTAATCGAAAAGACAAAAGCATTCGTTTATGGAGCTGGAAAAATCATTCTTGCCATATCTATCATTCTATGGTTTCTTGCTTCTTACGGTCCAGGAAAACAATTTAATAATGCCGAAGAAATCATAAAGGCAAAAACTGAAAGTGCCACACTTACACCACTTGAATTAGAGAATGAAGTAGCCTCTTTTAAATTAGAGAATTCATATATAGGTCTTATGGGTAAAACTATAGAACCTGTTATATCTCCTCTAGGTTATGATTGGAAAATAGGTATTGCAATCATTAGCTCATTTGCAGCACGAGAAGTATTTGTAGGGACATTAGCAACAATCTACAGTGTGGGAGGTAGCGACAATGACGATACCATAAAAAATAAAATGGCAGCCGAAATCAATCCTGTGACTGGAGAGAAAGTATTCAATTTCGCTTCTGGTATCTCTTTATTACTTTTTTATGCCTTCGCTTTACAATGTGCAAGTACATTAGCAGTGACAAAGAAAGAAACCAATTCGTGGAAATGGCCTTTAGGTCAACTGATATTCATGAGTGGATTTGCCTATTTACTAGCATTAATCACGTATCAAATCTTAAAATAAAATAGTATGTTACAAGAAATTATAGCCTTTATAATCCTTGGTTTAGCCCTAGGGTTTTTAACAAAAAAATATTTTTTTAAAGCAAAGAAATCATCTAAGAGTTGTGGTAGCAATGACTGTGGTTGCCACTAAAAAATTGCAATAAAAAAACGCAAAGTAAATTTATATTACTTTGCGTTTTTTTTACTATTAAACAGACGCTGTCTTACTCACTTAATTACACAACCTTTCTTAACTGAATTTTACAAATAAGTTAGAAGCAATTTTATTCGAAATAGATAATGATTTCCCATCAACACGTATTCTAACCGATTGGTCAAAACTTTCTCTCGCTAAAATTTCGATCTTCGAACCCAAAGCAATTTCTTGCTTATCTAGATATTTTAAAAACTCTGAAGAAGTGTCTTTTACTCCTACGCAAATTCCTTTTTGATGCACTAAAAGCTCAGAAAGCAACTGCTTTTCAATTTTAAAAATTTCACCTTGTGCATTTGGTATAGGATCTCCATGCGGATCTTCGGTGGGGTTGCCTAAAAAATCATCCAACTTATTGATCAATTTCTCTGATTTAATGTGTTCTAATTGCTCGGCTACATCGTGTACCTCATCCCAAGAGAAATCTAATTTCTCCACTAAGAAAACCTCCCATAAACGGTGTTTTCTAACGATCATTTTAGCAGCAAGTTTCCCTTGATCTGTTAAGGAAACGCCTTGGTATTTTATATAATTTACCAAATCCTTTTCGGCTAGCTTTTTAAGCATGTCGGTTACTGATGAGGCTTTGGTCTCCATCATTTCGGCAATCGCATTAGTACTCACATCAGTGTTAGAAATTACGGTGAGATGGTATATAGCTTTGAGATAATTTTCTTCGGAAAGTGTCATGGTGTCTTTGTGTTTTTAGCCCTGATTGCAGCGGCATCCTTGCTCTTTTTTCTTAAAAAGAGCAAGATATAGCGGAAAGCAGGAAATAGCTCCTAATTATTATTCTCTTACAATTAATAGCGGAATGGTAATTTTATGTCTCAATTTATCTACAGTAGTTCCAAAAATCAAATCCTTGAAACCAGTGTGACCGTGTGTTCCCATTACTAAAATGTCAAATTCGCCTTCATTTATAATTGTTGGAATTACTTTATTAGGCTTACCAAAACCAAGCTGAATACTGACATTAAATCCTTTTTCGAATAACATTTCTTTGTATTCCTCAAGTAATTTCTCGTCAACTAAAGTCTCGTGATCATCAATGTGCTCTCCATACATTAAAGCTCCTACAGTTTCTACAATATGAATCAAAGTATATTTTGCCTGCTTCCCTCCTAGTTCAAATGCACTATTTAAAGCAGCCTCATCAGCAGCAGAGAAATCAACTGTAACGGCTATATTCTTTTTATCATAATCTTTAGATTTAGAAAAACGCAGCTTTAAATTATTCGGGGAGTGATTATGAAAGTCGGCTTTTGACTTAGATATAAAAGGCTTGATCACGATATATAGTAGCAAAATCAAGAAAGCAAAAGCTAGCGGAACTACGGTAAGCCATAGAACAATAGGGTTTTCGGCTGTTTCAAGCCATCCTGTGATTTCGTCAAGAACTAATTTCCCGTTCAAGATAACGATGATCGAAGCAACAATCCAAGAAGCAATTTGTGTCCATTTACCAATATGAAATCCGCGCATTTTTGACTTATCGCTCACAAAGTGAATCAACGGTATAATAGCAAATCCCAACTGCAAACTTAAAATTACCTGACTAAATATTAGCAATTTTCCGGTTACGCCTTCGCCAAAAATTGTAATTACAATAACGGCTGGAACGATTGCAATTAATCGGGTAATGATACGACGCACCCAAGGTTGGATTCTTAAATTTAAATAGCCTTCCATGATAATTTGTCCCGCAAGGGTTCCTGTTATAGTCGAACTCTGTCCTGCAGCGATTAAGGCCACAGCAAACAATATAGGTGCCCACTTTGTACCTAGCAACGGTTGTAAAAATTTATGTGCATCTTGGATTTCGGCAACGTTATGCATACCTACTTTATAAAATGTGGCTGCTGCCAAAATTAAAATAGCAGCGTTCACAAAAAACGCCAAGTTTAAGGCAATAGTAGAGTCGATTAAATTGTATTTTAAAGCTTGTTTGATTCCGGCTTTTGAGCGATCAAATTTTCGGGTTTGCACCAGTGAGGAATGCAAGTATAAATTGTGTGGCATTACTGTAGCACCAATGATACCAATGGCAATGTACAAAGCGGTTTCGTTAGGCATTGTTGGAATTAATCCCAGCATCACTTTGTCTAGTTCCGGTTGGGCAAAGAACATTTCGAACACAAAAGAAACTCCAATTACCAAGACTAAAGCAATGATAAAGGCTTCCATTTTTCGAATTCCTTTATTGATTAAAAATAGTAGTAGGAAAGTATCTAGAACCGTAATCATCACTCCTTCGATCAACGGAATATCAAATAATAAATTAATACCAATCGCCATTCCTAAAACCTCAGCAAGATCACAAGCAGCAATGGCAATCTCTGCCAGAAAATACAAGATATAATTGATAAACGGAGAATACGTCTCGCGTGACGCTTGTGCTAAATCGCGTTGGGTAACGATTCCTAAACGGGCACTTAAACTTTGCAATAGCAAGGCCATGATGTTACTCATTAATAAAACCCAAAGTAAAGAATACCCAAACTGGCTTCCTCCTGCTAGATCGGTTGCCCAGTTTCCTGGGTCCATATATCCTACACTTATTAAATATGCAGGACCAAAAAATGCTAATATTTTACGAAAAACTGATTTCTTATTCTGAGTGGAAACGGACTCGTTTACCTCTTCTAATGACTTACCCATTTGATAACTATTTAAGACAAATGTAATTATGTTTTTTTGCTAAATCAAATATAATTTTTAGATTTGTCTAAATTTAATATTTACTATAACCTAAAAAATATATTTTGAAAACCTTAAAAGTCGCCTTATTACTACTCTTGACAAGCATTTCCTTTGCTCAATCGGGTCTAAAAGGAACAGTTACCGCAGATGGAATGCCATTGCCACAAGCGAATATTTTGATCAATAAAGCATCAAAATCTATAGTTTCAGATGCCGATGGAAATTATTTTATAAAAGATTTGGCCGAAGGTGATTACGAAATCGCCGTTTCCTATACTGGTTTTCGCACAGAAAAACGACAAATTACTCTTATAGATAGCACCGAAACCATTCTTGATTTTAAATTGAGAGAAGACAATTCCCTAGACGAAGTGGTCATTACGGGAACTATGAAACCGGTAAGCCGTTTAGAAAGTCCTGTTCCTGTAGAAGTGTACAAGCCTACGTTTTTCAAGAAAAATCCAACATCAAATATCTTTGAAGCTTTGCAAAATGTAAACGGTGTGCGTCCGCAATTGAACTGTAATGTTTGCAACACGGGAGACATTCACATTAACGGGCTTGAAGGACCTTACACTTTAGTGCTCATCGACGGTATGCCTATCGTGAGCGGTTTGTCTACGGTTTATGGCTTATCTGGAATTCCGAATTCGCTTTTAGAACGCATTGAAATCGTCAAAGGCCCAGCCTCTTCGCTTTATGGTAGCGAAGCCGTGGGTGGATTGATTAATATTATCACTAAAAATCCAACAAACGCTCCTGTATTTTCAGCAGATTCATTTATCACAGATTATGGCGAACTCAACGTAGACCTAGGTTTTAAAGGAAATGTAGGTAAAGCAGCTTCTGTTTTAACGGGAGTAAACTATTTTAACTATAGTAATCCCGTTGACAACAACAACGATAATTTTACCGATGTTACTTTGCAAGACCGCATCTCCGTTTTTCAAAAATGGAATTTTAATCGAAAGAGCAACAAGCAGCTCTCGCTTGCCGGACGTTTTTTCTATGAAGACCGATGGGGTGGCGAACTGCAATGGAATAAAGGCTTTCGCGGAGGCGATGAAGTATACGGAGAAAGTATCTATACCAAACGCTGGGAACTATTGGGCGCCTACGAATTGCCTACGGTAGAAAAGATGCTTTTTTCGTTCTCTTATACAGACCACGATCAAAACTCGGTTTATGGAAACACGCCCTATTTAGCAAAACAGCGCATTGGTTTTGGACAATTGACTTGGGATAAAAAAATAAACAAACACGATTTGCTTTTTGGAACCGCGCTGCGTTACCAGTATTATGATGACAACACCACCGCAACAGTAACGGAAGATGTAAACTGGATTCCGAGTTTGTTTGTGCAAGACGAAATCGCCTTCAACGACAAACACAAAATTTTGTTAGGAGCGCGCTACGATTACAACAACAACCATGGAAATATATTTACGCCAAGATTTGCCTACAAATGGAAAATCAATGACAATAACATTCTGCGTTTCAATACTGGGACAGGTTTTAGAATCGTCAACCTTTTTACCGAAGAACATGCCGCACTAACAGGATCAAGAGACGTTATTGTACTCGAAGATTTAAAACCAGAACGTTCTATTAACGCCAACATAAATTACCTGAAAAAGTTTTATACCAACAATGGAAACTTCATTGGGCTAGAAACAACGGCTTGGTACACGCGATTTAGCAATTCGATTATTCCAGATTACGATACCAATCCCAACCAAATCATCTATAAAAATCTTGATGGCCATGCCGTAACAAAAGGAGTCAGCGCCAATCTTGATTTTGTGTTCAACAATGGGTTGAAAATGATTCTTGGGGCAACGTATATGGATGTATCCAAAACTGAAAATGGTATTACCACACAACAAATATTAACCGAGAAATTCTCGGCTACTTGGGCGATTTCGTACAGAATCAATAAATTATTTCTTGATGTTGACTACACTGGAAATGTCTATGGACCGATGCGTTTGCCATTATTGGGAGGCTTAGATCCAAGGCAAGAATACTCGCCTACATGGAGCATTCAAAACATTCAATTTACATTTAATAAATTAAAGAATATCGAAATCTATGCGGGTGTAAAAAACTTGCTAAATTGGACCCCAAACAAAGGAAACCCTTTCATCGTTGCCAGAGCAAATGATCCATTTGACAAAAATGTACAGTTTGATAGCAGCGGCAATGTGCAAGCAACTCCAGATAATCCGTATGCCTTAACATTTGATCCTTCGTATGTGTATGGACCCAATCAAGGTGTGCGCTCTTTCTTTGGAGTACGCTATACTTTGAAGTAATTATAAAAATCGCATGAAAAATACACTACTCTTACTCGTTTTATTTTGCGCAATGCCGTCTGGTTTTGCGCAATTAAAAACGCATACTTTTCAAGAAGCCGAACAATTATCAAAAGCCAACCCAAAACCCATCGTAGTTTTTATCCATACTTCGTGGTGCAACTACTGCAAAATGATGGAAAACAGTACCTTTAAAAACAAAGAAGTGGTTGCAGAGTTGAACGACAATTTTTATTTCGTATCCTTTGATGCCGAAACCAAAGAGCAAATAATTTTTAATAATCATGCCTTCAAGTTTAAACCAACGGGCACCAATACTGGCATTCATGAGTTGGCAACAGCATTAGCAACTATAAACGGTCAAGTGGTCTATCCTACGGTAACCATTTTAGGAACTGATACTTCGATTGTTTTTCAACAGCATTCGGTTATTCGAGCAAAGGCAATGCTATCTATACTTCAAAAAGCAAACGGTCTTTAGACAAAGTGAAGCTGACTTTTATTTAGATTAAAATCTGAAATACTAGCTGTGAAAATCTGCCAAATCTGCGTGCACTGTTTTTTCACGCAGATTTTCACAGATTTCACAGATTTTCAAAAGAGCTAGCAAGAATTAAAAAATAACCACCGATTAATTCAAACGAAATTGCATTTTAAATAAATCCTAAAATCTGGTGTAAAATCAAAAACCAATACCATACGTTTTACAAACTCAATACATTAAATAAATACTGTAAAAAATGGCTTATTATAATTTTGGCTACAGCCTAAAAAATAATATCACTATTTTTGGAATAAATTTCGAATACACTTTATGAAAAACTACGATTACATTTTTACAGGCTCGGGTTTAGCAGCATTGATGACGGTGTATAAAATGATCCAATCGGGTGATTTTAAGGACAAATCTATTTTGCTAATTGACCAAGACACTAAAAAAACCAACGATCGTACCTGGTGTTTTTGGCAAGAAGGAACGTCGACTTGGGATCAATCCGTGTCTAAAAAATGGGACTCGGCATTGTTTGCTAATGCGCATTTTAAGAGAGATTTAGACCTACAATCTTACCATTACAATCAAGTTAAAGGACTCGATTTTTACAATCAAGTATTTGATTTGATTTCGAAACAAGAAAATATTCACTTTCTAAACGAAACGGTGACGGATATTAACGAACTCGAAACGCACGTATTTGTCGCAACCGCTACTGAAAATTTTACCGCAAGCGCCGTTTTTAATAGTATCTATCGAAAAGCCGAAGTGGAAACGCAAACCCAATATCCGGTGTTGCAACAGCATTTCATCGGTTGGTTTATAAAAAGTAAAGAAGCTGCTTTCAATCCAGAACAAGCTACTTTTATGGATTTCTCGGTGGCTCAAAAAGGCAACACCCGTTTCATGTATGTGTTACCAACAGCAACTACCGAAGCTTTATTGGAGTACACTTTGTTTTCGCATGATTTATTGGCGAAAAGCGAATACGAAAGCGAAATTCAAAACTACATTTCGAAACTCGGTATCACTGACTACGAGATAATCGAAAAAGAACAAGGCAGCATCCCAATGACTTGCTACCCTTTCTGGAAAAAAAACAGCCAACGCGTTTTGAATATAGGAACTGCCGGCGGATGGACCAAAGCCAGCACCGGATACACCTTTAAAAATTCTGATAAAAAATCGACCCAATTAATCGCTTTTTTGAAACAAGAAAACGATTTTAGAAAGTATCATAAACGTAGCAAATTTTGGTTCTATGATTTACTCTTGTTAGATATCTTAGACCGGAAGAACGAAAAAGGAAATGCGATATTCTCGTCCATGTTCAAAAAAGGAAGTCCCGCGCTGATTTTCAAATTCTTAGACGAAGAAACCTCTTTTTATGAAGATATTAAAGTGATCTTAAAATGTCCTAAAACGCCTTTTATCTGGTCATTAGTTAGATCTGTGCGCTATCTTTTCTAATAAAACTAGGCGGCTATCAAACAATAACAAAACTTTATAGTTGATGTTATAGAGTTCATTGTAAACTTCGTAACTTTGCACATTCAAAACTAATATTTAAAATATAACGATATGTATCCACAAGACATGGTACTCCCAATGCAAGCTGAATTAACAACTGCAGGGTTTCAAGATTTACATACTGCTGAAGAAGTAGCAAACGCGATAAAAGCAGAAGGAACAACACTAGTAGTTGTGAACTCAGTATGCGGTTGTGCAGCAAGAAACGCACGTCCAGGAGCAAAAATGAGCTTAGACGGTGCTAAAAAACCAGACCACTTAATCACTGTTTTTGCAGGAGTTGATAAAGATGCAGTAGATGCAGCAAGAGAGCAAATGTTCCCTTTCCCTCCATCTTCACCATCAATGGCGTTGTTCAAAAACGGAGAATTGGTTCACATGTTAGAGCGTCACCACATTGAAGGTCGTCCAGCTGAAATGATCGCTGAAAACCTACAAGATGCTTACAACGACCACTGTTAAGACTTTTGTTTTAAAATAAGGTGCTCTAACTTTTACGTAAAGAGCACAAAATTTATTTACCGCAAATTCCCAGATTATTTCTGTGAGTTTGCGGTTTTTTTTGGAGCTATTTCCAGCCCCCGATGCTTCGGAGCATAGGTAGATACCTGCGCTAACGGTTGTGGTTGCTGAACATACAATTAACATTCTTTGATTTTAGTATTATTAATAGCATCAATGATTCTATTTGTTGTCATTAAACCACTTGAGAGCCTTATCAAGTTAAACTTTACACAAAAATCAGCATCTGTTTTTAGTTCCCTATAAAAACCAATATTTTTATAAAATGAAAAAATCGATACTTACTCTTTGCGTTTTAGCAGCCGTTACTATCTCTTGTAATTCTAAAAAAGAAAATCAGGACGAAATTGTTAAAAAAGAAACTACTGAAATGGCTAAACCGCTATCTAAAGCAGATTCTATTATCAATACTGCCA
Source organism: Flavobacterium aeripolare (assembly GCF_013294025.1). Taxonomy (GTDB): domain Bacteria; phylum Bacteroidota; class Bacteroidia; order Flavobacteriales; family Flavobacteriaceae; genus Flavobacterium. The sequence goes on from NZ_JABSNL010000011.1 coordinate 88,998, forward strand.
TAAAAGCTCATGGTGGTGAATTATACGCTAAAGCCGATTATTCATTTACTTTTAGAGATAAAAAATACCGTTTTAAAAATGACGGTAACAATTACGAATATTCATCTGAGGTACAAAAAGGAGATTCACTTATCAAAGATGTAATGATCAATAGTGATTTCACTCGTTACATTAACTCTCAAAAACAAAATCTTACTGCTGAAGATGGCGGTAAATACGGGGAATCATTGAATTCTGTTATTTATTTTGCTACGCTTCCGTACAAACTTCAAGATCCTTCTGTACATAAAAAGTATGTAGAAGAAACAACTATTAAAGGCAAAAAGTACGATGTAATCGAAGTGACTTTTGGTCAAGATGGTGGCGGAAAAGATTTTGATGACCAGTACCAATATTGGATCAATAAAGAAACACACTTAATGGATTACTTCGCATACAATTACCAAGTCAATGAAGGTGGTGTGCGTTTTAGAGCTGCTTTCAATACAAGAGTAGTTGATGGTGTTACTTTTCAAGATTACATCAATTATGAAGCGCCGGTAAAAACCCCTTTGAAAGATTTACCCGCTTTATACGAACAAGGTAAATTAAAAGAAGCTTCAAAAATATTGACCGAAAACGTAGTTGCTAATTAAATCTAAAAAATATCTTGTTAGCAGTAGTCATTACAAGTAGCCCAGATAGCAGCGGCATCCTCTTGTGGTAGCTATAGCGGACACAAGAGATATAGCGAATAGCTGGAAATAGCTCCTGAAAAAATACCGCAAATTCGCAAATTAAAAATCTTTAGCTATTGCTGTAACTTGAAATTAAATTAAGTAGTAGTATTCAGCAAAACGCCTTTGAAAGATTTACCCACTTTATACGAACAAGCTAAACTAAAAGAAGCTTCAAAAATATTGACCGAAAACGTGGTTGCTAATTAAATCTAAAAAATATCTTGTTAGCAGTAGTCGTTACAAGTAGCCCAGATAGCAGCGGCATCCTCTTGTGGTAGCGATAGCGGACACAAGAGATATAGCGAATAGCTGGAAATAGCTCCTGAAAAAATACCACAAATTCGCAAAATAAAAATCTTTATGAAATTACTTTACTCCGGAACTCTAAAGATTTAAAAATCTAAAACTTTGAAACTCCTAAACTCTGAAGCTTTGAAACTCTGTAACTCTGTAACTCTGCAGCTTTGAAACTAAGAGACCAAGAAACTTTGCCACTTAGTCACTTTTCCGTACTTTTGCAAAAAAAATTTTTCACACTTAAACCGTTTATAGCATGCAACTGTATAACACTTTAAGCGCAGAAGAAAGAGCCATCATGATTGATGATGCCGGAAAACAAAGACTTACTTTGTCTTTCTATGCTTATGCGCAAATTCAAGATCCAACACAATTTCGTAACGATTTATTCCGTGCTTGGGACCTGCTAGTGGTTCTTGGTCGAATTTATGTAGCCAAAGAGGGAATTAACGCTCAGTTATCACTTCCGGCAGATAACTTCTATGCTTTTAAGGATACAATCGAGCAGTATGATTTCATGCAAGGAATGCGATTGAATATTGCCGTAGAGCATGATGACCACTCGTTCTTGAAACTGACGATTAAGGTTCGTGACAAAATTGTTGCTGATGGTTTGAATGATGAAACTTTTGATGTGACAAACATTGGCGTGCATTTAAAAGCAAAGGAATTCAATACTATTTTAGACGATCCCAATACGATTGTGGTTGATTTTAGAAATCACTACGAAAGTGAAATTGGCTATTTTAAAGGGGCGATTACACCAGATGTGGATACTTTTAGAGAGTCATTGCCTATCATCAACGAACAATTAAAAGATTTTAAAGAAGATAAAAACTTAGTGATGTATTGCACCGGAGGAATTCGTTGTGAGAAGGCTTCGGCTTATTTTAAACACCAAGGTTTTAAAAATGTATACCAACTTGAAGGTGGAATTATTAATTACGCCAAACAAATCAAAGAGGAGAATTTAGAGAGTAAATTCATTGGTAAAAACTTTGTGTTTGATCACCGCTTAGGCGAAAGAATTACAGACGACATCGTATCTAAATGCCACCAATGCGGAAAGCCTTGTGATGTACACACCAATTGCATCAACGAAGGTTGCCATTTATTGTTTATTCAGTGTGAAGACTGTGCGCAGGCCATGCAAGGATGTTGTTCACAGGACTGTGTAGACGTGATTCACTTACCAGAAGAGGAGCAAAAAGCGATTCGTCGTGGCGTGAAAAACGGCAATAAGATTTTCAAAAAAGGGAAATCGGACGTGTTAACTTTCAAGAACAGAGAGGCGAATGTTGATCCTTTGGCGGCAGTTCCTAACCTTGCTGATTTAACAAAATCGAAAGCGTTGGCTAAAAAAGAGCCAAAGATTAAGAAACAGTACATAGGAAGTGGAACACATTTTTATCCAAAACCAAGTATTGGACAATTCAACATCGAAGAAAATGAAATCAACGTAGGCGATACTATTTTAATTAAAGGAATGACTACCGGTGAGCAAAAACTTGTATTAACTGAGATGCAGGTAAATGATGTAAAAGCTAATAAAGCTGTTGCAGGAGATGTTTGCACCTTCAAATTACCGTTTAGAATACGATTGTCAGATAAGCTATATAAGATTTTAGACTAGATACATCCTTTTAAAAAAATTAAAAAATGCCTATTTCAAATCGTTGAAATAGGCATTTTTCATTTAACCAACTCAAACCCATCAAGTTGTTAACTATTGCAACTTACGCTTAAAAAATACTATCTTTACACATTAAACGTTTTAAGAACATAAGTTGTGCGCGTCACAACACTATATATAAAATTATGGCATGTACAAGTTGTTCAACTTCTGATGGTGGCTCACCTAAGGGTTGTAAAAATAATGGGACTTGCGGCACCGATAGCTGCAATAAATTGACAGTATTTGATTGGCTTTCTAATATGAGTTTACCAAACGGCGAAGCACCATTTGACTGTGTTGAAGTTCGCTTTAAGAATGGTAGAAAAGAGTTTTTTCGCAATACTGAGAAGCTAACGTTATCAATGGGTGACATTGTTGCTACAGTTGCTTCCCCAGGTCACGATATTGGAATTGTTACACTAACTGGAGAGTTAGTTAAAATCCAAATGAAGAAAAAAGGAGCAAATTACAATGGTAACGAGATTCCGAAAATATATAGAAAAGCATCTCAAAAAGACATTGACATTTGGTCAGCAGCTCGCGAGCGTGAAGAACCTATGAAAGTAAGAGCGCGTGAATTAGCCATTCAGCACAAACTAGAAATGAAAATATCTGATATTGAATTTCAAGGGGATGCATCCAAAGCTACATTTTACTACACTGCAAACGATCGTGTCGATTTTAGAATGTTGATTAAGGATTTTGCTAAAGAATTCAGTACTAGAGTCGAAATGAAACAAGTAGGTTTCCGTCAAGAAGCAGCTCGTTTAGGAGGAATTGGATCTTGTGGACGCGAATTATGTTGTTCTACATGGCTAACCGACTTTAGAAGTGTGAATACATCGGCAGCACGTTACCAGCAATTGTCTTTAAACCCTCAAAAGTTAGCGGGACAATGTGGTAAATTAAAATGTTGCTTGAACTATGAACTAGATACGTACATGGATGCTTTAAAAGGCTTTCCTGATTTTGAAACTAAATTAGTTACCGAAAAAGGAGATGCTATTTGCCAAAAGCAAGATATTTTCAAAGGATTAATGTGGTTTGCTTATACTAACAATTTCTCAAACTGGCACGTTCTTAAAATTGATAAGGTAAGAGAGATCATGGCTGAGAACAAATTGAAAAATAAGGTTTCGGCACTAGAAGACTATGCTATTGAAATCATTCAGGAAACTGAAAAAGACTTTAATAACGCGATGGGACAAGAGAGTTTAACTCGTTTTGACCAACCTAAGAAAAGTAAGAGAACTAATAAAAAGCCTAAAAAAGCAGGAGAAAATGTAATTGTCGCTAACAATAAAAAACCAGCTGACAATAAAATTGTTCCTACCGCTAAAAAGCCTGCTCATAAAAAATCGAGCAATCAAAATGAGAAAAAACCGGCTGCTGCTCCCGCTACTACAGCGCAAGCAAACGCACCGAGAAAACCTATAATTATTAAAAAAAATGAAGCTAAAAAATAGCATTCTAGTACTTTTAATAGCTGTAGTATTTTGTTCTTGTGACAAGACTAGAGTTTTTGATGAATATAAATCTGTTGGAAGTGCTTGGCACAAAGACAGCATTGTAAGTTTTGATTTGCCACAACTGGACTCAACACAGCGTTATAACATGTTTATAAACGTGCGAGATAACGACAATTATAAATTCAATAATTTATTTTTGATTGTGTCTTTAGAGTTGCCTAATGGTTTTACAAAAATTGATACTTTAGAATATCAAATGGCAGAACCTGATGGTACGCTTCTAGGCAATGGATTTACAGATATCAAAGAAAGTAAATTGTTCTACAAAGAGGGTGTACGCTTTAGAAGCCCATACAAAGTAAGTATTAAACAAGCGGTTAGAGAGACTGGTAAAATACCTGGAGTTCAAGAGCTTGATGGAATAACAGAAGTAGGTTTAAGAATTGAAAAAATAGAATAATAGTATATGACTACTAAAAAAAACAATAATCCAGGCAAGAACAAGTCTAACGATTACAAGCGCTATACAAAGAATTTTTGGAAGTTCTTTGCGTACGGAATCAGTGGAATAATTTTACTTTTCTTACTTGCTTCGTGGGGACTTTTTGGAACGATGCCTTCATTTGAGGATCTTGAAAATCCAGATTCTAATTTGGCCACTGAGATCATCTCTGCTGATGGTGTTGTGATTGGAAAATACTTTCAACAAAACCGTTCACAATTAAGATATTCTGATTTACCTAAAAACTTTGTAGATGCACTTGTAGCTACTGAGGACGAGCGTTTTTATGAGCACTCAGGAATCGACGGTCGCGGAACTTTGAGAGCCATCTCAAGTCTAGGACGCGCCGGTGGAGCTTCAACGCTTACGCAACAACTTGCAAAACAATTGTTTCACCGCGAAGGATCAAAATTTTTACCATTTAGAATTGCTCAAAAAATCAAAGAATGGATTATTGCTATTCGATTAGAAAGACAATACACTAAAAACGAAATCATTGCAATGTATTGCAATGTGTACGATTTTGGTAATTTCTCTGTGGGTGTTAGTTCAGCAGCCCAAACTTACTTTTCAAAAACACCTAAGCAACTTACCGTAGACGAATCAGCTATACTGGTAGGGATGTTTAAAAATTCTACTTTATACAACCCTGTAAGAAATCCACAAGGAGTAAAAAATAGAAGAAATGTTGTATTGGCTCAAATGGAAAAAAGCCACATGATCACTACTGCTGAGAAGCAAAAATACCAAGAGTTACCGATCACTTTAAAATTTAAATTAGAAAGTCATAGAGAAGGAACCGCAACGTATTTTAGAGAATACTTACGCGATTATATGAAAAAATGGGCTGAAGAGAATAAAAAGGCAGACGGTTCTGATTACGATATTTATAAAGATGGTTTAAAAATCTACACTACAATAGATTCTAGAATGCAATTACATGCTGAAGCAGCTGTATCAGCGCATCTAGCTAATTTACAAGAAGAGTTTTTTATTCAAGCAAAAACAAATAAAAACGCCCCTTTTGTAAATATTTCCGACAAAGAAACACAGCGTATTCTAACACAAGCAATGAAATCATCAAATAGATGGTCAGTCTTAAAATCATTAGAAAAAACAGACGAGGAGATTATTCAATCCTTTAATGTAAAAACTAAAATGACCGTCTTTACCTGGAAAGGTGAAAAAGATACTACGATGACTCCTATGGATTCCATTCGTTACTACAAACACTTCTTACAATCAGGTTTAATGGCTATGGAGCCACAAACTGGAAGCATTAAAGCATGGGTTGGTGGTATCAATTATAAATATTTTCAATACGATCACGTAGGTCAAGGAGCAAGACAAGTAGGGTCTACCTTCAAGCCGTTTGTTTACGCCACCGCAATCGAACAATTAAATATGTCTCCTTGCGATTCAATCATCGATGCGCCTTTTACAATTCCTGTAGGACGCCATCACGTGACTGCATCATGGACACCACGTAACTCTGACAACAGATATAGAGGAATGATTACTTTGAAAAAAGCATTAGCAAACTCTATCAACACAGTTTCTGCTAAGCTTATGGATAAAGTTGGTCCTGAAGCAGTAGTTAAATTAACGCACAAATTAGGTATTAAGTCAGAGATTCCTTTACAACCTTCTATCGCACTTGGTGCAGTAGACATCACTGTAGAGCAAATGGTAGCAGCTTACAGCACCTTTGCCAATCAAGGAGTATACAATAAACCACAATTTTTATCTCGCATTGAAGACAAGAGCGGTGTCATAATTTACGAACCCATCCCTGAGTCACACGATGTATTGAATAAAGATATCGCATTTGCCATTATAAAATTACTTGAAGGCGTTACCGAGGGTGGTTCTGGAAATAGATTGAGAACGCAAGGTGGCGGTAATGGTTACAATAGAATCACAGGGTATCCATACATGTTTACAAACCCTATCGCAGGTAAAACAGGTACCACACAAAATCAATCTGATGGTTGGTTTATGGGTATGGTTCCTAACTTAGTTACCGGTGTTTGGGTTGGTTGCGAGGATCGTTCGGCACGTTTTAAAAGCATCACTTACGGTCAAGGAGCAACAGCTGCTTTGCCAGTTTGGGCTTATTTCATGAAATTGTGTTACGCTGATAAAGACTTAAAAGTATCTAAATCAGAATTTGAGCGTCCAGCAAATCTTTCTATAAAAGTGGATTGTTATGCCGCACCAAAAATAGTAGACACAACAGCTGTTCAAAATACAGATGAATTCGAATTTTAAAATAATTAGAAGCTAATCCAGCTCTACGCTATATCTTTCTGGCTGAACCCCAGCCACAAAGGATGCCGCTTTGATCTGGGCTAAAAAAAATACTATTAATTACACTATTATAACCGCAATACATGATTAATAAAAAAGTAAACAGTGTACAAGAAGCACTAGAGGGAGTACAAGACGGAATGACTATTATGTTAGGTGGTTTTGGTCTATGCGGAATTCCTGAGAATGCCATTGCTGAACTTGTAATCAAAGAGACTAAAGAACTGACCTGTATTTCTAACAATGCAGGAGTAGATGATTTTGGATTAGGATTGCTTTTACAAAAGCGCCAAATCAAAAAAATGATCTCTTCTTACGTGGGCGAAAACGCAGAGTTTGAACGTCAAATGCTTTCGGGCGAATTAGATGTTGAGCTAACTCCACAGGGAACTTTAGCTGAAAAATGCCGTGCTGCTCAAGCTGGTATTCCTGCTTTCTTTACACCAGCAGGTTACGGTACTGAAGTAGCCGAAGGCAAAGAAACACGCGAATTCAATGGTAAAATGCACATCATGGAGCTAGCTTATACTGCTGATTTTGCTATTGTAAAGGCTTGGAAAGGCGACGAAGCGGGTAACCTAATTTTCAAGGGAACCGCTCGTAATTTTAATGCTTGCATGGCAGGTGGTGCTATAATCACAGTTGCCGAAGTAGAGGAATTATTACCTGCCGGATCACTAGATCCAAACGAAATTCATATTCCAGGAATCATGGTTCAACGCATTTTTCAAGGTGAGAAATTCGAAAAAAGAATCGAACAAAGAACTGTAAGACAAAAATAGCATCAAGTGCTTACTGACTTACAGTGATTATTTTTATAAAAAAAACGTAATAATCTTTAATGCCACAGCGGTTTAAATAAAAGTTTATGTTAGGAAAAGAAGAAATAGCAAAAAGAATAGCCAAGGAGGTACAAGACCGTTTCTATGTGAATTTAGGAATAGGCATTCCAACATTGGTAGCCAATTATGTTAGAGAAGATATTAATGTAGAATTTCAAAGTGAGAATGGAGTTTTAGGCATGGGTCCGTTTCCTTTTGAAGGAGAAGAAGACGCAGATATTATTAACGCCGGAAAACAAACAATAACAACCCTAGCGGGCGCTTCATTCTTTGATTCGGCTTTTAGCTTTGGTATGATTCGCTCTCAAAAAGTAGATTTAACTATTCTAGGCGCTATGGAAGTAGCGGAGAATGGTGACATTGCTAACTGGAAAATACCAGGAAAAATGGTAAAAGGTATGGGTGGTGCTATGGATTTAGTAGCCTCTGCTGACAACATTATCGTTGCTATGATGCATGTCAATAAAAAAGGAGAATCAAAAATACTTAAAAAATGTACGCTTCCCTTAACTGGTGTTGGTTGCGTTAAAAAAGTAGTAACAGAACTTGCAGTACTCGAAGTTACTCCTAAGGGTTTTAAATTATTAGAGCGCGCACCAGGAGTTTCTGTAGAACATATCATTGCTTCAACTGAAGCTACATTAATCATTGAAGGAGAAATTCCAGAGATGATTATCGATTAAAACACCTATTGAATTAGTGATAATTCATGAAGATATCAGGTTGCTTTTTTAAATAAAAGCAACCTTTTTTTTAGTCAAAATCAATATTAAGATTAGCCAAAATACTTTTACTAAAAGGCTTTTCTACAAAATTTACAATCTTAGCATACTGTGCTGCTTTGTCTTTATCCTCTTGATCCACAGATGATGTCACCATTATTACTTCTATGGGATGACAAAAACCCTCCTCGTGTATCACATCGAGCAATCCCCAGCCATCCATAACAGGCATATTCACATCAAGAAACAACAGGACTGGCCTAGTATCTCCCTTTATGCTCGCAATATAATCTAGAAATTTTTGTGCAGAATTAAACGATTTAGACTCTTCGCTAAGGGCTACACTTTGCAAAATTTTTCGATGCAGAAATAAGATGATATCATCGTCATCAACAACCACTACGTTATAATTCATCTGAGTTTATTTTATTGATGGTTTCTGTTTTTTTAACAACTGCCCTAATTATCGTATCTAACTCTTTCCCTGATTCGAAAAAATGACTAAGCAAATGTTCGTATTCTAGTGGTACCATTTTAGATTCTATCATAAAATCAACTATGGACATCATCTTAGCCAGCGGTGCTCTAATAACGTGAGAATGGGTCCACGCTATGTCTTTCAAGCTCTTATTTTGAGCTTCGATAGTAGCAATATGCTGTATGTGCTTAGTGATATCATTAGCCATAACCAACTTAGCCCGTTGATTGTCAAAAAATATCAAATTACTTTGAATCTCAACATCTATAATGTCACCTTCCTTAGATTGATGTCTTACATATCGTTGTTTTAAATTATCTTTATATTGATCAAAAGAATTGACCTCATCATCAAACAAATGATAGTCCTCAGGGGGTCGGATTTCTTTAGTCGTCATTTCTAAAAACTCCTCTTTAGAGAAACCATATTTCTCTATTGCCGCTTTGTTCACATCTAAAAACCTAAACGTACCCAGATCATAAACCCACATAGGCAAAGGACTGAGGTGAAAAAGGTCACTATAACGTGACTTAGCTAACTCGTAAGAGAAAAAAATCTTTTTACGCTCTATAGCGCAAATAATACTTTTATGTAGGCAAGAAACCTCTAATTCTTCTTTGACTAAATAATCAGAGATACCGCTTTTAATAGAATCTAGTGCAAAGTCAATGTGCTTGTGAGGAACAACTGCTATAATAGGGCATAGATAAACGAGTTCTACCACCTCTGCGACAACCTGATCCATTGCGATATCAGGTAATGTAGGACTTAATAAAACAACATCAAAAAATTTATCTGAGCTAGATAAAATGGTCGCAGCCTCACTAAAGTTTGCTGCATGCCTAACATCAGACACTAAATTTGCTTCTTTAAGCAACTGTCTAATTTTTCCATAGTCTACCTCGTTATCCTCGATAACTAAAATAGCATATGTTTTAACGGCTTCAATCATTTTATCAAATTTAAAATTAATCTAAGATTACTTTGAATTCTCTAACTCATTTTGAAAGTAGTGCCCTATCAAAGACACTAAGTTATGCAAAATTGTCTCGATATCTAAATAATTAAGGCAAAAGCTACTCTGGCACTTCATTATCAGCACCTTTTGGAATCGCATTAATCAATTTCTTAGTGTATTCTCTCTGTGGATTAGCGTACAACACATCGGCATCAGCAATTTCCTCAATTTCTCCCTTGTTCATAACTAGTACTTGATCACTCATGTATTTTACAACCGCCAAATCATGTGAAATAAACACATAAGTAAACCCAAAATTCTCTTTGAGTTCGTTGAGCAAATTTAGCACTTGTGCTTGAACAGAAATGTCTAAAGCAGAAACTGACTCATCGCAAACAATCAATTTAGGTTGTAAAGCAATCGTTCTAGCAATCCCTATTCGCTGCCGCTGCCCTCCCGAAAATTCATGTGGGTAGCGATTAAAAACAGCTGCAGTCAACCCTACGCGTTCAAGAATTTCGATTGTTTTAGCTTTTCTTTCTTTATCATTTTTATGCAATCCATGTACCTTCATCGGTTCCATTATAGCAGGTCCTACTGGAATACGCGGATTTAAAGAAGAATAGGGATCTTGAAAAATAATTTGAATTTCTTTTCTTAGTTTTTTAATCGCTTTTTTATCTAGCGTAGTGATATCAACTCCTCTGTATATAATTTGGCCAGCCGTCGCTTTATCAAGTTGCAATATTGCGTTCCCTAAGGTCGACTTACCACAACCACTCTCCCCTACTAATCCTAAAGTTTCTCCCTCATACAATTTAAAGCTGACATTATTAACCGCTTTGAAGCCCGTTTTTTTTCCAAAAAATCCTGCTGTAGAAAAATACTCTTTATCAACATTTACAACCTCTAGCAAAGGCGCTTGAGCATACAACTTATCGTGGAACGCAGCTCGATCTGCTGGACTCACAGTTGCAGTATTGATAGTATTGCTTAAAAAATCTTGAATAGTAGGCAACCTTTTTAATCTAACATCTAAAGAAGGCCTCGATGCTATTAATGCTTTTGTATAATTGTGTTGTGGGTTTTTAAAGATCTGCTGCACCGCTCCTTGCTCTACAATTGCTCCTTTGTACATTACTAAAACACGATGTGCAATATCTGAAACTAAAGACAAATCATGAGAAATAAAAATAATGCTCATTCCTGTTTCTTGTTGGATATCTTTAAGCAATTGTATAATTTCTTTTTGCACTGTAACGTCAAGGGCCGTGGTAGGCTCATCAGCAATAAGTAATTTTGGTTTACATGCTATCGCCATCGCAATCATAACCCTTTGCTTTTGACCTCCAGAGATCTCATGCGGATATTTATCGAAAATTACTTCTGGATTAGGCAGTTTTACTTTTTCAAAAAGAGATAGCGTTTCGTTTTTACTCGCTGACTTAGACAAACTAGTGTGTTGCAGTAAAATTTCTTGCACTTGAAATCCACATTTTAATGAAGGATTTAGCGAACTCATAGGTTCTTGAAATATCATAGCGATATCATTACCTCGTAAAGCTTGTAAATCTCCCTCTGCGAGTTCCTCGATTGATTTACCGGCAAATATAATTTTACCGTGAGTTACTTTTGAAATAACCTTAGGCAACAATCCCATAATGGCGAGAGAAGAAACAGATTTTCCTGATCCAGATTCTCCCACGATACCTAAAATTTCGTTTTGGTGTAAATCGTAATTAATCTCATGGATTACGGCAGTATAACTTCCTTCTTTCTTAAAAGAAATTGCTAATTCTTGTACAGATAATAGTGGCTCAGTCATGGCAGTAAAAGTAACTATTTAAGATCTAATTAAAATGAGGAATAGTATATTAAACATGAATTATTTCATCCTCGATTAATAGACTCTCTTGACGCAATCGCAGCAATACTTGAGCAACTGCAATCGTATCTTTTTCACAATACGTAATAATCCGATCGATATCTTTATCTACGTAATAGACCTGCCCTACTTGACTACCATCGATATCCCCTTTAGGTGAAGGAATCCCAAGAACTTTACACATTAACTTAAGCGAAGTATAGTGTTTATAATCACCAAATTTCCATAGTTCAAGCGTATCTAAATGCGGAATTTCCCATGGTTTCTTACCAAATAAATTTAACTTATTAGGAATAGTGATGTTATTGATGATCATGCGTCTTGCCAAAAACGGAATATCAAATTCTTTAATATTATGTCCGCAAAGTAGGTGTTGCGCTTGATTAAAATGATTGTTAAGTAAATTATTGAAGTCTTTTAAAATTGCAGGTTCCTCACCAAAAAAAGAGGTCACTCTAAAATTACGTATATCCTGCTTGTTCACAAAATAACCTACAGAGATACAGACTATTTTACCAAACTCAGCCCAAATCCCTGCACGATCATAAAATTCCTCTGCAGAATATTCTTCTTTACGCTGGTACTTTGTTTTCTGTTCCCATAGTTCTTGCAACTCTGTGTCTAGCGTGTTGAAATCTTCATTTTCTGGAACTGTTTCTATATCAAGGAAAAGAATATTATTGAGATTTATTTTTTCTATCATGTTTGAAAATTTTGGTAAAATAATAACTTGACATTTATTTTAAAATAAGCTTTGCTGTCGCATTGGGTTTTCATGTTCTAATAGCCATTTTTTACGCCATAGCCCGCCAGCATAACCTGTAAGAGAACCATCAGATCCAATAACACGGTGGCAAGGTAATACAATCCACAAAGGATTTTTGCCATTTGCAGCAGCCACTGCACGAATCGCCTTGACATCACCTAGTATTTTTGCTTGTTCTAGATAGGTTCTGGTTTTTCCAAAAGGGATTTCTTCAAGTGACTTCCAGACTTTCTTTTGGAAATCAGTCCCTTGTGGATTCAAGTGTAAATCAAACGCATTTCTCTCACCTGAAAAATACTCATTTAATTGTGAGACAGCTTCCTGTAAACAACTTGGAATCTCGTTAGATAGCGCAACGTCCTCCACTAAAGATAATGTAGCAATGCCTTGCTTGTCTCCTTCTATTTTTGCGATACCTAATGGTGTTTGAATATAAATAGATTCCATTTTTTAAAGATATTGTTTTTTAATAACAGAGCGAAATTGCAGCATAAAAAAACCATCCCTAACGAGATGGTTCTTATTTTTTAGCCTTGATAGTAGCGGCATCCTCTTGTGGTGGTGTTCACCACAAGAGATATAGCGAATAGCGAGAATAGCTCCTTCAACTACTTTGCATTACTATAAATATACGCTTCGAGTCCTTTTAACTCCTCATCGCTCATTGCTTTTGTGAGTCCGAAGTTTGTTTTCATTACCTCATACTGACTTGGATCAACAATAGGCTTAGCATCATCTTTTAAAAAAGCGACAATATTACCGCCCTTAGCTTTATAAATTGAAGCGATTTCTTGAATACTTGGTCCCACCACTTTTTGATCTACCTGATGACAAGCAACGCAATTCCCTTTTCCGCTGAAAATTTGTTTTCCAAGTTCTACAGGAGTTTGGTCCTTTGCTGGCATACCCTCAGATATTTCATTGTCTACAGCAGCTCCAAAAGATTCTGTCTCTTGCTTTTTACAAGCAAAAGCCAACAATACAAAACCGCAGATTATTAATTTTTTCATGATTTTAGATATTTGTTTATCAAATATAAAACTTTTAAAAAGTTCTAGATATGACCTATGTCAGGTTTATTTATTCAAAAGTATAGCTGCCTCTTTTGCAAAATAAGTCGAAATCAAACTTGCTCCTGCTCTCTTGATGCACATTAATTGCTCCATCATAATTTTATCGTGATCCAGCCAGCCTCTTTCGGCTGCCGCTTTGATCATAGCATATTCACCAGAAACATGATAAACCGTTACCGGAACATTTACTGCGTTTTTAACCTCGCGAACGATGTCTAAATAGGCAATTCCTGGTTTTACCATTACCATATCGGCACCTTCTTCCACATCCCAAAGTGCTTCTTTGATAGCTTCAATGCGGTTAGCATAATCCATTTGATACGTTTTCTTGTCTTTTGGCACTTCGACATCAGCTTCCCTTGGCGCACTATCTAATGCATCGCGAAAAGGCCCGTAAAATGCCGAAGCGTACTTCGCTGAATAGCTCATGATCCCCACATTATGAAAACCTGCAGCATCAAGACCTTGGCGCAAACGCAATACGCGTCCGTCCATCATATCACTTGGTGCTACAAAATCGGCTCCTGCTTGTGCATGTGAAACTGCCATTTTCACTAAGGCTTCGTTTGTCAATTCATTATCTACATCACCGTTTGCAATGATTCCGTCATGACCGTAAATAGAATAGGGGTCTAATGCTACATCGGGCATCACGACCATCTCTGGGCAAGCAGTTTTAATAGCACGAATGGCGTCTTGCATCAATCCGTTTTCATTCCAAGCTTCTTTTCCTGTATTGTCTTTTAAATCTTCGCTGACCTTTACATAAATATTTACAGCGCGAATACCCAATTCATATAATTCTATAACCTCTTTTACCGTTAAATCTATCGAACGACGAAAGATTCCTGGCATAGAAGCAATTTCTACTTGTACGTTTTCTCCCTCTGCAATAAACATGGGAAACATAAAATCTGACGGACTTAATGTCGTCTCACGAACTAATGAACGAATAGATTCACTTGTTCTTAATCTTCTACCTCTTTGTAATGGGAACATATGTTTTAGCGTTTAGCTCCATGGGAGCGGTATAATTATAGAAATGTGTATCAATTTACAAAAACCAAACCCCAGAGGGGTGGGATATTGTTTTAAACATCATCAAAGATAAATTCATTTTTAAAATCTATATTGAATGCTTTTAAAAAATCAAGATATTCTTCTTTGAAGGTTTTCTTTTTATGATGCTCTTCTTGTTTTTGGATGTAATTTATAACATTAGTTAGTTGAGAATGGCTATACGAAAAAGCACCAAATCCCGTTTGCCATTCAAATTTACCATTAATCCATCTTTTCTCATTTATAAAACGAGAGGAATTAGCTTTCATTGCTCTAACCAAATCAGACAATGATTTGTCAGGTTTTAATCCAATCAAAATATGAATATGGTCCGGCATTCCATTAATCGCGATTAATTTTTGACCTTCGTTAGTAACTATTCCCGTGATGTATTTATATAATTCATCCTTCCAAATTGTGGAAACTAGATTTTGCCTGCCTTTAACGGCAAAGACAATTTGAATATATAATTGCGTATAGGTATTTGCCATTTGAAATTGATATTATTTAAAATATGCCATCCCTACGGGATTTAATAAAATCGGATTGAATATTGTCTATAAATATTTCATCCCTATGGGATTCAACAAAACCGCATTGAATATTGTCTATAAATATATCATCCCTATGGGATTCAATAAAAAACGCATTGAATATTGTCTAAAAATATGTCGCTCCCATGGAGCTTTTACAGCCAATCCTTAGGATTTTCTTCGTCTACAAATATGTCATCTCTATGGGATTAAATAAAAAACGCATTGAATACTGTCTACAAATATGTCGATCCCATGGAGCTTTTACAGCCAATCCTTAGGATTCTCTAATACTTGTATTAATTTTTCTTCCTCACTGCCTTCTTCTGGATGATGGTCATACACCCATTGCACATGCGGTGGCAAACTCATCAAAATTGATTCAATTCTTCCATTGGTTCTCAAACCAAATAATGTTCCTTTATCGTGAACCAAATTGAACTCCACATAACGACCACGACGAATTTCTTGCCATGTTTTTTGAGCTGGAGAATACTCCAAATCTTTTCTTTTTTCTACAATTGGAACATAAGCTTGCAAGAAACTATTCCCAACTTCAGACACAAAGCTGAACCAATCTTCCATCTTCATATCATCAGTTGCTTTGCAATAATCAAAGAACAATCCTCCAATTCCGCGCGCTTCATGACGATGGGCATTCCAGAAATAGGCATCACACTGTTTTTTATATTTTGGATAAAAATCTGGATTGTGTTTATCACAAGCCGTCTTACACGTTTCATGAAAATGTTTTGCATCTTCTTCGAATAAATAGTAAGGCGTTAAATCTTGTCCACCACCAAACCACTGCTGAATCACTTTTCTTGGACCTGTACTGAGCTCTGTCGAAGTATCGTACATTTCAAAATAGCGCCAATTCGCGTGTACCGTAGGCACCATGGGGTTTCTTGGGTGCAAAACCAAGCTTAGTCCGCAAGCAAAAAAATCTGCTTCGCCAACATTAAATAGCTTTTGCATGCTCTCTGGCAATTTACCGTGAATAGCCGAGATATTGACACCCCCTTTTTCAAAAACTTTTCCGTTCTCGATTACACGTGTGCGACCTCCTCCACCTTCTGGGCGATCCCAAAGATCTTCTTTGAATTTGGCTTGACCATCAACAGTTTCTAGTCCTGCTACAATTTGGTCTTGTAAGTTTTGTATGTATGCGAAAAACTGCTCTTTCATTATAATTTTTATTTTAAAACTTCACTAATTCGACTCTACGGTTTTTAGCTTTGTTTTCTTCTGAATTATTAGTTTCGATTGGCTTTTCAGAACCAAATCCACTTGCTTTTAACCTTTTTATATCGATTCCTTTGGCTGCAAGAGCATACATAACTGTATTGGCTCTATCTGCAGACAATTTTTTATTATGTTCTAAACTTCCACTGTTATCGGTATGTCCCTCAATGGAGAGTTTTAATATTTTGTTTTTAGACAATAAAGCAAAAATTTCATCTACTACTTTTTGTCCATCATCTTGCAAAGTTGCTTTGTCAATATCAAAATTAATATTCAAAACTGCTTTTCCTTTCGAGTCAATTTCTTTCTGCATCTCTGAAGCAGTTGGTGCTTTAATTGTTTGCTTAAAACCTTCTAATTCAATAACTCCTATTTCAGAATGAGCAGAATTAGAACCCAACTGAATGAATATTTTTCCGTTTTTATGATTCAAAGCATAATTCCGAACTGAATTATCATAAGGACTTCCGGCACTTTGAATGTATTTGTATGCTGCTTTTTCTTCTGATTGCTGTAGCGCATCTAACTCACCTACAGGAATTTGACCGCCAAATAATAAAACTGCTCCAATTTTTTTTAGATAATTATCAACGCTTTTATCAAATTTTAATTGATTAAATTCGGCATTATCATCTTTCATGATCAAATACAAACTAGCTTTTTTACCTTCAGCTCTAATAAAAGAATTGCCGTCATAGATAAACAATTTATTGAAATCGAAAAAATTTGTCATTCCGTTTTTGGCAACCTCAGTGCTTCCCTCTTCTTTAATAATAAAACCTTCTGGCGCTGTTATATAAGGGAAAACTCCTATGTCGATTGTTGATTCTTGTATTTTTGACCAATCGAATGAATCAACAAAAAGTGTTTCCTTTGAAGCTTCACTACTATCCGCAGCGTTTTCTTTTACCTCAGAAACATTCTTATTTTGAACCGCATTATTTTCTTTTTTGCAAGAGCCTATAATGATACTCAAAAAGGCAAGTGTTAGAATCTTTTTCATTTTATCTAATTAAATAGTTTACAATTAGTTATACTTAACTAAATTACAACCTATAAAATATAAAAAGTTATTCTATCATTAATTCTAAGTTATCCCTACATCAATTTTTTAAGGTTAGCAATCTTGGCAGAAATCCCAAAAGAAAAGGTCTTACTATCTACTTGAATCTGCTCATAAATAGCTAATGCTTTAGCTTTGTAATCAAATTGGTTACCTACAGAATAAGTTATCAAAAAATCGGCAAACTTTTCTTTTTGCTCCCAATCCATTTCGTATTTATCTAACACTTTTATCAAATCTTTTTCTTCAATTTGATCCAGAATAACAGTTGTTAAATCAAAATCTGTCAATTGATTATCGATTAAACTTGTGTCCTCCATATTCCAAATCTTCGGAGCAAAAACATAGGCAAGCAAGGTATTTAACATCTTGTCTGCCTTTAATTTTTTCTCGTCTCTTACTCCTTTGTTTAGCATTATTTTGAGTTTTCGGTTTTCAGTTTTCAGTCGCAGTGAGCAGTCGCAGTGGTCAGTTTTCAGTAGCAGTCTCAGTGATCAGTTGGCAGTCGCGGTTTGCGGTTTTCATTAGCAGTCTCAGTTGGCAGTCGCGGTTTGCTGTTAACAGTAACTAATTTTCTGTATGGAGATACATGTGGATTTGTAATTGCTACTTACAACTCACTGAACAGCCAAAGTTGAATACTGAGACTGTAAACTGAAACTGAGTACTAATAATCGCAAATTGAGACTGAGACTGAGACTGAATACTGAGACTGAAAACTAATCACCGTCAACTGAGACTGAGACTGAGACTGAGACTGTAAATTGTAAAAACCTACTGTCCGTATTCCTTCACAGCATCAATAAACGCCTTAGCGTGATCTACTGGAATATTTGGTAAAATACCGTGACCTAAGTTCACGATGTATTTATCTTTTCCGAATTCGTCAATCATTTCGTGAACCATTTTCTTGATTACCGGAATTGGCGATAACAATCTTGATGGATCGAAATTTCCTTGCAAAGTAATGTTTCCACCAGAAAGGTATCTTGCGTTTCTAGGCGAACAAGTCCAGTCTACTCCTAATGCAGAAGCACGGCTTTTTCCCATTTCGCCAAGAGCAAACCAACAACCTTTTCCGAAAACAATAACCGGAGCATCGTCAGCAAGTGCTTCAACGATTTGGTTGATGTATTTCCATGAAAATTCTTGATAGTCAACTGGAGACAACATTCCGCCCCACGAGTCAAAAATTTGAACGGCATTTACTCCCGCTTTCACTTTTTCTTTTAGGTATAAAATAGTGGTATCTGTGATTTTTTGTAATAAAACATGTGCCGCTTCTGGGTATTGAAAACAAAATCCTTTAGCTTTATCAAAGCTTTTTGATCCTTGTCCTTCTACCGCGTAGCACATAATTGTCCAAGGCGAACCTGCGAAACCAATTAATGGCACCTCATCGTTCAACATTTCCTTAGTCAATTTGATAGCATCAAAAACATATCCTAACGTTTCATGAACATCAGGAACAATTACGTTCTCAACATCTTGAATCGTACGAATTGGATGTGGCAAATACGGACCAAAATTTGGTTTCATCTCTACATCAATCCCCATTGCTTGTGGAATCACCAAGATATCTGAGAACAAAATCGCAGCATCTGGAGCGATTCTACGAATAGGTTGCACCGTAATTTCGGCAGCCAATTCTGGAGTTTGACAACGGGTGAAAAAATCATATTTATCACGCAATGCGATAAATTCTGGTAAATACCTACCCGCTTGACGCATCATCCATACTGGCGGACGCTGTACTGTTTCTCCTTTTAATGCTCTTAAAAATAAGTCGTTTTTTATCATTTTATTGCTATTGGCTAGTCGCTTTTGGCTTTTAGCTGATGGTTTATCTTGTTTTGTTTCTTTTAATTACCTTCTTCAGGCATTGGTGTGTAATGCTGAATTACTTCGAGAATTACTTCTTCAATAGTAGGCACTTCAGGAATTATGATATTTTTTATTTTTTTCTCTTCTAGGGCAGCAGCTGTTGTGCTACCAATACAAAAGCAAAATTCTTTTTTGATTTTATTATTCGATAAATAACTTTCTACAGCTGATGGACTGAAGAACAGTATTCCGTCAAAATTTTCTTGATCCGAAATTTTAAACGGCGCTAATGTAGTTTGGTACACTTCGATTTCGTTAAACGTAATTCCGGCATCTTTCAAAGCTTGTGGCAACGTCTCTTTACGCAAGTTTCCGCTAAAAAAAGTATAGCTTTCTTGGTTGTAGATTAAGGTAATAATCTCCGCTAATTCTGATGCATAATCAAGATAAACGTCTACAGTAAACCCATTTGCTTCTAATAATTCTTTGGTTTTGATACCCACACAAAAAACTGGTTTGGTTTTTAATGCTTCCCAGCCGTTTTGCTCCATCAAACTAATAACAGCATTTTGACTACTAAAAATTAAATTGGTATTGATTTTGTCTAGATCAAAAAGGTTATTTTTAATTTCGATAAAATCTTGTTCTAATAGATCAAAATCTGCGTCCAGAAATACTTGTCTCTGTTCGTCTGATAATGTTTTAGTGGATAAGATGCTTATTTGGCTCATTATTTCTTCAAATTATTTTTGATTTCCGTCATCAGTTTTATTCCTCCATTATTCAGCACTTCTTGAGCCGAATAAAATCCTAGTTTCTTCCATTCTTCGATAGGAACAATTTTATCAACTTCAATTTTTTCTTTTCCGTCAAGCGAAAACAATACTCCTTGAAAATGGATGGTATCTTCTTCTTCATTATAACGTGCCAAAGCACCAATTGGCGCCGTACAACCGCCTTCGAGAGTTTTAAGGAATTGGCGTTCTATATAGGTTACGATTTCTGTTTCAATGTCATTTAAATGCGAAAGAGCATCAAGTGTAAAGGCATCATTTTGCATCGCCACCACAAGCATAGCGCCTTGTGCTGGTGCAGGAATCATCCAATCTAAGTTGATGTAATTCTCTGGTTTCAAATTGATTCTTTCTAATCCTGCTGCTGCAAATACAGCGCCACTCCAGTCGCCTTCGTTGAGCTTTTTCATGCGCAAATTTACATTTCCGCGAAGGTCAACTACATTGTGGCTAGGATATTTGTTTAACCATTGTGCTTGACGACGCAAACTTCCAGTGGCAATAGTTCCAGAAGCAGTAAGAAAATCAAGGTTTCCTTTGTGCACTAAAATATCTAAGGTATTGGCTCTTTCAAGAACCGCTGCCTGCACAATTCCTTGTGGCAAAGCAGTAGGAACATCTTTCATAGAATGCACTGCAATATCTACCGCACCATTAATCATGGCAACATCTAAAGTTTTAGTAAATATACCCGTAATTCCTAATTCGTACAGTGGCTTATCAAGAATGACATCTCCAGTTGATTTTACAGCAACAATTTCGGTTTTATAACCTAAATCATTTAACTTTTTCTCTACAATATGTGCTTGCCAAAGTGCGAGTTCGCTATCGCGAGTTCCTATTCTTATTGTCTTTTCTGCCATTTTTATTTTTTGATCTCAAAATAAGTTTTGATTTAAAACCATTAAGAAATTAAGATTCATTAAGTTGTACTCTCTTCAAATAACTTCAAAATAAAGATTGTGTCAACCTTACTTCGCTGCTAATCCTATTTTAAAAACTTTTTCGATCCATTCAATGCTTTCATCCACCATTGTATCATCATCTTTTAAATGATTAGCAAACTGTGTGGTGATTTTTTGAATAATTCGTGCAGAAATAATTTCTGCTTGTTCTTCGTTAAAATCAGCTATTTTTTTACTTTGGAAATTCAACTCAGATTTTTTGATAGCATTCAATTTTTCTTTTAAGGCATGAATTGTAGGAGCAAATTTGCGTCCTTTTGTCCATACATTAAATTCTTCTTTGATTTCTTCGATGATAGCTTCCGCTGCAGGAATATGATTTTTTCTGTTTTCTAAAGTTTCGTCCGTTAATTGCGAGAGGTAATCCATGTGAATTAAAGTCACATCCTTTAAATCCTCAACATCTGCATGTACATTTTTCGGAATTGATAAATCTAAAATTAACAACGGTTTTTTAAGGTTCAATATTGCCTTATCAACCGTAGGGTTTTGAGCTCCAGTAGCCACAACTACAACATCTGCTTTTTGTAATTCTAAATGTAACTCTGAGTAATCTTTTACAATAAGATTTAATTTCCCAGCTAGTCGTTCAGCCTTGTCTTTAGTTCTATTAATAAGAGTGATGTGCTCATTCTTAGTATGTTTTACCAAGTTCTCACAAGTATTTCTACCTATTTTACCCGTACCAAATAACAAGATGTTCTTATTACCAATATCTTCAACGTTCTTAATAATATATTGAACCGCTGCAAAAGAAACCGAAGTCGCTCCTGAACTAATTTCTGTATCGTTTTTGATTTTTTTACTAGCCTGAATTACGGCATTCACTAAGCGCTCCATGTAATTATTAGCTAATCCCATTGCTTTTGACTGCGTGAAACTAGAACGAATTTGAGATATAATTTCAAAATCCCCTAGAATCTGACTATCTAAACCTGTTCCTACTCTAAAAATATGATTGATCGCTTCTTGGTTTTTATATACAAAACCTACTTTTTGAAACTCTTCTACACTACCGTTGCTGTTCTCACAAATCAATTTTATTAATTGAAAAGGATGCTCAGCAAAACCGTATATTTCAGTTCTGTTGCAGGTTGAAGTCACGATTAAACTCTCGATTCCTTCCGTTTTTGCTTGTTCTAGTAAACGTGTTTTTGCTAAAGTATCTAAGCTGAATTTACCTCTCATTTCGGCGTCAGCTTTTTTATAGCTTAATCCAACAGAATAGAAATAGTGATGCTTTGATTGGTTATTATTTTCCATATAAATACTTTTCAAGAAAGTGAAGCAAAATTATCACTATAGTATTTATAAAAGTAACGCTGTAAGTACTTTTTATATCGCTACATGTTTTTTTACTTCTAAACAGCTGAAAATTACTAAAAAACCCTATTTTTGTACTGAAATCAAGTTATATCGCTTCACTTATTTAGAGTTGTTCTAAATTAAACGAAACGATAATTATTCGATTGTTCTTTAAAAAATATCGCTATGGGTTCTCAAGAAATAATTAAAATAGAAGATGATTTTACCTTAATTAGGTTTCAAAATGATAGCGCTGAGACATTCCTAGCGCAACGCGAAGTAAGCAGTGGCTTGATTCAGTTTCATTTTGGATTAAAAGGAGGTGCTAAATTTATCTTTAATCAAGGGAATTATGCTCTCGAACTTCAAGAGGAAAAATCGCTACTATTATACAATCCACAAAAAGAATTGCCCCTCAATTTAGAGTTGGCTCCTAACTCATGGGTCATATCCGTAATTATTTCGATTAAAAAATTTCATGCCTTATTTTCTTCTGAGGCTGATTACATCACTTTTTTAAGTGGGGAGAATAAAGACAAGAAATACTATAATGAAGGGAAAATTAGTCCTTCAATGGCAATTGTTTTAAGTCAGTTGTTTCATTACAATTTACATCCTTCGATAAAAAACCTTTACTATCGCGGGAAAGGCTACGAGTTATTAAGTTTATACTTTAACCGCACCGAAGATCCAAATGCAGAGCAATGTCCGTTTCTTACAGATGAAGACAATGTAATAAAAATTAGAAAAGCCAAAGAAATCATTTTAGCTAACATGGCTGAACCACCCGGATTGCAAGAATTAGCAGATCAAGTAGGTTTGACTTTGAAGAAACTTAAAATGGGTTTCAAGCAAATATATGGTGATACCGTCTACGGGTTTCTATTTGACTATAAAATGGATTTTGCTCGAAAACTACTCGACAGCGGTTCTTATAATGTAAACGAGGTAGGATTAAAAATTGGGTACAGCACCGGAAGTCATTTTATTGCTGCCTTTAAAAAGAAATTTGCAACCACACCTAAAAAATACTTAATGTCTATAAATCCTGTCACTTAGACAGTATTGATTTTATATATTAAACAATAAATAAATAATAGTTAATCTCAATTTATAAAAAGTATGTTTCTGTACTTTTGTAAACAAAAAATCACACAATGAAAGGCGTATTATTAGTAAACCTTGGATCTCCTGAAAGTCCTACACCCAAAGACGTTAAACCGTATTTAGACGAATTTTTAATGGATAAATACGTAATTGACGTTCCGTTTTTATTACGAGCACTGCTTGTTCGCGGAATTATATTACAAACAAGACCTAAAAAATCGGCTGCCGCTTACGCAAAAATTTGGTGGGATGAAGGTTCGCCTTTAGTTGTTATCTCAAAGAGAATGCATGAAAAAGTAAAGCAACAAGTTGAAGTACCCGTTGCGCTAGCAATGCGTTACGGAAATCCTTCTATACTTGCAGGTTTACAAGAATTGAGGGACAAAGGGGTTACTGAAGTGTTGCTTTTTCCGTTGTACCCACAGCATGCTATGGCATCAACAACAACAATATTAGTACTAGCAGAAGAGCTGCGTAAAAAACATTTCCCAGAGATGAAATTTGCTTCTGTACCTGCTTTTTATAACAAACCTGGTTATATTAAAAACTTAGCCGATTCTATCAAAGGACATTTGGCTAATTACGATTATGATCACTTACTGTTCTCTTACCACGGTATTCCAGAGCGCCACATTCGCAAGACAGATGTAACTAAATCACATTGTAAAATCGATGGGTCTTGTTGCAATACACCATCACCAGCACATGAGTTTTGTTACCGTCATCAATGTTATGAAACAACAAAGCAAGTGGTGAAATTATTAGGAATTCCAGAAGGGAAATACAGCCAAACATTTCAATCACGTTTAGCAGGTGACAAGTGGTTAACACCTTATACTGACGTCGAAGTAAACAAAATGCCTGAAAAAGGAATTAAAAAATTAGCTGTAGTAACTCCTGCCTTTGTATCTGACTGTTTAGAAACACTGGAAGAGATTGCAATGGAAGCTAACCATGAATTCAAAGCACACGGTGGAGAAGAGTTTTTAGCCATTCCTTGTTTAAACGATGGTGATGAATGGTGTGGTACCGTAAGTAACTGGATTAATAATTGGGCAATATCTGATAAGCTAGCATACTAAATGGCAGTAACTACAGAGGAGTTAGGCACACAAGACATTAAGAAACTCTTAATGAAACAAGCAATTCCAGCTTCGGTGGGAATTCTATTTATGTCGGTTAATATTTTAATCGACACCATTTTTGTGGGACAATGGATCGGGTCACTTGCAATTGCTGCAGTGACCGTGGTCTTGCCTATTACTTTTTTTATCTCCTCTCTAGGAATGGCAATTGGTGTGGGTGGTGGTTCTGTTCTCTCTCGAGCATTAGGCGGGAATAATAAAGAAAAAGCACTGCTTACATTTGCAAACCAAATCATGATGACTTTTTTAGTTGCCTCTGTGTTTGTAGTACTAGGAATGTTTTTTAGCGACGAAATGCTAACGTTATTTGGTGCCAAAGGAGCTATTGTACAACCGGCCAAAGAGTTTTTCTTTCCCATTATTTTATCGGTTCCCTTTTTAGCACTTTGCATGATGGGAAACAACATCATTAGAGCCGAGGGAAAAGCAAAATTTGCCATGTATGCCATGATTATTCCCGCTTTTGTAAACATTATTTTAGATATTGTTTTTATAAAATTAATGAACCTTGGAATGCTAGGAGCAGCATTAGCAACTTCTATATCGTATGTAATGTGCTTTCTATTTGTGCTGTGGTTCTTTGTTAATAAAAGTGAACTCAAATTAGAGCTCAAGCATTTTAAATTCAACTTTCCCATTATAAAAGAAATCACTGAGCTAAGCTTTGTGACATTTTCAAGACAAGGAGTAATTAGTATCTTGTCTATTATATTAAACCATACTTTGTACAATTATGGAGGAGAACATTCGATTGCTGTGTATGGTATTATCAGTCGCATGCTAATGTTTGCTTTGTTTCCTGTACTGGGCATCACACAAGGATTTATTCCTATTGCCGGATATAATTTTGGAGCTAATAATTATAGTAGAGTTAAAGAGTCTATCCAAATTTCGATTAAATACGCGGCACTATTAGCTGCGGTAATATTTGTTGTTATACTATTTTTTGCAAAACCTATTGTTGCCGTTTTTACTACTGATCCGCAAGTAATTGCCGAAACACCCAATGCCCTACGATGGGTATTTGCGGCCTCGCCCATTATAGCCATACAATTAATAGGAGCTGCATACTTTCAAGCAGCAGGAATGGCAAAAAAAGCCTTGTTTTTAACCTTAAGTAAACAAGGATTTTTCTTGATTCCGCTGGTGCTAATTTTACCCAATTTTTTCGGTATTTTTGGCGTTTGGATTTCCTTCCCTATTGCCGATGTGTTATCGACACTAATTACAGGATACTTTTTGAAAAAAGAAATGAATACTAAACTGACAACTACAACCAATGGATCAATACTATAACTACCTTAAATCATTACATTTAATCTTTGTTATTACGTGGTTTGCGGGATTATTTTACATTGTCAGGCTTTTTGTATATCAAATAGAAGCATCAACAAAAACTTCACCTGAAAAAGAGATACTTCAAAAACAATATAAAATAATGACGTATCGATTATGGTATATCATTACTTGGCCGTCGGCAGTTCTAGCAAGCATCTTTGCTTTTTGGATGTTATTTTTTACTACGACAGGTAGCGCTTGGTTACAAATGCCGTGGATGCATGTAAAACTTGGCTTTGTTTTTGTGCTATACTTGTACCATGCAAAATGCCATAGCATCTTTAAACAACTACAAAATGATCAGGTAAATTACAGCACTAACTACATGCGATTGTGGAATGAGGGTGCAACAATTATCTTATTTTCAGTAGTATTTTTAGTAGTATTAAAAAATGCATTCAACTGGATTTATGGCGTAATAGGCATCATTTTATTTTCGGTATTAATTATGTTGGGCTTTAAATTTTACAAAAGAATAAGAGAAAGAAAAGAAATTACCACATTAAAGAATCAAACTGATAATATAAAAAAATCAAAATTCATATTTACAGCTTTTCTTCAGTTAAAACGCGTGTCAAAAGAAAAACAAGCAAAAGAAAACAAATAAAATAATATGCTAAAAGGTTTTAAATTATCAATGCTATCACTACGAATTCGGATTTTTCTTTCGATGATTGTATTAATAATACTAGCCTCTGTTTTACTAGCTTCTATTTCGATCATACAATTTAAAACCGAAGCAAAAGAGTACCATCAAGAACGCTTAGAACGCAAAGAAAATGCCGTAAAAGAACATATCAATTATGTGCTTTCTACTACCACTTACCCGCTAACTACAGATAATTTAGATCTTATTTTTAAAGATAAAATACACGAGTTAGCACACATTCACAATATCGAAATCAACATTTATAGTCTTGATGGAAAATTGTTAAAATCCTCAAAGGAAACGTTCTCTGTGGATCGTGCTGCTCCACCTATTCCTAAATATATTTTAAAACTTGTGCGCTCCTCAATTGAAAAGCGCTATGTAGATATTAAAACAATCAATGGCGTTAAAAACCGTTCCTCGTACACACAAATTAAGGACGATAAATTCAAGCCCTTAGGAGTTCTTAATTTACCTTACTTAGAAGACGATGGTTTTTATGATAAAGAACTGAACAATTTTCTCATTAGATTAGGACAAGTATATTCTTTCATGTTAATTGTAGCCTTTGCAATCGCTTACTTTTTATCTTCCTATATCACAAAATCTTTAAAAACCATTTCAGATAGAATAAACGAAACCAGCTTTAACCAAAAAAACAAGAAAATCGTACTTGAAGCCAGCAGTAAAGAGATTAATTTACTTATAGCTGCATATAATCGAATGGTAGATGAACTCGAAATAAGCGCTGTAAAATTAGCTCAAAGTGAACGTGAGGAAGCTTGGCGCGAAATGGCAAAGCAGGTAGCACACGAAATTAAAAATCCGTTGACGCCAATGCGATTGACCGTTCAAAGTTTTCAAAGAAGATTTAGTCCCGAAGATCCTAATATCATTCAAAAAATGAAGGATTACTCAGATACCTTGATCCAGCAAATTGATACAATGAATGCAGTGGCTTCGGCTTTTTCTAACTTCGCTTCTATGCCGGCACAACAAAACGAAACCTTAAACGTGGTAGAAGTTGTCGAGTTAACACTAGATATTTTTAATGAAGAACATATTATTTTCGAAAAAGAATCGCCTGAAATTATTTCAAAAATAGACCGTACCCAATTAATTAGAATCATAACTAACTTAGTTAAAAACGCCATACAATCTATACCTGAAGGCCGTCAAAAAAGGGTCGCCGTTACCGTTACAAAGCGCGATAACAATGTGCTTATCACCGTTGAGGATAACGGAATTGGTATTAAACCCGAAGATATAATTCGTATCTTTGAACCTAAATTTACTACTAAAAATAGCGGTATGGGTCTTGGTTTAGGGATTATCAAGAACATCATAGAAAACTATAAAGGAACAATCACTTTTGAAACAGAATATGGAACAGGAACTAAGTTTACTGTTTCTTTACCTATTATAAACTCATAAACTATCATAATGATTTACGAAAACATTCTTACCGCAACAGATAACAATATCACTACAATAACAATTAACAGACCTACTAAATTAAATGCACTTAATAAGAAAACAATTGATGAGTTGCACCATATTTTTTCGGCTGTAGCCAAAGACAAACAAACTAAGGTAATTCTATTGACTGGTAGTGGAGAAAAAGCATTTGTTGCTGGTGCAGATATTGCTGAATTTGCAAACTTTTCTGTAGAAGAAGGGGTCCAACTTGCTGCCAGCGGACAAGAAAAGTTATTCAATTTTATCGAAAATTCAAAAATTCCGGTAATTGCTGCCGTAAACGGCTTTGCTCTAGGAGGCGGATTAGAACTTGCAATGGCTTGCCACATAAGAGTAGCTTCAGATAATGTTAGAATGGGCTTACCAGAAGTATCATTAGGAGTGATTCCTGGATATGGAGGTACGCAACGATTGCCACAACTTGTAGGTAAAGGTCGCGCCATGGAAATGATTATGACAGCAGGAATGATTAATGCTGAAGAAGCTCACAGAACAGGTTTAGTAAATCATGTAGTCGCTCAAGCAGACTTAATTGAATTTTGCACTGATATTGCAAAAAAAATGATGAAAAACTCCCCTATGGCAATCGGTATGGCAATTAAGGCCGTAAATGCTAATTTTACAGAAGGAGAAAATGGATTTGACACTGAAATAAAATCTTTCGGAAAATGCTTTGGAACAGCAGATTTCAAGGAAGGAACCACTGCGTTTCTTGAAAAAAGAAAAGCTGTGTTTGTAGGGGAGTAAGACAGTATAAAATAGTAACCGCAGATTTGGAGCAAAAATAGCCTTCAAATCTGCGGTTTTTTATTTACCTAAAGAAAATTTTCTCACAAAGCATTTTGCTTTTCAGCTACAAAAGCTAATTTTGCAATCACTCATTTAGAGTATTATAATTTTAAAATCACGACATGTCATACGAACCTATATTTGCCCAATTCTGGGAAAGCGTAAAACAAAGTATTCAAAACGGAACCTACGCTAAACTAACTTTGGCGAAGACCATAGGAGATACCGAACTAAAGAACATGTACATAAGACCTGTTTTATTAGACGAAGGAGGGTATACATTATCTGTAATTGCACGCTATAAGACAGAGGAAATAGAAAGTTTTCATACTATTGATGAAGCGTATGCAATTTTGTTTCCCTACATGAACAATCCTTTTATGACTGCCTTGTTATTCACTACAGAAAATGACATCACTTTTAAGTTAAATAAAAAAAGAGTGGGGTCTATAATCGAGCAGGCACCTACTTTTAAAAGTGCCTCAGATGTTATTATCGAAATGAAAGAAAAAGGAATAATTTAATTCTGTACCTACAATATATAAAAAACAAAGCCACTCAAATCGAGTGGCTTTGTTGATCTAAGGGGATCTATAAAGACTATTAAACTTTATATGACAACTACTAATTCCAACCTCCCCCTAAAGATTTATACATGCTAACTCGCGCAGCTAATTGTTCTTTCTTAGCAGAAACCAAATCTAACTTAGCTTCAAGAGCATCTCTTTGCGTTAACAAAACCTCCATATAATCAGCTCTTGCTGCTTTAAATAAAGTATTTGTAATGTTGATGGCATTATTCAAAGCAATCACTTGCTTCTCTTTTTGTCCATATATTTGCTTTAAATTCTCAATATTAGATAGTCCATTGAGTACCTCAACATGTGCATTTAAAACGGTTTTTTCGTAATCAAAAATGGCTTGTAATTGGCGATCATTTGCATTGTAATAAGCAGCTTTAATCGCATTTCGGTTAATGATAGGCGCAACCACATCTCCAGCTAAACGATACAAAACAGACTCTGGAGTGGTAGTAATGTATTTTAATTTAAATGACGCTACACCTACTCCAGCGCGCAATGTTAATGAAGGATAAAAGTTAGCCTTAGCTACTTTTGTATCTAGCTTAGCGGCACTTAACTCGTATTCTGCTTTTCTAATATCGGGGCGGTTGACTAGCAATTGTGATGGCACACCTACATACATTGTGTCTATTGGCTTTTCGATAAAATCCTCAGAGGCACGTGTAATATGCTGTGGCGACCTACCTATTAAAAAGTTCAACTTATTTTCTACCACAACGAGTTCTTGTTTAACACGATACAACTCACTAGTGTTTTTGAAAACCTCAGCCTCTAAACGCTGCACTCCTAATTCAGTGGCTTTAGCAGCTAACTTTTGTAATCTCACGGTGCGCAAACCATCATTTTGCAATTCAAGATTTTTCTTGATAATCATCAGTTTGTTGTCTAAAGCTTGCATATCGTAATACGAATCGGCAATTTCAGCAATAAGATGCGTCACCATAAAGTTTTTCCCTTCGATAGAAGATAAATACTCCATAACCGCTGCTTTCTTTGCATTGCGTAACTTTTTCCAAACATCTACTTCCCAAGTAGCAAATGCGCCAATGCTGTAATTAGGTAAAGCTTCTGGAAACTCCTGATCTCCTTTTACATTAGTATTTGCATCGCTAGCGCCTTGACTAGTGTACCTCCCTACTTTCTCAACCTCAGCAGCAGCAGCAATCCCTACAGATGGTAAATATTCTCCTTTTCTAGATTGAATCTCGTTCTTTGCCATATCCACCTGCTGCAACATAATATTTAGCTCTTGATTGTTGACTAAGGCAGTATCTATCAAGGCATTCAAATTAGTGTCATTAAAAAATTGCTTCCACTTAATCGTAGCAGAATTAATAGTATCGCGACCGCTAATCGAGTCAAAACGCTCTGGTAAGGCGGTTTTTTCTGTTCGAATATCCCTCTTAGGCACACAACTTTGTAACATCGCTAAAGATAAGGTCAGCAGCAAAGCCGACCTCATTTTTACATTTTTAAAAATTAACTTACTCATTATCATCTCTTTTCATTAATTTCTTTACTTGTTTATTTAATGCTTTCAGTTTAAGGCTCATTTTGCTTTCGTTTTCACTTGTATGCATAAATTCCTCTGAAGCAGGCTCAAAATTTTCGTTTTTAATTAATCCACGACCATCGGCCATTTTAGCAAACACATAGTATAATCCTGGAATAATAATCACACCAAAGAGCGTTCCCATAAACATACCACCCATAGCCGAACCACCAATAGTTCTATTACCAATTGCGCCTGCACCAGACGCCATTACTAACGGAATCAATCCTGCGATAAAGGCAAAAGACGTCATCAAAATAGGTCTAAATCTCAATCTAGCTCCTTCAATAGCAGCATCTAGAATGCTCATTCCTTGCCTACGTTTTTGCACAGCAACCTCAACAATCAACACGGCATTTTTACCAAGCAGACCCACAAGCATAATAACTCCAATTTGTGCATAAACATCATTAGACAGTCCCATTAATTGCAGTAATGCAAAAGAACCAAAGACACCTACAGGCAATGAAAGCAATACCGCAAATGGCAATAAGAAACTTTCATACTGAGCTGCTAGTACCAAGTACACGAATATTAAAACAATACCAAAAACGTACAGGGCATCATTACCTCGATTGGCTTCATCATAAGACAGTCCTTCCCAGGCAATATCATACCCTCTAGGTAATTTAGTTAAGGCAACTTCTTTGATCGCGTTGATAGCATCAGCACTTGTAAATCCTTTAGCGGGTAATCCACGTATTGCAGCCGAATTGTACAAATTGTATCTTGTAATCTCGTTAGGTCCCAACGTTTTTTCCATCTTCATAAATGATGAATAGGGCACCATTTCACCGGCTTCGTTTTTTACATACAATTGCTCTAAATCTGATGGGATCTTGCGATACTCAGGAGCAGCTTGTGTATACACTTTAAAGAAACGTCCGTATTTAATGTATCCTTGTTCGTAGGTACTACCAATCAAGATGTTTAAATTTTCCATTGCTTTACCAATAGAAACTCCTTTTTGCATTGCTGCTTTGTTATCGATATCTAATTTATATTGTGGGTAATTTGCAGAGTAAAAAGTAAAAACTCCAGACAATTCTTTTCTCTTACCAAGCTCAGCTAAAAAGTTATTATTTACCCTTTGAAATTCTTGGTAATCAGTTCCGTTAGTTTTATCTAATAAACGCAAAGAAAACCCTCCAGATGATCCAAAACCAGGAACTGCAGGCGGTTCAAAATACTCAACAACGGCACCCAAGTTCTTTGTTTTCTCTTCTAATTCTTCCATGATTTCATGAACCGAATGACTTCTTTCATCCCATGGTTTTAAGTTAATTAAACAAGTACCCGCATTAGATCCACGTCCTTCAGTCATGATCTCATAACCCGCTAGAGAGGAAACAGAAGCCACACCGTCAATCTTTTCACAAATAGCTTGCAATCGTGTAGCAACTTCATTGGTACGCTCTAGCGTTGCTCCAGGAGGCGTTTGAATAATGGCATAAATCATTCCTTGATCTTCACTAGGAATAAATCCTGCAGGCAATATTTTATTAGTTACAAATGTTCCAAAACAAAACACAATTAATATCCCAAATGTGATGACCCTTCTATTGACAATGTACTTTAGTAAACTAACGTAACGTCCCGTAATTTTTTCGAATCCACCATTGAACCAGTCGATAAATCGGTTAATAGGTGTTTTCTTTCTAGGATTACCGTGATGATTTTTCAACAACATTGCACAAAGTACAGGAGTAAGAGTCAAAGCAACAATCGCTGAAATTACAATAGAACCAGCCATTGTGATCGAAAACTGTCTATAAAAGACTCCTACTGGACCAGACATAAACGAAATTGGAATAAAAACAGAAACCATTACCATTGTAATTGCAATGATGGCACCACCTATTTCTCCTAATACTTCTTGAGAAGCCTTGAAGGGTGTGATATTTTCATCTTCCTCCATTTTTAAATGGACCGCCTCGACGACGACAATGGCATTATCGACAACAATACCAATGGCTAATACTAATGCAAACAGTGTAATTAAGTTGATTGATAACCCAAACATTTGCATGATAAAAAATGCTCCAATCAAGGAAACAGGAACTGCAATAATAGGAATCAATGTAGAGCGCCAATCTCCTAAAAACAGGAAAACAACTATAGCTACTAATACAAAGGCATCTCGTAATGTATCTATTACTTGATCGATAGAAGCATTCAAGAAATTAGAGACATCATAACTAATTTTATACTCTACGCCCGGTGGAAGCCCTTTCTCTAACTCGTTTAATTTGTCTTTTACATCCTTAATTACGTCACTACCATTACTTCCAAAGGTTTGTTTTAAAACTATCGAAGCACTCGGTTTACCGTCAAGATTAGAGTAGATATCATAAAATTCGCTACCTAGTTCCACATCAGCGATGTCACCAAGTTTAATCATCTCCCCTTCTGAATTGGATTTGATGATTACATTTCTATATTCTTCTGGTTCGCTGTACCTATCTCTATAAGTTAAAACATATTCTAAAGCTTGTGATTTTTTCCCAGAACTTTGTCCTATTCTTCCCGGTCTCGCAAGTATACTTTGTTCTTGCATCGCCTCCATTACTTCTTCAGCAGATATTTTATACGCACGCATTCTATCTGGTTTTAACCAAATACGCATGGCATATTTACGACTCCCAAGAATTTGCGCACTGGCAATACCTTTTACACGTTGAATTTCGGGAATCATCTTAGTGTACGCATAATTGTAAAGGAACTTTTCATCCATTCCTTTATCCTTACCGTACAAATTCACGTACATCAACATACTTGGTTGAACGGGTGTAATTACAACACCTTCACGTTGCACTAAATCTGGCAGTAAAGGCATTACTTGATCGACTCTTGTCTTAACTCTAACTACAGCATCATTAGGGTCTGTACCAGGTTCAAATACAATACGCAAAGTCCCTTCTCCCGCACTAGTAGCATCTGAAGCGATGTAACGCATTCCTTGCACACCGTTGATAGCAGTCTCTAACGGAATTAATGTAGACTTTACCAATACGTCAGAACTTGAGCCTGGATATGCTATAAATATATTTACTGTTGTAGGTGCTATTTGCGGAAACTGCGATATAGGCAGTTGTTTAATGGCCAGCAATCCCGTAAATACTATAATGACCGAAATAACGATCGCTAGTACCGGTCTTTCTATGAATTTTTTAAACATTTTATTATTTTTTAGGATTCTTACTCAGCGTAAACATCTAGACTAGTCAATACTTTTTGAGGGTTTTCAAGATTGTATTTAATTTTTTCCTTGTCTTTCACCAAGCGCAATCCATCTAATAGAATTTTGTCTCCTACTTTTAATCCTTTGTTTACCACAAATAAGTTTTCTAAAGCCTGACCTACTTCTATTTCTCGTTGTTCGATCTTACTATCTTTATCGATTACAAAAACATATTTTTTACTCAGGACCTCAAAAGTTGTTTTTTGCGGAATAAGCATTGCGTTTTTGAGAGGCATGGGCATTAAGATTGTGCCTGTTTCTCCGTGTCT
Organism: Flavobacterium aeripolare; assembly: GCF_013294025.1. Classification (GTDB taxonomy): domain Bacteria; phylum Bacteroidota; class Bacteroidia; order Flavobacteriales; family Flavobacteriaceae; genus Flavobacterium. Next base: position 123,635 of record NZ_JABSNL010000011.1, read on the forward strand.
TAAAATACCTTTTGGATTATCAAATGCGGCTCTAAAGGCAATATTTCCTGTTTCATTATTAAATTCTCCTTCGATTGTTTCTACAATTCCAGGCAAATTAAATTGTTGATTATTTGCCATTAATAAATTTACCTTTTGCTTTTTATCTTTATCAGCGCTCATGATAAAATTCAAGTACTCTGCTTCAGGAACGTTAAAGTAAACCCACATTTTACTGTTGTCAGAAAGTGTTGTTAAGAGCTCCCCTTCATCAAGCATACTTCCTTCTCTTACATGAAAGTGATCTATTACGCCATTAAATGGTGCTTTGATTGTAGTGAAACCAAGATGCGTAGCAGCCAAATTAATCTCAGCATTGGCTTTGTCAAATTTAGCTTTAGAAAGCGCTAACTCATTTGGAGATACCACTTTACCATCCAATAAAAGTTTAGTGTTTTTGTACTCTATTTCAGCAGCATTTCCTTCCGCTTTAGCACGTTGCAATTCGGCTTGATAAATGTTTGGCATTATGGCAAACATGGTTTGTCCTTTGTGTACATTTTGTCCTTCATCAATACTAATTGATTTAAGGTATCCTTTTTCCATAGCTCTCAATTCGATGTGACGAATTGAATGGATTTGGCAAACATATTCTTTAGTTATTGTGGTGTCCATAACCACAGGTTGAGTTGCTTCAAATGTGCGTTCTTCCTTTTTTTCTTCTTTGTGAGATTTACAGCCAATTGTGCATAGCGCGGCCATAAGACCAATGAAAATTACAGTTCTTTTCATGATATTTTTTAAATTGTTACGATAAGGTGTTCTGAAAATTGACGCGAAGTATAGTATTTAAACTGCGTGTCAAAACATACTTTAATGCCAATAATTATTGACAAAAAAATAGAATTAATATAGCACTAGTTTGTGCTAAGAAAAGTAAAAATCAGATACGGTAAACCTCAAACAATACGTACAAGGGAGTGCTGTACAGTGATAATGGTGAGAAATCGTTACTAGGAGATAACGTTTCTTTAAAAGTATTGCTGCTAAGATCAGTATTAGTATGTTTCAAGAAAGAAACAAAACAACTTACTTTATCTACAGCTTTCTTTTGTGTATTATGTTCATAATTTTCTTCTTCATTATCAACAATAACCGCTTTTTTCTTAGTGTTAACCACTACTGAATTGCTAGCTATTAAATGAAGGCTAAGCGATAAATTATTACTAGATACTAGCATTTCTACATTTGGAGACACGGCAGGCTTAATGGCTGCAACAAAAGTTTTAGCATACACATGACCACAACTGTAAAGCAGTATCATACAAAAAGGGATAATATGTCTAAGCGTGTTCCTCATTAATGCTGCAAAAATAAGTAATTTGGTTTAGAAGTCGTAAATAAAACTACGTTATAAAATTACTAAAAAATAATAAATTGTGAAAAATGCTGTCAACTTGAAGTACTGATAATAGTAAAAAAGCCTGCTAACAATTCGTTGTCAGGCTCTTCCGTTGTTATGTTTATTTCTCTCCATCCCATTCGGCATAGAATTGCGCTAGAAAACTTTCCATGTAACGATGTCTTTCGGTAGCAATTTCTTTTCCTGAGGCTGTATTCATTTTGTCTTTAAGCAATAACAGCTTCTCATAAAAATGATTTAAAGTAGGCGCTGTGCTATTTTTATACTCTTCCTTAGTCATATTTAAGTTGGGTGCCAAATTAGGATCATGCAGTCCTCTATTTTTAAAGCCACCATAATTAAATGCTCTAGCTATTCCTATAGCACCTATAGCGTCTAAACGATCCGCATCTTGAACTATATCTAATTCAATAGACTTAAATTCTTGTTGTACTTTACCTCCTTTAAAAGAGATATTTTCAATGATTTTGATCACGTGATTAACCGTTTCCTCACTAACTTCTTCTTGTTTTAAAAATGCTCTCGCTACAGCCGGTCCTACGGTTTCATCACCAGCATGAAATTTACTATCGGCAATGTCATGCAATAAGGCCCCTAGCTTCACTACAATTAGGTCACAAACTTCATTTTGAGCTATCAGCAAACTATTTTTATATACTCTTTCAATATGGAACCAGTCATGTCCCCCTTCTGCACCATCTAATTTATCCTTAACAAATGCAATTGTTTTACTAATGATATCGCTATTTTCCATTGGCTTATTGAGTTAAAAAAAATGCTGATTTAAAAAGTTTTACACCTTAAAAATCAACATTTTATTTCAGTTATTTTTGTTTTCGAAAATTTCGAAAATTATAAATTATATTTTTGCAGGCTCTACCCATTTAAAAATATGTGACTCTTGAGGAACTACGATTCTATCAGAAATTCTAGCCATTCTAGCAGGCAATTTCATTAGATAATCACGTGCTTTTTCAGCTTCATCAGTCAATCCACTCATTTTATCAATTTCCCATTTGTCAACAAGCTTTTGCATAATCTCAACATAGTCATGTGCTGTATACACACCGATACGCTGTGCAGAGTCTGAAAATTGTTCAAAGGCTGTACTTATTTTTTGACCTGATTCTCTCAAGAAATGGGCAGGCATAACGATTTTTTGCTTCATCATATATTGAAAAGCAAGCATCATTTCGCTAGGATCTACTTCAAAAATTCTGGTTACAAATTCACTGTATGCATGGTGGTGACGCATTTCATCACCTGCAATCATCTTGCACATTTTTGACAGCTTGTTGTCTCCATATTTTTTAGCCATTTGTGCTACTCTATTATGAGAAACATAAGTGGCTAACTCTTGAAAACTAGTATAAACAAAGTTTTTATAAGGATCTGTACCCGTACCAATGTCAAAACCGTCATTAATTAAATGCTGCGTTGTCATTTCGATTTCGCGCATGTTTACACGACCAGATAAATACAAGTACTTGTTAAGCATATCACCGTGACGATTTTCTTCTCCAGTCCATTGTCTAATCCATTTAGACCAGCCATTTCTTTCTACGTTATCGATACCCTCTACATCCATCAGCCAAGATTCGTATGTAGGTAAAGCTTCTTCAGTGATTGTATCACCTACTAGAGTTACCCAAAAATCGTATGGTAAATCTTTTGCAATTTCGCGTAATTCTTTAACCTCTTCAAAGAAATTATCTCCCTCTGAATTAGGTAAATAATCTGAAGGTTGCCAGATTTTTTCAACAGGTATTAAGTATTGATCTACAAAGCTGTCTACGTTTTTCTCCAAAAACTGCATTACTTCTAATCGAATATTTTTTATAGACATTTTATATGTGTTTTAAATTTTTATTCCTTTTACTACAGCACTTTCTGCCTTTTCACTTATCTCTTCAAAGCTATAATCACTAACCTTTAAAGGCTCATGTATTGCAAAGGTAAGACGATTTCCTAAACCAACGGGAAAAAAACCAAATTTAACCATTTTCCAAGAATTGTTTATACTCACCGGAATCACATAAGCATCAGGAGCATACTTGCATAATATTTTTAAACCACTTTGTGCAAATGGCTTAGGATGTCCCGTTTTACTACGCGTTCCTTCTGGGAAAATTACTGCTGAACGATTGTACTTTTGAATATACTCTGACAAGCCTTTAATGGCTGGTATCGCTTGTTTAGGCTCCTTTCGATCAATTAATACAGATCCTCCGTGCGTTAAATTATAAGACACACTTGGTATTCCAGATCCTAATTCTTTCTTACTTACAAATTTTACATGAAAGCGACGCAAAAACCAAATCATAGCAATAATATCATACATACTTTGATGATTGCATACAAATATCAAGGGAACATTTGTAGGAATGCCTTTAACTCCTTTAAATTTATAAGTAGTTCCAACAAAATTAGTACACCCTACTAAAAACAAATTCAAATAATCAACACTCTTCTTGTGAGCCTGATACCCAAACACATTAAAACACACCCATTGAATGGGATGAAATATAAGTAAAGTGAGTCCGAATAAAAGATAGTAGATTACAGATATAGGGTACGAAACCAGTTTTTCCATGCTTAAAAAATTAACGGTAAAAGTAATAAATATTTTTTTTAGTGCTATTTAATTCCCAAACAATAATAGGGTTTACCGTTTAATTGTACCTTTGCAGCTATAAAATAATTGCCCTTTTACCATTAAAATGAATTATAGCTATCCTAAAGAAGAAAAATTAAAAAGTAAAATTACGATTGGCTTACTTTTTTCGGAAGGTAAATCGGTTTCAAAATACCCTTTGCGATTAGTTTACTACACAGGTGCACTAGCTGAAGATCAAAAAATTAAAATGGGCGTTTCAGTATCTAAGAAACATTTTAAAAAGGCAGTCGATAGAAACCGTTTCAAGCGCATCCTTCGTGAAACCTACCGTTTAAACAAACATTTGCTTCACGATAACCTAGAGCAACCTTACGCTTTCATGTTGTTTTATCAAACAAAGGACAGACTTACCTATGAGGAAATCAATACTAAAACGATTCAGTTGTTTGAAAAATTTCTAGCACAAGTAAAAAAAGAGGTCTAGCGAATTGTTTTTTTGTACTTTAGCTTACCAATCCATTCTCTATGAGGTTAGCGACACTACTTTTTACACTATTAATCAGCCTTTCTAGCTGTAATAAATCTGATGCGGTACTTAATTCTGAAGTTTCAGCAATTGCTTTACCTCAAAAGGTAGATCAAGTAAAGTTTGTAAAACCAGTAGTGGCAAGCGCACAAGAAGTAACCACAATTACGACTCCTAAAATAATTAAAGACGGAAAGCTCCGTTTTGAGACTACAGACCTCAACACTACTTACAATCAAATCGTAAAGAGTACTACTATAAACGGTGGCACGATACAACAAGATTCTCAAGGCAAAGAATATGGAACTAGTTATCGCCATCTTGTTATACGCATTCCTAGCTCTAACTTTGATATTTTTATAACAAGCATTTCTAAGGGTGTGGCTTTTTTCGAAATGAAAGAGGTAACTGCAGAAGATGTTACTGCGCAGTTTATTGATATAGATGCCCGTTTAAAAGCTAAGAAAACGCTTGAAAACAGGTACCTCGAATTGTTAAAAAAAGCAACCAAAGTAACAGAAATGCTCGAAATTGAGAAACAGCTTTCTGCCATTAGAGAAGAGATCGAAGCCAAACAAGGCGAACTTAATTATTTACAAAATCAGGTTACAAATAGCACCGTTATCATACGTTTTTATAAAAATGAACCTCTTGAAGATGGCGCAACCGTATCCTATGGTTCACAAATAATGACCGCATTAAGTTCTGGATTTAATTCATTTTCTGGTTTCTTTATCTGGTTATTATCTCTATGGCCATTTATCATAATTCTAGCGGTAGTCCTTTATTTTATTCGAAAAAAAATCAAGTCAAAAAAATTATAATCCATGCATTCTTATTTTAAAAAAAAATATGTTGTCCCTGTACTTGCTTCGGCATTTTTATATGTGGGCGTTAGTTTTAAAAATGATTTTTTTGAAGTTGCGAAACAAATCGAAATCTTCACCACATTATTTAAGGAGCTGAACACGAATTATGTTGACGAAATCAATCCTGGTGATTTGATGGAGAAAGCAATTAAGAGCATGTTAAGCTCCCTTGACCCATATACCGTATATTTCAATGAGCAGGATGTTCTTAAATTCAAAATCAACAATACCGGAGAGTACACTGGAATAGGGGCTTTGATTACCCAAGAAGATAATTTACTAATTGTTAGGGAAGTCTACAAAGATTTTCCGGCAGATAAAGCAGGGATAAAACCTGGGGATAAAATCATTTCTATTTCTGGTATCTCACTAGCAGCTTTAAAAGGAGATTCATCTGAATTATTAAAAGGATCTAAGAATACGAAGATTCCAATTCAATTTGAGCGTCAAGGAAAAATGATCAATTCAGAACTTATTCTAGACGAAGTAGTCATAAAGTCGGTTCCTTTTTACAGCATGATTGATAGTAAAACAGGCTATATTGTTATTGAACATTTTAGTCAAAAAGCAGCTCAAGAAACTAAAAGTGCTTTAGAAAATCTCAAGAAACAAGGTGCTACACAAATTGTCTTAGACTTGCGTTCAAATCCAGGAGGCCTTTTAAATGAGGCTATCGATATATGCAACCTTTTTGTCCCTAAGGGCGAAATCATCGTTACTACCAAGTCTAAAATTGAGAAACACAATAGTACTTACAAGACCACAAATGAAGCCGTAGACACTCAAATACCGCTAGTAATTATTGTAAACGGTCGAAGCGCCTCTGCATCTGAAATTGTTTCGGGTGCTTTACAAGATTTAGATCGTGCTGTAGTCATTGGTAGTCGAAGTTATGGAAAAGGATTAGTACAAAAACAGCTGCCTTTAACGTACGACACCCAATTAAAAGTGACCGTATCTAAATATTATACGCCTTCTGGAAGATGCATTCAAGCATTAGACTATGCACACAAAGATAAAAATGGTGTAGCCATAAGAACTGAGGAGAAAAATTACAATGCGTTTAAAACGCGCAAAGGACGTCTTGTATATGATGGAGGCGGAATTTTACCCGACGTAGTTTTAGCGGAAGCGGAAGAAAACGTTGCCACAGCACAACTATTAAAAAACGACGCCATCTTTAATTATGTTACAAAATGTTATTATAAAAATCCAAATCTAGGTACGGCAATTCCAGTAATAAGCGATGCTGATTATCAAGATTTCAAACAGTTTTTAAAGTCTGATAAATACGCCTTTGGTACTGAAACTACAGCTGCTTTAAAAAACACATTGGCTATAGCCAAAGATGAAAAAATCGATGTTGCCATACAAGCAGAATACAATCAGTTACTAGCGGCTGTTCAAAAAAGCCAACAAGAATTACTAGATAAGAACCAGCAACAAATCAAAAACCTACTAGTAACTGAACTTATAAAAAGGTACCAGTATCAAGAAGGATATTATCAATATGCTATTCAAAACAACGCAGTGATCAAGAAGGGAGTTTCGATTTTAAATGATCAAGAAGGCTATAGAAAGATTATTAAATTATAAAAAAACAGCAACTGAGATATTCAGTTGCTGTTTTTTTATCAGATGCACTATCAATATAATACTTAAAATTTTGGTTTGATATTACTGGCGTACCATGTCAATATGCGGTATATCATCCTCTAAGTACATTTCGCTCAACTGAACAAAACCATGACTTTCGTAGAATTTTTTAAGATATAGTTGCGCACCAATGGTGATTTTTGTCTCATTAAATTGGTTTGAGATAGCAGCAATGGCTTCACGCATTAAGTCGTTACCCCATTTTCTATCGCGATAATCAGCATCTACAACTACTCTACCTATGGAGGCATTATCAAAGCTAATGCCGGGTTTGAATAATCGTGCATGAGCCACTATCTTCCCTTCGAACGATGCAAATAGATGCAATGCGATTTTATCCTTACCATCAATGTCTAGATAAACACAGTTTTGCTCTACTACAAAAATTTTACTACGCAATTGTAGCAAATCGTATAATTCGTTTACTGAGAGCGCTTCAAAAGGCTTTATTGTCCATTGTAATGACATAATGTAGGGAAGTTTAAAATTGATGCTAATAGCGCCAAATTTAGCAATTATCTTTTAAGAATAGTAACCGATTTTATGATTGCTTCTAGCTCATGCATTAAATCCCTCTTTTCTTTTGATGGAGAGTAACAAAATCCCTCAAGAATTAAGGCTCTATCATTCTCTTTATCAATGATTGTGTAGTTTATAAAAGGTCCTGACATAAAATCATTTTTTAAGACCCAAGTTCCTTTCATTTCGTAGGCCACTTTACCATCAATATTCACTTTAAAAAAGTAAGGGGCATAGGCTTCTTCCGTAATCATTTCAGTATGCTCCTCTTTACCATGAATGTACAACTTACCAATAGAATCTCGCTTTTTAATAATATTAGCAACAAGGTTGTCACTTTGAGCTATTGATTTTAATGGAACTTGGTAAATGAGTAAGCTCGTATTACCGCTAACAATCTCTTTTTTAAGCCAGATAAAATTAGCATCCTGTAGCACGTAGCTGTAGGTTGAAGGAACTTTTATATCGATCTGGAATCGGTCTTTTAACTTCTTAGTATCTATTAAAGACGGACTATTTAAAGTCTGGCTCTCTTTAATTTCTGCAGCCTTAATAATTTGGATTATCTCTGGTGACTTGCCTTGAATTAGATCTAGGATATCCTTAGTGCTCTTCCCCGAAATACAAAATACATTTTGAGGCTTTGCAAAAATATCTTTCTTAATTTGAAAATGATTTTTATCGGCTTTTTTGATTAAAATGATGTTGCGGCTGTCTGTCATGAAGCCTTCCATCAATTTTACAGGGTATTGATTGATTGTGAATAACGGTTCTTCTTGAGGAAGACCAATCACTGGAGACGCAAATTTATTACGCACGCTATCCCCTATTTCTCCATTCCACATTTGGTCATCTATAATCACAGACACCGTATTGAGGGTACTAGAAGTATTTTCAAGTACAGCGCTTTCCTCCTTTTGACAAGAAAAAAGAAAGAGACTCGATAAAAGAACTAGAAATACGTTTTTATACATGATGTGCTACCTTATAACAAAAACCCGTAACAGCAATGATTGTTATTAACCATTGATTTTTAATTTCATTCCGGGCTTAATAGCTTCACCGCGAATATCGTTCCACTTTTTCAAGTCGGCTATAGAAACACCTGGATATTTTTTGGCTATGCTATATAGGGAGTCTCCTTGCTTCACATAATAATTGTATTCTTTTTTGCTATTTTCCTTAGTAAACGTAGACACAGCTGCATTATCTGTATTAATCGTTGGCTGGTTTTTTGCAACAATTATTCGACTTCCCGCTGTAATTGTATTGTTACTTAAATTATTCCATTTTTTTAAATCGGCAACCGGAGTTCCAAATTTTTTAGAAATAGCATCAAGCACATCCCCTTTTTGAACAGTATATTTTATGGCAACTACCTCAGCAACCTTTATAAAGTCATTTTTACCGTTGCTAGCCTTATCCCTAACTTGGATCGTCTCCCCTACTTTAACTATCGGAGAACTGATGCCGTTCCACTTTTGAATATCAGCTACAGTCACTTTGTACTTTGCAGCAATGGTATTAATATTTTCTCCCTTTTTAACAACATAAAAATTAGATTCACTAGTTGTTGTTGCAATCGATTCTTCTTCTTTAACGATTGCAGCCGCTGGTTTTACAGTTGGTTTTCTAGCGACAGCAACACGGGTGGTTTGAACAATTTTAAGTCTTTTTCCATAAGCGATAACATTGCTTCTTAAACGATTCCAACTTTTAAGTTGTTTGACACTTACTCTATATTTATTAGCAATTTTACCTAAATTATCTCCACGTCTTACCTTGTAATAACTCGTTCTTTTTTTAAGAACGGTAGTTGTTGCACTTTCATTTTTAGTTGTGCTTGCTAGTCTCGAATTTGTAAAAGGATGCTTGTTTACATTTTCTTGGTAATCAGCGTAAGCATAAATCTTATCTTCGTTTGAAGCAAAAACAGCAATCTTATTTGTAGGTAATCTCAAGTAATGATCTTCATCGCTATAATGCGGAATCACATCTAATTTATAGGAAGGATTTAAAGTTTGCAATTGCGATACCGGAACATCTAGCAGTTCAGATATTTGATTAAAAGACAATTGCTTTTTTACCATAATAGTATCAGTAGCAAAATGTTGTGTTACTGCTTGTTCAGGAACAATACCGTGTTCTTTATGGTATTCATATAAGTACATTGTGGCTAAAAAAGCGGGCACATAGTTTTGGGTTTCTTTAGGTAATTTTTTTCGAATGTTCCAATAATTCTGACTACCACCTGATCTCCTAATCGCCTTTGAAACGTTTCCAGGACCTGAATTATAGGAAGCCAACACTAACTCCCAGTCACCAAAAATACTGTACATATTAGACATGTATTTTGCAGCAGCAGCCGTTGCTTTCAAGGGGTCGCTACGCTCATCAACATAAGAATCTATTTTAAGATCATATTGTTTCCCAGTTTGATACATGAATTGCCACAATCCAGTCGCACCCATTCGAGAGACTGCTTTTGGATTTAAAGTAGACTCCACTACAGCTAAAAATTTTATTTCTAGGGGAACATTTTCTTTGGCGAAAGCCTCTTCAAACATTGGAAAATAATATTGAGATAAGGCCATTACTTTACCAAAAGAGCCTTTGCGATACTTTAAATAAGATTTGATCACATTCTCTAGAGCTTGGTTATACTCTATATTAAAGGGAGATTTAGCATTCATTTCCTTCAAGCGTTCTTTTAACAAACTCGTAGGTAATAAATCATATTCAACTTCTTCGTCTGGGTCGACATCAGCCATATCAGCGGTTCCCTCGCTAAATAAATCTAAATTAGCTAATTCCTTCATCCACAAACTATCAACGCAACGCGCCATATTGTCTTTTACGAAGGTTTTTTTAATAGAATCTAAATAGGAAATAGTTGTTTCTTGAGTAGTAACTGCCGTGTCAACATCGAGTTGTTGCGAAAATAAAGGCATAGAAACAAAGAACAAAAGGGCAAGCTTGGCATTTTTCAAAAAAATATAATTTTAATTTCAACAGAAGGCTTATAATAGGCAATTATACCATTTTTTTTACAAAAACCGACTGTTGAAATCAAAAAAATATTCAAATATCTGTTACTAATGAACTACTTAATCTAAAATTGCAGCAATTCCAGGAAGCACTTTTCCTTCTAGCATTTCTAGCATAGCACCACCTCCAGTAGACACATAACTTACTTTATCTTCTAAACCAAATTGCTTCACAGCAGCAACAGAGTCTCCTCCACCTACAAGTGAAAATGCTCCTTTTTCTGTAGCAGCTGCGATAAAGTTTCCTAGTGCAATTGTTCCTTTAGCAAAACTTTCCATTTCAAATACACCTAGAGGTCCATTCCATAAGATTGTTTTAGATTCCATGATCACTTTTTCAAAAATGGCTAATGATTTTGGACCTGCATCAAGACCTTGCCATCCATCAGGAATTTCATTTACATCAACAATTTTAGTATTAGCTGTATTTGAGAAATCATCGGCAGCAACAACATCAACAGGAATATGAATTTGAACACCTTTTTCTTTAGCTAATCTTAATATTTCAAGAGCTAATTCCATTTTGTCATCTTCACAAATAGATTCCCCAATTTTCCCTCCTAATGCTTTCACAAACGTAAAAGTCATACCACCACCTATGATCATGTGGTCTACTTTATCAAGAATGTTTTCGATCACAGTAATTTTAGAAGACACTTTTGAACCTCCTAGAACTGCCGTAACTGGCTTCTCACTATTTTTTAATACTTTGTTTAAGCTTTCGATTTCTTTAGCTAATAATTTTCCAAAACATTTCTCTGTTGGAAAAAACTGCGCAATAATTGTAGTAGAAGCGTGTGCTCTGTGAGCCGTTCCAAAAGCATCATTCACATAAATATCTCCTAGTGAAGCTAATTCTTTTGCAAAAGCAACATCTCCTGCTTCTTCCTCAGCATGAAAACGTAAATTTTCAAGTAAAATAACACCACCCGCTTTTAAATTAGCAGCAGCATTTTTAGCAACATCACCAGTAGATTCAGCGACAAACTGCACGTCTACTCCTAAAATTTTTGAAGCTTCAGCAACAATATGTTTCAATGAATATTTCTCTTCAACACCTTTTGGACGTCCTAAGTGAGACATTAAAATCACGCTTCCTCCTTGTGCTAAAATAGCATCAATAGTAGGCTTTGCAGCTTCGATACGTGTAGCATCTGTCACTTTAAAATTCTCATCTAACGGCACATTGAAATCAACGCGAATGATTGCTTTTTTATCTTTAAAATTAAAATCGTTTATCGTTTTCATCTTATTATAGTTTTATAGTTTTTATTGTAATAGCAACAAATATAGAACTTTTGGAGTAGTTATAAATTCGAATTATTCAAAAAACAACGGCTTTAATTTACGAAAACGTTATAATTTAATAGTCCCTCGTTGAGAATGAATTAAAAGTGGGCCCATCATAAATAAATACCGCAACGCGCTTGTATAAATCCACTTTGTAAGGTGTTCAGTCATTTTATATTCGAATAGAAAACAGTTGATTAACCGCTAGACCGCTGTATTCTATATCTGATTTAGATCCTTGTAATCTAGAACTTCCAATATAAATGGAGTATAAAATGTACGTTAGCATTAGCAAAAATTAAATAGTATCAATTTTAATATTTGCCTTATTTAAGACTTAGTGCTCCTTATATCTAAACCCTAATTCCAAGTACTTTTCTTAATACAAACTTTCCTCAGTAAAATTTTAGTGGCAATCATTTTCTACTATCTTTGTTCCATGCAATTTTCTGAAATTTTAGGACAAGAACATATAAAAAACCATCTGACAAAAAGTGCAGATTCTGGTAGGATTCCGCATGCACAACTGTTTGTGGGTCCAGAAGGAAGCGGGACACTAGCTATGGCGATTGCTTATGCGCAGTACATTTTATGTAACAATCAAAACGGCGAGAATAACGGTGCTAACGAATCTTGCAATATTAAATTCCAAAAAATATCACATCCTGATTTACATTTTGCTTATCCTACCGTAACTACTGATACGGTAAAAAGAAGCCCAAAAAGTATTGATTTTATCACTGACTGGAGGCAATTTATTACTAAGAATCCTTACGGAGGTTTGTTTGACTGGTACGCCATTTTAGGCGTTCAAAATAAACAAGGTGAAATTAGAGTTGATGATGCTCAGGAAATATTGAAATCGCTTTCACTAAAAGCATATGAAGGTGGATACAAATTCATGCTCGTTTGGATGGCAGACAAATTGAATATTGCAGCATCAAACAAGCTTTTAAAACTATTAGAAGAACCGCCTGAGAAAACGATTTTTATATTGATATCTGAAAATGAAGAAGATATTATTCAAACCATACGGTCGCGCTGCCAGATTTTACATTTTAATGGGTTAACAGAACCTATTATTGCAGAAGCACTTGTAAATAAAGAAAATGCAGATCCAAAAGAAGCTGCTAAAATTGCACACCAAGCACAAGGAAATTACAATGTAGCTCTGCACTTGTTGCATGACGATACAGGCGATCAACCATTTGAACAATGGTTTGTAACCTGGGTGAGAGCCGCGTTTAAAGCTAAAGGGAATGCTGCAGCGATACAAGACTTGATTTTGTGGAGTGAAAAAATTGCTGGATTGGGTAGAGAAACGCAAAAGAAGTTTTTAGAGTTTTGCATTGAAATGTTTAGACAAGCGTTACTAATCAACTACGAAGCTAAAAACTTAGTGTACTTTGAACCAAAAGTCGATAAATTTAAACTAGAGAATTTTGCTCCTTTTGTAAACGGAAACAACATTCAAGACATTTTTAAAGAGCTTTCAGATGCTATGTATCATATTGAGCGTAATGGAAATGCAAAAATTATATTAACTGATTTATCTATAAAATTAACGCGATTAATCCATAAAAAATAAAGATATGAACAATGCTGCTTCCATTTTAATTTTGGTTTTTTTAGCCATTTCGTTTTTACAGTCAGGCTATGATAAAATCTTTTATTGGAAAGACAACTTAGATTGGTTAAAAGGCCACTTTGCTAATACACGATTAAAAAATCATGTACCATTAGCCTTAATGAATATACTCGTATTAGAAATGATTTCGGGAATATTATGCATCGTCGGCTGTATCGAATTGTTAGTAAACAACGGAAGACTTTTTGGCTACTACGGAGCAGTTTTTTCTTGTATTACATTGATTATGCTATTATTCGGGCAACGTTTAGCAAAGGATTATGATGGCGCTAGAACCATTGTCATCTATTTTATTCCAGCGGTGATGGCCGTTTATTGGTTAAACTAAACCACACAATATTATTTACATTCAAAAAAATATGACACCAAAACACCCTTCAGAATCCCTAACTATTTTAACTGATTTAGTTTTACCAAGTGAGACCAATCCGTTGAACAATCTTTTTGGTGGCGAATTACTCGCTCGCATGGATCGCGCAGCAAGTATTGCAGCACGCAGGCATTCGAGAAGAATTGTGGTTACAGCCTCTGTAAATCATGTAGCTTTTAATAGAGCCATTCCTTTAGGAAGTGTGGTTACGGTCGAAGCCAAAGTATCACGTTCTTTCAAGAGTTCGATGGAAATTTTCATTGACATCTGGGTAGAAGATCGCGAATCAGGAAATAAAACAAAGGCAAATGAAGCAATTTATACCTTTGTAGCCGTTGACGATACTGGAAGACCGGTAGAAGTGCCACAAATCATACCCGAAACTCCGCTTGAGATAGCGCGTTTTGAAGCTGCACTACGACGCAAGCAACTAAGCTTAGTAATCGCAGGAAAGATGAAACCAGAAGACGCCACAGAATTAAAGGCATTATTCGTATAAATCACGTAAACAGTTACTTTGAAATCTTAATTATTATTTAAAGTGAAAATTTTAATTAAAAAAAAGAAGTAAATTTACGAGCGCAATGCTATAAAAAATGAAGTTAATAGTTCAAATAGAGCTGTTCATTTCAAATCGCAACAAAAAAACATAAATGAAAGAAAAGGTAAAAGAGAAGATGAGTACAGAGAAAGAAGCCAAATTAAAAGCCTTACAGTTAACACTGGACAAACTAGATAAAACGTACGGAAAAGGAACAGTAATGAAAATGGGGGATAAAGCCATTGTTGAAGTTGAAACAATTTCATCAGGGTCTTTAGGAATCGATTTAGCATTAGGTGTAAACGGGTATCCAAGAGGTAGAATCATCGAAATTTACGGACCAGAATCTTCTGGAAAGACGACTTTAACTTTGCACGCAATTGCTGAGGCTCAAAAAGCTGGTGGTATTGCTGCATTTATCGATGCTGAACACGCATTTGACAGAAGCTACGCAGAAAAGCTAGGTGTAGATATCGAAAATTTAATTATATCACAACCTGATAACGGGGAGCAAGCACTTGAAATTGCTGAAAACCTTATTCGTTCAGGAGCTATTGATATTGTTGTAATTGACTCGGTGGCTGCCTTGACTCCAAAAAGTGAAATTGAAGGAGAAATGGGAGATTCTAAAATGGGACTTCATGCTAGATTAATGTCACAAGCGTTAAGAAAACTAACAGGATCTATTAGTAAAACAAATTGTACTGTTTTCTTTATCAACCAGTTGAGAGAGAAAATAGGTGTAATGTTTGGAAATCCAGAGACTACAACTGGAGGTAACGCCTTAAAATTTTACGCATCAGTACGTTTAGATATTCGTCGTTCTACTCAAATTAAAGATGGAGACAACGTAATAGGAAATAGAACTAAGGTTAAAGTTGTAAAAAATAAAGTAGCGCCGCCATTTAAAATCGCTGAATTTGACATCATGTACGGTGAAGGAGTTTCAAAAACTGGAGAGATATTAGATCTAGCTGTAGAGTTTGAAATCGTTAAAAAAGCAGGATCATGGTTTAGCTACGGTGAAACAAAATTAGGTCAAGGGCGTGATGCTGTAAAATCTTTAATCAAAGACAATCCAGAACTAGCTGATGAACTAGAAGTAAAAATTAAAGAAAAAATCAAAGAGTTAGCTGATGCTTAACATTTTGTAATCATACATTTTTAAAATTCCCGGATGAAAATTCGGGAATTTTTTTTTACTAGTATGTAGTCTTTCTTTTTTTTATTCGAAAATTAAACTGCTTATAAGTCATAGCAAAGCTTTCACCTTAAATTACAAGCAATAGCTTTCTCTTTTTATCGAATGATTAGTCTGTTTACAATTCCATTGCAAGCTAACGCGTTATTTTAAACCGAAATAATACATCTATAAATAACTTAAGCTATTTAGGTTTAAAGGAACAGTTAAGCGTTTAAATAGGCTCTTTTTTTAGCTTAAAATAGGTTAGCTGGATTGGGAACTAATTTCCAATTTTAAAATCGGTTAATTTTTGTAAAATAACCGCCCTAACTTCCTCTCTAATCGTTTTTCTATCTAAACTCGTTTTACCCTGAGTAGCTATAATTTTGCCTACATGAACACGCATTAATCCGGGGCTTCCGCTGTAGAAAGTAAATGAGAAACGTTTTTTATTATCTGGAAAAGTGATGGGAACAATAGGAATTTGATGATCTAGAGCCAGTCTAAAAGCGCCATCTTTAAAAGTATCTAGCACAATTGATTCATCATTAGGAACGCCGCCTTCGGGAAAAATACATACACTCAAGCCATTATTGATGCGTTTTTGTGCTTGGTTAAAAACTTCTAAACGACTCTTTGAGGAATTTCGATCTACCAGAATGCATGTTCGTTTATAGAAAAAACCAAATAGTGGAATCTTTGAAAGCTCTTTTTTACCTACAAAAACAAATGGATTTTTTATTACCACAAGCATCAACATAATATCGGTCATTGAGGTATGGTTTGCCACAATCATGTAACTCTTGTTAGGATCTAAAGCTTGTTCTCGTTCTATTTTATAGTGAAATCCCATTCCGAAAAGAATGAATTTAGACCAAATCCTCGCCATTTTAAAAAAATAGGGATAGCCTTTCTCTGAAAGAATCGATAAAACTAAAAATGGGAACATAATCAAAATTGGAATTGCCATCACAACATAAAACCAAACGCGCCACAGGGTCCAAAAAATAATCTTAATTCCTTTCATGTGCCCAAAAATAAGGAAACAAAAGTTATTATAATTACAAAAGTTGGATTGACAAGCATTTTTTAGGTTTCGCTAAAACAACTTGCTTCATTTTTATATGTCGAATTGCATTACAGTGGTATCGTGTAAAAAATTAAATTTGGAGAAATGTGGAAGTGGCTCTAGGAAAACTTATAAAAGAAAACTAAGTTTTTAAAATTTAGAACTAAAAAAGAAAAAACTTTGCGAACTTTGCCTTCAAGAAAAAAATACAATGGCAAAAATACTTACTGGTGTTCAAAGTACAGGAACACCTCATCTAGGAAACTTATTGGGAGCAATTATTCCAGCGATTAAATTATCAAATGATCCTAAAAATGAATCATTTCTATTTATAGCTGATTTACATTCGATTACTCAAATAAAAAACGGAGAAACTTTAAGAACCAACACCTACAGTACTGCTGCAGCTTGGCTGGCTTGTGGATTAGATGTTAACAAAGTAGTTTTTTACAGACAATCAGATGTGCCTCAAACTGCAGAATTATCTTGGTATTTGAGTTGCTTTTTTCCATTTCAACGTTTGACATTGGCGCATTCTTTTAAGGATAAGTCAGATCGTTTAGACGATGTCAACGCAGGATTGTTTTCTTACCCTATGTTAATGGCAGCAGACATATTATTGTATGATGCGGAGGTAGTTCCCGTGGGAAAAGACCAATTGCAGCATTTAGAAATTACCCGCGATGTTGCTTCCCGTTTCAATCACCAAATGGGTGAAACATTTGTTATTCCCGAAGCTAAGATTCAAGAAGACGGTATGTTGATTCCGGGAACAAATGGTGGAAAAATGAGTAAGTCAGCAAATAATTTGATTAATATATTTCTTGATGATAAAGCATTGCGTAAGCAAGTAATGTCTATAGAAACAGATAGTACGCCACTAGAAGACCCAAAAAATCCAGATACTTGCAATGCTTTTGCTATTTATTCGTTGATGGCAAGTGAAGAGCAATTAGCAGCGATGCGTGCAAATTATGAAGGTGGGAACTATGGTTACGGTCACGCTAAACAAGCTTTGTTTGAACTGATTTGCGAAACCTTTAAAACCGAAAGAGAAAAATACAATTACTATATCAACAACCTTCCTGAAGTAGACGCTTTATTAAAAGTAGGTGCTAAAAAAGCAGCTGTGGTTGCTGATGGCGTTCTTGCAAAAGTGAGAGTAAAATTAGGTTTTGAGGCGCTATAAATAGTATTTAAAATTATAATAATCCCCTTTCTGTTTTCTAATAGAAAGGGGATTATTGTTTAAATAAAAAAATCACTAAAAGTGGGTATTGTGATTCCGTACTAGAAACCGTTACTTTGTTAGCAACAGTATTAAAAAATTACTTTAACTTTAAAAACTGATCATGAACCAAACCAAACCAAACCAAACGCAAGCTAGTCAAGGCTAAGCCATTTGGCTCCTTCTTGTTCGCATTTATCATGTCACTCACATTCACTAACTGCCAAGTAGAGGAAGAATCTCTTAAAAAAGAAAGTAATATTGAAACCGTAAGCGTGTCAGCAGCGATTTCATTTCTACGAGAAGACAATGCAACTACTTCTTCGCAAACAGGAAAAAAAATAACACTACAACCTAATTTCGATCAGATTTCGCAAGAAAAAATTACCTATACTAATCAGTTGTTAACGGTAATTCCAATTATAAATAAACAGGAAAAAGCAAGCAGTAGAATTCTATTATTAAAGATAAATAAAGAACTAAAATCAGTAGTTTTTACGATGTACCCAGATGACAATACTACTATTGCATCATTTACTGGAAAAATACTAATGCAAAACTTAAATGGTTCATTCATCAATGGATATAAAGTAAAAGAGGGCATTATTACTGCCCAATATGTCAAGAAAAATCAAAACAATGCCATCACAAGTAAAGATATAATTATTGATAAGGTTACTTTTACTGATTATGACGTTGTGATTGTCAAAAACTATTACCACAATCCTCGAAATTCCGTAAACTTTATGTCACTATATACTGGTTTTGCTGACACCGGATCTGAAGGGAATAGCTACGGTATGAATTGGGACTATGGAAATGGCGGCGGTGGTGGTGGAAGTCCTGCAACACCAACAAAAGATCCTTGCATCGCAGCCCAAGAATCGACCATTGTATCAAAAAATAAAGAATATCTTACCGCACTTAAGGCAATTAATGAAGCCAATGCAACCGAAGAGCACAGTATAACATTAGGTAAAGCTTCTGACGGTACTATGACACAAGCACCTATGAATAATGGTAGCCAATACATTGTTCAAACCAATACAGACTGGGCAGGAGCATTTGCGGCATTACACAACCACCCTAACAACACACCGCTTTCTGCGGGAGATATCTATGCAAGTGTGCAGCTCAATGTAAAAAATAGTAGTTTTACAACTAGTTATATTTTAACGAATGGAGAAGTATATGCAATAGTCGTCACTAACTTGTCTCTGGCACAAGACTTTGTAAAAACATATCCTGCTGACCAGTTACCTAATCAGAGCCCTGAATTTCCTAATGATATATTTTACGAAATAGATGGTCTAAAAAGTATAATGGATTATGGTAATGAAGGACGTACAACTGCAATAGCCTTTATCTTAGATAAATATTCGGCTGGAATCACATTGCTAAAACAAGACAGTTCTGGGAAATTTAACCCTATTAAAACCCAAGAAACCACACAAAGCAACGGCATTAAAACTTATAATACAATACCTTGTTATTAATACTAAACAAAAAAATCATGAAAAACACACTAAAATTTTACGCAATACTGTTTGTACTTATAAACACTGGTTGCAAAGCACAACAAGTGATTCAAACAGTCAAAGATGTACCACTATTAAAAACAAATGAACAGCAATTTATAAACAAACCATTAAAAAATTTACTAAAAGAAATCAAACCCGCAATAAAAAATGCCGGAGCGAGTAATGAAGTGGGGCATCAGTATTTCTCGTTTAAGTTCAGAACATTAGAACAAATTAATAAAAATGAAGGTAGTCACGAAGACAAAGTCTCCTTATATGTTTATGTGAAAGAAATTATTGACTGGAAATGGGAGGAAAGAAAAAAAGGAAAAGAATTGGAATGGAGTAAAGAAGATGCCGAAAAATATGGTAATTTAACTGTAGTAAGGATTAAAGTGATTAACCAACCACAAAAATAAAAAGAACAGAACCCCCTTTCTAACCAAAGGTTAGAAAGGGGGTTCTTATAAACAGGAAAAAGCAAGCAGTAGAATTCTATTATTAAAGATAGATAAAGAACTAAAATCAGTAGTTTTTACGATGTACCCAGATGACAATACTACTATTGCATCATTTACTGGAAAAATACTAATGCAAAACTTAAATGGTTCATTCATCAATGGATATAAAGTAAAAGAGGGCATTATTACTGCCCAATATGTCAAGAAAAATCAAAACAATGCCATCACAAGTAAAGATATAATTATTGATAAGGTTACTTTTACTGATTATGACGTTGTGATTGTCAAAAACTATTACCACAATCCTCTAAATTCCGTAAACTTTATGTCACTATATACTGGTTTTGCTGACACCGGATCTGAAGGGAATAGCTACGGTATGAATTGGGACTATGGAAATGGCGGCGGTGGTGGTTCTGTAATACACTTAGACGAGGTAATTATAGATAATTCATTTAAAAACAACCCTTGCTTAAAAGGTATCTACGATAAATTAGGAGGTTCATCTACTTTTCAAAATCATTTGAAAGAATTTGATGGTGATTTTTCTTTAGTAAACCTAAAACTTAGCTTAGGATTAGATCCTAAATATCCAAATGCAACTGCGATAACTTATGAACCCATAAATTCATTGATTGAAATTAAATTCAACCCAAATAAGTTAAATACACCCCCATTAGATATTGCAAGAACTTTTATGCACGAAATGATTCATGCAGAAATGTATAGAAAATTATTAACTCTCTCAAATAAAAAAGAAATCCCATGGTCCCCAGAGTTTATTGAAGGCATTAGGAATGATGAGAAAGAAATAGCATATTATTACACTATGTATAGATATGAAATTCCACTTGGTGGTTCACCATCAGAGCCTCAACATGAATATATGGCACAACTTTCGCGTGATTTAATAATACAAACTATGAAACAATTCGATAATACGCAAAGCAATGACGTTTATAATGCTTTAGCCTGGATTGGACTTATGGGTGGAGGAGAACCAAATGAACTAATAGGATTACCTCCGCAACCCACCGCAGCATGGTCAGCTACTCCGCAAGCAGAAAGAATCAGAAAATTAGATATTTATAGAAACTTTATAAAAAACAATCCGAAATGTCAATAGCCTTTAAAAAAATTAAAAGTATAATACTATTATTAATTACTCTTTCATGCTTTTCACAAAACGGGATAGAAAAAAAGAAAATTAATGTGTTTTTTCACCTAAAAAATAAAGCTATAAACAAAATATGCATTAATAAAGATTCGACGGAGGCCCGCTTCAGTATTTTTGTCGATAAATACCAAACAAAAGTTGCAAGAGACAAAGCAATGCAAGACTATTATAATGACCCACGAGACCGAAATAGTGCTGGACTACCTAGTTTTACTGTAAGTTTTATTAGTTTCACCAAACCAGTGAAAATAAAATCATTAACCGGTATCAATGTTCTTACTATGAAACAATTTCGAGATAAATTATTTCCTCAAGGTTATCCTATGTATTTTATATATAAGTCAGATGAAGGATATTATTTAAAATGGGACGTAATTGGCATAAGCTATTAATTTGACTTAATAAAAAATACACCATGTCAATAAGAAAAAAAACTACAATTTTGTTCCTTTTAAGCATATGTTACATTTCTTGTGCACAAGAATTAAAACATGAGAAAACAACCATATTGCTAGATTTAAATGATAAAATCACTGGAAAATATGGTTTTAATAATGATACAACAGCTGCAACTTTTGCAATATATTTTGAAAAATATCAAACCAAAAAAGTAAGAGATAAAGCAACGAAAGATTATTATGATGATCCAAGGGACAGAAACAGTGCTGGATTACCTAATTTTTCGGTAAATCTTTCTGTTTTTGGTTTAAAACCAGAGAAATTAAAATCTTTAGATTGTATTAAGTACATTACAGTCAAGCAGTTTAGAGAAAATGGCTATAAAACAACTGCTCCTACTTATATTATACATAAATTGAAGGACGGCAAGTACTTAAGATGGAAAACCTATACGCTGAATTAAAAACCCAGCACTACAAAGTATTCTTAAATATCTAAGAACTGCTGTGCGAATGTCTCTAACTTTATCTGAAAACTTCCTGAAATAGATGCTTTGTTAAAACTAGGTTTTGAGGTGATTGAAAATAGTACAGAAAGAAGTTAAACCGCAAATTCGCAAATTGTCTACGTGACAAATGATTTGTGAATCTGCAGTTTATTAATGTCCACTTATATCGCCTCAAACAATTTCCCTGGCAGCGGTCGCACTACTCCTTTTAATTCCATATTTAACAAAAGTCCCGAAATTCTATAAATAGGGAAATTACATTGCAAGGCGATAATATCCATTAACTCTTTACCTGATTTTAAAAGGTAATCGTAGACTTTTTGTTCGTCATCTTCTAGAGTAACAAACAGTTGTTTTTGTACTGGTTGCCTTTCCTTCTGGATGTCCCAATTTAGAATATAAATCAAATCGGCTGCACTGGTAAGCACATTTGCTTTTTGGGTTTTAATCAAGTTGTTGCAACCTTGACTGTATTTATCGGTGACTCGACCTGGAACTGCAAACACATCTCGGTTGTAATCATTAGCGATATTAGCGGTGATTAAGGAACCTCCCCTATCAGCAGATTCTATTACAATGGTTGCCTCACTCATTCCAGCCACAATGCGGTTTCGCTTTACAAAATTTTCCTTGTCAGGATTAGCTGTACTCCAGAATTCCGTCATAAAACCACCATTTTCCTCCACTTTAGCCACGTATTTTTTATGTATTTTGGGATAAATTTGGTTCAAACCGTGCGCTACCACAGCTACTGTTTGCAGCTTATATTCCATTGCTAGTTGGTGTGCAACAATATCAACTCCATAAGCAAATCCGCTTACAATGATAGGATCTAAGGGAGCCAAATCTTCTATGAATTTTCTACAAAATTCAATTCCGTATGCTGTTATTTGGCGCGTTCCTACGATGCTGATTATTTTTCTATTTTTTAAATTGATGTTTCCAGAGGAGAATAAAAGTAAAGGACCATCAATGCAATGCTTTAATCGATCAGGATACTCTTCATCAAGAAAAAACGATACTTTGATATTATTTTCATTGATAA
Source organism: Flavobacterium aeripolare (assembly GCF_013294025.1). Taxonomy (GTDB): domain Bacteria; phylum Bacteroidota; class Bacteroidia; order Flavobacteriales; family Flavobacteriaceae; genus Flavobacterium. The sequence continues at coordinate 146,710 of NZ_JABSNL010000011.1, forward strand.
ATGCCATTTCCTTTGTTGCTTTTTCGAAAACAGAAGTATCGCTTAAATTCTTGAGTAAGTTAGTTCCCACGCCGTCGATAGCTGCTAATTGCGACTTCTTAGCCTTAAAAACTGCCTCAGCGTTGCCGCAATGTGTTAGTAGTTTTTTGGCCATTATGTCTCCTACGCCTTCAATTCTTTGTAGTGCTAGTAAATAAAATAAATCTTGTTCATTCATGTTAATATATTGGTGCTGAAATATATAGATAATTTATGGGAATTGTTAATAAAAATTGTGAATAAAATTTTGATAACTATTTTCATTACCTAACTTTGTAACTATGAACATCGACTCTTACATATCACAACTACTCTATCGCTATCAATGTGTTACCGTGCCAGGTCTAGGAGCTTTCCTTACCGAAACACAGTCTGCACAGTGGATTGAGAGTACAAATTCATTTTTCCCTCCAAGAAAAATGGTTTCTTTCAATACTAACTTGAAAAACAACGACGGTCTACTTGCAAACCATATCGCATCTAGTGAAAAAATTTCATACAACTATGCTGTAAATGCTATTGAATATCAAGTTGTAAAATGGAAAAGAGCGTTAGAAAATAATGAGGTTCTTGTTTTAATCAACATAGGAACTCTTCGTTTTAACGCAGATCGCAACATCGTTTTCAAACCTTCTAATCAAACCAATTACTTGTCTAGTTCTTTTGGTTTAGACTCGTTTGTATCGACAGTAGTAAAAAGAGAAACGCCAGTAGAAGAACCTGCTGAAATTATTGAAAGAGCACCAATTGCTTTGCCTGTTTATGAGGAAGAAGAAAGTAACGGTCGTTCTTATATGAAATATGCTGCTATTTTTGTTCTAGGATTAGGACTTACAGGAAGCATAGGTTATCCCGTTTATCAGCAGCAAATTGCTAATGAAACTGTATTAGTAGAATCAGCAGTTCAAAAACAAGTGGAAAACAAAATTCAAGAAGCGACATTTTTTATTAAAAGCCCAATGCCTGCTGTAACACTTTCTATTAAAGAAGGAAAGTTACCATACCACGTAGTAGCAGGTGCTTTTAGAGACCAAAAAAATGCTGAAAAGATTTATAAAAAATTATCAAACGAAGGTTTTAAAGCCCGTCTACTAACTGTAAATAAACACGGTTTGTATCCAGTAGTTTATGGAAGTTATGCTACACTAGCAGAAGCTGAAAAAGCAAAACGTGAAATTCATGAAAGTAAAAATCCAGAAGCTTGGGTTTTGATCGAAGCGCTTTAATTTAAATCGAATACTATATAAAAACCTCCAATGGCATTAATTTGCTCTTGGAGGTTTTTAATTTAACAGTGTTTTCATACTTTCGTCAGTTGCGTTTAATAAGCTTATTTAAGTGCTTTATTTTAATAAATTATTGAAAGTTACATTAGTTATAGTTATTATCGAAATCTTCTCTAAAATGACTTAAAAAACCACTAAAACGACAAAGGCGATTTAGAACTTTCTAAATCGCCTTTGTTATTTGCATTGATGTTGCTTATTTACTTACTAACGTGGTATTAATAAAATTCTCTTCATCAATTACGTTCTTTAATTTTTCATTCCTTGGGATCAGGTTAAGCATCATAGAATTGACTACTCTACTCTTAGTTAAATCAGGTTTGATAATCCTTGCTTTGTGGTACAGTCCTAGCATTTCTCGATTGCTTCTTGAATTACTATTATTGATTACAAGCAACCTATAATTGTTATTATCGAATGGATCCAGCTTTATACTGAAAGGTAAAATCTCATCTTCAGACTCTTGAATTATAGGTTCGTATAGCGTTCCCTCCTCTTCTACTCCCTTTGTTTTACTGCGAAAGTAACTATCATAATCAGCTAAGAACATCTCACTTTTAATTTGGCTTGGTTCATAACCCAGCATTAGTATCGATTGTTCAGAGGCATTGTCTAAATGATAGGGCGTATTTACTTGTTGATCGAACCTTCCCAGCCATTGATAATCGAGCTGCTTGTTATATCGTTCTTTAATAAATGTTGCCAAACCTTGTTTTAAACCTATCATAATAGCTCTAAATTGAGCGCTTTTAATTTGTGAACCAAAATCAAAGAGTACATAACCAGGCGTGCTGGTATTTGTTCTAAATATTTTTTGAATACTGTGGTTTACTAGGTCTTCAATACAAATTGTTTCTACTTTCATACTGTTGCTTTTACTTGTGAAATAGAAAGCTGTAGCGCTGCTTATAAATTCACGATTTCACTAATTTGTAAGTCCCCTTTTACATTAGTATAATTAGGAATATCTGCAGCAAATTTCTCAGCGTGCGGGAAAAATGATGCTTGAAAAGATTCCATAGTATCAAATTTTAAATCTACGATCACTGCAAATGGAGCTGGCTCTCCGGGAGCTCTTCCTGCTAAACCTACTGTTAATTCCATTCCTTTTAAAGCATCTCCTAGAGATTCACTAATCATAGGAAGGTGAGAATTTTTATAGTAATCTAAGTCAAATGTTGTGTCAGCACCGCTAGGGTACATTACGCTTACTTTTATCATGGTATTTTTTATTTAAAGTTATAAAAAAAACCTTATTTTAATTACTCGAGCTTTCTCCTGTTACGTATTCCCGCAGCCCGACTTGAGTGGAGCTCTTTTTTATATAGCGTAGCGCAGTAAAAAAAGCGGGAACGGAAGGCGGAATAGCTGCCCAAATAATTAAAATAAGGTTGTATAGAATCTATCTAGTGACGGATTATTTTTTTGACCAAGCAAATTTTTGGAATGCTGCGTCAACAGGTGTGTTTGCAATGTGATTTGTGTAGTTACTAATCACTTTTTGAGATAAACCTAAGATGATATCTAGTACTTGTTGTTCCCCGTAACCTGCAGCATAAAATGCATTTAATTCATCTTCAGAAACGTTTCCACGGTTACGAACCATGCTTAATGTAAAAGTACGTAAAGCTTCTAATTTAGCATCAGCTAATGGCGTTTCGTTACGTAAAGACTCGATAATATCGTTGTCTACTTTCATCATGTGAGCGATTCCTGTGTGAGCTGGAACGCAGTAATGACAGGCGTGCTCTACGTTGATTGCTTGCCAAACCACTGTTAACTCATCGTTATTGAAAGACGAAGCAACAAATAAATCATGTAAAACTTGGTATCCTTTTAAAGCGCTTGGAGATGCAGCTAATACACCGTGCAATCCTGGAATCATTCCGTATGCTTTTTGAGAATCTTGTAATAATGCTTTGCTTTCTTCTGGAGCAGACTCGATAGAGTGAATTTTTAAAGTTGTCATAATTGTAAATTTTAAATTGTTATTATTTTAATATTATATTACTAAGCGATTGCTTAGATTTGAGGCAAAAAAAAGTTTAGATGTTATTGAATGTTAGTTCGATATAATCTTCTATTTCTTGTTTGCTATTTACTCGAGATGCAGCAGCTAAACCATGTTTTGCAAGCAATAAATAATTAGCTTGTTTAGTTACCGTAGCAGCATCTTTTGTTTTATCTTGTTGTAGCTTTTCTATAAATAAATCTTTTACACCATTCATAAAATCGCCCATTTGTGTATTAATAACTTGATCCTCGGCTTCGGCAAATTCATTGTAGGTATTCGTTAAAAAACACCCTTTATAATTGCCTACTTCAATAGGAATTTGCACAGAATCATAGAAAAATTCTTTGATGTCTTGCATCCCATTATTTGCATTTTTGAATTTTTCAAACATGCCACTAATTTTGCTTTTGTAACATTGTAAACTTTGTAAGAACAATTCTTGTTTGCTTCCAAAACTAGAATAAATAGAGAACTGATTAATTCCCATTTCCTTCTCTAACATACGAACAGAGGTGTTTTCATACCCATTGCGCCAGAACAAAGACATTGCTTTTTCTAATACTTCTTGTTCGTTATATTGTTTACTTCTTGCCATTACTATTTTAATACGGTACAAAACTAAGCAGATGCTTTGAAATAAAAAAACAATTAACAATCTTTAACATTACAATATAAAAAAGCGGCTTGAGATGTACTCAAGCCGCTTTCTGCAATTTTAGTTTACAAATTATATAACCTGCAAGTTAAGCAAGCTGATGAAAATTAAAACTTTCCGTTTGTATTTTTCCAAGTGTCTTGAGCTGCAATCTTCTCTACAACATCCCAGTGTTCAGCAATTTTGCCATTCTCTACTCTAAACAAATCATAGAAAGCATTATGGTCTGCGCCAAAGTGACCTTCACTAACAACTAGTATAAAATTACCTTGACCTAAAACTTTATGAATTGTATCGTATTTCATAAAAACACCTTGTTGTGCTAATGCTCCTAACGCACCACCTAAACCTGATAATTGGTCAGGAATGTTAGGATTGTGTTGGATATAATCATCACCATTAAAGTACCCTGCTAACTTTTCCATTTTACCATTAACTAAAATATCAGAAACGAAATTCTTTACTAATGCTTTATTTTGTTCTGTTTTATCAAGATCTTTAAGTTCAGTTGCACCATCAATCATTGAATGTCCGCTTGGGTTTGCGGCCGCTGGAGTTTCTTGTAAGTTATCCCAATGTTCGACGATTTTTCCGTTTTCGAATCTAAAAATATCAAAACCTATTTTTGGTCCAAAGAAATTATAATCTGTTTGTGTGAAAATAAAATCACCATCTTCAAAGGCACGAACTGTATTTACTTTAGCTGAATTAGCAGGTACCATTTGTAAAAGTGCGCCAAAACCAGCTACGCCATCTGCTACGCCTAGATTGTGTTGAATGTATTTATCAGGATTTATGTAAGAAGCAGGTTCGTGAGCTCCTGTTTCGATGCTTTTCAATAAAGCAACTACTTTTTGTTTATTTGAAATTTCCATGCTGTTTTCTTTTTTAATTTTTGATTTTTTAGCTGTTTGGCTGTACGAAGTCGTTAGACCTAAGCCAAGAATTAATGCTGCGCTTACTATTACTTTGTTCATTTTTTTATCGTTATAAATTGATGATGCAAAGGTGCGACGGTAATCAAAAAGTAAAAGGATACAAAAAGCACTTTCCATGGTAAATTTGTGCCAAAATAAAATTAATGCAAGAAACTTTCTCTAAATTCAATTGGAGTACTTAAATGGTGTTTGCGAAAATATTTCACGAAGTTAGTAGGTTCGTCAAAGCCTAGACTGTAGCTAATTTCTTTTACAGACTCGCTAGAATGTGCCAGTAGACGCTTAGCTTCAAGCATAATACGATCGTCAATAATTTTCTTTGGGGTTGAACCCAAAATTTTTGAAGTAGCTGTATTTAGTCTTTTTTTTGTGATGTGCATTTGGTTTGCATAATTCACAACTAACTTATTATGGTTAAATTGCATCTCTAACAATTCTTTAAATTGCATAACCAAATCTAAGTCGGCTCCTTTTTTAACTTCTATAAAATCACTTTTACGACGTTCACGTTCTAAGAGCATAAGGAGACTTCTTAAATAATTACGCAAAATAGAAGCTTGGTACTCATCATTATCGTGCCTACTTTCATTTTCTAAAACAGCTAAACTATTTTTAAAAAGCATTGTGTTATTAGTCAACGAGAGATGAGCCGTCTCAAACAAGTCGTTAAAGAGTATACTGCTTTTTAAAAACTGAATATCTGACGCCTCTTTACAAAAAAACCGATCTGTAAAAAGAATCACTTTCCCTACGGCGGTATAGGTAGTATCAAAATGTTGTGCACTGTTTTTGGCTATAAAAACGAAAGTATCAGGTAAAATTGTGATGGGTTTAAAATCTACATAATGTAGCACTGCTCCTTCTTGAAACCAGAGCACTTGATAAAATTCTGCACGATGTGGTATGGTGAGCTCTGTTTTGAATTCACCATACAGTTGGGTCATATCAAGAACTTCAAACTCATGAGGCAAACCCTCTTTAAAATCGTATTTTACTATTGTTTCATTACCCATGTTCCCTTTTCTAGTCGCTATATAATTGTAAAGAATATATCCTTTAATAATTGAAGCAAACATACAATATACTTAGTGCAAATTAAAATCGAGCGCAAGAAGCGTTATTTTAATATTAAGCACAGTAGACAACATAATTCACTAAATCGTTTCTTAAGGACTGTTAAAATGTATTAAAATAGCGTTAAACGATGAATTGCAACAAGCTTGATTGCAACATTTATTGTAATTTTAGAATATGGAAAATATATTAGTAGCAGGTGCAAACGGCACCACCGGAAAACAAATAGTAGCCCTTTTACATAAATCTGAAAATTTTAACCCAATTGCAATGGTTAGAAAAGAAGAGCAACAAACCTTTTTTAAGAATCAAAATATTGAGACTGTATTAGGAGATTTAACAAATAACGTCGACGCTGCATTTAGCAGTACTATTGATAGAGTAATATTTGCCGCTGGATCAGGTGGTAAAGACGTAATAGGTGTTGATCAGGAAGGCGCGAAGAAAATGATTGATGCTTCAAAGAAAGCAAATGTGAAAAAATTTGTAATGCTTAGTTCGATGGGAGCAGACAAACCTGAAGAAGCAACGCAATTAGTTGAATACTTAAAGGCAAAACACAATGCCGATGAATATTTAAAAACGAGCGGATTAGAATACAGCATTGTTAGACCTGGAACGTTGACAAACGAAGCGCAAGTTGCAAAAATAGAATTGGCTCCAAAATTAAATAAAAGAGGAGAAATTAGTCGTGCTGATGTAGCACAAACCTTAGTGCAAGCGCTAGAAAGTAATACAGCAACAAATGCTTCTTTTGAAATTATTAAAGGTCAGCAAAGTATCACAGAAGCATTGTCACAAGTGAAATAAAAATTAGAGTTTACAATTCATTAAGAATACCGTTATTAATTCAAACAAGAAACCGAAAGCATGCTAAGATATAGCGTACTTTCGGTTTTTTAATTTAAAGATTTTAGAGTGTCAAGCACATTTGCGTTGCCACTTTATAACAATTATGCTTTTTCTTTTTTTAAATAAAAAAGTAGTATTAATGCTAAGGCAGAGCAAACAGAAAACCCTATAAACAAAGGTAAAGCTGTAGTATCTATAAAACGACCAATAAATATACTCACAGGCACAGCCATTATAGTAGAAATACACCCCGTCACAGCAGCAGCAGTACCTGCAATATGACCAACTGGTTCCATGGCCATTGCGCGAACATTACCAAAGAGAAATCCTATGCTAAAAAACTGTAAACCAAAAAACAAGATTAAAATACGGATATCAGGATTGGGTTCATTGAAAAACAGCCCCACATAAATCGCTGAAACGGCAAAGAAACTAATTAAGGCAGTAGTGATTAATTTTTCCATTCCGTACTTGATTACTAGTACACCATTAGAAAATACAGCCGCTCCAATTGCAATAGCTAAACCCGCAAAAATAAGCGGAAATTCATCCTTTAATTGATACTGCGTTTCAAAAATTTGCTGTGAACTACTTAAGTAAACCATGAATGATCCCGTTACAAAACCTGAGATGATGGTATAGCCTATTGTTTTTTTAAATTTGAAAAGTTCTTTGAACTCACTTATAAACCCTTGCAACGAAAATTCTTTTTTGTTGGCTATTGATAACGTTTCTGGTTGGCGTCTCCAGAACCACAATGAAACCAAAAGACTAATGAGTACTTGAATATAAAAAATGCCATGCCAGTTGTAATAGTCTAAAACAAATTTACCTAAAGCTGGCGCTATTACGGGAATCAAGATAAAAACTACGGTAACAAATGACATTATTCTTGCCATATAATCCCCACTAAATTGATCTCTAATGATGGCAATACTTATGGTTCTAGGTGCCGAAAGTCCCATACCTTGAAGAATACGCCCTAACACCATAACTTCTAGACTTGGCGCGTTTACACAAATAAAACTTGCTCCAATGAATAACGCAAATCCCATATAAACAACTGGTTTACGCCCAATACTATCAGACAAAGGACCAAATAATAAGGGACCAAAGCCTAATCCTAAAAAAATCATTGTGATGAGCAATTGATTATCAACTACATCTGTGGTGCCTATACTCACACCTATGATATCTAGTGCGGGTAACAAAGCATCGATTGCTAATGCCACTACTGACATTAAAGAAGCCATTAATGCGACAAACTCAAATTGGGAAGTGCGGATATTATTTTGCATCGCACAAAATTACAGTATTTACTTGGTTTTTTTGCCTTTGCTGCATTTTTCGCTCTCTTAAAATCTACATCAAAAATAAACATGGAGCTAAAAGAACATGAAAAATGCACTACCGTCTTACCTAAGCCCGATAGCAATGAAAATCCTTGTGGGGCTGGCGTTATGCCCCACAAGATTGTAGTGAATAGCGGGAAAACTGTTTGTTGAAAATGGTGACCTTGTCTTCCTGAAAATTTAGTTTAAAGTTGCTTTATACATTCTTGCTTCGTTCCAAGTAAATTTATCGCTGTTATTTTCCATTAAGGTATTTAGAGATTCCTCCTTATACCCTTGAAAAGCTTCTGCTAATGTTTTTATTTTATCCTCAGGTAAAACTTCATTGATAGATACCGCTTTAGTTTGTATCAATTGTACAAAATGGGAGTAAATGGTTTGTTTTGTAAGCACCCTAATAGTGGCAATATCTGCAATTGAATTTTTTTCTACCCAGAGCTCATACGTTTCTTGTACGGTCGATTTTTTGGCTGGCTTTTTAGTAGCTTTTTTAGAAGTGTAACGGTTGGCATCCGCATCATCCTCAATCAAGGTCACATGAGTATCCTTAAACTGATTTTGAATCGCTTCTGTTTTTCTCGAAATGTATTTCTTGATTTCGTCAGACGTTAGTTTTTCTTTCGAAATGGTTTCACCCGCTACCACTGTTTCAATTAACAGTTTTGCTTTCATCAATCTCAAAATAGCTTTTGATTGCAACTCTTCAAGGATTGTTAGTTCGTCAAAGAATGCCTTTCCTTTCTTCATACGCTTGACCTCCTCTATCTTCCAGAGTAGTTCAAAAACTAAATCATCCATAGGTTTAAGGAAATAATCAAAGGCGGCCTGAATGCGTTCAGATACATGGATTAAGTCCACGGTTTCACTATTGAAAATTTTATTAAGTTGTTTAATAAAATTGCGGGACGGGTCCATTAGTGCGTCTATGGCTTGTAATTGATTGTTTGCCCAGTTAGCGTGTTTTGACTTTCCAGAACTTTCAGCATTGTCTCCGTAACTGTATTTGTGGTTGCGCCACTCTTGAGCTAAATCTGTCCAATCAAAACTGGTAATCAAATAGTTGTGTATGAAATTCTTTGTTTCAAAATGCAAAGAGTTTTTTAATAGTTCGTCAGTAGCTTTGTTTAAGGCATAATCCATTACATCTTGATCGTTAGAAATACCGTTCATTCTTAGAGGAGATAGCAAAATAAGGCCCTCTAAGGAGCGCAAACGAGAAAGAGCAACATATGCTTGTCCAGGCATGAAAACCTTCGAAACATCAATTGCAGCTTTGTCAAAAGTTAATCCTTGGCTTTTGTGAACAGTAATTGCCCATGCTAATTTTATTGGGTAGTGCACAAAAGTACCTAGGACTTCCTCTTCGATTTCCTTAGTAACCGGGTCAACTTTATAGCGAATGTTTTGCCATTCATAGCGATCTACTTCTATAGTTTTATCTTCTTCGGGAAAGTGAACCGTAATTTCTTGCATCCCTAGGGATTTGATGATTCCCATTTTTCCGTTGAAGTAATTTTTCTCGAATGACAAATCGTTTTTAACAAACATTACTTGTGCGCCTATTTTTAATTGCAAACGCTCCTCAATGGGGAAAATCTTTTCAGGAAAATCTCCCACGATGTCTGGATTATAGGTTATCAACTCCCCATTTAAATCGGCTAATGCTTGCGCGTTCATTTCGTCTGCTTTTGCATTGTGCGTCGTTAAGGTGATAAAACCTTTATTAGCCTTTAAGTCAAAATCTGGTTTTACGTACTTATTCAAAGTAGCAACATCAGCAGCGGTGATGGTATTATTTCTAAGATTATTTAAAACCGAAATGAAATCGGTATCTGTTTGACGATAAATTTTTGAAAGTTCAATATACAAAGGCGGCGCTATTTGCACAGCATGTGAATGAAAAAAGAACTTTCCACGGTAATACTGTTTTAGCGTACGCCACTCTTCATCACGAATAACAGGAGGTAGTTGTAATAAATCTCCTATGTACAAAACTTGAACACCTCCAAAAGGAGTGGCCTTTTTACGAACGGTTTGCATCATGTAATCCATTGCATCCAGCAAATCAGCACGCAACATACTTACTTCGTCGATTACAAGTAGTTCCATGTTACGTATTACTGCTTTTTTCAAACCGCTCATTTTGAAATGCCTGCGCAAGGTATCTTTAGACTCAAATTTTACTGTATCTGTAAATTGTGATTCTACATTAAAAGCAGGAATAAATCCACCAAAGGGCAATTGAAACATAGAATGAATTGTAACCCCTCCCGCATTTAGCGCTGCGATACCTGTAGGCGCTACCACCACCGTATTTTTATGCGTAGTTGCAATAATCTCACGCAGCAGCGTGGTCTTACCCGTACCTGCTTTTCCCGTTAAAAAAATAGAACGTTGTGTTTGATTGATGAACTGTAATGTGTAAGCAGCAGCTTCAGAGATAGTTTGCATTGTACGGATAAATTTTAATGAAACCTTCAAAAAAGGCAACAAGTCTAAATAATTGTAAATGTAAGATAATTTTAAATATAGTAGTTTTGAATCCTATAAAACAGAAAAAAGCCTCCGTTCTCAGTAGAGAATGGAGGCTTTAATTCTTGTAAAGGACTAAAATTATTTTTTAGCTTCTTCTATTTCTTCTTTAACTTCTTTGTCATCAGTTTTAGCAGTAGACTTGTATTTGTCATTTAATGCTTTGATGATTTCTTTAGTAATATCATATTTCTCTTCGGCATATAAAACTGATGCAGCATCACCTGTACCGTAGATATAAGCATATCCTTTTTCTTTTCCGTATGCTTTGATGAACTTTTTAACTCCTGAAACTAAGCTGTCCATTTCTGCACCACTTTCTTGTTGCAATTGTTGTGCTAGAGATTGTTGCGCATAGCTTAATTGCTGCTCTCTTTTTTGCAATTCAGCTCCTTGTTTTTGAGCCCACTCTTGACCGTTAGCTTGTGCTTGTTTTTGGAAATTTGCAGCATCTTGTTTGAATCGATTAATTTCAGCTTCTAACTGTCTTCCTTTTTCTTCTGACTGTCCTTTATATTTAGCTTCTAAATCTTTTGCCTCTGTGTATTCTTTCATTAATACCGACGTATCAATATAAGCAGTTTTTACTTCTTTAACTTCTGAATTTTGGTTACAAGCAATAGCTGATAATGAAATTGCGATAATAAATAATACTTTTTTCATTTTGGTTTCTTTTGTAATTTAAAGTGTTTAGGACAAAAATATAAAAAATAAGGTCGTAACCTAAAAAACTTAATAATTTATGATTATTTTCTACTATTAGATTTAATTATTGATCTATAAAAAGCCATCAATATTCGTTATTAAAATTGACTTTATATAAAACGATTTAAGGGATTTTCTGATTTTCGGTATCTTAGTGGTTATTTACGGATAAAAAACCGCCTTAAACAGCCGTTTAAATGATTTTACTTGTTTTTTAACACATAAATGTGTGAAGAATACTCTAAACTTCTCCCTGCTTTAATATTTGACTTTAATCCGATATAAAATGCTTTTACAAAATTCATTTTTCCGTTTTTGTATTTTTCAGAAAGCAAGCTAACATAGAAAGAGTCAAATTTCATAGGAAGCACTTTGACTAATTCGATATTTTCAATTTCGAATAATTTTGCAATTGCTTTTTTCGAAAAATGCCAAAAATGAATTGGCACATCATAAGCAGCCCAATACGCATTATAATATTGTGCATCGTAAGACTTATGATTTGGAACGGCAACAATTAGAGACCCCGATGGTTTCAAGAGCCTTTTCAATTCTTTAATTTGTTCCTCTAGATTGGGAACATGTTCAAGAACGTGCCACATCGTAATTACATCAAAACTATGAGATGCTAATTCCTTTGTGTCTGTGACAAAGCTTACACCTTTATTGATTGCAATATTTTTAGCCTTTTCACTTGGCTCTACTCCTATTGTCTTCCATCCATTATTTTTTGCCACCGAAAGAAAATCTCCCGTTCCAGCACCAATATCTAGAATTGCTCCTTTGTCTCTTTGTAAAGAGTTGATCAAATCTAGTTTATTCTTTAAAGCTATATTTTTCACAAAGTGATATGCTTTTTCAAAAAGGCTTCTTTTAGAATCTGTGTGAGAAATATAATCTACACTTTCATAATATTTTCCTAGAACATCTATACTTGGCTGCGGATGTGTCACTAGCATGTCTAAATCTTCGTCTCGATATAATTCAAAAACCTCCTTAGAAACAGAATGGTCTTTGACAGTTAAATAATGCTTTTTATTAGCGATGTCCATTAATGCGGTAATTAATATTAATTTGAAATTAAAATCTCAGGTATAGTACTATAGGTGTTTATAAAAACTCGAGTTACCCTCAAGTCAATAATAGCGGACCTTAACAGCGTAGTTTCACGTGGAACATAGCACTTGTTTGTATTATCAAAAAAATGATTCTCTGTTAAGAAGCTTATTTTACAATCCTACCTACCCATGTAAATAAGCAGTACTGAAATATCAGATGGCGAAACACCACTAATTCTAGATGCTTGCGAAATTGTCACTGGACGAATTTTAGAAAGCTTTTGCTTTGCTTCAATAGACATTGATTTTATCTTTTCGTAATCAAAATCTTCAGGGATTTTCACATCCTCTAGTCTCTTCAATTTATCAGCATTGTTTCTTTCTTTTTCAATATACCCAGAATACTTTACTTGAATCTCAGCTTGCTCTAGAATTTCTTGATCGACATCATTCTCTTCGATATACGATTTCACTTTATCAAATTTCATGATATCTTCTAAATCAATTTGCGGACGAGAGAATATTTTAAACATTTTGTCACCTTGCGAAATCAAAGCTGTATTCTTTGATTCTAATATTGGATTTGCTTCAGCAACCGTAACACTAGCATCTCTAAAAAATGAAACCATTTTTTCTGATTCTTTAAGTTTATGTTCCATTCTTCTTAAGCGAGCTTCAGATGCTAAACCTATTTCATGAGACATTGGCGTCAATCTAAAATCAGCATTGTCTTGACGAAGTAATGTCCTGTACTCTGCACGAGAAGTAAACATTCTATACGGTTCCTCTGTACCTTTTGTAATTAAGTCATCAATTAAAACACCAATATATGCTTCGTCTCTTTTTAAAATTAGCGGTGCTTTCTCTTTTACTTTAAGATGCGCATTTATTCCTGCCATCAAACCTTGAGAAGCTGCTTCTTCATAACCAGTGGTTCCGTTTATTTGACCTGCAAAATACAAACCTTCTACCAACTTAGTTTCTAATGTATGCTTTAACTGCGTAGGTGGGAAATAATCATATTCAATTGCATAACCTGGACGCAAGAATTGTACTTTTTCAAAACCAGCCACAGCACGCATTGCCTTAAACTGAATATCTGCAGGTAAAGAAGTAGAAAATCCATTCACGTAAACTTCACAAGTCTTCCACCCTTCTGGCTCTATAAACAACTGATGTCTTTCTTTATCAGCAAAGCGATTTATCTTATCTTCAATAGATGGACAATACCTTGGTCCAAGACTTTTAATTCTTCCATTAAACATAGGAGAACGATCAAAACCTTCTCTTAAAATATCATGAACATCAAGAGAAGTGTAAGTCATATGACATGACCTTTGATGAATCAATGGTGAAGTAATATCAGAATAAGAAAACTTATCTGGCTTAGCATCTCCCTTTTCTTCATTCATTTTTGTATAGTCTAATGAACGTCCATCTACACGCGGTGGTGTTCCAGTTTTCATTCGACCAGACTCAAAACCAACTTTAATTAGATCTTCAGTAATTCCATGTGCGGCACTTTCACCAGCTCTGCCTCCTCCAAACTGTTTGTCCCCTACGTGGATCAAACCATTTAAAAAAGTACCATTAGTCAACACAACAGATTTGGCTTTAATTTCAATTCCTAACGAAGTTCGCACTCCTTTTACCTTACCTTCTTCGATAATTAAACCCTGAACCATCTCTTGATAAAAATCAAGATTAGGAGTTCCTTCTAGCATCAATCTCCACTCCTCGGCAAAGCGCATTCTATCACTTTGAACTCTTGGAGACCACATAGCAGGACCCTTAGATTTGTTCAACATTTTAAATTGAATTGCCGTACGATCAGATACAATTCCTGAGTAACCACCCAAGGCATCAATCTCTCTTACAATCTGTCCTTTTGCAATTCCACCCATAGCAGGATTACAAGACATTTGCGCGATGTTCTGCAAGCTCATTGTAACCAATAAGGTGCGCGAACCTAAATTTGCAGCAGCAGCAGCAGCCTCAGATCCAGCATGACCAGCACCAACAACTATAACATCATATTCTTCTTGAAACATTTATTTCAGTGTATTTACCCGACTAAGCGAGCGTATTATTTATTCCGTTTTGAGTATAACTTTTTATAGCTACCACTCTTGTTCCACGTGGAACTTCACTAATACCAAACTTAATAACAATCTAATGTTCCACGTGAAACATTAAAAAAATTAGTTAGAATAGTTTCTAGTTTAATGCTATTGTTTCACGTGGAACAACAATAGTTTTTCATCTTCCTTTTGACGCATTAACTTCTCATCTTCGTCACTCTTGTCCTTGTAACCACAGTAATGTAGCATGCCATGAACAAGAACACGCTTTAATTCTTCTTCAAATGTAACCTCAAAGTCCTTAGCATTGTCTATAACTCTTTCGATAGAAATAAAACAATCTCCACTGATTTCACTACCCATTGTGTAATCAAAACTAATAACATCTGTAAGGGTGTCGTGGTCTAAATACTCCACATTCAACTTATGTAAATACTCGTCATCACAAAAGATATAATTAATCTCCCCTTCCTTTTTTCCTTCTGATGTAATAACCTGAGACAACCATTCTGCAACAACAGACTCGTTATCTAAATTAAAATCATTTTCGTAATTAAAATTTATCATTTTTATCTTTAAAATATTCTTGAACTTTTTGATCAAAATTAGTGCGCAAAGGTAACGATTGTCTGTTTAATATCTCTATGCTATTTAAATATTCTAAAACAGCTTTAGGTAAAGCAACTGCCTCGTTTTTATAATTCTTAGAATTACTATTCGATTGCCTTTTATTATCTTCTCCCTGTTCTCTTACAGCGGTATCTAACTTTAATAATTCAGACTTAATAGCATTTGATTTTTGTATCGTTTCTTGATTAAAACCTTTGTTTAATAATTGCTTTTCTAACTGCTTCATCTTATCAATAGCGTTACTTCCATTGTTAGATAATCCTTGTTTCTTTAATTCACTTTCTAGACGTTCACGCAAGGCTCTTTGCTCTTTATATATGTCTAAAATATCCTTTGCATTGCCTTCACCATCTTCACTTTTATTTCCTTTCCCTTCATTTTCTTTACTGCCACTAGCCTTGCCACCTTTCTTGATTTTATCAGAAATAGCTTCCTGTCCTTTCATAATATCTGGTAACTGCATACCTTCACCTTCTCCCATTTGCGGATTCCCTTCACCCGATTGCGCTAAACTAGACTGCATGTTCCCAAGAATATTACTTAGTATATCACCCAACACATTTGCAGCAGCGATAGTATACTGCTGGTGCGACTGCCCTTTTTCTAGTTTTGATTCACTAAAATTATCCAATGCTTTATCCACATTATATTGGATATTACCCAGCTCCTTAGTTACATCAATAGACAATCTAGGATTACGTAAAGAGAGTGTGTATAAACTATCATCGATGTGTTTAAACTGTTCTTTTAAGTCTTGCTGTAACTTAATATTTTTACTAACGGCACTTGAACTAGAGCGTAAATTCTTAAAACGGTCTAATAAACTTTCCTGAGACAATGAAAAGGCAAGTAAATTATCAAGCACTTGACGCAGCATTTTCACATCCTCCTGCAGCTGTATCACCTCACCACTAGATAAGCTTTTTGACAAGCGCGCAGCCATCGACTTCATATTCTTAGCCGCATTATTTTGATTGGACTTAGCGCCACTTTTGTTGTCTTTAGACAATGCATCCATCGCCTTTGATAAATCTTGATCAATCATTTTCTCTGTAGCAGCATCTTGCGGAATACTCGATTTAGACTTCAATTCGTTATTCACTTTCTTTAAGTCAGTTAACTCCTTCTTCAATTGATTAAATTCTTCCTTGATCTCAGCCTGTTTCTTAGCACTGTTGCTATCCCCCTTATTGGACAAATTTTCCTGCTTCTGGGCTAGGTCTTTAAGATTAGAAGCGATTTGCTCAGCTTTCTTTTCTACATAATATTTCTTAGTTAGTGCAACTAACTGCTCTAAATTTTTAACTTGATTTTTACTGTTTTGCTTGAACTTGTCTAACTTATCTAATAACTCATTGTTACTAATTTTTTGATTTAGATCTTTGAGTTCCTCTAGCAACTCTTTGTTTTTTTCTAGGTCGTCACCGTTCTCATCCACTTTCTCTAATAGGTCCTTTTTAAATTCATCGTTCTTATTAGACTTAACCTGATCTAGATTCTCTTTTATATTCTCAGCAAACTTTTTCATTTTTTCATCTTGACTCTTTTGTCTTTCGATAAAACTATTAATTTCCTGTTGCTCCTCGAACTTAAATTGGCTATTCTCCTTCCCTATTTTATCCAGGTGATTTAAGGTTTTAAATTGTTCTTGCTGCTTCCCTAAGGTGTTCTCTAGACCGTTTACGTTTTGATTTTGTTCTTGCAACATAGCATTCTGTTCCTCCTTTACAGAGAGAACGCGACTGGAAAAAACTTCAGACTTAGTACTTTTATAATTGTGTAAAGCATCATTATCATACACGATAAAATAATATTCGTAGGTAACTGCTTTTTCAACATTTAAATTCCCAGGAAAAGAAAACACAAAACGATCGACATTACTACCAACTTTCTTTATTGTTCCACGTTTAACATTACTAGGTTTAGCACTTGGATAATAAACAACTTCTAACCTACTGAGACCATAATCATCAGAAACAGTTCCTAGTTTGTATGCTTTATTATTGCTAATAGAATCGGCTATTTTTTCAATTCTAATCTCAGGATAGGCATCTTTGAGTACTTTTAAATGATAATTAAGTTTTTCATAACCTTTAACGTTGTTATTTGAAGTAATTATTTGATAATCTGTATCTTGAATAGCCGTGTAACTTGCTTTAAACGTATTATCAGCTTTTGAAAAAGCAAAACTCTTAGAATCGATAACTCCGTCAATATTTTGAGTTCCTTTTGCATTTATTACCCAATTTATTCGAGTACCTTCAGGAACAGCAGCATTTCCAGAACCAACACTAACTTCAGGTTTTCGATTTAAATAGGAAGGAAATTGCAGTTGCATTTTTAAATCAACTATAGCAGGAACATCGATAATATCTAAAACGTATTCCGGCGAATAGATTCCGCTAGAAACTAACTGAAACTTTGAATTCTGTGCCGGATTAGCAATTGTATAATGAAATTGTCCGGGACCATCATTTTCTAAATAATAGCTTTCGTCTCCTAAAACGATCATAGCATTTTCAGGAACTACCTTACCTACTGTTTTAACTTTAAGTACAAATTCTTTATTCTCCTCTACTTGTAAAGACTTATTTAAGATTACAAATTGATAAGCAGCAGGCGCACTAAAAGCAGTATTGTAATGAACAATTCTATTGAAGCTTTGTGAGAAATCACGAGTTGAATTCGAGAAAAATAAATAAAACAAACCTATTAAGGGAATAATAGCCAAAGGGAGATATCTTTTATTATAACTAAAATTTACAGCATTATTAAAAGGGATTGGTTGTAATTGTAATGCCCTTTGATCAATAGCAGCCGCGAGCAACTCAGATTGATTCGTATTCAAATCAGCATTAGAAAGATCCAGGAAATTAATTAAGGAATCGTTTACATCACTAAAATGTGAACCTATAATTGCAGCAGCATCCTTAAAAGATAAACCAGCACGCAATTTAATAAGCTTAAATAATGGATACAGAATAAATCGTACAAACAAACACAGTTCTACTAAAACAAATAAATAAAATAATATAGTCCTAGCAACTGGCTGTAGCCAAAGAAAATACTCTATAAATAGAGTTAGTATAAAATATAAAAGACCCAGCCCTATAAAAAAGATGAGACCACGTAAGAGCTCATTGAGATAATACTTTTTTATGAAGCTTGATAACTTTTTATATATCACATTAGAATTTTCTGCAACCATATCCTTAGTTTTTAACCATTAAAAGTAACTATTTATCCTAACATTAGAATACATATCACCGTCAAACTTGAAAATCATAACATTATAGACTTTTTAAACACTACGATTGACTATTTGAAATTGTATATTTGTACCAAAATTAACAACAATGTCAAAGCAAGTTCGTGTGCGTTTTGCACCAAGTCCTACGGGACCTTTACATATAGGAGGTGTGCGCACAGCCTTATTTAATTATTTATTTGCCAAAAAAAATGGCGGAACATTCTACCTAAGAATCGAAGATACCGATCAAAATAGATTTGTACCCGGAGCCGAATCATACATAATGGAAGCCTTAGAATGGTTAGGTATTGCTCCTGATGAAACAATAGGTAAAAATGAAAAATTTGGACCTTACCGTCAAAGCGAAAGAAAGCATTTATATAAAGATTATGCTGATCAATTGATCAAATCTGGCTGGGCCTACTATGCATTTGATACTGCAGAAGCACTTGATGAACTAAGAAAAACAGACGAAGAACAAGGTAAAACTTTTATATACAACCATACTATAAGAGAGAAACTAGATACTTCGTTAGCTCTTTCTACTGAAGAAACAGCAAACCGTATTGAAAAAGGAGACCATTATGTAATCCGTTTTAAAACTCCTGTAGATGAAACTTTACATTTAAAAGATATCATTAGAGGCGATGTAAAGTTTGAAACTAGTTTACTTGATGACAAAGTTTTATTCAAGAGCGACGGAATGCCTACGTATCATTTAGCAAACATTGTTGATGATCACTTAATGGAAACTTCGCATGTGATTCGTGGAGAAGAATGGCTGCCATCTATGCCTTTACATGTATTATTGTACAGAGCTTTTGGTTGGGATGCTCCTGAATTTGCTCATCTACCTTTGATTTTAAAACCAGTAGGAAACGGAAAACTATCTAAACGTGATGGTGATAAATTAGGCTTTCCTGTTTTTCCTTTAGAATGGAAAACTGCAGAAGGCATTTCTAGCGGGTACAGAGAAAACGGTTTCTTTCCAGAAGCAGTTATTAACTTCCTAGCACTACTAGGATGGAATGATGGAACAGAGCAAGAGTTGTTTTCACTGTCAGAATTAGTTGAAAAATTTGACTTAAACAGAGTACATAAAGCAGGAGCTAAATTTGATCCTGAGAAAAATAAATGGTTTAACCACCACTATTTGATGCAGCAAAAAGATGTTGATTTGGCGAAAGCCTTCACTCCTATTTTAGCAAGCAAAAATATTGATACTTCAAAAGTAGATGTGGTTAAAATTGTTTCATTAGTAAAGGAACGCGCAAACTTCGTTACAGAATTTTGGGAAATGAGTGATTTCTTCTTTGAAGCTCCAACTGATTATGATGCTAAAGCTAAAAAGAATTGGAAAGAAGAAACACCTTTATTAATGCAACAGCTAATTTCGGTTTTAGAAAATATAGAAGATTTTACTTCTATGAATATTGAAACAATCGTAAAAGAATGGATGACTACAAACGAGATTGGAATGGGTAAAGTAATGCAGCCATTTAGACTAAGTTTAGTAGGAGCACTTAAAGGCCCTCACCTATTTGACATTGTCGAAGTAATAGGAAAAAATGAAACAGTTGTTCGAATAGAAAAAGCAATTGAAAATATATAATACTAATTAGACTCCCCTAAAAAGGAGTCTTTTTTTTTGATTATTATTTACATTACGATAAAATTAAAGCTTGTTACTCGAATTGTCGTTCATCGAAATAACAGATAATACTACTTTAAACGCGAGAAATTTCGTAATTTAACCGATCAATTAATTTTAACCTTACTATTATGAATGTTGTACTAATTATTTTATTTGTTATTGCGCTATTTGTTCTTTTTTCCTCGTTTTTCACTGTCAGACAACAAACGGCAGTTATCATAGAACGATTTGGTAAATATGAAAGCATTAGACAATCTGGACTTCACTTGAAGATTCCACTTATCGACAGAATTGCAGGTCGTGTTAACCTGAAAATTCAGCAGTTAGATGTTATTATCGAAACAAAAACTAAAGATAACGTATTTGTTAAGCTTAAAGTTTCAGTACAATTTATGGTTGTCAAAGAAACAGTTTATGACGCTTTTTACAAATTAGAATATCCGCATGACCAGATTACATCTTACGTATTTGATGTAGTGCGTGCTGAAGTTCCAAAATTAAAATTAGATGATGTTTTTGAAAGAAAAGATGACATCGCGATCGCTGTAAAGAGAGAACTTAATGAAGCCATGACTACTTATGGATATACCATTATCAATACGCTAGTAACAGATATTGACCCGGATATTCAGGTTAAAAACGCGATGAATAGAATTAACGCAGCAGACAGAGAAAAAACTGTAGCTGAATTTGAGGCTGAAGCATCAAGAATTAGAATTGTAGCTAAAGCAAAGGCAGAAGCAGAAAGTAAAAGATTACAAGGACAAGGTATTGCCGATCAAAGAAGAGAAATTGCACGCGGACTTGTAGAAAGTGTTGACGTTTTAAACAGAGTTGGAATAAACTCTCAAGAAGCTTCTGCTTTAATTGTAGTTACACAGCACTATGATACTTTACAAGCCATTGGCGCTGATTCTAATTCGAACTTAATCTTGCTACCAAATTCACCACAAGCAGGAAGCGAGATGTTGAACAATATGGTTGCTTCATTTAGCGCATCTAACCAAGTAGGTGAAATGATGAAAAAAGGAAATAGAAAAAAATCAAAAGAAGATTATCAGGATGTAACTCCAGTAATTGATTTAGAGAATAAAGATGAATACGGGAATGATCTATTTGAAGAAGATGAAGATTAAATATAAAACAGAAAAAAGAGGCTTAGCGGCCTCTTTTTTTATTTATTATCCAGTTTATAATTAGCGGCAGAGCACTATTTAGTATTTGTACATAAGAACCACTAAGACCTGTTTTAAAGGAACTAAAAAGATTGCTTACAATATGTTTAGGTGTAAGGCTGTTTTTAGTATTTTTAAAGCTTAAAACAACTCTTTGATAGCTTACCTCCTTCTCTAACTTAAGGATTTCTAATTCTCGATCTATTTGATCATATGAAGTATAGATTTTACCTGCCATAATTTAATTGTTAAAAACGATTTTTGAAAATTTTACTAATAAAGGCTTCTCAATAATTCGATCTCTAACAAGATATAAAATAAAGGTGACCACTAAATAAAGTACTCCAACAATAAGAAAACCTAGTGTGTTACTTTCTAGAATGGTTCCTAATGCAAAGGCTAAAGCAATTGAAAAGAACAGCAGTACCATACAAATTCCAAGGACTATAATAGTAAACTTTAAAATTGTAGAAGTTGCCTTCATAGAAGTTTTAAAGCTTTTTAATTTATAGTAGTTAACATTACTCTCTATAAAAGATTGCATTTTTTGCTGAACATCTTCTGTATTTTCTTTGAACTCTTCAAAAGCCATAGGATTCTCTTTAGTAAAAACGTATTAGGTTATAATTATTTCTTTTGCAGCTTAGCATTTTGCTCTTTCAAATCAGCTAGCTTAGATTCAAGAAAAGTAATCACATCTTCCGTTTTATTACTCATGTTTGAAACTAATTCTCCATAAGTATCTTCAAGATCAGTTTTAGCAACTGCTAACT
Source organism: Flavobacterium aeripolare (assembly GCF_013294025.1). Taxonomy (GTDB): domain Bacteria; phylum Bacteroidota; class Bacteroidia; order Flavobacteriales; family Flavobacteriaceae; genus Flavobacterium. The sequence continues at coordinate 168,778 of NZ_JABSNL010000011.1, forward strand.
TTTCTTTCATCTCAACTGATAAATCATCATATTTATTTTTCAAATCTTTTTTGGCTCCTTTATAACCATCCTTGATTTTAACTCTTGTTTTTGATCCTTTCTCTGGCGCGAATAAAATTCCTACCCCTGCTCCAATCGCTACCCCTGTTAATACAGCAATTAGCGTTAATCCTGACTTATCTGACATATTACTTTTTAATTAATTAGACATAAAGATACGCAATTAACAATTCAAAAGCAATTTAAGCTTATTTTAAAGCTAAATTATATTAAAAAACCTCAAGGGTTACTTGAGGTCTTTTTTTTATGCTGTGATTAATAATTATAGGCAATTGCACTATACTTACCATCTTTTTTACTTACAATTCTAATGAATGGATAACCCAACTCAGCCGACTTGTATTTTAATCGTCTTACTATAGCTGGATTTGTAAAATGAGTGGTACCACCTTTATGAACGCCTTGATAAATTTCAATGCTCTTTTGATCATTTAGGCCTAATGATTCGTCACTATCTATAATAACGACCTTATCAAAATCTTCCTTAGATGTTATCGTAACTTTATTACTAATATAATCCTTTGTAGCATTTTGATTATCATGCACATAAGCTACGGCATGTTTACTAATCTTTACTTCTTCCTTACTACCATCCGGTGAATAATGTAAAATATCATTTTCAAATTTAATAAAGTTAACATCAAGTGTTTCACCACTGTGTTTTTTAATTTGATGCGATTGAGCACTAAGTCCTATACTTAGCAACAGTCCTAATGCGGTTAAATAATTTCTCATAAAAAATAAATTAAGTTAATAAAATATAAATTATAGCAGAAACAACTTTAGGTGATTTACAGAAAATGAGGAACCCGAAAAATAACTACTATCAATTATTATCATCATTCAACGATAGACTTTAATCCCACGATAAAATGTTTTGTACGTTTTTTGTAATCCTTAATTAAAAAACCCTTGTACCTATGAAAGGTTTTACCAATTAAAATAATACAGTTGTACTTGCCATCTTTGAAACAAAAAACGTTTCTATCCAAATTTAGAAAATTAGAACACAAAAAAGTATTAACAAATACTTAAAATTTGATAAAAAGTAAATAGAGTTATTCTAATAGTAGTAAATAACCGCTTCTATGATAATACATGCCTAAAATTTAAAATTTACTTAAAAAGCCTAATTTAAAGCCATTTTTAATAAATTATTTTTATTAAAATTTAATTTACAATCGAATATATATATAATAAGAAACCACCTTAGAAAAAGGTGGTTTTGATAATTAAAATTGATTAAATACTTGTTCGATAATTTCAGTTTCTCTTTCGGTAGTACTTTTTGAAGGATTAGCATTTAATTTAATAATTTCGTCCTTGAACGAATTTTTAAATGCTGCATCATAATCTAAATCTCTTAAATTTAAAAGTGTTTTAGATCTAACAAAAGTAGATTCACTTCTTAAAGACATTAAATACAATTTAGAAAGTTCGTCCTTATCAAAATCAGTAGCTTTTAAATTTGAATATTTCAAGATGAAATTAGCAAACAGTAGAGAAGCTTTGTTATTATTAATATTCTTTTTAAACGAACTCTGTAATAAGCTATAATTAGCAACAGAAGCTATCGTTTCTCCTATGCTGTTTTCAATATCTAAGCGTTCCGCTTTTGTAGCTACTTTAAAGTATTTATTAATTTCCTTCAAAGAATTATTGATACTATTCAACTCTTTTTTACCTTTTTCTTCCCAGGCATCTTTTAAACCAACGGTCTTATTAAAAACCAGTTTATCAGCAGTAGAATCTTTATCAACATTGAAATATCCTAGACGTTGAAATTGAAATTTATCATCAATGACTGCAGTAGTAAGACTTGGCTCTACATATCCAGTAACAACTTCTAATGAATTAGAATTCATAAATTCAAGGAAATTTTTCTCCTTGTGACTGTCTGGTGCCTCATCTATGAATAAACGATCATAAACACGTACCTCTGCTGGAACAGCATGTGCAATAGAAACCCAATGTAGGGTACCTGCAACTTTTCTTTTAGAGGCTTCACTCCCACTACCACTTAATGAATCAGTATCATAAGTAACGTGAATTTCAGTGATGTTTCCTTCAGCATCTTTAATTACAGACTCTCCTTTAATGATATAAGCATTCTTTAAACGTACTTCATTACCAATACTTAGTCGGAAAAACTTAGCCGGAGCCACTTCAAGAAAATCTTCTCTTTCTATGTATAATTCTTTTGAAAATGGTACTTTTCTAAAGCCAGCAGACTCATCCTCTTGATTATTTTCGGCATCTAGCGACTCTACTTTATCATCAGGATAATTAGTGATAACAACCTTTACTGGATCTAAAACAGCCATTACTCGAGGCGCACTTTTATTTAAATCTTCGCGTAAGCAAAACTCTAATAATGAAAAATCAATTACATTTTCTCGTTTAGCAACACCTATGTTCTCGCAGAATTTTCGAATAGAATTAGCAGTATAACCACGTCTTCTTAATCCCGAAATCGTAGGCATTCTAGGATCGTCCCATCCTTTAACAATTTTATCTTGAACTAATTGTAAAAGTTTACGTTTGCTCATTACGGTGTAATTCAAGTTCAAACGAGCGAACTCATATTGATGTGGACGTACCTTATTATCATCGTAAATTTGGTCTAAAAACCAATTGTATAATTCTTTATGCATGACAAACTCAAGCGTACAAATAGAGTGCGAAACTTGCTCTATATAATCACTTTCTCCATGAGCAAAATCATACATTGGATAAATCTTCCAATCATTTCCTGTTCTATGGTGGTGGCGATGCAAGATGCGATACATCAATGGGTCACGCATCAACATATTAGTAGATTTCATGTCAATTTTTGCACGTAAAACATGGCTTCCTTCAGGGAAATCACCATTTTTCATACCTTCAAACAACGCTAAATTTTCATCAATAGAACGGTTTCTGTAAGGACCGTCAACACCTGGTTGCGTAGGCGTACCTTTTTGAACAGCCATATCTTCAGACGATTGACTATCAATATAAGCTGCACCCTTTTTAATCATAAGTACTGCCCAGTCATACAACTGTTGAAAATAATCAGAAGCATAACGTTCCTCTGCCCACTGAAAACCCAACCACTGCAAATCTTCTTTAATTGCATCAACGTACTCCTGCTCTTCTTTGGCTGGATTTGTATCATCAAAACGTAAATTTACTGGTGCATTATAACGCAATCCTAAACCAAATTGTAAACAAATAGATTTAGCATGACCAATGTGTAAATAACCATTAGGTTCAGGTGGAAAACGGAAACGTAGATTATCTTGAGGAAAACCGTTTGCTAGATTCTCTTCAACGATTTGTTCTATAAAATGGAGTGATTTTTCTTCAGTTGACATTATTTTGTTTTATTTTAGCAAAGGTAAAAAAAAATAGTGCGCTAGCGTTTAAACTTAGGCTTTCAAGCACGAAACTTTTACTTAAATTTAAATTATAAAATGGGAACAATAAAATTAAAGAGCATTCGCACCTACTCGTACCATGGATGTTTAATCGAAGAAGGTAAGATAGGATCAGATTATGTAGTGGATTTAGAGATTAAAACCGACTTAAGGAAATCGTGTATATCAGATGAATTAGAAGACACTGTAGACTATGTACAATTAAATAAAATTGTAGAAGAAGAAATGGCAATTCGATCAAAATTATTAGAACACGTAGGACACCGCATCATTACAAGGGTATTCAATGACATACCAGAAGTTTCTAGAATATTACTAGCCGTTTCTAAATTAAATCCACCAATTGGAGGAGATGTAGCAGCAGTAACTATAGAATTAGAGGAATATAGAAGTTAATAATAGCGTTGCATGGTAAAATTAAAACCTTCATAATGTGTGAGATACTATATTTTTTAAAAAATATACATTGAAAACCTTTTATGTACTATAGAATTTAAGTACTTTTGCCATCCATTCAATTATGGCGTCGTGGCCGAGTGGCTAGGCTGGGCTCTGCAAAAGCTCCTACTGCGGTTCGAATCCGCACGATGCCTCAAAAACCTTCAAGGAAACTTGGAGGTTTTTTTTATGTTTAAATATTTGTAAAATAGTAGATGAAGCTATTGTTGAAATATTCATAATAACTCAAGCAATTTCAATGACACTTGAAGTCTTTTTTATGTTTAATTTTTATAAAAAATTAGATAAAGAAGTCGTTCGAATCCGCACGATGCCTCAAAAACCTTCAAGAAAACTTGGAGGTTTTTTTTATAAAGAAAAGTCAACTGAAGTAATGACGGTAGTTACACAGAACCTCTTAATGCATAGTATTTTAGCCCCTTATAAGTTCAGAGTGATATTCTAAATTTCAAATAGTACATTTGAGATATGAAATACAAGAAATGGAGTTTAGAAGAGAAGTT
>NZ_JABSNL010000012.1 GCF_013294025.1 Flavobacterium aeripolare
ATGGTGGTTGTCCTGAAGTTTCTGCTGAAGTTATCAAACAATTGAATGACTACGGTAAAACAATCTTATTTGATTCAGGAAAATCTTCTTTCAAATCACAATCTTACCCAGTATTACAATCTATCAACGATATCTTGAAAGAGCATCCTAACTCAAACTTTATGGTTGAAGGTCATACTGATAGTGATGGAAGTAATGCGTTGAACCAAACTTTATCTGAAAATAGAGCTGCTGCAGTAAGAAACTACTTAGTAGAAAAAGGAATCAATACAGACAGATTGAAATCTACTGGTTTTGGTGAAACTAAACCAATCGCTTCTAATAAAACAGCAAAAGGAAAAGCTGAAAACAGAAGAGTTGAAGTTTCTTTGATCAAAGAATAATTTCTTCAAAATATTTATAGAAAACGCCCCGATGTATCGGGGCGTTTTTTTTTACCACAACAATTAATTACTCTTTGATAAATAGTACTTTTCTTAGTTGAACAGCGGGATAAAAAATTAACACAAATTACTGCTTTATTAAAAAATATATAAAGTTGTAAAATTTTAGTTGAATGTTATAAATGTGAATAAGCACAATGGTTTAGCTCGTTGTCATTTTTATTTTGTGAGAACTTTATCAAAAGAAATTCTAAAGAAAATATAGCTAATCATGTTAAATTTTTTTTAAAGTGATTTGTATAACTAGCGTTATTAAATACCTTTGATAACAATAAAAGTTTGACTTTAAGGTTAACTATTAACGCACTATTTTGTGCATAATTAAACAAATTTATAATTAAAAAAACAAGTATGAAAAATCTTAATAAGGTTTTAGTTGCTGGTATGATGGTTATGGGATTAAGTTCTCAAGCCCAAGACAGTAACAATCCATGGGCGATCTCTTTTGGGGCAAACGCGGTAGACACTAGAACTAGTGCAAAAGGAAATGACGGTTCGTTAAATGATATCTTTGCGCAACCATTTGATACAAAAAGCAATTGGAACGCTATTCCTACGGTATCTTACATCAGTGTATCTAGATATTTAGGAGATAATATTTCTTTTGGATTGCAAGGTTCTGTTAACAAAATTGACAAATACATTAAATTTGATCCAACAGCTGTAGGAAGTGATTCACATGGTAACACAAGATCTAATCCTGATGATTTAATGTACTACGGAATTGATGCTTCATTTAAATATAGCTTCATGAACTTAATTGGATCTAAAGTAATTGACCCATCGTTACATATTGGTGGAGGATACACTTTCTTTGGAGACAGTAGTTACGGAACTGTTAATCCAGGTGCTGGACTAACTTTCTGGTTTACTAAAAAATTAGGTTTAGCTCTTGAAACATCATACAAAAAATCTTATGGAGATAGAGAAGATGCTGCTGGAGCTCCAGATGCACCATCTCACTTTCAACACACTGCTGGTCTTATCTTCAAATTTGGAGGAAAAGACACTGATGGTGATGGAATTTCTGATAAAGACGATGCTTGTCCAGAAATTGCTGGTTTAAAAGAATTCAACGGTTGTCCTGATACAGACGGCGATGGTATTCCTGATAAAGATGATGCTTGTCCAACTATTGCAGGTCCTAAAGAATTCAACGGATGTCCTGATACTGATGGAGACGGAATCCCAGATAATGAAGATGCTTGTCCAAATATTGCTGGTTTAAAAGCGTTAAATGGTTGTCCTGATGCTGATGGAGATGGAATCGCTGATAAAGATGATAAATGTCCAAACGTTGCAGGTCCTAAAGAAAATGCGGGATGTCCTTGGCCAGATACTGACGGAGACGGAGTATTAGACAAAGATGATAAATGTCCTACTGTAAAAGGAACTGCTGCTAATGGTGGTTGTCCTGAAGTTTCTGTTGAGGTAATCAAACAATTGAACAACTACGGTAAAACGATTTTATTTGATTCAGGAAAATCTTCTTTCAAATCACAATCGTATACAGTTTTACAATCAATCACTGATATCTTGAAAGAGTATCCTAACTCAAACTTTATGATCGAAGGTCATACTGATAGTGATGGAAGTAATGCATTGAACCAAACTTTATCTGAAAATAGAGCTGCTGCAGTAAGAAACTACTTGGTAGAAAAAGGAATCAATGCAGACAGATTGAAATCTACTGGTTTTGGTGAAACTAAACCAATCACTTCTAATAAAACAGCAAAAGGAAAAGCTGAAAACAGAAGAGTTGAAGTTTCTTTGATTAAATAGTATTTTCTTCAAAATATTTATAGAAAACGCCCCGATTTATCGGGGCGTTTTTTTATTTTTATAGGATGATAAATCATTCTTTCCTAGATAAAATTGCGGCTAGTTTAATCGAAAATTATAGTGACAATTTAACAGATACTATTGTTGTTTTACCCAATAAAAGAGCAAAAATATTCTTGATTGATGCTTTAAAAAAGCAAGTAACTGCTAATATTTTATCTCCAGAAATTATTAGTATAGAGGATTTTATCCAGGATATTTCTCAAATTAGAACCGTTGATCCTATTGAGTTGCTTTTTGAATTTTATGAGGTGTATTTATCAGTAACGGATAAAGCGCAACAACAATCATTTGAACAATTTGCTAATTGGGCAAAGATGCTCTTACAAGACTTTAATGAGATTGATCGGTATTTATTAGATCCTAATTATGTACTCTCTTATTTAAAAGATATTGAAGATATCAAGAAATGGGGAATTGAGGTCGATCAGAAGACACAATTATTAGAGAACTACATTGATTTTTGGAAGTTATTGCCTAAATATTATAAGGCCTTTTATGACCATTTGTTAAAAAAGGGAATTGGTTACCAAGGGCTTATTTATCGTCAAGCAGTTGAGAATTTGCAGGCTTATACTAAAAAAATTCAGAACAAGAAGTATCTATTTGCAGGTTTTAATGCTTTAAACGCAAGTGAGGAGAAGATTATCCAACACTTAGTTGCTGTTGATCAAGCCAAAATTTATTGGGATGCAGATCAAACATTTTTAAACGATCCATATCACGATGCAGGTTTGTTTTTAAGAAGGTTTAAGTCTAACTGGAAACACTACAAATCAAATCCGTTTGAATGGATAGTTGATGAGTTTTCTCAATCTAAAAATATCCAAGTAATAGGTACCCCTAAAACCATAGGGCAGGCTAAAATTGCTGGTACCATCATAGAAAAAATCCTTGATGAAAACCCAATGGCTTCACTTGATAAAGTAGCGATTGTGCTAGGGGAGGAGAATGTGCTAGTGCCTCTTTTATATTCATTGCCGTCTACTGTAGGTGCTTTGAATATTACCATGGGTTATTCGAGTAAGAACAATCCAGCTCAAATTTTGATTGCCAAATTATTTAAAATGCATACTAATGCTTTATCACGTAATGTAAAAAGCTATGTGTTGTATTATAAAGATGTGCTAGATGTTTTAACGCATCCGCTGGTCGAACCTTATGCTCAAACCGCAGCATTGGTGAAGATCATTAATCAAAATAATTATACGTTTATCACACATCAAAAGCTAATAGAATTAAATCCTCAGCCTACTGATTTATTCTTGCTACTGTTTAAAAAATGGGATAACGGATCGATTGCTGTTCTAGAAACAATCTCTGAATTACTTTTAACAATCAAAAATAATTTAAGTAATGATAACGAGGAGGAGAAAATAACCAAAGCCTTTGTGTTTGCTATTTTTAAAGTGATAAATAAGTTAATTAATTACTATTCTCAGCACTCGCATATCGACAAAATTGACACCCTACACGCTATTTATAAACAAGTGATTGATCTAGCTGAAGTTTCCTTTGAAGGTGAGCCGCTTAACGGCTTGCAAATCATGGGAGTGCTAGAAAGTCGTGTTTTAGATTTTGATACCGTGATTGTGACTTCTATGAATGAAGGTAAGTTTCCTGCTGGAAAATCTCAAAATTCTTTTATTCCTTATGATGTGAAAAGGGAGTTAGGTTTGCCTACATTCAAGGAAAAGGATGCCATCTATACCTATCACTTTTACCACTTATTGCAAAGAGCAAAGAATGTCTATTTACTTTATAATACGGAGAGTGACGGACTCGATGCTGGTGAAAAAAGTAGGTTTATTACGCAGCTTGAAGTTGAAAAACAACCTAATCATAATTTAACGCACGAAATCTATAATGCTGTCCTCCCTGAGAAAGCGTATGAACCTATGGTAATTGAAAAATCAGATGCGGTGATGAGCAGGCTGGAAGAAATTGCAAGGATCGGATTTTCGCCTTCTGCCTTGACGAGTTATATACGTAATCCAATACAGTTTTATTTCCAAAAAATCTTGCGCATTAGAGAAGTTGATGAAGTCGAAGAGAATATTGCTTTAAATACCTTGGGAACTATTATTCACGAAACCTTAAAAGCATTGTATGACCCATTTGTTGGTAGATTTATTTCGGAGGCTGATATTGAAAACTGTTTCAAGTTAATTGACGCAGAAGTGCTTACGCAGTTCAAAGCGGTTTATAAAGAGGGCGAAATTAAGAAAGGTCGAAATTTACTGGCGTTTGAAGTGGCAAAACGAAACGTACACAACTTTTTGAAAGTAGAGCTAGAAAATATCAAAGCGGGTGATGCAATAAAAATTATTGCCTTAGAAAAAACGTATGAAAGAGTGCTTACAGATCCTGCTTTGCCATTTCCGGTACTTATAAAAGGGAATGTTGATAGAATCGAAGAGCGCAATGGAAACGTTAGAATCGTAGATTATAAAACAGGTAAGGTTGAAAAAGCAAGTGTCATACTTAAATCGTGGAGAGGTTTAACAGAAGATATTAAAAACGACAAAATAATTCAGGTCTTGGCGTATGCTTTCATGTATGAGACCTTGGCGGAATCTAAACCTATTGAGGCGGGAATTATTTCGTTCAAAAATTTAAAATCGGGATTTTTGCCTTTCAATTTTAAAGAAGAAAAAGAAAGTCAAGTCCTTATTGATGCTACTATTATGGATAATTACAAAGTAGAAATCGGCACTTTGTTAAAAGAGATTTTAGATAAAAATATTCCTTTTGAAGAAAAAGTGGTTTGATAATTTTTTTAAAACAATGTAGTATTTATATGTAAGAAATGGTTTTCTTTACAGAAACGAGCCAACCTATCAAAAAAGCACTTAATATTTTCGAATTTTATAAAAGCACGCTGCTAATCAATTTAGCAATTTGCGTGATGCCAATGCTTTTTCTTGGCTTCATGGTTTTTAAATATGTTTTCTTGACGGTAGGTTTTGCAGTTAGTTTGCTGTGTAAAGAACTTAATTCAAAAAACGAGTACTTATTCTATTATAATAATGCTATTTCAAAAACAGCCCTTTGGCTATACGCCTGGTGTTTCAATTTTGTAACACTAATAATCATCAGTTTAGTTTATAACCTTATCCTGAAATTATTTTGAAAAAACATGTTTTAGAAGTCGATAGTGTCCAGAAAAGTTATGACAATAAGCTCGTCCTTTCAGATGTGTATTTACAATGTGAAACGGGCGAAATCATAGGATTACTCGGTCGCAATGGGTCGGGAAAATCTACTTTATTAAAAATTATTTTCGGAATCGAGAAAGCCGAATTTAAGTTTGTTAGAATAGACCACAGTGTAAAAGTAAAAACCAGCGATTTGTTTCGGGACATTAGTTACCTCTCTCAAGAGAATTTTATCCCTAGACATTTTACAGTTGCAAAGGCAATCCAACTTTCAATAGAAAAAAGTACTATTGAAAATTTTTATAAAGATCATTTTATCCAAAACATAAAGGAGAACAAGATCAGTCAATTGTCTGGTGGCGAAATGCGGTATCTCGAAATCAAAATAGTTTTAAGTAATGCATCTAAATTTATACTCCTTGACGAGCCTTATAATGGATTGTCGCCGGTTATGATCGAAAAAGTGAATGCTTTACTATTGCAAAATGCTACTAAAAAAGGAATTATTATTACTGACCACAATTATGAGAACGTGATCTCTATTGCTACAAAATTAATTGTGATCAAAGATCAAAAAGTGCATCACATCAAGGATAAGTACGATCTTATTAATAAAGGTTATTTGAGTGAGAATGCTTTTAAATCTTCTTGAAAAACTGCAATAGAATTTCGGTTAGTTCTTCTTGATTTTCAATGTGAGACATGTGGCCATCAGGAAAAGTGACCAACTTTACATCAGTGTCTTCCACTTGTTTTAGGGTATCTTGGTATTGTAAAACGGGATCTTTTTCTCCCAATATTAACATTTTAGGGTAGGGTGTTAAATGCAGTAAAACCTCTCTGTCTGCCCTAATTTTCATTCCTTCTAGCGAAGCAACAATAGCTTGAAGCGGTGTATTTAAAGCTTCTATTTTAACGTTTTCAATCTCGGTTTTCAATCGCTCTCTGTTAGATTCGCTAAATAAATTAGCAATAGCTAAGCTCACAAAACTAGTGTGATTTTGCTTCACTGCTTTTATAGCACGATCACGATTTATTTTTTTCTCCGCACCATCTGCTGTGGCAGTCGAGTTTAAAAGCACAAGTCCCTTCACGTTATCGGGGTACAGTTCAGCAAAAGCTAAGGCAATATAACCACCCATAGAATGCCCTACAAAAATGGCTTTCCTAATGCGCAATTCTGATAAAACAGCTTGCACCGCATCGGCGTTGTCTTCCATGCTGTGAACATAACCCATGCATTCAGTGGCGCCATGTCCTAATAAATCAATGGTGATCACCCTGTTTTTTTTAGAAAGTGGAGCGATATAATTATCCCACATGTTTTGATTTTCAAGAAAACCATGTAGTAAAACAATTGCCGTTCCTTTGCCGGTATCTGTAAAAGCGATATTTGTGTTTTTGAACTGCGTATTTTTCAAATCTAAATTTTAGACTGCAAAAGTAAGTCTATTTATTTTTTTAGGAGCACTGCCTCCCTGCATATTTCATGATTGCTCCCGCTTTTCGCTATATCTTTTATCCCTCCCGATAGTTATCGGGAGGGATAAAAGGATGCCGCTGCAATCGGGGCTAGCTAGTTTGTTCTAATTTTTCAAGAATGTTATTATATTGTTGATAACAAAGTCATCGAAGCTGTTTCTTAGAAGCTCGATTGTAATAAAATTCAGTAGATTTGAGGAAAGCAATTTATAGAAATGAACAGACTTGTTATTATAGGAAACGGATTTGATTTAGCTCATGGATTACCAACTTCGTATAAAGATTTTATAGAGGATTATTGGAAGACGGTTTCAGAAAATTTATACTTAAATTATAAATATGAAGATCATTTATTTGCTTGTAATATTCAAAGTCTGACCTCAAAATTTAAAAGCGGCTTGTTAAAAGAAAGTGATTTAAAAGATTTAAATTCTATCAAAAAATTAATCGTAAAATACCAAAGCCACACTACATATAGGTTTAATAACACGTTTTTCTCAGTAATTAATGATATAGTAGGAATAGAGAAATGGGTTGATATTGAAGATTTGTATTATAGTCAATTAAAAAAAATAGTTCGATCTGCAACAAAAGATCGTTTGGATAGTAGACTTGGTTGGCAGAAAGAACAAAAAAAATTAGTAAAAGTCTTGAATAATGATTTTGATCAGCTTAAATTATTATTAGAAAAATATTTAATTGAACGGATTGAAGAAGGTTTTGTTTTCTCAAAAGACCGAGCTATTCAATTTTTGGATATTTTCAAGAATGATTCTTATGAAGATGGAGCACTTAATAAATTCCTTGACGAATTATCTGGAAAGGGACAAAAATATATTAAAGATATTTTAAATGGGATTGAATACAAATTTGATACCTCTCAGAACTCCTGCGAAAATGATCCAGTTAAACAACAATTATTTATGGATACTTGTTTTCTGGATTTCAATTATACATCAACTGTTTCAGAATATGTAAATGAATTGGGAAAAGACTATTATAAGGTTAATCAAATTCATGGTAATTTGAGAAACATTCAAAACCCAATAAATTTCGGATTTGGAGATGAAATGGATAAATTTTATCAGGAAATAGAAGAAAAAAATGATAACGAATATTTACATAATATCAAATCTTTTCAATATTTACATACTTCGAACTATAAGAACCTATTAGAATTGATTGATAACATTCCTTTTCAGGTATATATCATGGGGCACTCTTGTGGATTGTCTGACAGAACTTTGTTAAATACTGTTTTCGAGCATGAAAATTGTTGTTCAATAAAAGTTTTTTATTACGAGCAGAAAGATGTTGAAGGTAAAATTATTAGTGATAATTATACAGAACTTACTCAAAACATTTCTAGACATTTCAATGACAAGAAATTGATGAGATCAAAAATAGTTAACAAAACACTATGTCAACCAATGCCTCAAATTAAACTTCCTTTAAAATAAAAAACGACTCTCATCACTGAAAGTCGTTCTTTAAATAGGTTATAGTTATAAATTGCTTTTCTAAAAACGATTATCACCATCTAATAAATTACCTAATCCGCCAAGTATACTTCCTTCACCGCGGCTTTCTCCACCAACTCTAGGTGCTGATGCAATGATTCTATCAGCTAGACGACTGAAGGGTAGTGATTGTACGTAAACCGTTCCTGGACCACGTAATGTAGCGTAGAATAATCCTTCTCCTCCAAAGATGGAGTTCTTGATTCCGCCTATGAATTCGATATCATAATCAACATCTTTTGTGAAACCGATGATACAGCCGGTGTCTACTTTTAAAATTTCTCCAGCTTTTAATTCTTTTTTAGCCATCGTTCCTCCAGAATGTACAAAAGCCATTCCGTCACCTTCAATTTTTTGCATGATGAATCCTTCACCACCAAAAAGGCCACGACCAATTTTCTTAGAAAATTCGATTCCTACTGATACTCCTTTTGCGGCACAAAGAAACGAACTCTTTTGACAGATGAATTTTCCGTGAAATTCGGTTAGGTCAATAGGAAGAATTTTTCCTGGATACGGAGAGGCAAAGGATACTTTTCCTTTTCCGTTGTGCTGGTTAATAAAAGCGGTCATAAACATGCTTTCGCCTGTTAAAACTCTTTTACCAGCGCTTAATAATTTGTCAAAAATTCCTGATTGTTGTCTAGATCCGTCTCCAAAAATAGTTTGCATCTGGATGTTGTTGTCCATCATCATGAAGCTGCCTGCCTCTGCGATAACTATTTCTTGTGGATCTAATTCGATTTCGACGTATTGCATTTCCTCGCCAAAAATTTCGTAATCTATTTCGTGTGCTGTCATAATGTAGATTGTTATTGATTTTTAAAAGATGATTTTGTTTGTTGGTAAATCATTAGTAATAAGAATTCGTTCTTTTTGAGTAATGACTTTGTCGTTTATATAATATATGACGAAAATAGTAGTATAAAGTTACAGTTTGTGATGCTTATAAAAATATTGTTTTGGAAGAATTAACGTTCTTTTAATGCGCAAGGGATGGCAGCGGCTAGCCCACAGTCCCGTTTTTTAGGGACGAGGACTAATAGCGTACAGCCCGACCCTGACGGAGTTTACGTAGGCGGGATGCGCCCAAATAGAAGTATTTAATCGTATAAAAGATGTTTATAATAACTTTTGAGCATAAAAAAAACAGCCTAGAATATTCTAGACTGTTCACTTTAAACTTAAACTTGAAACCTTTTAAGCGTTCATCAAACTCTCAATTTCGTCAACCTCAATAGGAATGTTGCGCATTAAGTTGAACGGTTCGCCAGTTTTTTGAATTACAACATCATCCTCAAGACGAATCCCAAAACCTTCTGCAGGAATATAAATCCCAGGCTCTACAGTAAAGACCATATTAGCTTGCATTGGCTCAGTCAATAGTCCGTAATCATGTGTGTCAAGTCCCATGTGGTGCGACGTACCGTGCATGAAATATTTTTTATAAGCAGGCCATTCTGGGTTTTCGTTTTGCACATCGGCTTTGTCAAGAAGTCCTAAGCCCAACAACTCTGAAGTCATTAATTTACCAACTTCCACATGATATTGTTTCCATAATGTTCCTGGAACTAGCATTTTTGTAGCTTCGTTTTTAACTTTCAAGACTGCGTTGTAAACCGCTTTTTGTCTGTCAGAGAATTTTCCTGAAACGGGAATCGTACGGGTCATATCGCTTGAGTAATTTCCGTATTCAGCTCCTACATCAAGTAGAATTAAATCGCCGGCTTTACACTGTTGGTTATTCTCGATGTAATGCAATACGTTTGCGTTGTTTCCTGAAGCAATTATTGGTGTGTAAGCAAAACCTTTAGAACGATTGCGTATGAACTCATGGATAAATTCGGCTTCGATTTCGTACTCAGCAACGTTTGGTTTTACAAATGATAGAATTCGTCTAAAACCTTTTTCGGTGATGTCACAGGCTTTTTGAATCAAATCAATTTCTTCACTTTCCTTAACAGAACGAATGCGTTGTAGTATTGGATTGCTTTTTGCGACAGCATGAGCAGGATATTTCTCCTTCCATTTTTTTACAAAACGAGCCTCACGAGTTTCTGTTTCAACGGATGCACGATAGTGTTCATTAGTATTGATGTACATCGTATCTGCATACGTCATCATTTCGTTTAAAACCTTATCAAAATCTTGCAACCAGTATATGTTCTTTATTCCTGTAACTGCTACAGCACGCTCTTTAGTTAGTTTCTCCCCTTCCCACACAGCGATGTGATCGTTAGTTTCTTTTAAAAAAAGCATCTCTCTTTGGTTTTCATAAGGAGCATCTGGAAAAAGCAATAATATACTTTCTTCTTGATCTACACCTGATAAGTAAAAAATATCACGGTGTTGTGCAAAGGGCATTGTGCTATCTGCGCTTATTGGGTAAATATCATTAGAGTTAAAAACGGCAACACTCTTAGGCTTCATTTGAGCTACGAATTTTGCACGGTTTTTTATAAATAAGTCACGGTCAATTTGATGGTATTTCATAACGTAAGTTGTTTTTACTTTTAATTACTCAAAAATACTAAGATTAAATTGTTTCCCGTTATGAATTCAATAATTTATCTTTACAACAGTGAAAGTTAACAATGCGATTAACTTTATAAACTTGTTTTAAGTAGCTAACGTATTTGGATTATGTTATTTTGACGGTAGTACATTTGCAGTCAATATTTAGTAGAAATTAGCAACAAGATGAGTCAAATTTGTGATTTTTTTATTTTTATTCGAAAGCAAATTTGAAATTATTGAGACGGTAGTGGGGTACACTTGAAAAAAACAGTTATTTAAGGCTAATTTTAAAAGGTATTTAAGGCTTTATTGATAGTTGTTTAAGTAACTTACGGTGGTATAATGGGTTAGCGCCTATGATTTAAGACATTGTTAAAAAGGCTGCTAGAACACTTTAAATTCATTATAAATAACAACGAAAAGGTTGTAGTTCAAGTCTATTTGCAGTATTTTTGTAATATTTTTTAAAACAAATTATTCAAATCTTATGGCAAAATCTGCATTATTGAAGTCGTCAATAGCTAAAAAAGTTGCTATGGCGCTTTCAGGAATTTTTCTGATGTTGTTTCTAGCACAGCACTTTTTCATTAACATGACTTCGGTATTTAGTTCCGACGTATTTAATTCGATTTCTCATTTCATGGGAAATAATCCTTTAGTACAATTTGTGATACAGCCTATCTTAATAGTAGGGGTGATTTTTCACTTTATTATGGGTTTTGTTTTAGAAATTCAAAATAGAAATGCAAGACCTATTGCTTATGCAAAAAACAATGGTGCTGCAAACTCATCTTGGGCATCTAGAAACATGATTATTTCTGGTTTAGTAATTTTAGCCTTTTTATGTGTGCATTTTTACGATTTCTGGTTTCCAGAGATGGTTTATAAGTACGTAGAAGGAAGTCCATTAAACGAAACTAGATATTTTCATGAATTAGCCGAAAAGTTTGAGAGTCCAGTACGTACTGCTTTGTATTGTATTTCTTTTGTACTACTTGCACTGCATTTGAAACACGGATTTAGTTCTTCATTTCAATCAGTTGGTTTCAATAATAAATACTCTAGAGGATTAAGAACATTTGGATTAGCATTTGCGTTCATCGTTCCTTTTGGATTTATTTTTATTGCTTTATTTCATCATTTCAATCATTAATATTAAATTATAATGGCATTAGACTCAAAAATTCCAAATGGTCCAATTTCGGATAAATGGACAGATTATAAAGATCATATTAATTTAGTGAATCCTGCAAACAAACGTAACTTAGATGTTATAGTTGTTGGTACAGGATTAGCTGGAGGTTCAGCTGCTGCAACATTAGCAGAATTAGGTTATAACGTAAAAGCTTTTTGTTTTCAAGATTCACCACGTCGTGCGCACTCTATTGCAGCACAAGGGGGAATTAACGCAGCTAAAAATTATAAAGGAGACGGAGATTCAGTTTTCAGATTGTTTTATGACACTGTAAAAGGAGGAGATTACCGTGCTCGTGAGGCAAACGTACATCGTCTTGCTGAAGTATCTACAAATATTATTGACCAGTGTGTGGCTCAAGGTGTTCCTTTAGCTCGTGAGTATGGTGGATTGCTAGACAACCGTTCTTTTGGTGGTGCTCTAGTATCTCGTACTTTCTATGCGCAAGGGCAAACAGGGCAGCAACTTTTATTAGGAGCTTACTCTGCTATGAACCGCCAGATTGGTCGTGGAAAAATTAAAATGCATAGCCGTCACGAGATGCTTGACATCGTAATCGTAAACGGAAAAGCAAGAGGGATTATCGCTCGTAACTTGATTACAGGTGAAATCGAAAGACATTCTGCTCACGCAGTTGTTATTGCTTCAGGAGGATACGGTAACGTATTTTTCTTGTCAACAAACGCAATGGGATCTAATGCTACTGCAGCTTGGAAAATCCATAAAAAAGGAGCGTTTTTTGCAAATCCTTGTTATACACAAATTCACCCAACATGTATTCCAGTTTCTGGAGACCACCAATCAAAGTTAACTTTGATGTCAGAGTCTTTACGTAATGATGGACGTATCTGGGTTCCTGCAAAAATCGAAGATGCAGTTGCAATTCGTGAAGGAAAGAAAAAAGCAAAAGACTTATCTGAAGCAGAAAGAGATTATTACTTAGAAAGAAGATATCCAGCTTTTGGTAACTTAGTTCCTAGAGATGTTGCTTCTCGTGCTGCAAAAGAAAGATGTGACGCTGGTTATGGAGTAAACAAAACAGGTGAAGCAGTTTACTTAGATTTTGCTGCTGCAATTCAACGTTACGGAAAAGAACAAGCCTATGTTAAAGGTTTAGATTCTAATGATACTGCTCTTATTACTAAATTAGGTACTGAGGTTGTAAAAAGTAAATACGGAAACTTATTCCAGATGTACTATAAAATTGTAGATGAGGATCCATATACTACTCCTATGATGATTTATCCAGCTGTGCATTACACAATGGGTGGAACATGGGTAGATTATAACTTAATGACTACAATTCCAGGATGTTTCTCTATTGGGGAATCAAATTTCTCTGATCACGGAGCAAATAGATTGGGAGCTTCTGCATTAATGCAAGGATTAGCTGATGGATATTTTGTATTGCCATACACAATTGGTGATTACTTATCTCCAGATATCAAAATGGGACCTATCCCAACAGATACTGCTGAATTTGCTGCAGCAGAAAAAGCGGTTAAAGATCAAATTGATAGATTCATGAATAACAATGGAACACATTCTGTTGACTATTTCCACAGGAAATTAGGAAAAATTATGTGGGACAAAGTTGGTATGGCTCGTAATGCAGCAGGATTAAATGAAGCAATCAACGAGATCGCTGCTTTGCGTGAAGAGTTTTACAAGGATGTTAAAATCCCTGGAACAGATAAAGGATTCAACCAAGAATTAGAAAAAGCGACTCGCGTTGCTGATTTCCTTGAACTAGGAGAGTTATTTGCTAAGGATGCATTACACCGTAATGAATCATGTGGAGGTCACTTTAGAGAAGAATACCAAACAGAAGATGGTGAAGCAAAACGTGATGACGAGAACTTCGCATACGTAGCTGCTTGGGAATACAAGGGAAAACCAAGCGATGCTGTTTTACACAAAGAAGACTTGGTATTTGACACCGTTAAACTAGTTCAAAGAAATTACAAGTAAAAGTATAGAGTAAGAAGCCACTAGCCAATAGTAAGAGATCATGAGCGATATAAAAACGTACAAAGATTTATTGATTTGGCAAAAAGGCATTTTACTTGTAAAAGTTGTTTACAATAATATTGAAGGTTTTCCTAAAGATGAAGTCTTTGGTTTAACTAGTCAAATAAAAAGATCAGCTGTTTCAATTCCCTCTAATATAGCAGAGGGATGGGGCAGAGGTTCTACCTTAAGTTATCTTCATTTTTTGAAAATCGCTAGAGGTTCTTTGTTTGAGTTAGAAACACAATTAATTATTGCAAACGAGTTGAGTTTTATAAGTGAATTAAAATTTAACGAGCTAACACAAATTATCACTGAAGAAAGTAAAATGTTAAACGCCTTTATAAAGTCATTGAGCAAGTAGTATAACTTTTGCCTTTTGCCTTTTGGCTAATAAACTAAAATACAATGAAACTTACATTAAAAATATGGCGTCAAAAAAACGCCCAAGATAAAGGAGCAATGGTTGATTATCAAATCGACGGAATTGAGCCAGACATGTCTTTCCTTGAAATGCTTGACGTTTTCAATGAAGATTTAATGAGTAAAGGTGGTGAGCCAGTTGCATTTGACCATGATTGTCGCGAAGGAATTTGCGGAATGTGTTCATTGTACATTAACGGTGAAGCACACGGTCCAGATAGAGGAGTAACAACTTGTCAATTACACATGCGTATGTTCAAGGATGGCGACACGATCACGATCGAGCCTTTCCGTGCTGCTGCGTTTCCAGTAGTAAAAGATTTAGTAGTTAACCGTAGTGCATTTGATAGAATCCAGCATGCTGGAGGTTTTATCTCTGTAAATACTTCAGGGAATACAATCGACGCAAATACAATTCCTATTCCTAAAGATGATGCAGATGCTTCATTTATGGCTGCGGCTTGTATTGGTTGTGGAGCTTGTGTTGCTAGTTGTAAAAACTCATCAGCAATGTTATTTGTAGCTGCTAAAGTTTCTCAATATGCACTGTTACCGCAAGGTAAAGTAGAAGCAACAGACCGTGTATTAAATATGGTACACCAAATGGATGCTGAAGGTTTTGGTAACTGTAGTAACACTGGAGCATGTGAGGTTGAATGTCCTAAAGGAATTTCTTTAGAAAACATCGCTCGTATGAATAGAGAATATTTATCTGCAAGTGCTCAAGGATAACTTAAATATAATGTCATAAAGTTTATATTTTACGGCAAAGATTAAAAAACGCATTCAATTTATTTGGATGCGTTTTTTTGTTTTTGGGGGTGTCCTCCGCAAAAGCTCCGGTCGGGCTATACGTTACAAGTCCTCGTACCTCCTCCGTCGGGCTGTGGGCTTTCCTCTGCTATCCCTCACCCGACTTAATGTTAGTCATTAGTTTATAGGCAATAGTTTATAGGCAATAGCCATTAGGTATTAGTGACTAGTGATTCGTAATTAGTTATTAGCCATTAGTTTATAGGTAATAGCCATTAGGCATTAGTTACTAGTGACTAGTAATTCGTAATTAGTTATAAGCCATTAGTTTATAGGTAATAGCCATTAGGTATTAGTTATTAGTTACTAGTGATTAGTTATTAGCCATTAGTTAGTAGGCAATAGTCATTAGGCAGCAGTTATTAGTGACTAGTGACTAGTGATTCGTAATTAGGTATTAGTTAAAAGTGACTGCTGATTAGGCATTAGTTATTAGTGACTAGTGATTCGTAGTTAGGTAATATTGCCAAGTGATTTGTGATAGCTGCTTGATGCTGTTTCAGATGCTCTATGTTTAAGATGTATTGGTGATTGTAATTTAGAAGATTACCATTCGATCAGTATGTCAATTTTTAGTAATTTTATAAAATGAAAGTAGCAATAATACAATCTGCATTAGTCTGGGAAAATCCACAAGCAAACAGAGAAAATTTCGAAGAAAAAATAAACTCAATTGAGGGAGCGGTAAACCTAATTGTTCTTCCTGAAATGTTTACTTCTGGTTTTACAATGAATCCTGCTGCAACCGCCGAAACCATGACGGGAGAAACAGTGGTATGGATGCAAACTTTGGCGAAAGCCAACAACTGCGCAATAACCGGTAGTGTTGTGATTGAAGAAGAAGGAGCGTTTTATAACCGACTATTATTTGTGTTTCCATCTGGAGAATTACAGCAGTATAACAAGAGGCATTTATTTACGCTTGCGGGTGAGGAAAAACAATACGCAAAAGGAGGTGAAAAGTTAATCGTAAACTATATGGGATGGCGTATTGCACCACTTATATGCTACGACTTGCGCTTTCCTGTCTTCTCTAGAAATAACAACGATTATGATCTACTGCTGTACGTGGCAAACTGGCCTAGTAAACGCTTGCACGCTTGGAATAGCTTGCTAGCTGCTAGAGCGATTGAGAATATGAGTTACACCATTGGGGTAAATAGAATAGGCTTAGATGGCAATAATCACGATTACAGTGGACAATCACAAGTATTAGACGCGCTAGGTTACACCGTAGCCAACGCTGCTGCTCAGGAGACTGTTATAATTGTTGACTTAGACAAAAAAGCACTCGATGATGCCAGACAAAGATTTAATTTTTTGAATGATCGCGACACTTTTACAATCACTCATTAAAAAGAAGATTTCTTTTTATTTGTAGGTTTTTCTTTTGGTGGTGCGATATAGGGTAAGCTCACATCAAAAGTTTCTTCCCAATCAAAATTAGCGTGAATATTAATCTCTTTTGAGGAATAAATTACCTCTTCAGAGTAGCGCTTTTGTAAATAACTACCGGTATCATATACGCCGTTTTTATTATCGTCATAAATTAATCGCAGCGTCAAAACAGTAGGTTCGACCAAGTTAAAATCGATAGTCGTTTTAGCTTCTGAAAATTCCGATGCAATTACTTTACCTTGACTATTTGTTAATTCGACAATTACAGGAAAACGTTTTACATTTTGCAACTGCACTCGCAGGTTTGCATAATCTGCAGGAGTTTTAGTCGTTAATTTGTAATTCAAACTATCATTAGACTGTTCAAAAAAGTCAATTAGTGCTCCGGGTAATAATGAGATAGTGTACTGCTCAGAAGCCTCTTTCTTGAAATCTATAAAAAACTGTTGGTTAAAATCATCATATTCTGTGGTGAAATCAACCGCAGTAGAATCTTTAGATAATAATTTTAGTTTTGACTTGTCAAATTTAACTAATGGCGTGCTAGCTTCTAATGTGAAGCGATCTCTAAAATTCAAAACACCATTTTGAAGCGCTTTGATGTCTAAGCTATCCTTTTTTTGATCTTTTATTCTTAAAATAAAGTCCTCTTTATAATTGTCACGGCTAACACTAATTGCTAAAGAATCTGCTTTCAATGGTTTGTACCACACTTGCAAGGAATCTTTTTCTGGCATCTTTGTAACAAGAGAAGGGACAACAATCTTATTGCTAGTTACAACAACTTTAGGTGGGTTTGCTTTTAATCTTTGTTTACCATCATACCCTAACAATAATTTATTTCCTGAGGATTGACTTGGTTTAAATGTTTTAAAATCTAGTGTTTCCTTAAATAAATCAACCGTGTAAGCGGTGTCATTTGGGATCGTAATAACCTCTTTTAAAAAACCTATTTTGTCTTGTTTAGGATTGAATTTATTGTTGCTGTTTTGGTCCTTCATAGCCACTAACAAGTACTTACCTGCCTTCAGGTTTTCTAATTTAAAAGTTTTTAAACTGTCTAAGGTGTTAGTGATGTATCGTGGTGATTTATTATAAACCACAGAGTCGTTAAATTTGTCGTCCATGTCATAAAGCATCACTGATATAAAAGCATCAGCTTCTTTTTCGTAGGCATCTCTAACCGTTCCGGTTAAAGATAATGAATCGATATATGCTCCCGTTGAAAATACATATTTGAACTGGTTCAAGGCATTTCCTTCGTTATTATCGGCAATACTTTGACCAAAGTTGAAGCTGTAAGTAGTATTGGGTTTTAGAGTATCTTTAATTTTTATAGTCAAATATTTAGTAGCCGTTGTAGGTGAAATAATTGGCTCGCGCTCCATAGGTGGAGAAATAATCAATTGCTTATTGACATTAGTCAACTTAATATATTCGTCAAAAACTAATTTGATTTCGTCACCTTGAAATTTAGTGCTAAAATTTTCAGGAAAACTAATTTTTAAGTTGGGTGCAAGCGTGTCTTTTAGACCACCAGTAATTGTGCCTCTCTTAGCACAATTTGTTAATGATAGGGCTAAAAGTATGAAAATAAGGATTGCTTTATTCTTGAACATAAAATCTTTGAATTTATAGCTACAAAATAACAATTATATTTTCTGTAATCGAAATTTTTATACATTAATTAGGATACTTAGTTGTGGTGAGAAATTACTGCTATAACGTATCGTTAAAAACAGTAGCATCGAGAGCGCAAACATTTTGAAAATGGTATATTTGTCTTTCAATTTATTATCTATTGAAGAACTTCTGGCCCTACATTATAGTACTATTGATTCTTGCGGGATGCCAGCGCAAGGAGCATCCTGCTGTGTCTTTTTATTATTGGAAAACGAACTTTGATCTATCCTCACTAGAGCAACAGACCTTGCTGGAAAATCAGGTGAATAAAATCTACCTTCGCTATTTTGATCTCGATATTCACCCCACTACAAGAGCAGTGTATCCTGTGAGCCCTATTCATTTTAAGATGAAGCCTGCGGTTGCAATCGTTCCCGTGGTGTTCATTCAAAATAAAGTCATGCTAGATAAGGAGTTCGATAGTAAAGTCCTGGCTCAACAAACAATGGATTTAATTGCGTTAATTAATAAGAAGAATGGTCTTGATTGTAGCGAAATCCAAATTGACTGTGACTGGACATTGACGAGTAAGGATCATTATTTGCAATTTATCGAAGATCTTAAGCGTGTGTCAAAAAAGAAAATATCAGTAACCATTCGACTGCATCAAGTGAAATATTTTAAGAAGACTAAAATCCCAAATGCCGATAGGGCCGTGTTGATGTATTATAATATGGGGACCATTGCAGTAGAATCGTTCAACTCCATTTATAATCAAGAAACGGCGAGCAAGTACATTAAAAGTTTGAAAAAATATCCCATGGCATTAGACTTTGCGTTGCCTATTTACTCTTGGGGTATTCATATAAACGACGGTAGAGTGATTGGTTTGCGGAATAAATTGAATGTTAGTGACCTACATTATGATATAAAGTACAAACAGATTAGTACGTTTTCATTTGAGGTTTTAAAATCTCATTATAGAAATAGCATTTTTTATAACAAAGGAGATGTGATCAAAATTGAAGCGATTTCTGCAGCAGACTTGAAAGAAATGGCCGAGGATTTGAGCGAGAATGCGGCAGATGTGCCTAAAGAGATTATTTTTTACGACTTAGACGAAATCAATATAAGAAATTATGATAAAAACATTTTCAAGAAAATTACTGCTTATTTTTAGTGGTGCACTATTGTTTTCTTACGGCGTAATTCAAGCTTGCGGTGGCGGCGATTGGCTTGATGACTGGTATTACAGTTACACTTCTAATTTTACCCCTGAAGCATTTGTTGAAGAATCCTACTCGCCATTATTTTTATCGGGGGAGGTTTTCTACGGAATAGGTTTTGATGATACGCACAATTCGAGATTCAACGACGAAATCACCAGTGACTGGGAGAATTATTTAAAAGGAGCAATGCCTACCGAAGTCGTAAAATTCTTTATAATAGAAGAAAGTGCGGCAGATGTTAGTGCTTTAGATAGCTATTATTCGACTAATAAGTCAAATGCAATAGTGGCAAAATGGACTACTAAAATGGCATTAGAAAATGATAAGGTAAAGCGCTTTATAACATTTTTAGCATTGGCTAAGAAAACAGAATCGGCATCTTTGAGGAAGTCGTATTGGGATTATGATACTACAGAAGCTAAGATTTTCACCGATTGGAAAGTGATACGTTCTCTTGAAAAACAGTACGCTACAACCACCGATGATTTCATGAGAAACAGGTATTGGTTCCAGCTGATGAAGGGCTATTTCTATAGTGATGACAAACAAAAAGCTATTGATTTTTTTAATCAAACTTCGCAAAAGGTAGCAAAGAACACTTTGTACTACCGCGCATTAGGGTATTGTGCTGGAGTTTATTATTCGAATAAAAATTATGCGATGTCAAACTATATGTATAGTATGCTATTTGAAAACTGCCCACAAATGAGAGTAGTGGCGACGTATAGTTTTCGTCCAAATAGTGAAATCGACTGGAATGGTTCTTTGGATCTAGCCAAAAATAATAAGGAAAAAGCTGCATTATGGGCAATTCATGGTTATTATAAGGACGAGCAAAATGCAATTGCGCAGATTTTTAAATTAGACCCGTCAAGCAAGCATTTGAATTACTTGTTAACACGCTTAATCAATAAACAAGAGAATAAAATAAACAGTAAAAATGCTGATACAAATGAAGCTGGTAAAAAGAAGGTCGTTAAAGCCGATCCCGAAGTATATGCGCTGATAAACCAAATTGCGAAGTCGAAGGATACAGACGAACCTTATTTATGGAAGATTGCCATGGGGTATCTTCAGGTGTTGCAAGGGGAGCACAGCTTGGCAGATAAAACTTTTAAAGAAGTAAAATCTGAATTACCAAAAACAGAATTAGCGTCAAATCAACTGCGACTATTACAATTAATAAATAATTTAAGTCAGGTAGGTAAAATTAGTAGTGCTGCAGAAAAGGCCTTATTTTCAGATTTGAGTTGGCTTTATGTTACATTACCGAAAGATGAAAACCAAAATTTCAGGTATCACAATGCTACGGAATGGAGCAGGAATTATTTGGCTACGCTTTATTCGAAAAAGAAAAATTTTGTGATGAGTGAACTTTTTGTTCCCAACGCAGCATATTATGATTCGAAAGAAAATGTTCAAGCAATGAAAGCATTCATGTTAAAAGAGCATCACACTCCATGGGAGAATCTAGCGCTAAAAATATACAATGTAGCATTGGGAGATATTCAAATATTTGAAGCAATTCAATCTACATTTGAGAATAATATAAGTCAGGCAATTGAAAGTGTTGAAAAATCAGAAGGATTTAAAAATACAGTGTTGCTAGCAAATCCTTTTAATGGTACTATCAAGGATTGTCATGATTGCGAGCACCAAGCGACTCAGACACGTAAATTTACTATTTTACAATTTTTAAAAATTGTAGACGAAATGCAGCACAAGCTAAAAGTAAATGAAGATGTTTACAATAATAGTTTGTTGTTAGGAAACGCATTTTATAATATTACGCATTTTGGAAATGCCCGCGTTTTTCATGAAAGTACTTTGGTTGGTTATGGATCGAGTCCCACAAGTTTCAGAACACAAATGATGAAAATGATTGTAGATTGCAGCACAGCCAAACACTATTATCAACAGGCATTTAAAGCGGCTAGCACAAAGGAACAACAAGCAAAATGTTTATATTTGATTAGTAAGTGTGAACGTAATGAGTATTATAATACTAATTATTATTACCAAGATAAAAGTTGGTGGGATATCTATGATGCCGAAGTAAACTTCAAAGCATGGGATAGTTTTAAAACACTTAAAAAAGAATATTCTGATACTGAATATTATAAAGAAGTTATTAATGAATGTGGCTATTTTAATACTTATGTAAGTAATGGCTCAAAATAATTAAAAAAGATGATGAACAAAATAGAACACATAGGGATTGCGGTAAAAGACTTAAATGCATCTAATGATTTATTCGAAAAATTGTTTGGTGCTCCTGCTTATAAGTCGGAAGAAGTAGCGAGTGAAGGCGTGATGACTTCGTTTTTCAAGAACGGTCCCAATAAAATAGAATTATTAGCAGCCACAAATGCCGAGAGTCCAATAGCTAAATTTCTAGAAAAAAAGGGTGAGGGGATTCATCACATCGCCTTTGATGTAGACGATATTGTCGCAGAAATTGAAAGGTTAAAAGGAGAAGGATTTGTGGTGTTGAATGAAACGCCAAAAAAAGGAGCAGATAATAAAATAGTTGCCTTTTTACATCCTAAAAGCACTAATGGTGTCTTAATTGAATTGTGTCAAGAGATTAAATAATGAATAAGTGTTGTTTTTATAAATCTAGTAATCAGGGTCTTTTAATTTATTTAAATATTTATGTAAAAACTAGAGTAATATTATTTGGAGTAAAGGAAAAATAGTAGTAATATTGCACTCTCATAACCGGTCCTATAGCTCAGCTGGTTAGAGCACCTGACTCATAATCAGGTGGTCCCTGGTTCGAGCCCAGGTGGGACCACAGAAAAACCCCTCAATACGTTGTATTTGAGGGGTTTATTTTTTAGGGGAGTAATAGGGGGAGTTCTATTAATATGATTAAAGTTAACTAGCACTTCTGCTGATTTTATACACTATTTACTAAACCGTAAATGATAGGTTGCAGGATCATAGGTGTCATAATTTAAGTTAATCCAAAAAAAAATTATAAAAAAAAATAGCTTGCTGAGTAGTGTGAAATGATGGTGCGAAATCATGATTACAACTACAATTAATTTTTTCTCATTTTATTGAATAAATTACTTAAATTTGTCTTAAAATCATATAATTATGGACAAGAAAATTCTTTTAGCTTTAAGTGCTTTGTTGGGCTCGAGTAGTGTAGCAAGCAGTGCTGTGAAACAAGTTCCTTTGGACTTAGATTCTGACCAATTAAATTCGAATACTATAGCTTTTAAAAAAACTAAATCTAAGCAGTTTGCATTGAAAGTTAATTTTAATAACTTTGAAGATAGTGTAGCTTGTTTTCACTCTTCTCACTCTTCTCACTCTTCTCATTCGTCTCATTCTTCTCACTCCTCATCATCTTTTGTTTAATGGAAATTAAACTACAGAAGAGTATATATCCTATTGAAGCTGTTAGAAATACAATTTATTGGATGTCTGAGGATTTAGCTATAGTTTTATCTGAAGAAGAAAATTTTTATATTGTAAGCTCAACTGATTTCGATGATTTGAATGTAAAGAAATTTTTGAAAAGTCTCAACGATTTTGCGCTGCGAGAGCAAATAAACGTGGAGACAAGAGATATTAAGAACTTAGTTATTTCAAAAGCATTTTATCCTGATTTAATTAATTTTAAAGATATTGGCGAATTTGATGATCCTATAAATATTTTAAACAAGCATGGGAATTAATTCATTACGAAAAGAGTTTCGAAGATTTAAAGATTTTAATTATTACGACAATTTAGTTTCAAATAAGTTTTACTTGCTTCCATTTAATTTTAGAAGATTAAATTCAAAAAGGGAGTTAATTATAAGTATGTTAGGAGATTTTTTAATTGTCCCAGAGGGTACGGTTGAGAAATTAGTTCTTAAAGATATTAAGGGGATAGATGAAAATTTGTATTATGATTTATTGAGTAATCATATTGTACATGATAGTAAAGACATAAAGTCTTTAGAGTTACTATCTAATAGATATCGAGCCAAAAAATCAAATTCATTTAAATTTGCTCAGTTACACATATTTGTAATTACCTTAAGATGTGATCATACATGTCAGTACTGTCAAGTTTCGCGAGTTTCTGAGAATAAAGGAAAATTTGATTTTTCAAAAAATAATTTATATAAAGGTATAGATTTGATGCTCTCTTCTCCTGAAGACGATTTAACAATGGAATTTCAGGGGGGTGAAGCTTTGTTAGCATTTGATAGGATAAAAGAGGCTATAGCGTATACTAAATCTAAAGCTGAACTTCTTGGTAAAAGAATAAATTACGTAATATGTACTAATCTCGCACCAATTAGTAGAGAGATTCTCGAATACTGTAAAGAAGAAAAAATTCTAATATCATGTTCACTGGATGGTCATGAAAATCTGCATAACGAAAATCGAAAAAGACCAGGAAGAAATAGTTATGATCTGGTTAGTCAAGGACTAAATTTGTCATTTGAGATTTTAGGTAGAGAGAATGTATCAGCATTAATGACAACTACATCTCTATCACTAGAACATCCTATTAAGATTATCGATGAGTACCGACAGTTTGGTTTTAAATCAGTTTTTTTGAGACCAATATCTCCTTATGGATTTGCAACTAAAAATAAAAATAGTACTTATCAAACAGCAGAATTTATAAAATTTTTTAGTGACGGTTTAGATTATATAATTGATTTAAATAAAAATGGTGAATACTTTAAAGAAACCTATACCTCAATTTTATTAAAGAAAATACTAACTGCTTATACAGAAAACTACGTTGACTTGATGTCTCCATCAGGTCTAGTAAACAGTGTCATGCTTTATGATTATGATGGTAAAGTATTCTTGAGTGATGAAGCGAGGATGTTAGCTCAGATGAATGATTACACGTTCCAAATAGGAACAGTAAATGATTCATGGGAAAATCTATTGTCCAGTCCTGTAATTGAGAAAATAAGTAACGCAGGTGTGAATGATTATTTGGCAGGATGCAGTACTTGCGCTTATAACATATATTGCGGTGCAGATCCAGTACACCATCATGCAACGCAAAAAGATATGTATGGATTTAGACCGGATAGCAGCTTTTGCATGAGGAATATGTCTGTACTTGATATTATCTTTAATAAAATAGACACTGATAATGAAGTTCTTGAAATATTTAAATCATGGGTAAACAATGAGTGATGAAATTAAACTTTCTTGGAAAGGCACATTAACTTCTAAAAGTATTAGTTTGTTTGTTGGTATAGTCACTGAGAAAAAATATAATAATGGACAGATTGAAATAAAACTGGAAGGGAAGAACTTTGAAAAAAATAATTTTGAAAGTTTTTACTTGTCAACAGTTGAACTGAATTGTGACAACTCAATTAGCTACATTCAGGAACTTTCCGATATGGAAATTGGTGATATACTATCAGTGAAAGATAGAAGGGTAAGGTCTGTCTATAGAGAAGGTAGTTCAAATAATTTTTTATTTGCGACTATAAGATGTAATTCAAATTGTTTGATGTGTAGTCAGCCACCATTGGATGTTGACGATACAATTGAAAATTACAATATTTGGAATTATACTATTGATATAATGGTAAGTTCTCCAAAGCACTTAACCATTACCGGCGGTGAACCAACATTATTGGGAAATAAGTTAGTTATTTTAATAAATAAACTAACGTCTAAATTCCCTGATTTATTGATAACGATATTGTCAAATGGCAGAATGCTTGCGTTAGATAGTGCTATCGAAACTTTAGATCAAGTTTCAAATAAAAGAAACGTTGTATTTGCAATACCTCTATATTCTGATGTTTACAAACAGCATGATCATATAGTTCAAGCTAAGGATGCTTTTCACCAAACTTGTTTAGGTATTCATAAAATAAGTAGCTTAGGATTTCCAGTAGAAATTAGAATTGTTCTACACAAACTATCCAACCCTAGGCTTTTATCGTTATCTAAATTTATACACATGAACTTTCCATTTGTTTATCATATAACATTTATGGGTTTAGAGATAATAGGATATACAAATGCAAATAAATCACAGTTAATTGAGGAGCAGTCACCGC
This sequence comes from Flavobacterium aeripolare, assembly GCF_013294025.1. Taxonomy (GTDB): domain Bacteria; phylum Bacteroidota; class Bacteroidia; order Flavobacteriales; family Flavobacteriaceae; genus Flavobacterium. The sequence continues at coordinate 25,707 of NZ_JABSNL010000012.1, forward strand.
ATTCTAATGATAATTTATTAGATTCATTGAATTTTCTTGCACAATGGAAATATAATGTCTCAATTTATAATACACCACTTTGTCACCTTCCTGAGCCTTTATGGAAGTATGCAAAACAGTCAATTTCTGATTGGAAAAATGGATTTAAAGAGGAGTGTCAAAAATGCATTAAGAAAGATGACTGCTCTGGTTTTTTTACTTGGAATTTAAAGTCCGCAACAGCTCTGCCTTTTTTACATGAAAAATAATATTCTATATATATCATTGATAATTTTAGTTGGATTATTTATTGTTTTTAAACCTCTTTCTAAAAAAAAATTTTACGGCTTTGAATATGAAGATTCATTTGTTAGCGCTCATGTTTCAACTCAAAAGGACTTATCAAATTTCATTGTTTCATATAGAACGATGGGATGTGAAAATTTAGAAGGGGGGAAGTGTACTTCGGTTAGCTCTTATACGGGACATTACGCAACTTACTCAATCTATTTGTTTGGAGTACACAAACTTTTTAATATTCAAAAAAATTATGTAGTTCATAAAGTTGGAAATGCCTTACTGTTCATCATCTGTTTCTTTACCGTTTTTTTTCTTTATCGGGATAACTTTAGCCTTCTACTTTTGTACTTAGGGTTAATTTCATGTTTGCCTTTTTTATATGTGTTAAATAGCGGACTTATTGAAAATATATCTTTTTCAGTTGGTCTCGTTTTAATTTTGGTTTTATATAAATTAAAACTTTCAAATAAAAATGCGTGGCTTATATTATATCTTATTTTATTGATAGTTGTAATCAATATCAAGAGAGAAAATTTAATCTATTTAGCATCATTAATGATTTTAAATCCTAGAAAGTTAATCAAGAATTATATTTTTTGGATAGGAATTAGTTGTATTATAATATCACAGATAGCTATAAATCCATTTTACACTGAAGGACTGGAAGCAAATTATTTGGGAAGAGAGACCTTTTCGCTTAATTATTTTAAATTCCAGTTCCCTACCTACCTTGCTTCTTTTTTTAGAATTGATGGCTTTCTGGCAATTATTGTTATTATATTCCTCCTAACAAAACCTTCGAAAGATTCATTTTTGTTTTTAGGACTTTGGTTTGCATTAATGCTGTCATATGGTTTTCACTATAGGGGGCAATATGCTATAGTCGCAAGGGAAATCACTCATTTTGAAACTTTTAGGTATATGTTTAACACTTTGCCTTTGATGACTGCATATTTCGTTTTTGGACAGCGGAGAAAATTTTTTAAAAAGGCATATATGTTAGGAATAACGCTTTTAACATGTTCGTACTTATTATATCATAATATGCCTATTATTGAAGACTTCGCAATAGATGAAATGTCGAATTATCATGAGGTTAATAATAAATTAAATTTGTTAAGTACAAAAGAAAAGAACATAGTAATTCATGACAATTTTGTATTAATTTCTATGTTAAATACTGAATCAAATTACATCGATATTATGTCAGCAAGCGCCACCAAGCTAAACTTTATAGAAGGAAAAAATAATATCTTAATCAACAGATTTGGAATTCTTAACATAGTTGATTTCGATGATAAATTTATATTTAGGAAAATTGATAGTCTAAGTAATGAGAGTTCACCGGTCTTTAGTTTTGAAAAAGTTGCCTATAAGAATTCTGTAAAGTAATTTTTATTACGCCAATAGCATAGATAATTGATTGTTTATAATTGATAGATGAAGAGTTTATATCATATTTCGTAGTACAAGATACCTCACCTATGGCTAATTTCTCGTTTATAATTCCAATAATGACTTGATTGTCAAATAAGAAGTTATTTGAAAATTTGTGATATTGAATTTTTCTTAAGGTGCTTGAACGATATGCTCTTAATCCCGTGTGGTACTCTGATAGCTTATATCCAGTCAATGTGTTTTGGAATAGAGTTAGTAACCTATTCGCTACATACTTAGGTATGGGCATGCCTTTTTTTATACAATTACCTCCAAGTATCCTTGAGCCGATTACAAAATCATATTTAGCAAATTTCAACATCGTAATCATTGATGGAATTAGGCTAGGAGAATACTGAAGGTCACCATGAATCATTATTATAAATTTGAAATTGTTTTTTAAAGCGTAATCGTATAGAAATTTCTGATTTCCACCATATCCCAAATTCTTTGACTGCTTTATAAGAACTATACTTTCTGAAAGATAATCAGTTAGATCTATAATACCTTCAGGGCTACAATCATCACTAATTACAATATTTTGAAAACCACTTATTTGTATGTCTCTAATAACATTTATTATGGTTTGATTTGCATTATATGCTGGGATTACCACTATGGTATCGTCAATTAATTGTTTGTAGTTAGCCAATTTTAAAAAAATATTTTTAATGTTTAATGTTTAATCAATTTGGTGTAATTTTTTTTTAAAAAAATCCAGTAGCTAATATAGTATAGTTTTTAAGATTATTGACCTCGAAATAAATTATAGTGGATAATATGTGTTTTTACCTCTATAGAAAAAGAGTGTTATTCTAAATTTCGATTTTTAATTTAGCGGTTAATTTTTCTATCAAAATTAAGTCTTTATCCTCTTTCGATTTCCCCATCGGTCTAATAGGTCCTAATGGCCAATTTAACCTAGTATTATTATAGAAAAGCACATCCTTTTTTAATATTTGTTCAATTTCTCCCAAAGTGTTGTAATCCACCCTTTGAAGCACTTCTTTTTTTATGGCTTGTACTTAAGTGAAATTGCCCAATTTTTAAAATTCTTAGTAACTAATTTAGAAGCTATTAATTTGTAAATTTCTTAGTATTGATTCTTTTCTCTTTTACATTAATTGTAAAAGGAGGAATTACGGCAATTTTACCAGTCTCTAGTTTTACGTCTTGACTTTTCATCGTGCAGTAAGTGTTAACGGGTAAGGATTGCTCGTCTAGCACTATACTGTATTCTCCTGTAGGTAGGAAAATTGTAAAATGACCGTTGTCATTGGTTTGTACTTTTTGTAATAGATTTCCATTTTGCATTACGTTAAATGCAAATCCGTAATTTCTTTTGTCAAAATCCAATGCGGTGTCAGTATTATAGTCAAAAACAATTTGCCCTTCTACTTTTCCACTTTGATGTAGTGGTAAATTTAGGTCGTAATTATGTCGATCTACGTTTATTGCAGTGTCATTATAATACCATCCATCTTGCGTAAATTGCTTTAAGTAATAAGTGCCATATGGGATCTTCTTATATGAAGCCGTTCCTTGATCATCTGTTCGCAATGCAATTTTATTAATATTGATCGTATAATTTGTCGCTAAACTCTCATCAGAGTCCATAATGTTATTATTATTCTTATCATAAAATGTGGTGATTTTTATGGTGCTCTTTTTATCTGGATTTAGAATGGTGTTTTCTAGTTTTACCGAAACACCTAGTTCTACAGTGATAATATTATTTACCAATCCAGCAATGTTATAATTGTACCAAGAGGAATTTAGAAAGGTGCTAAATGATTTGCCGTTGTATCTTGTGTTTATAAATGCCGATGGAGATTTACCGTATACAATATCGTCAATGTAAGTAAATCCACTGTTTAAATTTAGTTTATCATCAAAGAAATTGCTGGTGTAAAATAGAGAAAGGGAGAGTTTTTGATACTCTTTGTTAGCATTATTTACTGATGAGAAAATGTATTCAGAAAGGTAGTAACTTCCTAATTGGTACACTGAATTGATATTGAAATTTTTATAGTTGTAGTTGGCGTTAATTCTCATTTGATATTGATCTTTAACATATATTGGGTAGCGCACCGCTCCAGTTTCAATTCCTAAAAGAGCAGACTGTCTCGAAATTGAATTTACCCATGAAAACTGTTGAGTGACACGGCTTGCGACCATTCTTTGTGGTCCGTTACTGTTTATGTTATTTAATAGTGTGCTGAAGCTATTAGATTGTTCGCTCTGATATTGATATGCTAGGTTGTAACTGAAATTTTTGCGTTTAGGAAACCTGTTCCCCACTTCTAAACGAGTATTTGACGACTCTTGATTTGTTTCAAATGAAAAGTATTTTGGTGAGAAATTAGCATAGGTCGCGTTAGCATATACATTTTGCTTTTTTAAAGGAGTCGAAAAACTCTGTTGTAACTGTATGTTTCCTCTACGATTTCCAGGATAGTAATCTGTGCTAAAAAAGTAATTTCCGTTTAAATTGATCTCGTTTATTTTTCCCACATAGTTTGACTCGGCTGCAAATGAGGTTTTCGTTGATGCATTCGAATCATATGTGCTTAATCCCCCATTTAACTTTGCAATTACATTCCAGTCATTGTTAAAATCATACTTTGCGGTGGTCCCAACAATATTGTGCTTTGCTTTTTCGAATGGATCGTAACTATATAGGTAATTTGCAGATAAATTCTTGCTACTGTTTTCAGGATTTAAAATTGCATTTGCGTAGAAACCGTAACCGTTTTTTAACCAACTGTTTTCTTCGATTAGATTGTAGTTTTGATCTATAAAACCAACTTCAACTTTTTGTTTCTTATTAAAAGTATGGCTGTATTCTGCTCCTCTTCCTACAAATACCATTTCGAATAATTTATTTATATTACCCACAGTAAATTGATTGCTTCCTTGACGGTAGGTCAAGTCTGTACTAGTAACTAAGGGTGTTTGCAGCCCATCAGATAGTGCCACGTTACCTCGCATAAATAAGTAACCTGAGGGAGTATTTATTCCGCCTGAACCTCTAATTTGGTAAAAATTTACATTTCCACCTAGTTTTCTATAACTGGCACTGATTTCGTTAGATGTCTCTTTTGAAAAACTTGTAAAATCTGTTGCTTGGTATTGTTGTGTACTCGAAATATTCTGTATATCAACGTTTGTGTTTCCGAAAATTTCTTTATCAGGATTTCTAAAACCAGAAATTCTTACAGTGTAAGTAGATTGTTTTGCTAACGCCTTAGAAGGTAGGTAAGTAAAAGTAAAAATAGAATCTTTTTTAACCCCCAAAGTAGCAGTTTGTTCAATAAAAAGGTTAGCAGTTGAAGGGTCTGGAAATTTACAGACTAAAGTTATGTTTTGAGGTATATTACCTCTATTCGTAATTTTTACTTTTACGGCTATCGGTTGGTTGTTCGATTGATGATATATCGTATTGTCAATTGAAGATATGTCTAAAGTACGATCTTGAATTATGGTGTGTGTCGTATTTTGTTCTGCTATAACAGTGCCTTCCATAGAAATTAAGCGACAAGTTAATACAGAAGTACCCGCAATAACATCTGCACCTATCACATATTTTACAGGAATGTGACGTGTTTCTCCTGGATCTAATTGTACGACCGAGTAATCACCGTTTAGATTTCGAAAACCTTTAGCTGCTTCAAATTTAATCTTACCTTTTATTGGTGTGCTAGTGTTATTTTTAATAACTACAACCAAGCTTAAAAGTGTAGGTTGTTTAAATGAAGTGTCGTTTTGTAAAGTCATCACAATTCCAGTACCGCCATTTTGTGCTAAAATGGGAGTGCTGAAGAGTAGGAAAAGAATAAATTTAGATAAAAGTCTCAATTTATTGAAGGGCATTTTTTAGGGTTTATTGAGGGGTTATCTCGTATACTAAAGTAGTAGCATAATCATCAGACTTCGCGCTAATCAAACGTTGGTCTTGACCAGTGGTATAATATTTAATATCATATTTGTAAGTTGTCAAAGTGCTTGTATTCGTTTTTACGAGCACTTGATTTGCTGTGCTCAAAATAATTGGTGTAATTCGTTGATTGCTGTTTGAGCCTGCTAACAAAGTAAGGTTGACTACATCAATTGGGATAGTATTTCCAGTTGCTGATTGTAGGATATTGTTAGTAGAATGAACTTTTATTTGGAAATTAGTGTTACTCTTTACCGATAAACCATCAGTGTAGGTCACGCTGGCACCGTTGCTGTAATCTTGAATGCTCTTAAACTCTAAAACACCTTTTGATGCACTAAAATTAATTTGCATTGACATCTCATCAGCTGCGGGTGGAGCATCAGTGATATTACCAATATGTATTTGGAACGTTTGAGTAGTTCTACCAATGATTCCATTACTTTGATTATAAGTTGTGAATTCCATAGGAATCGTAAATCTTGTCCATGCAGGAAAATTACCTAAATATGCTCCACCAATTACCGTAAAATTAAATTTCATTTGTAAAAAATAATATGAATTGTTTTGCGATGAATTATTGTATAAAGCACTGTTCGAATTTGGTATTAAAAATACTTCTGCATTCTGCTGCAATATTACATTTAGTGGTGCACCAATTTCAGCAAATGAGGGTGTTGCCAGTGGTGACTGTTGCCCAGTTATTGTAGAAGGTTGGAAAGAAATTTTATTTGCATCGAAGGTGTATTTGCCATCGTCTGAAACTATATTTTGGTTAATCTTTGTTGATAATTTCCAGTTAGTAATATTAAAATTTCCATTTCCAGCTAATTTTACTGTTAGTGCTTCGGAACTGCTATTTCCATTATATGATGTCACTTGTAAATACGAATTGGTATTAGAAGTGAATGCTACTTGTGAAAAGCAACTTAATGACAACGAAAGTGACAAGATAATGATGAATTTATTCATAATTAAAATTTAGTTCAGCCATTTCTAATTGGGCAGCATCTCCATAATCAATGATTATCGAAGCATTGTAGGATCCTTTTTCTAAAGTTTCTAGTACAGGTAGACTCAGAGCGCGCAGGTTGCCCGGTAAAGTATAAAACACAACATTGTCTAGTACTGTTTTTTTACCTGTTTGGGTGTTTAATATCTCTCCAGATATTTTTCCATCGACCCATAGCTTAGATTGATTTCGAAATTTTAAATTGATCATGTTCAATTTTTGGTCGTACTTTAAATCTTCTATTTCTAGTTTTCGAATAAAATTTTCAGGATAACTATGAAATACTTTTATTCCAGAACGGATACTCACTTTAATAGACGCTCCTTTATTGTCAACATCATCCACAGGATTCATTTGGCTTACATATAAAACGGCAGTATGTGCTGCTAATGTATCGTTATCAACTTCAGGAGGTGTAACTGTAATTTCAAGCTCTTTTTTTTCTCCTGGCTTTAAGCTAAAGTAGTTGTCGCTATTTTTTATGGAAATCCAATTTGCACAAGAATTTGCAAGCGTATTTGAAGAGAACATTTGGTTTTCCCCTTTTTCGTCATATTCCCAGTCACCTAGACTGACAGCTAAATCCAATGTGTTTTTTGCGCTTACATTAGTTACTGATATCATTTGTGTGTTGCTTACACCAGATTTTGAGTCAAAGTATACTCTTGGAGGTGATACTGAAATGCCTGTTTGCGCATTTACTTGTAGAATGAAGAGAGAAAGAAATAAAATAAATTTATTCATTGTAGGCGTTTTTTGGGGGAGCAATAGCATTATGTTGAAAAACACAAAGTTACTAAATAAAAAAATGCCGCAATTTCTTGCGGCATTTTTTTATTGGTATATAAATTAAAGCTTATTTGCTTACAATTGTATAAGTAAGTTCTGTAGTGTAAACTGTAGGTGTTTGACCTGCAATATAGTTATCAAGGTAAGCATCTGCTCCAGCTCCTTTATAAGCCACAGATATTTTTTTATCTACTCCACCTGTCGTAGAAGTTACAAGTACTTTGTCATCAGCAGATAGATTTAAGGCCGTGTATGTTGCACCAGTTAATGCAGCAGTACCTGCAGTAGGTGTAAGTTGGATGCTGTTGGTATTAATAGTTTTTCCTCCATTAGTCATTGATGCAGTTGCGCTTTTTACTTTTACTTCAAATCCTCCAGTGCTGTAAATATTTAAGTGGTCAGTATTTGTAGAAGTAACACCATTTTTATAGTCGTCTTTTGAAGCGTATTCTAAGTCAACACTTCTTTGAGCAGTATTAATAACAAGTGTTTGAATTGGTCTTAATTTTACGTTTAAAGTAACGTTTTGAGCTTGAACTGTAGATAGTCCTAATACGATAAAAGATGCGATAATTAAATTTTTCATTGGGGTATGATTTAAATTTTGATTTGTTTTCTGGTGCAAATGTATGGTGAAATTCAAGTACGATTTTTATGAATTTTCATATTTCAGATGATATGCATATATTTCTGTTGAACTACTTTTGAATTTTTAAAAGAGCTAAATAAGTAGGCAAAGGATTACAGTTATTTTTCGGTATTCGATGTGTTTGTAACAAATAAGAACTCTTTTGTTTGTAATAATCGAGTTCAAATAAAGGTATTTGATATAAAAATTGCTTCTAATGAAGCTTTAAAAAAATAAGTAGTGCTGAAAACAAGGAGTTTAAATCAGTACTAAACCTATTATAAATAACTGATGCCGCAATTTCTTGCGGCATCAGTTGTTATTTCTATATAAAATTATTTAATTATTGGCTTATCATTGTATAGGTAAGTTCGGTACTGTAGATTGTTGGGTTTTGAGTAGCGATATAATTGTTAAGATAAGCATCTCCTCCAGCTCCTTTATAGGCTACAGATATTTTTTTATCTACTCCGCCGGCTGTAGATGACACTAAAAGACTTTCGGAAGTTGATAATTTGACATTTGACAAATATGTTGCTCCAGCTACTGCATCGCTTCCTGCACTTGCTGTAAGTTGAATACCGTCAGCATCAATTTTTTTAGTTCCATTCACCATCGCTGCCGTGGCGCTTTTTACATTTACTTGAAAACCTCCGGTGCTATAAATATTTAAATGATCTGCGTTTGTTTTAGACACGCCGTTTTTATAATCCTCTTTCGAATTGTATTCTAAATCAACATTTCTTTGACTAGAATTGACAACTAATGTCTGGATTGGTTTTAATTTTATGTTCAATGTAACGTTTTGTGCATAGACTGTAGGTAGCCCTAATGCAATAAAAGATACAAGTAATAAATTCTTCATTTGGGGGAATGTTTAAATTTCTAATTTGTTTCTCTTCAATTATAATTACAGTCTTAAATTTAGTATTGTGTTAAACTTGTAGGCCGTAATTGTTTATCAATGTATAAATGTACCAATTATAGATGGTTATTTGCTTTGTTTTAATGAAAATTTACACTATTCAATAATAAAATGAAGTTAGTGGTAATGCCTACTATATATATATATATGTTAGGTTCTCTATTACTATTTTAAAGCTATTTACTAACAATGATATATTGCTCGTGTTATTACTAATTATAAGATTATGGATAATTTTTAAATAACTGCAGCAATAAGATTATAGTTATCCTCCTCTCTTCTTCGATAGTTAAAGGGTAGCTCGTTTAGCTTTTGGCTGTTTTTCTTTCGAAAATAAAACAAATAAAAAAACCTCAGTGATTAGCTGAGGTTGGTGCTGTAATGCTAATAGCGTGCTTATAATTTGTTAGCATGTAATTTTGATACATATTTACCTATAACATCAAATTCTAAGTTAATTTTTGTTCCAACTTTAAAATCGCTAAAATTAGTGTGTTCGTGTGTGTACGGGATGATGGCAACGCTAAATTGGTTTTTCTTAGAATTCACTACCGTTAAGCTTACTCCATTTACTGTGATAGAGCCTTTTTCGATCGTTAAATTGTTAAGTGCTTCATCGTATTCAAAAGTGTAGGACCAGCTACCATTTGTTTCTTCTGTGGCGATACATACTCCTGTTTGGTCAACATGTCCTTGAACAATGTGTCCGTCCAGACGATCACCTAGTTTCATGGCTCTTTCTAAATTTACTTGGTCGCCAGTCTTCCAATCGCCTAAGTTGGTTTTTTGGATCGTTTCATCAATTGCGGTCACTGTGTAACTATTGCCGTTGATTGCAACAACGGTCAAGCAAATGCCATTGTGAGCGACACTTTGATCAATTTTTAATTCGTTAGTTATTGAAGTTTCTACTGTAACGTGTAGGTTGTCTTTATCTTTTTGAATTTCTTGGATAGTACCAAGGGTTTCTATTATTCCTGTGAACATTTCTTGTTTTATTTTACTAAATTTGTACTTCAAAATTAGTAATAAATAATTAGTAGTCATTATGAAAAGAGCAGAAAATATTATTGTTGGAATTTCGATTGGAGATTTAAACGGTATTGGAAGCGAAGTAGTACTTAAAACATTTGAAGATAGTCGAATGCTTGAGTTGTGTACACCAGTTATATTTGCTAATGTAAAAATAATGAGTTTTATCAAGAAAAATTTAGACGCTACAACTGCGCTTCATGGAATTGATAATTTAGACCAAATCGTTATAGGGAAGATCAATGTTTTGAACCTATGGAAAGAAGGAGTAGATCTAAATCTAGGGGTAAATGATGAAAAGGTAGGGACTTATGCGATTAAATCTTTTACTGCAGCAACAGAAGCATTAAAGGAGGGTATTGTTGATGTATTAGTGACGGCTCCTATAAATAAATATAATGTACAATCTGAGGAGTTTAAATTTCCTGGTCATACAGATTATTTAGATCAAGAGTTAGAAGGAAATGCTTTGATGTTGATGGTGCAGGATAATTTAAGAGTAGGTTTATTAACAGATCATATTCCGTTAAGTGAAGTTGCATCGCATCTTACAGAAGAGTTAATTATAAAAAAAATCGAAACGGTAAGAAAATCGTTGATTCAAGATTTTAGTATCAATAACCCTAAAATTGCTGTATTAGGTTTGAATCCACATTGTGGAGATGGTGGAGTAATAGGTAAGGAAGATGATGCGGTGTTAAAACCAGCGTTGAAAAAAATCTTCGAAAAAGGAACACTTGTATTTGGGCCATTTCCAGCAGATGGTTTTTTTGGAAGTGGACAGTATGAAAAATACGACGCAATTATAGCAACTTATCACGATCAAGGGTTGATTCCTTTTAAAACATTGTCATTTGGTAACGGTGTAAATTACACGGCGGGATTAAATAAGGTGCGTACATCACCTGATCACGGTACGGCATATGACATTGCTGGAAAGGGAATAGCAGATAATAATTCGTTTAAAGAGGCGGTTTACTTGGCTTTAGACATATATCGCTCAAGAATTCAGTATGCAGAAATCACTGAAAAACCGCTGCGAGTAAGAGAAAAATAGTAGTAAATAAAAAAAGATAAATAACATTATTAGTTTTATAATAATTTTATATCTTTGCACTCCCGTTTCGAAGCTTCGGAATAGGGCAAAATCATGTTGAAATGAAGAAGACAAAAGAATATTTAATTCCTTTTGTGGGATTAAAGCAAGGAAAACATCATTTTGAGTATCAATTAAATAATGCGTTCTTTGAAATCTTTGATTATAATGAATTTGAAAATTCGAATATCAAAGTAAATGTAGTTTTAGAGAAGAAAAGTTCTATGTTAGAATTAGTTTTTCAGCATCAAGGTACCGTAAATGTTCCTTGTGACTTAACAAGCGAGGAGTTTGATTTGCCTATCAAGGGTAAAATGAAATTGATTGTTCGTTTTGGAGAAGAATTTAATAATGACAATGAAGAATTGCTTATTTTGCCTTTCGGCGAATTTGAAATTGACGTAGCGCAGTATATGTATGAAATGATTGTGCTTTCTATACCTCTAAGACGCGTTCATCCAGGAGTTAAAGACGGAAGTTTAAAAACAGAAGCTCTTGATAAACTGAATGAATTGAAGGTAAAGGAACCTAAGCAGGAAGAAAAAGAAGTACAAAAAGAAGAAAATATTGACCCGAGATGGGACAAATTAAAGCAACTATTAACGGATAAATAATATAGTAAAATGGCACATCCTAAGAGAAAAATCTCCAAAACAAGAAGAGATAAGAGAAGAACACATTATAAAGCTACTGTAGCACAAATCGCTACTTGCCCAATTACAGGTGAAGCGCATTTATACCACAGAGCCTACTGGCATGAAGGGAAAATGTATTACAGAGGGCAAGTTGTTATAGATAAGTCTGTAGCTGTTGCTTAATGCATTTTTTTTATAAATGATATTTGAACTCTCACATCGTGAGAGTTTTTTTGTTGTTTGTGATTTTATTAAATAAGAAGTTCTAAAACAATGGGTTTAGATTTTTTTTTGTAATTTTCAACTCTTTTAAACGTTTTATTAAATGGAAACATTTAATAAAAAATATTCAAATACCATGAATACAATTACAGCCGCAATTACCGCTGTTGGTTCATACGTTCCTGATTTTGTTCTTACGAATAAAATTCTTGAGACTATGGTTGACACAAATGACGAGTGGATTACTTCTCGTACAGGAATTAAAGAAAGAAGAATTCTTAAGGATGATAGTAAAGGAACTTCATTCTTAGCTATACAAGCTGCTCAAGATTTAATTGCTAAAGCGGGTATAGATCCTTTAGAAATCGATTTATTGATTATGGCTACTGCAACAGCTGATATGCCTGTGGCATCAACTGGAGCTTATGTCGCTACAGCTATTGGCGCAACTAATGCCTTTGCATACGACTTGCAAGCTGCTTGTTCTAGTTTTTTATACGGAATGTCTACTGCAGCAGCATACATACAATCAGGAAGATACAAAAAAGTATTACTTATAGGAGCTGATAAAATGTCGTCTATCGTAGATTATAAAGATCGCTCTACCTGCATCATCTTTGGTGATGGAGCTGGCGCAGTTTTATTCGAGCCTAATTTTGAAGGTTTGGGTCTGCAGGATGAATATTTAAGAAGTGACGGTATAGGTCGTGATTTCTTGAAAATCGACGCTGGGGGATCATTGAATCCTACTTCAATTGATACAATCAATGAAGGAAGACATAGTATTGTACAAGACGGTAAAACAGTATTTAAATATGCTGTTACAAACATGGCTGATGCGAGTGAATTAATTTTGAAAAGAAATAATTTAACAAATCAAGATGTTGACTGGTTAGTACCACATCAAGCAAATAGAAGAATCATTGATGCTACGGCAAGTAGAATGAATCTTGAGGAATCTAAAGTATTAGTTAACATTGAAAAATATGGTAACACTACTTCGGCAACATTACCATTGGTATTAAGTGATTTTGAACACAAGTTCAAAAAAGGAGATACGGTAATTTTTGCTGCCTTTGGTGGTGGTTTTACTTGGGGGTCCATTTATTTGAAATGGGCATACGACGCAAAATAAATTTAAACTAAAAACAAATAATTATGGATTTAAAAGAAATTCAGAACTTAATCAAATTTGTAGCAAATTCGGGAGTTGCAGAAGTTAAATTGGAAATGGATGATGTAAAAATCACTATTAGAACAACTCTAGAAGGTAATACTACTGAGACAACATACGTGCAACAATTGCCTGCTCAAAATACTTTACAACAAGCTTTAGCTCCTCAGCCAGTAGCGCCAGTAGCACCTGCTGCTACGCCTCCAGCTGAAGATTCAAAATATATCGTTGTTAAATCACCAATCATTGGTACATTCTATAGAAAACCATCTCCAGACAAAGCAATGTTTGTTGAAGTAGGTACAACAATAGGAAAAGGTGATGTTCTTTGTGTGATCGAAGCGATGAAATTGTTTAACGAGATCGAATCTGAAATTTCAGGTAAAATCGTTAAAGTACTTGTAGATGATATGTCTCCTGTAGAATTTGACCAACCATTATTTTTAGTTGATCCATCTTAATTAATTTTAAATTATATGTCTTAAGGTAACTCATTTGTCACCCATAGATAATTTAAAATTTAAAGTCATAATTTAAATTAAAAACTAGATGTTTAAAAAAATATTAATTGCCAATAGAGGGGAGATTGCACTTCGTGTAATTAGAACTTGTAAAGAAATGGGCATTAAAACTGTAGCAGTTTATTCTACTGCAGATGCAGAAAGTTTGCACGTTAGATTTGCAGATGAAGCAGTTTGTATAGGACCGCCTCCAAGTAATTTGTCCTATTTAAAAATGTCAAATATTATTGCTGCTGCAGAGATTACAAATGCTGATGCAATACATCCGGGATACGGATTCTTATCTGAGAATTCTAAGTTTTCTAAAATTTGTCAAGAGCACGGTATAAAATTTATCGGTGCTTCTCCTGAAATGATTGATAGAATGGGAGATAAGGCTTCGGCTAAGTCTACTATGATTGAAGCAGGTGTACCTTGTGTGCCAGGATCTGTAGGTATTTTAGAATCTTATGAAGAAGCACTTAAGCTTTCTAGAGAATTCGGTTTTCCAGTAATGCTTAAGGCAACTGCTGGAGGTGGAGGAAAAGGAATGCGTGCAGTGTGGAAAGAAGAGGATTTATTAAAAGCTTGGGAAAGCGCGCGTCAAGAGTCTGCCGCAGCTTTTGGTAATGACGGTATGTATCTTGAAAAATTAATCGAAGAGCCTCGTCATATCGAGATTCAGGTTATTGGTGATTCTTACGGTAAAGCTTGTCACCTATCTGAAAGAGATTGTTCTGTTCAAAGACGTCACCAGAAGTTAACTGAGGAGACACCTTCTCCGTTTATGACTGATGAATTGCGTTTTAAAATGGGAGAAGCAGCTGTAAAAGCAGCCGAATTCATTAAGTATGAAGGAGCTGGAACAGTGGAATTTCTTGTAGACAAGCACCGCAACTTCTATTTCATGGAAATGAATACGCGTATTCAAGTGGAGCACCCTATTACTGAACAAGTAATTGATTACGATTTAATTCGTGAGCAAATATTAGTTGCTGCTGGAGTGCCTATTTCAGGTAAAAACTATTTACCAGAATTACACGCTATCGAATGCCGTATTAACGCCGAGGATCCTTACAATGATTTTCGCCCGTCTCCAGGAAAAATTACAACTTTACACATGCCAGGTGGACACGGTGTGCGTTTAGATACACACGTTTATTCTGGATATACAATTCCACCTAACTACGATTCAATGATTGCAAAATTGATAACGACTGCTCAAACTAGAGAAGAAGCTATTAGCAAAATGAGAAGAGCATTAGATGAGTTTGTTATCGAAGGGATTAAAACAACAATTCCTTTCCATAGACAATTGATGGACGAGCCTAAATATATTGAGGGTGATTACACAACTGCATTTATGGATACATTCAAAATGAAACCAATAGAATAACAATTAGTATATCTTTTTATAAAGCCACACAGAAATGTGTGGCTTTTTTTTGTGCCTTATTTTTTGATGTTTTGAGTAATATATACACAAGATTTCCTGCAAGTACACAAAATGGCACAAGGCGTTCTAATTACAATATTTTTTAAATTACTGATTACTAGGTATTAACAAGCTTGCTGCCTTATCTAATTGTAACGGCATAGTTATTTCATTATCTAAAGCGTAACACAATAACAAGACATTTATTTAAAACATACATATTATGAAAAAGTTAGTAGTATCAGCAGCAATCCTTTTAGGAAGCTTATCAACATTTGCATCGGTAACACCAGTAACTAATAGTACATCAAAAACGGTAGTTGTAAGTGATGAATTTGTAGAAATCAAAATCGAAGAAGTGCCATCTGCAGTTACAGATGCTTTAAAGACTGCTTATCCAGATGCCGTTGTGAATAAAGCTTATGTAAACGAAAATAAAGAATACCAATTAGACATAACATTAGGAGACAAGCAAGGTGCTGTCTTTGCAGATGAAAATGGAAAGTGGATTCAAAAACAATAATTTTAAAAAGTAAACAACAATTAAAACATACACATTATGAAAAAGTTAGTATTATCAGTAGCAGTTTTATTAGGAAGTTTAACAACATTCGCTGCAGGAACTCCAGTTCAAAATTCAATTGAAAAAGTAATTACTATTCAAGAAGAATATACAGAAATTAAAGTAGAAGAACTACCAACAGCGGTAACCGATGCTTTGAAAACAGCGTATCCAGACGCAGTAATTAACAAAGCATTTATCAATGCTAATAAAGAATATCGTTTAGATATTAAAACAGGTGATCAAGAAGGTTCACTATATGCAGATGAAACTGGAAAATGGATCCAAAAATAAAAATAAACAATAACAACATACATTAGTAATTAAAAAACAAACATTATGAAAAAGTTAATCTTATCAGCAGCAATAGTTCTAGGAAGTTTATCAACATATGCTGCAATCGCACCAACACAAAATTCAGTACAAAGCACAATCACAATAGGTGATGAATACACTGAAATCAAATTAGAAGAATTACCAACAGCTATCAGCGACGCTCTTAAAGTAGCTTATCCAGATGCGGTAATCACTAAAGCGTTTGTAAACGAAGCAAAGGAGTATAGAATTGACGTGAAAATGACTGATCAAGAAGGATCTCTTTTTGCAGACGAAAACGGAAAATGGATTCAAAAATAGTTGGAAACAACAACGTATTAATTAACCACAAAAAAATTTATTATGAAAAAGGTAGTATTATCATTAGCAGTGTTATTAGGGAGTTTTACAACTTTTGCAAACACAAATACAGTAGAGAAAAATCAGCAGGTTTTAGAAATTGCTGTACAAGAAGAGTACACTGAAGTAGCGGTTGATGCGTTACCAGATGCGGTAAAAAGTGCCGTAGCTACAGCAATGCCTGGAGCAGTAATTGAAAAAGCATATACCAATGAAAACCAAGAGTACAAACTTGAGGTAAAAGTTGGGGAAGAAAGTGTTACTGTTTATACAGATGCAGCGGGAACCATAATACAAAAATAAATAAACTATAATCTGACTTTTTTTAATAAAAATAACGAGCGTTTTAAGTGTTTGGGGAAACTTTGAAAAATGCCGTTTATAAGTACAATACAAGGTCAAAAGGCTACTGTATTAGCAGATGTCGATGACTGTTGATTGTGAAATTAATGGAAGTTAAGATTTAGGTTTGAAAGAGAGAAGTTACGTATCGTAGCTTCTCTTTTTTTTTACAAAATTTTGTGAAAATACAATTTTATTAATGTTATTTTAGCATAAAATGTAGCTATACAATGCCAAAGATTTTAATTATTGAAGATGACATCTCGTTCTGTAAACTGTTAGAAAAATTTCTAACAAAAAATACCTATGCCGTTACTGCATCATACTCTGCTGCCGAAGCTAAGATTGCTTTGACTAAAGATAAGTATGATTTAGTACTTACAGATTTGCGTTTACCAGATGATGATGGTATAAAATTGATGGGAGAAATTAAAGCGTTGTATCCGCAAATTCCTGTAATCTTAATGACAGGATACTCTGATGTAAATACCGCTGTAAAAGCAATAAAAAATGGTGCCTCAGACTATATTTCTAAACCCTTTAATCCAGACGAAGTATTAATTGTAATTGCTAATGCATTAGAAAATAATGTTCCTGAGCAAAAGATTGAGAAAAAAGAAAAAAAGGTAAAACCGAGCACTAACGATGATACTGAAGAATTTGTTCAAGGTATCTCTAAAGCTTCAATTACCTTATTGCAACATATTAAGTTGGTTAGTCCTACTGATATGTCTGTGCTAATTATTGGCGAAAGCGGTACTGGTAAAGAAATTATAGCAAAAAGTATTCACCAGCAAAGTCTTAGAAAAGACAATAACTTTATTGCTGTCGATTGTGGTGCTATTCCTAAAGAGCTGGCCGCAAGTGAATTTTTTGGTCATTTAAAAGGTTCGTTCACAGGAGCGATTTCAGATAAAATAGGCTATTTTGAAGCGGCAAATGGCGGTACGATATTTTTAGACGAAATAGGAAATCTCTCTTACGAAAACCAAATACAGTTGTTGCGTGCTTTACAAGAAAGAAAAATTAAGCCTGTAGGCAGTAATAAAGAAATTAAAGTAGATATTAGAATTCTAACTGCTACAAATGAAGATTTGAGAGAAGCAGTGAAAAATGGTGATTTTAGAGAAGATCTGTATCATAGAATCAACGAATTCTCGATTCATTCTCCTGCTTTGTCAGAGCGTGGAGAAGACTTAATGGTTTTTGCAGAGTTCTTTTTAGAGAAAGCAAATAATCAGTTGAATAAAGAAGTGATTGGCTTTTCTCCCGAAGTCGTAAGTATATTTCAAAAATATCCATGGCCAGGAAATTTAAGAGAACTTCAAAATTGTGTAAAAAGAGCCACCTTACTAACGCAAACAGATTTCATTGAAAGCAATGTTCTTCCGGCTGAATTTTTTCAGCGCGCGGTTACCACTGCAGGAGAATTTTCACTATCTGTCAATGAAAAAGAAGCTATAGTAAATGCTTTAGCAAAAGCTCAAAATAATAAATCTGAAGCGGCTAAACTTCTTAATATCACTAGAAAAACCCTCTACAATAAAATAAAATTATACGAACTTAATTAATCGCTGTTTGTATCGCTTTCACAAGTAAATTTACGTTTTCTTCTAATGTTTTAAACAGTGCTATTAACGCTGGTTGACTGTGATCGTTAATCTCAAGATTGTTTAAGATTGCAGCGCTATCTGTAGCTTCAATTTGTTTGAACATAGGAGCCATTCTGTGTGCAACCATTTTAACGGTGGCAAAATCACTGCCTTCAATAGCTTCGTGCAACAGCTCCATGTTTGTAGTAGTCGATTCTATAAAAGAGGTTAATACTGCGTTTACGGCCTCATTGTCATTGTTCAAAAAAGAGTGTAGCGAGCGCAAAGTAAACAGTTCACTTTCCTCTTTTAATGTCTCTACTTCTTGTTGAATAGGAATCATCTGCTCGTTCAACACGGCGCTAACAGTAGTTAGTAATGTTGTGGTAGTATACGGCTTTTTAATAACCGTTGTAAATCCTGTTTTACCATAAATATCGGGACCCAAATCGTTTCTTCCCGTTACAGCTACAATAGGTTGGTCGTTATAATTTTCAATGTCTTTTGCTGCTCTCGAAAAAGTAAAACCATCCATTGCTGGCATTTGTATGTCGGTGATGACCAAATCAAAAGCGGTTACTGCCATTTCTTTTAATGCGATGTGGGCATTGTCAAATGGTAGTACAGTATAATTATGTTGTCGTAATACTTCTGTTGTTAGTTTCAATAAATCGGTGTCGTCATCAACTACTACAATGGTTTTTGATCCCATTGGTTTTATTTTCGAAAATTGATTTGTAGGTACTGATAATATTGTGTCATCATAATTGAGTGGCAACTCAACTAGAAACGCACTTCCTTTTTCATTGCTTTCTTTTAATGATAGCGTACCGCCAAGAAGCGAAATTATTTTTTTAGAAATTGCTAATCCTAGTCCAGTGCCTCCGTACTTTTTTTCTATGTTTTCATTGGCTTGTGCAAATTCTTCAAATACTAAATCTTGACTGTCTTCTTCAATTCCTATTCCTGAATCTTGAATTGTAATAGCGACTGTAGTATTATTTTTTACGCTAGCATTAATGGTGATGCGTCCCTCTTCAGTAAATTTATAAGCGTTACCTATAATGTTTGTAAGCACTTGTTTTAATCTAAAAGGATCTGCAATTATATTTTGATTCAATGCGCTATCTGCAGTGATTTTTAAGGCTATTTTTTTATGTGAAAATACAGATTGAACACTTTTTGCAATCTCGTCCATCATATCGGGTAGTGAAAAACTGGTATTTTCAATGGCGATTTTTCCTGCTTCGATTTGGGAGAAATCTAAAAGGTCTTGTACTAATCTCGAAATATATTCTGACGAGTTCTTAACATTTTGAGTAAAGTATTTTTGCTTTGCCGTCAATGGAGAATTGCCTAACATCTCAATATAACCCATAATAGTGCTTAAGGGCGTTTTAAGGTCGTGACTCACCGTAGAGATGAGTTGTTCTCTGCTTTTTAAGAGATTTTTAGTTTTAAAGTTGGCAATCTCTAATTGCTTTTTATAGGATTGCGTTTTTGAAAAATCACTAGTAATTAATATCGAAAAGAAAACGGTAAGCAGTAAGCCTACAGCGGCGGCGGCAGTTACTATTTGATTGATTTTCTTTAAAGATTTTTCTTTTTCAGTATTATTTTGAACAGAATATACGATAATCTCTCGCTCAATAATTCGCAATACTTTTCTCAATTTCTCTGAGATTAATATCTCATTTCTTAAGAGTTTGTTTTCTTGAATGTTTACAGATTCTTTTTGTTTTGCCGTTTCTTTCTTGACGGTGCTCAGCAGTCGCTTTGAGGCTGCTAAAATAGAATCCGTTACTTTTTTAGTAAGGGTGTTTGTGCTGTCATCAGGGATATTTTGATTCAAATAATCCACATATTTTTGCAGTACATTACGCTGGTAAGTTCCCAGTGCGGCAGGGTTTTTAGTGAAATCATTGAGCTCAAGTTTGCGCAAGGATGATTCTAATTTTGAAATTTCATTAATAGCATTGCTTACAGATTCTTCATCATTGCCTTGATTTTTTATGGCGCGTAATTGCCTAATATTATTATTCTTTTCTGATAATAATATATTGACGCTATCTAATAACTTAATTTGGTATTTAGTAGAAACGATTTTCTTTAATGCGTTTATTTTAAACTGCAATGAATCAGTTTCTAGAACGTAATTTTGAAAATCTGCTTCAGAATTTGTTTGGATGGTCTTTCGAGCTAAACTCTCTGTTTTATAAACACTGGTAAAGAGCTTGGTGACTTTTAAAACCTTGTTTTTTTCGAAAATTATCTTTTTTTCAATGTTGGTATAAACCACATTTTCTGAATATAAAATCCACCCCACACTCATTACTAATGCCGCTAAGGCTAGGTAACTGATAAAAACCTTGACAGGTATATTACTGCTCTTATTTCCCATTTTTTAGTGTTAATGCGGGGTAGATTTATATTGTTATCGTGAAGTAATTATAGCTACATTCACGATAATTAGTTACAGCTGTACGCTACTAATTATGCTCCTATTTTCTTGGCAATGTCTGTTGGGATCGCTGCTTTATTAACCATAAAAGAAGTTGTTTTATATTTTACAAAATTCTTAGTAACATATAAATATCCTTTGTAGTCATTTGTCACTCCCCAAGAATTTTTAACGATGTAGTATTCTTTTCCAGTTTGGTCTTTTGCAAGCCCTACAATATGCATCGCGTGATCATCTGTAGTTTGATAATTATCAAATGCTTTTTGACGCAATTCTTCAGTGATTTCTAATTCTGGTTTAGGTCCATTGAACATGTTTTCTTTTTCTTCAGTAGTCATGTCCTCTGCCTTTTTTGTAGGAACGTATGCCACACCATTTTTCCAACTGAAGCTTTTTTCACTTACATCAGATGCCCATGCCACAGTATAACCCGTTTTTAATGCATTGTCAATAATTGAAGTCATGTCGTTCATCTTGACGTTGTACACCAAGTCAAATGACCAGTTATCAGGAACCATCATCATCGTTTTTGCGTAGTAAGGCTCAGTAGAATAAGAAGCAAATTCTACGTACTCATCAGGATTAATTCCTACCACTTCTTTAGCAAATGATTGCGGTGTGTAGTTCTTACCTTTGTAATCAAAGTTTTTAGGAACTTCTCCTAGGTAAGAATCAATAACTGCTGCGTATGCTTTTTCCCAGTTAGGTGTCAATTCACCATTTGGATTTTTTACTACTGCTGCTAACATTGCTTCAGTAATACCTGCCATTTCAGCAAATTTGTTCTTTGTTGTACCGTAATTTAATCCGCTGTACACTGATTGTGGTACCGCTCCGTATTTTCTAAACATGTTTGTTACATCATGTAATTCTCCTCCGTCTCCTAGCGTTACTGCGCCATGCATGCGCACATAGTTTTTACCTTTTTCAACATAGGCATTACGTGCCGAAAATACTTGAGAAAGTTCTACGGGTTGTTTTCCCATTCTAATCATTTCTGACTCTAAGTAAGAATTAGTCGAATAACTCCAGCATGTCCCTGACGAACCTTGATTTTTTATAGAGGTGTTTCCTAGATTGATGATATCAGTAAAGGTGAAACTTTCAGCGCTTTTTGCACTGATGTTTACTTTTAACGAATTTACTAATCCATCTTGTGCTGAAACAGAATTCATGCTTAACGCTATTGCTGATGCGATGAATAAGTTTTTAATAGGGAATTTATACATGAGATATTATTTGGTTACGATATTTGTTGTTCTGTAATGAGATTTTAAGAATAAATGGTAATCGAAAATTCAAGTTTAATTATAGCGTTTCTTTAAGCCATTTAAAGAATTCTCTTTGCCATACTTGCGCGTTTTGAGGTTTTAAAACCCAATGATTTTCTTCCGGAAAATATAAAAATCTGCTTTTTATTCCGCGCAATTGTGCTGCTTGAAATGCTTCTTGCCCTTGTCCTATTGGGACTCTAAAATCTTTACCACCTTGAATCACTAAGATAGGTGCGTTCCATTTGTCGACTAATGTAATTGGGTTAAAAGTAGTATAGGTTTTTTGCGCTACAGCATTGTCTTTTTCCCAGTATGCACCACCAAAATCCCAGTTGTTAAAGAAAACTTCTTCAGTAGTCCCAAACATACTTTGCGTATTAAAAACACCATCGTGAGCAATAAATGTTTTAAAACGGTTGTTGTGAATTCCAGCTAAGTAAAAAGCAGAATACCCACCATAACTAGCTCCTACACATCCTAAACGGCTTTTGTCTACATAGCTTTCTTTGCTTACATCATCAATCGCAGATAGGTAATCGTCCATAACCTGGCCACCCCAATCTTTACTAATTGCTTCATTCCATTCAACACCATGTCCTGGCATACCACGGCGGTTAGGCGCCACAACGATATAGCCGTTTGCTGCCATTAATTGAAAATTCCAACGGAAAGAATAAAACTGAGTCAAAGCGCTTTGTGGTCCTCCTTGACAATATAAAAGTGTAGGGTATTTTTTTGTTGCATCAAAGTTAGGAGGTAAGATAACCCATACTAACATTTTTTTGCCATCAGTAGTCGTAACGTATCTTCTTTCAGTTTTGCTTAACGCCAATGTTTTATAAACATCAGTATTTACATTGGTGATTTGTTTCCAGTCATTTTTCTTTAAATCATAGGTAAAAATTTCTGCAGCGTGATTCATGTCTCCTCTTGTAACAAGAACATTATTTCCTGAAAAACCAATGATTTCATTTATGTCAAAATCACCTTTTGTAACTTGAATTACTTGTATCGCAATTCTTGTAAGACCAGGAAAGTTTACTTCAAATAGTTGTTTTGTTCCGTCTACAGCAGCAATAAAATAGATTTTTTTACCGTCAACACTCCACTTATAACTTTCAACGGTACCGTCCCAGTTTGCTGTTAAGTTCATTTTTTGACCTTTGAAATCAACAATCAAGTCATTTTTATCAGCTTCATAACCGTCACGTTTCATTTGTAACCACGTTATATTTCCTTCAGGAGAAAATTGTGGCGCAGTATCATATCCTAGGTTTCCTTCGGTTCTATTGATTGTTTTTCCAGTGGCTAGATTGTATTCAAAAATATCTGTATTTGTCGAAATAGCATATTGTGTGCCTGCTTTTTTCTTAGCTACGTATAGAATGCTCTTGCTATCTGGTGACCAAATGTAATCTTCGTCACCTCCAAAAGGTTTTTGCGGACTATCGTATGCTTCGCCTTTTAAAATATCAATTCCGGTTGCATCGGTTTTTGTTTCTTTGTAAAAAACATGATTGAATTTCCCTTCGTTCCAAGTATCCCAATGACGGTAATCTAAACCATCATAAATTTGAACTTCTGATTTTTCTAACTCTGGATAAAAATCTTTCCCATTTACTGCGTTGATTTTTACCTCTTCATTGTATGCTAAATACTTCGAGTCTAGTGAAATGTTTTTATTGATTACAAGTCCTTCATAATCCTTTACTTCGGTGGCGTTTCCTCCATTTACAGGGATTGTATAATATTTAGAAGACGATTTGTTTTCTTCGATAGAAGGTGTTGTCACCTTGTAAACGATATTTTTACTGTCTTTAGAAATGCCTAAGGGAGATACTCTGCCTAATTTCCAGAGCAATTCTGGTGTCATTACGTTTTGGCTCATTGCGCTTAAACTCATCATTGTTAATGTTGTAAGAAGAATTTTTTTCATGAAAATGCTTTTGTTTTTGGAATCTAAAAATACAATTTAATTCTAAATCGGGCTTGAGGATTTTGTTAAGTATTTCTAAATGTTAGTTTTTGCGTTTAAAATATTATTTTTATAAAAAATTAGGGCATGAATTTAAGTTATTGGGAATTAAAAAATTGGTTTTCTAATGTAGATTATACCATTGTAGGAAGCGGGATTGTAGGCTTGCACGCTGCCTTACGCTTACGCGAAAGATTCCCAAATAGCAAGATTTTACTGCTAGAGAAAGGCGTGCTTCCGCAAGGGGCAAGTACAAAGAATGCTGGTTTTGCATGTTTTGGTAGCCTTTCAGAAATCATGGATGACTTAAAATCACACTCTGAAGAAGAGGTCGTCTCTTTAATCGAAAAGAGATGGAGGGGTTTGCAAATGCTGCGTAAAAATCTGGGTGATGATACGATAGATTTCAAACCCTTTGGTGGGTACGAACTATTTACAGAACAAGACGAAAGTTTGTTTCAGGAGTGCTTGCGTGCTTTACCATTTGTAAACGAAATTCTAAGACCTCTTTTTAAAGCAAATGTCTTTAATAAAGAAGTTGATCGGTTTAGTTTTAAGGGTACAAACGAGTATTTAATTTTCAATCCATTTGAAGGGCAAATTGATACTGGGAACATGATGGAGGCACTGCTTAAAAAAGCCCACGCTGCTAACATTTTAATTTTGAATCAACAGACGGTCATTTCTTATGCTGATAAAGAAAATACTGTCGAAGTCGCTTTGAAGGATTTTAGTTTTTATACGAATAAGTTGTTGTTTGCTACAAATGGATTTTCGAACCAAATTACAAATGGCGCTGTTAAACCGGCAAGAGCTCAAGTAGTGATTACCGAACCGATTAAGAATCTAGATATCAAGGGAACGTTTCATTTAGATAAAGGCTATTATTATTTTCGAAATATAGGCGATCGCATTTTACTAGGCGGTGGTAGAAACCTCAATTTTGATGCTGAAACCACCACAGAATTTGGTCAAACAGAAATTATACAAAACCGATTGGAACAACTATTAAAAGAAGTAATTTTGCCCGAGCAAGATTTTAAAATTGCACACCGCTGGAGTGGTATCATGGGAATAGGCAATAGCAAGAATCCTATTGTTTCACAGCTGTCAAATAATGTTTATTGTGGTGTGAGACTAGGAGGAATGGGTGTTGCAATAGGAAGTTTAATAGGACAAGAATTAGCAGATTTAATATAATGGGAATAAAAGTTAGGCCTACAAATAGTAGTAAAAGGAAAACAAGTAAATCATCAGGTAGTTTTATGAAAAGCATTAGGACATTTATTTTAAAATTTTTTCTGTTCGGTATCGGGTTGTCGGTATTTTTTGTTGTGCTTTTTAAATTTGTCCCTGTTCATTTTACGCCCTTGATGGTTATTCGCGCTTTCGAACATAAAAAAGCGGGTAAAGAAGCTGTTTTTAGTCACGATTGGGAACCACTAGAAAACATCTCAGTTAATTTACAAAAAGCGGTTATCGCTAGTGAAGATGGGAATTTCTTGAACCACAATGGTTTTGATTTTATAGCCTTACAAAAAGCCTATAAAAACAACTCCCGAGGAAAAAACATCAAAGGAGGAAGCACGATTTCGCAACAAACGGCAAAAAATGTCTTTTTATGGCAAGGACGTAGCTACTTACGTAAAGGTCTTGAGGCTTATTTTACAGTTTTAATTGAGCTAATCTGGGGAAAAGAACGCATCATGGAAGTGTATTTAAATAGCATTGAAATGGGAGATGGTGTCTATGGAGCACAAGCTGCTGCAGAGCACTGGTACCGTAAAGGCGCTGCTAATCTTACCCCTTTACAAGCAGCTGGAATTGCTGCAATATTGCCTAATCCGCGCCGTTTTACTGCTACAAGTTCGTCTAGTTATATCAATAATAGAAAAACAAAAATTGTACGTGTCATGCGCACAGTTGGTAAAATTAACTACTAAATGCATAGTAAATATCGCTTTCTAGCACTACTGTTTCTGTTGGCTTATGCCTCACATTCGCAAAGTACAAATGCTGAAGTGGGTATCATAACTGACAATGACTTGTATACTTCCTCTAAATACGACATGTATTATACTAACGGTTTAGAGTTATTTTATAAAAAGACTATTGCAAATGATAATAGCAATGTATACAAGCAAACGCTAGGATTCAAGTTAGGGCAATACATTTACACACCGCGATTTATAGACACGCCTGACGAGGCAATCATGGACCGTCCTTATGCGGGCTATTTGTTTGGAGAAATTGCGAGTTCGATATTCTACAAGAAGGAATCTGTATTGAGTTTGGATTTCCGTTTGGGGTATTTGGGTCCTAATGCCTTTGGTAGGGAAACGCAAAAAGGCTTTCATGATCTCATAGGGTACAAAGAAGTCTTTGGTTGGGATAGCCAAATACAAAATGCTCTGGCAGTTCAAGCGCATGTTCTTTTTTCGAAAAAAATAGTGCAAAGTGTTAGTAGTGACTTTGTTGATTTCCATTTTAAATCAGAAGCTAGTTTGGGAACCTTATTCACAGGCGTGTCTACCGGATTAGTAAGTAGAATAGGTTTTAAAAAATTAGCAGCAGTTTACGATTCTAATTTATATGGCGGTGCTGTAGGGAGTTCAGTTAGTGAATTTTACTTTTATATCGCACCAAGCATCAATTACCAAGTCTATGATGCCACCATTCAAGGGAGTATGTTTATTGACAATAGCCCGGTTACGTTTAAACTAGTTCCATGGCGTTTTAATGGTGAGGCAGGTTTTAAGTATCGAAAGAATAATTGGAATCTATCCTATATTTTTATGTATCGTGGTCGCGAATTACACCATCCTACAAATTCAGGTTATTTTTACGGATCCATTGGAGTTTCGTATTTATTGTAACTCACAACAATCAAGAAAGAAGATGTCATGGCAATAGAAAACATTCCAGAGGTTTATATAAAAGAGAAAGAAGTAAATAGCGGCTTACTCGTGTATGATTTTAAAATGACGAGCGATGTTGTAAAAAGCAAGGTAAACTTGAGCATGAACATGTTCAGCTTTTTGCAAGTAGGGAAGAAGCAAGTCCACTTTGGGGATACTTCAATTGCGGTCAACAGCCAGCAATCGCTACTATTAAAAAAGGGAAACTGGTTGTGGACTGAATTATTAGACACAGAAACGATTTATTACTGCAAGCTGTTCTTTTTTTCGGAACACCAACTTTTAAAATTTTTAAAAAAGCATACAAAAAATACACAGCCGTACACAAATGAGGTAGCCTACTTTGTTATAGAGAATGATGATTATATAGGGTCGTTCTTGAACTCGCTTTCTATTCTTCATCTGGATAATTCAGCGTATAGTGCTAATTTATTAGAGATAAAATTTGAGGAAATTATGCTGTACCTTCTAGCAAAGTACAAAGGGGCATTTGAGGATTTCTTACATTCTTTAATCTCTAACGAAGTTTCGCCATTTAAAAATGTGATAGAGAGTAATGTCTATTCGAACCTAAAACTAGAAGAGATTGCGTTTTTATGCAATATGAGTTTGTCTACCTTCAAGCGTCATTTTACTTTAGAATACAAAGAAGCACCTGGAAAGTGGTTGCAAGACAAGCGTCTTCAAAGAGCCAAAGATTTATTGCAAGAAGGAGTCTTAAAACCTTCAGACATTTATTTAGATGCGGGTTATAACAACCTGTCTAACTTTAGTATAGCCTTCAAAAATAAATTTGGAATAAGTCCAGTGGATATTTTGCAATAGCGCGATTATTTTTAAAACACTGAAAAACAATTAAATACTATTTTTATTCGAATAAAAAGTAGCTGAGTTGGACTTTTTGGACTGTTTTCATAAGTTTTTGAACCGTATTGGTAATCAGATTGGTTTTGTGTATTGATACCTTTGCCTTGTAATTAAAACAAAGCGTTTTTAAAACGATTATAACAAATTAAATACAAACAGATATGGCAAATGTAACAAAACCGGACTTTAAAGAAAGATACGGAAATTTTATTGGAGGTAAATTTGTTGATCCAGTTAAAGGACAATATTTTGATAATATTTCACCAGTAGATGGTAAAGTATTTACGCAAGCAGCACGTTCAACACAAGAAGATATAGACTTAGCACTAGATGCTGCACACGAAGCTTTTCCGTCATGGAGTACTTCATCAGCAACAGAGCGTAGCAACGCCTTATTGAAAATTGCGCAAGTGATGGAAGATAACGCAGAATACTTAGCAACACTAGAAACAATTGACAACGGAAAACCTATTCGTGAGTCACGTGCAGCAGATATTCCTTACTGTATAGATCACTTCCGTTATTTTGCAGGAGTAATTCGTGCAGACGAAGGAACAATTGCTGAGCATGATAAAAACACTGTAAGTATCGTATTGCACGAGCCTATTGGAGTAGTGGGAGAAATCATTCCATGGAATTTCCCAATGTTAATGTTAGCTTGGAAAGTAGCACCAGCATTAGCTGCAGGATGTACTGCAGTAGTAAAACCAGCAGAACAAACACCTACAAGTGTGATTATGTTAATGGAATTAATTGGAGATTTATTGCCTCCAGGAGTTTTAAACATTGTAACAGGTTTTGGTGCAGAAGCAGGTCAAGCACTAGCAACTTCAAAAAGAATCGCTAAATTATCTTTTACAGGTTCAACAGCTACAGGACAGAAAGTATACCACAATGCAGCCGAAAATATTATTCCAGTAACAATGGAATTAGGAGGTAAATCACCTAATATTTTCTTCCCATCTGTAGCAGCTCATGATGATGATTTCTTTAGTAAATCAATCGAAGGAGCGTTGATGTTTGCTTTAAATCAAGGGGAGATTTGTACTGCTCCAACAAGAATTTTAGTACATGAAGACATCGTTGATCTTTTTATCGAAAAAATGAAAGTGAGACTAAAAGCAATCAAAACAGGAAATCCTTTAGACCCAGAAACAATGATTGGTTCTCAAGTATCTAAACCACAATACGAAAAAATCCTAAACTATATCAACATTGGTAAAGAAGAAGGTGCTGAAGTAATTGCTGGTGGTGGAGCAGGAAACTATGAAGGAGAACTTTCTGAGGGGTACTATATCCAACCTACAGTTCTTAAAGGAAATAACAAAATGCGTATCTTCCAAGAAGAGATTTTTGGGCCAGTTGTAGCATTAACAACATTCAGTACTACTGAAGAAGCAATCGAAATCGCAAACGATACTCCTTACGGATTAGGAGCAGGAGTTTGGTCTCGTGATGCACATGAGTTATACCAAGTTCCACGTGCTATTCAAGCAGGTAGAGTATGGGTGAATCAATACCACACTTACCCAGCTCACGCACCATTTGGTGGAGTAAAAGAGTCAGGTTTTGGACGCGAGAATCACAAAATGGCGTTAGACCATTACCGTGTTGTAAAAAACATGTTGATCTCATACGATAAAAAACCAATGGGTTTCTTTTAATCTAAAAGAACTCAAATACATTTTTAAAACCCCGGATATTCCGGGGTTTTTTTGTTGCTACTATTTTCGTTTTACGGTTTTAAACCGCTAAAGTTTTCTTAAAGATGGCGCCATTGTTACAGTCAAAAAAAGGATATTTTGTAACTTAGTATTATAGGCCAATACGCTAATGTAATGTGATAATCATTAAGTTATGCTGAGGTTGATAGATAAAATTAGTAATGAAAAACTAGTAGGTATCGAATGTTGTTCTTGTTTAAAAATTAACCACAAATACATTGAACGGAGCGATACTAGTAGTAGAAAAATAGAAAATATGAGCAGAGGATTTGTAAAAGAAAACGATCAAGAAGAAATTCCAATGGTTCCACCTAGAGCTGATTTACCTGACGGAATGGTGAACTACGTAACACAAAACGGAATGGACGAATTACTCCTGGAAAAAGAAACGTTGTTACACGAAATAGAAACAGTAGCAAACACGGATGAAAACGAAAGACGCATTACAGTAAATTATATAAACGCTAAAATTCAATTGCTGAATCAGAGAATCGCGACTGCAAAAGTAGTTGACTTAAGCAAGCAACCGCATGACGAAATACGATTTGGCGCCCTCATAAGCATGCAAATAGGCACCGATAAAAAGATTCAAAAGTACCAAATAGTAGGAGTAGACGAAGCAAATATCGCCAAAGGCAAGATTTCGTTTATCTCACCCATAGCAAGAATCTTAATCAATAAAAAAGTAGGTGATGTAGCCGTGTTGAAATTAGCTACAGAAGATAGGGAGTTTAAGATTTTGGGTATTGGGTATTGAAAAAAAAGCCTTATCTCTGTAAGGCTTGATTTTTAATATAGCATGTACTGAATAAACATTCACTAAGTTTTTTATAAGAAATACTAGATTATTTATAAGACGCAGATTTTATAAATATTATTTAATAATGGTTGAAATATATTATCTGCATTATGAATTTAGTAGAACTGTAATAAGTGTTAAATATTAAAATTTCGATATTAATACCTTCTAATGTTTAATCTTGTTTTTCTATGATATCTTGCAAAAACTTTACTTTAATTTTATCCGTATTTTGGAGCAAATCAACATTTCCATAACCTTTTGCAAGTTTCCCTATTAAAACACCTAACACAGTCTTTCCATATCGATATCTTTCCACATTGTTATCGTATAGCTCTTGTAATTCTTTAATTGTATTTGAATTACTGAACTTAAATAATTCACCCCTATTCTCATATTCCCTTCTTTTTTGTTCCATCTTATTATATAGTTTATCCATTGATTTACCTTTCGTTTCAAGTGTGGATTCACTTATTAGTTGTTCAATTGTTTCAACAGTGAAATTTGGATACAAACTAAAAATGTGTTGAGTATTAATAAAGTAATTTTCTAAATCATATCCAGAAGTTTGAAATAAATGGTATTTGACTATTCCTAATTTATTTAAATTTGTTAACCTTTCTTTTACTCTATCTTTATCAAATTCGTCGTTATCATAAATATCACTATCTCGATGAAAAATTATATCTGTTAATTCTGGTTTGTCGGTTAGTTTTATTTTACAAGATTGCATAGCCGCTAAAAGGTTTGAGCGACTTTCATATGATATAAATTCGGTTGTAGTCATATCATAATTTTGAATTTCACAAATTTTCTTTATATAAGTTAAGTCTTTGTCTTCCGATAAAACTAATATTTTAGTATTACTTTTTAGCTTGCTTAATTCTTCAGCTTTTTTTTCTGCTGATTGTCTTAATTCAACTTCTTTTGAAATATATTCTGTAATTATGGGCAGTAAACCAACCTCTTTATCGAATATTTGAATGTCGTCTACATTTACAGAATTTAATTTTGTGCCAATATTTTCACTTTCTGATTTTACTAAATATAGATTTGTTTTAGTTGTGAAATCTTTAGCTAAAGAATAAAACGCAGGGGAGTGAGTGTTTATAAAAATTTGTAAATCATCTGAAAAATTTGCAAAAATTTTAGAGAGTTTAAATGCATTACCCATTTCCATATTGTTCTCAGGTTCCTCAAAGCCCCATATTGTGTCAGGATTTATTACTGCTCTCCCTGCAATTGATTTGTAGTGATTTGCAATAAATTTTAAGATGATTGGAATGTGTTGAGCTTTTATTCCATCTCCTCTTTTGTTTAATGAAATCATCGCTCCACCTTTATTTAATGAAAAATCAAGAGTAGAAAACAATAGTTTAAAGTCTGAGGGCATTCCAATTTGGCTTGAATAACCAAGCTCTGTTGTAATGTTTTTTACTAACAGTTCCACTTGTGTTTTTAACCCGTCTACAAATTTTTCAGAAGCATCGTTAAATGCGCTTGGATTTATTTCACTGAGAGCATCATGTAAGTCACCCATTAAATAATTAAAATACTCTGATCCTCTTATTGCAGGTACATATTTAAATTTAATTTTCTTAACCCATTGTAATGTACCACTTCTTCCTGAAGGCTCTTTTCCGCTTTGAGTTTTTATTTCATTTATGGAAAGACCTTCTTTTCTCCAAATTTTTGTCCATACCATATTCTCTTTGTCTTTAAATCTGGTAGGTCTTTGAAAAGTAATTTTAATTTTCACTTCCTCTGCTTTTTTGTTGGGAGTATTTGCGTATTTCGAAAAATCATCACTAAATCGAAATGGGCAACCAATTTCTGTTTCCCCATTAAAAAACAGATTTAATGCTTTTAGAAAATTTGATTTACCAATATCGTTCTGTCCTACTATTATATTTAGTTGATTAGGATTCAGGCCTTTATCAAGCTTAACGATAGATCGAAAATTATTTATTTCGATGGAATTTATTATTATCATTATCTATGTTATATAATTTGGTTTAAAATTTGAATATTTTATTTTTATCACAATTGATCTTAATTCATCGAAATTTACAGGGTTGTATTTCTATTGTCAAAGTTCAAAAGTTAGACTTTATTTACTATAAATATACATATCAATAATTTTAAAGACTCTTATCATGATAGATTTCCCTATGAGTTCCAGTAGGTATTAAAGCTAGACAAAATTCTTTTCAAAGACAATCTAATATTCTATTTCAAAAACATTTTTAATTTTGAATAATTATGATTATTTAAAGTTTGTAAATATCCATGTTTGTTTCAGTTTCAGATTGTTTTTGCCATTATATAATTTTACGTAATCCTAATTTTTAGAATTGTATTTACTCTATTTATATTTTAAGAAATTATAGTAACTATAGGCCGATCCATTGTAATTCTTTCTTTCTTTAAATTCTTTAATATTAGATTTTTTAATAATATCCTTTAAAGAATTGTTTAATCTAACTATTTGGTGATTTCTCTTTTGATCTAAATATCTAAGTTGTCTAGAAACAATTCTATTCCTTTTTAAGGTTTTAAATCCATTGGTCCAACAAAGCCCTTGTTCAAGTGGACTTTTATGGTTGTATATTTTTATTCTACCAACTGACATAGAAATTAGCCTATGCTCTAAACTTGAAATAATTTGACGTTTAGACCATCTTGAATTATCGTTTCTTACTTTTTGGTAGTGCTTTAGTTTGCCCAAATTAATTATTATTTTCTCTGTCTCTGAAACTTGTTTTTTAACTTCTTTTATAATTGTTTTTTTTCTAACCCTAATTTTTCCATCAAAATTAATTTGGTAACCTACAAAGGATAACCAAGGGATATTTGTGTTCAAAATGTTTTTATCTGCCCAACAATATGGCAATTTTGATTTAGATTCATTCCAAAAATATTGACTATCATTTTTGTAATTTACATTTTCTATTGGTAGATGATGTAGGAGGAAATTAGTTTTCAAACTTGCAGTAAATGCTTCTAATGCTAATTGACAGTTTAACTTTTCATTATGTAGTAAAATCATATCGTCACAATATCTTATATAAAAGATGTCCTTAACAGCTGAAAAAACTTTTTCGTCTACGTCGTGTAAAATTAAATTTGCGACAAAACAAGAGATCGCATTGCCTTGTGGAACCCCTAATAAATTATCATTGCAATATGTATCGCCAAATTCATCATTCAATTCTTTTTCCGCCCAACCGAAAACACCTACTGGCAGATTGTTTTCTTTAAACCATTCTAAGTTGTTGTTTAGTTTTATAATATTATTTTGGAATGAATAAGATTTTAAAAAAGACTTAAATAAAATTACCGATTTTGGATCAATAGTTTTTTTGCTAACCTCTTCTATCTCTTTTGCTATTTTATTAAAGACTTCTAATAAGTGATTATGATTTACAATATCAAAAAATTTCTGAATGTCGCATTCGGCAACCCATAATCCTTTACTTTTTTTTCTTTTTTCGGCTATTTTATCTATACAGTCGTGGTGAGAAGGAATTTTTTTTCTTTCTGCATTATAAGCTCTAAACGCATAAGAGCAATCTAAAAAATGCTTATCAAAAAAACGGATAAAATATTTAGCTGTTATAGAACAAATTATCTTTGATTTTAAATCATAAACCGCGATTGGTCTGTATGTGATTTTACCTGCTTTTTCATCTTTCTTTATTCCTGTTATTTTTGGTGGACTCAAATCATATTTTAAACTTTCAATGTTTAAAATCTCAGTTTGAATTTCTTCAGCAAATGAAATTAGTTTATTGTACCAAATTGGAGGTTGTATTATATTTAGCTCAATATCTTTTTTGGTTTTTTTATAAGAATTGAAAAGTCTTAATTGATTAGTCTTTAAGCTATTTGTACATAATTTTCTTTCATTTCGGTATAGTTTTTTCCACTTTCTTCTAGAAGGAAACATTTCTGAAATTTGAATAAATAAATCCTTCTGTTGAGAAGAATAAATGTTGTTACTCCTTTCATGTATACTAAAGTTTCTGACCATATGTAAATCATGTCTTTTACCAGCTTCTTTCGCTCGGTATTTACATAAAATTTGTACGATTTTTTCTTCTTCGAAATATTTATCTAATTGCATAATAAAAAGGCGTAGCAGTTGTAATTAAATGTGAAGATAGAAATAAAAATGTATCCAATAAGCTTAAAAAATACATTGAGCCAAAAAATATCTCAGGACCTATAGGCTTTTGGATTATTCGGTAATCACTAATTATAAATTAATAAGTTCCCTAGACTTAAGTGTCACCCTGATACATGAATGCCGCAGACAAAACGAATAATGTTTGTACACTCTTACTACGCCTTTTGCGCAAATATATGTATTTTTGTTAAACTATGATGGCACTTTCAGAAATACAAATTACAAGTTTCGACAATATGAAATCGTCGAAGGCAACTACTATTCCTTTGTTTCAAGAGTTTGGAAACATTAAGAGAGGTAAATATAAAGATTTGATAGTTAAATGTAGAGATGCTGTTGCAAAAAATGATAAAACTCTATATACATTCTTAAAAAGTCAACTACCTGCAGTAACATTTTGCGGTACATTTGACTCGGGTAGAAAAGCTAATGACATTAGTGGTTATAATAACTTAATGATTATTGATATAGACAATATGAATGAGAGTTGGTTGAGCCAAATTAAACTAGATATGCAAAGTGATAGTTATGTGATGGCATTATGGCTCTCACCTTCTGGATTAGGTTTGAAAGGGATAGTTAAAATAGATAGTGATGTTACTAGACATAAATATGTTTTTAATGCTCTCCGTATTTATTTCTTAAATAAATATAATATAGAACTTGATAAAAGTGGTAGTGATGTTTCTAGGTTATGTTTTTCATCGTGGGATAAAAATTTTTTCTTTAATGAAAAATCAGAAATCTTTACTGATTTCTTAGAAATAGAAGAACCTAGTGCTAATAGGAAATCTGCTAAATTACCCAAGGAGGTTTTAGTTGAAAGAAATGCTTTTGCTACAGAAGGATTCAACAAAGTGGGAGACACTAAAGTTATTAAACAAATTATTAGATTTTTGAATAAAAATGATTTATCCATTACAGAAACATACGATGATTGGGTAAAAGTCGCTTTAGGTATCTCACAGGTTTTTAGTTATGATGTAGGTGAAAAGCTATTTTTGCAAATATGTACTTTTGATAAAGAAAGGCATTCAGATGAGAAATCAGTTTTACTTTTAAAATATTGTTATCGTAAAAGACAGTATCAAACAAATAACAATATATCTATATCAACTATAATCTATTTTGCAAAGCTTAAAGGTTTTGTAATTTAATATTGAAGGATATATCTATTTTAATACAAGCATCAATATCGACTATAGCAACTTTAAATTTAATATCTTTTTGCTGTCAACTAAATTAAAAAACCGTAAATCTAAACAAGACTTACGGTTTTGAAAGTGGAGAATACCGGATTCGAACCGGTCACCTCTTGCCTGCCAGGCAAGCACTCTAGCCAAATGAGCTAATCCCCCAAGAGAGTCGCAAATATAGTATTATTTACTATTCAAAAAACAAATTGGGCAACAACTTTCTAAAGCGGTATTCTTTGCCATCTTCTTTAAAATACTAACTTTACAATAAAAAATAAAATGACAGCAGCATCAACAGCAGGTACGCTTACTACAACCATTCAGGATAAAATCGCAACAGTACAATTTGCGCATCCCGCCAGCAATTCTTTCCCCCGTCAATTGCTAGATGCGGTGACAAATGCCTTGAATGAATTGAGTACAAATGATGCTGTGTCTGTTATTATTTTACGCAGTGAAGGCGAAGGTGCTTTTTGTGCAGGAGCTTCTTTTGACGAACTCTTAGCGGTTTCAAATTTGGAGCAAGGAACTACTTTTTTCTCCGGTTTTGCAAATCTAATTAATGCCATGCGCAGCTGCTCTAAGATTATTGTGGGTCGCATTCACGGTAAAGCCGTAGGTGGTGGTGTAGGGATTGCCGCCGCTTGTGACTATGCATTTGCCACTACAAAAGCGGCTGTAAAACTCTCTGAGCTTGCCATTGGGATTGGTCCCTTTGTGATTGAGCCTGCCGTGAGTCGCAAGATAGGCAAGACCGCCATGACCCAAATGACCCTTGCTGCACATGAATGGAAAACGCCAGAGTGGGCTTTAGAAAAAGGATTGTTTGCTAAAGTACTAGACGATCAAACCGAATTAGATATTGATTTGGCTCACTTTACCACTAAACTCGCATCTTACAATCCAGAGGCTTTAAGCCAAATGAAAAAGATTATCTGGGAAGGAACAAGTGATTGGGATACACTTTTACTAGATAGAGCTGCTATTTCAGGCGAGTTAGTGCTTTCTGAATTTACAAAAAACGCACTAAACCAGTTCAAGAAGTAACCCTTTTTTTAGGAGCTATTTCCTGCTATCCGTTGCAATCTTTTCCTTTTTTAAAGAAAAAAAAGGAAAAGGATTTCT
This sequence comes from Flavobacterium aeripolare, assembly GCF_013294025.1. Taxonomy (GTDB): domain Bacteria; phylum Bacteroidota; class Bacteroidia; order Flavobacteriales; family Flavobacteriaceae; genus Flavobacterium. The sequence goes on from NZ_JABSNL010000012.1 coordinate 62,507, forward strand.
ACTACTATCAGGGCTAAAACTCCCTGCACTAAAGGAAAGACAAGATTTCCAATTCATATCTCAGAGCAATTGACTAAATTTACACTCAAAATTATATCCAGATGAGCAATATCAGAATTACAAAACAATTTAACTTCGAAACCGGTCACGCCCTTTATGGATACGACGGAAAATGTAAAAATGTTCACGGACACAGCTACAAATTATCAGTAACCGTTATTGGGACACCTATTACAAATAGAAACGATGTAAAATTCGGAATGGTAATCGATTTCTCGGACTTAAAGAAAATTGTAAAAGAAGAAATTGTAGACCAATTTGATCACGCCACTGTTTTTAATGAAACAACGCCTCACGTAGAGCTAGCCGAAGAACTTAAAAAACGCGGACACCATGTGATTTTAGTTGATTACCAACCTACAAGTGAAAACATGGTAATTGATTTTGCCGAGAGAATTAAAGCCAGACTACCACAAGGAATCAAACTTTTTGCCTTGAAATTGCAAGAAACAGAATCGTCATTTGCTGAATGGTACGCTAGCGATAATCTATAATCCCAATTGACACTCTAGTTTCATGAAACTACCTAATAATAAAAAAGTATACTTCGCTTCTGATCAACATTTTGGAGCGCCTACGCCTGAATTAAGTGCTCCTAGAGAGAAGAAATTTGTGGCTTGGCTTGATGAGGTGAAACGAGACGCCGAAGCCATTTTTATAGTAGGCGATTTATTTGACTTTTGGTTTGAATACAAAACTGTGGTACCTAAAGGTTTTGTACGTGTGCTAGGCAAACTAGCCGAAATTCGCGATAGCGGCATCCCAATTTACTTCTTTGTAGGAAACCACGATTTGTGGATGGACGGTTATTTCGAAAAAGAATTAAATATTCCTGTGTATCATGATAATCAGGAATACACTTTTGGAGATAAAACTTTTCTCGTAGGCCACGGCGACGGAAAAGGTCCTGGGGACATGGGCTATAAACGCATGAAAAAAGTATTTACAAATCCGTTTTCTAAATGGCTTTTTCGCTGGTTGCATCCTGATATTGGAGTTGGATTAGCGCAATATCTTTCAGTGAAAAACAAATTAATTTCTGGTGACGATGATGTTACTTATTTAGGAGAAGAAAACGAATGGTTAATAATCTACGCCAAGAAAAAACTCGAAACCAAACACTACAATTACCTTGTTTTTGGACACCGCCATTTGCCTATGAAAGTAACCGTAGGCGAAAATGCCGAATATGTGAATCTAGGCGATTGGATTACTTATTTTACTTATGGCGTTTTTGATGGCGATACTTTCGAAATAAAAAAATACGAAAACTAGTTCATCCCTTCACCAAACAAATATTCATCCAAATCTATTTTGAACAACGTACCTTCGACAAGATCTTTAATAGATTTTAATTCCTTCATAGATACAGCTAAGTCAATTTGAGCACAAGGGGTTTTCAATAGAAATTTATGGCAATCATTTTTTAACTCACATTCCTCGCAACATTTATTAATAGCGTAGCTTTCGTCAATGCAGCATCGAAAAAGTTTCAATTCTTGTCGGCTAAAATAAAAGCCTGTTTCTCTAAAAATCAATTGCACTTTATCACTTAATATTTCGTTCTCTTTTCTCCAGAAAAAAGAAGTTCCTGCATCGTTGTAATATATCTGTTTCATTTCGTTCATGATCGTCTCGTTTAAAACAAATATAATAATTATTTAGATTTGTTCTAAATAAAACTAACTAAAAAAAGCATAAAAAAGTCGGTAAGCAATTTTATAATGCACTACCGACGTTTTTTTATTTCGAATAAAGACTTTTACACTTCGTTTTCGTGCTCTTCTAAATCTTTAGTAAGATCAAGCTTTCTAAAAGTAGGAGAGACAATTCCAGTAGTCAAGACTACAAATAACGTCATGCTTCCTCCAAATACTACTGCGGTAACCGTTCCCATTAATTTGGCTGTCAATCCGCTTTCAAAAGCACCTAGTTCGTTTGACGACCCCACAAACATAGAGTTCACTGAAGAGACGCGTCCGCGCATGTGATCTGGTGTTTTTAGTTGTAAAATAGTCTGTCTAATAACAACTGAAATTCCGTCAAAAACACCGCTAAAAAATAGGGCTAGTAACGATACCCAAAATAAGGTAGACAAACCAAATACGATAATACAAACACCAAAAGCAAAGATCGCTGATAGCAACTTTATTCCCGCATTTTTACTTAACGGTACATACGCTGTGATTAGCATGGTGATAAAAGCACCTACAGCAGGGGCGGCTCTCAAGAAACCAAAACCTTCGGGACCTACTTTTAAAATATCTTGTGCAAAAATGGGTAGTAAAGCAACAGCTCCTCCAAACAGGACTGCGACCATATCTAGCGTAATAGCTCCCAATACAGTTTTGTTATTGAAGACAAATTTAATCCCCTCAGACAAACTCTGCATTACAGGTTCGCCAATTTTAGGATTTAAAATAGGTTTCTTTTCTATTTGAGACAAGGTGATTAAAGCAAATAGCGAACACCCAAAAACCAAACACATAGACCAATGCACTCCAATCCAGTTGATAGAAAATCCAGCAACTGCTGGTCCTACAACAGAGGCAATTTGCCATACGGAACTACTCCAAGTAGCGGCGTTAGGATAGACCTTTTTAGGGACTAATAAGGACAGTAGCGAAAAGATAGTAGGTCCTAGAAAAGCACGAACCAATCCTCCTAAAAAGACTAGAAAGTAAATAGCATATAGAGTACTTTGTGTGTCATAACCACCAATTACTGCTGGCCAGGTTAATAAAAATAAACCAAAGCTAATGACCGAGAAAGCCAAGATACATTTAACTAGCAAACTCTTTTTCTCTTTTTGATCGACAATATGACCGGCAAACAATGCCATGGATACAGCTGGGATAACCTCCATCAAACCGATGATTCCTAATGATAAAGGATCCTTAGTGATGCTGTAGACTTCCCATTCGATCACAATAAATTGCATAGACCAGGCAAAGACCATGGCAAAACGCAACAATAAAAATATATTAAATTCCTTGTAACGCAAGGCTGCGTAAGGGTCTTTCTTTTTTACTTGATCAGCACTCATTTCGTAAACTTTTTAATCGTAATTGTGTAGTAATTGTGCCATTCCACTCATTCTCATCAATGCAATATGCGATTTCAAATGGTTGCTGGTTTTTTGTAAGTGCTATTTTATTTCCCAAACCAAAACCTATTGCAGCGAGTCCTTCTGAATTATTTTGTTTTACAAATAACCGCAGGTGTTCGTCGTCTTTACCCATCGTTTTACCATAACCGGTGTCGATTACATTTTTTGTTAAAAAGGTAGGCGTCATGTTCAGTGGTCCAAAGGGTTCGAACTGTTTTAAGATTCTAAAAAACTTAGGGGTAATATCATTGAAATCTATTTCAGCGTCAATGTCAATTTCTTGCGTTTGCATTTCGGGTTGGATAGTTTCTTTTACTTGCTTTTCGAATGCCGCCTTAAAAGCAGGATAATTTTCAGGTAAAATAGTCATTCCTGCGGCGTACATGTGGCCACCAAATTGCTCCAAATGCTCTGAACAAGCTTCAAGTGCGTTATACACATCAAATCCTTTTACAGATCTAGCCGAAGCTGCGTATTTGTCACCGCTTTTAGTAAAAACCAGGGTAGGACGGTAGTAGGTTTCGATTAATCGAGACGCTACAATACCGATCACTCCTTTATGCCAATCTTCTTGAAATACCACTGATGTGAATTTTTCTGTTTCTTGGTTCGCAATAATTTGTTCGAGCGCTTCTTTAGTAATTTGCTTGTCTAGATCTTTTCGATCAGAGTTGTATTGCTCAATTTCTGAAGCAAATTGCTGGGCTTGCTCAAAATCAAATTCGGTTAGCAATTCTACAGCATGATTGCCGTGCTTTATTCTTCCTGCCGCATTAATACGCGGGGCGATAATAAAAACAACATCGGTAATATCTAGGGTTTTCTTTTTTACTTGATGGACTAGTGCTTTAATTCCAGGTCTTGGATCCGCATTAATAACTTGCAGACCAAAGTAAGCGAGTACGCGGTTTTCTCCTGTCATAGGGACAATATCTGCGGCAATGGCGGTAGCTACTAAGTCAAGATAGGGAACTAAATCAGCGATCGTTTCACCTTTGCGACTTCCTAGTGCTTGTATGAGTTTAAATCCCACACCACAACCACAAAGTTCGTCATAAGGGTAATCACAATCAGCACGTTTAGGGTCTAAAACTGCTGCAGCGTTGGGAAGTTGGTCTCCCGGTCTGTGGTGATCGCAAATGATAAAGTCAATCTGTTTTTCTTTTGCGTAAGCGACATGATCAATAGATTTGATTCCGCAATCTAGCGCAATTATTAATGTGAAACCGTTGTCTTCGGCAAAGTCAATCCCTTTGTATGATACGCCATATCCTTCAAGATAACGATCCGGAATGTACGTGGCTATATTAGGGTAATATGATTTTAGATAAGAAGAAACCAATGATACTGCAGTAGTTCCGTCAACATCATAATCACCAAAAACAAGAATACGTTCTTGATTAGCAATCGCTTTTTCGATTCTTTCCACGGCTTTGTCCATGTCTTTCATTAAAAAAGGATCGTGTAAGTGATCTAGTGAGGGTCTAAAAAAATCTTTGGCTTCTTGAAACGTCTCCACGCCACGTTGCACTAATAAGGTAGCTACAAAATCTTCTACATGTAAGGCTTCCGCCAAATGGGTAATTTTATCTTCAGAAGGTTTTGGCTTTATGGTCCACCTCATAGTACTAGGGATTATGCTGTTTTAATAATTTATTGTTTAAAAAATATACCGCAAATTCCCAAAATAAATTAATTGCGAGTGTGCGGTAAAATGTCTTATTTCAATTGTAAAGCATCGCCTTCAAATGCGATTCCGTCCCAACCATGAACCATAAAATTACGGATGTTCTGGTGGTCTGTTCCTTCCGGGTTTTTCAAAACGTCTTCAGTATAGTACGTACCAAAACAACTTAAAGTTTCTTCTGGAGCAAGTTGTTGCGCTTTCGCGAAAGCAAAAATCTTGCAAGAACCGGAGTTTTCACCAGCAGCATTTTGTTGGTTCCCATTTTTAAAAGCGGTAGGAGTAAAAATATAATTATCTTCAATTACAGCAATAGTGTCTGTAAATGCTAGTGTTGTTGGGTTTTCTTTTAAGGTAGAAAGGAATGTAGTTAATGTCATGATGTATTTATTCTTTATTATCTTCTTTAGAAAATTTACTTTTCTTGGCTTCTTTTACAAATGGTTTTCCGGCAACCACCACTACGATTTCGCCACGAGGAGCTGTTTTTTCGAAATGTGTTAAGACTTCGCGAGTAGTTCCTCTTACATTTTCCTCATGCAATTTAGAGAGCTCTCTTGAAACACATATTTGTCGGTCTTCGCCAAAGTAAGTGACAAATTCGACTAATGTTTTTACCAATTTATGTGGTGAAACATATAAAATCATGGTGCGAGATTCTTCCGCTAACTCTAGATAACGTGTTTGGCGTCCTTTTTTCTCAGGTAAGAAACCTTCAAATACAAATTTGTCATTAGGCAAACCGCTATTTACTAATGCAGGTACAAATGCTGTAGCGCCAGGTAGACATTCTACAGTGATACCATTTTCGACACAAGCGCGAGTCAATAAAAAACCAGGATCAGAGATGGCAGGTGTTCCCGCATCAGAGATCAAAGCGATGTTTTCTCCGGCTTGCAAACGAGCAATTAGATTCTCCACCGTTTTATGTTCGTTATGCATGTGGTGGCTGTGCATGTGCGTGCCTATCTCAAAATGTTTCAACAGTTTTCCGCTGGTACGGGTGTCTTCTGCGAGAATCAAATCGACTTCTTTGAGGATTCTAATCGCTCTAAAAGTCATGTCTTCGAGATTACCAATAGGCGTAGGAACAATATATAATTTTGACATAATAGTATTTACAAGTAATTTAATAGGCTGCGGTGACCAAGGAACAATGCTGTATTACAAGAATTTTTTCTCGATAATATCAATAAAACGCTCTGCATAATCGTCTTTACCTTTCCAGTCGTTGTAATCAGGTTTCACCATTTCTTCGATAAAGTTACGTGTTTCATAAAAGTTATCAAAGGTAATTAGTTGATTTAGAACACGGTTGTAATCTTCTTCGCTGTTTCCGAATAAGTGTTTTACAAAAGCAATTCGATCATTTAAGTCAATATCGATTCCTTTTGAGAATTTATCATTCAATGACAAGTTCTTAGCAAGTGGTGTTGCCATTTCTTCTGACTTTTCGAAAATAGCTGGAGGAGTGTCTGCTAGTTCGTTTACAGCATGCTCTCTACTTATAGTTCTAGGAAGTTCTGGAATAACACTTTCAACTTCAGTTTTTTCTTCGATAGGATCAAAAATAGGTTCAGGAGCTAATGGCGCAACATCTTCCACTTTTACAAATTGTGGTTCGCCATAGTTCAAGCCTAATAAATCTTCAAATGAAATTTGCACTGCCTCAATACGAGCAGGTTCATCTATTACTGGAGGGTTACTAAAGTTAGGGGTAAAGGAAAAAGGAGTTGCTTCTTTTATTTCCTCTTTTACTGGTTCTTCAGTAGCTTCGATAGCTTCTTCTGTTTCAATTTCGTCTTCTACTTCTTTTATTTCTTCAAAGTCGTCTTGTTTGGTTTCGTCTTGTTTGGTTTCGTCTTCTTCAAGAATTTCATCTTCTTCAATATACTCGTCGCTCTCATTTTCGATTGCGTTACGCTCTTCATCTTCCTCTTCTGAAACCAGAATTTCCTCTGTAGGTGTTTCTGCAGCTAGTTCTTCTACATGTTCAGAAACTTCTTGCTCTTCTTTAATATCTGCTTCAAAACCAGGGTTTACTTCTGCGTTATCAGTAGTGTTTTCCTCTTCGTCAGTTTCGTCGATTTCATCTTCGACAGGAGCTTCTTCAATTTCTCGTTCAGGAATAACTGCGGGTTCTTCTTCAATTTCAGTTTCTTCCTCTGGCGATTCAATCACTTCTGTTTCTTCAACGGTCTCAATTTCTGCTGGAGTCTCGTCTTGATGAAGGTTTGCCTCATTCATTTCGATTGCTGTTTCCACAGGCAACTCTTCTTCTTTATCATAGAAACGCTCCATATCCTCAAGAACTGCAGCTTGCCCTATTGTAGGTTTCACATCACCATAATGCGCGTCAATAAAACGTAAAACAGATAGTTTCTCGTATAATTTTTGACTCTCTAAATACAATTGATTGATATCAGATTTGTTTTTAAGTTGTAGAATTCTGTGAGCAATGCTAATTAAATCAGCTTCCAGTCTTTTTTTCATAACCTTTGTATTATTGAAATTATGGCGTGTTTTGTTTTTTTGAATATGTAGCTTAAATTCTTACTTTTGATTCACAAGATGTTAGACAGCCTATTTAATTTTTTAAATAAGTTGCCGTGAATCCCTGAATTGATAAAATTTTTCTACTTTTGAGACAGTGTAAAAGTATAAAATCTTAAGCCGAATTATTACAATACAAAGTAATAAAATCTATTCATTTTTTAAGTTAGAAAAATATAAAATGTTTCTCGAAAATACAGTAAATCATAAAGAGCAGTTTGGTTGGATCGAAGTCATCTGCGGTTCGATGTTTTCGGGTAAAACCGAAGAATTAATACGTCGTCTTAAAAGAGCGCAATTTGCTAAACAGAAGGTAGAGATTTTTAAACCTGAAGTAGATACACGTTACCATGACGAAATGGTAGTATCTCATGATGCTAACGAAATTAGATCAACTCCGGTTCCAGCCGCGGCTAATATTGCAATTCTAGCACAAGGGTGTGATGTAGTAGGAATTGATGAAGCACAATTTTTTGATGACGAAATCGTACGAGTTTGCAATGACCTTGCCAATCAAGGTATTCGTGTTATCGTAGCTGGTTTAGATATGGATTTTAAAGGAAACCCCTTCGGACCCATGCCTGCACTAATGGCTACAGCCGAATATGTTACTAAAGTGCACGCAGTATGCACGCGAACAGGAAATTTGGCGAACTACAGTTTTAGAAAAACCGATAACGATAAATTAGTGATGCTAGGTGAAACAGAAGAGTATGAGCCGCTAAGTAGAGCTGCTTATTATCATGCAATGCGTGAGGTCCTCTCCCCAGCCCTCTCCAAAGGAGAGGGAGACAATACGAAAAAGGATTCTATATAACTCAAAACCCTTTCTGATGCTCAGAAAGGGTTTTTTGATTTTAACACGAAATTGTTTTGATCTATTTGCGAATTTTAATTGTCGGATATCAAAAACAAGTAGAATATTGTTCAATTTGATTTTGGTCACATCGAGCGGAGTCGAGATGTAATAGTGGTTCTCGACTCCGCTCAAACTGACAATAGGGCTGTTTTTATTTAAGATTGGTAAAATTCGCTTAGCTAGTCTTTGTGAAGGTTGCTTATTTCAGTATAATTCAAAACCCTTTCTGATGCTCAGAAAGGTTTTTTTGATTTTAACACGAAGTTATTTTGATCTATTTGCGAATTTTGATCGTCGAATATCAAAAAACAAGTAGAATATTGTCCAACTTAATTTTTGTCACATCGAGCGGAGTCGAGATGCAATAGTGGTTCTCGACTCCGCTCGAACTGACAATTGGACTGTTTTGTAATTAGGATTGGTAAAATTCGCTTAGCTAGTCTTTGTGAAGGTTTCTTAATTCAGTATAATTCAAAACCCTTTCTGATGCTCACAAGGTTTTTTTGTTTTATAACTAGGAGGTTATTTTGATCTATTTGTGATTTACTCCAAAGTCAATTTGAATCCCTAAATGATTATATCTCACTTTTAGAAGCACTTACATCTTAAGGTGATTTTAATTTTGTAACTTTGATTTAAAATTAATTGGAATGGATTTACAAAGTCGAAAAATATCGTTTGTTCAGGAATTTCTTTCTATTGAAAGTGAGGAGCTTATTTCTCGATTTGAAAACTTGCTGAAAAATAAAAATACTGCTTTTAAATATACAGAACTAAATTCGATGACTATTTCAGAATTAAATAGAAGGATAGATCTATCAGAAGAAGATTCCAATAAGGGAAAGCTGACTGAGATGGAGGACTTTTTGGATGAAATAGAAAAATGGAATTAAAAGTTTATTGGACAGACTTTGCTAAAATAGAACTTCAGCTCATTTATGAATTTCTTAAAACTAATGCTACTATACTCGTTGCAAAAAATACAATTAATGATATAACTAACGAAGTCAAATTACTCAGCAATCATCCTTATTTAGGCAAGGTTGAGGATTTACTGTTAGATAGATCTAGAGTGTTCAGGGTTTTAATTAGTAAGGATTATAAAGTTATTTATTGGATCAACACAAATAAAAATCAAATAGAAATTTGGGATGTGTTCAATTGCAAACAAAACCCCGTTAAAATAAAAAGGACCAAATAATATAATTTATTTAGTCCTTTTTTTGTGTTCAATAAAAATCGTCATTCTTAAATCTTCTTCCTCATTCTAGCTACTGGAATATCGAGTTGTTCTCTATATTTAGCAATGGTTCTTCTAGCAATAGGATATCCTTTTTCCTTTAATAATTCAGCTAGCTGATCATCTGGATGAGGTTTTTTCTTGTCTTCTTCTTCGATTATATTTTGCAATATCTTCTTGATTTCGAGTGTAGAAACATCTTCACCTTGATCGTTCTTCATCGCTTCAGAGAAAAATTCCTTGATTAATTTGGTTCCGTAAGGTGTTTCTACATACTTACTGTTAGCAACCCTAGAAATAGTCGAAATATCTAATCCTACCATATCTGCAATGTCTTTTAAGATCATTGGTTTTAATTTGGTTTCGTCTCCTTCTAGAAAATACTCTTCTTGATAATGCATGATGGCATTCATGGTAACAAACAACGTCTCTTGACGCTGGCGTATCGCATCAATAAACCACTTAGCCGAGTCTAATTTTTGCTTGATAAACTGTACGGCATCTTTTTGCGCTCCAGATTTATCTGTAGATTCTTTATAGGTTTGCATCATTTCTTGATAGTCTTTTGAGACGTGCAAGCTTGGTGCATTTCTTCCGTTTAGGGTAAGTTCTAGTTCTCCTTCTACTATTCGAATAGCAAAATCAGGGACTACATTTTCGGTAACTTTATTGTTTCCAGTAAAGGCGCCACCAGGCTTAGGATTCAAGCGTTCGATTTCGTTGATTGCTTTCTTCAATTGCTCGTTAGAGACACCGTATTTCTGTAATAATTTCTCGTAATGCTTTTTTGTGAAGGCATCAAATTGGTTTTCGATAATATCAGTAGCCAAGTCGATATATTCTGATGGTGTTTTATGCTTTAATTGCAATAGCAAACATTCCTGCAAGTCGCGAGCACCTACACCTGATGGTTCGAGTTCGTGAATGACATGCAGCATTCTTTCGACCATTTCCTCATCAGTATAGATTGCTTGTGTAAAAGCCATGTCATCAACAATATCAGGAATACTACGACGTATGTAGCCCATGTCGTCAATACTTCCAACCAAGAATTCTGCAATTTCTCGCTCCTGGTCATCGATGATAAACGTATTCAATTGATTGATTAAATCTTGATGAAAACTAATAGGCGAAGCTAGCGGTGACTCGCGTTCTTCATCATCATCACTGTAATTATTAGCTTGTGTTTTATAATCTGGAGAATCATCATCACTTAAATACTCGTCGATATTGATGTCATCAGCTTCAATTCTCTCTGAATCTGTGTCTTCATAATCGTCATAATCGTCGTTTTCAAAATCATCATTCTCATAATCATCTTCTTTCCCGGTTTCTAGAGCTGGGTTTTCGTTCATTTCTTCCAGTAAACGTTGCTCAAAAGCTTGCGTAGGCAATTGAATTAACTTCATCAGCTGGATTTGCTGTGGAGATAATTTCTGTGATAATTTTAAATTTAAGAATTGCTTTAGCATTTATTTTTTTGTTGTTTTTGTTTAATGTTTCAAGTTTCAGGTTGTTGACCTCCAAACTTGAAACGTTAAACCTGAAACTTGAAACATTTTTTTAAAACTCCGCATTCATTGGCGTTCTTGGAAAAGGAATTACGTCACGTATGTTTGTCATTCCAGTTACAAAAAGTACCAATCTCTCAAATCCTAGTCCGAAACCAGAGTGAACCGCTGATCCAAATCTACGGGTGTCTAAATACCACCACAATTCTTCTTCGTCAATTCCTAAGGCTTTCATTTTTTCGACCAAAACATCAAAACGTTCCTCTCTTTGGGAACCACCTACAATTTCTCCAATTCCAGGGAATAAGATATCCATTGCACGAACTGTTTTTCCGTCTTCGTTCAAGCGCATGTAAAACGCTTTGATATTTGCTGGGTAATCAAACAAGATTACCGGACATTTAAAGTGTTTTTCCACCAAGTAACGCTCGTGTTCTGATTGTAAGTCAGCTCCCCATTCGTTAATGATGTAGTTGAATTTTTTCTTTTTATTTGGTGTACAATCTCTCAAAATGTCAATTGCCTCTGTGTATGAAACACGTTTAAAGTTGTTGTCTAAAACAAAATTCAATTTGTCAAGCAAAGCCATTTCGCTTCTCTCTGCTTGTGGTTTTGACTTTTCTTCGTCTAACAAACGACCTTCTAAGAATTTTAAATCCTCAGGACATTTCTCAAGCGTATATTTTATCACGTACTGAATAAAATCTTCAGCAAGATCCATATTATCATTCAAATCATTAAAAGCAACCTCTGGCTCAATCATCCAGAATTCTGCCAGATGACGCGAAGTATTTGAGTTTTCTGCTCTAAACGTAGGTCCGAAAGTATAAATCTGTCCCAAAGCCATCGCAAAAGTCTCTCCTTCTAGTTGTCCTGAAACCGTTAAGTTCGTTTCCTTACCAAAGAAATCTTCTTTATAATCTACTTTTCCATCTTCTTTTCTAGGTGTCCCGTCAAATGGTAAAGCCGTAACTTTAAACATTTCACCAGCACCCTCAGCGTCAGATCCCGTGATGATAGGTGTGTTTACATACACAAAACCTTTCTCTTGAAAATAACTATGCACCGCGTAAGATAGTACTGAACGCACACGCATAATTGCTCCAAACATATTCGTACGCACACGTAAATGTGCATTTTCACGCAAGAAGTCAAGACTAGGTTTGTTCTTAGGTTGTATCGGGAATTTCTCCGCATCCGAATCTCCAAGAATCTCTAATTGAGCCACCTGAATTTCAAATTTTTGTCCCGCACCTTTACTCTCTACAAGACTTCCAGTGACAGATATCGCAGCACCAGTAGTGATTCTCTTCAAAATCTCATCAGGAGTATTCTCAAAATCTACAACACATTGAATGTTATTAATGGTAGAACCATCGTTCAAAGCAATAAATTGATTATTTCTAAAAGTTCTCACCCATCCTTTTGCATTTACTTCTTGAAGCGTCGTGGTGCTGTTTAGTAAGTCTTTAACTTTTGTATGTCTCATTTTATGTGTAGCGTTGATTTTATATTTGTCTCATGTTCTAACTGCAAATATAATTCATTTGTTTTAATTGTCATTGCAGTAAATAAGCAATCAAGACATACAATGTTGTTTTTTTGGAGCTATTTCCAGCTATCCGCTCTATCTTTTACTTTTTTAAAGAAAAAACAAGAAGGATTTCCATTGCTATCGGGGCTAGGCAGTAGTGGAATTATGAGTTTCTAAGAATAATCAAATCTGATAATTATTACTCAATAAGTAATAAGTAGCTCCGCACAGTTTGTCACGCTGAAAGCGTCTCAAGAAAGTAACGTAATGCTGCAGAGACGCTTTTAGCGAGACAAGATTGAGTTTGATAAATGGGTCAACTACTTATAAGTATTACACTAGATACAGTTTGTCACGCTGAAAGCGTCTCATGAAAGTAGTGCAAAGATGCAGAGACGCTTTCAGCGAGACAAGTTTGGGTTTGACAAAAGGGTAAATTAATTCTCTACAATCCTGCAAACACAGTTTGTTACGCTGAAAGCGTCTCACGAAAGTAACGCAACGATGCAGAGTCACTTTCAGCAAAACTATTCAAACTAATAAACTTGACAAACTAGCCAACAGTTTGTATTTTTGCGGTATGAATGATAATTTTATAACCGAGTATTTCGGGATAGGCATACAAAACGGAAAAACTCCTGAAAATTTGGGGGTGCTATGGCGCACGGCTCAAAACTTAGGTGCTAGCTATATTTTTACGATTGGGAACCGCTATGCGAAGCAGTCTAGTGATACACACAATGCGGTAAAATCCATTCCGTATTTTCATTATGATACCTTTGAAGATTTCTATAAAAATCTGCCCAAAGGTGCTCGTTTAGTAGGGGTAGAGCTTGATGATACAGCGGTAAATTTAGAAACCTTTGAACATCCGCGACGTTGTGTCTATCTTTTAGGTGCTGAGGATAACGGACTTTCGAAAAAAGCGATCGAAAAATGCCATTATTTGGTTAAATTTAAGTCTGAGAAAAGCTTGAATGTTTCTGTTGCAGGAAGTATTGTGCTCTACGATCGCGGACTCAATAAACCTAGATCTTAAATATAAATTAGGTTTTCAATATGTGCTAGCCATGAAAAAACAATTGTATACGTTGACCTTATTACTTGCTTTTGGCTCTTGCATGGCGCAAACTAAATTTTGGAAACCGGCTGTAAATCCTTCCGAAGTTCAAAAAACGTATTTGGGTTGGAACAACTATCAAAAATCGCACATCATGCTTTCAACTGATTTTGTGGCCTTAGATGCAAAATCAAACCCAATTACTAAAGCAGCTTTTCTACAGGAATTAACCAGCGGAAACTATATCCCCGTTGCTTTAGAATCTGACAAGGCAGCATTGTATTACCAGCTTTTTAAAATTGAACCTACATCAGATACGAGTATAAAGGCTTCGATTGCTGAAACGGCATTCAATGAAATTCAAAACTATAAAAAAGAAGGCGAACCATTTCCTGCATTTTCATTCCATGATTTAGAGGGTAATTTAATTACTAATGAAACTCTAAAAGGGAAGATTGTTGTTATAAAATGTTGGTACATTCATTGTGCAGCCTGTCTCAAAGAATTTCCAGAAGTCAATCAATTAGTAGCTAACTATAAAGATAGAACGGACATTTTTTTTATAAGTTTAGCCGAAGATACCCCCGAACAGTTAGCGCCATTTTTAGTTAGAAAACCACTCTCATATGCTGTTGTTCCTGATATGAAAACCTATATGAATTTGACACTGCAACTCAATGCATTCCCCACCCATTATATTATTAATAAGGAAGGAATTATTGTCAAAGTACTTTCTGACAGTCATAGTTTAGAAGTGGCTCTTAAAAAAGAGAGTTTAATAGAGAAATAACGTAGTTAAAAACTTATTATTTAAAATAATAGCTTTTCTTTGAATAGTAATTTTAATAGGTAGCTTATAATTATGATGAAGCTTTTGCAAAATCATTTATAGTTCGTAATTATCTTTATGAAATAAGTCAAATTAGTATAATCAATTCAAAAAAATAAAAAAATGAGAAAAGCGATTTTTGCAGCCGTAGCTGTATTAATTAGTTTGAGTGCGTTTGCACAAAAACTTAAAGTAGAGGATGGCGAAATAAAACTTGACGACAAAACGGTGGCGTTAATTGAGGGTAAGAAACCGCTATTTAAAATCTCCACTCTTGATAAGAGCTATACAGTAGATGTTGAGTTGAAATATCTAGCAGATTCTGGTTTTGGTAAGAGATGGATGGTTGTAAAGAGTGTAGCATCGGGTAAAACAAATGAAGTAGATTACAAGAAATTTAGTCCTCAAAATCAGGAGAAAAGTGCTGTTCAAGCTTTTTTAGATCAAAATTTTCTAACAGTAGCGGGTTTGGATGCTGCAGTAATAGAAACTTATATCAATGGAGAATCAACGGGTGTTTCTAAAAAAATCATGAATGAGCAGGACGAAATTGCTAAAGAAAAAGCATACTTGGATAGTTTTCAAGTAAATATTGATGATGCAGGTACGATCTATAGTTTAATCGCTAAAAATGCTGATCCTAAAGATAAAAGAATTGGTTATGTGAAAATGGTTTCACCATCACCTAATGGAGAATTATCGTATGAAATTAGAGATTTAGATAATTTTTTAGTTGCAATCTGGTATGCAAAAAATGGGAGCCAGCCAGGTTATAATCAAACTTTTAGTGAAGAAGTAGTAACCTTTGATAAAAAAGTTATACCTGCAAAGTTTGATAGGAGCGGGAACCCAATAGGGTATAAAATGAGCAAAGACAAGACGCCAATTAATATTGTAAAAGCACTAGTAACTAATGGTTATGTTTTACAGCATCAGGGCGCTGCGAAGATCCAGGAAATGACTGAAGAGAGAGTCGTAGCCTATGAAAATAAAATTACCGATGAAAGAAACGCATCAAAAAACATTTACGAGAAAAATGGTTATGTTATTGATGAAAAAGGAGAGAAAAGAAAAGGGCCAATTACAGCTGAATTTGAAGGGATAAAAGCAGAAACATCGAGCGGAATTGCAGACATGACTGCGTATGGTAAAACAGTGATTTTAAAGTACACCAATGAAAAAGGACGCAACAAACTTGAGGTGTTTAAGTCTAAGAATAATATCCGTTTTTGTATCGATAATGATGGGAAAGAAGAATGTTATTTAGGGTTAAAAACGATAGGGAATACCATGGCAGCTGCTGGAAGTATTAATTCACTAAGTTTAGATTTCTCTAGCTTTTATAAAGTATTATTTGAAAATGAAGGTTATATGGTCTTAGTTGATCCACTAGAACCTTCAGATTTTATTATAAAAATACCTTCGCAAGAGAAAGGACTGTATACTAACAAATCTAGTGCAGATAAATTGAAAAAGAATGCTACTTCCTATTTAGAATGTGATTCATTTGTTTTCGAAAATTATGATTTTAAATCTCTTGAAGGATTAACAAAAGTAGTAGAGGATTACAAAAGTAGTTGTGCTAAATAATTGGTGTCACTAATATTACAATAAAAAAGAGGCTATTTAGAATTTGTTCTAAATAGCCTCTTTTTACGTTTATAAAATAATCTACAAAATTTAATTTGTCTGTATTATTTATTATTTACTGTTTTTGAACGTGAACATCCATTTGTGGAAACGGAATATTCAAGTTGTAATCTGGGAATCGTGTATATACTTTTTCGTTCATTTCAAAGAATACAGCCCAATAGTCAGCACTGTCCACCCAACATCTAATTGCAAAATTCACCGAGCTATCTGCTAATTCAGATAGTCCTAAAAAAGGAGCGGGATCTTTTAAAATTCGAGTGTCTTCAGAGATAAATTGGTTGATTGCTGTTTTAAAGTTTTCGACATCATCACCGTAAGCGATTCCGAAGGTCCAATCTACTCTACGTAATGGCTCAGCAGAATAATTGATTAAGGCACCTGTAGAAAGCGGCCCATTAGGAATTATAACTAGCTTTTTATCAGGAGTATTTAATAATGTTGAAAATATATTAATCTCTTTCACAGTTCCAGAAAATCCTTGTGCTTCAATAAAATCACCAATCTTAAATGGTTTCAATATTAATATTACGACACCTCCAGCAAAGTTTTGAAGTGTTCCAGAAAGAGCTAAACCTACTGCTAAACCTGCGGCTCCTATAATGGCTACAAACGAGGTCATTTCGATACCTATCATTCCCATCACTGTTATCGCTAATAATGCCTTCAACACAATATTAGTGATGCTTTTCAAGAAGGGAACTAGCGATTGATCTACTGATGATTTTGTCAATGATTTTCCCACGGTCTTAGTGATGAACTTAATCACCCATAAACCCACAAATAAAACTAAAATACCTCCTATTAATTTAGGCGCATATTCGATTGCAAAATTGATTATTCTATTTAAGTAATCGTCTACTACTAGAACTTCTTTTTTCATATTTTTTAATTTAATTTTCTACTCATGAGGCTTTTCGATTTCGCCTTGTTTTTTATAGTGGTTGCCTTACTCCACGCTAACTTTATAAAAATAAAAAACAGCTAATTAAAGCTGCTTTTACTATTCTATACATGATATAATCAAAGGTACAGCTTTATTAAGAGAATCCAAAAGCAACGCTGATACACGGTTTAAAAAATCCCGTGTTGTGAAAACGGGATTTATAATTACGCTCTATTTTAACTACGGATTTAAAGCAGTTTTTGAGAATCGTTTTCCTCGTTATCATGCTGTAAAATATCAATCTTTGGTTCGATAAATTCTTGCTTGTTAGCTAATGATTTATTTAAAGTCAATACTAAACAAGGCAACAACATTAAATTTGATAACATACCAAAGGCAAGGGTTATTGCGATTAATCCACCTAAGGCTACGGTACCTCCAAAATCGGATAACATGAAGACAGAAAACCCTGCAAACAATACTACCGAAGTGTAGAACATACTAATACCTGATTCTCTAATGGTTGCAAAAACAGATTTTTTAATCTTCCAGTTATTGTGCGTTAATTCTTGACGGTACTGTGCTAAGAAGTGAATGGTATCATCGACTGATAAACCAAAGGCAATACTAAAAACTAATATGGTAGAAGGTTTTAGAGGTATGCCAAAGTACCCCATTAAACCAGCAGTAATCATTAAAGGGAGCAAGTTAGGTATTAACGAAACAACGACCATTTTAAAAGAACGAAACATGAATACCATTAATAACGAAATCAATAATACAGCAAATAATAACGAACTCACTAAGTTGTCTAGTAGGTATTGTGTTCCTTTTTCAAATACTAAAGCTTTTCCGGTCATCACTACATTGTAACGGTCTTTAGGGAAAACCTTATTAGCCTTAGCCCATAACTTGTCTTCGATTTTAGCCATGTTTCCAGTCCCAATGTCGCGCATGAAAGTAGTAATACGAGCTACTTGTCCCGTACTATCTACATAGCTTTTCATGATGTTATTTTTGCTATTCTTTGTTGCATTCTTTGCGTAACTTAGAATAAAACTTTGCTCCTGAGAAGTAGGTAGTTCGTAATATTCGGGATTGCCATTATAATAGGCTTGTTTCGAATATTTAACCAAATTCAAGATCGAAATAGGTTTTGATAATTCAGGAATTTCTTCAATGGTTTCTTGAAATTCGTCCATTTTTCTTAATGTAGACAATTTCATTACCCCTTTTTTTCTTTTAGTGTCCACTGTAATTTCTAATGGCATAATGCCTTCAAATTCATTTTCGAAAAAAACAATATCTTTATAAAAACCAGTATTTTTAGGCATGTCTTCAATTAAACTACCTGAAGTTTTAATTTTTAGCGCACCCATGATACTTACTAGAAATAGAAAGATAGCCACAACATACACATAACGTCTGTTGTATTTTACTGTTTTTTCGATCCAAGCAATAAAAACACGGGTGTAATTTCTATTCAAGTGTTCTAGATGTTTTGCTTTTGGAACTGGCTGGTAACTGTAATAAATAGGAATTACAATTAGGCATAAAAAAAATAGCGCTATAATACTTAACGAAGAGATGATACCAAATTCTTTCAATAGCTCACTGCTTGTGATAATGAAAGTAGCAAAACCTGCTGCTGTAGTTAAATTGGTCATCAAAGTAGCGGTTCCTACTTTTGTAATTACACGTTGCAATGCCTTTGCTTTATTCCCGTGTGCACTGTATTCTTGCTGGTATTTATTAGTCAAGAAAATACAGTTAGGTATCCCAATGACAATTACCAGTGTAGGGACTAATGCGGTTAATACAGTAATTTGATAATGGAACAATCCTAAAAGTCCAAAAGTCCACATGACACCAACTACCACGATTAAAATAGCAATTAAAGTTGCTCTAAAAGATCTAAAAAAGAAGAAAAATATTAGTGAAGTTAATAGCAATGAAGCGCCTATAAACAAACTTATTTCGTTTACAATGCTCATTGCATTCAGGGTACGTATGTATGGCATTCCAGAAACTCTCAAATCGATTCCAGTTTCTTTTTCAAAGGCTTCGATTTTAGGAATAAAATCATTTACTATGTAATCTTTACGATGCGCTGTGTTTACGATTTTCTTATCAAGATAAATAGCCGATCGAATGCTTCCGTTTTTTTTGTTAAAAAGCAGCCCTTCATAGAACGGCATATTTTCAAATAAATCCTTTTTAATTCTTTGTAGGTAATTTTTATCAGCAGTTTTTTGAACATCTACAAAGGGTAATAATTCAAATGTTTGTAAGGAATCATTTTTTTTCAATTGCTTTAAATCATTAATAGACACAACAAGATCAACTTCTTTTTGAGCTTTGATCTGTGTCATTAATTTGTTCCAAGCAGCAAATGCTTTTGGTGTAAAGAAAGCATCGTCTTTAACGCCTACAACGATGAGGTTTCCTTCCTCTCCAAATTTGTCTAAAAATGCATTGTATTCTTTATTGACATTATTGTCATCAGGAAGTAGGTTTGCTTCTGTAAAAGAAAACTGAATGTTCTTCCACTGCAAACCTAGAAAAATGGTGATTAATGCTATAATACAAAGTATCGCTAATCTGTTTTTAAGTACGATACGGGCGATAAACTCCCAAAATCCTACTTTTAATATCTTTTTCATAGAAATTTAAAAATGGATGCAAATGTAGTAAATACGAGCGCAAAAGCCTTAGGATATCCTTTTTATTTTAGAGTTGAAGGCGTCGTTAAATTGCCGTTTTTTAGGTGGTTTTTAGGCTGTTAAAAATAATTCTAGAGCGTGTAAAACGTATTGTAGAATTTCACATCTTTGTGTGATTTTTGTAACCTAGATCATCGCATAAAATGGATTTAAAAAAATATAAAAACAGCTTGTTCTATGTTGGTGTAACAGGAGGATTTAGCGCATTAATTTATTGGATCGTAAAAAAGGGTAAGGCACTTGAAAATGTAAATGGCATGGCTGTTTCAAATTCGAATCAAAACTCTTGGTATGACTTTATCGATTCGATGCAGCATAACTTTAAAGATCCATTAGCGATATTACTAGCACAAATTGTGACCATAATTCTAGTGGCTCGTTTATTTGGGTGGATATTTAAAAAAATAGGGCAACCCACCGTTATAGGAGAAATCATTGCAGGTATCGTCTTGGGGCCATCCTTAGTAGGAATGTACTTTCCAGAATTTTCAGCAGCATTGTTCCCGGTAGAATCTTTAGGTAACTTAAAATTTTTGAGTCAAATAGGTCTTATTCTTTTCATGTTTGTTATTGGGATGGAATTAGATATTAAAGTGCTTAAAAATAAAGCGAGTGAAGCCGTTGTAATTAGTCACGCCAGTATTGTGTTTCCGTTTGCATTAGGAATAGGACTCTCTTATTTTGTTTACAATAAATTTGCTCCTGCTGGAGTAGAGTTTTTATCTTTTAGTTTGTTCATGGGGATTGCAATGAGTATTACTGCTTTTCCAGTATTAGCGCGCATTGTTCAAGAACGTGGTATTCATAAAACAAAGTTGGGAGCGATTGTAATTACCTGTGCTGCCGCAGATGATATTACAGCTTGGTGCTTGCTAGCAGTGGTTATTGCTATTGTAAAAGCAGGGGATTTTGTGGGTTCGCTTTATGTGATTTCGCTTGCGGTAGTCTACGTATTGGCCATGATTTTTATAGTAAAACCGTTTTTAAAACGCATAGGGGATTTATATGGTTCAAAAGACAGCATAGGGAAACCCGTGATGGCAATATTCTTCTTGTTTTTAATTTTATCCTCTTATGCCACTGAGGTGATTGGTATTCATGCGCTTTTTGGTGCTTTTATGATGGGAGCGATCATGCCTGATGTAACTAAATTCAGAATGATTTTTATCGAAAAAGTAGAGGATGTGGCCGTGATATTACTGCTGCCTTTATTCTTTGTATTTACAGGTTTAAAAACAGAAGTAGGCTTAATAAACGACAGTTACTTAATGAAAGTAACCGGAGCAATTATTCTTGTTGCTGTAGTGGGAAAATTTTTAGGAAGTGCCATTGCTGCTCGTTTTGTGGGTCAAAACTGGAAGGACAGTTTAACTATAGGTGCCTTAATGAATACTAGAGGCTTGATGGAATTAATTGTTTTAAACATTGGTTTAGAATTAAAAGTTTTAACACCCGAAGTATTTACTATGATGGTAATCATGGCCTTAGTGACTACTTTTATGACGGGGCCCGCGCTAGACCTTATCGATTTTCTGTTTAAAGGTAAAAATGAAGACGAGACAGTAGAAGAAATTCAAGATAATAAATACCGCATATTAGTTTCTTTTGGAAACAACGAAAAAGGGAAGGCACTCTTGCGACTAGCTAATAGTTTGACTAAAAAGCAAAAAGCAAGTTCTAGCATCACGGCACTACATTTATCTGTGAGTGACGAGTTGCACGCTTTTAATGCTAGGGAAGAGGAGAAGGATAGTTTCGAACCCATATTTGAAGAGTCTGAGCAGCTGAATGTTAAAATTGATACGATATTCAAAGTCACTAATGACATTGAAACTGAAATCGCCGATGTTGCAAATCAAGGGGAATATGACTTATTGTTAGTAGGTTTAGGTAAATCAATATTTCAGGGAACTATTCTAGGAAAACTGATTGGGTTTACTACTCGAATAATAAATCCAGATCGTTTAATTGATAAATTTACCGGGAAAGAAGGCTTGTTTGAGAATTCGCCTTTTGACGAAAGAACAAGACAAATAGTAGCAAAAACCAAACTGCCGTTAGGGATTTTAATTGATAACGAATTCCAAAATAATGATCAGGTTTTTATTCCAATATACAAATCAGAAGATGCGTTTTTAATTGATTATGCTCAAAAATTAATCAACAATAACAATTCTAAAATCGTAATCTTAGATATTAATAATCACGTGCAAAACAACTTTGTTTTACAAAGTGCTGTTGCTTCACTTGAGGCACAACATGAAAATAATATAGCCGTAGTAAAAGGAAAAGAAGTACTGCCTACTTTTCTAGAGCAGCAAGATTTAATGCTTATAAGTCTGGAGAGTTGGAAAACATTATTAGATTCTGATACAGACTGGTTGATTAATGTTCCTTCTGTTTTAATTATTAAACCATAAAAGGGTTTCAATTTTACTCGTTTAAAACCATAGGACAATCGTTTAATTGGTCACTAATTATAAAGGGTAAGCAGATTTGATAGATTTTCAGGAAACGATCATTAGTGATCTACTGCATTCTTCATAATCTGCTTGTCTCTTTCTTTTTCATAGTGCTAAGATTAGTTAGTCATTTGCATAACTATTTTACAGTCCTAATTTTAAAACAAAACTTAGTTTGATGGCTAAGTTGTCTTCAAACTTAGGTAATTGATTGGGACCGTAGCGGTAAAATGCGCTTAGTCCTAAGCCGTTAAAAATTTGGTTCAGTTCAATTCCTGATTCAAAATAACCATCATTTAAAGTTTTATAATTGATCCCTGTGTGTTGCTCTGGTTTTTGTAAATCTCCCCATCCCATTCGTGATACTAATACAAGTGCAGGTTTTACTTTTCGAATAATCTTTACACGATTAAAACTATGTTTAAACTGAAAGTAAACAAACTCACTCGAGAAGAACTCGTTAAAGAACATGGTTTCAAAACTATTTTTTGAAGCAAATGTTATGCGCTGGATCACACTTTCTTTAGTGATATTGTTAGGTGAAGTATTGTATAAATGCGTTAAAGGAACATCTCCATTGCTATACCCTCCTTCAAAAAGCAAGTTGGTTTTTTGACCATTTAAATACTTCTTTTCAAACTCTGTTTTAAATTCTATTTTGCTAAAATCAAAATCATTGTTCAGGACGTTTGCTAATGACTTAGTATATTGTAAGGTAAACTTAGGAAATCTTTTCTCAGATTCTTTTCGACCGTCTGGTGTTTGCATGTAATCACTAAACGGACTCCATTGCAACGAAATCATAGCAGTGGTCATGTGGTATTGCGAATAACTTTTTCCGTTTAAAAGGTATTGGTAGTTAAATTTAGGTTCGATAACCGATTGATCGAGCGTCAGGATCGCCTCCGTTTTTGGAATTAATTTGGTTTCTAGATACGTTTTCCAACTTACATAATTATAGAAAGTACTAATATTGATGGGTCTAGGATCGTATAATTTGAATGGTTTTTTCTCTACCGCATACGAAGTACTGGCAATTTCTTTTACATCATCGGTATAAGCAAATCCAAACCAGGAGTTAGAAGCTCTGTCTACCTGAGCAGCAGCTCCTATGTTGTATTTAAAGTCGTTGTCTTTTGTTCCATAGGCAATGTGACCACTAATTCTAAAGTCTTTAAGAAAACGCTCATTTGTGGTACCACCAAAACCCAAGCGGAAACCTTCATAATTATTGTAGCTAAAAAGTTTTCTTAAGTCCATGTCAAAAAAACCAAGCGGCAAGTATCCGTTGATCACTTTACGACCAATGCGCAAACGGCTTGCAATATTTCGCTTAATCGCAATGCTGTCTAGTGCTAAGTAGGTTCGTTGCCCTCTTACATCCAGACTGTCTGTGCGGTAGTCCTGCCAGAAAGATTCTTGTCTATGCGTTGCAGCATCATTTAAATCGACAGCTATAAAATCGCGATTAAAATCCGTAGGAATGTTGTATTTGATGTCAAAATTTGTGCTTTCAGAGTAAAGGTAACTATAGTCTGACGCGGTTCTTTTTCTAGCTTTGAAATTTTCGGCAACATCACCATCAAATTGGATTGTTCCTCCTAGAATCTTGATATCATCATCATTTTTACCTTTAATAATTTTAAACGTTTTACTGCTGGGAAACCATAGCTTTTCTTGCGCAACATAATTAAATTCATGTGTCCCACTAATGTCTAAAACGCCTTTTATACGCATCACCGCTTTTGCAATAGCATAACTTTCTTGATCTACATATATAACGCCTTCCAAACCTTTTGATTTGCTTTTTTTCTTATTTTTAAAATAGATCATAATCGTGTTGCGATTGTTTATAGCAACCGTGTCCATAATTTTATAATTGTAGTCTAGGAGTGCATCATCTGCAATGGGGCTTTTATATTTTGTTTCAAACAATTCATAATTTGAATCATAAATAGAGAACGATTGTAAGTCAAATGCCAGTACCTCATAGATAGGATGCTTAAAACCTGCCATTTTTGTGCCCAAGATTGACTCTTTTAAAGTCTTGTTATTGTACTGATATTGCGATACTTTTTCTGTTTGAAATAAGTGGTGCTTGCTCACCATTTCCTTAATTTTGTAACTTGAAGAATCTATTTTTTTAAATTTTCTACCCTTTCTTCTTTCGATAAAAACCGAATCGATACTACTAGAAATTGAATCGGCTGCGGCACTAACAATTAGTTTGTTATACGATTTGAAAGTGAAAGATTTAAGCTTCTCTTGTGGATTGTTACTCTTTTTAGAGGCAATTGCTTTGTTGATAATTGCTAGAGCCGGATTTACATTAGGGGCTAGAACATACTTAGCTATATCTTGCTTTGGATAAAGGAAAATAGCGTAGTAATTCACGTTTTTTACTAATTTGACCGTATTTTTAAAGTAGCCTTGATACGATATAGTAACAGCTGACAGCGGTTTTTGTGAGGCAATATCAAATCTTCCATCAACATCAGTCACAGAGTTTATGCCTTCGGCTGTACTGATACTAGCATAGGATAGAGGCTTGTTAGTGATTGATTCTCTGACCGTTCCGCTAATGTGAAATTGCGCCTGTATAGAAAGCGTTAAAAAAAAGAACAATAAGCACAATTGCTTCATATAGCGTTTTATTTCAAAAGGATAGTTCCGTCATTTGTTGCAGCAAAAATAATAATAAAAAATCCGTTCTGATAGCAATATACAGAACGGATTTTTAAAAATGATAGTAGCTATGAATTATACTTTCATGATTTCAGCTTCTTTAACTACAAGTAATTCTTCTGCTTTTTTGATGAAACTATTCGTTAAGTTTTGAACTTCTTCTTCAGCACTTTTACAAATGTCTTCTGATGTTCCGTCTTTTTCTAATTTTTTGATTTCAGTATTAGCATCTTTACGAGCGTTTCTAATACCTATTTTTGCGTCTTCAGACTCTACTTTAGCTTGTTTGGCTAGGTCGCGTCTTCTATCTTCTGTTAATGGTGGAACGCTAATAATGATTAAATCACCATTGTTCATTGGATTAAATCCAATATTTGCTACCATAATTGCTTTCTCAATTGTTTGCAACATGTTTTTTTCAAACGGTTGTAATGTAATTGTTCTTGCATCAGGAACGCTAATTTTTGCTACTTGTGATAATGGTGTAGACGATCCATAATAATCGACAAACACACTTCCTAACATGGCAGGAGATGCTTTTCCAGCACGTATATTTGTAAATTCTTTTTCTAAGTGAGCAATAGAACCAGTCATAGATTCTTTTGTACTGTCTAATATAAATTCAATTTCTTCAGTCATTGTTGTCTCTTTTTATTTGCTGCTTTTGCTATAGCGTTATACGTTTACTACAGTTCCTATATTGTCACCTTCACATATTTTTACCAAGTTTCCTTTTTTATTCATATCAAAAATGACAATAGGAAGTTTGTTTTCTTGGCTTAATGTAAATGCGGTAGTATCCATTACATTCAATCCTTTTTTAAGAACATCTTCAAACGAAATGGTATCAAACTTAAGTGCTGCTGCATTTTTTTCAGGATCTGAATCATACACACCATCTACTCTTGTTCCTTTTAAGATCACATCAGCATTAATTTCTACACCACGTAAAACGGCTGCAGTATCTGTTGTAAAATAAGGATTTCCTGTTCCTGCACCAAAAATTACAATTCTTCCTTTTTCAAGGTGACGAACAGCTCTTCTTTTTATATAAGGTTCAGCGATTGCTTCAATTTTTAAAGCTGTTTGCAAACGTGTTAACATTCCTTTGTCTTCAAGTGCACCTTGTAAAGCCATACCATTGATGATGGTTGCCAGCATTCCCATGTAATCACCTTGCACTCTATCCATACCATTACTGGCACCTGCAACACCTCTAAAAATATTTCCACCACCTATTACAATAGCGATTTCTATCCCTTTGTCGTGAATCTGTTTGATTTCTTCGGCATATTCAGCTAATCTCACGGGATCAATTCCGTATTGTCTGTCGCCCATTAGAGCCTCGCCACTTAATTTTAGAAGAATTCTTTTATATTTCATGTGTATGTTGAGTTGATTTGTGCAAATATAGTCATATTCTTTTTTTTTGAAATAGTGTCTCTTAAATTTTATAAATTAAGTTTCTCATAAGATTCTTTTGCCGAGTTATATCCTATTTGAAAAATCGTTTCCATTTTAAGTTTATTCATTTCAAATGTGCTAAACTTGGTCAATTCTTTTGGCTCAATTACCCAGTCACATATATTGAATTTTTGCAAATCAGAATTGGCTGATAAAATATCAAAAGCACGGGTAGTTACTGATCGAATTGAGTTGAGGTCTTTTGCTTCTATCTTTTGAATAGGGCTAACATAAATGCCTATGATGGTTTCGCATTGCCCTTGCAAAACATCTGTAGGGAAATGATTTAAAATCCCGCCATCACTAAACGGTTCGCCATCAATTTCAAAGGGTGTGATAATACCCGGAAATGCAGATGAAGCTAATATGGCATCGATGATTTTTGTTTCTGGTTCGAATATTTTCAATCTTCCGCGTACCATATCTGTAGCGGTGATTTGCATTGGTATTTTCAAATCGGCTAACTGCGCATCTCCAAAAATGGACTCAAAATGAATTTTGAATGATTCAGAATCTATAATTCCTGCTTTTCTAAAGGTAATGTGCCTCCAATGAAATAAATAAATAGATTTAAAAAACTCTAATATTTCAAGTGGTGATTTCCCCCAAGCATACAAAGCACCCACAATAGAACCTGAACTTGTACCCGCTATCCTACTAGGAACAATGCCTACTTCTTCTAAGTATTTCATTGCACCAGCATGGGCCAGCCCTTTAGTCCCTCCGCCAGATAAAACGAGACCAATTGATTTTGTATCTAAATTCATTCCTAAGTAATTTGAAAGTTATAAAATTACGCTTTTTGATTATGAGTAAGTAATATTATGTATGATTAAACAACTATTTAAGTAACTTTACTATCAAACAAAAGCAAACCATGGAAATTACAATTGCAAAAGCATTATTTAGCAGCCGCTCGTATGCGGAATATAGAAAATTAGTCTCTGATTTATTACGTGATGATAAAGCTACAGGAACAACGCAGTCTCCAGAATTGACGCATTATAGCAGTTTAAATGAAAGTCGAATGAATCGTCTGGATAAAACATTATCAGTTTCAGAGGAGATTACAACCCGATTAAAAGAGCTAAAAGGAAACTATATTTGGTTGGTTATTTCTGAAGGATGGTGTGGCGATGCTGCGCAATTGCTACCTGTTTTTAATAAAATGGTAGAAGCATCCGATGATAAAATTGACATGCGTATTGTGCTTCGCGATGAGCACGAGGAATTGATGAACAAATTTTTGACTAATAAAGGGAAAGCGATCCCAAAATTAATTGTAATCAATAAAGAAACTAGTGGTGCAATAGCGCATTGGGGACCTAGACCATTAGGCGCTTCTACTTTAATCACCGATTATAAAAAACAACACGGTACTATTGATGAAGAAGCAAAAACGGCTTTGCATTTATGGTATACTAAAGATAAAGGATTAACCACGCAATTAGAAATAATTGACATGATGATTGATCTTGATAAGGAAATTGAAGAAGACGAGAAAGACGATAGTTACTTTGCTTACTAGTAGTTAGTTGTACTAAATATTATTTGTATCGAAAGGATTTTTTTTGTACTTTAGAACATCAAAATCAAATCTATATTGTAACCTACTTTTTACTGATGTCTAACTTAAAAGAGGATTGTTATGAAAAAGTTATTTGAAAGATTTTATGATTTCTTCAGTAATTTATTATTTGGAAATCACGGAACGATACATTACTAATATGTTTGCAATTAGCAAGTTCCAGATGGTAAACTTGAGGTTTTGTTACTTCAATTTAGATAAAAACATATAAAAGCGCTCTTGGTGTCTTTTATATGTTTTTTTATGCTTTCTATTGAGATAGTTTTTCTTCGAATAAAGTGACATCGATAGCGTCCTTTACATTAAAATCACCAATTTTTGTACGTCTCAGCGCTGTTAAGTGTGATCCTGATTGCATCGCTAGACCAAAATCATAAGTTAAGGAGCGAATGTAAGTTCCCTTGCTGCAAACCACTCTAAAGTCGATTTCAGGTAATGCGATTCTAGTAATTTCAAATTCGTGTATTGTTGTTTTTCTAGTCGCTATTTCTACAGTTTCTCCAGCACGTGCATGTTCATAAAGTCGAACACCATCTTTTTTAATAGCCGAAAAAATTGGTGGCTTTTGATCTATTTCACCTAGAAATTGCTTGACAGTTTCGTGGATTAAAGATTCGTTAATATGTGCTGTAGGGAAAGTGTGGTCCACTTCGGTTTCTAAATCGTATGAAGGAGTAGTGGCACCTATAAAAAAGGTACCCGTGTACTCTTTGGCTTGACCTTGCAATTCAGAAATTCTCTTTGTGAATTTTCCGGTACAAATTAGTAAAAGACCAGTTGCTAGAGGATCTAGCGTACCAGCGTGACCTATTTTAAATTTTTTAGGTAATCCTTTTTTATTGATTAACGCGTACTTTAATTTATTCACCGCCTGAAACGAACTCCATGTAAGTGGTTTGTCAATTAAAAGTATTTGTCCTTCTAGATATTGCTCTGTGGTTGTTGATTCCATTATTTGGTGTAAAAATAAATTAATAAACCAACACCAATTATAATACGATACCATCCCCAAAATTTGAAGCCGTATTTTGTCAATACGTCAATAAATGTTTTAACGGCAATTAAAGCGATAATAAACGCAATAACGTTTCCTAAGATAAATAAGTTTATATGATCTTGATCTTGTAATATCATCTCGTAACCCTTCATTTCTGTAACGGTTCCTTTTCCCCATGTCTTTACAAAAACAGAGTAAACGGTTACTGCTAGCATAGTAGGTACTGCTAGAAAAAATGAAAATTCGGCAGATGCTCTTCGGCTTAATCCGCGAGTCATACCACCTATAATTGAAGCAGCAGAACGAGATGTTCCTGGCATCATCGCTAGACATTGCCAAAAACCAATAATGATTCCGTCTTTTATAGAGATGTCTTTTTCGTCTAAGATTTTAGGGTTTTTAAACCAGTTATCTACATATAGTAAAACGATTCCTCCTAGTACTAATACTGTAGATATTGCTATTTGATTGCCTAGAACGGCTTCAATCTTATCGTCAAAAAGATAGCCTAAAACTAAGGCCGGAATTACAGCGTAAACTAATTTAAAGTAAAATTTAAAGTTGGTGAAATTAAAGAACTTCTTCCAGTATAAAACTACAATAGCTAAGATAGCTCCAAATTGTATGGATACCTGAAACATCTTTAAAAACTCACTCTCTTCCATTCCTAGTAGAGAAGCTGTGAAACCCATGTGGGCAGTTGAAGATATGGGTAAAAATTCTGTTAGTCCTTCAATAATTGCAAGGATTATCGCTTGTAAAATATTCATTTATGCCTTTTTTGGATTTTTTAAAATAGCATAAATTGTTATTCCAAAACCAATTAATACAGTTGTTGGTGCTAATCTAATTCTTCTAAAATCGAAGATATCTTCATTAAAGACATTTGGATCTTCACTTCCTCCGCCTGACATTAGTAAAAAGCCAAGTACGATAACGCCAATTCCAATTAATAGAATTTTGTAATTGATTTGCTCAAAAAGGAATTGTTGTTTGTTTTTTTCGTTTTCCATTGTGCTGTATTGTCTTTATCTAAACCTAAAATTAATATAAATCGTCTGTTCTTAAATTCAAGAAACGCTGTGTTGCAAAGTGTGTGCTCAACCATGTAATTAATATTCCCACTCCAAATACAGCTAATAAAACAATACCTATAAGTCCTTTGTTTTCTAAAATTCCTAAGTCGGGGAATTTAGATTCAACATATAATAACACGCCAATTAGTGCAATGATTGCAAGTACAGCTCCTATTATTCCAAGTTTTATACTTCGAGTTACAAATGGTTTTCTAATAAATGCTTTAGTAGCACCTACCATTTGCATGGTTTTTATAATAAAACGATTAGAGTGAATCGATAATCTTAGCGAACTATTAATTAGTAAAACAGCAATAAAAGTTAAGAAGCCACTGATTATTAAAATCCACATGCTCACTTTTTTAATATTGTCATTCACTAAGTTGATCAATTGCTTGTCGTAAACAATGTCAGAAACCATTGGGTTTTCACGCAATTTTGCTTCGATTTTGGCAATACTATCTTTCTCAACATAATCTGCTTTTAAGTGTATGTCATAAGAATTTTGCAAAGGATTTTCTCCTAGGAACGTCATGAAATCTTCACCAATAATATCAGTGTGTTGTTTCGCTGCTTGCTCCTTAGTAACGTAAACCATTGATTTAGCATAGGGAGCTACTTTTAACTCCTTACCAAATTTTACTAATGTGCTGTCTTTTGCTGTGTTTTCAAAGAATACCGTCATGGCAATTTTCTCTTTAAAATCGTTAGCTAGTTTGTTAGAATTGATTATAAAAAAACCTAGTAGCCCCAGTAAAAACAGTACCAAAAAGATACTTAATACTACTGAGAAATAAGAGGAAATTAATCGGCGTTTTTGAAATTTATCAAATGAAGAACTCATAGTTTACTTAAATTATGGGGTAAAAATAATAAAGAATTTCTTTATTTGAAGTTAATAACGTCCAAAGTTTTAACTTTCGTACAATAAATGTAAATTTGCTATCTCGATATTAAAAAATAAATCTTAGAAACTTTGCAGCTTTGCAACTTTGAAACCATATAATGAAGTACAATCCAAACGAAATAGAAGCCAAATGGCAAAAATATTGGGCAGAAAACCAAACTTTTGCTGCGTCAAATAATTCAGATAAACCCAAACATTATGTGTTAGATATGTTTCCTTATCCATCAGGAGCAGGACTTCACGTAGGGCATCCGCTAGGGTACATCGCTTCAGATGTGTATTCGAGATATAAAAGGCATCAGGGTTTTAATGTTTTACACCCAATGGGTTATGATAGTTTTGGTTTGCCAGCGGAACAATATGCTATTCAAACGGGGCAACGTCCTGAAGATACTACTCGTGTAAACATCGATGGGGGATTTGATAAAGAAGGAAATAAAATTGCTGGTTACCGTAAGCAATTAGATAAAATAGGGTTTTCATTTGATTGGAGTAGAGAAGTGCGAACTTCTAACCCGGATTATTACAAACACACACAATGGATTTTTATCCAATTGTTTAACTCGTGGTATAATAAAAACAGTGATAAAGCCGAGGATATTTCGACTCTAAAGGAAGTATTCGAAAAAGAAGGAAATGCAAATGTCAATGCCGTGTGTGATGACGAAATTGCAATATTTTCTGCTGACCAATGGAATGCTTACGCAAAAGAACAACAGCAGAGAATTTTGCTGCAATACCGATTGACGTATTTAGCAGAGACTGAAGTAAACTGGTGCCCAGGGTTAGGAACTGTTTTAGCTAATGACGAAATTGTAAATGGAGTTTCAGAACGTGGTGGCTTTACAGTAGTGCGTAAAAAAATGACACAATGGAGCATGCGTATTTCTGCTTATGCCGAACGTTTATTACAAGGATTAAACGATATTGACTGGAGCGAAAGCATCAAAGAAAGCCAAAGAAATTGGATTGGAAAATCAATTGGTGC
This sequence comes from Flavobacterium aeripolare, assembly GCF_013294025.1. GTDB lineage: Bacteria > Bacteroidota > Bacteroidia > Flavobacteriales > Flavobacteriaceae > Flavobacterium. The sequence continues at coordinate 94,372 of NZ_JABSNL010000012.1, forward strand.
GATGGTGTCTTTCAGAGTTAACGACCATGAAGAAAATATAAATGTTTTCACTACACGCCCTGATACGATTTTTGGGGTGACATTTATGACATTGGCGCCAGAACATCCTTTGGTTCAAGAAATCACAACTCCTGAATATGTAGAAAAAGTAAATGAATATATTTTAGCATCTTCTAAACGTTCTGAGAGAGAGCGTATGGCTGATGTAAAAACCATCTCGGGAGTTTTTACAGGTGCGTATGCAGAGCATCCTTTTACTAAGGAAGCAATTCCGGTTTGGATTGGGGATTATGTTCTTGCAGGATATGGAACAGGTGCTGTAATGGCGGTTCCTTGTGGTGACGAACGTGATTATGCTTTTGCTAATTTCTTCAAGGGACAAGACGGGATGTTGCCTATCAAAAACATTTTCGATAAAGATGTTTCCGAAGCTGCTTATGGAGCAAAAGAAGGTTTTAAATTAGTAGATTCTGATTTCTTAACGGGATTAGGGTATAAAGAAGGGACTATAAAAGCAATTGAAGCTTTAGAAAAACTAAATCAAGGCTACGGAAAAATCAATTACCGTTTGCGTGATGCTGTGTTTTCTCGTCAAAGATATTGGGGGGAACCATTTCCTGTTTATTATGTAAATGGCTTGCCACAAATGATCGATGCGCAATATTTACCAATTGTATTGCCAGAAGTAGAAAAGTATTTACCAACAGAAGATGGATTGCCACCTTTAGGGAATGCAACAGTTTGGGCTTGGGATACTACAGCAAATAAAGTAGTCAATACTGATCATGTAGATAATACGACTATTTTTCCTTTAGAATTGAATACGATGCCAGGTTGGGCGGGTAGTTCATTTTACTGGATGCGATACATGGATGCGCACAACGAAAGCGAATTTGCAAGCAAAGAAGCGCTGGCTTATTGGGAAAGTGTGGATTTATATATTGGTGGAAACGAACACGCAACAGGTCATTTATTGTACGCTCGTTTCTGGAATAAATTCTTAAAGGATAAAGGCTTTGCGCCAACAGAAGAGCCTTTCAAGAAATTGATTAATCAAGGAATGATCTTAGGGACTAGTGCTTTTGTTTTAAGAGCAGAAGTAGGTTCTTACTTAGTTTTAGGGACTTCGGATGAAGAATTTATGACATTAAAGCTTCCTGCAACAATTATTGAATATGATTTTTTAAAAAAATATAATAAACTAAAGGATAAGCTAAGTTCTTTAAACCTAAAAAAGGTGGTTGATGGTGAGATAGATACTTTAGGTAACTATTGGGTTTATCAAATAACGGAGATTTTAGATAGTAATCTAATTGGTATAGCAGATTATGATAAAATTAAAGAATCTTTTACTGAGTCGGATATTGCTGATCTAAAAGAGATTATAATTATTTTATCAAGTTTATTGTTAGCATTAAATGAGAAACACTCTGATAAAGCATTTCAAATAAGTTTTAATTCTTATGATCCTTTCTCAGTAGCTTTCAGTTTCAGTCCAATCAGAATTGATTTGAAATTTATTAACGAAAGCACGAATGAATTGTTTATTGATAAATTTATTAAAGACTCAAAATATTCCTCAGAATTTGCAAACGCAAAATTTATTTCCTTCGCTGGAAATACAAAATTTACTGCTGGTCGTGAAGTCGAAAAAATGTCGAAGTCATATTATAATGTAGTGACACCAGATGCTATTTGTGATGAATATGGAGCAGATACATTGCGTTTGTACGAAATGTTTTTAGGGCCATTAGAGCAAGCTAAACCATGGAATACAGCAGGTATTTCGGGTGTATTTGGTTTCTTGAAAAAACTATGTCGTTTGTATTTTGATGAGCACAACATGATTGTGACTGACGAAGCGCCTACAAAAGACAATTTGAAAACATTACATAAAACCATTAAGAAAGTAGCTGACGATATTGAGAATTTCTCTTTCAATACTTCGGTTTCTCAGTTTATGATTTGTGTGAATGAACTATCGACTCAAAACTGTCATTCTCGCGCTATTTTAGAGCCATTGGCTATTGTGATTTCGCCTTATGCACCGCACATCGCTGAAGAATTGTGGTCATTATTAGGAAAAGAGGGTTCGATAGCTTTAGTTCCTTTTCCAGCATTCGAACCAAAACATTTAGTAGAATCTGAAAAAGAATACCCTGTTTCTTTCAACGGAAAAATGCGTTTTACAATTACTTTGCCTCTAGATTTAACTAAGGAGCAAATTGAAGAAATCGTAATGAAAGACGAGCGAACAATCAAACAATTAGAAGGACGTACACCTAATAAAGTGATCATCGTTCCCGGAAAAATAATCAACTTAGTTGGCTAGCAGTAGCTAATTATCAAGTTGGTACTTAATTATAAAAAAATCCAAATGCTACTTTGTTAGTGTTTGGATTTTTTATTTTACGTATATTTAGAAAATGTCATAGTGGCATTTTAATATTTTGGTTCAGATTTTGCTATTATGATAGTATTACAATAAAACACTTAAAAATAAAGAGATATGGGAATGGGTTATTTAATACTTGCTGGAGCAATTATGCTTTTCAGTTGGTTAGTAAGCTCAAGGCTAAAAAGTAAATTTGAGCAGTATTCTAAATTGCATTTGCAAAACGGAATGTCTGGTGCTGAAATTGCTGAAAAAATGTTAGCCGATAACGGAATTCGTGACGTGCGAGTTATTTCTACTCCGGGTAGATTGACAGATCATTACAATCCTATGGATAAGACAGTAAATTTAAGTGAGGCGGTTTACAATCAACGTAACGCGGCTGCAGCGGCTGTTGCTGCACATGAGTGCGGTCACGCGGTGCAACACGCTGTGGGATATCAATGGTTGACCATGCGTTCTAAGCTGGTGCCTTTTGTTAATGTGGCTTCAAAATACATGCAGTGGGTTTTAATAGGAGGGATTTTATTGATCAATAGTTTTCCTGCATTATTACTAGGTGGAATTGTGCTTTTTGCAGCAACAACCATCTTCTCAATAGTGACATTGCCAGTAGAATACGATGCTAGTAATCGTGCGCTAGCTTGGTTAGAAAACAAACGCATGTTGACACAACAGGAGCAAGCAGGGGCAAAAGATGCTTTAAAATGGGCAGCTAGAACCTATGTTGTCGCCGCTTTAGGATCGATTGCTACCTTACTATATTACATATCTATTTACATGGGAGCGGGTAGTCGTAGAGATTAAATTTAATAAACTAAAATGTAAAAGCCTTACTAATTATTGTGATTAGTAAGGCTTTTTTTATGCTTATATACGGTGGCGACAACTTTCTTAAAGCTGAATTTGTCTGTTAATTTGCTGGTCTAAGGAGATGAAAGTTTCTGTTCTTGAAACGCCTTCTATAGCTTGTATTTTAGTGTTCAACATGTGCATTAAATGTTCGTTATCACGACAAATAATTTTGATTAAAATTGACCAGTTTCCTGTGGTGTAGTGGCATTCTAGTACCTCAGGGATTTTTTTTAGTTCTTTAACGGCTTCAGGATTACGCAGTGCCTTGTCAAGATATACTCCTACAAATGCCATCGTATTGTAACCTAGTATTTTATGGTTTACTGTAAATTTAGATCCAGAGATTACGCCAGATTGTTCTAGTTTGCGCAAACGCTGGTGTATTGCTGCGCCAGAAATACCAATTTTATTTGCAATTTGTAAAATGGGTTTTCGGGCATCTTGCATTAGATCACGTAAAATCTCCTTATCGATACCGTCTATTTCTACTACAAGTGAATTGATTTTCATAAGTTATTATTTAGAACTAAAACCAGCAATTTTAGTTGTTATTGAAAGCCAAATGTAATCAAAAAACGATTGTTATCCAGTTTTTTATTCTAATTTGAAAAAAAATGGCATAAAAAAAGCCACTAAATAAATAGTGGCTTTCAAATATTTGTGTCAAATCTTATTTTGATTTGTTTGCTTCTACAATGTATTTTTCAATAGCCATTGTCATTGAAGGCGTATCTGGTGTAGGTGCAAGAATATCAATTCTTAAACCGTGATCTAATGCTTCTTTTTGAGTTGTGCTTCCAAAAACGGCAATACGAGTATCGTTTTGTTCGAAATTAGGGAAGTTTTTATAAAGCGATTTTATTCCTGTTGGACTAAAAAAGGCAAGAACATCATAATAAACATCAGCTAGATCAGATAAGTCGCTCATTACTGTTTTGTAAAAAACCGCTGCAGTCCAGTCTACTTTTAAACTATCTAATACAATTGGCGCATCAGCATTTAATTGATCAGAAGCAGGAAGTAAGAACTTCTCGTCTTTGTATTTTTTAATCAATGGAGATAAATCAGCAAAATCTTTAGGTCCTACATATATCTTACGTTTTCTGTATACAACATACTTTTGCAAGTAGTAGGCAACTGCTTCCGATTGACAGAAATACTTTAAGGTTTCAGGTACTTTGAAACGCATTTCTTCGGCCACTCTAAAAAAATGATCTACTGCATTTCTACTAGTTAAAATAATTGCAGTATAATGATTAAGATCGATTTTTTGAAGTCGGATCTCTTTAGCATTAACACCTTCTATATGAATAAAAGGTCTGAAATCAATTTTTACTTTATGCTTTTGTTGAAGCTCAAAGTAAGGAGAATTTTCCACTTTAGGCTCGGGTTGTGACACCAAAATTGTTTTCACTTTCATATTTTATTTTTTCTAAGCGCTACCTTTTGTAAACCAATAATACATAAAAAAATAGGGGGCTATTTCCAAAGTGCAAAGATATAAAATAAAATAAAACAACTTACCTAATATTATTTTTTGATACTTTTTTATTGATATCAAATAAGTTAAGGTGTTTAATATCAATATTATAGCGATAATAATTAACGGAATATTAGTTGAAAATGTGTTGTAATAGAATAGAATAATGTTGATTGGTAGTATTAAAAGCCCTATATAGGTGCGATAAGTGACTTTTTGTAGGTTAAATTGCTCTGCAAACTCCTCTATATTAAATGAGGTAGCAATGATTTTTTCTATCAGGTATTTTGCAAAGATAAAAAAGGTAAGCAAGGTCGTAATTTGAATAAAAAGCAACCAGTCTGTCTTAGATGCATACCCAAATAGGTTTAGGGTGAGCTGGATAAAGAATGCAAATGAAATTAACTGCGCGATAAATAAAGCGACTGTAAAAGTGCTTTTTATATTGCTGCTGTCACGATATACCTTCGAGTATTTATCTGAAAATAGTAGATTCATAAAATCACCAAAACGGTTTTCATATACCGATTTTGTGAAAGCAATTAATGCAAATGTAAAAACAAACAAAAAGGTTGCCCAATCTTTGTTTTCTAATATCCTTGGTTCGAGTAAGTGTTCCGTCATAGCTGCGCAAAATTACTAATTTTTTAGATGAATCTTTTTATTATAAATTTATTATGAGTCAAATGGCATAAAAATGTTACTTTTGCGCTGAAATTACAAGATATTATGAACGATTGTATTGTTATAATTCCTACCTATAACGAGATTGAAAACATAGAAAGTATTGTGAGAGCAGTTCTTTCACAGCACAAGCCATTTCACGTTCTTATTATTGACGATAATTCTCCAGATCACACTGCAGATAGAGTACGTTTATTACAAGAGGAGTTTGAGGGACGGTTATTTCTAGAGGTTAGAAAAAAGAAATCCGGTTTGGGAACTGCTTATGTGCATGGTTTTAAATGGGCATTGCGCCATAACTATGATTTTATTTTCGAAATGGATGCTGATTTTTCACACAATCCTGACGATTTAGAAAAATTGTACAACGCCTGTCATTTTGGTAATGCTGATCTAGCAATAGGTTCGAGATATGTTACCGGAGTCAATGTGGTAAACTGGCCGCTTAGTAGAGTATTGATGTCTTATTTTGCTTCTGTATATGTTCGCATAATTACAGGAATGCAAATACACGATGCTACTGCAGGATTTGTATGCTATAAAAGAGAAGTTTTAGAAAAAATAGGTTTAGATCGAATTAAATTTGTGGGCTATGCTTTTCAAATCGAAATGAAGTATCGTACCTTTAGCAAAGACTTTAAAATCTCTGAAGTTCCTATTATTTTTACAGATAGAACAAGGGGGGTTTCTAAGATGAGTAATTCCATTATTGTGGAAGCGGTCTTGGGAGTGATATCATTACGAATAAAAAAATTATTTAATACTTTATAAGATAGATTACAATGAATAGTGTTTTAATTAAAAATGCCAGAATAGTTAATGAAGGAGTGATTTTTGAAGGCGATGTGTTAATTGAAGACGACTTAATTGTTGAAGTGTCAGAAAGTATTAGCGCTAAATCTTCTAATTGTATGATTATTGATGCTGAGGGGAATTACTTAATTCCGGGTGCCATTGATGACCAAGTACATTTTAGAGAACCAGGGCTAACGCACAAAGGAGACATTGAATCAGAATCAAGAGCCGCAGTAGCTGGAGGTATCACAACTTTTATTGAGCAGCCTAATACTGTTCCTAATGCAGTTACACAGGAAATTCTTGAAGAAAAATATCAATTAGCAGCAAACCGATCTTATGCGAATTACTCGTTTATGATGGGGGCGACTAATGATAACCTAGAAGAAGTATTAAAAACCGATCCTAAAACTGTAGCTGGTATCAAGATTTTCTTGGGATCTTCTACAGGAAATATGTTGGTTGATAACGAAGCAACGCTAGAGAAAATCTTCTCAAGTACTGATATGCTAATCGCAGTTCACTGTGAAGATGAGGCTACAATAAGAGAAAATACTGCTAAATATATTGCTGAATATGGTGACGATGTTCCTGTTACAGCACACCATTTAATTAGATCAGAGGAAGCCTGCTATATCTCGTCATCTAAGGCAGTAGCGCTGGCTAAAAAAACGGGTGCGCGTTTGCATATCTTTCATCTTTCGACAGCGAAAGAGATGGATTTATTTACAAACAAAATACCATTAGAACAAAAGAAAATTACTGCTGAAGTATGTATTCATCACTTGTGGTTTACAAATGACGATTACGCAACTAAGGGAAATCTAATAAAATGGAATCCTGCAGTTAAAACAGCTAATGATAGAAAAGTACTGTGGGAAGCATTACTTGATGATAGAATCGATGTTATTGCAACTGATCACGCTCCTCATACTCTTGAAGAGAAAAAGCAGCCGTATTTAAAAGCGCCTTCTGGAGGACCACTGGTTCAGCATGCTGTTGTAGCAATGTTTGAATCACATTTACAAGGAAAAATTAGCGTGGAGAAAATTGTGGAGAAAATGTGCCATAATCCGGCTAAAATTTTCAAAATCGAAAAACGCGGATTTATTAAAGAGGGTTATTTTGCTGATTTAGTAATCGTGAATTCTGGCTTGCCATGGAGTGTAAAGAAAGAGAATATTTTTGCAAAATGTGGATGGTCTCCATTTGAAGGTTTTACTTTCAAGTCAAGAATTACGCATACCTTTGTAAATGGAAAATTAGTTTATAATTTGTTCAAAGTGAAAGACATCCGTGCAGGAAAAAGACTTTCATTTGATCGATAGATAATAAATATGAAGAGAGCTATTGTTTTATTTATAGTATTAATTGCAACTTTAAGCTGCAAGAACGAAGTGGTTGAAAAACCAAAGGGGCTTGTCGCAAAAGAGAAGATGATTGATATTATGTATGATTTATCACTTCTAGATGGTATGAAATACCAAACAGATATTTATAAAGATAGCTTAGAAATTAATCCTTCAAAATTTATACTTAAAAAATATAAGGTAGATAGTTTGCAATTTGCTAAAAGCAATGTGTATTATGCTTCAAATTATGTGGAGTACAAGGAGATGTTTGATATAGTTATCAAGCGTTTAGATACTAAGAAAGCAGCGATCGATACCATCCTAAAAAAAGAGAATAAAAGCAAACTTGCAAAAGACTCTTTGTTACTTAAAAAAAAGAAACCCCTCGCATTAGATACACTAAGTGAGGGGAATTTAAAAGGTAGAAAATCTAAGCTAAAGCCAGCAAATAACTTGACTAAGGTTAAAAACTTACCTCAGCCTCCGCAACAGCAATAGCTATTATATAAATTTATTAGATTTAATGTAGTCCTCGATACCTTGTAATGGTTTATCGAGTGCCTTTTTTATTTTCTCATTCGAAAAAACAACTTGTGAGTAAGAACCTCTTGCAGTTGCTTTAGTGAAGCTGCGTTTTTTTCTAAGTATAAAGGAAGCGACTAAATCTAACCTCCACACGATTTCGGTTACAATTGGTGATACTGCTATTGATGGTCGTTTGACTTTTAAGTTATCTGCAATAGCGCTTAAAACGTTTTTAAAAGAATTGTTCTCAGCAATCAATATGTATTTCTCGTTTTTAAAGTCACTGTTCATTAGGTAAACACAGCTGTAAGCCACATCTGTAACGGCAATAAAACCTGTTATTCCTGTGGAGTAAAATGACAATCCTTTTTTTACTCTTTGAAATAATAATCCACTTCCTTGATCAATAAAACCGGGTCCTATAATAACGCCAGGATTTACAATAATTACGTCAAGACCTTCTTGTTGTCCTCTCCATATTTCCATTTCGGCACCGTACTTTGATATCGCGTAATCATTGTGAGAACGATCTGGGTTCCATTGTGATTCTTCGGTGACTTCAGTTTCAGTAGGTGCTAAATCTCCTAAAGCTGCGGTAGAACTAATGTGACAAATTTTAGTGACCTTATTAGCAATGCTTAGGTTGACGATGTTAGCAGTTCCTTCAATGTTGATTTTTCGCATCTTACCCTCATCTTTTTGATCAAAAGAAATGATGGCTGCGCAGTGATAAACGCAATCAATTCCTTCAAATGCTTTTTCTAATAAAGGAACATCAGTCACATCAGCTTTAAACCATTCGATAACTTCAAATAAGTTGCTTTTATTATAATGAGCAAATAAATTTTTTGTTTTTTGAATGCTGTCGTGATCTCTGTAAATGGCGCGTATTTGACCATTTCTAAGATTTTTAGATTCGATTAAATGTAGTAGTATGTGCGACCCAACAAGGCCTGTTCCTCCTGTAATTAATATCATTTTACAAAGGTAAAAAAAAAAGAGAGCTTGGTTTTTTTAGTAAGAATAATTTAAGGTTTTTAATAAAATGTTGGCTTTTACTTTTAGAATGAATAATTAAGACCAACTAAAACATATCCAGGCATAACTTGCGTGATTGTTTCGGTGAAAAACGCCGTGTCTAGATTGGTCTTTATTATTTTGCTATTGTTCAAGTTGAGAAGGTTGAAACCATTGCATTTAATTTTAACTTTTTTACTCAAGTTGTATTCTAAATTGGTGTTTAAAAAATGTACAGTGTTAGTAGCGTAGTTAGAGTTTTGATAATTTCTATTTATACCAATGTCCCACTTAAATTTATTTTCTATTTGTCCTCTTATAAGCAATGATAATTCAAATGTTGAAGTAACATTAGCAAATGAATTTATAGATTGCTCAAATGAGGTGTTCCTGTAATTGAACCCCAAATCAAATTGCATTAGGGACTTTTTAAAATTAGATTGTAATGTGGTTGTTGTCGATAGTAATTCTGTTTTTAAAGTATTCTCAACAGCGTTTATTTGTGAATCACCTGAGCTGTATCGATATACTTGTCAATCGTATTAAATTTATTCACTAAACTAAAAGTGTATTTTATTTTTGAACCTAAGCTTGTAAGCACTTGAAATTGTTGCGCAAAATCAAAATTGTTATTTGCTGCTCGCGAATTAATGGTGTTTAGAGCTTGAATGTCATTTTTTTCTTTATTCGAATCAGCTGTTAATGCCATTATGTATGAGATAAATGTTCTTTTACTTTTTTTATATTCTAATTTGAAATTAGTATTACTTATTAAATAATCAGCATCCTTGTTATCAGTATAACTGAAGCTGTTATCTACATCATTTAAATTCGTTTGGTTTTTATTTTGTACCTCTATACTATTGGCGTTATTCAAAATAGTGCTCCCTGTAATTTTAAGTTTTGGATTAACTAAGTAGGTGTAATTTGCAGCCATAAAACTATTCTTTCGAGCTGTAAAATAGGAGTTAGGATTTAAAAAAGTAGGGATTTCAAAGTTGCTAAAAGCACTTTCAGATGATTTAATAGTGCCAATACTTTGCATATCAATATAATACTCAATAGTTATGGGGTTTTTAGCTACTGTATTGTAATCAAGTATTACTGCAATATTTCCTTTTTTCGAAAATTTAAATAAATTGTTATGGAGCAAGAGTGCGTTTTTAAAACCTGCTTTTGACTCTATATCTCCCATCCACTTATTTTTGTACCCTTCCTTCGTTTTTAAATTGAGGGCGGTACCATTTGAACCACCACTATACGCTCACGAAAAACCGGAGTAATTAGTCAATAAGTCAATGCCTTCAATCATATCTGCATCAATATTTTGTGTGGCCATTTGATGTTTATTGTTGAAAAACTCATTCCCATCTATTAAGATGTTGTCTATTTTTTTTTTCATTTTAATGAGACTTTTCCTGCTTGGTCTACATCAAATCCAGGTAATTTTTTAATAATATCTTCTACTTTTTTCTCCGTTCCGTCTACGATAGTTTTTAAATTATAGGAGATTGTGTCCGTTTTGATTTTCATTATTTTGGGACGGCTTTTTATGATCACATCGTCGAGTTTGTTTACTCTATCGTTTAGAGTAATAGTCAAAGTCTCCGTTTTGCTGCTCATTATAGCAGTGGTACGCTGATCAAAACCCAATTTATTTATTGTCAAAGTATAATCACCAGTAGGGAGGGTTAGGTTTACTACCCCATCGGCATTAGTAGTGCCGTAATTAATTTGCTTTTATTTTTGTTTACTGATTCCTTTAATTGCATATTACTTTTTTGACTTTGTTGTACATAAATCACTGTTTTTTTTAGATTAAGCAGTCAAACAAATTAGTGAATCCACATTATATTTTATATTTGCATAAAATTATACACACGAGAATGAAAAATTTTATTGAAGAAGTAACTTGGAGAGGAATGCTCCACGATGTTATGCCCGGCACAGAAGAACATTTGATGGAACAAATGCGTGTGGCATATGTGGGTATCGACCCAACTGCAGATTCATTGCATATAGGGCACTTGGTAGGTGTGATGATGTTAAAACATTTTCAGATTTCTGGGCACAAGCCACTCGCTTTAGTAGGTGGTGCTACAGGAATGATTGGAGATCCATCAGGAAAATCTAACGAAAGAAATTTACTTGACGAACCTACATTAAGACACAATCAAGAAGCGATCAAGGCGCAATTGAGTCGGTTTTTAGATTTCACTTCAGATGCTCCCAATGCGGCTGAATTAGTGAACAACTACGACTGGATGAAAGAGATTTCGTTTTTAGATTTTATTCGTGATATCGGTAAGCACATTACTGTGAATTATATGATGTCTAAAGAATCAGTAAAAAAACGTTTGTCTTCTGACGCTGCTGAAGGAATGTCTTTTACTGAGTTTACCTATCAATTAGTGCAAGGGTATGATTTCATGCACTTGTTTAAAGAGAAGAGCTGTACCTTACAAATGGGAGGTTCTGACCAATGGGGTAATATTACAACGGGAACAGAATTAGTAAGAAGAAAAGAAGGTGGAAAAGCTTATGCTTTAACTTGTCCTCTAATCACAAAAGCAGACGGAACAAAATTTGGTAAATCAGAAGGTGGAAATATCTGGCTGGATGCTAAACGTACTTCGCCATATAAATTTTACCAGTACTGGTTGAATACTTCTGATGCTGATGCTGAAAAATACATCAAGATCTTTACTTTTTTAAGTAAAGAAACTATAGCTGCTTTAATAATAGAACATCAAGAAGCACCACATTTACGTATCTTACAAAGACGCTTAGCAGAAGAGGTTACTACCATGGCGCACTCTGAACTGGATTTAGAAAATGCAATTAAAGCATCAAATATCCTTTTTGGTAATGCTACAGCTGATGATTTGAAACAATTAGATGAAGCGACTTTCTTAGATGTTTTTGACGGAGTTCCTCAGGCTGAAATTGCTAGAAACGAAGTAGAAGCGGGAATCGAAATTATCACTGTTCTAAACGATAAAACAGGATTTTTTAAATCGAATGGAGAAGCAAGAAGAGCATTGACTGCAAATTCAATATCGGTGAATAGAGACAAAATTAAAGAAGATTTTGTTTTATCAACAAATGATTTGATCAATAATCAGTTTGTATTATTACAAAGCGGAAAGAAAAATTACTTTGTGGTAAGAGTAGTTTAATCACATTACATATTAAGTTATAAAAAACCGCCTCATTTAAGCAAATGAGGCGGTTTTTTATTTGTTGTTATAAGCACAAGACGTTCTTAATTAGTCCCGATAGTAATGGAAATCCTCAAGTGCTGGTGTTCAGCTCTTGAGATTGTAGTGTATAGCGGGGGTGAAGTTCTTGTGAAAAGCAATGTTCTACTACTAAAAAAGTAATTACAAAACCATCAAATTACAACCGCGAATATCGGAGTTATCAAAACGTCCCAAAACCTCAAAAGAATTGTTGGCATATTTCTTTCCTAAATCTTGTGTGGCAATAAAGGAGCAAGAATTGATGTTGGCCAAATCAATGACGTTAATTCCGCCGGTTTTTCCGGTACCTACATAGCTTAAGGCGTCTTCGGTATCTCTCAATAGGATTTGGATCCAAGAGGGGCATTCGAATATTCCATCTCCTAGTGAATAAGCTTGAGAAAGTAGTTCGGTCATACCGTATTCTGAATGAATCGCTGTCACACCAAAACCTGCGCATAATTGTTCGTGCAATTCCTCACGAATCATCTCCTTACGCTTGCCTTTCATTCCGCCGGTTTCCATGATAATAGTATTTTTTAATTGAAATTTTTGTTTCTCAATTAAATCGAGGAGGGCATAGGTGACCCCTATCAAAATTACATTTTGTCCAGCATCATCTAGAGCGATTAGGTTTTTTATGAGTTCGTCATGATTGTGTAAGTAAAACCCACTTTCAGTGCGATTAGACAGTTTAATTAAATCTTCGACCATATAAATCAAAGATGAACCGCCACGCTCTAAATAGGAAGGTAATAAGGCTAGAACCACATAATCTTCGATATTTCCATAAAAATCAGCAAATCCCTTGCGGTAGCTTTCTTCATAGATTGCAACATCAGTAACTAGATGTTTACTAGTGATCATTCCAGTAGTTCCACTACTAGAAAAAGTGGCTTGAACGGGATCATTATTAGAAACCACTTCATGGCTTTTAAAAAATTGAATGGGTAAAAACGGGATCTGTTGTATACTTTTTACACGGCCCACATCAGTATTTAATAATTTGCAAAAGTCGTTATAGACTTTATTGTTCTCATATTGATATCTGAAAACTTTTAAAGCTATTTTTTCAAATTGTTTTTGTCCTGTAATGGTGAAAATATCTGTGGGAGTAATCAAAACTTTTTTTTACAAAGGTATTAATTTTTGGAACTTGTTGTAGCTTAATTTTGGTGAGCAGTATTAAGAAAAAAGCCCCTAAATAATAGGGGCTTTGATGAGATATAGTTTAGAATGCGTTTACCTTATAATTAACTTTCTAGTGGCTGTTGCATTCATTTCATTTATTTTTATAATATAGATTCCTGGACTAAGGGAACTAACATTGAGTTCTCTACCATTTATAGCGGCTTGCATAACCATCTTACCTAATAGATCAAAGATGATGACCTCTTTGTTACCATCGTTCTTTGTAGCGATGTACACTTTCCCGTTTGTCACAGGATTAGGATACACGTTTAAACCGTCTATAATAGCGGTTTGCTGCGTTTTAGGTTGGATTTTGCTATCTTGAGCATTGCTGCTTAGCGTCCAGAAAAAAACCAATAAAAAGAATTTATAAAAGTATTTTTGTGCCATCAGCATATTTTTTGTTAAGTAAATATACGAAAAACAAATATTATACCAAAAAAAAATGTCTTCCAATTAAGAAAGACATTTTTTATATAAAAAGTTTTATTGATTAGAAACCAACAGACCAGCTAGCAGCCCATGCTGGCATACCTGCTCCATTTCCTGCACCAGTAGAAGTACCAGTAGAAGTAACGAATGCAGAAACATCTGCAGAAACTCCGCTAGTTGCAGGTGCAACCGCATTCAATTTCCCTTTAGTTTGTGTTGCTACATCAGCGATAAAGTTTACGTTTACAGCTTTTAAAGCAGTAGGAATAAAAGCGATAGTTTCATTATTTTCAATGTTGAAAGCTACAGCCCATCCGCTTAATGCTACGTTTGTAAAAATTCCTTTAGTTCCTCTTCTTAATTTCATTGCGTCATTTTCTAACCATGTTCCAGTTGTTGGAGCGCTTCCAGGTCCTACTAATGTCAAGTTTGTGATTGAAGGGTTAGCGATAGGCGTGTTAGCATATCCTAATTCGAAATTATCAGCTTCAATACCTCTGTTTCCTTTTCCGAAATCTAATTTTCCGTACCAGTTTGTGTTTGTTCCAGACCATCCTTCAGTCCAGTCAAATTGATCATCTTCGTTACCAATAGAGATTAGGTTAGACGTGTTCACAGTTCCACCAAAGAACTCCACTCCGTCATCTGCACCTTGATAAAATTCTACATAATCAACAGTAGTTCCTGAACCAACACCAAATAATGAAAGTCCGTTAAATTCTTTTTCACTGTTAAAAGCAGCTCCAGCATACTCGATTCTTAAGTATTTTAAAACTCCTGAATTATCATTAGAGATTGTTCCACCGTAGCTTAAATCAGCTACTTCAGATTGTGCAGTAGCAGTCCCACCAGATACACGGTTGATAGGTGCTTTACCACAGATTACTAATCCTCCCCAGTCTCCAGCTTTTTTAGTAGTCAAACCTGATGTCATTACTACTGGTTGTGCAGCAGTACCATTTACGTTGATTTTTCCTCCTTGTGCAACTGCAATGTAAGAAGAAGTTCCACCAGTTCCTTGTATTACTGTTCCAGCAGGAATAGTTAAAGTTGCTCCACTATTTACTTGGATTTTTCCAGTTAGTTTATATGTTTTTGATGCGTCAAGAGTTACTTCACCATCTGTAATTGTTCCTTGAAAATTACTTGCGTCTGCAGTGAAAGAAGACGATGGTGGTGTTGATGGCGTAGGTGTGTCATTTGATGAACAGCTAGTCATTAAACCCGCAGTTAATGCTAGTAAACCGAATAATTTTACAGTTGTTTTTTTCATGATCTTTTGATAATAATTTTAGTTATTTTGTTGGTACAAAGATGCAGTAAGATCCGTTTGATGATGTTATCTAAATGTGAATGTTACTTTAATAAATAGGCAAGTGTACATTAAGTAAATGTTACTGAGTTAACCTAAATGATTTGCAGCTTCAAGCAGCAAGCAGGCATAAAAAAAGAGCAACGGTGAGTTGCTCTTTTAATGTATTTTTTGCTAGGTTAATTTCTTAGAACTGGTAGTTCAAACTCAAACTCAAGTTCATCCCTTTTTTATAAGATAATACGTTTACATCTCCAGTAGCGTTTTCTTGAACTCTGTTGATTGAAGGGTTTAAGATATTTTTTACTACTAATCCTAATCCTAGTTTTTCAGTAAGTTTAGATTTGGCTATGAAGTCTAATGATCCAAAAGCTTTGTCCACTAAGTCTCCTTTTCCGTTAGTACCAATTGCGTTTACTCGATCAGAAAAATAAGAGTAAGTTAATGTTGTTGTTAAGTTGCTGTTTGCTTTATTCCATTCATTAAAGAATGTTAAGTCAGCATTTAATAACAAGTCAGATGCTCCAGTAAATTTACTTGTTTTGTTAGTGAAATCAACTTGGTAATTTGTTTCGCTGTTTACTTTTTCAGTGTTTAATTCTTGATTACTGTATAAATAAGAAGCGTTGATACCTGCTGATAATTTCTTAGCATTTTCAGAGTCGATATTGAATAATTGTTTTCTATACTCAATTTCTCCTCCAGCTACATAACCGTAATCTCCTGTGTTGATAAACGAAATATCATTAGAAGAAGAAGAGATTGTAACTTCATTCATAGGGTTCAAAATGTATTTTCCAAAAGCAGTAACCGAGATTAGTTCATCGCTTTTTGGGAACATTTCCCATTTAATGTCTAAGTTGTAATCGTCAGATTCGTATAAGAATGGGTTTCCTACTTTTACTTGTAGCACTTCTTCATAAACAAATAATGCTCTTTCTTTAAACTGAGGTAATGTATATGTTTTACTTGCTCCTAAACGTAAGTTTTGTTTATCGTTTAACTCGTATTTCATAATAACACTAGGTAAGAAAGCCGTTTTCTCTAACCTGTCGTTTCCTATTCCTCCTAGTTGTGTGTACCAATCTACCTTTTGCGAAATTTGCTCTCCTCTCAATCCTACGATTGCAGTTAATTTATCAAACTTATATTCTGTATTTAAAAAGGCACCATGAACTGTTTGGTCACCACTATATGTTTGCGGGTCTAAAGCATTAAATACTTGTGAGTTTCCTCTAAAAGTCGCGATGTTGAAGAAGCCGTTGTCAAAATTATTTTGATTGTAAAACAAGTCTAGGTTATTAGGGTCTACGACTGTATTTGTGAATCCATTATTTGCTTTAAGGTTAAATTGTGTTGCTTGAAACCCTCTTGATTTAACTCTACCGTTGTAACCAAAAGTGAATTTCCCTTTAAAGTCTCCTGCTTCATCTTTATTAAATTTATAGTCATAAGAAGCATTTGCAGCAAGTTCATCTTCTTTTAATTTCTGAAAGTATCTGTGGTTGTCTGGAGCAGAAATACTAGATAATTGGTACCCCGAAGGTTCATTTCTAAAAATGTTTTGGACTCTGTCTGGCATGCTTCCATCGATAATGTTGTATGAGATACCCCAATTTAATTTAGAACGATCTCCTACTTTGTGATCTCCTAATATTTGATTGATCCACAAGCTGTTTTTCTCGTAGTTAAAACGACGTATTAATCCATTACCATCATTTGCAATATCAACAATGTACCCATAATATTCTTCTTTAGATTGAGTAGAAGTATTGATGTAAAGGCTATTGAAACTTACTTTGTTGTTGCTGTTTATTTTATAACCAATGTTAGCCATTGCAGTAGTATTGGTGTCATATTTTAATTCGCTAAAACGCTCAAAATTCTTATTAGCAATACCATTTCCGTTTACACTAGCTTTAGCAGTACCATTGTTCTTTGATGAAAAATCATTTCCAAAAGATGCAGTTGCAAAAAGACTAAGTCTCCCTTGCGAACCTACATTAAAAGATTTACCTCCAGAAATTCCAAATGAACTTGCTATAGGCGTGTACTCTTTCATTTGAAGAGAGCCGTAATTATATTGCGTTAATGCGTTTGCAGGGATGTCTTTTTTAGTAAACCCAAAGTTACTAGTTCCTGTTTGAAGTCTAAAACTATCCTCAGATAAAGCATTAGTATTCACCTTACTTCCTACGTCTATTTTTAAGAATCCGTCGCCTTTATAATCTTTAGAAACAATGTCTACATTTCCTCCAGCAAAATCACCGTAAATTTTACCATTGTATACTTTGTCAATAGAAATGTACTCTACGATATCTGTTGAGAAAATCTCAAGATTCAAGTTTTTCTTTTCTGGATCGTTAGATGGAATTGGCAAGCCATTCATTGTTGTAGAGTTGTAACGATCTCCTAGACCTCTTACAAATATATTTCCTGAACCTTCTTGTTTAGTAATTCCTGTAGTCTTAGTAACTGCAGTAGCTACATCACTAACTCCTTTTCTAGCTAGTTCTTGCGTTCCTATGCTCTGCTTGATCTCTACAGCATTTTTTTGATCTAGTAATAAAGCCGTTTCTTTTTGTCTGTTTGTGTTTGTTGTAATAACAACATCTTCTAGCTTGTAGCTTGATGATCCTAACGCTTGATTGTAAGTAGTAGTTGCTCCTGCTTTTACGATTACAGGAATTTCAACCGACTCATAACCTATAAAACTAAATTGCAAAATGTAATTTCCTGCGGGAGCGTTTACGCTATATTTTCCATCAATATCTGTTGTTGCATTAATTAGTGTGCCTTTAAGTAAAACATTTGCAAACGGCAGGGTTTCATTATTAGAATCCTTATCACTAATGGTTCCTGTTAAAGTACCTTTAGTTTGTGCAAAGCTTAGTGTGCTGATAAAAAGTGTTAAAATGAATAGTTTAAGTTTCATAGTGTTGTTTAATTTTTTGCAAAGTAAGGGCGGTGTTGTAAAGTTTGTGTTACTGAGGTATTACCATTTTGTGTTTTAAACATTAACAAAATGTTACCATATTAAATTACGGTGACCGCTGTTTTTTTGCAATCTAAATAGTACTATATTTACATTCGAATTTAACTCCATCGGAAAGCAATTGCGACTACAACTGATGCGAAAAACACTATTTTGCAAGAAATGAAAAAGAAACACACTAAAATCTTACTTGTTGACGATGAGCCAGATATCTTAGAAATCGTAGGATACAACTTAAATCAAGAAGGCTACCAAATTTTTACTGCCACTAACGGTAAAGAAGCTATTGCCAAAGCCAAAAAAGAATTGCCAGATCTTATTATCATGGATGTCATGATGCCAGAAATGGACGGAATGGAAGCTTGCGAAAATATTAGAAAAATTCCAGAACTAGCTAATGTTATCATAACATTTCTTACCGCTAGAAGCGAAGATTACTCACAAGTTGCTGGTTTTGATGCTGGAGCAGATGACTATATCACTAAGCCTATCAAGCCAAAATTATTAGTTAGCAAGGTGAAAGCGTTGTTGAGAAGATTGAAAGAGCAAGAGCAAAACAGTGAAACACTTAACGTAGGCGGGATCGAAATCAATAGAGAGGAATATAAAATTGTTCAAGATGGTGTAGAGATTGCATTGCCTAGAAAAGAATTTGAATTGTTCTACTTACTCGCATCTAAGCCAGGAAAAGTATTTAAACGCGATGAGATTCTAGATAAAGTGTGGGGTAACGAAGTGGTTGTAGGCGGAAGAACTATTGATGTACACATTAGAAAATTACGTGAAAAAATAGGTGAAGACCTTTTTAAAACAATTAAAGGAGTAGGCTATAAGTTTGAAGTCTAATACCACTCGACCTACTGTTAACAAATTGCCATAAATGAAATTAAATTTTAAAAAAACATACAAGTTTGCTGTAAAATCGGCATTATATATAAGTGTGTTTTCTACCTTATTTGTCGTATTGCTTACAACTACAGTTTTTAATTATACACCTCAAAAACTTTTGGTCTTTGGGGTTGTTTTTATTTTTACCATTTACCTATTTTCATTTATAGTCATACAGTACAGGGTAGAACATTTTATTTATCGAAGGGTAAAAAAAATATACGATGATGTCTCGCTTTTAGAGTCCAGTACGTTTATAAATCAGCCAATAACTACTGATATGGAAACACTAACTAGAGAGGTAAAGAAATTTGCTACCGATAAAAAGTTAGAGATAGAAATGCTACAAGTACGTGAAGAATATAGACGTGAATTTTTAGGAAACGTTTCTCACGAATTAAAAACACCTTTGTTTACTGTGCAGGGATACATTTCTACCTTGCTAGATGGTGCAATGGATGATAAGGCTATTCGAAAAAAATACTTAAAACGTGCCGAAAAAGGAGTAGAACGTCTTATTTATATCGTCGAAGATTTAGATATGATTACTAAGCTCGAAGTGGGTGACTTAAATTTAGAATATTCCAATTTTGATATTGTTGAATTAATTCAAAATGTGTTTGATTTACTCGAAATGAAAGCGGATAAAAAGAAGATCACTTTAGCATTTGAAAATTACCATATCCAACCCAATTATGTTCATGCTGATAAAGACAGAATCCAGCAAATTATCGAAAACCTCATTGTAAATTCGATAAAATATGGAAAACCAAAGGGAACTACAGAAGTAGCTGTTGTCAATTTAACTAAGGAAAAAGTACTCATTAGAATAAGCGATAACGGAGAAGGGATAGAAAAGCAAAACATCCCCAGACTTTTTGAACGTTTCTATCGCGTGAATAAAAGTGGATCACGATCTGAAGGTGGTTCTGGTTTAGGTTTGGCTATCGTAAAACATATCATTGAAGCTCATAAAGAAAAAATATATGTCGAAAGCGAATTTGGAGTGGGTTCTGAATTCTCTTTCACACTCGAGAAAGAAGTTGTTTAAGTACAAGTTATAAAAGGTTGTTTCTAGATACAGAAACAACCTTTTTTTTATAGTCTTAACTACACAAAATCACTGACATGTAAATAGGCATCCCAAAAGTGATATTAAATGGAAAGGTAATGGCTAGTGCCATGGGTAAAAAAATACCGGGATTGGCTTTGGGCACTGCGATTTTCATGGCTGCAGGCACAGCAATATAGGAAGCGCTTGCTGCTAAGATTGCAAAGATAAATCGGTTTCCTATGTCGTCTGTGATGAGGTGGGAAATGTAAGCTACAATGATGCCGTTTACTAGCGGTATAATGATCGCAAAAACAAAGCTAAACCAACCGCTTTTAAAAAAATCATTCAGTTTTTGACCACTTACAATTCCCATGTCTAATAGAAATATGGCTAAAAATCCTTTGAACATATCAGTAGTAAATGGTTTAATTCCTAAGGCTTGCTGGTCGCTAGCTAGTAAACCTATAATTAAGCTCCCTGTGATTAATAGCACACTGCCATTAGTGAAGGAATGTTTAATTAGCGAACTCATTTTACTGTTGTTTGACTCGTTTTTATTGTACAGTCGTATCAAGATGACACCTACAATAATTGCGGGAGCTTCCATGAGCGCCATTACAGCCACCATGTGCCCACTAAAACTGTAATTTTGCATTTCTAGAAATGTGATTGCTGTCACAAATGTCACTGCACTAACTGATCCATAAGCGGCGGCAATGGCGCCTGAGTTCTCAATGCTAAAATGTTTTTTAAGGATAAAGAAACTGTAGAACGGGATAATCACCGCAATAAAAATGCCAAATAAAACAGACCAAATTATGTCTATCGTAAAATCACTGTGAGCTAATTCTTGGCCTCCCTTAAACCCGATGGAGAAAAGCAGATACAGCGAGATGAACTTTGATGAATTTTTGGGGATTTCTAAATCGCTTTTTAATCGAACAGCGATAATGCCCAGTAAGAAAAATAATAATGCAGGATTGGTAATGTTTTCAAGTAATAGGTCAAAGTTCATTTTGAGTTTTTTAAAATAGATTTACTTTTTTGTAGCGCGTGCGAGTCGGTCGTTAATCGTTCTTCCTAAATGCTGTTCTGGAAATCGCTCTGCGATGATTATATCTAGTTGTAGCTGATCCAATTCGTGCAAGGCATCGTATAAACACGCTGCAGCTTCCGCCAAATCACCCTTGGCTGACAAAACCTTTTGGGCAACTATCGACTCATGTTCAAATCGATTTTTGAAGCTTAGTAAGCCTATTCTCTTAGTTGTATTTGCATGTATGCTTTCTAAGATAGTATCACTTTGTATCGTTGTCGTTTTTGGTGCATAATGTTTTGATAGCATTCCGGGTGCTGCGGGTGTAGCTTCACATTGTGTCTTTATTTTTAGAGGACCTATTACTTTTTCGATAGCTTCAATGGGTATAGAACCCATTCGATACAAAACCGCCACGTCATTTTCAAAACCTATGATTGTCGATTCGATACCGTTACTGCATTCGCCACCTTCTAAAATGGGTAGTGGTGTATGCTCAAAATAGTTGGCTACATGTGTTGCTTTTGTTGGACTAATAGAACTAAAGGGGTTTGCACTAGGAGCGGCCAGCGGAAAATCTAACTGTTGCAATAGTTCTAGTGCCACGGGATGGTTAGGTACGCGCACCGCTACAGTATCTTTTCCGGCAGTTACCAAGTCTAGAATGTGGGTCTGCTTTTTTAAAACTAAGGTTAGTGGTCCAGGCCAAAAAGTATTTGCTAGTAATTGTGCTTGTGGAGGAATGTGAGCGGCAACGAGATCAAGATCTGTAGCCGACTTAATATGCACGATAAGCGGATTAAAAAAAGGTCTCTGTTTTAATTCAAAAATCTTCTTTAATACGACTTGGTCATAAGCATTTCCTGCAAGTCCGTAGACAGTTTCTGTTGGGATTGCCGCAATATCACTTTGTTTTAATATTTCAGCAATATCTAGAATTGAAGAGCTAATGAATGCCATTATGTTAGTTTATTTAAATTGGTAGCTATATTACTCGTTTATTGCAGCCTCTTCAACGGGTACAAGGCTTATTTGTATGTTGCCTTCAATTTTAAACTGCATGTTGGCTGTTGTTTCAACCATGTCTGTGATTTTCTTAGCGGCTTCGTTCAAAGCGGTTACACGCTGCTTAGAATGTGCTGGTTTTTGACTGAAGCGCACTTCGTTACTAAAATGCTCTAATTGATGAAAGTTGATTTTACTATTGATTAATCCTAGTAAGATTTGTTTTGCCTCTGCTGCTGCAAATTCTCCTTCAACTAATTGAAACGTAAATTCTTCTGCTGTTTTCATGATTATGTGGTTTAATTTGCTGCAAATGTAAAACGGCTAATCCATTTGTTTTTATTTATATTTGTAATGAAATCCATAAAATATTTTTATGAACTATACTTTGCATCAATTGTATGTTTTTTTAAAGGTGGCTCAAAACAAGAGCATTACTAAGGCTGCTGTAGAGCTGCATCTCACGCAACCAGCGGTTTCTATCCAACTACGTAATTTTCAAGATCAGTTTGAATTCCCTTTGACCGAGGTTATAGGTAGAAAATTGTACATCACTGATTTTGGTCAGGAGATTGCTGTAGCTGCAGAGAAAGTATTGAACGAGGTTGAAGCAATTAATTATAAAACCCTTGCTTATAAAGGAGAGCTAAGTGGGCGTTTAAAAATATCTATTGTTTCTACGGGAAAATATGTAATGCCGTATTTTCTCGCCGACTTTCTAAAATTGCATCCTGGTGTCGATTTGATTTTAGATGTAACCAATAAAAAACAAGTTCTAGAAAGCTTAGAGCATAACGAGGTCGATTTTTCTCTTGTTTCTGTTTTACCTGATGCATTGCAAATTGATAAAGTAGAGTTGTTGCCTAATGCATTATACATGATGGTAAACGCGAGTCAAACTTTCGATAAAAAAAAATATGATGTTGGTATATTAGAAGAACTGGCTGTTATCTACCGTGAGGAAGGATCAGGGACGAGATACATCATGGAAAAATTTATCGAAAATAATAATCTCACTGTTCCTAAAAAGGTTGCACTTACTGGGAATGAAGCTGTAAAGCAGGCAATTTTAGCTGGTTTAGGTTGCTCTATCATGCCGCTGATAGGAGTTAAAAACGAACTTACTAACGGTAGTTTGCAAATTGTTCCGGTAAAAGGATTGCCTATAAAGTCTAACTGGAACTTGATCTGGCTTAAAGGGAAGAAATTTTCGCCTGTTGCCAATGCCTATTTAAAGTTTATTCAAACAGAAAAAGAACGAATCATAGCGCATTCTTTTCAATGGATTGAAGAAAAAAATATAAAAGGGATTTAAATTTTTCTATTCGATAGTGATTCTAAGACCTATTTAGGTTTTTACCAGTCACTGTATTTTATAGTAAAACCATGTTTTTTGTAGGTTATTTTTTGGTATTTTTCGAGTTAAAAAAATGTAAAAATAAAGTTAATTCTTTAATGATTCGCTAACGTTAGCTTAACACTGCAATAGCATCTTTGCCAAAAAAAATAAGATCCTATTGTGGTTATGAAAAAACTTTTATTTGCTTTATTAATTTTAAGTGCGGGAGCACTTCAGGCGCAAGATGGTAACAAAGATGCTATTACAAAAGAAGTTGTTCGAGTATTAGATTCGATCAATAAAGTAAAAGTCGCTGAGGAAAAAGCGAAGCCTAAAAAAGACGGCCAATGGTACGACAAAATTAGTATAAGAGGATATGCCCAAGTACGTTACAATGGGTTGCTGTCTACTAATGATAAAGTTTCTTGTGAGCAATGTGATAAATCATGGGGAACTACAGCAACTACTGACGATGCCAAATCAAACAACGGTTTTTTTATTAGAAGAGCACGTATTGTTTTCTCAGGGCAAATTACGCCTAATGTCTATTTTTATATTCAACCAGATTTAGCTAGTTCTCCAGGATCAGGAGTTAATAATTTTTTGCAATTGCGTGATGCGTATTTTGACTTGTCATTTGATGCAAAAAAGGAATTTAGGCTAAGAATAGGACAGAGTAAAGTGCCTTATGGTTTTGAAAACATGCAGTCAAGCCAAAATCGCTTAACGCTAGATCGTAACGATGCCTTAAATAGTGCGGTGGCAAATGAGCGTGATTTAGGCGCGTTTTTCTATTGGGCTCCTAGTAAAATAAGAGAACGCTTTGCTATGCTTGTCAAAGATGGATATAAAGGTTCAGGTGATTATGGTGTTTTTGCTTTTGGTGCTTATAATGGTCAAACATCAAATAAGTCAGAGGGAAATAGAAATCTACATGTGGTGGCTCGAGTAAGTTATCCATTTGTAATTGGGAGCCAAATTATAGAACCAGGGATTCAGGCGTACACAGGGAAATGGGCTTTTGGAAATGAGATTTCGACTGGAGTAACTGTAGACAATAAGCAAAACACCCTTGATCAACGAGTAGCGGCTTCTTTTATTTTGTATCCAAAACCATTTGGAATTCAAACGGAATATAATATTGGGAAAGGGCCTCGTTATAATAAACTAACAAATACGGTTGATGTATCGTCATTAGAAGGTGGTTATATCACGCTGAATTATAAATGGGATTTACCTAAAAATCAATTATTGTATCCTTTTGCTAAATTTCAATACTATGATGGTGGTAAGAAATTTGAAAAAGATGCTAGAAGTTATGTGGTACGAGATTATGAACTTGGTTTAGAATGGCAACCACTTAAAGCGTTTGAACTGACAGCTACTTGGGTCATTGCTGACAGAACATTTGAGGATAGCGCATTAAAAAATAATAGACAACAAGGCAATTTATTGCGATTGCAAGCGCAGTTTAATTTTTAAAAATTCGAATATATTATTAATAAAGCTCCAAATGTCACTTAGAGTAATGTTTGGAGTTTTTTTTTTGTCTATAATTTAATGAATTAATCCATATAATTGAGGTGTTACTAAATTACAGTTATTAGTTATTGATCTGTTTAATAGATAGTTAGTCGTTTTTATTGGTCTTAGCTTATTGTTATGTTAACGTTGTCTTAATACGAAAAGCATTTGTTAACATTAATTTTGCACCGCAATAACACAACAATAACAAAAAAATAAAATGAAGAAATTTTTATTAAGTATCGTGCTGCTATTTACGCTAGTAGCATCAGCTCAAGAAAATAAAATTGAAGGAAAAGAAGCGGCTAAAAAAACAGGCTTAGCACCTTATTTAAATTCGAATAAAAAACTGGGTTTTACTGAAAAAGACAGTTTATTTCAAGTTAATATTGGATTTAGAGTTCAAAGTAGAATAGGGTATGGCAAGGAAGGCGGAGAATCTGGAATTGTAGAGGGTGAGATTAGAAGAATGCGATTAAAACTAGATGGGTTTGTTTACAATCCACGTTTTGGATATAAAGTAGAGTTGGGTTTTTCTGCTAGAGATATTGGTACTGTAGTAGTAGGAAATAGCGGTAACGTTATTCTTGACGGGGTTTTGTTTTATAAAGCGACACCAAATTTAACGATTGGGTTTGGTCAGACTAAATTGCCTGGAAATAACCAACGTGTGATTTCGTCCAACTCATTAGAACTAACAGATCGAAGCATTAACAACTCTAAGTTTAATATCGATCGTGATTTTGGTTTATTTTTAGACTATTCAAAACAAAACCCAAATCATTTCTCATACGCATTAAAAGGAGCAATTTCTAAAGGAGAAGGTAGAAACTGGGTGAAAACTAAAGATGACGGAATTGCATTGACTGGAAAGGTTGAGTTATTTCCTTTAGGTTCGTTTACTAAAAACGGATCAAATTTTGAAGCCGACTTGATGAGAGAGAAAACTTTAAAGTGGATGGTTTCAGGAGCTTTTAGTCAAAATAACAATGCTTTGCGTTCACAAGGACAGTTGGGAAGTAGCTTGTATGAATCACGTACTTTACAGTCCTTGTTTTTTGATACGATGTTTAAATACAAAGGATGGGCGGCAACCGGAGCGTATATGTCAAGAATGGCTGACGATCCCATAACTATTAGTGCAGCAGATCCTACTAAAACGCAAGCGGTTTTTGTGGGGTATGGATATGACGCACAGTTGAGTTATTTGTTTCCTTCAAACTACCAACTTATAGGAAGATTTTCTACGCAAAAGGTAGCTAAAGATATTGAAACAATTAGTCCTAATACAAAGGAGTATACGGTAGGATTGTCTAAATATATCTTTGGTCACAAAATAAAACTTCAAGGTGAATTTACATACGATAACATAAAAGATTATGTGGGTACAACTAGTAATAACTGGTATGCTCGTTTTCAGGTCGAAATAGGTATTTAATTCCGGCGGCTTAGTGTTAAGAACATGTGAGATTTAATGAATTAGTAAAAATTGTATAATAGTAGCTTAACGCAGGCTTAACATTGCGGCAGTACTTTTGTAAAAAATAAGGATAATAAATAACAAAAAAATAAAATGAATAAGATGAACAAAACTAAATTGTTTTTAATGTTGCCATTAATTGGTATGTTAAGTTGTGGTAAAGCAAAGACAGAAGATAAAGGAAATGAGACTTCGTCAGCAGCTGTTTCTGTGACTATCAAAGGAAGTGATACAGTTTTGCCATTGGCACAAAAAGAGGCTGAAGATTTAATGAAAGCCAACAAAGATGTAAGTGTTACTGTTGTAGGAGGTGGATCAGGTGTAGGGCTAACAGCTTTAATTGATGGTACTACTGATATTGCAATGGCGTCAAGAGATATGAAAACAGAGGAAAAATTAAAATTCTCTGAAATGAAAAAAGAAATCGAAGAGGTTATTATTGCTTATGATGCCTTAACTGTGATTGTTAATCCAGCTAATAAAGTTTCTAAATTAACTCGTGAGCAATTAGAGAAAATCTTCACAGGACAAATTACAAACTGGAAAGAAGTAGGTGGAGAAGATGCTAAAATTGTAGCTTATTCAAGAGAATCTTCTTCTGGGACTTATGAGTTTTTTAAAGATGAGGTTTTAGACAAGAAAAACTATGCATCAAATATCTTGAGTTTACCTGCAACTGGAGCAATTGTTCAAGCAGTGGGACAAACTAAAGGAGCTATTGGATACATTGGGCTAGCTTATGAAACTAAAGAAGTTAAGCAATTAGCAGTTTCTTATGATCAAGGAAAAACGTTTATCGAGCCTTCTGTAGCAAGTGCTAAGGATAAAACATACCCAATTTCAAGACCATTATTCTACATGTTTGATAAAACAAATGCTGCTAAAGTAAAAACTATTGTTGATTTTGCTTTGTCAGATGAAGGACAAAAAATCGTTTCAGAAATAGGATACGTTCCATTGAAATAAATAATAAAAGGTTACTATTATATTCTAAAAAGGCTGTCTCTAGAGACAGCCTTTTTTTGTGGTAGGAAAGTAAAGTAATGCTTGCTTAGTGCTAGTAAACTCGCCTTTTCTTTACACTAAGTTAACATAAGGATAACCCTAGATGAACATTGAGGGACGATTGCTACCGTAATTTTGCTAAAAATAAAAGACACTGATTTGAAAACAAATTTTAAACAGATTAAGGAAAAAATTATCGAAACTATTTTGATGCTAAGTGGTGCAGCTACTAGTATTACTGTTGTTTTAATTGTATTTTTTCTGTTCGTTGAGGGTGCGGGAGTATTTAGTAAAAAACCAATAGATGATGGTTTTTTATTAGCTGTTTCTGCTGAAAACACGGTACAAAAATTACAGCCTTCCCAAATTAAAGATATTTATGATCAAAAGATCACTAACTGGAAAGAATTAGGCGGGAAGGATCAGGCAATCGTTTTGTTTAGAGCAGGCGATATTACAGATTATTATACTGAAGAAGAACTAGGTAAGAACTTTGAGTTTTTCCCAGATAAAATTAATGAGTTAGTTGCTAAGACACCTGGTATAATTGCTTTTTTCTCTGATAAGTATAAAGCAAAAGATTTTAAAGGAAGAGAACTTGATATTGATAAAATAAAAGTCTCAGAATTTTTAGCTGGTGAGGAGTGGTTTCCTACCGCACAGCCTATTGCTCAAATGGGAGTGAAGCCTTTAATTTATGGTACGCTATGGGTTAGTTTTGGTGCTATTTTATTGGCATTGCCTATAGGGTTAGCAGCGGCAATTTACTTAAGCGAAATCGCAAAAAAACGTACAAGAAGTATCTTGAAACCTATAATTGAATTATTAGCAGGAATACCGTCTGTGGTGTATGGGTTCTTTGGGTTGGTAATTATAGTACCGCTAATACAAAGTACGTTTAACTTGCCTGTAGGAGAAACAGGGTTAGCAGGAAGTGTCGTGTTAGCAATTATGGCATTACCTACAATTATTACTATCTCTGAGGATGCGATGCGCAATACGCCGCGTGCAATGAAGGAAGCGAGTTTAGCACTTGGTGCAAGTCAATGGCAAACCATTTATAAAGTAGTAATGCCTTATTCTGCATCAGGAATTACGGCTGGTGCGATATTAGGAATTGGTAGAGCAATAGGGGAAACTATGGCTGTGTTAATGGTAACGGGTAATGCTGCGGTAATTCCTACCACACTGCTAGAGCCTATTCGTACTATTCCAGCAACAATTGCAGCCGAATTAGGTGAAGCGCCTAATGGAGGATTACATTACGAAGCGTTATTTGCTTTAGGATGTATTTTATTCCTGATTACGTTTGTAATAAACATGCTTGTTGAGGTAATTACTAATAGAAAATCGCATAAAAAACATTAATATGAGTGCAGAAATTAAATTAGCAAAAAAGAAAAGAAGAAGTCAGAAAATTGCTTTTGGTATCTTTACACTAACGAGTTATGCTATAGTAGCACTGCTATTTATAATACTTGCTTTTATCGTAGTAAAAGGAATAGGTGTTATTAGTTGGGAATTTATCTCAGAAATGCCTAAAAACGGAATGACAGAAGGTGGGATTTTTCCAGCCATCGTAGGTACGCTTTGCTTGGTGCTGGTAAGTATGGTATTTGCATTTCCAGTAGGAGTGCTAGCAGCAATATACATGAATGAATATGTAAAAGACGGAATTATAAAAAAGATTATTAAGCAAATGACAAATAACTTAGCGGGAGTGCCTTCTATTGTTTTTGGATTATTTGGTATGTCTTTATTTGTAAATAAAATGGGTTTTGGAGATTCTATAATCGCCGGAGGATTGACATTAGGTTTACTAGTTTTACCTATTGTGATTAGAACTACTGAGGAGTCTTTAAAAGCGGTAGATGACACTTTTAGACAAGCAAGTTTAGGATTAGGAGCTAGTAAGTGGGAAACAACAAGCAAGGTCGTTTTTCCTATAGCTTTTCCTAATGTGATAACGGGCTTGATTCTTTCTATAGGAAGAGTATCAGGAGAAACAGCACCAATTTTATTCACGGTTGCTGCTTATTTTTTACCCAAGTTGCCTACATCAATCTTTGATCAAGCAATGGCGCTGCCTTATCACTTATATGTGATTTCAACAAGTGGTACAAACATAGAAGCATCTAGAGCAATGGCTTATGGTACAGCACTGGTATTGATAATCATTGTTTTGATTTCGAACTTACTAGCTAATGCGCTTCGTAAATATTACGCTAAGAAAGTGAAAATGAACTAGTACTTTATTAGTTCGTTGCCATCAAATTTGTAAAGAGTAAAAACATTTTAGTTGCTATAGCCAAATATATCAGCTAATTTTAAATAAAATTAAAGAGAATAACATGCTTAAAATAGAATCAAAAAACGTCAATTTTAATTACGGTGACTTTCAAGCGCTTCACGATATTTCAATTTCGATGAAAGAAAATACGGTTACCGCATTAATTGGTCCTTCTGGTTGTGGTAAGTCAACTTACCTTCGTTTGTTAAATAGAATGAATGATTTGATTGACAATACACACATGAACGGAACCATTTTAATTGATGGTCAAGATATTTATGATAAAAATACGAATGTAGATAGTTTGCGTAAAAATGTAGGGATGGTATTTCAAAAACCAAATCCTTTTCCTAAAACTATTTTCGAAAACGTAGCTTACGGATTAAAAGTTAACGGAGTTACAGACAAAAAAGAAATCGAAGAGCGTGTAATCACCTCTATTGAGCAAGTGGCACTGTGGGATGAGGTAAAGGACAAGCTTAAAAAATCAGCATTTGAATTATCTGGAGGGCAGCAACAGCGTCTTTGTATTGCAAGGGCATTGGCGATTCAGCCTTCTATTTTGTTAATGGACGAACCTACATCAGCGTTGGACCCTATTTCAACATCAAAGGTAGAAGAGCTTATTTATGAATTAAAAAACAAGTACACTATTGTGATTGTAACGCACAACATGCAACAAGCAGGTCGCGTAAGTGATAATACCGCTTTCTTTTATATGGGTAAATTGATCGAATATGATAAAACTAAAACGATTTTTACTAAACCTACAATTAAGCAAACAGAAGATTACATAACAGGAAGATTTGGATAAGACATATTTTGATTTCACATCAATTTCATCTAACTTTAATCTTTAAATCGTTTATAAAATGGCATCACACTTAGAAACAGAGCTGGGAAAGCTTAAAAATATTATTATAAAAATTGGAGCTTTGGCTGAATCTCAAGTTCACGAAGCGATCAAATCACTACTTTCAGAGCCTACATCTGAAACTAAAGAATTAAAGAAAACAGAAAGTAAGATAGATAAATTAGACCTTAAAATCGATGATATTTGTCAGAGCGTTTTTGCGCTACAACAACCTGTTGCCTCTGATCTTAGATTCATTATGTCGGCAATGCAAATTAGTAACGAAATAGAACGTATAGGTGATTTGTCTATTAGTATCGTTAAGTTGACTAAGAGTATTAAGGAAAAGCACGAATTGATTAGTAGATTTCAAATTGAAGCGATCGCTCGCGAGGTAGAGCAAATTACCACTATAACTAATCAATGTTTTGAGAATTTAGATGAGCCTCTTATTGAGACTATCTTTAAATTAAAGACTTCTATTAAAGATAGAAGCAGTGACGCCACAGATAATATTGTTGTTGAAATGAAAAATCATTCTAAGACTGTTGTTTCAGGAACTCACCTTATCTTGGCACTGAAGCACCTTGATCGCATCTCTGATCATTGTACTAATATAGCAGAATCTGTGTATTTCATGATTAACGCCAAGACAATTAAGCACGAAAAATTTACTGATAAAAAGTAATTATTTTTTTAAAATATTTTATGATAACCCTTTCACTACATTAGTGGGAGGGTTTTTTTATTATGGGAAATACAATTTGCACATGAGTTATTTATAAAAATATTATGTTAAATACTTTAATTTTGCTAAGATAGTAAAAGTTAAATTTGTCTTGGTGATCTAAAGTAGTTGAGATTCAATTCAGCATGAAATTACATCATAAATTACTGATGTGGTGAATTTTCGAGTATTTGGGGAAGATTTCTTTAATTTATTCTTGTAACAATATGATTGTTAAAAAAAATACATATTTTTACACAATAAAATTGTAATTCGTTAATTGTTATCTTTTAATTAACGAATGTTTCAAAATTCAAATGTAGCTTATGAAGAACTCTACTTTATTTCAGAAAACTTTATTTTTCTTTACACTCCTTTTTTCGACTCTATCCTTTTCTCAAAACACAGCCATAAGTATAGGTGGAGAGAACTTACTTCTTAATGGAGGTAGTCTTACAACTAATACCGGTTTGAGTGGATTAGCTCAGGGTTCGGTGTGGCGTTATAATAACGTCATAACTAAGGATGGAGTTACTATTTACGCATTGTTAACAATTGTTAAAATCGAGAGTGCATCATTATCCAATATTGATAATGATGGCGAAAACCCAAATTCATTTCAACCTATTGTAAGTTCGTTGGGTGCAGGTGGATTTGTCGAATTTAGGTTGAACTTTTACAACGCTGCTACAAATGCGCCTGCCTATGTGTATGATTATAAAATGATCGCTTCTGATATCGATGGTAATGTTCCTGTAGGTGGCGTTGATCGTAGAGAATTTTATCGTTTGAAAGGATATACGAGTTATACTTTAAATGATCCAACAGTAATGACAATTTCTCAAGTAGGTGATTATACGCAGTTTCTAGGTCAGTCCACTTCTATCCCAGGAATAGGTTTTGAAGACAGTTCATCTTTCATTGCGTCTTTTGATGTCCCAAAAACTTCAATTGATTTTATTATGGGATCAACAGGGACACATCCTGATAGATTGTTTGGAATGCGACTAGGAGAGCCAGATACAGAGGTGTATACTAATCCTGTAACCACAAATAATCCAAGTATAATTGAGACTTCAAATTTAAGTATTGAAAAGACAGTCAATAATTCTAGTCCTATTTTTGATACAAATATAACTTTTACGTTAAAAGCTAAAAATTCAGGAGCAACTGCAGCCATAAACGTAATTGTTAATGATCTTTTGCCATCTGGATATACTTATGTTAGTAATACTAATCCAACTAAAGGGACTTTTTCAAATTCTGTATGGAATATAGGATCACTTGCGGTAAATGGTGAGGCAACAATCGATATAACCGTAAAGGTTAATAATACAGGAAGCTATACTAACATTGCCGGTATTTCAGGAGATGAAGCTGATCCAGACGTGACTAATAATAGTAGTACTTCAAGTACTAATCCACAAGTAGACAGTGATGGTGACGGCGTAGGGGATAATGATGATTTAGACGATGATAATGATGGGATTTTGGATACAGATGAATGTATATTTACTGATAAGCAGGCTACTAGAGTAGGAAGCGGTAATATTAACAACCCTCAAACATATCAGTTTGTAGCAACACCTGCAACAACTGTTACTATTAGTACAGATACAGGTGAATTTTTAAGCGGTGCATTCAGTAGGTTCGGGTTTAATGAAACTACTACTGGTAACGGTACTTATACTATAACTTTTGGAGATGAAGTTTCTAATATAAATTTATTACCAGACAGTGTTGGAACAACTTCTTCTGGTAATCTTAATACAGCAACAGCTGGAATAGATTTTGAAGGACAAGCTCTTTTTGGGAATTTTTCGGCCACTTTAACAGACGGGACAGTTATGTCTAATCTTGCGGTATCAATATCAGTATTCATTGGCGGAAATCCCGAACTAGTAGGGCAAACAGTTATAGGTGGAAAAACATATATAACAGATCTAACGGCGAATACCACCCAAGCCAGCGGTACAATTTCTTTTCCTTCATTAATAGGCAAAAATGTAAAAAGTTTAACATTTGATAGTATTGGAGATGGAATAGGTCCAGTGTTATGGTTAGGTATAAAAGCTTCAAGATGTTTAGACACAGATAAAGATGGTAATCCGGATTATCTCGATTTAGATTCAGACAATGATGGTTGTTCAGATTCGAATGAATATTACAATAATACCACTTCTGCAGCAACAGGTCAGCAATTTGGACAGACTGGTGGTGCTGTTGCACCTATCAAAACTGATGGTACGGTGAATTTAGTAGCTGCTACATATACTAGTACAACTGCTGCTAATGTAAAAGAAGCTACTAAAGTTGAGGTTACAACACAGCCGAGTAATAAAGCAGTTTTAGCGGGAGCTAATACAACTTTTACGGTTGCGGGAGCTACCAAAAGTACAACGACATTTACAGGCGTAACAGCTAGTAGATTGCCAGATTATTCAAGTGCGACAGCTTCAACAACTGGAATGGTATATCAATGGCAAGTTGATACAGGTTCTGGGTTTACAAATATTACTAACGGGGGAGTATATAGTGGCGCAACGACTGGAACACTTACTATTACAGGTGCTACAGCGGCAATGAATGGTTATAAATACCAAGCTCTAGTAAGTAATCCTAAAAATGTTTGTGCGAGTGTAACGTCGAGCGCTGCAACGTTATGTATAATTCCGACCATTACTACTGCCACTTCGGCAGCAGCAGTTTGTTATAATGCTGCGGCGCAAAATACTACATTGAGCTATAGTGCAACTACAAGTTCACCAGTTTCTTATAGTATTAGTTGGAATGGATCTCCAACTAATAGTTTTGTTGCAGTCACAGATGCAGCTATGCCTAGTAGTAGCCCATTTACAATTGCTGTACCTGCAGGAACAACTGCGGGAACATATACAGGAACAATTACAGTTAAAAATGCAGCAGGTTGTACAAGTGCAGGTACTAATTTTACAGTAGTTGTAGATCCAGCCACAGTTGGCGGTACCGTTGGCACTAGTACATCTGTTTGTACGGGGACAAATAGTACAACTTTAACTTTAAGTGGTCATACAGGTAATGTGGTACGTTGGGAATCATCTTTAGATAATTTTGCAACTGCAGGAACTACGATTGCTAACACCACTATAAGCTTAACGGCAACAAATCTAAGCGCAACGACTTCGTATCGAGCCGTAGTAAAAAGCGGCAGTTGTCTTTCGGCCAATGCAATTGCAGCAACAATAACTGTAAATGCATTACCATTTGTTCCAACATTTTCTGGAGCAACTGCAGTATGTTATAGTACAAGTGCTCAAAACACATCTTTGGGTTATGGTACAACATCATCTGGTAGTCCAACAACTTATAGTATCTCATGGAATGCATCTCCAACCAACAGTTTTGTTGCAGTAACAGATGCAGCAATGCCGTCGACTTCGCCTTTTACGATAGCGATTCCGGCAGGAGCAGCTGCGGGTCTCTACACAGGAACGATATCAGTAAAGAATGCAAATGGCTGTGTAAGTGCAAATAGAACTTTTACAGTGAGAGTAAATGACTTACCAACAATTACAACTAGTACAGCAACAACGGCTGTATGTTATAGCGGAAGTGCACAAACTACGTCTTTAAGTTATAGTGCAACAACAGGTACTCCTACTACATATAGTATCACTTGGGCTAGCACTCCAGCAAATAGTTTTGCTACGGTTACAAACGCAACTTTGCCTACAAGTCCTATTTCGATAACGGTGCCTAGCGGTACAGCTGCAGGAACTTATATAGGAACAATTACGGTTAAAAATGCGTCGAATTGTGTAAGTACAGGAACAACTTTTACGGTAACTGTAAATGCAACACCATCCATAATAACAACTGGAGTAGCTAGTCCCGTATGCTATAGCGCGACGGCACAAAATTCTACTTTGGCTTATAGTGCAACCACAGGTAGTCCTTCTACCTATAGCATTGTTTGGAATTCAAATCCAAGTAATAGTTTTGCTGCTGTTACTGATGCGACAATGCCAGCAACTAGCCCTATTGAGATTGCGGTGCCAGCCGGTGCTACAGCAGGAGTTTATGGAGGAACGCTTATATTAAAATCTGCAAATGGTTGTGCAACCAATGGTACTACTTTTACTTTAAAGGTTGATGCTTGTTTGGATACAGATAAAGACGGTATTTTGGATACAGTTGATCTAGATGACGATAATGACGGAATTCTAGATACAGCAGAAAATAGTTGTCAAACTGGAGATAAGATAGTATGGAGTAACACGACTACTGGAAGTTTAAGTAATTCGTTTGTTGCTGGTACTACAACTTCGATTACAGCAACAGTAACCTCTACTGCAACATCGAGTGCTGCTACGGGTCCGTTTTATCTTGACGGTTCTTCAAATCAAAATATAGATATAGGAGCAATGGGAGGTTCAGGTGCTGTAACAGGTAATGTGACTACTATTACTTTTCCAACTTTGGTAACGATTAATGAATTTAATGTAAGAAGTATTTCTGTAGCCAATGGATCAAGTATCATTGCACCAAACTATGATGAAACTCAAATTATAGAATTTTACAACGGTAGTAATAGGGTTTATTTTCAAGGTACTTTATTCAAGGTTAATCCAGGAACCTTTTACAAGCACCCATATTATGTAGGTCTAGATGAAGCTTATGCGGCGCAAGGTCCATATTACAATCCGGTAACAGGAGTCGCCTATCCAGCTGATGTAACTTCTGGGTTAACTAATGCTTTGGAATCTAGCTATACCTTTGTTATTGATACTCCAATTGATAAAATTATTGTGAAACAATCTGCACTAGCAAAACAGGCTAATGTAGGATTAAAAATAACTAATGTTTGTACAGGAGCCTTAGATACAGACAAAGATGGAATTCCGGATTATTTGGATCTTGATTCGGATGGAGACGGTTGTTCAGATGCTAATGAAGCGTACATTTCTAGTACGGCGGATTCTAATGGTGATGGTACTTATGGTGGTGTTGTGGCTGTTTATAATGCAGCCAACCCTACTAATACGGCAGGAGTAAATGCCGGAGGAAAAGTTAATGCAGCCGCGTATCCAGGAACGAATTTAAATGTGAGTACCGCTACTCAGGTTGCCATTGCGATACAACCGACTAGTCAAACTTCGGCCGAATATGCAAATGCTAAGTTTACTGTTGGAGTGAACGCAACTAGTACAACAACGTTTAGTGCGGGTACTCCAGATTATACATTACCAACACCAGGTACCAACGTTAATGGTGCAGCAACATATCAATGGCAAGAAGATGATGGTTCAGGATTCACAAATATTACTAATGGAGGTATTTATAGTGGAGCAACTTCCGCTTCCTTGACTTTAACAGGATTAGTGGCGAGTATGAATGGCTACAAATATCAAGTTATTGTTAAGCACCCAAATAATATATGTACAATTATTACAAGCGATGCTGCAACCCTAACTTTATTAGTTGCCAATAACGATACATTTGGAACAGCTTTAGTTCCACTGGCTTCGGGAGCTAATGGCGTTTCAGCAGGAACAGTTTTAACGAACGACACCTTGAATGGAGTTGTAGTAACCACAGCCAATACTAATGTAACGCCAGTAATAACCGGAAACATTTTAGTAGATGGAGATGGAGCGATTACTATTGCAGCGAACACCCCAACAGGGGTTTATAGTGTACAATACACGATTTGTGAATCAGACGGGACAGATACTAATATAAGTCCAGCGAATTGTACCACAGCAACAGTTACGGTGAATGTAGTAGGGAAGATCGATGCGAAAGACGACAACACTTACGCTACACAAAAACCAAGTACAACAGTAGCCACTACAGTTGGAACGGTTACAGATAATGATTTATTAAATGGAGCACCAGTTACTGCAGCCAATACAGATGTAACGCCAATTGTGACTGGACCATTGAGTATTGATTCAGAAGGGGTGTTGAAATTAGCGCCAAATACGGTATCGGGAACCTACAGTATTGTTTATCAATTATGCGAAGTAGGAGCCAATCCAGCAAATTGTGATTTAGCCACAGCTAC
>NZ_JABSNL010000013.1:0-126473 GCF_013294025.1 Flavobacterium aeripolare
TTTCTTTATCCTGAATTTATTTTAGGATCTCTAAGAACCCTTATCCAATCGGATAAGGGTTTTTTGTTGTGTAAAATGTCACGTCCAGAAATAGAGCAACTTATGGATGTTAACGAAAACCTGTGGGGAAGTAAAAATTAAGCATATAAATAAGTTAGCCTAAAAAGGGATCATAACCAAAACCTGTGGAGAGGAAATAGGATCAAGAGCAAAAGTTGGAGATTAAGCAAATAATTTAGTTAATCTAAATAGAAAGAAATCAACTTTTCTAACACCTCTATCTCGCTAGCTATCGGGAGCGATCTAAATACTTTTATTTTTGTTTTAAATATTGTACTAATCTGTTTTTTCTTTGCTTTTCATTGTAGCTTTTCATTGTAGCTTTATATTGTAGGATAAATAGTCATTAGTGCATTATGAACGGCATTAAAGTCTTAATGGATCATGAGAATAATCTACCTATAGCGTTAACTTAAGTTTTAACTCTATTGAGATGAAACAGTAGGTATTTTAGATCTAGTATAGTTGTTTCTAGTTAATTTAAGCGCTGTGCTTACTATTAAGTTATCTTCACTCTTCAGAAGATAGATCAGTGTTGTCTATTAAGTATATTCAATAGCTATAAATTTATTGTAAGGCATGGGATTCTTTTAATTAGTTGTTACGTGATTTAACTGTTTTTGGAACTTGATTTTTTATGTATGTGTTTTGTTGGTAGTACATCATTATTTGAGTTTGGTGAAGTATTTGAATTTTTTCTAATTTAAGTTATATTCAGGGCAGATTGTTGTTATCCTTGATCGAAATACCTTTTTATTTTTAATATATATATTGGTCTAGTGTAAAAAACATATTTTAAATTGAAAATTCACATAGATTCTTAGTTGCTATAATGTCGTCTTTTATAGTGAAGTATGGCGTTTGTAGTACTGCTATAAGTTTATTTTTGGTTATGAGTTCAAGAAAATTGTGCTAATTATGATTTTGGTTTCTTAAATTGGAGTGTATTCCCCCATTTGCATGCTTATTACAGCCGACTGAAAGTGGTTATTTTCCAAAATAAATCAGTTGGTATAGAAGTATTTGTTAATCCTCTCCGTCTTAATGGTACGTTTACTACCTTTTAGTTTGCTTTTTTCTCTTGTCATAATGTGGGTTTTAATTTTAATACTCTTCAAATTTCTTATTAACGATGAGACTAAATTAGATTTCTTGACTATCTAAATGAAGTTAGGTAGTAACTTTTTTTAAATCTTAGCATGTTAATTTCTAGAGCTAATCTCCTTATGTTTATTCTACTGATTTATTTTTTTATTTAATTCATTTATAACTGATATTAATTGCAGTAGAAGTACTAGTTAAATATAACATTACTTAAAAATTTAAGTGTGAGAATTTAAATTTTTTATGTGTATGCCTCACATTGTAAGCAGTTTTAAAATTATATTGGTGCTACAAATTTTAGGTATGAACCCCATAACAATCTATTTTTTCTATATAATTTATGCATAAATATTATTTATAATTTAATTGTTAAAGTTATATTAAAAATATTAAATTTAAATTCATATATGTAAGAGTAAACCTTAATTAAATATTATTTTATGTATTTCGTCGATGAAACGTGCTATTTTTTATTGTATATTTTTATTTTAAAAATGTTATATGTAATCTTTGAGTAAATAATTAAATTATTTTACAAAATTTATCCCAAACAACCATTTAACCTCAAAGGTATTATGAAAAAAATTACTTTATTCGCGATTTTAGCCTTCGCTGCTTTTTCAAGTAGTGCTTATGCTCAAACAGTAGTTAGCGGTGCAGCCACTGCAACTGCTACTATTATTACACCTATTGCCATTACTAAAGTTGTAGATATGAACTTTGGTGATATTTCGACAAATGGGAATAATGGTACAGTTAAATTAACTACTGAAGATATAAGGTCAGCAACTGGAGGAGCTTCATTTTCTGCTGCTACTCCAGGAACAATTACTTCCGCAAAATTTACAGTTACAGGTATGGCTGATTATGGTTATTCTATTAGTATGCCAGGTACTATTACTCTAAAGCACACGGACAACAGTACTGTAATGGTGGTTACAGATATTAATAACAGTGTTGGTACTAGTGGAACACTGGCGGCAGGTACCCAAGATATATTCGTAGGTGGAACATTAAATTTAGTGGGAGCTCAACTTGCAGGAGTATATACAAATACAGCTGACTTGAAGGTTACTGTTAACTACAATTAAAAATCCTTTTTGTTAAGCTATAACCCAAATAACACAATGCGTTGTGTATTTGGGTTTTTCTTGCTTTAATGTAATCAGTTTGTAAATTGTAATTGGAATGAATACAGAAATCAAGTTTCTATCTTTATCTCCGCAACTTTTGCGGACCGCTTTTTTATTGATTTTTTGTCTCTTTTTTGGACATTCATTGTTAGCTCAGGGAAACTTAGTAATAAACCCTAAACGTATCGTGTTTGATGGCAAAAAAAAGATAGAAAAATTAGTACTTTCTAATACAGGAAAAGACAGTGCGGTATACAATATTTCTTTTCTAGAATACAAGATGACAGAACAAGGAGCATTGGAATCCATCCAAGTGGAAGAACCAGGGTTGCGTTTTGCTTCGCCGTACGTACGTCTTTACCCTCGTATAGTGAAATTAGGTCCTAATGAATCACAAATTCTTAAAGTACAACTATACAACACTGATACTATTTCAGATGGGGAATACCGTTCGCACTTATATTTTAGAGCTGAAGAAGAAAAAAGCGCATTGGGATCAGTAAACAAAGCTAAAGAGTCGCTTGTCTCTGTTAAAATTGAAGCTGTTTTTGGTATTTCTATTGCTTGCTTAATTCGGAAAGGAGAAGACATAACAGCACTATCTATTTCGGATATTTCGTATTCGAAAAGTAAAGACCAAGAGAATTCCCTTGCTTTTAAATTAAATAGGACTGGTAATATGTCTGCTTATGGTGATTTTGTAATTACTTACATAACCCCAAACGGTAAGCTATACGAAGTAGGTACAGTTAAAGGTATTGGACTTTATCTTCCAGGGACCACACGTAATATGAGTATTAAATTAAATGCACCAAATAATGTGAACTTCGTAGGAGGATCATTTAAAGTTGTATTTACCGAAAATGAAAGCAAAAGAATTCTTGCAGAAGCTGGCTTAAACTTATAACGCCATCTCGCTTAAAGTATTTTACTTGCGGCACAGTAAACTAGAATGATTAATGATGCATATAAAAAGGAATATAAACAGAATACTTCATTCGCTATTACTAGCGATGTTTTTTCTTTTTATTACGGTCTCATATGCACAGCCTGGTTTGCCGCAACGAGAAATAACAGTAGTCCCTACTCAACCTATTGATTTTGGCACCTTTTATGTCACGGGTGCAGGATCGATTAAAGTTGACTTTCAAGGAAACGTAAGTACAACTGGTGGCGTTATATCTGTTAATAGTAGCTCTGTAACTCCAGCTATCTTTGAAATTAAGCTTTGTCAAGGAAGAACTGTGACCCTAAGTAATGTTTATTCTGTAAATATTAATGGAAGT
This sequence comes from Flavobacterium aeripolare, assembly GCF_013294025.1. Taxonomy (GTDB): domain Bacteria; phylum Bacteroidota; class Bacteroidia; order Flavobacteriales; family Flavobacteriaceae; genus Flavobacterium. Next base: position 3,584 of record NZ_JABSNL010000013.1, read on the forward strand.
AACGGTGGCCAGTTAGAATTAGTAATTGGTGAAGCAAAGAGAGATGGATTGGGGGACATATTGACTAATGGTAGTTCGTTTGCAGTAGATACTAACTGCACTTTTACAACAATACTTAGAGCAGGAGGTACTCTTATTGTGCCGGCTAATGCAGTACAAGGGGTTTATATTGGAACTTTTCCTATGACTTTTACCCAGCAATAATGAGATCAACAAAAACATATACTTCCCATATTCTAATAAAGAAACGTGCCAAAAAAATAGGCATGGGGCTAGTGTTGTTTTTTCATCTTATGATTTTTTCTGTTGGTCAAGCTGCAGAGACTCCAATAAATAAAATTATAAAATTAGATCCCATACTTTCAATTGACGAAATTCCAGTAGAGATTTTCATCAAAGGTTACGGTAAGATAGAGGCTGATGTTCTTATCACTGATAGAAATAGAGTTTATATTGATGTCAATGATTTGTTCAATAAATTAGGAATTTTGTGTATTAGAACTGATGATAATTTTACTGGTTTTATAGAAAACGAAAAGCGACAGTATACGATTGACTTTAAGGAAAAACAGATAACGGTTGATGAAAATATAATACGCTCACCAAATGGATTCACTAAGGAGTCAGCTGCAATATTTGTTGAATCTACAGTACTTAATGAAGCGTTTGGCTTTAATATGATATTCAATTACCGCTCATTATCTATTGTAATGGATGCTAATTTTGAGCTACCCTTAGTAAAAAAGGCTAGATTAGACAAGATTAGGCAGAATGTTTCTTCATTGCAATCGCAAAATGAAGTCAAATCAGATACCATCATCGGCAGGAATTATCATTTAATTAATGGTTTAGCAGTAGATTGGGCAGTTAATTTGAGTCAAATAGCTGGGCAAAAATCATTCAATAACTATGCACTTGGTTTAGGGACCGAATTGTTATATGGTGAAGCCAAAGTAGGTTTCGCATATTACGATCAAGTAAAGTTTGATCGCAGACAATTGTATTATAATTGGCGTTGGGTTGATAATGATAGCAAGTACATAAAGCAAGCACAAGCGGGTAAAATTCCATCCCAAAGTATTTCGTTTTTAGGAGCGCCGTTAGTTGGAGCCGCTTTTACTAACTCACCTAATACAATTAGAAAGGCAAAAGGCTCCTATATTATTAGAGATTATACGGAACCTAACTGGACGGTAGAGCTATACTTAAATGATGTACTTGTCAATTATACTGCATCTGATGCTTCTGGATTGTACGTTTTTGAAGTGCCTATTATATATGGTTATACTACGTTAAAACTTAAATTCTATGGATTATTAGGAGAAGAGCGCGTAGAAGAGCGAACTATGAACACTCCATATACCTTCATGCCGAAAAATGTTATTGAATACAATGTAACAGCAGGTGTATTAGAAGATGATCGAGGAAGTCAGTTTAGTCGTGGAGAATTCAATTATGGTGTAACCAAGTCATTAACTGTAGGAGGTGGTGTAGAATATTTATCTACCCTAGTTGATCATCCAGCTATTCCGTTTGCTAACGTGGCTTTTCAGCCCTTTAACAAAATGGTTCTAAAAATGAAATATGCAAATGGTGTTAGCTATGGTGGTTTATTAAATTATTATTTTGGACAAAGTACATTTTTAGAGGTAGATTATATTAATTATGTCGAAGGTCAAAAAGCTACTTTAAATATAACTAACGAAGAGCTTAAAGTACAACTAACATTACCATTTAAAGCATCTAAATTTTCAGGTAGTACACAGTTTAACTTTATGCAATATGGCTACGATACATTTAATTTTAATCAATTTAATGCTGTTTTTTCAGGTCGTTATAGAAACTATTCTTCGAATGTTTCACTATCCTCAAACTGGATTACTGATAAAGATCCATTCATAAGCACAACAGTTGTTTTTTCACATCGCTTGAGAAATGGATTAACCATTCGTCCGTCATTTCAGTATAATGTGAGTGATGCGAATATAATTCGTTTCCGTGCAGATCTTGAAAAAAGGTTGGCAAAGATGTCTTTTTCTGCTTCTTACGAACGCAATGTACAGTTCTCAACAGATAATTTATTTTTTAATTTTAAATATGATCTGCCTTATGCTCGTACAAATTTATCTGCTACTTATGCTAATAAAAACTTGAATTTAGCTCAAGGTGTTCAAGGAAGTTTGACTTTTGGGGGTGATAATGGTTATGTGAATAAAGGTAATAATTCAGCGCTTGGTAAAGGAGGGATTTTAATATACCCTTTCTTAGATCTTAATCAAAATGGAAGACGCGATACTGGGGAAAAAATAGTTTTATTAAGTAAAGTTAAAGTATCTGGAGGTAAAGCGGTAATCAGTGAAAAGGATTCTATTGTAAGAATTTCTGATTTAAATGCCTTTGTAAAATACAACATAGGGTTTTCAGATGCTGAACTTGAAAATATTTCATGGAAATTTAGCAATCACAGCTACCAAGTTTTAGTAGATCCAAATCAGTATAAGAAGGTAGAGGTACCCATCGTAGTAATGGGCGAATTAGATGGTACTGTTTTTTTGAATACAGGCAACCAGTCAAAAGGATTAGGTCGAATTTCTGTGCAGATATATAATTCTGTAGGTAAGAAAGTTGCCGAAGTATTGAGTGAGTCAGATGGTTATTTCAATTATTTAGGGCTGAAACCCGGAAAGTACACCGTTCGAGCAGATGCTAAACAATTGGATAATTTAGAATATATATCTAGCCCTAGCTTGCACGAAGTTAGTATTGAGGTATCTGAAGATGGAAGTGTTGTAGAGGGTTTGAATTTTTATATTTCTGCTAGACCGTCAAGTGAAAAAGTAACTTCGGCTGTAGCCAAAAATAACAGCAAAGCAACAACTGAAAATTTATTGGATAGTAAAATAGCGGAACCTTTTGAACAAATTGCTTCAGTTGAAAAAGTTTTTTATACTATAAAGGTCGGCGTTTATAAAGATCATAATCTGCCTAAAAAATTAGAAAATCTTGATACTGTCTTTTATGAGGATTTACCAGATGGTAGCGTGCAGTACTTTTATGGGGTTTTTGATTCGAAAGAGAGAGCTATTATTGCAAAAAATATATTAGCATTTAGAGGTGTTCTATCAACTGTAATAGTTGAATATCAAAATGGAAAAAGCGTTTCTAATGCGGTATCAATTGATCGTAAAGCAGATATAGTTACCAATAATGTTACTACTGAAGTGACGCAAGTGAGTACAAAAAAGAATATCTCATTCGAAAGGATTTTTGATATTAAAGAAGATTTTTTTAGCGTGCAAATAGGGGCTTTTAAAAATTACGTTCCTTCTAGCCGTCTTGACGACTTTCAACCTGTCTATTATGAATTAATAGAAGGCGACTTAATTAGATATACATCAGGGAAATTTAAAACATTTAACGAGGCAAAAAAAATGAAGTTCAAAATAACAAGTAAAGGGATCCAAGATGCTTTTATTGTGAAGTATAGAGAGGGTATTAGATATAGCTTGCCTAAAAACTAATACTCTTTATGTATCAAATGTTTATTTTAAAATGATTTTTTATTCCCAAAAATATAAAGATTTTGAAAACAAAATTACTTTACCTATTAACCTTATTTTTAAGCTCATATTACATGCTGGCGCAAATTGCTCCAACACAAAATATAGTGTGTCAAAATGAAGTAGTAACTTATAGCTATGCTACTACCTACGATACGTATAAATGGACGGTTATAGGAGGTACTCCCTCTAGTAGTACTACGCCAACAATAGAGGTGACATGGGGGTATGGAAATAGAGGAACCATCACCTTTGAAGGATTTATAAGTGGTGTTTCTCAAGGGGTTGTTTCGAAAAGGATTTATATAGACCAAAAAGCGGCTTTTACGCCTACCGCAAACCCAACAATTGTTTCGGGACAAACGACTAATATCGGACTTACTTTTGCCAACAAATCAATTAAATTAAACGGAACATCGGACTATGTAGGAATCTCCAATTCTAATTTGATTAATTTAGGAAGTACAGATTACCGTACCGTTATGTTATGGTTTAAAGCCAACGATGTGACTACACGTCAAGTATTGTACAATGAAGGTGGTGGTACAAATGGTTTTTCAATGTATATTGAAGGAGGTAAAGTATATTGTTTGCCGTGGGAAGGTGGTACCGCTTGGAACGCTCCCAATGCAAATATAGTTACTGGACAGTGGTATCATGTTGCTTTTGTATTCGATCAAAATGCAACAGATGGTTTTCATTTTAAGGGTTATTTGAATGGAACACTTATTGGTGCATTCAATGAAGGAACAAAAGCTAGTAACGGTTTAAGTGGACATTCTGGACAGGTGGCCATAGGCTCAAACTCTAATATTCGATTTGCTAACAATTCTACTAGCGCTAATAATTATTTTAATGGGAGAATAGATGGTTTCAAACTTTGGAATCGTTCACTGTTACAATCAGAGGTGATTATTGAAAAAGATCACGTACTCAACGCTCCCGTGGTAGATTCAGACTTGGATGTGTATATCAACTTTGATAATTCAGTTTTGGATTTGGCTAGTACAGCTAGTGCTGAAGATGGTGCGCTATCTGGCAGTCCAACCTATGATGATGATGTTCCTTTGAATCCTACAATAGTTTGGAGTCCGGGAGGAGCAAATACCCCAATCATTGCTGTAAATCCTACAACCAACACAAGCTACAACTACACGCTTACCGAAAAATTGTCTAATGTGTGTTCCCAAACGGGTAGTATTGATGTTTTTGTAACGATTCCAAACGACAAAGATGGTGATGGAGTAGGGGATATTTTTGATCTAGATGCTGACAACGACGGAATATTAAATGCCATTGAAAATAATTGTTTGCCAAAAGCAGGTTATGATGGCTACTGGTCGCTAGATAATACTACTAATGATTTGTCCGGGAATAGTTATAACGCACAATCAGGAAGCAGTGTTTCCTTTTCTACCGATAGTAAAAAGGGTACACATTCGGCTTCGTTCAATGGGACTTCTAATTATCTGCAGTACAGTAACGGTACTTTTTTAAACCAAGCCATAACTAACTTTTCTTATTCTATTTGGATTAAACCAAGCTCCCTTACCGGAATTCAAACTATTTTTGAAGAAGGAGGAACAACTAATGGAATTGCTGTTCGCTTAAACGGTGCGACATTAGAAGCGGCAGTTCGAGAATCAAATGTTCAATTGAATACGGCTACTTTTACCTATCCAGGTGATGGCTTGTGGCATCATATAGTTATTACGTATAGCAACGGAAATGTGATTTTATATCTTGATGGGGTGGCATCAACAACTTTGGCAACTGGTTTTGGAGAATTGGCTGGACATTCTGATGTACAACATATAGGTTATTCCAATGGAGGTGCTTTTGGTGCTTCTTCGGCGAATTATTATGGAGGATTAATTGATGATTTAGTGCATTATCCTTCAGTTTTATCCGCTAGTGATATCAGTAAAATTGTATTAGGTTGTGATAATGATAATGACGGAATTCCGAACTACTTGGATACTGATAGTGATAATGATGGTAGTTTTGATGCTAATGAAGCCTACGGTGCGGTGGTCGACACCAATAACGATGGAACTTATGGTGGGATAACAGGTTCGCCACAAGTAGATGCGTTGGGTAGGGTATTAAGTGCCAATTATGCAACCCCATTAACGACTGCTGGGGGTAATAGTACCTACTTACAAGGAATAAAAGTCAATGTGACGACTGCTCCTGTAAACAAAACGGTTTGTGAAGCGCAAACTGCAACTTTTTCTGCTACTGCAACAACTGCTATTATAGCAACTACTCCAACTACAACAGCAACTACCACGGTAAGTTATCAATGGCAAGTAAGCACCAATAATGGTAGTACCTACAGCAATATTTCTGGTCAATCAGGTACGGTAGCAAGTGGATCATCAGTCACGTTAACGCTTACGGCTGTAACCGCTACTATGACGGGTAACCGCTATCGAATAAAATTCACTAATGAAGCCAATGTTACCGGAGCAACAGCAACAGCCACGCTTACGGTAAATCCTATTCCTACTATTACACAAGTAACGAGTGCTTCAAGTTGTGGGATAGGTAGTGTAGTTTTGAAAGCAACTGCTTCGGCTGGAACCATTAATTGGTATGCAGCGGCAACAGGAGGAACATCTTTAGCAACGGGTACGAGTTTTACAACTCCCGTATTGTCAACGACAACATCTTACTGGGTGGATGCTACAAATACAAGTTGTACGACTGCTACAAGGACCCAGGTAACAGCTACCGTTAGTACTGGTAATGTCGAAGTTGCGGCAAGTGCAGGAACTATTTTCGGATGTTATTCGACAGTGAAAGAAGCTTTCGATAAAATTAATGATGGAACACATCAAGGTGATATCACCATTAAATTAAGAGGAAACACGACAGAAATCGCTACGGCTACGCTGAATAATTCTGGAAATGGAGCTTCTTTATACTCTTCATTATTGGTATATCCTACGGCACCAAATTTAAAAATCGAAGGAAATGTTTCCGGTCAATTAATCAATTTGAATGGAGCTGATAATGTAATTTTTGATGGTCGTGTTAACCAGTTAGGAAGTACAAGTTTAACCTTATCCAACACGAATACAGCTGGAAGTGTTATTCAATTTATTACTGATGCAACAGCAAATACAGTAAGATATTGCACTATTCAAGGTACAACTGCATCTGCTGCAAGTGGATTGATCGTTTTTGGACTAGGAGATGTTGTAGGAAATGATAATAATACTATTGAGTTTTGTGATATTCGAGATGGAGCAACAACTCCAACCAATGCCATATATTCATCTGGGTCTTCTGTAAGTGCGGATAATAGTTCAAACACTGTAAGTAACAGTACGATCTATAATTATTTTAGTGCTACTGCTTCTTCAAACGGAATTTACTTGGCAGCAAACAGTTCAGCTTGGACTATTTCGAACAATAAATTTTATCAAACGGCCACTCGAACTACTACAGCTGCAGGATTAACTCATCGTGCTATTAATATTCTTACTGCTTCGGGAGTGAATTATACTGTAAATAATAATGTTATTGGGTACAGTAGCGCAACTGCTACAGGTACGACCACGTATACAGGTCAAACAACCTTATTTAGAGGTATCGAGATGTCAGTGGGAACTACCACAGCATCTAACGTGCAAGGAAATACGATTAGTAATATTAATTTTTCTACAGCAATAGGTACAGCTACCAATGCTGGTATTTTTTCAGGTATAGCTGTATTGGCAGGTAATGTGAATATTGGTACTGCGGCTGGAAATACCATCGGAGCCACGACCGGTATTGATGCTATTCAGGTTTCATCTACAGCCTCTGCAGGATTAATAAACGGAATTTATGTGTCGTCTGTAGGGACTGTTGGAATCAGTAACAATACTATTGGCGCTATCAGTACAAACGGAGGTACCGCAATTGGGTATACGTTTAACGGAATCTATACAGCAGGTATCGGTGGGAATTTTGCTATTACAGATAATACAATTGGAAGTAAAACTACATCTAATTCTATAACTGTTGGTGATGCATCAACATTGGCGGTAGTTTGTACTTTTAGAGGAATATTTAATAGTGGGTCAGGTTTAATTTCGATAACTAACAATACGATTCAAAATACTACTGTTTATGGAACGAGTACTTCAGGGTACTATGGAATTATTAATACTGCGGGATCAAGTACGGTAGATATTAATACGAACTCTATTATTTCGGGAACCAACACGGGTACAAATTCAAGTACTACTATTACATATTATCCCATTTATAATTCGGCTGTAGTTTCTACTTTAAATATTAACAACAATATCATTAGGAATCAGTTAAGAACTGCTACTGGAGGTTATTTTACAGCAATAGGGAATGTTGCAGCTGTTCTGACGAACATTAATATAAATGGGAATCAACTAGGGAATACTAGTGGTGGTTTAATGACCTATTCTGCTGCTAATACAGTTGCATTATTCGGGATTAATAACTCGGGTGGTGCAGCTAGTTGTGAGCTTTCGATTCAAAATAATGATATAAGAGGTATTGATTACACCGGTGGGTCAGGATCAAATACGCATACGTATATTAGCAACGGTGCAACAACACTAAAACAAAACATTAGCAATAACACTTTTACTAATTTGAATGTAAATACCACTGGAACAATTACATTCCTTTCCAATAGTGTAGTCATGCCAGCAAATGGAGTTCAGAATATTGATAACAATAGTATTGTAACGGGTTTTGTTAGAAATGCAGCTGCTACTTCTGGAGCATTAACGTTGTTTACAAGTGGTGCTACAACCAACAATACAGGAGTAGTTGTTACTAATAATAATAATAATTTTTCTAATATTACTGTAAGTGGTGCATCTACTATACTGGGCTGGGTAAATAACGATGCAGGTACGGGAAATGTAGACAAAACTATTTATAACAATAAATTTGAAAATTGGACAGCTGGTTCTGGAGGAGTTACAGCCCTAAACGTAAATATTGTTAGTGAAACGAATAAAGTATATGCTAATTCAATCCAAAACATAAGCAGCAGTCAGATAATATATGGAATTACTTCTGCAGGAAACGACAAAATTTATTTAAATACGATTAACAACCTGAACTCAACGAGTGGCGGCGCAACGTCAATAGTTTCGGGTATAAATGTTACAGCTGGAACTGCAAAAAGTATTTATCAAAATACCATATCAAATCTTATTGGAAACACACTCACAACTGGTTCTGTTCGTGGTATTTTAGTCTCTGGGGGAACAACAGTAAACCTTTATGAAAATAAAATATTTAGTTTGTCTGCGAATGCCAATACTACTGGTACAATTTCAGGAATTTGGGTAACTGGTGGATCGGCCGTCAATGTAGATCGAAATAAAATCTATGACATTTCATCATCAAGTGTTGCAGTTACAACTGGAATAGTATACGGTATTCAGGTTTCGGGTACTACTGCTTCATTAATAACGAATGTTACTAACAATATTATTGGTGATTTAAAAGTAAGTGCAGCTAGTGGAACCGACTTAATTCGTGGTTTGGGTTTTATCACTACTGGCGCATCTTCGATGACTAATGCTTACTACAATACAGTTTATTTAAACGCGGCGGCTTCCAGTGGTACCAACTTTGGATCCACGGGTATTTATCATACAGCAAATGCAACGGCTACAACAGCTGCTTTAAATCTTCGAAATAATATTATCATCAATGTTTCTACACCCAAAGGAACTGGAACAACGGTTGCCTTTAGACGCAGTGTAGGAACTTCTAGTGCATTAAGTAATTATGCAACCACCTCCAAAAACAATTTGTTTTATGCAGGAAGTCCGGGAACAACTAACTTAATTTATAGTGACGGTACGAGTATAGCACAAACTTTTTCGCAATATAAAAGCGGAATTTTTACGGCAGGAACTATTGCGCCAAGGGATCAAGTATCGGTTAGTGAAAATTTGAATTTTATTAGCACAGCAGGTTCTAACGCCAATTTCTTGAAAGTAAATACAACTATCCCGACACAAATAGAAAGTGGAGCGGTAAATATCGCTGATTATGAAGTTGATTATTTAGGAGTTGTTCGTCAAGGAAATCCTGGATATGCAGGAGCGAGTACCTCAGCGCCAGATATGGGTGCTTATGAAAATAATTATGTAGCTATTGATGCTTCTCCTCCTTCGATTACCTATACTGCTTTAGCCAATAATAGCTGTTTGAGTAATAAAACAATCTCGGCGACCATCACTGATGCTACAGGAGTCAATGTTACTGCTGGTACACGACCTAGAATTTATTTTAAGAAGTCGACAAATAGCAACGTTTTACCTACTACAAATACGAGTACTACGGATGGCTGGAAATACATCGAAACAACGAGTACTTCAAGTCCGTTTAGTTTTTCGATTAATTATAATTTAATTTTCGGTGGCGTTACCACTGGAGATGTAATTCAGTATTTTGTTACTGCTCAAGATGTTGTTACGCCTTCCCCTTATGTGGGTATCAATACGGGTGTGTACGCTAATGCTCCTGCAAGTGTTGCTTTGACTTCGGCGGCTTTCCCTATTGGCGGTACCATTAATAGTTTTACAATTTTGGCTGGACTTAATGGAACAGTAACGGTAGGTAGCGGCGGAGCTTATCCAACGCTAACAGGTACGGGAGGTTTGTTTGCTGAGCTAAATACTAAGGGACTTGCGGGAAATTTGACCGCAAATATTATAAGTGATATTACAGAGCCAGGAACGATTTCATTAAATCAACTGAATTATGGCTGTACCGATTTTAATACACTGACCATCTCACCAAGTGGAGGCGCTGCTAGAACAATCTCTGGAACGGTTGCTGGTGGAGCTTTACTAAACTTTAATGGTGCCGATTATGTTGTTATTGATGGTTTGAAAACAGCTGGAAACTCATTGACTATTTCAAATGCAAGTACGGCTAATACTGCAGGTACAAGTACGATTCGTTTTATAAATGATGCGACCAATAATATAGTTCGAAATTGTACCATCGAAGGAGCGTCGACTTTGACGTCTTCTGGAACGGTATTTTTCTCCACAGCTGCGACGTTGGGTAATGTTAGTAATGCGATTACAGGGAATGTTATTAAAGCAGTTGGAACCAATTTGCCTACTAATGCTATTTATTCTTCGGGTAGTTCGGTATTGATTGATAACAGTGACATTACCATTAGCAATAATACTATTCAGGATTATTTCAACGCAGCATCCGCTTCAAACGGAATTTATCTAGCAGCATTTAGCTCAGCTTGGACTATTTCGGGAAACAAACTTTTTCAAACGGCTACTCGAACTGCAACAACTGGAAGTATTCATAGAGGAATTAATATCATAACTGCTTTGGGAGTAGATTATTCGATACTAAATAATACTATAGGATATGCTACTGCGACAGCTACAGGAACCACCACCTACACCGGTGCAGTAGGTAATCGTTTTTTTGGTATCGAAATGAATGTTGGAACGCTATCCACTTCTAGTGTTCAAGGAAACAAAATTGCTGGAATTAATTTATCGAACACTGTTACTACAGCCATTACTGCAGCTCCCGGAATTTTTACGGGAATATCAGTATTAGGAGGAAAACTAGATATAGGTACTACAACCGGAAATACAATTGGTGCGACTACAGGAAATGGTTCCATCGCAGTAACGTCTAGTATTACGGGAAACTATCTGTCAGGTATTTATTGTACCTCAACGAGTACGGTGAATATTAAAAATAATACTATTGGTTCTATTAGTACAACTGGAGCTATAGGTATCGGGTATACTTTTCACGGTATCAATACTGTTGGAGGTGGACAATTTACGGTAGCGGATAATACTATTGGAAGTGCAAGTACTCCAAATTCAATCGCGATAGGAACTTTAGGAACAACCACAACAGGAGTTTGTGTATTGAATGGGATTTATAATTTGGCTACAGGAGGTATCACTATTAGCGGTAATACGATTCAAAATGTTAGTTCGTATGGTACAGCAGCCTCTGTTTTATACGGTATTTTAAATAGTGGAGCTTCTGGAGCGGTATCAATCACCAATAATTCTATTATTGCAGCAACCAATACAGGTATTTCAGTATTGGGAGGTATCTCAAATACTGCTGTCGCTACAACGGTGGCAATCACAGGAAACAAAATTAGAAATTTCACAAAATCGGTAGCTACTGGTGCTATTACAGCTATTGCGAATAGTGGAGCAGTGTTATCACAAATCACTATTGAAAATAATCAATTAGGAAATACTTCGGGTGGTTTGGTAACTTACGCTGCTACTAATTCAGCTCTTTTAACAGGGATAAGTAATAGTGGTGGATCTGCAAACTGTGCGCTGTCAATTCAAAACAATGACCTTACAGGTATAACCTATGCAGTTGCGGGTACAAACGCCAATACTTATATAGCCAACTCAGCAACTACGTTGTCTCAAACAATTAGCGGAAATACCTTTACAGCATTAAATGTAAACACTACTGGAGCCATTACGTTTATTGCAAACAATGTAATAATGCCTGCAAACGGAATCCAAAATGTAAATAATAACAGTATTGTTACCTCATTTACACGTGCTGCCGCTAGTGGAGCAATGACTTTGTTTACTAGCACAGCAGCAACTAATAATAGTAATGTGCTTGTAAATAATAACAATAATAATTTTTCGAATATTACTGTTAATGGATCGGCTACGATTTTGGGTTGGATAAACACCGATGCGGGTACAGCTTCGGTAACTAAGACACTATCTGGAAATACTTTTGAAAACTGGAACGGAGGAACAGGTGCGATTACTGGAATGAACGTTAATATTACCAGTACCGCCAACGCGACCACAAACAATACTATTCGAAATATTAATAGTTTAGGATCTATCAACGGAATTATAACTGGAGCCGGAAATGATAAAATTTATTCTAACACGATCAATTCCCTTATTTCTAATTTAACTACATCTGCTATTGTAAATGGTATCGCCATAACTAGTGGAACGGTGAAAAGTATTTACCAGAATACTATTTATGGTCTTCAATCTAATAGTATCATCTCGGGAACTGTTAGTGGAATTGGAGTTACAGGCGGTTCTAATACTGCGATTTACCAAAATAAAATTTATGATATATCGTCATCATCGTCTAGTATTTCAACGGGAACTGTAAATGGAATATTGGTTTCGGGAGGTACAAAGGATCAAGTTGCAACCATTTATAACAACCGAATTGGAGCGATAAATGCAACGGCAGCAAATGCGGTTGATAATGTACGAGGAATTAGTATGACCAATACGGGTGTACGATCGATAAGCAATATATATTTTAATAGTATTTATCTAAATGCTAGCTCGACGGGAACAAATTTTGGGTCTTCAGGGATTTTTCACGCAGCTAATACAACTTCAAGCACCGCTGCCTTAAACTTAAGAAACAATATTATTGTAAATCTTTCTACAGCCAATGGTACTGGGTTTAATGTTGCTTTTAGACAGAGTTCAGGAACCTCCTCAATGCTGAATAATTATAGTTCATTGTCAAATAATAATTTATTTTATGCAGGAGTTCCTAGCGCTGCTAATTTGATTTATGCTAATGGAACCAATTCGGCTCAAGATATAACAGCCTACAAAGCGGGAATTTTTACAGCTGGAACAATAGCGCCTCGCGACCAACTTTCGGTTTCTGAAAATCCACAGTTTATAAGCACGACAGGATCTAGCGTTGACTTTTTGAAAATTCTGAATAACGATATTACTTTTATCGAAAGTGGAGCGGTAAATATTGCTGGAATCACAACCGATTTTGAAGGGCAAATTAGAGCAGGTAATACGGGTTATGCGGTTCAAACTAATGGTGCGGGTTCTGCACCAGACATAGGTGCCGATGAATTTGACGGAAAATTACCTAATGTTATTGTCTCAAATTCCAATCCTTTAAGTAACGGAAGTTACAGTAAAGTTTCTGGAGCATTTACAGCAATAAATAGCTTTGATCAAACGGGTAAAGATATAACTGTAACGCTTATTGGTAGTACTACCGAAGACGTTACCGCTACCTTGAATCAAGGAACATGGACTTCGTTAAAAATGTTTCCAACAAAAGCAGGAGTATATATTTCTGGAGATCTTGCTGGAGCGCCACTTTTACATCTTAACGGAGCGGACAATGTAACTATCGATGGGCGTGTAAACCAAACTGGTACAACAAAAAGTATGAGTATTACAAACAATAGCACTTCAAGTACAGTAGGTACAGCGACGGTTCGATTGAGTAATTCAGCAGAATTGAATGCCTTAAAATACTTGAATATTAGCGGATCTTCCAGCAGTGCTACAAACGGAATAGTTGAATTTGGTACTTCAACCACAGGAAACGGTAATGATTCTACTATTCTAGAATACAATGCAATAACAAATGCCACAGGAAATAGAGCTATAAACGCAATTTATTCTCAGGGAACTGTAGGCAGAGAGAACAGTACAAACACGATCCGTAACAATACTATTTTTGATTTTGTGAATAATAATAGTTCTTCAAACGGAATCAATTTAAGTTCCAATTCATCAGATTGGACGATTTCGAATAATAGTTTTTACGAAACAAATAATATGGTACCAACAACGGGTACTAAAGTATATACTGCAATCTTAATTGATGATGTGAACGGAAATAATTTCGTGATTTCAGGAAATTATATTGGTGGTAAAGCAGCCTTAAATGGTGGTGGCGCTTGGACTGTAAATGCAAACACGGCTCATAGTTTTAGAGCTATGTATTTGAATGTTGGTGCAATTACTGCAAGTTCGATTCAGTCCAATTTGATTCAAAATTTTAACTATACGAGTTCAAGTACAACACCATGGCGCGGGATAGAAGTTAATGCAGGGACTGTCAATATTGGTACGACAACAGGAAATATAATTGGTGCGGCGACAGGAACGGGATCTATTAATTTGACGACAAATACTACTGCAGATTCGTACGGAATATATATTGGTAGCGCCAATACGGTTTCTATTTCGAAAAATAATATAGGTTCTATTGCACTGTACGGGAACAGTACTACTGCAGCACATAGTTTTGCGGGAATTTATAAAAAAGTAGGAGTCGCAGGGACAATTAATATTACTCAAAATCTTATAGGTAGTAATGGAACATCAAATAGTATTGCCTCATTTTCTACAGCTAGTACGGCGACACTAGGACAAAACTTGATTGGGATATACTTGCAGTCTACAGGAACGCATAATTTGACAAGTAATACAATTGTGAATTTAAGTAACGCCTATACCGGTACGCAAGCATCTAGAACAGCGGCTGTCTATACCACTGCTGGAACGGCAACTTTAGTGAAAAATAGTATTCATGATCTTTATAGTACAGCATTAGGAACAACCACAGCAACGGTAAGTGGTGTTGAAATGACTGGAACTGCGGCTGTAAATACAGTTACAGAAACCGTGATCTACAATTTATCAAATACAAATGCGAGTTTAGCAGGTTACATTTCAGGTATTGTATTTACTGGTAGTACAGGCGCCAATTTGGTGAATCGAAATTTTATTCGAAATCTATCCGTTAATTCTAGTTCAACTTCTGCGAGTATTTATGGTATTCGAATGGGACAAGGAACAGTTACATTCGCAAACAATATTGTTACTCTAGGAGGCAATACAGCGACTACCATTTATGGAATCTTTAGCAGCGGAACAAGCGGTAATAATTTAAGTTTGTATTTTAATACGGTCTACATCAATGGTTCTTTAGGTAGTGGGATTACAAAGAAGTCGTATGCTTTTTACGAAGCAGCTTCGGGAGCAGTTAGAGATATTCGAAATAATATTTTCTCTAATTTTAGATCGACTACGTCAGGAACAAACGCGCATTATGCTGCATTTTTAAACTATAACAGTTCAAATAATTTGACCTTAGATTACAATATCTATTGGGCGTCAGGTACCGGTGGAGTGATAGGATATTATAGCGGAAGCAATGTGGTTTCCTTGCCAATTGTAAGCGGTCAGGATGCAAACAGTATCAATAGCAACCCAGGTTTTTCAAATGCAGGAGGATTAACCGCTGCTGATTATAAAGTAAATACTTCTACTACTGGTATTGCAGGTACGAGCATCATTCTCGATTATGCTCAAACAGCTCGTGGTATTCCACCAAATATTGGAGCTTGGGAGTTCAATACCAATAGTTGGGTAGGAAATATAAGCACAGATTTTAATACGGCTGGCAACTGGTCTGCTGGTTCAGTTCCGCTAGAAGAAGCTTCCATTGTTTTTGCAGCTTCTCCGGTTAGAGACTGTATCTTAGATCAAAATCGCATCGTTGGAAGTGTAGTAAACGGGCAATCGGCTTACACATTTAAAGTGAATGGTAAAGTATTGACCCTTCGTGGTGATTTGTATCTTACTAATGGCGGACAAATAGATGCTACGGCAGCAGGATCGACAGTGATTTTTGAGAGTGATGAAACGCAAACCATTTCGAGTGGAGCATTTGTTTCGAATACGATTCCTAATCTTACCATTAATAATGAAGTGGGGGTGACTTCAAATAGTGATCTTACCATTACAGGTTTTCTGAATTTACTGAGTGCCAATCCATCAGAAACAAAAGGGACGCTTGATACAGGGGCAAAAATTGTCACTATGGGTGCTGATGCTGTGACTATAGGTGATGGTGATTTGACAGGTATTGTGCAAAGAAATAGCCTTGTGGCAAATAAAGACTATAGTTTTAACGGTAAAAATATGGTTGTTTTCTTTGAAAACACAGGAACATTACCCACGTCTGTAAGTCTTAAATTATCCATTGGTGCCAATCCATCATGGAAAACAAGTGGCGTAAAAAGAATCTTTTCACTTATTCAAACAGGAGCTGTTGGTACAAATCCAACTGCCGCAACCATCAAAGCAAGCTATTTGGATTCGGAGATTAATAACAATGACGAAAGTAAATTAGTGTATTTCTCTTATAGAAATCCGCCAGGGACTTTATTTGAGCATGGTAGAGCGAGCATAAGCACTACGGAAAACTGGGTTAAGCTGTCTAATATCAATATGGCATTCTTTCCATCTACTTTTGGTAGTCTAGAGTTAGGATTTAGTGCTAATGAGATTGAAACTCTTACTTGGAATGGATCGGTTAGTACTTCTTGGACCACGGTGAATAATTGGACACCAAATGGTGCTCCATCCGATTTTGTGAACATTATTATTCCCGATGCAGCTACAACAATAAATGATCCTATTGTACCTATAGCAACGACAATTAGAGCAATAAAATTACAGAACAATAGTATTTTGAATGCTGTTGCAAATGCGCAAATGACGTTAATAGACGGCGCAAATGTTTGGGTAAATGAAGGTGGGGTCTTCAATCCAAATACAAGTACTGTTTTGTTTAAAAGTGATACTGCAGATATCTCTGGAGCTACAAGTTTTTATAATGTAACTATAGATACAGATGCTGATTTATTGATGAAAACTGGAAGTACAATGCGTATAGCAGGTACTATGAACAATAATGGAGTTTGGCGTCCAGCATGGGATGGAAATGTTACGACCGTAGAGTACAATGGAGCCAATCAAAATGTAGTGATTCCTTATGCTGCTACAAATCGTTATTCGAATTTAATTTTAAGTGGAAGCGGTATTAAAACTTTACCGGCGATTAATTTATCTATTTTAGGGAATTTAACTTTGGCAGGGACTGCAAGTGTTACTACTCCTAATAGTATGGTTATTGTAGGCGATTTATCGATAGGCGCAAATACTACTTTTGATGCCGGTGCAAATACGCATACGGTTGGTGGAAACTTCACACATAATGGTGTACTAAATACTGCAGCCAGTACCTTTGTGTTGAATGGCTTAACCGCTGCACAGAATATTTCGGGTACAGCAAGCATAACAGAATTTAACAACTTGGTGGTTTTAAATAGTTTTGGGGTCACATCTGCCAAAAATATAACAGTAAATGCTGCTCTAGATTTACAAAGTGATAACCCAACAGCTACTTTAGGTAGTTTGGATATGGGAACTAGTACACTTTCATTAACTGCTAATGCTGTAAATACTGGGACGGGAGATGTAACCGGAATTGTAAAACGCGCACATACCTTTGTAACGGGCCAGACCTATACTTTTGGGAATAGTAAAACTTTGATGATTTTTGGATCAACAGGTACAAAGGCATCACAAGTAAGTGTGAAAACTAAAATTGGTACTGCGCCAACATGGAAGACTACTGCTGTTAAAAGGGTTTATGACTTAGCACAAGTGGGAGCAAATAACAACTTCGCTACCGTACAGTTAAATTATCTAGATTCAGAACTTAATGGTGCTGATGAATCACAATTAGTATTTTTTGGTGCCATAGGATTACCAACACCTACTATAGTGGAGTATGGATACAATTCAAAAGACGAATCGAATAATAGTATTGATTTAATAAATGTTAGTATAGGTGCAAGGCCATCTGTGTTTGGTCAAACAGAAATCGCTTTGGCGTCATCTGAAAATCCAAATATCACTTGGAATGGTTCGCAATCTACAGATTGGAATAATCCGTTTAACTGGACTCCGAATAGTTATCCTAATAAGTTTACTAGAATGACCATTCCTAATGCAACTACAACAACCTATGACCCAATATTACCTGCATTGACTGAGTCTCATCAATTGATTATTCAAAATGCGGGTATCTTAAATGCTGGTCCAGCATCAGAACTGTATTTATACAATGAAAATGCTGAGGTAGTGTGGCAAAATGCTGGTGGTACATTTAATGCAGGTACGAGTACGGTAGTTTTTACTGATCTTGATTTAAAAATTAGTGGTACTACTAATTTTAATAATATAATAATTAATACTGGAGCTAGTTTAACTCCTCAGGTAAATAGCACTATCGGTATTGGAGGAATAGTATCAAATAATGGTATACTAGATGCAACGGCATTTTTAAATACAATAAATTACAATGGCGCTACGCAAACTGTAATTTATCCAAACGGTGCAATTGCGGGCTATTATAATTTGAGCTTAAGTGGTACAGATGTTAAAACAATGCCTAACCAGCTTATGAATGTTTTAGGAGATTTAACTACTTCTGGTATGGCTAGCGTTACTGCAAATAATGTCTTAGATATTGCTGGAAATATATCAATAGCTGCTGGATCTCTTTTCAATACAGGAACATTTGATCATGAAATAGCGGGTAATTTTATAAATAATGGGTCATTTACTACTATTAATGGAACCACTATTTTATTAAATGGAGCCGCAACACAAACTATATCAGGTACTGGTTTGACTAATTTTAAGAATTTGGCAATCAACAATGGTGCAGGTGTAAATAGTAGCATTGATTTATCATTAGATGGCAATCTAAATTTAATTACATCAAACCCTACGGCGGTTAGAGGAGCTTTAAACATGGCGGGAACAGCGACCTTAAATATGGGTGCTCTTGCAGCAACTTCTGGTATGGGTGATGTTTCCGGAATTGTACGTAGAGAGCATGTTTTTAATAACGGACAAGACTATGATTTTGGAAATCCATACACAACTATTAATTTTTTAAATGTTGCAGGAAATATAAAACCAACTTGGGTTAGCACTAAAATTGTGTTAGGTACAGCGCCTTCTTGGAGATCGAGTGCCATTAATAGATCATATAGTTTTGCGCAATCGGGCGGAAACGATAGAATGATTGTTAAACTTCACTATTTAGACAGCGAATTGCACGGCACAGAAACAGATGAAACAAAACTTGTATTTTGGGACGGTTACGATCCAAATTTAGGAGTGAATAATTTCGTCAAATCGTTTCCACGAAATCAAAATGCAAATGATGTAGCAAATAATTGGTTACAATTAACTGGTCCTGCTATTGACTTTTTGGCAACTTCAACTTCTTTAGATGTGAAGCAATGGGGTTTAAGTTATTCGAATGTGAGTGTGCATACTTGGACTGGTAATGGATCTGCATCTTATGATGGAGATTGGAGCTTACCTGGAAACTGGAGTGGTGGTGTGCCAAATCTAGATGACGCGGTTTTAATCCCTAATCCTTCAAGCTTACCATCGGATAATAACGGCGATTTAGCACCTTACCGCAATTTGTTACCATTACTATCACCTGCTTTTGCAAAAACGTTAGAGATCGTTTCAGGGGCTACGCTTGTAGTAAGTGATTACGATATTACCGTTGCCGGAAATGCAAATGCTTGGGTGAATAATGGCGGATTTACAGCAGGAACGGCTACCGTATATTTTTCTGGAGCGACAGCAACAATTTCAGGAGCGACTAATTTTAATAATTTAACGATAAACTCAGGCGGAATGCTCACGCCACAAACGGGAGCCATTACAAGAATTGCGGGAGCAATGACAAATAATGGATCTCTTAATGCAACAGCTTTTCCAAATACAGTAGAGTATAATGGAACAAATCAAACGATTCTTAATTTGGTTGCAGGTACTGGTGGGTATCACAATTTAATTTTTAGCAATAGTGGTACCAAAACCATGTTGCCAACATCAGGAGGTACGGCGCTTAAAATAAATGGATATTTCACAATTACGGGTACTGCAACTGGAACTGCAATGAATCCATTAGCTATAAAAGGCAACTTTGTAATTAATCCTACTGCAGCATTCATAACTGGAGCGTTTACGCATCAGGTGGCAGGTAATTTTACTAGTAACGGTACCTTTACAGCATCAACAGGCAGTACATTAGAAATGAATGGAACTGCTTCACAAAGCATTGGAGGGGCAGCAACACCATTATTGCTAAATAATTTGAAGGTTTCTACTACAGGAGGTACCGTCTCTACGACAAGAGATTTAACAGCTAGTGGTGATTTTACCAACTCAGGGATTCTTGATATGGGCTCTTCAATATTGTCTGTTAGTAATTCTATTGCAAACACAGGAACGGTACTCACAGCTGTTCCTGCAGTTAAGAGTCTATCTCCTATTCCTGTAGGCAAAGAATGGGGTGGGACGGTTATTTACAATGTTGATGCTGCTCAAAATGCTGTTGCTGGAAGTTTTACAAATCTTACAATTAACAATGGAGTTGGAGTGACAGTAACCAATGCAGCTCAAATAGGGGTTTCAGGAACATTATTGATTAATAGTAGTAAGAAACTGATTGTAGATGCTTCTAATACCTTGACGGTGGCAGGTACAATCACCAATAATGGCGGAACAGCAGGATTGATTTTAGAATCTAATAGTTCTGGTAATGCCTCTTTGATTCATAACTCAAATAATGTACCTGCAACTGTAAAAAGATATATCAGTGGTGCTAAAGAAGCATGGCATTTTATCGCTTCGCCAGTGATTAATCAAACCATTTCTGGAACTAGTTGGACTCCTTCGGGAACTTATGGAAACGGAACAGGTTACGACTTGTATTTATGGAATGAGCCAACGCCTTGCTGGACTTATTTATTGAATAATACTGTTGTGCCAACGTGGCCTTCACTTCATCCATCAACTAGTTTTGTAACCGGTAGAGGGTATTTGTATTCGACTCAAGCGGTCAACCCTACAAAAGAATTTGCGGGATTACTTAACAATGGAAATGTAACTTACCCATTGACTAATAGCAGCCCTGATTTGACTGTCAAAGGATTTAATTTAATAGGAAATCCATATCCTTCAACTATCGATTGGAAAGCAGCTACAGGCTGGATACGTTCAAACTTAGTTACTGCCGCAGCTGGATATGATATGTATATTTGGAATCCAGCCGCCAATAATTACGGAGTTTTTAACTCTAATGGTACTACAGGAACCAACAGTGTTACGCAATATATTGCGCCAACACAAGGATTTTTTGTTCGCGCCAGCACAGCGGGAGCCATTACGATGGGGAATGCTGTACGAGTGAACACTGGTGCAAACAACTGGATGAGGGTTCAAGCGGACAAGGAGGATCGTTTAAAAGTCAAAATTGAAGCAAAAGACGGTGCTGGATTTGATGAGGTTTTATTGCAATTTGGTGCTAAAACTAATGAGTCTGGAGCTATGAAATTATTTAGTAGAAATCCAACAGCTCCTTCTACTTATTTTAGTGTTTCTGATAAAGATTTGTCAGTACGATACCTAACTGATGTGGTTGCAAATCCAGCAGTTCCATTAAGTTTTAAAGCTGGAATAGATGGAACGTATGCGGTGAGTGTTGATAGTAAGGCTGCTAACGTTCCTTATTTAATATTAGAGGATAAAAAAACAAAAACGCTAGTTGATTTAAATATAAAGTCAACCTATGAATTTAAAGCTTCGGTTAAAGACGCGACTGATAGATTTGTAATTCATTTTACACCTATGAACGTTACACCAGAAGTTACACCATCACCTACAATCGAAACCGTTGCGTTAGCTGCACTTATTTACTACGACGGAATCAATATCAAAGTAGATTTAAGTTCGATCGAAGACCTGACTGATGTTAGAATTTTTGATATTTCAGGAAGAATGTTGATTAATAAAAAAGTAGAAGGAAAGATGATTCATCCATTCTCTATGAGAATAAAAAATGAAGTGTATATTGTAGTAGTAAGCAGCGCCGGACGATCAGTAAGTTGGAAAGTTTTAGTTTACTAAGTATGCCAATTAAAAATCCTATTCATGAATGTGAATAGGATTTTTAGTTAAGAGCACTATTTGTTTGTGTAAGGGATAGCAGTGGCATCCTTTTATAATAGTGTGGTTGACTTTTTAGGAAACGACACTATTATAAAAGATATAACGTATAGCCCGACCCGTAGGGATACACCATTATAATGATAACAGTAAGCCGTTAAGAGTAGTTTTTTATTTTACTTAAGATGTAATTAGATTGAAAACTTGTTGCAATAGTAGTCCGCAAACATAAGCGCCATAGGTTCCTACGGCATAACCAAGAACTGCTAGTAGCACGCCAACTGGTGCTAGGAAGGGACTAAATGCAGCCGCTACAATAGGTGCAGATGCAGCTCCTCCTATATTGGCTTGGCTTCCTACAGCTACATAAAAGAAGGGTGCTTTAATAATTTTTGCAACGATAATCATTACTAGTATGTGTGTTGTTATCCATATTATTCCCACCAAAAATAGTAAAGGATTGTCGAATATTGCTCCTAAGTTCATGTGTGTTCCTATGGTTGCAACAAGAATATACAAGAATACGGTTCCAATTTTTGATGCTCCAAAACTTTCTATCTTTCTAACTTTGGTGAATGATAAGAGTACTCCTGCGGTAGTGGTAATGATCACTAACCAAAAGAATTCATTAGTGAAAGAATATTTTTCTAGTTGAGGATAGTTTTCTTTAAAAAAGGGAGCCAGTATATCTGCTAAAAAGTGCCCTAATCCTGTTATCCCAAAAGCAACCATAAGCACAATCATAATATTATTTGTGGTGAGTGGCTGTCTTTTCCCCGCCTGCTCTTCCTCTAGTTTTTTCTCTAATTCGGCTATGGGGGCGCTATCTGCTTTTAACCATATATCTATTTTTTCAGATTTTTGTGCACCATACAATAAAAACCCCATCCATAAATTAGCCACTAAGACATCTACGGCTATCATTTGAGCAAATAAACTTTTGCTTGCGCCAAACACTTCTAGCATGGCGGTTTGATTTGCGCCGCCTCCAATCCAGCTTCCTGCGATTGTTGATAAGCCTTTCCAAACTTCTTCGCCGTTTGACAAAGCGACTTCGGGAAAGAAGCTGCCCACAATGTATAAGGCCAAAGGTCCACCGATTATAATTCCTAGCGTTCCTGCTAAGAACATGATTACGGCTTTGCTTCCTAATCTTTTTAAGGCAACAAAGTTAATACTCAAGGTTAGTAGTACTAAACTGGCAGGTAATAAATAACGAGAGGCAATAGTATATAAATTAGAAGATTCGCCTGAGATTATATTAAAGGTATTTAAAAGTGCAGGAATAAAATAGCACAGTAGAACAGAGGGCACGATACTGTAGAACTTTTTGTAAAAGACTTTTTCACTAGAGGAAGTAATAAATATTAAGCCGAGTATCGTTATTAAGATTCCTAGTACAACGGCATCGTTAGTAATTAAAGGTGTATGTGGGTTAGTCATATTTGGTTTTTAAATGATAGAATTTTTTTTGTGATAATGCCTGATAACGTATTTTAGGTAGTTTCTTTATATTACAGGAGCTGTGTTTTATAGGTCCAAAACAGATTTATAAAAAGGCCCAAATAGACAAGACAAACAGCAAATTGAAAGAGTGTAGAAATTAAGAAACCAACTAACGATCCCGTTGCTGCCTTAAATGCTTGCTGTGCACTACTTTTATTAAATACTAATTCGCCTAGTAATCCACCAAAGAAAGCTCCAAGTAAAAATCCAAGTGGGATAGGTATAAAGAAACCTACAACCAAACCAATATTTGTTCCCCATACCCCATACTTGCTACCGCCAAAATGTTTAATTCCTTTTGAAGGGATGATGTAGTCTAATACAGTGACAACAAGTACAATAAACAATGTTATGCCTAACAGGTAGTAATTAAAAGGGATAATGCTTGTTAAGTGTAATAAAAATAGCCCTAGCCAACTAATACTTGCTCCAGGTAACACTGGTAATATGCTACCTGCTATCCCTATTATCATGCAAAGAAAGCCTATGATTAAAAGTAAGATATCCATAACGTAATTTTTTGTAGTTTTATACCCGATTAAGATAGTAAATCGTAAATTGGTTTTTCTTAGGATTAAAATGTAGTTTATGTTCTAGAACGCATAAAAATAGCATTTTTAAGTTAAAATATGCTTTTAGGGCTGCGTTACTATCCAATTATACTAGTTGAATTTTAATATAAGAGGCTACTATCTTAAGCTTAAAATAAAAATAATGATTCTTTATTAGTAAAGAATCTAATTGAAAATAACACTTTGAAATATTATCAGGTACTACTTATTGCGTTGCTATTGAATTCTTGTCAGTATTATGACAAGCAAATTCCTTCTGAAAAGGAGTTGCTACAAAAAGAATTGAAGTCCATTAACTGGAATGAAGTTGATGAGTACCCTTCTTTTGTAGATTGCAATAAAATGGACAGTAAAACAGAACGTCAGCAATGTTTTTTTCAATATATGACAACCTTAATTCAAGAGAAAATCAGGGTTGATACTTTATCTATTATGTATCCTGAGTTAGATACAATCCAAGTGTTAGTGACTGTTTTTCCAAATTCGAAACTTAAATTTGAGCCGCAATTTCCCAAGGATTCAGTTGCTTATGATACGATTAAAATTGACAGTATTTTACATGCACGTTTAGTAGATTTTCCTAAAGTTAATCCAGCGATAAAACGTGGAATCCCAGTTAAAACACAATTTATTTTACCTGTAATCATCAAAGTAGAATAAGTAATGCCGTTTACCTTTTCTCATCCCGCAATTGTATTGCCTCTCTTTAAGCATAAAAAAATATCTGCAACCGCATTAGTTGTTGGTTCGATGTCTCCTGATTTTGAATATTTTTTCAGGATGAAAATGCAAAGTGAAATCAGTCATAGTTTTTTAGGTGTTCTGCTAATCGATCTCCCTCTTGGCTTATTGGTCATGTGTGTATTTCACGGTATTATTAAAAATAGCTTAATAAATCATCTTCCGCTATTTTTTAGCGCTAGACTGCAAACGTTAAAAAATAACGATTGGTTTTCATACTTAAAAAGTAACTTCTTAATTGTTTGTTTTTCCTTTTTTATAGGCGCACTTTCTCATTTATTTTGGGACTCGATGACACACTGGGATGGCTTTATTGTTCAAAGGGTAGCTTTCTTTAATACTCAGTTTCTAACTATTCCTATTTATAAATTAGGGCAACATATAAGTAGCATAGTGGGCTTGGCTATTTTATTCCAATTTATCTACAAACTTCCAGTTGAAAATATTACGCCTCGTACTACGCTTTTACAATATTGGTTCGCGGTAATTACTGTAGCAGCAGTTATCCTTGCTTTACGTTTTAGTTTTGGTTTGCCATTAGAGGAAATAGGGAGCGTGATTGTAAGTGTTTTGTTTTCGGGAATGATTGCACTTACTGTTATTGGATTGTTTTTCATGAGGGAACAACAAAATAGAGAAGTGCTGTAGTTTTTTGTTCTTACTTATAATCTTGCAGTAGTACTATTGTTTGTAAGATCAAGGAAATAAAAGTAGCATTGATCTTTAAAAGTAGCCATACAACCACAATGAATTGTGTAGTTTTGTATCGAATGGAAATTGTAATAGAATATGAGTAGTGCTAAGTACTTTTTGAAGTATTTGTTCTACTGAAGCCTAGTAATTTCAGGGTAAACAAATTACTATCAGATTGCACTAGCTGGTTTTTATAATGCAATGTCCAAGTATTTCTAGATACTTGATGTTACTAGGGATAAGTTGTAAATGGCTATAAATTAAATATATAATAAATTGGCAAACGAACGCATCATATTAGGAATTGATCCTGGGACCACTATAATGGGTTTTGGACTAATCAAAGTAGTCAATAAGAAAATGGAATTTATTCAGTTGAACGAATTGCAGTTGAATAAAATGGATGATCACTACATGAAACTGAAGCGTATTTTTGAGCGTACCATTGAATTGATAGACACCCATCATCCTGATGAAATTGCGATTGAAGCGCCTTTTTTTGGTAAGAATGTGCAGTCAATGTTAAAGTTGGGCCGCGCACAAGGTGTCGCTATGGCTGCAGGGTTGTCGAGAGATATTCCCATTACTGAATACGAACCTAAGAAAATAAAAATGGCCATTACTGGAAACGGTAATGCCAGTAAAGAGCAAGTCGCTAAAATGCTCCAACAGCTTTTGGGCTTAAAAGAACTACCAAAAAATCTCGATTCAACCGATGGATTAGCAGCTGCGGTTTGCCACTTTTTCAATTCAGGAAAAGTTATTGGCGAAAAAAGCTATTCTGGTTGGGATGCTTTTGTGAAAAATAATGAATCTCGAATAAAAAAATAGTTTTTGGTCTCTAGACTGTAAACTGCCACTGTAACTGAACACTAAGATAATGAGCGGAATCTACATACACATCCCTTTTTGCAAGCAAGCTTGTCATTATTGCGACTTTCATTTTTCGACTTCGATGCAAAAGAAAGAGGAAATGGTTGCGGCTTTGGCCAAAGAAATTCGCTTACGCAAAAGTGAATCTGCAAATGAAGAGGTCGAGACTATTTATTTTGGTGGAGGAACACCTAGCGTTCTCTCTTCTGCTGAAATTGATTTTTTGATACAAGCTGTTTACGACAATTACACGGTTGTAGTTAATCCTGAAATTACACTTGAAGCAAATCCCGATGATCTTTCTACAGAACGAATCTTAGCCCTCTCAAAAAGTAAAGTAAACCGATTGAGTATAGGAATCCAATCTTTCTTTGAGGACGATTTGAAGATGATGAATCGCGCACATAATTCTGAAGAGGCACAAAGATGTTTGACAGAAGCAACTCAATATTTTGACAACATCTCCATTGATTTAATCTATGGTGTTCCAGGAATGACTAACGAAAAGTGGCGACAAAATATCGATATGGCATTGTCTTTTGGGATTCCGCATATCTCAAGCTATGCACTTACAGTCGAACCTAAAACAGCTTTAAAAAAATTAATTCAGACAGGAAAAATTGCAGAGCCAAATGACGAAGTAGCACAAGCGCATTTTATGATTCTCGTAGATACGTTAACTGCAAATGGCTTCCTGCATTACGAATTGTCTAATTTTGGAAAAGAGAATCACTTTTCAAAGAACAATTCGGCATATTGGTTAGGGAAAAAATACATAGGAATTGGTCCCTCGGCACACAGCTACGATGGGGTATCTCGCTCTTGGAATATTGCCAATAATCCCTTGTATTTAAAAGCAATTGAGGTTGGTGAATTGCCAAACGAAGTTGAAATTCTTTCGCAAGCAGATCGTTATAATGAATATGTCATGACTGGTTTGCGTACAATTTGGGGTGTTTCTCTACTTCGAATAGAAGCAGAATTTGGTCAAATATATTTAGATTATTTATTGAAACAAGCCGACAAGTTCTTAAAAGATGCCTTGCTAGTGGTTGAAAACGATGTTTTAAGACCTACTAAAAAAGGAAAGTTTCTAACTGACGGAATTGCATCGGATTTATTTTACTTAAATTTGGAGTAAACAAACTTACCGCAAGGGCACAAAGTTTTGCGCAAAGTTCACAAAGTTTTCTCTTATGAATGAAAATGAATTGTCAAAAATCGTCTTTGATTGCGCTCTCAAAGTTCATAGAGCTCTTGGTCCAGGTTTACTAGAAAGAGCATATGAAGAGTGTTTGTATTATGAGCTTAGGAAGAAAGGTTTGATGGTAATTAAGCAAAAAGCATTGCCTTTAGTTTATGAAAATGTCCAGTTGGACATTGGTTATAGGCTTGATCTTATCGTTGAAGATAAATTGATTTTAGAAATAAAATCAGTAGATGCTTTAAGTGATGTTCACTTTGCTCAATTATTAACTTATCTAAAGTTGACAGATTGCAAATTAGGATTGTTGATAAATTTTAATGTTGCTTTAATAAAAGATGGGATTAGAAGAATTGCAAACAAGCTCTAATTTAGTTGTAGAAACGCTCTTTCACCAGCGTCAATGCAAGCAAAAAAAAAATTCTTAATTTAGGGACAACAATCATTGTATTTAATCTCTGCGATATAAAACTGTACTATTGCGGCAAAAAATCACACATTCTTAATCTAAGCATAGCGACCATTGCGCCTAATCATTGCGTCCTTTGCGGTAAAACCAAATTATGAAAACCACAATCAATCACAACAACAGTACCATACAAGTCGATTTATCAGAACCCATTGATATTTCGATACCGATAACAAATGATGCACAAAACCCAATAGCTTGGTATATTGAAAAGCCTGTTATTGAGCCGGTAGAATTTGGTGAGTGGATAGGTAAAGTTTCTTCAGGAATGTCTTCTACAAATTTTAATAATATCCTTTTTAATCCGCATGGTCATGGCACGCACACAGAATGCTTGGGTCATATTACACGTGATTTTTATAGTATTAATCAAGCTTTGAAACAATTTTTCTTTTTGGCTGAGTTAGTTTCCATTAATCTAGAAAAGCAAAAAGATGATTTTGTTGTTACAAAAGAGGTCATTGAAAAGGCATTAGACGGTAAGAAGACAGAGGCAATTATCATAAGAACGCTGCCCAATGAGACGAGCAAGAAATCTAGAAAGTACTCACATACAAATCCACCGTACCTAGAGGAAGCAGCTGCGATTTTCATTCGCGAAAGCGGAATCCAACATCTATTAATTGATTTACCTAGTGTAGATAAAGAAAAAGATGAGGGGAAATTGCTAGCACACAAAGCGTTTTGGAACGTGACTAACGTGAATGAATTAAATGCAGATGCAAGAGTCAACGCAACAATAACTGAGTTAATTTTTGTTGATGACGCGGTTCTAGATGGTTCTTATCTACTGAATTTGCAGATCGCTTCTTTTGAGAATGATGCTTCTCCTAGTAAACCTATATTGTACAAGATATGATTACCATATCTACAGATAAAAGCAAGCTAGATATTCCTTTTATTCAACATTTTTTAAAGGATGTCTACTGGTCAGCAGGACGCACAATGGAGGACGTTCAAACTACGATTGATCACTCTTTCTGTTTTGGTATTTACCTTAATAAGCAACAAATAGGTTTTGCGAGAGTGATTACTGATTACATCGTTTTTGCGTATGTAATGGATGTTTTTATAGATGAAAAATATAGAGGTAAAGGGTACTCGTCTTTGTTAATTGATAGGATGTTGAAGCAAGATGAATTACAACAAGTTAAGATCTGGCGATTAGCAACCGCCGATGCTCATTTTTTATATGAGAAATTTGGTTTTGCACTACTGGCACGCCCTGAGAGAATGATGGAAAAAGTGGTTATATAAAATTTTTAATAGAATGAATTTAGAAAAATTTCATGAATATTGTTTGTTAAAAGACGGAGTAACTGAGCATTTTCCTTTTGATAATGATACACTGGTTTTCAAAGTGGGTGGAAAAATGTTTGCATTAACTTCATTGAACAAATGGGAAGAAGGTCATCCTGCCGTAAATTTAAAATGTAACCCAGAATTTGCAGAAGAATTGCGCGTAGAGTATGACGCTATTACAGCGGGTTTTCATATGAATAAAAAACACTGGAATACTGTGGCAATTAATCAGGAAGTAGGGGGTAAATTACTTGAAGAGCTTATCGAACATTCGTATGATTTAGTGTTTAATAGTTTGCCTAAATCAGCAAAGCAAAAAATAAGGGATTTGCAATAACCATTCGTCGACACTTATCGACGATTGAACTACCGTTTTGACAGTCATATCGAATATTACGCTGCTATAGGATAAAATTGAATATATTTATACCTCAACTATTATAAAAAATACCATGAGCAAGGCACTAAATATACTTTTAATTGAGGACGACGAAATAGAAGTAATGAAATTCAATAGGGTATTGAGTACTTTAAAATTAAAGCATAAAATTGTAGAAGCTAATAATGGAGAGGAAGCAATTGAGATTCTAAAGATTAAAGAAGTCGTTCCTGATATTATTGTTTTAGATTTAAACATGCCCAAGATCAACGGTATCGAGTTTTTAGGAATTCTTAAAGCTGATGATTATTTAAAATATATTCCTGCAATTATATTGTCTACGTCAAGCAATCATAAAGACGTTCTTGAGTGTTACAGGATTGGAATTGCGGGTTATGTAATCAAACCGTTGAAATACGATGATTATGTGGAGCGTATTACTAAATTAATTGAATATTGGAGTTGTAACGAATTAATAACGAACTAATAATTTTATGTACGGAATTGTAAACAAATCAATTGAGGACTTAGTTGTAGCTAATTTTGGAAGAGAGAAATGGGAAAATATTCACAAAAGAAGTGGTGTTGAAATTGATTTTTTTCTAAGCAATGAAGTGTATGATGATGATGTTACTTATAAAATTGCCACTGCAGTTGGAGAAGAGATGAACATGACGTTAAGTGCCGTTCTAATTGCTTTTGGACAGTGGTGGGTAATGAAAACTACTAAGGAGAAATACCCGGGATTAATGGAGTCTGGCGGAAATAATTTAAGAGACTTTTTAATCAATCTACCAAATTTTCATAATAGGGTGATGTTAATCTACCCCAAACTTACGCCACCAGAATTTAAGGTAAGTGATATTGCTGAAAAAAGTCTTAATTTACATTATTTTTCACAACGAGAAGGTCTCCAAGATTTTGTTAGAGGAATTCTTCTAGGTTTAGGAAATGTCTATGGAACCGCTGTAGAACTTGAGTTAGTGGCTTCTAGAAATGAAGGCAGCACACATGAAGTGTTTAAAGTTAAATGGTAAAAAATATGACTGAAGTAGCAATGCATTTTAATGAAGATAGTTTTAATAGAATATTTCCATTCTATTTCCAGTTAAGTTCAGATCTCAAAATAGTGAATTTTGGAAAAAGTCTAGCTAAAATTTGTCCAGATTTAAAAAAAGAAACCTCTTTTAGTGCTCATTTTACAGTTAGTAGACCACAATTAGAAAATGTTTGCTTTGCTACATTGCTCGAGAATAATGAGCAACATATTTTATTAAAATATGAAAAAACTGACCTAACCCTAAGAGGTCAGTTTGAAATTATGGACGATACCTTATTGTTTGTAGGGTCGCCATGGTTTACCTCTATGAATGAGGTTATTAATAGAGACCTAACATTTGAGGATTTTGCGCATAATGATCCCTTACTCGATTTATTGCATGTCCTCAACAATGCTGAGAACACCTCAAAAGAACTTAAAGAATTGTTGTTGACAATTAATCGTCAAAGAAACCAACTCAAAGCAGATCAGGAAGAATTAAATCGATTGTCGTATGTTGCTAGTGCTAATAAAAATGGCGTAGTGTTTACAAAGCTCGACGGTACCATTTTTTGGTGCAATGATGCTTATGCTAACTTAACAGGTTTTGATAGAGAACAGATATTAGGAAAAACGCCTCTTGAAGTTGGTCGAACATCCAAAACAGATAAGGACGAAATCATGAAAATGATTACTGCTTTTAATACGGGTCAATCATTTGAAGTCGAATTGCATCATGCTCGCAAAGATGGTAATGCATTCTGGTCACGTGTAAAAGGGCAGCCTATCGTGAATGAGGAAGGTGTTGCAACGCAGTATTTTGCTATTTTAGAAGATGTTTCGCTTAAAAAAAGGTACGATGAGAGTCTTGAAATAGAAAAAGAAAAATACCGTAATATTATCGCAAACATGAATTTGGGTCTGCTTGAAGTAGATTTAGATGACCGCGTTACCATGGCAAATCAAAGCTTTCTAGACATGAGTGGTTTTGAATTAGATGATTTGCTAGGTGAAGAAGCTGCAGCTAAATTTTTGTCTCCAGAGAGTATACAGTTAGTTAAAGCAAAAGTAAACTTGAGAGAAAGCGGAATAACAGATTCATTTGAAGTTACTGCCATAAATAAACAGAAGGAACTAAAATCATGGTTGGTTAGTGGCGCTGCAAATTATGATCTTCAAGGAAATATTATAGGCTCGATAGGCATTCACCTTGATATTACGGAACAAAAAAGCCAAGAAGAGCAATTGTATTTGCTCTCGCTAATTGCCGAGAAAAATATAAATGCAGTTATTATATGTGACGCTCAAGGCCATATTGAATGGGCAAATGGAAGTTTCTTAAAAATGTCAGGATATACTAAGGAAGAAATTATAGGCTGTAGACCTGGACGATTGCTTCAGGGACCCGACTCTGATTTAGACGCAGTAAAATACCTTCGAGAACAAATAAAAAAGGGACTCCCATTTAATTGCGAAATAATAAACTATTCTAAAAATAAAGAAAAATACTGGGTTAGAATACAAGGTCAAGCGTTGTATGATAAAGAAGGGACCGTAATTAAATATTTTGCTATTGAGGAGGATATTACATCGCAGAAAGATCTTGAAGCTCAAAAAGAAAATTTGATTAATGATTTAGCAAAAACAAATAAGGAACTCGAAGATTACGCCCAAATTGTGTCGCACGATTTAAAGTCCCCTTTGCGTAGTATAAATTCATTAATTACATGGATAAAGGAAGAAAACGAAAATAGTTTTGACGAACAAACTGTGAAATACTTTTCTTTAATCGAACACAAAGTGGAGAAGATGGACCACCTAATCGAGGGGATATTAACCTATTCTAAAATTGATAAAGATGAAACTCGAAATGAAAGTGTAGATACGCATGCAATAGTGACGAGTATTATTGATATTATTCACGTTCCAGACCATATTAAAATTAAGATAATTGATACATTACCAACAATAAAAGCCGACCGTTTTAAAATTCAGCAGTTGTTTCAAAATTTAATTGGAAATGCAGTAAATTATATCGATAAAGAGGATGGACTAGTAGAAATTGCCGCTGAGGAATTAGAGTCTAGCTTTGTTTTTTCGATTAAAGACAACGGAATAGGAATGGCAAAAGAGATTCATTCTAAAATATTTGAGACCTTTAAAACGTTTACAAATAGTAAGCACTCTACAGGTTTAGGTTTGTCAATAGTAAAAAAAGTAATTGATTTTTATAAAGGGGAAATTTGGCTCGAAAGTGAGGAAGGAAAAGGAACTACCTTTTATGTGAAACTTAAAAAATAACTATGAAAATTATTCAAGCATATAAAGAAGACGGTAAAATTTGGAATTATTTCCAACAAAAAGAAACGCTAGAAAATCCTTTGGTGTTGGTTTTTGGAAATCGTTATTTATTAGAGAAACCTGAGGTAATTGCGGATATTAGAAAAGAGTTCCCATATGAAAATATCGTTTTTGGATCAACAGCAGGCGAGATATTATGTTGTCACGTAAATGATGACTCAATT
This sequence comes from Flavobacterium aeripolare, assembly GCF_013294025.1. Lineage (GTDB taxonomy): Bacteria > Bacteroidota > Bacteroidia > Flavobacteriales > Flavobacteriaceae > Flavobacterium. Next base: position 37,127 of record NZ_JABSNL010000013.1, read on the forward strand.
TCGGTGACTGCTATAGCGTTTGAAAAAGCGTCCTACGTAGTAAAGAGAGAAAATATTTTAGATTTTGATAAAAATGCTGTCCAATTGGGCGAGGCGCTATATGCTAAAATGCCCAAGGAAAATTTAAAACACCTATTTGTACTTTCAGAAGGTAGTTTTGTAAATGGTAGTTCGTTGATTAATGGTTTAGAAACGCAGTTAAGTGCTAGTCTATCAATCACTGGCGGAATGTGTGGTGATGATGCTCGATTTGAAAAAACACTAGCGTCTTATAAAGAAGATCCAAAAGAAGGAGAGGTTATTTTAATTGGTTTTTATGGTGATAACTTAGAAATTTCTTTTGCGAGTTTTGGTGGCTGGATTCCTTTTGGTCCTGAGCGCATTATCACTAAATCTGAAGGGAATATTTTGTATGAAATTGATGGTCAGCCGGCCTTAGATTTATATAAGAAATATTTAGGTGAGAAGTCAAATGAGCTTCCACAAGCCTCGTTGCTATATCCTTTGAACGTAACACCAGCTGGTAAAAAAGATCCTGTTGTACGTACTATTTTAAATATAAATGATGCTGATCAATCGATGATACTTGCAGGAGATGTACCTGAAAATTCAAGGGTGCAATTAATGATGGCTTCTGTTGACGGTATTGCTCAAGGAGCTTACACTGCAGCAAATTTAGCGATGACTAATAGAAAGAATAAACCAGAATTAGCGCTATTAGTAAGTTGCATTGGTAGAAAATTAGTAATGAGTCAAAGGGTAGAAGAGGAAGTAGAGCAAGTAAGAGAGGTAGTAGGAGAAAATGTTCCTTTAGCCGGATTTTATTCTTATGGTGAGATGGCTCCCTTTAACGGAAGCACCTCGTGTGAACTTCACAATCAAACTATGACTTTAACTTTAATTAGCGAGTAATGCATCCATTATTAAAAAGACAAATAGATAAAAAGCTCAAAGGAGGTCTGAATGATTTAGATGTTTTTTTAGGAGCAGTAGATGAGTCGTATTTAAATTATGAGAGTCAAATTGATATGTTGCAACGCGCAATGAAAATAAGCTCAGATGAGTTATTTGACGCAAATCAAAAATTACGCGATGAAGCAGAAAGTTTAAAGGAGGTGAACAAAAACCTTCAAAACATTCTAGAATCAATGAGTTTAGACCCTGAACTAACTTCTTTAAAAGATAATTTTGATTCCTCAGATTATATCAAGCAGCAATCTATCGAGATTGTAAAAATAAATAAGCAAAGAGAAGAGCTCCTAGGCAATTTAGAAAAGCAAAATGTAGCCTTGAGTGAGTATGCACATATGGTTTCTCACGATTTGAAATCGCCATTACGCACAATTGATACTTTGATAAACTGGTTCATACAAGACAATCAGGAAATCATGAACGAAACTAATTTGAAATCTTTAAATAGAATTCTTTCTAATGTCGAAAAGATGGATTTGCTGATAAAAGGAATATTAAATTATTCTTCTATCGAAAGTCTATCTCATGAAACTCGAATGATAGATTTGAATATAATGGTTTCAGATCTTTTAAAAGCAATGACTGTTGGAGAACAAGTTTCGGTTTCTATTGCTAATCCTTTACCTAAAATAGTAGGAAATGATTTTAGAATGAAGCAATTGTTCCAGAATATAATAGAGAACGCTATTAAATATAATGATAAGGAAAACCCTATAGTAACCATTTCTAGCTCAGAAGATGAGCAAGAATATACTTTTCAAATTGCTGACAATGGAGTTGGAATTGCAGCAGCATATCAATCAAAGATTTTTGAGGTTTTCTCTAAATTGCAGAATGACGGGAATTCATCTGGAATTGGACTGTCAATAGTTAAAAAAATAATCGAATATTATAAAGGGAGAATTTGGCTTGAAAGTCAAGAAAAAGTTGGATCTACCTTTTATTTCACAATACCTAAAACAAATGGAGCAGCCTAATCTAAACTATATTAATGATTTATCTGGTGGTAATGAAGAGTTTAAAGCTAAAATTATAGGAATCTTAAAAAGAGAACTTCCAGTAGAAATAGGAACCTACATGGAACAAATGACTCTTGAGGACCATTCACAAGCGGCTCAAGCAGTTCATAAATTAAAACATAAAGTTTCCATTTTAGGTCTCGAAAAAAGTTATTATCTTGCTTCTGATTATGAGGATAATCTAAATGATAACTCAGTAGCCTTAAAAGAAGATTTTGAACAGATATTAAAAGCTATGGAAGAGTTTGTTGAGCAACTGTAAAACAACTTAAAATGAATTGCATTATCATAGACGATGAAGAGATGGCAAGAGCCATTATGTCGCAATTCGTGGCTAACTACACTAATTATAATGTTGTAGGTGAGTTTTGTAGTGCTATTGATGCCATTAAATTTTTAAATCAAAATCAGGTAGACCTCATTTTCTTGGATATTCACATGCCTAATTTTACTGGCTTTGACTTTATTCAAACAATCAAAGATCCTCCTCATGTTATACTTGTAACTTCTGACAGGAACTTTGCAATCGAAGCATTTGAATATGAGTGCATCGTCGATTATCTCGTAAAACCCATCACCGAGTCACGCTTTACAAAAGCAATTCAAAAATTATCTTCAAAAAAGACTGATGTTGTTAGTAAGCCATCTAGTTCACACGCTAAACCCGAAAGTGACGATGGAACTGATGAAGACTTCTATGTTAATATCGATCGTAGATTGATAAAAATTAATTTTAACTCAGTTAATATAATCGAAGCTAAAGGAGATTATATTCATATTAAAACTGAAGTTAAAAATTATATCGTTCACTCTACTTTAAAAAAGATTGAAGACAAATTACCTAAAGATATTTTCCTAAAAGTACATCGCTCCTTCATAATCAATACTAATAAAATTATAGATATTGAAGACAATAGTGTCTTGATAGCTAAGGATGTTGTACCTGTTAGTCGTTCTAATAGAGCAGAGTTGCTAAATAGATTAAATGTTTTATAAGTGTAAGTTTATTCTTGTAAATTTATGTTAATGGTGTAGTTCGTCGATAAAATGTGCTGTTTTATCTAAATAGTTGTATATTAGACTTGTATTTAAAACGATAGCTATGAAAATCAACTTAACTATTACAAACAGCGCAAACGTTAATCAAATCGATGACGATGCTACAGGTTACTATTTAATATCTAAGCGGTGGACTATGATAAATGATAGTAACATAACCTTTGTGAGAATTAAAGGATTAGGCTACTGCTATAATGTGCATTGGGCTGGACCTAGTAATAAGCTAGAAGCTGCAAGAGTAGGCGAGAAAAGCAAAACTACATTAATGGTAAGTCATGCGTTACTCAAATCATTTTTTGTTGAATCAAACGGGGATGTACTTTTACCTAACACTCCAGAGATACGCAATTTAATAGGGTTTGATAGAAGCGCGTTGCAATTAGCAAATTAAAAATTACTTTAACCTAAAAAAGTAATAAGGTCTAAGTAGTTAATCGTTTAAAAACAACCAGTGGTCTAATGTAAATTTGATCTCATCGAAAGCCTTAAAATCTTTCACACAGTTGTACTTATCTTTGAATTGAAAACCGCATCAAATCACCTTTTTTGTCCCAAAATGAAATAAGATTTAAAAATCACCTACACTTCAATGCCAGATATGGCTTGAAATCGTGATATCATATCACAAGTTTTCAAAAAACAAATTTAGTATTAACTGTTATACTAGTTGATATTCCAAAAAAAAAGACTGCTACCACGAGCAGTCTTTTTTTTGTTATACTATCTTCTCAAGATAATGTAGCTGTAAAAAAGTTTGTTTATTTTAGTTTAAAGATAGGTTGGCTAGCCAGATTCCATTTGATACGCAAACCAAATTCATTAAATGTAAAACCCGAGGCCGTTGTAGATGCAATATTACTTCGGGTAACATAAAAGTTACTTAGCAATCGATCAGAGAATTTGTATCCTATTTTTCCTTGCACGCGGTACGTCCATTGTTTACTGTCATCTTCTATAAATTGATAACCAGTCGCTAAATTAGCATTATAAAACCATGATTTAGCTTCAACAATTTTCTCATCTCTAAGCAATTCTAAAAACAATTCTACCGCATTAAATTTCTTTGGACTAAAATAGTCTGCAGGCACGCGGTCTTTAAATGAAATATATTGATAATTAAGTCCTCCCTTAAGTACAGGATTAGACATAAAATTATAATAAAAGGATGTGAATAATAAGTTTCTATTGTTATTGTCTGTTTGAGCTGTAAAGAAGTATTGTGTGAACCATCCAAAATTAAAATTAGTGCTTAAATTATAATTGAAGTAATAATTATTAGTTGCAATTTCTTTATCAATTAAATCAGAGTTAAAATTTTGCATCTCTCTTTTATATCCCACTTCTAAGTCTTGCAGTTTTAAAGGTTTGATTTTAAAATAGGTGTGAATTAAAATTTGGTTGTAGCTAGTAGTGCTAGAATTAGCTGAATTGACTCCAACTTCAAATGCATAACTAATTTTCGGGTGGAACTGATACGTTGCACCTAGTAGAAAATCATTGCTTTCTGCATTGGCCTTAGTTACTTTGTTATCCGTTTTTCTAAATTGGTAGGTGCTATTAATAGCCCATTTAGTAGACAGCGGTAAATTGATTTCGGTGTGAGATGCCATCGCAGTATTATCTCCATTGTCAAATGAGTAGCTAAATTTTTGCTCCACATAAGGAGTATAGTCTTCTTTTAATTTTTTTATAAAATTCAAGGCGTCTCCTTGGTTGTTAAACACTTCAAGGGTAGTTAGTGCAGCTTGATACGCCAAGCTAATTTCTCCAGAGGCCTTAAATGCGTTAGCGATTCCTAAATTTCCATCAAATGATTTGCTGTCGTTTTTTAATATTTGCTTGTAATTAGTAATACTTTCTGGAAAATTACTTTTGTATATTGCTAATGTAGCAGCAAGAGAAAGTACCCAATTCTCGTTACTATTAGTCGTTTTTAATGTCTCAATGAAGGAGGCCGCCTCTTTGTATTTTTTATTCCAAATCAAGGCTTGAACATAGCGTTCTTGCGTTTGTTTCTTTAAGCTTTCGTCAGTTATGCTTTGGGATTTTTCTAGAGATTCTGTAGCGAGGTTAAGAGCTGTTTTTTCCTTTTTATCAATATGTTCTAATAAAGACAAACCATTCAAAGCAATTACAGGGTTTGCTGGCTTAAGTAAATTATAAACATCTTTTCCTTTTTGAATTTCTTTAGTAACAAGATACATATTTGCTTTATTCATTAAGGTCTCTTTGTCTAGTGGGAAATCAACTAAAACCTCATCGTAGAATGTTGCTGCTTCTGTGAATTTTTTTTCATTTACTAACTGGTAAGCATAACCTAGTTTGATGTATTTTCTTGAAACTAAAGCTCCAGGATTCGCTGTTGATAGAGTCAACGCTTTATTTACATTGATTAATGCTTCAGGATATTCTTTTAGATTAGACAAAGTATTTGCAAAACCTAAATGAGCTACAAAATTTGTTGGGTTGTCCTTTACTAATTCTTTATAAAATACTTTTGCTTCGTCATACTTTTTATTCCAGAGTAAAGCTTCAGCATAGTTTAATTCTATTTCTAAATCGCCAGGATACTCTTTCTTTAAGGCTATGAAATTAACGAGCGCTTGATCTGCTTTATCATTTAGTCCTATAGCTCTTGCATAACACAGTCGTGCTGTTTTATTTTCGGGATACTCTTTTAAAATGTCCTTAAAGAATACTTCTGCGCTAGCAAAATCCCCTTTTTCTAATTGAGAAAATCCTTTTTTCATGTCTTGCGCATGTAAAGAGAAGCTAGTAATAAAGAGAAAGGTTAGAATAATCTTGTGGGTAAATTTCATAGGTTGAAGATCTTGGGTTTGATGATGCAAGTTACTGATAAATTCGTAATATTTCATCTACACTTTTAAGTCATTCGTCTAAGAATATTTACCAATTTTATGATAATATGGATATTTGTACAAATAAAACAATTAAAAGATAACTATTATGGCTTTAAAAATAAATTATAATTCAGGTGTTTACGAGATAAAAGGATTGTTAAATTCCCAAAACAGTGTATATTTAGAGAATCATTTGAACGCGCTTATTGCAAGAGAAACTGGAATCGTTCTTTCGTTAGAAAAAATTACTGCAATTGATAGCTATGCAGTGAAGAGAGTCGTCCTGCTACAAGAGCAAATAGTTAAGAGTGATAAATCGTTTTTTGTAATTGGTAAAAATAATAAAGGTGTAAATGATCAATTTGAAGCCTCAAATTATAACAATATACTCCTGTAACCTACACTAATAATCAGAAGGAATGAACATAGTTTCCAATTTAATAGCTAAAATACCGAGAAAGTTAGGCCCTGAACAGCTTTTCATGGTCACCATACTGTTAGTAAACGGAGGTAATTACCTCTACAATTTAATACTAGGTAGAATGCTGGGACCAGAAGCATTTTCTGATGCAGCAATTTTAATCACTCTTTTACTGATACTATCTTTTGTGGGGATGACTTTTCAAATCGTTACTGCAAAGTATGCAGTATTGTTTGAGGAAAGTAGTTTATTGTCCTTCATTAAACTGATAACTAAATATGCCGCTATAATAGGGATTGTATTTGGCGTCGCTATCGTTGTTTTTAATCATGAATTGCAAGTAGCCTTTCATACTAAAACATCAGCCATGTTTTATATTTTTGGTTTTGGTATTCCGTTGTATTTTATGATGAGCGTTAATAGAGGATTGTATCAAGGACAGAATGTGCTTAATAAATTAGCTACGACCTATCAAACAGAAATGGCGAGTAGATTGCTATTAACATTAGCCGGTTTACTGCTGTTGCCTAATGTAGCTACGTCTATTATTGTGGCGTTAGGAATTTTGCTTTCCTTTGTATTTGGTGTGCTGCCTTTTCAAAAAGCCATTTTTAAAGGATTATCAACTCCAATAACGGTAAAGATAGATACAAAGTCGATAAGGAACTTCTTCTTGTTGACGGCGTTTTATGAGCTTACACAAATTATCATCAACAATAGTGATATCATTTTAGTGAAACACTTTTTTGATAGTAAGGATGCTGGTTTATATGCATCACTAGCTTTAATAGGTCGTGTTGTTTATTTTGTAGCTTGGATGTTTGTTATGTTACTATTACCTAAGGTAATCCAAATGAAAAAAGACAATCAAGACACACTCCCTATTTTATTGAAATATGTGGGCTACATTGTACTACTGTCTACATTAATTGTGGCATTCACAGCTTTATTTCCTGAATTTGTTGTGGGTATAATGTTCGGTCAAGAGTATCTTTCTATTTCGTTTCTTCTATGGAAGTATGCTTTAGCAACATCACTTTTTGCGGTAGCAAATATTTTTGCTTATTACTATTTGTCTTTAGATCAATATGTACCTGTTATTGTATCGGCTGTTTTAGGTTCGACACAAATAGCTTTAATTATCGCTTACCATAATTCATTAGAACAAGTTGTGCACATGCAAATTATTGCAATGGTTGTTTTATTGTTTTTTCAATTGTGCTATTTCTTTTATAAAAATAAAAAATAACTAGCGTTAACAAAACCGCCTAGTTGCATTTCCAACCAAATCTACACTACGATGAAAATTGCTGTTATCACTGCCTTCCCACCAAGTAAAGTTACCTTAAATGAGTATGGTTACCATTTAGTGAAAAACTTTGCTCAAAAAAATGATGTTTCAGAGGTTGTCTTGCTATGTGACAAAACAGCCCAACCTAAACAACTAGATTTTGAAAATAGTAACAAAGTAAAAGTCAATGAATGTTGGTCTTTTAATAGTTACACAAATATCATCTCCATTAGCGCTGCAATACGTGAAGAAAAGCCAGATGCAGTTTTAATCAATCTGCAATTCATGAAGTTTGGTGATAAAAAGGTGCCCGCAGCTCTAGGGTTGATGATTCCTATGGTGTTGCGTGCAAGTAATGTGCCTACAGTATCTTTACTGCACAATATATTAGAGCAAGTAGATTTAGAAAGTGCTGGTTTTACTGATAATAAAATAGCTCAAAAAGTGTATAACTTTATTGGGACGACATTAACTAGATTCATTTTAAAATCAGATGTTGTTGCGGTTACTATAAATAAATATGTCGAAGTATTAGAGAAAAAATACAAGGTTAAAAATGTAAAAGTGATTCCCCACGGAACATTCGATAGTATTCCCGAGCCTTCGTTTGAACTGGCTCCTGGGCCAAAACAAATTATGGCTTTTGGTAAATTTGGTACCTATAAAAAAGTCGAGATTCTTATAGAGGCTGCTATTATAATACGACAACGTAGCACAGAAAAAATAGAAGTAGTCATTGCAGGAACAGATAGTCCTAACACACCAGGATACTTGGCTGCTGTTCAAGAAAAATACAAACATGTAGAAGGTCTTCGATTTACAGGGTATGTGGAGGAAAGTGATGTTCCTGTTATTTTTGGAGACAGTACCGTAGTTGCCTTCCCTTACACATCAACAACGGGTAGCTCAGGGGTGCTTCATCAAGCGGGTAGTTATGGTAAGGCAGTGGTAATGCCTGATCTGGGTGATTTAGCTTTATTAGTTGAAGAAGAAGGGTATAAAGGAGAGTTCTTTGATCCTGAAAGCGCCGAATCGCTAGCGCAAGCCATTGAGAAAATTATCAATAACGATGCTAATAGAAAAGCAATTGCCATGCAAAACTTCAAGGCTGCAAGTGCATTGTCTATGGATAAAATTACAGGAATGTATATGGATACTTTCAAGGAAATTATCCAGTCAAAAAAATAATTATTTAGTTGGAAATATACTTAAATGCGGGTTTATTGATTCCTTTTTCATCAATAAACCCGAATTTTTTTTGTCTGTATTTTTGCCACGGCCACCTTCCAGCTACTTGATCAGGAACTTGTGGAAAATCATAAAGCGTCCAAGACATAAAGGAGTAATCGTTTTTCTTGAAATAAGTTTGGATCTTTTTATGATAGGCGGCTTGCTTTTTAATGCTACTTTCCCAAAAATTCCATACTCCACCGTAGGAAGGAATTCCAAATTCCTCAATTACCACTGGTTTTTTAGTGGTTTTCATTAATTTGTTTGTTTCGTATTCCACATGGGTAATATCATTGTAAAAGTGATACGAAATAAAATCTACCTTGTCTGAAAGATTAGTAGCTTCTACAGAGTTAGACCATCCTATTGTTAGCAAGTGATTGGGGTCATTTTCCCTAATAACGGTTGTCATGTGTTCTAACCAAGCAAGTACATTTCCTTTGTCTCTATTTTCAAAATCAAGATTGGGTTCGTTTTTTAAATCCCATGCAAGAATCGCTTTGTGATCTCTAAAAGTCGAGACGATATTCTCTGCGTGACGGTGCGTTAAAGTCCAACTCTCTAAGGTATAATCGCTGTAGAAATCAAATAATGTCACTATCACCGCTAATTCTTTGGCTTCAGCCAAATCTAAAAAAGTTTTTAATTTTGCCATTTTTTCTGGAACAACGACTGCTTTTCCAAAATCACCGTACTGAATGAATATACGAATAGTGTTGAGGTTGGCTTTTTTGATTATGTCAAAATCTTGCGCGATTGTATCCTTGTCAAATCTTTCGCCAAAGGTATCCCAAGCCGAATTTTTAGGGTAATAATTAATCCCTTTGATAGTATAGGGTTTGTTGTTTTTTAGAATTTTATTTTTAGATACGGTATAAATGGGATGCGGTTTGATCGTGTCTTTTGCAAAAGGTTCTGCTTCCATCTTTAATAAATGACGAACTCTCCAGAAACCATCTTCAAGCAACATCATTACTTGATAGCTGGCCGTGTCTTGCACGATGCTAAGTAACTTTTTATTCTGATAAATTTTCTGGTATTCAATTACATTTCGATCCTTGAAAACAACCAGTTGACCATCTTCGCTATAGAACTCAAGGTCAGGAAAATGTTTTAGGGTAGTGTTTTCAATGGTGATGTCGTGTGCTTTATTGTAATTTACTGTTCGATATAAGTTGTAACGCGTGTTTTGAGTATAGTAATCAGCTATTCCTTGCGGATTGTTTTTTTCTAAAGCATTATTTTTCACGTACCACGAGAACAGGTAATCACGCTCTAGTTTTCCTAATGTGTTTTTCTCCATTTCTCGAGCAGGGTTTGCTAAATTTGTCCAGGAGACTTTAGGCAAGTACACATCTTCGCTTTCGGTTTCAAGATGCAACATACCTGCTCTACTAGCACCTGTGTTTAGATAATCAAGAACACGGCCTATACCCAGCATGGTAAATATGCTAATTAAAATGAAGGACAGTACAAATGCTGCTTTGTAGATATTTCGGTTGTTAATTAGTTTCATACTTCTTTATTTTGGTTTTCTGGGTCACGCCCAAAGTGGTGATTTCAAACTGATACTCCTTTTCAGGATAAAATGGGGCAAGCAATATAAAGGTAGCAATACCTTTATTAGTTTCCAGGATTTTTGTTTCTAGTAATTCCTTATTATGAAATATTTTGAGCTCTACTTTTACACCGTCAGGGACTAATTGTTTCATGAAACTGCGCACAGGTCCTACGATAATTCTTCGATTATTATCACTAAAGGCATAACTGAAATTTTTAATTAAAGCGAGATATGGGATATTTATAGGTTTGCTTTGTGCGATACCGGTTATGTATCCTTTCACGGTAAAATCATCTTGATGATCAGGATGCAGTAGCTGTCCTATTGCAACGCCATTAATTGTAGCGGCATAGGTCTTTAATAAAATGTTGTCCTTTGTAACCACCTGAAACGTAACAAGCGTGCCATCGCCTACAAGGTTGCCGTAGCGATCTCTAATAATCGAAGTAGTCAGACTTGTAATTTGATTTCCGTCGGCAAAACTATGATTTCGAGAAAAACTAATTGTAAAATCTTCCCCTATAGAAGGCTTAATCTCTGTTTCAAATTCTTTAGAATCAGTATTGTTGCATTCAGTAGACACAAGCATCTTGCCTGATTTTGTTCTTGAATAGATGTTTTTCCAAGCAATAAATGATTGGGTTGTTTTTTGAGTAACGGTAATGTCACTTAAGAACTGGTCTTTTATTAGTACTGCTGTTCCGTTCCTTTTTGGATTATCAAATTTATCAGTAGGAATGGCTACCATCATAGTAAAATGGTCTGTTCCAGTGAGTAGACTAGGCGGTCCTAAATAGTTTTCGATTTTTGTAACGGTACTGTCATTAGGTACAATTGTGAAACTACCATTGCTAATTCTAGTCTCATTCTGAATTAAATACCATGACAATACGCCCGTTTTTAAGCAATATATAGCGGGAATTGTAAAAGTAATTTTACCATTATCGTTTTGGGAATCAAGTATTGTTTTACCATAGGTATGTATTAAAAACAGCTTAGGTTTTGCCGTCTTTGAAGTACTAGTAAATGATAAGTTAATTGGTTTTCCTGCGGTAAATATTTGTTCTTTATTTTGCAGCACAAAGTGATCTGTTTGATTATTTATTTTTGCTGCAGCAAAAGCAAATAAAAAAACAAGCAGTATAGGGAATACAATATGTAGGCCTTTTTTTATCATTTGGGATTACCTATGTAATTATTCATTTCGATTTTAATATAACTAAAACCTTTTCCGTCTACCTTTTGTAATAGGTCTTTTTCTACCTCTCTATCCCTTTTAGGAATGATTGTTCTAGCAAGATCTCCGTTTGGTAAACCATTAACATAGCAATTTTCTAAAGAAGATAGAATGATTTTACAGCTCGATAAATCTAGCATTTTGTAATCAAAATATTGCTTGCGCTGCACACGCACACCTTCTCTTAAAAAGTAATGATCTACGTATAGCAATTCTTTCTCATTTGTATAGTAAGAAATCAACAGCTCTGGAACGGTAACTTCTTGAATTCCATAATTAAATAGCGTTCCTTTAAGATGGTTTTTCTCCACTTTTAAGTCGGATAAGGCTACTTGAATGTAGAAATCAGTGATGGCGACATTCCCTGCAGACTGTATGTCAAAATTGGCAGGTGTCTCGCTTATGTCCTTTGGAGTATATTCATTAGGGTTGAAAGTGGTGGGCTGACTCACTCCCTTATTTAACCATGAAATTTCCTCAAAGTTTACTTTAAAACTAGTGGTCTCCTTAGGCATGATTTTGTGTTTAATCACATCCTTAGCGTTAAAAGTAGCCAAAACTTTGTCATGATGATTGTATAAAGTAGACTTAAGCACCACATCAGCAGGAAAATTATCAATGTTTTGTAATTCTCCTATGATTATATACTCTCCTTTATAGCGTATTAATTTTGCCGATAAAATTTCTAATTCGGGTTGTTTTAAAACATCCTCATGGTAGGTTTGCTGGGTGGTGATTTTTCTTCTTCCTTGCTTGTAGTACTCCGTACCGTTATTAGCTAGAAATTGATCCGGCGGGATGTCTAGTGGCTGCTTGTTAGGAACGAGATACCATTTTCCTTTTTGTTTTATCGCCTCGTGATAATAATCTTTATTGATAATTTCTAGTGGCGTAATCCATTTTGTTTTGGCTACCAATGTCGCTCTCTTATCAGCGCTTTTAATCACTTTAATTTCAATTGCATCCAGTTTTGCATAGGAATTTAAGATCCCATCGGCTACAGAGGTTTCTAGCATGAATTGCGAAATAGAGAGGTGACTTTCTGGATTAATATATGAATGTGCTTTCTCGTAATACTTGAAATCGAGCGCATCATAATAGGCTTTTACCACATTTGTAGGGCTTATTTGACTAGCGTTAAACAGGTAGGATTGGTACATGCCATAGCCAATCACGCTTAATAATAATACAATCCAAAGGTGGAGTATCACAATAATTTTAAAAGGGAATTTAGCATAAGGAACGGCAAATTTAAAAAAGTCAGGCTTGGGTTCGTCCTTGATTTTTAATGCTTTAAAAAAGATGCTTTGCACATTGATGACAAAGGCGAGGATCACGGTTAAAACAGGGATAATTCCCCACATTAGTTTTAAGTAGAGTGGTACTTCGTCCTTTGGAAGCACCTTTGGTAAGGGGGCGACGTTGAGTTTCTCCCAAACCATAATACCGTTTTCTAGTAATGATAAGCGGTGCCAGCCACAAAAGTAGAGTATGGGGTCGTAAAATTTATCATTCGAAAAAACGTATTTCAAATTGTATTTTTCAGGTACAGTCAAGAATTGTTGTAGGGAACCAATTCCTTCCATTCCTCTAAACTTAGAATTCTCTAATCGCTCAATTGCTCTCGAAGTTAGTTCGGGTAGTCTTCTAGCTGAGTGGTAGTTTCCGTCTACTGTTTTGGCTTTTGTTTGTGAGGATAACGTAGCCATTTGATCCCCAAAACCTAATGGAAGAAACCGCCATTGATCGTGTTGATCCTGATTTAAGAAATTGACTAGTGGTAAAGTATTTATTTTTTGAGGTTGGAAAGGTCTAAAATACCCCAGAGTGATTGTAAATCCAGCAAAAAATAAAAAAGATCCTGCAAATAACGCCCCTAGAATACGATGGTATACATTACCAAATCTATCTTGAATTGCAGTTTTTAAGTCGCCTTCAATCAAGCGGTAGACAAATTCTCCAAACATGGGCAAACTCATGATAGATGCCCATAATGTAAAACGGTCAAGAGTTAAGATGTTGAAGGCTGTTTCTCCCAATACTTTAAGCGGGATGGGAGTCGTACCACCCGTTCCCAAAACAATCAATAGTGAAATAGAAAGTCCAAAGCAAATGTAGCGCTTACTATAATAACGGTAAAGGATGTACGGTAAAATAAAGAATAAAATCCCCCACGGAATCACAAAAAACATTAATCCTGATGAGGTGACTTCGATGAAATTATCCCTGCTTCCATGCGGAATGGGCACTTGTGTAATAGGGTTTGCCTTAGAATTGACCCAATACGGGAAAATACAAAAGATAATTAGAAACAGTGAACCCGCACCAAAAGCAACAATTCGCTTGAATAATTTAAAAAAAGTGCTTAAAAAAAGTTTGAATTTTATTTCTTTATAAGAGTCCACTTGCTCACGAGCAACATCCATAATTACGGTTCCTATCAAGGGGAATATAAAGAAAATCATTCCAAAAATAGGGGTTACATGGTGCGAAGTAATGGTGACTGCTAGTAGTGAAAACGAAGTAACAAGGTGTTTTATTCGACCATTTTTTATCCATAGATAAATCTCGGGCATGCAATGCATCAACACAGAGACTCCTATAATACTGGGTAATTGACCAAATATATGGAGCGTTTCTACAAACGAAGACGAAAAAACAGCTACGATTGCTGCATAACCGGCCACGGTACGATCGCCTGTAATCATTAAGGTATAGCGATAAACACCGGTGATAAACAGTACGATTCCTATTATAGCGACGGTAAACATTCCAAATTTTAAACCACCTATTAGTGACAGCAGTCCTATGGCTTGATGGACAAGTGGTGGATATCCCATAACGGTAAATCCGGTGTACCAACTGTAATTCCATGGTTCAAACCAACTTGTAGCATAATGCTGGGCGAAAAACATGTGGATCAAGGCGTCATAAGTGCTCTCTAAAGTAAAAAAGATTGCGCTAGAATGAAAAACGGTTCCAATTAGCAGTGCTACAATTAAATATTTATTTGATTTCTCTTTGGCCAATGCTCGAATGTTATGTTTTTGTAAAAGTAATGATTAAACTGTTAATTAGGTAAATTAAACGAGGTAAGAAGTGGTATTTTGTTGGTTGTTAAAGGATATTTAATATATTTACAGTAATCAAACCCCAAACAGTACCAATATGAAAATTCTTATAATCGATGATCAAGAATTAGTAATCCTCTCTCTCGAAAAAAGTCTCTTAGATTTAGGATACGAAGTAGTCTCTGCAAACTCTATCTCTGATGGTATTGCAAAGTACGATCAAAGTAATCCTGATCTAGTTATCGCTGATATCAATATGCCCTTTTCTAATGATAAAAATGTAGGCATTGAAGCTGTTGAAGGACAAGAAGCGTATAACGGACTCGAAATTGCAAGACACGTAAAAAAAACGAGGGGACATACCACTCCAGTCATGATATTGTCTGGAAATACTGATGAAGATATCATTGTAAAAGGATTTGATATAGGCGTAGATGATTACATGAAAAAGCCTTTAAGCTTAAGTGAAATTGGTGCTCGTGTAAAACGTTTAATTGGAAGCGGAGAAAAGGAGAGTACAAATACTAAAAAAAATCAGATTATTCAAAACGATTGTATTGGGGTAGTAATCCCTTGTTACAATGAGGAATTACGTTTGCTAGGAGACGAGTTTAAAGCGTTTATAAATGCTAATCTAGGATACCATTTGTGTTTTGTTAATGATGGAAGTACTGATAAAACCTTAGAAGTTTTAGAAGAATTAAGAAAAGGACACGAAGACCACATTAGTATTTATGACTGTGAAAAAAATGGCGGTAAGGCTGAGGCTGTTCGTCTTGGGATGTTGCACCTCGCAAAGCAAGAGCAATTTGACTACATTGGTTTTCTAGATGCCGATTTATCGACAGATTTTGAAGATTTTCACGATCTTGTAAAAACAATTTCTAATTCTAAATTCAAGGTGGTTAGTGGTTCTAGAATGGCGCGCATGGGAGCAGATATTACTAAAGAGTCTGCACGTGCGATTATTAGTAAAATCATCAATTTCATTATTCGAAAAACAATCGGGATGGAATTTAACGATACGCAATGTGGTGCTAAAATAATGAGTAAAGATGTTATTGAAAATACCTTCCAAACAAAGTTTATTACAAAATGGTTATTTGACGTGGAGATTTTTATGCGAATGAAAAAAATCTACGGAGATGAAGAAACCAAACAAATAGTATGTGAGCAACCTTTAAAAAGATGGATACATGCCGATGGATCTAAACTATCATTTAAAGATTCGTTGAAAATTGTGTTCCAGATAGGTCACATAGCGATCCACTATAGATAAAATAAGAATTGCATTAATAGTATGTTGAGAGCCTGTGTTTTATAAAGCACAGGCTTTTTTATAAGACTCTTTTAAATAAAATTGGCACCGCAGCAATATTAAGTAAAATGGTATTACTTTTGTACTATAATACAGGTCCTAATAACGACCATATAATAAAGTAGCTTATACTATGAAAGACCAAATTAAAAAATTCTTGAATGAAGACCAAGATCCAAAAGCGATAGAGAAAATCACGATCAAGCTGCAGGATTTATTAATGAAAAATGAAGAGATTGGTTATATAGGAGTTCAGAAAAAACCGGCTTTAACGGTGTTTCCAGACAGTATTGTGGTTACAAACAAGAGAATAATCTTGTGTAAACCTAAAAACTTAGGGCTCTCTATGGATTTTGTAGATTATGACTGGCAGGATGTAGTAGCCGCTTTTGTTAAGGAAAACATACTGGGTTCTGATTTTTCATTTTCGACCAAAAGCGAACTCACAATTTCGATAGATTATATTCCTAAGACTCAGGCTCGAAAGTTGTACACTTTTGCCAAAGAGCAAATGGATTTATTAAAATTCAATAGCAATCAAGCAGTCGTAAGTGCTGAAGAAGTTATTCCAGAAACGGTGCAAGATGCTGAAATTATCGAAGAAGTAGAAGCAGAGGAAGTAGAAGTAGAGGAAGTCACAAACTACGCTGAGATCATGTCAGTACCACAGCATAATTTTGCTAATGAACCCGTAATCGAAAAAGCAGCTGACACAACAGAGCGCTTATTGAGTAATTTATCTCAAGACGAACTTTTTGAAAAATTACAGAATTATAAAAAACTATTAGATAACGGCTTGATTCTACAAGGGGAATATGATAATTACAAAAAAGAAATTTTGAGTTATATGTAATTCTTTTACAAGAACAAGCGATACCCGTATCGTCATATAAACTAAAAACCCGACAGCTGTATAAGTTGTCGGGTTTTTTATTTTACATCGTTTCCTTCTGTTTTTCTAAGAAATTATTGGACTGCAGTTTCAGTAATTCTGTTGCATTTTTCCTTTGTAGATCATAGATGCTTTTATCTTGCGCCAGGTCTTCATAGATTTTATCGTGCATCGCGGCAGAAGTTTTCACTAACAATCCGCGCTGGTATTTATCTTGTTCAATTGTCGCTTGTAAGGCCGTTTCTTGGTCTTCTAGCTTAAAATCATAGGCTCCTTTTGGAGATAGTAATTTGGCAATAATAGGCGAAGTCTCAATCGCTAGAAATAACAGCATGATAAAGAACGATGGCAACCACGGTAATTTGTCAAGGGCGTTTATTCGCGCCATCAAACCATCAAAACCATCTATTATAGGTTGGCTTTCAGTTACTTTTTTGTCTAAGTCTGTTTGTAAGTTAGTAGCCGTAGTATTGAGTTCAGCAATACGCGCTTGGTTACGAGTTTGTAAACTATCGAGCTCTGTTTTGGCTAAATCATGCTTGGCAATTTTCTCCTTGAATACAGGTCCTTTTCCTAGTTTTTTAGTACCAGCTGTTCCTTCTGCTTCGGCGATATAGGTTTCGTAGTAGTTGTTGACCTCTTTTTCCTTTGTGGTAATCGCTAACTGCAATTGCTCAATTTCTGCCTTATTCTTGTCTAGATCAGATTTAAAGTAATTAGCCACTTCCTTTTTATTTTGTAAGGCCATCGCGTTTTTCTCTTTCAGTAAAACAGTATTGATTTCTTTTTCGAAAATCTTAATCTCGAGAGGTTTCGAAATAACGATAGCGATGATTACAGCGAGTAAGATTCGCGGTGTCGCCTGCAGCAATTCCCTTCCTATGCGGTCTCGCTTTCGAATAGTAGAAACAATAAAACGGTCGAGATTAAAGATGAGCAAGGCCCAGATTAGGCCAAAAAATAATGCGGGATACACATTGTCAAACACGGTGAATAAGGCATACGAACTAGCGATAAACGCCATAACTGCGGTGAAAAATACGGTGGCGCCTATACCTACATACTTTGTTTGTTCCCCTTTAGAACATCCCTCTAGAATGTCCTGATCTGCCCCAGAGCAAATGATGAAAAATTGTTTTAACATGATGGATTAATTTTGATTGATTTGATTGTGATTGTCGTCTCCGGCAAAACCGAATGCTACACTACAAATTTAAGACCAAAAAAATAGTAATCTGCTAAATAGTTGATTTCTTTTTGATTACGGGTGTAAATACAAAGAGAGCTATTCAAATTCATGAATAGCTCTCTTTAAAATTGAATTATAATTAACTTATGCTTTTGGCGCTCCTGCTAAAATTTCAGCATTGGCAAACTCTTCAAATTTGCTAAAGTTGGCTTTGAATTTTTTACCTAATTCAATCGCTTTTTCATCATATAAGTTTTTGTCTTCCCAAGTGTTTCTAGGATTTAAAATTTCGCTAGGAACCTCTGGACAAGATTGTGGAATCGCAATACCAAAAACGGCATGATCTTTATATTCTACGTCGTTTAATTGACCGTTTAATGCTGCGGTGATCATTGCACGCGTGTATTTTAACTTCATACGACTACCTGTTCCGTAAGCTCCACCAGTCCATCCGGTGTTGATCAACCATACTTTTACATCGGCATCTTGGATTTTCTTGCTTAACATTTCAGCGTATCTCGTAGGGTGTAACGGCATGAAAGGCGCACCAAAACAAGCAGAGAAATTAGGCTGAGGCTCTGTAACTCCAGCTTCTGTTCCAGCAACTTTTGCAGTGTATCCTGAGATAAAGTGGTAAGCCGCTTGTCCAGGAGTTAATCTTGAAATAGGAGGCAGGATCCCGAAAGAATCTGCGGTTAAGAAAAAGATATTCTTTGGGTTTTTTCCTATCGATCCCGGTTGAATGTTGTCAATATGAAAGATTGGGTAACTTACACGTGTATTTGGCGTGATAGAAACATCTTCAAAATCTACTTCTCTTGTTCCTTCTTTGAAAATTACATTCTCTAAGATTGCCCCTTTTTTAATCGCTCTATAAATGTCTGGTTCATTCTCTTCAGATAGGTTTACTACTTTTGCGTAGCATCCTCCTTCAAAGTTAAACACTGTATTTTCATTTGTCCATCCGTGTTCGTCATCACCAATCAATTTTCTTTTTGGATCTGCAGATAAGGTTGTTTTTCCTGTTCCAGAAAGACCAAAGAAAATGGCCGTATCTCCATCGTCACCTACATTAGCACTACAGTGCATTGGTAAGGTGTTTTTGTCAACAGGTAAGATAAAGTTCAATGCCGAAAAAATTCCTTTTTTCATTTCACCTGTATATCCTGTACCACCTATAAGTGCTACTTTTTTAGTAAAGTTCAAGATAGCAAAGTTTGCTTGACGGGTACCATCTACAGCTGGATCAGCCATAAAACTAGGCACACAAATCACAGTCCACTCTGCAGTAAAATCTTCTAATTCGTCCTCTTCAGGTCTTAAAAACATGTTGTAAGCAAATAAGTTTGCCCACGGCGTCTCTGTAACTACTCTTACATTTAAACGGTAGTTAGGATCTGCACATACATAAGAATCTCTTACATAAATTTCTTTATCGCTTAGGTAATTAGTTACCTTATTATATAATGCGTCAAAAGCTGTTGGCTCAAATGGGATGTTGATATTTCCCCACCACACTTCGTTTTCAGTAATACTGTCTTTTACAATAAAACGGTCTAATGGCGAGCGACCAGTGAATGCACCAGTGTTGATTGCTAGTGCTCCCGTTGCACTTTCTACTCCTTGACCTAGTTCGATAGTTTTAGCCTGTAATTCGCTGGCTGATAATTGGTAATGAATCTTTGCGTTTTCGATTCCTAAGTTATTTAGCGAAATCGATTTCGTAAACGGTGTGTTATTATTCATGAAATTATGATTGAGTGGTTTAATTTATTAGTGCAAAAATAGTTATTATATTTTATATAAAATTTGATATTCTCAATTTTATGCCTTTTTCTTACTATTTTGATAAAATAATACAGCCCAAGCTGCGATTAATAGTGCGCCTCCTATTGGGGTAACAAACCCAATAACCTTAAAATTAAAGGAAGTTAAGTTGTTTGTGGCAAGCAAATAGATCGAACCTGAAAATAAAACCACGCCCGCTATTACTAAGCTATGAATGGTTTTTTTAGCTTTTTCAGAGATTGAAAGGACTGATCCTACGCATAATAAAAACAAAGCGTGGTACATTTGGTAACGTACGCCCGTCTCAAACGTGGCAAGTTCCTCAATGGATAGTACTTTTTTTAAGGCATGTGCGCCAAAAGCGCCCAATACAATGGCAATAATTCCTAATATAGCTGCTGTAGTAACAAGTTTCTTATTCATAATAGTGGTGTTAATTACAAAAGTATCTCATATTAACTATATCTAAAAATTTTAAATCATATTGTTTAACCGCAAATGTGTTAAATATTTTTTTAAAATTAAGTTCCAAATATGTTATAAATGTAACAATTTTGTATATTCGTGTTATATTTATATAAATTATGAGACAAATTCTAATAATTGGTGCTGGGAGATCAGCGTCATCTTTGATACAATATTTACTAGGAAAATCAGATAGTGAGCAATTAAAGATTGTCATCGCCGATTTATCGCTTGAATTAGCTCAAAAGAAAACCAACAAGCATCCTAATGCGCAAGCAATTGCCTTAGATATATTCGATCAAAAGCAGCGCCAAGCCGCAATTGAAAATGCCGATATCGTTATTTCTATGCTACCCGCACACTTACATATCGAAGTCGCTCGAGACTGTATCGTCTATAAAAAGAGTTTGGTTACCGCTTCTTACATCAGTGATGCAATGCAAGAATTAGACGCTGCTGCTAAGGAGAATAACTTGGTGTTCATGAACGAAATAGGATTAGATCCAGGTATCGATCACATGAGCGCGATGAAAGTGATTGACGAAATAAGAGACAAAGGTGGAAAAATGCTTTTGTTTGAATCTTTTTGTGGTGGTCTTGTAGCGCCAGAATCAGATAATAATTTGTGGAATTATAAATTTACTTGGGCTCCCCGCAACGTTGTCCTGGCGGGTCAGGGTGGTGCGGCTAAATTTATACAAGAAGGGACTTATAAATACATACCTTACTGTAACTTATTTAGACGTACTGAGTTTTTAGATGTAGAAGGCTACGGCCGCTTTGAAGGCTACTCTAATCGAGATTCTTTAAAATACAGATCGGTTTACGGTCTTGATGATGTGCTTACTTTGTATAGAGGAACCATTCGTAGGGTGGGTTTTTCTAAAGCGTGGAACATGTTTGTACAATTAGGTATGACAGATGATAGCTATATTATGGAAGACTCAGAAAATATGAGTTACCGCCAGTTTACCAATTCGTTTTTGCCGTACCATCCCACAGATTCTGTGGAGATAAAAATGCGTTTGATCTTAAAAATTGATCAGGATGATATCATGTGGGACAAACTGTTAGAACTTAGTTTGTTTAACGAACAAAAGATTGTAGGGCTTAAAAATGCTACACCGGCACAAATTTTAGAAAAGATTTTAAGTGATAGTTGGACCTTGCAGCCAGACGATAAAGACATGATTGTGATGTACCATAAATTTGGCTACGAATTAAATGGGGTCAAGCAACAAATAGATTCAAAAATGGTTTGCTTGGGCGACGACCAGACGTATACGGCTATGGCTAAAACAGTGGGACTCCCCGTAGCGATAGCGACTTTACAAATCTTAAACGGAAAAATAAAAACCCCTGGGGTTCAGTTACCTATAAATAAAGAAGTGTATTTGCCTATTTTAAAAGAATTAGAAGAGCATGGCGTGGTGTTTCACGAACAAACAATGCCATATTTAGGGTACAGACCCGATGCAATTTCTTAGTTTTAGTTGTTTAGTTTTAAATCCGCTTCTTCCTCCAAGAAGCGGATTTTTTTTGTTTTTCACCTTTTTTATTGTGCTGTCGTTATTGTTATGGGTAAACTGTACATTGTTTTAACAGCAACGTCATTCAGCTTACCAGGAGTCCATTTTGGGGAAAGTTTCAAAACACGAATCACTTCTTCTCCTGTTCCATACCCTATTTCTCTTAAAATTTTATAGTCAGTTAGAGAACCGTCCTTCTCAATAATAAAAGTAACATACACTTTTCCTTTTATTTTTTCTTTAACCATTTCCGGAGACATGGTGAAATTTTTACCAACGAACTTGTAAAATTCAGCCATTCCTCCAGGAAATTCTGGTTTTTCTGATAGCTCAGCGCTGTTGTATGTTGAGCCAGCAGCTTTTTCAACGCCTATTTTCTTGCTATAAACATCTACCTGATACGTATCTGGACCTCCTTTTGTTAGTAGTTCATCCATTTTCTTTTTACTAGGGTTTTTAGTATCTCCCATAATCAAAGCAGGGACAGCGTCTTTTTCTTTATCGGTCAAGTCAGCGTATTTTTTAGTAGCGACTACCGTACCGTCTTCACCTAATATCTGGAAATTAGTATTGATGTAATAATTTTTAAATAAAGTCGAATAGTCTGCTGTCACCGTTTTTTGTGTGCTTTCTTGTGCTACAGTTTTTGTGCACAATGAAAATAGTAAGGCTGTCAATACGGGAATTACAATCCCTTTCTTTAAAATAGCTCTGGTGGCTGTGGTTTTTTGTGTCATCATAATAAGTCTTTTTTTAGTTACTGCATAGTTTAAATTACTGGCCAAGTAATAAGTTGGGTTCGCGTTAGCTACAGAGAGTAGTAAATTCTGATAAAACGGAACATTGTTATAGGTTTTTACAACCTGCTCATCTGCTAGAAATTCATGGTTGAGCTGGATTGCTTTTTTGTACAAAAGGAATACTGGGTTGAACCAAAAAAACACGCGAATTATTTCGATTACTAATATATCAATAGTGTGTTTTTGAGTGACATGAATGAGTTCGTGTGCATACAGTTCGGCTTCTATTTTGCTCGAATGATACGCGTCTTTATTGATGAATATGTAGTTTAAAAAAGTATGTGGCAGTACCTCCTCATCTAGTAAAACCAACACCGCATTTTTATATTCGACCGTAGGATTGTTTCTTTTTTTGTGAAGCAGTTTAGCCACATTGCTAGCAAAACGAAAAGCAAGAGCAGTAGTAAGCAGTCCGTAGCTGATCCATAAGGCAAGCAACCAGTAATTAGTCTCGTCTTCAATGACCACCATTGTTGCTTCAGAAACAAAGACCAGCGGTTTTTTGATTGCCGCACTGCTGACTTCTTGCACTATTTCGAAAGTAATAAACGGAACAGCAAACGAAAACGCCAAACAAAACAACAGATAGAAACGATTGAATCTGTGTATTTTTTCTTTCTCTAAAACAAGATGGTACACCGCTAAAAGTACGGCTAACGAAAGGGTCGATTTAATTAAAAAGGCTATCATTTTTTCTTTTTTAAGATTTCACCATCAATGATCTGTCTCAATTCTTCTAGCTCTTTTGTGGAGAGATTGGTAGCTTTTGTAAAGAACGACGCAAACTGCGAAGCCGAATTATTAAAAAAACTACTAATCAACCCATTGACGTGCTTAGAGAAATAGTCGGTTTTTTTAACCAGCGGATAGTATTCGCGAGAGTTACCAAATTCATTGTAGGCTACAAAATCTTTATCGATCATGCGTTTTAGTAAAGTCGCTACAGTAGTCGTTTTTGGTTTAGGCTCAGGGAAGGCATCGAGTAAATCTTTCATAAAAGCTTTCTCGAGCTTCCATAAATGTTCCATGAGTTGTTCTTCGGCGTTTGTAAGTTGTTGCATGGTATTTTTATATTTGTGTTGTGTTGATTTGTATTACTTGTGTTGTGTTACTTGTGTTGCGAATTGGCACACGGATGACACGGATTTTTTTTTACTTTTATTGTGTCTGCTTTGTGTATAATTCGCGGATAGCCACGGATTTTTACTTTGTTTGCTTTGAGGCTTTGAAACTCTGCAACTCTTAGCTGCCAATTGGAACACGGATGACACGGATTAAGCGGATCATCGCGGATTTTTTTTCTTTTTAAACTTTGAAGCTCTGAACCTTTGCAACTCTGCAACTCCTCTCTGCCAATTGGCACGCGGATGACGCGGATCAAGCGGATTTGCACGGATTTTTTAACTTTTAAACTTTGAAGCTTAGTAACTCAGAAACTCAGAAACTTTGCAGCTCTAAATCTTTGCAGCTAAGAATCTCCGAAACCAACGTTCCTTTAGTATACCTTCTAACTGTTGTTAGTTTTCTATTTTCATCATAGTACTTCCATGTTTTGTCGTAATACCAGTGGTCGTACGTTTCGCTTTGGTCTAGGTTTGTTATTCCCTTGGCACGTAGCTTTCGGTTCTTGTGGTATAATTTGGTTTTGCAATGCTCTTTTTTGTATTTCTCTTTTTTTATTAAGTGATTGTCTAGGTAATACTTCCATGTTTTTATAGGATTGTCGTTTTTGTAATATCCTATCGATCGGTACTTGGCGCTGTCTAAAGCGTATTGCTCTGTCCAGAGGCCTTCTCGTTTTTTAAGGAGCATTTGGTTACGCTCTTTTGTTTTGCACGAAAGCATACTGATACTACAAATAAGAAAGATTATACTGTTTTTCATAGGTATCGCTTCTACAGATTTAAACATTGCTCTACAAATGTAGAGTTATATTTTTATAAAACAAATTATTTTGTAATTATTTGTAGGGTAGTGTGTTGCGGATTTGTTTTGAGGAATGTTTTGCGAACTGCTTTGCGAATTGGAACACGGATGACGCGGATTCAGCGGATTATCACGGATTTTTTTGCTTTATTTGCTTTTCAGCTTAGCAGCTTAGAAACTCTGCGGCTTAGTAACTTTTCTCTGGGAATTGGCACGCGGATGACGCGGATTAAGCGGATTGTCACGGATTATTTTATTTCTTCACTCAGCAACTTAGCAACTCAGAAACTTTGTAGCTTCTAAAAAAAACTTTGCAGCTCATAAGAAAAACTCAGCAGCTCAGCAACTTTAAAAAAAAACCCGCTCATTGCTGAACGGATTTTGATAAAAAATTACCTGATGATTAGAAAGTAATTACTTTTTACTTAACTCAACGAAGTATTTGTAGAACAACGGGATTGTTTCGATTCCTTTAAGGTAATTGAAGATTCCGAAGTGCTCGTTTGGTGAGTGGATGGCGTCACTGTCTAAGCCGAATCCCATTAATATGGTCTTGCTTTTTAATTCTTTTTCGAATAAAGCCACGATTGGAATACTTCCTCCAGAACGAACCGGAATTGCAGGCGTTCCGAAAGTTTCTGTGTAGGCCATATTTGCTGCTTGGTATCCTATGCTGTCAATAGGCGTCACATATCCTTGACCACCGTGATGTGGTTTTACTTTTACAGTAACACCAGCAGGAGCAATGCTCATAAAATGCTTGGTGAACAGTTCAGTGATTTGTTCCCATTCTTGGTTGGGAACTAAACGCATTGATATTTTGGCGAAAGCCTGACTAGCAATGACCGTTTTGGCTCCTTCACCTGTATAACCACCCCAAATTCCGTTTACGTCTAGCGTAGGTCTGATCGAGTTTCTCTCGTTAGTCGTGTATCCTTTTTCGCCATAAACATCGTTTAGCTTCAAGGCATTTTTATATTTTTCTAGGCTAAAAGGCGCTTTGGCCATTTCTGCTCTTTCTTCTAGTGATAATTCTTCTACGTTGTCATAGAAACCAGGAATCGTAATATGGTTGTTTTCGTCATGAAGCGAAGCAATCATTTTAGATAGAATGTTGATTGGGTTAGCCACAGCACCACCATACAATCCAGAGTGTAAATCACGGTTAGGACCAGTAACTTCTACTTCTACATAACTCAAACCACGTAGACCAGTTGTAATAGACGGCTGCTGGTTAGAGATCATTCCCGTGTCTGAAATCAAGATTACATCATTCTTTAATTTCTCGGTGTTTTTCTCTACAAATGTTTTCAGGTTCACACTACCTACTTCTTCTTCCCCTTCAATCATGAACTTTACGTTACACGGCAGGTTGTTGTTTTTAATCATGTACTCAAACGCTTTCACGTGCATGTACATTTGGCCTTTATCATCACAAGCACCACGGGCAAAAATCGCTCCTTCTGGGTGAATATCAGTGGTTTTAATAACCGGTTCAAATGGGGGAGAAGTCCACAGCTCGATTGGGTCAGCGGGTTGCACATCATAATGTCCGTAAACAAGGATGGTAGGCAAGGCGGGATCAATCATTTTCTCTCCATAAACAATAGGGTATCCGTCAGTCTCGCAAATTTCTACAAAATCACATCCTGCTGTTTCAAGGCTCGCTTTCACTGCCTCCGAGGTGTCGATTACATCCTGAGAGTAAGCCGTATCTGCACTTACTGATGGGATCTTTAATAATTCGATTAATTCATTGATAAAACGGTCTTTGTTTTCTTGAACGTATGCCTTTATATTTTCCATTTATTTGTTAATTTTTATAAACCCAAAAGTACAAAAAATAGAATTATTATTTTTTTTAAAAAAAAGCTTTGAAAGTTCAAAGTTATGTCTATCTTTGCACCCACAATTACGCGGATATGGTGAAATTGGTAGACATGCCAGACTTAGGATCTGGTGCCGCAAGGCGTGTAGGTTCGAGTCCTATTATCCGCACAAAAAAAGCTTCTCAATCGGGAAGCTTTTTTTTATGCCTAATTTTAAATTTCCGTGATTTATTTGTAAGAAATTTTGCGGTAGTTTCGAGGGGATTTTTTAGCTAATTCACAGTAAATCAAAGCCTACTATTTTTGGGTGATTGCTAAGGCTTTTAGTGACCAACAGTTTTTCTTTTTTCGAATAAACAAACAGCCCGATTAACGCTACAACGCATCTACTTCAAAACGACGATTTAGCTCCCCGCATTTTTATCCTGAAGCAAACTATTTTTAGTAACGCAAGCTGCTGATTTAACTCCAAAGACACGTTTTGTACGTTGGTTAGCCTAACTTTCATAATTTAAAACAGTTACTGCGATCTGTGGGTAGTTGTTTATTTGGCTTCGATAAAATTTTTTCAAAACCGCAATAAGCTCCTCTGGCAGTCTGTGCATCGTTTCGTTGATCAGGGCGGCTGGAATGTCTTGATAATAGGCTTCTGCAAGGGATCCTGTGATCGCTGCTAGTGTCGTTCGATCGCCGCCCAGGACTAAGGTATTTCTAATCGCATGCTCAAAACTAGTACTTTCTAGAAAACAAATAATAGCAGTAGGAACGGTCTCCAACGCTGTTTGATGGTGTTGCTGCGCTTGCGCTAAGTCGGGGACTGGTTTTTCTAGGTCGTAACCGTACTGTTCTTCAAGCTGTTTTTTAAGTAGCGATTTGTCTTTTATAGTTCGAAACATAACAATAGCTGCCGCAATAGCCTGTGCTGCTTTAATTCCTTCAGGCTGCTTGTGTAAAACTGCAGCTACAAAGGGAGCATTGCGAGTAGCTTGTTCCACCACATTTGCAAAAGCTCCTATAGGCGAGATGCAGCTGGCGGCAGCACTACCAGAACTGTTGCAACTAGTAAAACCAGTATAAGCAACGGTATCAAAATCACGAATCCATAGCTCAAAAGCCTTTTCGTACGGCACATTAGGATAGTATAAATACCATTTGTGCAAGTAACCACAAAGCCGTGCTTGGCTAGTAACGCCTCGATCGTCCATGCTAAAATCAGCTACAGCAGCAGTCAATACCGTAGTACTACTAAAGCTGCTTTCCTTTTTCAATAACGCAAATTCTGTGGTCTTGGGCTTGTCAAATTCATAAATGGAACCCGCAACATCTCCTATTATTGCTCCTATCATCGCTGTAAATGTCTTAGCGTTAGTATGTATTGTTTTCTAGTCTGGCCGCAGTCCTTTTAAAGTAGCTTTTTAATTTTCGAATAAAGCGCTGCAGAAATCATCACCATCCACTGTTCTAATCACTCAAAAATAAGAATTATGTGCTAGACTCCTAGGGTACATCACGCTAAATGTGGGTCTGCTTTTTATACTCAAGAGCTATACTGCAATCAATAAACAAGCAGCTGCCTTTACATAGGCTTCTATAAACGAACATCCTCTTTTTATTTATGTTCAAAATTCCATTTTTAATAAACAGCTATGGTATCCAATAAGGTTTTTCTATTTCTTATCGAAGGAATTTTGGACTTTCCTGTTTTTCGAATGCATATCCAGCAGAATACAGCGTAAATAGTTCCAACAAGAAAAGGCCATTACCACCCAATTTTCCGAAAGCAAAAAAGAAAACAACAGCACTAAAAACCGAAAGTTTTAACCACTAAAATTCGGTAATTTGGAGGCAGGATTTTTAGCATCTGTTTGTGGAATGAGCAACAGCAACACAATTTTTTAAAAGCGGTTTGGCATAACCATTTTTCTTGCATTTTTCCCATAAATTACTCAGTTATGGGTAAAAAAGAAACAAAATAAGACGATTTGTAAGACAATTTCTTATTGAATTGCTCTAAAAATGGCTCATTAATAGGAGTTTTCGCATCACCAAATTAGGTGATATTTCATAAAATGCACTAGGCTGTTTAGTGCTTAAAAAGTTACTGTTCAGTAGGTTATTGATAAATATAATTTTTAGTAAAAATACGGTCTAATTTATTTATTCTAAATAGGTTTTACTAACTGAAATTTGTGGCTACATTTGCAAACTTTCGACAAATCTTAAAGAATTGTTAAGGGCGCGCTATGTGACTCTTAACTGCGTAGCGGTACCACTATATTAAGTAATTGACTGCTAAAACGCTCAAAATCAAGGGCTGTAATTACAACAAAACAGCAATCAAAGCAGTTTTGTATTCGAAAATAAAAAAGCAACTTGTTAACACTCTTTTTTAGAAATTCATAGCCTCTTACCGGCTATTGATAGTAACAACAAGCAGCCAAAACAAATACGACACAACAGCATACCGTTTAAAATAGAAACAATGAATAAAAATACAAAAATCTATATAGCAGGACATCGCGGCATGGTGGGTAGCGCCATCTGGAGAACGCTTACTGCAAAAGGATATACCAACTTAATAGGGGAGTCTAGTGCTAACCTAGATTTGAAAAACCAGCAAGCGGTAAAAGATTATTTTGAGTTGCAACAACCTGAAGTAATTATTGACGCAGCTGCAAAAGTAGGGGGTATTCTTGCTAATAATGATTTTCCGTACCAGTTTCTTATGGAGAACATGCAAATTCAAAACAACCTGATCAACACCGCTTTGCAATCAGGAGTAGCTAAATTTATCTTCTTAGGGAGTTCATGTATCTATCCTAAACTAGCGCCACAGCCTTTAAAAGAGGAGTATTTGTTAACAGACTCACTAGAGCCTACAAATGAGTGGTACGCCATTGCAAAAATCACAGGGGTAAAAGCCTGTCAAGCGATCAGGAAACAATTCAATAAAGACTATGTAAGCTTAATGCCTACTAACTTATATGGAACGCACGACAACTTTGACCTGAATTCCTCACACGTTTTGCCAGCCATGATACGCAAATTTCATGAGGCAAAATTAAACAACAATGCTGCCGTTACCTTATGGGGAAGCGGAACCCCAATGAGGGAATTTCTTTTTGTAGACGATATGGCCGAAGCGGTTGTTTTTGCGCTCGAAAACAAATTACCAGACTACCTCTACAACGTAGGGACCGGGGAAGACCTAACTATAAAAGAGTTAGCTGAAACCATCCAGAAAATTACAGGACACCAAGGAGCAATCATTTGGGATGCCGAAAAACCAGACGGAACACCTAGAAAACTAATGGACGTGGCAAAAATGCACGACCTAGGTTGGAAACACCAAGTGCAACTAGAACAAGGAATCCAAAAAACCTACACTTGGTTTCTAGAAAACATCGAAAATTACAAGCAAGTAAAATTATAAATGCGTTGTTCGTTGCTCGTTGGTTGTTTATCAATCACGAATCACGACCACCGACTCACGAATAAAAAAATCATGGAAAAACCAAAAGTAGCATTAATCACAGGAATTACAGGTCAAGACGGATCTTATCTCGCTGAATTATTATTAGAAAAAGGCTATATCGTTCACGGTATCAAGCGTAGATCATCACTTTTTAATACTGATCGAATAGACCACCTGTATCAAGATCCACACGATCCTGACCAGCGATTAAAGTTGCACTATGGTGACTTGACCGATTCTATGAATTTAACCCGCATTATACAAGAGTCACAACCTGACGAAATCTACAACCTGGGTGCCATGTCTCACGTTGCAGTATCGTTTGACACGCCAGAATATGTAGGTAATGTTGATGGATTGGGTACACTACGTATTCTTGAAGCGGTGCGTATCTTAGGTCTTGAAAAGAAAACTAGAATATACCAGGCCTCTACCTCTGAATTGTATGGTGGAATGCCCGAAAATAAAAATGCCAACGGGTTCTATGATGAAAACTCACCATTCTACCCGCGCTCGCCTTATGGTGTAGCAAAAATATACGGTTTCTGGATTACAAAAAATTACCGTGAAGCATACAATATGTTTGCGTGCAACGGAATCCTTTTTAACCATGAATCACCACGTAGAGGAGAAACTTTTGTAACGAGAAAAATTACCCGCGCCGTTTCAAAAATCGCTTTGGGACTGCAAGAAAAATTCTATCTCGGAAACCTAGAAGCAAAAAGAGACTGGGGTCACGCTAAGGATTATGTGCGCATGATGTGGATGATTCTTCAAGCAGACCAACCCGAAGACTGGGTAATTGCCACTGGAGTAACGACTACAGTGCGTGATTTTGTACGCATGGCGTTCAGCGAAGTAGGTATCGAAGTAAATTTTGTAGGTGAAGGCGTAAACGAAAAAGCCTTGGTAGTGGCTTGCAACAACCCAGCGTATCAAGTAGCCATAGGGAAAGAGGTTTTATCTGTAGATCCTACCTATTTCCGTCCTACAGAGGTGGACTTGTTAATAGGGGATCCCTCAAAAGCCAAAAACAAATTAGGTTGGGTACCAGAACACGACTTGGCTTCGCTTGTAAAAGACATGATGGAGGGTGACGTAAGCATCATGAAAAAAGATGTAGCTATATTAAAAGCGGGTCACCAAATCTTGAAGCAATTAGAATAATATAAATTACTACTGTTTGCAAACGAGCATCATAAAAAGCTTTTTACAAACAGTAGTTTTTCTTTTTTTATCGAAAGGGCTGTGGATTGCTTTTATTTTATCGAAAGTCATTATAAACTTGCAGTGATTATCGAAAATTTTTAAAGTTGGGCGACTATTTATAAAAGATATAGGTCGCAAAACAACAATTTCTTTGACTTAATTACATAATAATTTATAGAATAAAATTCTTAACGTTCATTTTTCCATCAGTACTAAAACTAATTAGAAATGCACACAATTCAAATTACGTTGTCAATAGTAATGAATAGAGTTACTAATTATTACAATAAATTAAATGACTGACTCTAATAGCAAGCGTATTGCTAAAAACACATTGTTACTTTACTTTCGAATGTTCATTACAATGGGCGTTTCTTTATATACATCTCGTGTTGTTCTAAACACATTAGGAATTTCTGATTACGGAGTTTACAATGTTGTTGGAGGGGTTGTTGCAATGTTTTCTTTTTTAAATGGATCTTTAAGTGGGGCGACCTCCAGATTTCTAACTTTTGAATTAGGAACTCAAAATAAGGAAAGATTAAATAAAGTATTTAGTAGTGCATTAACGGTTCATTTAGGATTAGCTATTATAATTCTTGTTATAGGAGAAACTATCGGTTTATGGCTTCTAGAAAATAAGTTAGTGATAGCCGAAAATAGAATGTTTGCGGCAAGAATTGTCTATCAGTTATCGATTATAAGCTGTATTGTTGCAATTATTCACGTGCCGAGTAGTGCCGCAATTATAGCTCATGAGAGGATGAATATTTATGCGTACGTGAGCATTGTTGAGGTCGGTTTGAAATTATTAGTCGTTTTTCTATTATTAATTGGAAATTTTGATAAACTTATTTTATATGGAGTTTTAACACTTATTGTAACTATTATAATTACTTTAATTTATCAAATATATAGTTATAGGAATTTTTCAGAGTGTAAGTTCAGAATTTCTTTAGATAAAGAAATGATGATGCCAATGCTTTCTTATTCTGGTTGGGATTTATACGGGAATTTGAGTGTAATGGTTAGAGGGCAAGGAATAAATATCCTTTTAAACACTTTTTTTGGTACGATTATTAATGCTGCAAGTGGTATAGCTACACAAGTTCAAAATGCAATTGCAGGATTTGCTGATAACTTTCTAGTAGCAGTGAGACCTCAAATCGTAAAGAATTATGCTTCTGGCAATATAGTTGAGATGCAGAGGTTGATTTTTAATGCTTCCAAATTTTCATTTTTATTGTTGTTTCTTATATCTTTTACATTTATTGTTGAGATTGAATTTGTGATGAAATTATGGCTAGTGAAAGTGCCTTTATATGCAATTATATTTTGTCAACTTAGTCTTTTAAATAATTTAGTTTCAATTATGTTTAGGACTGTTATGTTTTCTATTCACGCTACAGGTAAAATGAAACGAATTAGTTTCATTAACGGAACAATTTATATCATGGTGCTACCAATATCATACGGTTTGCTTAAACTGGGTTTCTCTCCTATAGCTCCTTTTTTAATCAATATATTTTTGCTCACAATAGGCTGTGCATCAAATTTAATTACCCTAAACTTATATATTCCAGAATTCTCAATTTCAGAGTTCTTGAAAAAAGTGGTTATGATTAATTTAATAATTGTGGTACTAAGTTCAATTATGCCTCTAATAATCTATTATTCAATGGAAGAAGGTTTTCTACGCTTTTTAATAGTTGGATTTACATCTGTAGTGTCCATTGGAATAGCCACGTATTATATCGCAATTGATAACGATATGAGGAAAGCTTCTAAATCCTATTTGTTAAATAAAATCAGTTTAAAGTGAATAAATTAGTAAGTATTATTACGCCGTGTTACAATGGTGCTACGTTCATTCACAGACTATTAGACTCTGTGCTTAATCAAACATATTCAAATATTGAAATGTTTATTATAGATGACGGTTCTACGGATGATTCTGCTCGAATAATACAACGTTATATTTCAAAATTTGAATCTAAAGGTTATACGTTAAAGTACATTTATCAGGAAAATTCAGGACAATCAGTTGCTGTTAATAGAGGTTTAAAATTGTTTAATGGAGAATATCTAACTTGGCCAGATAGCGACGACTTTTACGCATCAACAAATGCTATCAAAGAAATGGCTGAGGCTTTACAAGAATCTTGTGAAGAGGTATCAGTCGTTAGGTGCTCTGCCAACTTATTAGATGAATATACTTTGGGTACAGTAGGATTTTTAGGTGCTAATGTGCGAGATAATGAAAAAGTTAGCTTGTTTGACGATGCTGTATTTGAAAATAGAAACTTTTGGTTTCAACCTATATCTTACATGGTTAAGTCAAAATTTATTTTTGAATTAATTACAAACAGAGATATTTATACTCAGAAAGATGCAGGGCAAAACTGGCAAATTCTACTACCTCTTTTTTATAATAAACAATGTCTTATTTTAAAAGCGACTCTATGTAACGTTTTAGTACGAGCCAATTCACATAGTAAAGGTTCTTATAATACATTTGAAAAAATTAGTATTAGAAACTACGCTCATGAGCAAACCCTATTAAATACATTACAAAGGATAGAATTTCTGTCAATACCAATTAAAGTGGATTATTTAAAGAGGGTAGAACAAAAGTATTATAGAGTTAAATTTGAATTGGCTAAAAGATTTCAAAAAAGGTTATTGGTCATAGATATTTATCAGATTATGCAAGCTAATCATCCATCAATAGTTACTCAAAGGGACAAAAACTACTATAAGATTTCTCACATTCCACTTTTATTGAACGTAATTATTGTAAAAAATAAGGTGGTAAACAAAATTAAACGCTATCTCTAATATGAAAAGAAGTTGTTTACTTAATTTGTTTTAAGGTCGCTACCTATAAATGTTTTTTTTTTATTAATATCTATTTTTGTATTTAGAGTTCATAATATAAATATTATACCAGATACTGTGTTCATGCATTGACAAGCTTTCTAGCTCAAGGATATAATACTAATACGAAAATTAAAATCATCATAGTAACTGGGCGGGAGGAGTATCGTGGTTTATACTAAAAATTAATAGTATAGATGTTAAGGACTTTAATGTAAATTCTAAAGAAAAGTTACGTTATTAAAAGAAGCTTGATGAAGTAACATTGTAAAGGTGTCTTTACAAAATTTATGGGATTAAGTCACGCTAGTCAAAATTATGATATGAGCGTTCAAATACCAATAATGCATTTTTTGCACGGTCAATGGTTGATAAAACTTAGCAAGCGCAGTTTTACTAGAAAAACACCTAATTTTTTTTGAAAATGAGGATCTTATCCTTTATAATTCGCCATCAATTACTTCAGTAAGAAGGTTAGCGAAATGTTGTAACTCTAAATGAATCAAGGAGTTTTAAAAACTTTATTCGATAAGTTAAATTAATCACCAAAAATCTATTTTAAATAAAACCAAATGAAATTAGCCATATTAACACAGCCTTTACACAATAATTATGGAGGACTTTTACAGGCTTTTGCATTGCAAAAAGTTCTTAAAAAAGAATTTGGATTTGAAACTGAAACATTAGATATAGGTTATGATCATTCGAAGCAAGCGCAACTAAAAACTAAAGTTAAAACAGTTGTTAAAAAATATTTATTAGGTAGAAAAGTGGTATCTCACTTTAAACCAAGTGATGAACAAAAGCTTATTATAGGAAGGCATATGGATGCTTTTAAAAATAAATATATTAAGACTTCATCAATTAAATATTCAAAGGCAAACCTTAACGAATTGAAAAAACTTAAGTTTGATGCTTGCATTGTGGGTAGTGATCAAGTTTGGAGACCGCTATATTCACCAAACATTACTACGTATTTTCTAGATTTTTTAAAGGATAATTCTGTGGTAAAGAAAATTTCTTACGCAGCATCATTTGGTGTCGACTACAATGAGTTTGATTCTACGGTTTTGAAGGAATGTTCACTTTTGCTTAAAAAGTTTGACGCTGTATCTGTCAGAGAAGAGGGTGCTGTATCACTTTGTCAAGATAAATTTGGAGTAAAAGCACATTTGGTTTTAGATCCTACTTTGCTCTTAGATGTGGAGGATTACAGAAATCTATTTGATAAGACTTTAGAGGCTAAAAAACAAATCATGTTTTATGTTTTGGATCCAGAATTCGCTAATAGAGAAATTGAAAAGAAAATATCAGAATATTTCAAATTACCTGTTTTCAAAATAATGCCAGTATCGCCTACAGAAAAAAATATTACAGATATTCAGCAGTGCGTTTATCCTCCTGTAGAAGATTGGATTGAAGGTTTTTTAACAAGTGAATTTATTATCACAGATTCTTTTCATGGAACTATATTTTCAATTTTATTCAACAAACAATTTGTAACTATTGGTAATGAATCTCGCGGAATGGCTAGATTCACGTCTGTGCTTAAAATGTTTAATCTAGAGGATCGATTGGTAACAAATTTAGATTCATTAGAGAATTTAGTGAAGAATAAAATAGATTTTGCCGCAGTAAATAAAATCTTAGAAAATGAAAAAGTAAAGTCACTTACTTTTTTAAAAGAAAGCCTTCAATAAGACTATTCAGTTATGATCAGTATAATTATTCCAGTTTACAATGCAGAACAGTCGATTGAAATTGCTGTTAAAAGCATTTTAGATCAAACATTTACAGATTATGAAATTATCATTATTGATGATGGTAGTATCGATAAATCTTACTCTATTGCACAAAATTTGGCTAAGACGCATGGTTTTTTAAGATGTTTTTCCCAAGAAAACAGCGGAGTAACAGCAGCAAGAAAAAAAGGCTTTATGGAATCTAGTGGAGAGTTCATAATGTTTCTAGATGCAGATGATAAACTTAAGCAAAACTGTCTTGAAATATTATTTACTAAATTTACTAAGGAAATCGATATTGTAAACGGGTCGGTTTTAGGTGTTCCTGATGGAAGATTATGGATTCACAAAAAGCTTGGTCCTTTAACAAAGCAATTAGCTGTCGAGAGTATACTAATGGGTACAACTTTTGGATATCTATACGCTTCACTATATCGAAGAGAAGTACTGCAGGAAGATGTTTTCGGCGTAGATGATAGTTTCAAAATTGGTGAAGATGTACTCATGAAAATGCAGATGTGTAAGCACGCTAATAAAGTTTATAATTTGAGTGATATCGTTTATGAATATATAAATAATGAGATGTCTGCTATGAATACTAAAGTTATTCACCCTGAATATCAGATTAGATACATGGCTAAGAGAACCTTGATTTTGGAAAATTTCAGAGAAATGATTGATATTTGCGCAATATCAACACTTACAGAAGTTAATGATGCAAATAAAATGGTTAGACAGTTTTTCTCCCCACTTGTAAAGTTCGATACAAACACATTTTTATTGGTCGAAAAATATAAAGTAAACTCAACTCTAAAGGAATCTTATCTATTAGACAGTAAATTATTAACTATGATTTACAAAATTTTTAAGGCAATACTATTCAGACTTAAACAATTTTTATTAGCTCGTGAAAATAATTGTGAGGTTATTTATTAAATAGCATTTGAGATTTCTAATTTTTATAAGTTTAACAATGCTTTTGTTTTATTATGAAAGTGTTTAGTTTTTTAAAATGTAAGAAAATTGCTTTAACTGATTCCAAGGGAGAATTTGATAATA
Organism: Flavobacterium aeripolare; assembly: GCF_013294025.1. Taxonomy (GTDB): domain Bacteria; phylum Bacteroidota; class Bacteroidia; order Flavobacteriales; family Flavobacteriaceae; genus Flavobacterium. The sequence goes on from NZ_JABSNL010000013.1 coordinate 73,947, forward strand.
AAAAGGATGAATAAAAAATTGATATTTATATTGAAGGGACTGCGCAAAACTTATGGGATGCTTAAAAAACAGCCTTTCAAATTTGTTCGTGGACAACAAAATCCAGAAATAGCAGGTAAAGCAGTTCATGATTTGCTTGTTGCAGATAAGCCTGTAATGATTGGTCGATTTGGTGCATATGAGATGTCAATCTTGCTGAATTACCTAGCTGTGAAAAGTAAAAACAAAGAGTTTTATTCTTACATAACTGGCAAGAAAGTACAATGGTGGTGGAATCAAAAGCTGATGAATAGTATGCAGAATAACGCAGGGTTCTTTCCAAATGACATAAAAAATCTCTCTCAATTTTGTGAACTAATGATAGACGATATCAAAGGAGTAGATGTTTTAGGTTCTTGGTTAGTTTCCGAGAAAGAAGTAGATGTTTATAGAAATGAATATTCATTAAATGTACATTTGCGCTTATTAGAACCTTTTTGGTCTGAGACTCCTTGGACGGCGGCTTTAAAAGGTAAGAAAGTTTTGGTTGTACATCCTTTCAGTGAAACGATTGAAGCGCAGTATAAAAAGCGTCATCTTTTATTTGAGAAAGAAATATTACCACTATTTGAGTTAAGCACAATAAAAGCAGTTCAAAGTTTAGGAGGAGAAAGTGAATTTGGATCTTGGTTCGACGCTTTGGATTATATGAAAAAGGAAATTGATAAAATAGATTATGATATTTGTCTCATTGGAGCAGGTGCATATGGTTTTTCTCTAGCAGCGCATGTAAAACGTAGCGGTAAAAAAGCGGTTCATTTAGGAGGGGCTTTACAACTACTATTTGGTATTAGAGGCAAAAGGTGGGAAAACCCAGAATATGGAACTGTAACTTGGAAAATTCCGAGAGGAAGTTATAGCAATTTGATGAATGAACATTGGGTAAGACCTGGAGAGATAGATAAACCAAAAAATGCTGAACAAGTAGAAGGTGCTTGTTATTGGTAAAATTAAACTTATGAAAAGATATATTAGATTTGTAACAAATCTTTTGAGAACAATTATTTTTAATTTTCAAGTTCTTGAATTAAGCGATGCTATTAAATTGCCTATTTGGTTAAATCAAAAAGTGGTGGTGCACGGTAGTAGCGGTAAAGTCCATTTTGCTGTACCGGTAAAACGCCGAATGGTCGTTTTTACGACAATACATAGTGAAATACTTGGGGAGTCTCCTTCACATTGGAAGAACCAAGGCAAAGTAATAATTAATGGTGAAAATATAAGAGTAGGAAGTGGCACCAGTATTATATGTTTGAGAGGTGGTGAAATTCAAATTGGAAATAACGTTACTTTAGGTGGTAAAAATAAAGTAATTTCTCAGGAGAAAATTGTATTAGGTTCTAATTTAAGAACAGCTTGGGATGTACAAATCATTGATACTAATTTTCATTATACTATTAATAAGAGTTCGAATATTATACATTCTAAACAAAAAACTATACTAATTGGTGAAGATTGTTGGTTGGCTAATAGATGTAGTATAATGAAAGGAGCAATTTTACCGAATAAATCAATAGTAGCAAGTCATTCAATTGTTAATAAGCATTTTATAGTTCCGGAAAATGAATTTAGCATAGTTGTAGGTGGTAGTCCAGCGAAAATAATTGGTTATAATATCTCAAGACTACGGCTAACTGGAGATCAAGAAATTGAAATGACTGAGGAACTCAGAAGACTGAATTTAGACTGTATGGAAGTAGAGGATGTTGAAAAGCTTAAATTAGATTATTAAGTATGAAAATTATTCACATCTTAAATGAACTAAAATATTCTGGAGCAGAAATTATGTATGTAGATGCAGCGCCTATATTTCAATCGCTAGGTTGCGAACTTTCAGTAGTTGCAACAGCCAATTCTTTAGGTGAATTTGCTCCAAAATTTAAAAAAGCTGGCTATACAGTATATCATAAGTCAATACCCAGTAAATCAAGTTTATTTAAAAGAGGAATTTATTATTTAAGTTTTATTAAATTTCTAAAAACTGAAAAATACGATGTATTGCACAACCACTCTAATAGTACTTATTGGGGTATGGCGCTGTGTGCTAAACTTGCTGGAGTTAAATCAGTTTATACCTTTCATAATGTTTTTCCAACATCATGGTATAGCAGATGGTATCATTTGTGGCTACGATGGTCGGCCAAAAAAATGCTGAGTTGTACTTTTCAGACAATAAGTGATTCTGTTTATCAGAATGAGCTAAAGGTTTTTTTTAATAAAACGATACTTATAAATAATTGGTATGGGAATAACCGTTTTTACCCTGCTGTGGTTGGGGAAAAAGAATTAGTAAGAGAAGAATTAGGGATTGATAAGGATGCCTTAGTACTTATCTCTGTGGGAGGATGTAGCCATATTAAAAGACACTCAGATATCATAGAAGCATTACCGATCATTTTAGAAAAGTATCCCAACACTATTTATTTACATTTAGGTGAAGGAGATGACTTATGTAAGGAGAAAGAGTTGTCAAAAAAACTAATTGTTGATGATAACATAATTTTCATGGGAAACCAAACAGATGTTCGTAAATTTCTAGTTGCATCAGATATATATTTGATGACAAGTAAGCACGAAGGGCTTCCAATCACAACAATTGAAAATATGGGCTGTGGTATACCATCCATTTTATACGATGTGCCAGGATTAAGAGATTTTAACGCAACGCAAAGAAATTCATTAGTAATTAAACCTAGAATAGTGGAATTAGTGAAAAGTATTGGTGAATTACATTGTGATGCATCTATGAAGGAACAGATATCTAATAAGGCAAAATCATTTGTTGATGAAAAATATAATATGGCTAATAACGTTAAATTGATATTTAATCTTTATATTTCTCATGAATGAAAGAAAAACAGAACTGGTTAATCTGGCTAATTCTTCTGATTACCTTAATTCGTGTAGGAACTTATACAGTGTTAGAAATTGGAAACACTATATTTTGGTGGGTATTGGAGTTTGCTATAATTATGATATTTGCTATTTTAGCATATAAGTCTCCTAATGAGAACACAGCTGCAAAGGCAAAACCTGTGAAATATTTTCTGATATGGAACTTCATCTGTATTCTTCGTGGTTTTTTTGTAGCTAGTAACTATTGGGAGTTTAAAAATCTTGTTGGTACAGGATTTATGTTGTTTATCCCATTGGTAGTCTACATATTAGATGATACCTTATTCCTCCAAAATTTAATTAGAAGATGGTTTAAATATATGCCTATTTTATTTATCTTTTTGATTCCCTATACTTTTGGAACGGAGCATGGAGCAGATTTATATGGTAAATATTTTATACCTGTTTTGTTTTTGCTACCATTCATTATGTTGCTATCACCAAAGTATCGATATTATTTGCTCTTTCTAACGATAGTTGTTTTGTTCTTTAGCCTTGATGCGAGAAGTAATATTATCCGCTTTATATTCGCCCTAATTATTGGTTTAAGTTATTATTGTAGACGTAGTATTAGCATAAAACTATTACGTATAACAGGATTTACTTTTTACCTACTTCCAATTATTTTGTTATCATTGGGAATCTTCGGTATGTTTAACATCTTTAAGATGAATGAATATATAGAAGGGGATTACGAATCTACGACCAATATAAATGGCAAGAGTAAATCATCGTCGCTAACTGCAGATACCCGTACTTTTTTATACGAAGAAGTATTGCAATCGGCTGTAAAACACGAGTACGTTTTATTTGGTCGTACTCCTGCTAGAGGCTATGATTCAGAATATTTTCGAAAGATGGTTTCTAAGGATTTGAAAATGAATACAAAAGAACGCTTTGGTTCAGAAGTAGCTGTACATAACATTTTTACGTGGAATGGCTTGATTGGTGTCGTTTTATACTTTTTGGTATTCATTAAAGCTTCTTTATTAGCCCTTTATAAGTCTAAAAGTTATTTAATGAAATTACTAGGTGTTTTTGTAGCTTTTAGATGGACATATGCATTTGTGGAGGATTTTACAACATTTGAATTGCAGTATCTTTTTCTTTGGGTTACAATTGGTATGTGTTATTCCACTAAATTTAGAAGAATGACTGATCTAGAAATAAAAATTTGGGTTAATGGAATTTTCGACAAAAGATATCGAAAGTTAGCGTATTTCAATAATAAAAGAAAATTACATGGTATATAAAGATGTTGCTGTTCTAATAACCTGCCACAATCGCAAAGACAAAACACTAGCTTGTTTAGAAGCATTTTACAAATGTTTTGTGCCAGAAGGCTATAAATTTATAATTTTCTTGGTAGATGATGGTTCAAGTGATGGAACAAGGGAGGCAATTACAATAAAATTTCCTAATGTTAATATTGTGCAGGGCGATGGTAATCTATACTGGAATCGAGGGATGCGATTGGCTTGGGATACTGCTACTAAAGCAAAAGATTTTGATTATTATTTGTGGTTAAATGACGACACGTTTCTATTCGATGATGCGCTTATCATTTTATTGTCGCGACCTTATACAGGATCGATTGTATGTGGTACAACTCAATCAGAAGTAAGCCAAAAAGCAACCTATGGAGGCTACAGTAATAAGCCACACAAGCTTTTAATTCCTAATGGGGAATTTCAAGAGTGTACCTATCTAAATGGCAATTGCGTATTAATTCCAAAAGCAGTCTTTCAAGAAATAGGTAATCTAGACCCTATATTTCATCATGCAGTAGGAGATTTTGATTATGGTTTGAGGGCAAAGAAAAAGGGAATCAAACTTTTAGTAGCGCCATCATTTGTTGGTACTTGTGAGAGCCATACGGTTTTACCTAAGTGGAGGACGGCCTCTGTGCCCTTAAAAAAAAGGTTACAAAGCCTGTACTTGCCTACAAGTGGTTGCAGTCCTAAACAGTTTTTTGTTTTTGACAAAAGACATAATGGCTTGTTTGCAGCATGTTTTCATTATTTTACCATTCACTTGCGAGCAATTGCACCTTCATTATGGAATATTAAAAAAAAATTAACTTAATATAATTAAATGCATTCCTTAGCACCTATAGTTCTTTTTACTTTTAAGAGATTAGATACGTTAATACTAACTGTTGAAGCTTTACAGAAAAGCAAACTCGCTATTCACTCTGATTTGATTGTTTTTTCAGATGCTGGACGCAACGAGAAAGAAGAATTAGCAGTTGCACAGGTTAGAAACTATATTCATACAATTTCCGGATTTCGCTCTGTACTAATTAATGAAGCAGAACAAAATAAGGGCTTGGCTAACTCAATTATTGATGGTGTTACAGCAATTTTAGATAAACATAAAAGTGTAATAGTGTTAGAAGATGATTTAATATCAAGCAGTAACTTTCTAGATTTTATGAATAAATCACTCGACTATTACCAGAATAGCAATAAAGTTATGGCGGTTTGTGGTTTTTCTTTTCCGTACAAAACCAAAATAGAAGATGACGTTTATTTTTTAAATAGATTCTGGCCATGGGGTTGGGCAACTTGGGCAGATCGATGGGAAAAAGCTGATTGGACTGTTGCTGATTATTCAAGCTTTAAAAATGATAAGAAAAGACAAAAACAATTCTCTTATTTAGGTTCAGATGTAAATGCTATGCTTAAAAAACAGATGGATGGCAAGCTAGATTCTTGGGCCATAAGATGGACTTATCATATTTTTAAAAATAAAGGAATTGTCCTTTTTCCAAACAGCTCTAAGATCAGCAATGAAGGATTTGATGAATTTGCTACCAATACAGTTGGTTTGAAAGACCGATATCTTACAAACATAGATACAGTAAATGAAGTGGAATTTGAATTCCTCAAAGATTGCGACATCAATTCAGTTCGGCAAAAGGAATTTCTAAATAAATTTAGTTTAAAAGAAAGAATAAAAAACAAAGTAAGGGAAATTCTTCTTGTTAGATAATGACCGTTTTAAATATTAGTTATAAAGTAATATATATATATACATATATATTCTACAATATTAATTAAGCAATCTTAAGAATAGTAGTAAAGCAGTAATTACTTCTGAGCAATAAGTACCCGCATAGAAAATCAATTAAATGAACAATCAATTAACGACCGTTGCAGTGCAAGATTATGCTGTATATGGTGGGACAGTAGCAAACTTACATTTTAAAGATAAAACGTTGATTAATACAATCAACCAGTATTCTTATTGTATTGCAGAGGAAGATGCTGACTTTAAAGAATCCTTGCAAAACTGTGATATTCTTTTGCCAGACGGTATGGCCATTGTGGCTGCGGTGCGATTATTAAACAATAAAAAAATCACTAAAATCGCGGGAGCAGATGCGCACCAGTTCTTACTAGAAGATTTAAATAAAAAAGGAGGCAGCTGTTTTTATTTGGGCGCTTCGGAGGCTACACTTCAAAAAATTGAAGCGCGCATACAACGAGAATTCCCTAATGTCAAAGTAAAGAGCTACTCGCCACCATTTAAAGCGATTTTTACAGAAGACGACAATAATAAAATGATTGCTGCGGTAAGCAGCCTGCAACCCGATGTTTTGTTCGTAGGGATGACCGCTCCAAAGCAAGAAAAATGGGCTTATCAGCACAAAGCGGTACTTGATGCCAATGTGATTTGTTCCATAGGGGCTGTTTTTGATTTTTATGCAGGAACAGTAGCGCGTCCAAACCCTTTCTGGATTAAAATGCGATTAGAATGGTTCATTCGATTAATCAAAGAACCCAAACGCATGTGGAAACGCTATTTGTATTACGGTCCCATATTTATCAAATTAATACTGCAGCAAAAAATTAAAAATTTAACTACTGTTTCTTCTAGATCTTAAGTAAACGATATGACTGTTTTAAAACAACTCGCAAGCTTGCGACTCTCTCGCTATTTCAAATTAGTATTTGTTTTGTGGGATTTAGCAGTGTTAAACGCTGCGATAATTTTGTCTTTTCTACTCTGCTATGGTGCCTTGGTTAGAACTGATTTAAAAGAGGTGAAGACGATTCTATTGATGTCTAATCTTTTGTGGATTATCATTCTATTAAGCAGGGATGCCTACCGCATCATTCGTGTGGAACGGATCGAGACCATACTCTATAGAATGCTGAAACACATCTTTATCCATTTGGCTTTGATTGCAATATTTATTGCGGTCTTAAATTACAACGACATTTCCAGAGTACGCATGCTGTACTTTTACCTCTGTTTTGGGGTAATGTTGTTTATTTCCCGTTTGGGTTTTATGAAGATGTTAAAGGACATCCGAGCGCAAGGCTACAACTTCAAAAGTGTGATTGTGGTAGGGGCTAATGAAGCTGGGGAAAATATTAAAAGAATCCTAAGCAAAGACTTGACTTACGGCTACAAAGTATTGGGTTTTTTTGATGACAAACAGCCCTACAAGCAAAGCTTAGTAGAGGAGATGCTCGGTGATTTTAATGAGATTGGTAATTATGTTTTAAAACAAAAGGTAGACGAAATGTACATTGCCATTTCGGCAGACCAAGTGCAGACCATCAAAAAGTTGACCGCCTTGTGTGAGCGCAACATGATTAGAATAAAATTCATTCCAGAATTTCACCAGTACACCAAATCCCGTAAAGTAGAAATTACTTTTTATGACAATACACCGGTCTTGATGTTTAGAAAAGAACCGCTAGAAGGCACCATCAATCGCTTGTCTAAAAAAGTCTTTGATATTGGTTTTTCTTTAGTGGTTATTTTGGGTATTTTTCCGTGGTTGTTTCCCTTACTTTGTTTGCTAATCAAACTCGATTCACCGGGCCCTGTTTTTTTTAAGCAGCAGCGATCGGGTAGAGAAAACGACAGTTTTACCTGTTATAAATTTCGTACCATGCAAGTCAATAAAGATTCAGACAGCCTGCAAGCAACCAAAGGTGATGCTAGGGTAACCAGAATGGGTGCCTTTATGCGTAAAACTAATTTTGACGAACTCCCTCAATTTTTTAATGTGCTGTGGGGAACCATGTCAGTGATTGGACCGCGACCACACATGTTAAAACATACAGAAAGCTACTCAGAGTTAATCAACAACTACCAAGTACGCCATTACACCAAGCCAGGAATATCCGGTTGGGCACAGGTGAACGGTTACCGCGGAGAAACAAAAGAGCTGATTGATATGAAGAATAGAGTCGATTACGATATCTGGTACATAGAAAACTGGAGCCTAATCTTAGATATTAAAATCATCTACCATACAGTGGCCAACATGTTCAAAGGAGAAGAAAGTGCGTATTAGTTTTACAAAGAAGTAATTGTTCAACAGTATATTGTTAGTAAAGGCTTACTAGAGTGGAGCAGCAACTACTAGCATAGAAAGCAATAGTATTATAAATCTTGAATTGCTATATTTGGCGACTAGGAACAAAACGTTAAAAAAAAAACAGACTAATAGCCAGTAACGGTTACTTATTCGACCCCACCCACATAAATCATTTTAAAAATTAAGCAGATAATTATGAAATGCAGTCCCCTAATAAATAAGGTTTTAGTTGTTGTACTGGCCGTCCTATTTTTTTCTTGTGCATCCAGACAAGAAGTAGTGTACTATCAAAACAGTGCTGAGCTCACACAATTAGAAACAGCCATGAGCTACGAAGTAAAAATTCAGCCCGATGATTTGCTTTCGATTATTGTTTCAGCCGAAGACCAAGAAATTGCCGCGCCTTTTAATTTGAAGTCAATTCGTATGGCAAGTACTAGTAATGTAAGTGCTGCTTCAGGACAAGAGAGTATGCAATTGTATTTGGTAGATGCTAAGGGTGCTATTGATTTTCCGGTACTAGGGAAATTGCAAGTAGGTGGTTTAAGCCGTACCGAAGTACTGCGTATGTTCAAAGAAAAAATAGGGCTTTACATTAAAAACCCCATCATCAATTTTAGAATTGCTAATTTTAAAGTATCGGTGCAAGGAGAGGTCAATGCACCGGGATCCTACACAATCAACTCAGAAAGAATTACTTTGATTGAGGCATTAGCATTAGGAAAAGATTTGACTATTTATGGGAAGCGAGACAACCTCTTAATTATACGAGAAGTCAATGGGGTGAAGTCATTCAATAGAGTCGACATCACCAAGGCTGATTTTATCAATTCCCCTTTTTACTATTTGGCTCAAAACGATGTGGTCTACGTAGAACCAAATAAAACGAGAACCAATGCATCGGCCGTGGGACCGAATACAGGCGTTTTAATATCGATAACGTCATTACTAATTACACTGGTAACTTTAATTTTAAGATAATATTTTAGATGGAATACAACAATTACGAGGATGATTTTGAAAGCGATTTCGACTTTAAAGCATTTATTGTTAAGTACCTAAGGCACTGGAAATGGTTTGCACTAAGTGCTGCAGTTTGTTTACTAGTTGCTTTCATATACTTGCGCTACACGGTACCGCAATACCAAGCACAGACTACAATCTTAGTAAAAGATGAAAAGAAGGGGGGGATGCTCTCTGAATTATCTGCTTTTGCCGATATGGGCATTGGTGGTGGTATGAAAAGCAACCTTGACAATGAAATCGAAATCTTAAAATCGAGAACCCTAGTTCAAAATGTCGTTAAGAGTTTGAATCTTACAGTACGCATTGCAGAAAAAGGAAACGTAGTCGATCGCGAATTATACGCACAAGCGCCTGTAGAAGTTGTTATACTAGATGCTAATGGAGATTTATATAAAAACAGTCTAAACTTTAATTTTACGGCAACCGCTGCAGACAGTTTTACACTAGAAGAAAACGCAGTCGATAGTGGAGCTAAAGCTTTGCTAAATGGCAACAGCTACAAATACGAGCAGCAAATTGCGACACGATACGGGAAGTTCTTAATTAGAAAAACAAAGTATAATACTGCTTATTTTAAAGGACAAGAGCAAACGATTACTGTTAGCATCAACCCACTAGAAAAAGTAGCGGCTGGCTATAAAAACGGCTTGCAAATAGAACCTTTGAGTGAAACGAGTAGTGTGGTAGCGATAAGCGTTACGGGTCCAGTAAGAGAAAAGTCAGAGAATTTCTTGAATACCTTAGTGGCGATGTACAACGATGATGCTGCCGCTGATAAAAACTTTATCTCTGAGAATACTTCTAAGTTTATTGCGTCGCGATTGGCGTTGATTACTGAGGAATTAGATGGTGTAGAGCAGGATGTAGAAGGTTTTAAAAAGAGCAATAAAATTACTGATGTTGCTGCAGAGGCGGCGATATTTGTTGAGGGATCAAATGAATACGATAAAAAAGGCGTAGAAACAGAGATTCAATTAAATGTGGTTTCGTCAATGCTGGGCTTTATTAAAAAAAGTGACAACAGCGATTTGCTGCCTACCAATATTTTAACTGCAGATGGCGATGCTTCGGGATTGATTAGTTCGTACAATGAGTTGGTGCTTAATCGCAACCGCATTTTAAAGTCGGCTACTGTGTTGAATCCTTCGGTAATTCAATTAGACCAGCAAATTAGTTCGTTACGCAGTACAGTACAAACGAGTTTGATGCGCATGCAGTCGAGTTTGAACATTCAAAAACGCAACTTAAGCAACCAAGAAGGGATATTAAATTCGAAAATAAATAAAATACCAGTTCAAGAACGCCAGTTTAGAGCGATTGCTAGACAGCAAAAAGTAAAAGAAGAATTGTACTTGTACTTGTTGCAAAAACGGGAGGAAACAGCGATTTCATTATCTGCTACAGAGCCGAACGCCAGAGTAATCGATACCGCCAAAGCAGATGATATTGCCGTGGCTCCAAAAAAGAAAATTGTTTACCTAGCGGGATTGTTGCTAGGATTATTGATTCCGTTTGGGGTGATCTATATCGATGATGTATTGGATACCAAAATAAAAAGCCGTTTGGATCTAGATGGGAAAACAACGATTCCTTTTATAGGAGACGTGCCTACCTCAGATACGCCAAACGAATTAGTGAAGTCAGACAGTAGAACGAGTTTTGCGGAGGCAATCAGGATCATTCGAACCAACTTAGAGTTTATGTTGAATAGGGTGCCAGAAGGAACCGCCAAAACATTGTTTCTAACCTCTACGTTCCCTAAGGAAGGAAAAACATTTATATCAGTAAATCTAGCAGCTACCTTTGCCTTGTCAGGTAAAAAAGTATTGTTAGTGGGAATGGATGTTAGAAATCCCAAATTACAAAACTACCTCAACTTACCAGAACGTGGGTTGACTAATTACCTATCGTCAAAAGACCTCGCTATCGATGATTTGATTATCAAGTTTCCAGGATACGAAGATTTTAGCGTGTTGCCAGCAGGGATTATTCCACCCAATCCTGCAGAGCTATTGATGAATAAAAAAGTAGACAGCCTCTTTGCCGATTTAAAATCACGCTACGATTACATTATCGTGGATACGGCTCCAGTGAGTTTGGTTACAGATACCTTGCTAATCGCTAAACATGCTGATTGCTTTATCTATGTGGCTCGTGCTAACTTTTTAGAGAAAAGGATGCTGGATATTGCTAACAACTTATACAAAGAGGGCAAACTGCCTAATATGTGCATGCTGTTAAACGACACCGACTCTACAAAAGGATACGGTTACGGCTATGGCTACGGTCACGAGGTACAGAAAAAACCATGGTACAAACTAAAAGGATAGTGCTAGTATAAATACTACCATCATATTATAAAGAAGGCTACAAATTACTGCAATTTGTAGCCTTTTTTGTTGGTAGTCTAAGCGACTATTGAGTAATGGTAATAGTGTCTAGGCTGGCTGCTTTTAACACACAATAAAGATTGAAGCAAGCGCCATTTCTATAATTTTTTTGTTACTTTGTTGCATCATTTTTAATACTACAGCATGTTTTTCTTTTCTAGAAATAAGCCGGTTTTAAAAGACCTCATCCCCGAAGGCCATATCGATATCCATGCACACCTATTGCCCGGAATCGATGATGGTGCCGCCACCTTTGCCGATAGCTTGCAGTTGATACAAGCGATGCAAGGGTTTGGGATCACACAGTTTATTGCCACACCACACATTATTCAGGGCATCTGGGACAATACCCACGAGCAAATTATAAGCAAGAAAGAGGAAACACTGCAACTACTAGCCAATAGTAAGGCAAGCGTTCCTTTACATGCCGCCGCAGAATACCTAATGGACGATCAGTTTGCCCGCCTTTTTCAAAAAAAGGAATTACTCACCTTAAAAGGCAAACACGTACTGGTAGAGATGTCATACATCAACGCGCCCATACAATTGTACAACATCTTGTATGACTTACAACTAGCAGGTTATGTGCCGGTACTGGCGCATCCCGAACGCTATTTGTTCTACCACAATGATTTTAATGAGTACGCTAAGTTGGTCAAGGCGGGTTGCTTATTACAATTAAACCTGCTATCTGTAGTGGGTTATTACGGTGGCGAAATCGCTAAAATTGCCGAAAAATTACTGTCAAAAGGAATGTACAGCTACGTAGGTTCTGATGTGCACCATCTAAGACACATTGCTGCCTTTGATCAAAAAGTGCTGCTAAAAGACCTACAGCCGTTGCACGAAATAATTGTTAATAATCAATTTTTTAAACGGGATACTATTGAATAATATTTCCTATATTTAACTCAAGTAACAAACTGTTTTCTGGTAACTAGTTTGTTCCTTAATAAATAAAAGCTTCTCAATCGAGAAGCTTTTATTATTTTAAAAGGATAAGGTTATTTTTACTTTCGAAAAATACGGCTACACTATACTACAAAACATTCGAAGCCTGCAGCTTTTTACGCTTTTAACCAAACCGTAGTATGTCTAGCTGCTAGTACTAGAATGTAAAAGCAACGGCAGCTTATTTCTCAGCTATCCAAGCGTCGATTTTTTTCTCTAATAATGCCAGTGGCATGACTCCAGATGCTAACACTTTCTCGTGGAATTTTTTAATGTCAAATTGGGTTCCCATTTTGTCTTGTGCTCTTTTGCGCAGTTCCATGATTTTTAATTGCCCTATTTTATACGACAACGCCTGCCCCGGAATCGCCATATAGCGTTCGATCTCCGTAGTAATGCTAGCTGCGCTTTCGGCTTCGTTGGCTAGTGAATACGCTATTGCTTGCTCTCTAGTCCAGCCTTTGCTATGCAATCCCGTGTCGACAACCAATCGTACCGCACGGTGCATTTCGTTTCCTAACATCCCAAAATACTGATACGGATCTTTATACAAGCCCAGTTCTTTCCCCAAGCTTTCGGTGTACAAGGCCCAACCTTCACCGTAGGCGCCAAACCAGTTGTATTTTCTAAAATCAGGTAGGCTAGCGTTTTCTTGCTGTAGCGAAATCTGAAAGTGATGCCCCGGAATGGCTTCGTGTAAGAACAAATCTTCGTCTCCATAGCTATTGTATTCCTTCACATCTGGAATAGGTACATAAAATATCCCCGGACGTGTTCCATCGGTTGTGCCTGGACTGTATTCAGCACTGGCTGTTTGTTCTCGAAAGGCTTCTGTTCTTCGAATCTCAAATTTGGTTTTTGGCTGTAGTGAAAACAAGCGATCTACATTGGGTTTGATTACACTGTAGATGCGCTCAAAATTGGCGATGACTTCTTCGGGTTTTCTGAAGGGTTTTAGTTCGGGTTTGTTTCTTACGTAGTCAAAGAATTCGAGTAACGTTCCCTTGAAACCTACCTGCGTTTTTACTTTTTCCATCTCGCTGTTCAAGCGTGCCACTTCGCTTAGTCCTAACTGATGAATTGCCTCAGGAGTCATGCTCGTCGTCGTCCATTGTTTGACATAAACAGCATACAAGTCTTTTCCAAAAGGCAAACTACCGATACCACTTGTCGCGCGGGAGGCTGGCAAGTAGTCGTTTTTAATGAATTCGGCCATTTTCTTGTATTGCGGAACCAACTTATCGTTGATCGTAGCGGTGTATTTTTCGGTTAGCTCTTTTTTAGTAGCGTCTGAAAAATCTGCGGGCATGATTTTAATCGCCGAATAAAACAAATTGTCGGTGACATTAGCGGTGGGCATGTTAGCAAACTGCGGCAGGAGTTTTTCGGTTAACGCCTTAGGTAAAACCGCTCCTTTTGCCATTCCTTTTTTCATATACACCATCGCCGAATCAATCCAAACACTATACAAGTCCATTCTCTTTAAGAAATTAGTATAGTCTTTCTCGGTTTTAAAAGGTTGGCCACTGCTTCCTCCAGCATATTGTCCCATGGTTAAATGCGTGCCCCAAAACTGATGTATCGGAATTAAATTGGTGGGTTGCTGCAATAATTCCTTACCTACCGTTACTTCCCATTTTATGATTTCGTAACTATTCAATTCCTCTGCCGATAATTCTTTCTGGTCTACACTAGCAATCGTTTTTTGATATTTGTCAAAAAAAGCCAACTGTGATTTGCGATAGCCATCGGTCATTTCAAACTGCAATTGGTCGTTGTATTGGTTTTGTCCGTTTTGTGTCGCGCTCAAAGGATCGAGTGCGTTTTTATCATCAAAATAATGGGTGGTGATGGCCGTAAAGTCGGTGGTTTTTGCACTGTCTTCTTTTTTGCAACTGCTACTAAGCAAGCAAACTGCGGTTCCTAAAATCAGAAGCTTTGGTGTTTTCATATCATGTGGTTTTAAGTTGGTTTCTTTTTCGAATAATAGCTTTCTAATGCTACTTCCTATGGTTATTTTAATTTGATTTTATTTTATGCTTGGCCATATACTCGAGGTAATAAACGATTTGGTCAATGTCTTTAGGGGTGATCGTAGTTAGCATGGGCATTTTTACATCGTTTCTAAACGACGCCGGATGTTGAATGAATTGTTTCAACTGTGCTTTGTTCCAGTATTCGGTGACACTTTTAGGGTAATTTAATTCGGGTCCCATGCTGCCGCCTATTTTATTTATGGCGTGGCAGGTCACACAGTTTTTAGTAAATAAAGCAAAGCCAGCTTGGGCCTTAGGATCGTTTTTTGGAGCGAGCAGGGCAATGTTTTCGCTATTGTTTACAAGATGGATTTTAACCAAATTATATGGCCATTTGTAGTCAGAAGCAGTGGAAGCAACGCCTTCATAAATGAGATAAAAAGGTGCGGCTTTCATTTGGTGTCCATCCTTTACAATCGCTGACCATAATTGGCCCTTTGGAGCATCAACATCGCTTACGGCAACATACGCCTTAGAATTCATGATTTTTTGCAAAGGCATCATGGGTTTGTAGCCATCGATACATTCAAATACGATTTGGTACGCTGTAGGGTCGATTGTTTTAATAGCGGTATAGTTAGCAAGTAAGCTAGATAAAGCAAACGCCTGGTATCTTTTTACGCTGTGGTAAACAGGATCATCTTGCACGGTGACTAAACGGGTCTCTTTTAACAAGCCTTCTTGCTGTAAAGCTAGTAAATCGATCGTCATAGTATCAGTAGGCTTTTTTGCACTAGCAGTAGTAGTGTTTTTGGGAACGATTTGCTGCTGCTTTCCCTGCTGCTGGCAGCTCGCTAGCGTGAGGAATAAAAGGGCGACCAATTTTAAATAGGATTTTTGCATTTTGTTTTCGAATAAAAAAAAGACAACAAGAAGTAGCGGTCTCCATAACGGACTACTCAAAATTAGGTAAAAATAGTGTAGCAACGGTGCGCTGGGTTGTTAATATACGGCTATTGGCTGCAGCCAAATAAAAAATTCCATCCCGATAAGATCAAGATGGAATTGTAAATAGTGTTGTATGTTGCTTGTGGTAGTAAAGCAAGAGTTACAGTTAACCGTGGTACACTCTTGAAGCGACAATTTTGTCTTCTCTAATGTCTAGTACTTCTGCTACTGCTACATCAGCTTCATTGTCTGCCGTTCTAATGTATTCCATAAAAACGCGGTCGCCATTTGCAGTAAGCGTCTTTAGTTTGTACTGTAAACTAGGGATTTTCTCAAATGCATCTTGCCACCAAGCACGCATCGCGTCTTTACCGCTAATGAAACCATCCGTTTCTGGCTGTGCAATTTTTAATTTCGGACTAAAATGTTGGGCATCGTCGTCATAAAGCGATAATAATTTTTCTAGTTCCTTGCTGTTGAAGGTTTCGATCCACTTAAAAGCAATCGATTGTAATTTTTCTGGGGTCATGGGGGAGGGGCGTTATAAAAAAAAATCCTAGTCACGAATGAAAAGGATTTTTCTAATTAGGTTTTGTCTTTAAAGGCGGTGATTAAACGTTCTTTAAATTGATGATTTCTTGTTCAGTAAGCAATCTCCAGTTTCCTCTTGGTAAGTTTTTCTTAGTCAAACCTGCAAAAGAGACTCTGTCAATACGCAATACATCATAGCTGAAGTTTTCAAATATCGAACGTACAACCTTAACGTTTGCTGATCTTAATTTCAATCCTATTTCGCTTTTAGCTTCTCCTTCGATATAGCTAATGTCTTCTACAAATACACGGTGTCCGTCAAGAACTAGTCCTTTGTTGATTTTTTCTAAATCTTCAAATTTCAAGTTTTTATCTAGTGATACGTGGTAGATCTTAGATGATTTGTTAGTAGGTAATGTAAATTTACGAATCATGTCAGTATCATTGGTAAACAATAATAAACCCGTCGTATTTTTATCCATTCTTCCTACAGCACCAATTTTGGCAGTCGTAGAACCTTTAACCAACTCTAATACGTTACGAAATTCTTGACCTTCGTCAAATGCTGTCGTAAAGTTTTTAGGTTTGTTTAGTAAGATGTAGACTTTTTTCTCTGGAGTCAATGTCGCTCCGTCAAAGTTTACAACATCACCTGGTTTTACCATGTATCCCATTTCGGTTACAGGAATTCCGTTTACTTTTACTGTCCCTGATGTAATATAAATATCAGCATCACGACGCGAGCAAGCACCAGAATTTGCAATATATTTATTCAAACGAATTTCGTCTTTTACCTTAGGTCTTTTTGGCGCTTGATTTGGTTTTTTCTCAACCTTATCAGTAGCAACTTCGGCTACTTTAGTGTTAACTTTCACTTTCTTTGGCCCTTGAGCGCGCTTCTGCATCGCAGGTTTTGGCTTATTTGAATGTGGTCGTGAGCTATTTGCTCTCCCGCCACCACTCTTATTATTGCCTTCCTTGTTATTCATAATAATCAATAATTTGCGCAAAGATAGTATTTATATAATTGGCAATCAATAACTACTAATTAAAATGCTAAAACGTTAACCTAGAGGGCTATTAAATAAGTAACCGTGTTTTTTTAGGAGCTGTTTCCTGTTTTCCGCTATATCTTTTACTTTTTAAAGAAAAAAGTAAAAGGATGCCGCTGCAACCAGGGCTAGCCATACGAGAATAATAGTGTTGAAAAAGAAGTGACTACGAAATCATTAACAGTAATTTCTTGCCATTCCACAATACTGCTGGATTAATCAGCACAATGCAAAATACACCCGCTACAATCAAAAATTTTAATACGTTGTGCAATAGTAAGTACTGTGCTTTGCTGCTAGCGCGCCATAAATAAAGCGAGAACAGAATCAAGATGATAAAGCAGCTGTAGAAATAAATATCCATATAGCCCACATCATAAACGTCGATCAATACATAAACAGGAACGATGGTAAGCAAGATAAGGCTAGTGATGATTTTTTTAGATACGGCTTCACAATAACGTATTGGGATGGTTTGGTAATTGTTAGCCAAGTCTCCTTTTAAATTCTCTAAGTCCTTGATCATTTCTCTAATCAATAACAACAGGAATAAAAAGCTAGCATGTGCAAAAATCACCGCAAAATGTCCCTTGTAATTCTCGATTTCTTCAAAACTCAGATTGTTATAATAGTGCAACAAAATAGCAAAAAACGGAAGTATAGCCATAACAGCTGCCGTTAAGTTGCCTACCACAGGGTATTTCTTGATTTTGTGTGAGTAAAACCAAATCATAAAAATATAGGCCGAGAAAAATAGGAACGCCTGCCACGATGCCCAGAGTGCTAGTAAGGCGGCAACAAAATTCAAAGCAAAATACACTTTTAGTTTGGTTGACTGTCGTACTAAGCGATCCAGCATGGATTTGTTAGGGCGGTTGATTAAATCCTTTTGGCTGTCGTAAAAATTATTGATAATGTATCCCGAAGCAATAGTAATCGCTGAGGCAAAAACAAGTAGAAATAAATTGAAGTCTAATAAAATAGCAATGGCACGCTTCTCTGGAGCAAGAATAAAAATAGCCGATAAGTATTGTGCTAGTATGATAATTGGAATGTTGTATCCTCTAATGACTGAGAATAAACTAATTACTTTTTTTAAAAAAAGCTTACGCTTTCTACTTAATGCCATATATTTTAAAATAATAAAGCTTAAAATCACGAGGAATTTTAAGCTTTAAATTTATGTGTTATGCTTGATTAAAACTGATAAACAACTTCAAGTTTGTAGTCATTCAAAGATGCTTTTGCACGTTCTAGATCTTCTGTGAAGCCTAGAATGTAACCACCACCACCAGAGCCACAAAGTTTTAAGTAATAATCATTTGTGTCAATTCCTTTTTGCCAAATGGCGTGAAATTGTTCTGGAATCATTGGTTTAAAATGACTTAAAACAACCTTAGATAATTTTTTAGTATTGCTAAACAACGACTTCATGTCTCCACCTAAGAAGTTTTCTACACAAGCATCGGTATGTTTTACAAACTGATTTTTTAACATCGTACGAAACCCTTTGTCTTTTAAGTTTTCCATGAAGATGCTTACCATAGGTGCTGTTTCCCCTACGATACCTGAATCAATTAAGAACACGGCTCCTTTTCCATCAAAACTCTGATTCGGAATACCGGTTGCTTCAATATTATCCTTAGAATTAATCAAGATCGGAATGCTTAAATAGCTATTCAAAGGATCTAAACCAGAACTTTTACCATGGAAAAAACTTTCCATTTGCGAAAAGATGGTTTTTAATTCTAATAGTTTTTCTCTCGTTAGATTTTCTAAAACCGTGATTTTGTCTTGAGCGTATTTATCATAAATAGCCGCGACCAATGCGCCGCTACTTCCTACACCATATCCTTGTGGGATACTAGAGTCAAAGTACATGCCGGTAGCGATATCACTTTTTAAAGTAGCTAAATCAAAAGCGACCAATTGGGGTTGCTCTGTTTGTAGCGTTTCAAGGTAGTTTGCAAAACGATTCAAACTCGCATTAGAAGCAATCGCTTCGGCAGAGGGGTTTTCGTCGGTTTTTAAAGCACCATTGTAAAAATTATAGGGAATAGATAATCCCTTAGAGTCACGAATAATTCCGTATTCTCCAAAGAGTAATATTTTTGAGTAAAATAAAGGTCCTTTCATATTATTTTAAATTAACAATTTGGGGTTGGTAATTATTCTATTTTTTTAATCTTATTTGAGTCTTGTCTTGTATCGAAAAGAGAAATAACAACTACTGAGTCATCATCAAACGAATAATACAAAATGGATTGTTTTGAAATCACACATTTTCTTATTTTCGAATTATGTTCTGATTTAGGAAACATTTCAGGTTTCCCTTGAAGTGCTTTCATGTTTTCTAATAACTTATCTGCCTGCTTTTCTCTCACTTTTACACTCCAAGATAATTCTAGGTAATCAAGTAAAGATTTAATGTTAAGCTTTGCTCTATCAGTGAGGACTAGCCTTCTCATTTACTGAGATAGGGAGTTATAAACTCCTCAAAATCTGAAACTTTACCATCCGCAAATTCTTGTAATGATAATTTGATGTCGTTTTGCTGCTCCGGCGTCAACTCCTCCCAGAAATCTTTCTTGTCTTTAGTCAAAAGGGATTTTATAGACGCAATTATTGATTCGTCATTGGTTTGCAATAACTGCTCAATAATTTCTTGTTTTTCTAATTGAATATCCATACTTAGCGCTTTAATCTCCTAAAGATACGAAAATTATAATAGGATTGCTCCATTTCCAATTTCATCACAAATGTACTGCCCATTTTGACAATAGCCAACTAATTCGTCTTTAATAAATTGCAAAACTTTTTCGCTAACGTTTTCGGGGTATAATACATGCACATTTGCTCCTGCATCTAGGGTGAAACATACCGGTATTTTAGTTTCGTTTCTGAATTTCCAAAGCGCATTGATGATCTGTAACGTATTTGGTTTCATCAAAATAAAATAAGGCATCGAAGTCATCATCATCGCATGCAATGTTAGCGCTTCACTTTCTACTACTTTAATGAAGGCGTCTAAATCCCCACTCTTAAAGATCGCTTTTAAAGCATCTAAATTTTCATGTGCTTGAGCAAAACGCCTCTCGGCATAAGGATGATTATGCATCAAATCATGACCTACCGTGCTTGAGACTTGCTTTTCGCCTTTGTCTACAAGTAAAATAGTGTCTTGGTAGTTCTTGAAGTTGGCGTGGATTTCGTTAGGGAATTCCACCCCAAATAAATCGGTACTGCCTGCGATATTTGTTTGGTTTCCCCAAACAACCACTTGCCCTTTGACACTTCTACAAGCGCTCCCTGATCCCAATCGGGCTAGAAACGAGGCTTTTTGATAAAAATACGCATCGGTCATTGCAGGATTAAGGGCTTTTTCTAAACTCATCAAGTTCATCGCTAAAGCTGCCATTCCTGACGCTGATGAAGCAATACCTGAACTATGCGGAAAAGTGTTTTGTGTGTCGATCGTAAAATGATACTCTTTTAAAAACGGAAGGTATACTTCGATTCTTTCTAAGAATTTCTTAATTTTTGGTTTAAAATCTTCTTTCGGTTGCCCTTCAAATAACAAATCAAATGAAAAATCCTCTGAACTTGCCTTGGACGATGTTGCAATATGCTTTTTGGCGAAAGCCAACTTAGTAATTGTTTTACAATTGTTCAAAGTAAAACTCACTGAGGGATTGGCAGGAATCTGGTTGTCTTTCTTTCCCCAGTACTTCACTAAGGCGATATTGCTAGGCGCGCTCCACTGGTATTCACCACTTTCTATAGTTTGAGAATAGGCCGCCGGGATAAAGTCTTTTGCTGTTAACATGAATGGTAAAATTTTGGCAAAGATACTTTTTTTGGACTACACATCAATTGGTTTATTTGTCGAAAACTCTTGAATTTTCATTAATTTTGGTTTCTTAAATAAATTAGAAAAATGAATAAGATTACAAAAATACTTACCGTAGTGGTTACTTGCTTGGCTATTGGTTATTTATCGGGTACGGTTACTAGATCAGCAATACTATCTTGGTATCCTACCTTAGTGAAGCCAAGTTTTAATCCGCCTAACTGGATCTTTGCGCCGGTGTGGAGTACGTTGTATATTATGATGGGAGTGGCGGCAGGCCTAGTGTGGAACCGCATTGATTTTGAAAAAGAGATCGTTACAAAAGCCTTGATTGTATTTGCTATTCAACTTGGATTAAATGCTTTGTGGTCCTACTTATTCTTCGGATTAAAAAATCCTATGCTCGCCGGAATCGAAATCATTATTCTATGGTTGATGATCTTCGAAACATACACGCAGTTCTCAAAAATTAATAAAATAGCAGGCTATTTGTTCTTGCCTTACTTGGCTTGGGTAAGTTTTGCAGCTGTTTTGAATGGAAGTATTTGGTGGTTGAATAGGTAGGGTTTTTTTAGTTTGCAGTTTTTAGTCTCAGTCGCAGTCTCAGTTTTCAGGTTTTGTTTGGGGGTATTGGTTTGCAGGCTTTGTTTGCGGGTATTAGTTTGCAGTCGCAGTCTCAGTTTTCAGGCTTTGTTTGCGAATAATAGTTTGCAGTTGCAGTCTCAGTTTTCAGGCTTTGTTTGCGGGTAGTAGTTTGCAGGCTCAGTCTCAGTTTTCAGGTTTAGTTTGTGGGTCTTAGTTTGCAGTCGCAGTCTCAGTTTTCAGGTTTAGTTTGTGGGTAGTGGTTTGCGGGTCTTAGTTTGCAGTCTCAGTCTCAGTTTTCAGGTTTAGTTTGTGGGTATTGGTTTGCAGGCTTTGTTTGCGTGTCTTAGTTAGCAGTCTCAGTCTCAGTTTTCAGGCTTTGTTTGTGGGTATTGGTTTGCGGGTCTTAGTTTGCAGTCGCAGTCTCAGTTTGCTTTTGCTGTATTTAATTTGCTGTAGCTAGGTTTTTAAAGGCGGTGTTTTTTTCGAATAAAAAATCCATTAAACTCAGCACATTTTGGTTGGCGGCGATGGTTTTTGATTTAGGGTCAGCATCGCAGAATTCTAAGAATAATCCAATCTCTTCGGGCTGTAGGTCTAGTGTTTTTATGAGATATGCGGTGTCATATTTTGATAGGGCAAAATCTTTGAATGCTATTTCGGGGGCTTCTTTTTTTGCGGGTTCTTTATCTTTAAGGAATAGGCTTAAAAGCATTCCGCCTATTCGCTTGATGTCAGCACCGTTAACTAGTTCGCCTGTGTAAACGCCTTGTACTTTTGGAGCAGCAGTTCTTTTTTCTAAGGTGTATTGATCTAATTTAGTTTGCTCCCAGCTGTCATCCTTGCTTAATTTTATTGAAGGCATGTTAGTTACAACAACTTCATTTAACTCTTCGGCATTCAGAATTAGATCCACTTCTAACACGCCATTAGTATACAGCGCAGGATTGATAACCAGTTTCTTTAATTGGTATTGTTTGGATACAAAAATTAAATTGTCATTGGTTTTTGCCTCGATGGTAAATTCTCCTCTAGCGTCTGTAACAGTGAGTTGCTTTGTATTGGAATTAATGACTTCCACATCCGGAATCGCATATTTGTTGTAGCGGACCGTGCCTTTTACTTGTTGAGAAAAACTATTTATAGTATGCAAAATAACAACAATAGAAAGTAGTTTTGTTCTCATATAAGTGTGTCTAATAGCGTAGTTGTAAAAGTATTAGATTGTTCTTAATAAAAACTTATCGTTTGTGTAAATTCTTGTTAATTAATTTTAAAACGTTAAATAGCATTGGCTACTATAAACCCACTTGTCCACGCATTCTGGAAATTAAATCCTCCGGTTATGGCATCGATATTCACAATTTCTCCAGCAAAATATAGGTTGTTGTGCAACTTACTTTCCATGGTTTTAAAATTGATTTCTTTTAAATCGATTCCGCCAGCGGTTACAAACTCTTCTTTAAAAGTGCTCTTTCCATTGACTTGAAAACTTCCGTTTGTTAATTGGTTTGCTAGGTTTTGCAACTGCACTTTGGATAGATCGGCCCATTTTGTTTCGATTTCGATTCCTGAAGCAAGTACTAAACTCTCCCACAAACGGTTTGGGAAGTCAAACGGTGATTTCTTAGATACCGCTTTTTTAGCATGTTCTTGTTTGAGTTCTTTTAATTTTATCTCGGCATCATTTGCATCTACATCATTCAGCCAATTCACATAAATGGTAAACTGATAATTTTTGTCATGTAAGATTCGGGCACCCCAAGCGGATAATTTTAAAACTGCAGGACCGCTCATTCCCCAATGGGTAATTAATAAAGGACCAGTTGATTCTAGTTTGCTGTCTTTGACTTTAACCGTCGCTAAGGCTGCTACTCCAGGTAATTCTTTAATTCGAGGGTCTTTGATATTGAAGGTAAACAAGGAAGGCACGGGATTTACAACCGCGTGACCATAGGTTTGTAACATATCCCAAACTTTAGGATTGCTTCCTGTGGCTAAAACCAATTTTTCTGTAATATAATTTTCCGATTGTGTTTCGATTTTCCAAACGCTTTCCCCTGCTATTTCAGGCCTGAAAATAGACTGTACACTTTGACCTGTCAATACTTTGATGCCTAATTTAGTAGTGGCTTCAAGAAAACAATCAATAATTGTTTGTGACGAATTAGATACCGGAAACATTCTGCCGTCATCTTCAATTTTTAATTCGACACCGTGTTTTTCAAACCATTCGATAGTGTCACCTGAGCAAAACTGATGAAAAGGACCTCGCAATTCTTTCTCTCCACGAGGGTAGAATTTTACTAATTCGTTAGGTTCAAAACAGGCGTGGGTAACATTGCAACGCCCACCACCAGAGATGCGGACTTTTTGTAAAACTTCGGCACCACGTTCTAATATGGCCACTTTTAACTTTGGGTTTTTCTCAACGATATTAATGGCTGTAAAAAAACCTGCTGCACCACCACCTACTACTATTATATCAAAATCTTGATTCATGTTTTTGTTGTTTTTGCTTGAAGCAAAATTTATAATCGATTGGGAAAATCAGAGATAATTCCGTCTACTTTGTATGATTGTATTCTTTTTATGTCTTCGATTTCGTTCACCGTCCAAGGGAAAACTTGAAAACCAGCTTGTTGCATCTGACTTACATTTTCTGTCGAGAGCATCTGAAAATCGGGATTTATTGCCTGTGCTTTTATTTTTTTGGCGAAAGCCAAAGCGTCCTCAATACTCGTTTCTGTCAATACGGCAATGGGAATACTAGGATTCAGCAAGCGGACTTTTTCCAAATTATCCCACTCAAAACTAGAGACGATAAAATCGCTGTATTTCCACTGTTTTTCAGTTACATATTGCTCAATTATGCCAACTAATTTATTAGCTAAGCCATTGCTTTTTATTTCGATATTAATCGAGCATTTTCGATCAATAAGATTTAAAACTTCAATTAATGTTGGAATATACTGCTGTCCTTCAATTTGGAATTGCTGTAATTCTAAACGCGTAAAACTATTTACGTAACCGCTACCATTGGTCGTTCTATCGATTGTTTCATCATGAATTACCATGATTTCTCCATCAGCACTGCTGTGAATATCAAGTTCGATTTGGTCCACATCAAGCGCTACCGCTTTTTGAAAACCAATCAAAGTATTCTCAGGTTCATAACCTCTAGCACCGCGATGGCCGATCTTTAACATGCTACTAATTTTTGGCAAAGGTAACTAAAATAAAAAAGCACAAACCAGAATCGATTTGTGCTTTTTTGACTTGAAGTATTTGTGGTATTCTTCGGGCAATTTTTTTTGTCACAGATTGGTATCAATAATAGAATTTTAAAACTGTGATTGATTTTATTTTTCTAGTAGTACGATGTCAAACGGACTATCAATAGTTACGGTTCCGTTTGTTACAACGGCCGTTTTACCAGAGTACGCATCTCTTAACGTTGTTCCGTTATCGAAAATTGTACCAACAGATAGTTCTTTTTTACCAATCGATAAATCTAGTCCTACGACTACCTGATCACTATAATCGCCTTTAGTAAATGTTCTCGAGAATACATAGGGTTGCGCGGTAATTTGTTGGTGTATGCCAGCGCCAATTGATGGGTGGTTTTTTCTAAACTGTCCTAGTTTTTGCCAATGTAAAAGTGCTGCTTGAGTTGCAGGATTTGATTTGATGTCTTCCCAGTTCATGAAGGAACGCAGCGTTGCATCGCCTTCAGTGTCTGTTACAATAAGAGAACGAGCTGATTCATCTCCATAAAAAACTTGTGCTAATCCTGGAGAAAGTAATAATTTGGTGGCCGTTTCTTTGTTCTTTGTTCGTGCTGCGTCAAACGGACTTCCATCGTCATGAGACGATAAGTAGTTCAATACGCTTGATCCTTTTAGTTCACCATTCAAAATAGTAGCATATTTAGAGAAAATGAACTCATAGTTTTTTAAAGCATCTGATTTGAATTCGAAATTGATCATGTTGTTAAAACCATTGTCATAATAGTTTACTTTTTTGTCACCAAAATCAAAATATTTCCCGGCGCTAATGTTGTAATTGTAGACCTCAGCAATAGTGTAGAACGGATTGTTGTCTAAAACTTTTGTTGGATTGTTTTTTTTCCAAGTTGCAAAAGCAAACTCACATTGCGTCTTAAAATCACTCCATACACTCACGTTTGTGTGCTTTACGGTATCGGCTCTGTAACCGTCAATTCCGTAATCAGCGATGTAATCTGTCAGCCATTTTATAATGTAATTCTTAGGTGTTCTCGGGTATGCTGTTCTTTCAAAAAAGGCATCTAGCGAAGCGACTTCTTTTTCGTAACGGCCTTCTGCTTTCCATTTTTCGATTAAAAAAGGAGGGAGTGCAACCTCTTGATCGCTCTCAGTTTTAATATCGGGTAAGTTCTTAACTAGGGTGCAAGCGGTTGTAGTTTCAAAGGTTTTGTAATCACATTGCGGGTCTGTGCGTACCCAATCATTCGGCCACACCGAATCTTCAGGAGTTACCGGTCCTGTGTGGTTGATTACGCCGTCAAGAATGATTCTGATGCCGTGAGCATGTGCTTTTTCAACAAGGGCTGCAAGATCTTCTTTGGTTCCGAAATTAGGATCTAAAGCGGTCCAATCTCTCGTCCAATACCCATGAAACCCGTAGCTGTATCCCGTTCCTTCATCAACGCCATCGTGAATTTGTTCGACTATTGGGGTAAACCAAATCGCATTGATTCCGAGTTTGTCAAAATAACCTTCATCGATTTTTTGCGAAATTCCTTTGATGTCTCCTCCTTGAAAACCGCGTAATTTCCCGCTAGTTTTCGTGCGGTTGTAATTCTGGTCGTTTGCTTTGTCACCGTTGTTAAATCGGTCTGTCATTAGAAAATAAACGCTAGCAGCTTCCCATACAAAGGGAGTTTTTGCTGCTTTTTTATTGGGAACTTTTTTAGTAGCGGTGCAACTTACGGTTAAAACGACAGTCGCTAGTAAAAAAAATAGAGGGTATATTTTCATTTTATTAGAATTTAATTTTTATTTTTTCTGATGTTCCCTTGGTCCATTGCACGGGAATAGTAAGTGTCTTTTCTTTTTTGTTCCAATTAAAATCTACTGCTTTTCTATTGCTAGTGATTTTTTTAGGTTCAGCATCGCTGTTGTGAATAATCAACTGGATTTGGCGATCTATAACAGTGTAGTTAGCGCCAATTGTTGTGGTTAATTCAAAGCTCAAGATATTGCTTTTATTTTTGGCATTAAAATGTAAAATCTCATAGTTTCCTTTTTCGAAAGCTTCCGGGGTTTTACCATCATCATGGTACATTTTGCCAGAGCTTGCTTTTACATCGCTATCTTTATAATAATGTAAATTTATTTTTGAAGTAGTATAATTACGCGTAGTTTGCACCAAATCAGCCAGAGGGATAAAAGCACCGCCTCGCACAAATACCGGAATGTGTTCAGGAACAACAGTGATATTTTCAGTTGTCGCTGCCGCATATTTCTTGTTAGAATAAAAGTCAAACCAATTGCTACTTTTAGGGAAATAAATCGTTTTGTTAGCTGTGCCTGCATGCGTAATCGGAGTTACCAGAAAGTCATTTCCCCATAAATAGGTTTCGTTTACTTTTTGGATAACCGTATCTGTAGGTTCTTCAAAAAGTAATGGACGCATCAATGGCGTTCCTTTTTGATTGTTTTCGAAAGCTAGGGTGTAATTATACGGAATCATTTGGTAGCGTAATTCGATGGCTTTACGTGTTCTGTCTTTTGTGATTTCGTCTTTAAAAATAGGTTCAGAAGGAACGTCTTCCTGCGCATGCGGGCGAAAAATAGGTTGGAAAACGCCATATTGCAACCAGCGGGTGTACAATTCATTATCATCTGTTGCTCCAGCAAAACCGCCCAAGTCAGAGTGCATGTATCCCATACCTTGCATTCCCATTTGGAGTGCGATTTCTGTTTGTGCTTGCAATCCGCCCCAAGATCTACTAACATCACCTGACCAGGGAATCATGCCGTATCGTTGTGATCCAGAATATCCTGCGCGCATTAATATAAAAGGCCTTTGTTGTGCGAAATCTTTTTTATAACCGTCTTGAACAAGTTTTGCCCAATTATGCCCATAGATATTATGAACCTCATCGGCTTTTCCAGCAACCGTGATCGCAGCAGACGGAAATACTTCAGGTTCGCCAAGATCTCCCCACAATCCTGCAACACCTTGATTGATTAAATTTTTATAAATGTCCCAAAACCATTGCTTGCCTTCGGGTTTAAAAATGTCGATGATTCCCGTGTTTCCAAAATAGAAATCGTAGGTAAAGGGTTTGCCATTGCTATCTGTGGCTAAGATTTTTTTATCGACTGCTTCTTGCCATTTGCTTGACGTAGTCAATATAAAAGGTTCAGTGATTAGAACTGTTTTGACGCCTGCTTTCTCAAGATTAGCAATCATGTTTGTAGGCTCCGGAAAACTTTCTTTGTCCCAATCTAAATTCCCCATTGTTCCTTGAACGGTTTTCCCAAACCAATACAAGTCCAGAATTACAGCGTCTACAGGAATTTTTTCGTCTCTATATTTTTGAATGGTCGCTTCGGTTTCAGCTTGGGTGTGGTAACCAAAACGACTAGCAAAATTCCCAAACGCCCAACGAGGAGGCAAAGGTTGTTTTCCTGTTAAGGTGGTGTAACTAGTAATCAAATCGGTCCAAGAATCAGCGGCGATTACTTGATAGGTTTTTCGGCCAGAGATTGTTTCGTATGCTAGGGTGTTGTTTTTTTTACTGTCTAAATCTAAGTACCCAATGGCGGCATTGTCAAAATGAACGGCATATATTTTTGATGACATTACCAGTGGCATGGTGAAATTCATTAATTCTGAATGCGTATCATAACCGTAATGTGCACGGTTGTACAATTGCAAACGGTTGCCACGGCGGTTCATGCCTAAAACGCGTTCGCCTGCTCCATACAATGCTTCTGATTTATCTAAATTAAAATCGAGTACTTCTGTGCTGTCTTTTTTTATGTAGCCGTTCTTCTCAGAGAGTAGTGCTTTCGATTTATAGAAATAACTAATCTGAAAAGGTGATTTGGTTACCGTAACCGCAATTCCTTGAGTAGACAAAACGATTTGCGTATTTGTTTCTTTTATTTTAGCAATGTTGTTTTCAGGTTCAAGAACAACTGCGTGCGATGTTGCGTTTGGCTTATTTTTTTCGAATGTTGGAATAAATGTAGTCGCTACAATTTTGTCAGTATATGCAGTGATACTATAGTTACCATCAGAAGTTGTTATTTCTAATGTGTTGTGGTTGTATCTGCTGTTTTTAAATTTTCGGTTTGCATTTTGCGCAAATGAAAATGTGATTGTAAAAACCAGTAGTAAGATGCTGAGAAGGAATTTGTTCATGGTACTTTTTTTTAGCCCCGATTGCGCCGGTATCCTCGTAACGTAGTGGAGAGATATAGGGAAAAGCGGGAAATAGCTTCTAATAATTACAAGCAAAAAAATAGTGTTGTTGCTACTTAAAATAGTCTAAGTAAGCGGTTTTTTAAAATAATAGGGAGGCATTACGTACTTTGAAAAAATCATTTGGGTAATGCCTCGATATCATTCATTTATTAAAAATCTTATGCCATAGCTTGTTCGTTTGCACGAACTAGTAGCGGTTTGTCATTGATATAAACGGTAAGATCTTGTGAACCCTCAAGGGTGATTTGGGTTTCGTTATGGTTTACAATTACTTTCAAAATTTGGTTTCTAAAATTAATTTTGAACGAATAACCGTCCCATTCTTTAGGGATTTTAGGAGAGAAATGTAAGCTGTCGTTTTTAACGCGCATTCCTCCAAAACCTTCTACAATACTCATCCAAGTTCCCGCCATTGACGTGATGTGGCAGCCTTCTTCAACCTCTTTGTTGTAGTCGTCTAGATCCAATCGAGATGTTCGTAAATAAAACGTATACGCCATATCCATTTTGTCTAACAAGGCAGCTTGAATAGAGTGTACGCAGGGCGAAAGCGAACTCTCATGTACCGTGAATGACTCATAAAAATCAAAGTTTTTATGTAGGTCTTCTTTCGAAAAGTGATCTTCAAAAAAGTAGAAACACTGCAATACATCAGCCTGTTTTATGTAAGGCGAACGCAACACGCGATCCCACGACCATTTTTGATTTATAGGGCGTTGTGATTTGTCTAAATCCTTAACGGGAACCAAATCTTTGTCTAAGAAACCGTCTTGCTGCAAGTAGATTCCCAACGCTTCTGATTTAGGGAAATGCATGTTATCCGCTACTTTTTTCCACTCTTGGATTTCGCTATCACTTAGGTTTACTTTTTCGATAATTCTACTGTGATCTTCAGCATATTCTGAAGCTACTTTTTGAATTTGTTCGAATGCATAATCAATACACCATTTTGCAATATAATTAGTGTAGAAATTATTGTTGATGTTGTTCTCGTACTCATTAGGACCAGTCACACCTAGAATTACGTATTGGTTTTTATCCTTCGAAAAAGAAGCGCGCTGATGCCAGAAACGAGCGATAGCAATCAATACTTCTAATCCTTTTTCGGGAATGTACGAGTAATCGCCGGTAAAACGGTGGTAGTTGAAAATCGCAAAAGCGATAGCGCCATTTCTGTGAATTTCTTCGTGCGTGATTTCCCATTCGTTGTGGCATTCTTCCCCGTTCATTGTCACCATAGGGTAGAGGGCAGCACCATTTTTAAAGCCTAAGTTTTTCTCGGCATTTTCGATGGCTTTGTCCAATTGATTGTAACGATACGTTAATAAATTACGGGCAACCTGCTGGTCTTTTGTCGCCATGTAAAACGGTATGCAATAGGCCTCTGTGTCCCAATAAGTGGATCCACCATATTTCTCTCCAGTAAATCCTTTTGGTCCAATGTTTAATCGGCTGTCCTTACCTAAATAGGTTTGGTTTAACTGAAATATATTAAAGCGAATTCCTTGCTGTGCTTTTACGTCACCATCAATAGTAATGTCTGACATTTCCCAAATCTTTGCCCAAGCAGCAATTTGGTCTTGCAACAATTGATTGTATCCTTTGGCTAAAGCCGCTTGAATTGCTTTTTCGGCAGCCGTTTGCGTGTTGCTATGGTTTAAAGAAACTGTGTAACCACCAATTTTTTGAATAGAAGATGTTTTTCCTTTTGCCACAATCACCGCATACAGACTTTGAATTTTGTCTGCAGTAGTATTGAAGTTGGTAGGAGAGAGGTTTAGATTTTTACCATTTTCAAAAACACTATTCTGCATAAAAGTGGTCACTTTAAAATGCGTTTTGAATGTTTGTGCAGTTACAAAGGCCTCGTTACCGGTGTGTTTTACATCAAGAGGTTCCCAGAATTTCTCATCCCAGTTAGCATCTTCATTTGTAACACCAGCGTCAATATAAGGTTTGTAAACTATTTTTGCATCTTTGTTTAATGGCGTGATTTCGTAGTTAATAATCCCTACCTCATCTAAGTCTAAAGCCAAGAAACGCGTTACGTTTACGGCAATCTCCGTTCCGTTTTTTAAAGTGGCTTCAAATGAGCGGCTGTACCAACCTTCTTTCATGTTCAACTCACGACGGAAATTTTTTATTTCGCTGCATTTATTTAGATCGAAAATCTCATCGTTGATTTCGATATCAATCCCAATCCAATTAGGCGCATTCAATACTTTAGCAAAATATTCTGGGTAGCCGTTTTTCCACCAGCCCACTTTAGTTTTGTCTGGATAGTAAATTCCGGCAATATAACTACCTTGAAAAGTAGCTCCAGTGTAGGTTTCTTCAAAATTAGCACGTTGTCCCATCGCGCCATTTCCTATACTGAAAAGGCTTTCAGATGACTTTACGCTTTCTGCGTCAAATCCTTCTTCGATGATAGACCAATTATCGGGTTTTATATAATCTTGATTCATTTTGTTTGATAGTTTTGTAGTTCAAGTTTTATTGCTGTCACGAGATACAGCCAAGGAAATACTTGCGTCTTATTTGTTGATTAATTCTTGAATGAAGCGGGTCGTTATTTGAGTAAAATCCTCAAAAATATACTGTGCTTCGTGTAGTGTTTTTTCTTCTCCTATTCCTATGCTGATCATCTTGGCAATGTTAGCTGCTTGAACACCCGCAACCGAATCTTCAAATACAATTGCATCCGCTGGATTGCTGTTCAAGTGTTTTGCTGCGATCAAGAAAACCTCTGGATCTGGCTTGGCGTTAGAGACATCATTACCGTCAACAATCGCATCAAAAAAATGGATGATGCCCGTTTTTTCTAGAATAGGTCTCGCGTTTTTACTCGCCGAACCTAAAGCGATAGGTTGGTTGTTTTGCTTTAAAAATTCTAATACTGGAATGACACCAGGAAGGATTTCGCTTTGATCCATATCGACTAAATAGCTTAAATATTCGTCGTTTTTTTGAACCAGCCATTTGTTTTTGTCTTCTTGCGAAGCCTGAACGTTTCCTAGTTCGAGGATAATATCAAGAGAGCGAACACGGCTTACGCCTTTAAGGAGTTCGTTATGCTCTAATGTGAAGTCTATGTTTAGTTCTTGAGCAATTTTTTGCCAAGCTAAATAATGGTATTTTGCCGTATCGACGATTACTCCGTCGAGGTCGAATATAAATGCTTTTTTACGCATGTCGAGAATAATTTTTTGTGAAAAATAAGTGGTTTAAGCAGTTTTGCTTAAGGATTAAATCAGGATAAGTCTGGACTGATTATTTTTTTACAACATCATCGACATCTTTTACTTTTACTACCAGCACTGCGGCGATGAGAAAACTCACTCCACTAGTTACCAGTGCAAAAATAGCATCGTCATGATAGAAGTATTTAACCAGTGGACCACCAATTAAAGCGTTGATAATTTGCGGAATCACGATAAAGAAATTGAAAATCCCCATATACACCCCCATTTTTAAAGGCGATATAGATCCTGCGAGAATGGCGTATGGCATTGATAAAATACTAGCCCATGCAATTCCTACACCTACCATAGAAAGGATTAACCAATCTTCGTTAGGCATGAAATACATAGAGATTAAACCAAGACCACCAATGGTTAAGGAAATAGAATGCGTTAGTTTTCTACCTATTTTCTTAGCGATGTAAGGAAGTGCAAAAGCGTAAAATGCAGAAACCAAATTGTAGATTCCAAAAAGGACACCAACCCAGTCACCGGCAGTTTGATACGCCTCACTTTTACTATCGTTGATAGGCAGACCGTAGATGTGGTGCGCAATAGCAGGAGTGGTAAAAACCCACATGCCAAAAAGTCCAAACCAAGAGAAAAACTGCACCCAACTCAATTGTCGCATGGTAGTAGGCATTTTTCTAAAGTCTTCAAAAATATCGAGAAGACTGGATTCTTTTTCTACAACTGCTGTTTCTTGATGAGCTTGTTCGTCTTCAAACTGGGCTAATTCTTCAGGTGAATATTCCTTAGTAGTAAAAATGGTTACTAGAATAGAACCAATTAAGATTACTGCACCAATGACAAATGAAAGAATCAAATGCATAGGAACGCCGCCATCTTCATTTCGATTAGAAACACCAAACCAATTAGTCAAAACATAAGGAAGCCAAGAACCTATTACGGCTCCAAAACCAATTAAGGCCGTTTGAACGCTAAATCCTAATGTTCTTTGATCTGTTCTTAAATTGTCTCCCACTAAAGCTCTGAAAGGTTCCATAGCAATATTGAAAGAGGCATCCATAATCATTAACATTCCAGCTCCAACCCATAAGGCAGGAAGTAATGCGATGAAAATTTCGGCTTGTGGCATTAATATCAAACCTACTGAGGCCAATACTGCACCAATTAAAAAGAAAGGTTTTCTACGTCCAAATTTTCCCCAAGTCTTGTCACTATAATGACCAATTATGGGTTGAACGATAAGTCCCATTAAAGGAGCAATAATCCAGAACCATGACAGCTCGTGAACATCGGCACCAAAAATTTGAAGAATTCTACTCGCATTTGCATTTTGAAGAGCAAATCCCATTTGTATTCCCAAGAATCCGAAACTCATGTTCCAGATTTCCCAAAAACTTAATTTACGCTTTTCCATTATCGTAATTTAAATATTAATACGATAAGCGCGATGCTTATCAAAACTTAACTTATTTTTCGAAGTAAAAGTAAAAGCTTTGATTGGGGTAAATGTAGAAATTAATTTCAAACATTTGTTTTTTGCATCTAAAAAAATCCAAAGATTAACAACTACAAGGTTGTAGTAATGAATAGTATAGCAGAATAGTTTTAATTTGTTGACTCTCTTTCGACCAAATGGGTTTCAATTACTTCGGTTTGATAGTTTTCTACCTCCTCTTCCTCAGTTTCATGTTCGAGTTCTAAGCGATCAATTAACATTTTTGCCGCTTTGTTTCCCATTTTCTTTCCGCTTTGACTTACGGTGGTAATTGTAGGAGTAGAATATTTAGAAATCATTCCATCTGTAAAAGCGATTACAGCCAGGTCATTAGGAACATTTAATCCCATTTTATTAGCAGCTTTAATACTGGTTACGGCAAAGAGTTCGTTTACTGCAAAGACCGCATCAATTGCTTTGTCTTCTAGTAGTTTACCTATGATTACTTCACAAGTATCTACATCTTCGATCTTGATGATGAGGTTTTCGTTGAATGGTAAGCCGTTATCAAGCAACGCTTTAGTATAGCCATCTGTTCTTAATTTACCTACGCTTACATAGTCTACAGTGGTTACTAATGCTATTTTTTTGCGCCCTTTATCAATCAAACTTTGAACCGCTTCATAAGCTGCAGACTTGTCGTCGATGATTACTTTGTCACATAATATCTCGCTTGTCACGCGGTCAAACATAACTACTGGCATGCCTTGGTTAATCACTTCAGTAATGTGGTGAAAGTCTCCTTTAAGTTGCGTCTCTTTAGACAACGACATAATGAAACCATCAATACTACCATTAGCAAGCATTTCCATATTTCGAACTTCTTTATCGAATGAATCGTCAGAGAGGCATATGATTACGCTGTACCCATTTTCGTTAGCTACTTGTTCGATTCCATTAATAACTGTCGAGAAAAAGTAGTGTACAATCTCAGGAATAATGATTCCGATTGTTTTTGTTTTGCGATTTTTTAAGCTTAGTGCAATGTTATTGGGTTTGTAATTATAGAATTTGGCAAACGCTTGCACTTTCAATCTGGTTTCCTCACCAATTTCCAAACTGTTTCTAAGGGATTTTGAAACCGTTGAAATAGAAACGTCTAGTTCTTTTGCAATTTGTTTAAGCGTTACTTTTCTTTTCATAATTATAAACTTGATAAAATTATTATTCGTAATAAAGGTATGTTTTGTTTTTATTAATGGCAATTTTCCCTTTAAAAAATTGGATTATTCAGAAAGTTTTCAACACTATTACGTTTTCGTAAACCTATCTGAGTTACCCTTTGTCGAGACTGTGAAAATTTACATAATTTTAACATTCGAAGTAAGAGTAAAGTTCAAATAAAATTAATCAATTTAAACAAAAAGTATGAAAACAATTTATAAAAAGTTGTTATTTTTATTACTATTACTACCAGTAAGTATTCTAGCACAGACTACTTTAAACGGAGTTGTTGTTGATAAAGCATCAGGACAACCTATTCCGGGAGTAAATGTAAATATTCAAGGCGCCATAAACGGAGTTTCGACTGATTTTGATGGAAAGTTCCAATTAACAAATTTGAAAAGTGGAAACAAAGTAGTTTTCTCATTTATAGGATATGCTAATTCGGAAATCACGTATACAAATCAAAAAACCGTAACGGTATCTTTACAAGAAGATCAAAATGTATTGCAAGAAGTTGTGGTGCAAGTAGGTTACGGAACTGTAAAGAAGAAGGACGCAACGGGTTCTGTATCACAAATTTCGTCAAAGGAATTTAATAAAGGACAAAACGTAACTCCTGAAAGCTTAATAAGCGGAAGAATCTCAGGTGTAAATGTAACAGGAGGAGGTTCACCAGGAGCCAAAGCAGATATTCGTATTCGTGGAGGGTCTTCTTTAAGTGCTTCTAATGAGCCATTAATTGTATTAGATGGTTTGCCATTAAGTAATACGGTACCTTCAGGTTCAACTAGTATTCTATCAACGATTGACCCTAATGATATTGAGTCATTCACAGTTTTGAAAGATGCCTCAGCTGCAGCAATCTACGGATCTAGAGCAGCAAATGGAGTTATTGTAATCACTACTAAAAAAGGAAGTAAAGGAGCTGTAAAAGTGAATTTTAGTTCGCAAGTAGGGATTAACACTGTTGCTGACAAAGTAGATGTGTTGAATGCAGATCAATTTCGTTCACTAGTAAATGAAATAGGTTCTGATGCTCAAAAAGGATTGTTGGGAACAGCAAGTACAAACTGGCAAGACGAGATTTTTCAAACTGCCCTTACTACAAATAACAACATCTCTGTAAGCGGTGCTTTGTTTAATAAATTGCCTGTGAGATTATCTGTGGGTAACGTTTCTAATCCAGGGATTCTTAAAAATACTTCATTCGAAAGAACAACAACTTCATTGTCTTTAAACCCTGTTTTATTCGATAATCATTTGAGAATTGACATCTCGGGGAATTTATCTTTTGGTAAAAATAGATTTCAAGATGAAGGTGGTGTGATAGGAAGTGCAATAGGTTTTGACCCTACGCAATCAGTTTACCAAGCAGGTTCTCGCTACGGAGGATATTTTGAATGGTTAGAGCCAAATGGTAACTTACCATTATTGCCAGCTAGAAACCCAGTTGCTAGATTGAATCAAGATGAGAGAAGAGCGACTTCGACTAGAAAATGGGGGAATGTAAGATTAGATTATAAATTGCATTTCTTTGAAGATTTAAGAGCAGTAGTTGAAGCAGGAATTGATCGTTACGATAGTAGTGGTTCTACTACAGTGAGTACAGAAAGTGCGTTAGGATTTCAACCTAAAGCATTCTCAGATCCAGCGTATGCTAATTTAGGAAACTATTCTAGTTATACAGATGCATTACAAAACAAAAACTTAAATGCGTATTTTAATTATACTAAAGATGTAGGGAAGTTTAAAGTTGATGCAACGGCAGGGTACAACTACCAATTGTTCCAAAAAGAAAAGTACGAATCGGGTGAAACTAGACAGCCTAATCCTAATGAAGATGTAATTACAGATCCAGATATTAATTTACAATCTTATTTTGGACGTTTGAACATAGGGTTTGATAGCCGTTACTTATTGACTTTAAATTATAGAAGAGACGGTACATCACGTTTTTCAGAAGAAAACAGATGGGGTAATTTTGCAGGAGCTGCATTTGCATGGAACTTGTCTGATGAAGCATTTTTAAAAGGAAATGAAACACTTTCAAACTTAAAATTAAGAGTAGGTTACGGTACAACGGGACAGCAAGACATCTCGGCTCAGTATGATTATTTACGAAGAGTAACTTTAGGATCTATTAATTCACAGTATATTTTTGGTAATACGATATACTCTACTGCAAGACCAGAAGGATATAATGAAAATATCAAATGGGAAGAATTAGCAGAGATGAACGTGGGTATTGACTACGGTTTTTTAAATGATAGAATTACGGGATCAATCAACTATTTTGATAAAAAATCTACTGATTTACTAGCAGATATTGCCGTTCCTGATGGCGCAAATATTAGAAATCAAGGTTTCTTTAACATTGGTAGTGTACGAACAAAAGGAGTCGAATTTAGTATTGCATCAGATATTGTTAAGAACGATAACCTGACTTGGAATGTTGCTTTCAATACCACTTATATTGATCAAAAAATTGAAGAATTAGGAATCACTGTTCCTGGTTTTCAAGGATATTTAACTGGAGACAATATCTCTGGAGGTAACGGAAATAAAGTTCAAATTAATAGTGTAGGCTTTACGCCAAATTCATTCTTAGTGTACGAACAATTGTATGATGCTAATAACAGACCAATTCAAGGGGCTTACGTTGATAGAAATAACGATGGTAAAATTGATACAGCAGACAGATACCGTCATAAAAAACCAGCTCCTGATTATACTTTTGGTTTTTTCTCAACAGTAAATTACAAGAATTTTGACTTTACAATGAACTGGAGAGCAAGTTTAGGAAATTATATTTTTGATAACGTAAGTTCAAATTTAGGATACTCTGATGCTGGATTAAGAAGACAAACTGATTTGTCTAACATTAGTAGTGATTATTACAATACAGGTTTCAACTTTGAAGACAATGGA
The DNA here is from genome assembly GCF_013294025.1 of Flavobacterium aeripolare. Classification (GTDB taxonomy): domain Bacteria; phylum Bacteroidota; class Bacteroidia; order Flavobacteriales; family Flavobacteriaceae; genus Flavobacterium. The sequence continues at coordinate 111,809 of NZ_JABSNL010000013.1, forward strand.
ACACAGCGTTACCTGTCTGACTATTTTGTAAAAGATGCTTCTTTTGTGAAATTAGACAATGTAACAGTGGGTTATACTCTTGATAAAGCATTATTGACAGCAGCAACTTTACGATTTACATTTGGTGTTCAAAACGTGTTTACACTTACAAAGTATAACGGTTTAGATCCAGAAAAATTTAACGGAATTGACAATAACGTGTACCCAAGAGCAAGAGTTTTCTTGGTAGGTGTAAATGCTAATTTCTAATAGTATACTGATAAATTAATTTTAAAAATAAACGAAATGAAAATATCATTTAAATATATATCTTATTTCCTCCTATTAATTATGGGAGTGAGTATGACGCTTTCATCGTGTACAAATGATTTGAATGTAACGCCAGGAGATGATGATGAGTTCTTATCTGAAGCTTTCTTTCAAGATCCTGCATCTTACAAACAAGTGCTAGCAAAATTGTATGCTGGTTTGTATGTGGGAGGTAACGACGGAGATTCTAAGGCAGATATCGCGGGTATTGGAGGGGATTTTAGTAGTTACTTGCGTTTGCTTTTTGTGACACAAGAATTTACAACTGATGAAGCGATCATTGCATGGGCAGATGGTACTTTGCCTACCTTAAATACGCAAACATGGTCACCAGCAAATGAGTTTCTTGAAGGAACGTATTCAAGAGCTTTTTACCACATTAGTGTTGCAAATGAATTTTTACGACAAACTACTGAGGAGAAATTAACCGCTAGAGGTGTCGATGAAAATTTGAAAAAAGAAATCGCTACTTTTAGAGCTGAAGCTCGTTTTTTAAGAGCGTTCTCTTATTACAATCTAATGGATTTATTTGGTAATGTGCCTATTACTACAGAAAATGATCCTGTTGGATTTTTCTATCCTGAGCAAAAAACAAGAGCAGAGGTTTTTGCCTTTGTAGAATCAGAATTGAAAGATTTAGATAGTAGTCTAGCAGATTCTCGATCTAATGAATATGGAAGAATTGACAAAACTGCGGCAAAGTTTTTATTAGCTCAAGTGTACTTAAACGCTCAAGTTTATATAGGACAGGATAAGTTTAGTGAAGTAGCTACATTAACTAATGAGATTATTACAAGCTCAAATTACACATTTGCTCCTGTTTACAAAAATATTTTCTCTGCAGATAACGACAGAAACGGTGCTCAAAACGAAGTGATTTTTCCTATTGTAGGAGATGGAAATGCGATTAGAGCAACTGGTGGTGGAATGAGTTTTATCATGCACGCTTCTATAGGTGGTAGCATGGATGCTGCTAGCCGTGGTATGGATGGTGGATGGCAAGGGATTAGAACTCGTAGAGAGTTTGTTAATCTTTTTCCTGACGCAAATGGAATCGCTGATAAAAGAGGTTCATTCTATACTGATGGACAGTCACTAGATATCAACAACGTAGGAACTTTTACAGATGGTTACGCAGTAACTAAATACATTAATAAAAATGCAGATGGAACAGCGGCACAAAGAAACGATATACCAGATATTGATTTCCCAATGTTTAGATTATCTGATGCGTATTTAATGTATGCTGAAGCTACTTTAAGAGGAGCGGCTTCTGGAAACATGGCGACTGCTTTAACGTATGTAAACAAAATTAGAGCGAGAGCAAATGCGACGCCAATCACAGCAGCTAACTTGACTTTGGATTTCCTTTTAGACGAAAGAGGTAGAGAACTTCATTGGGAATGCCATAGAAGAACAGATCTTATTCGTTTTGGCAAATTTACTGGAGCTTCAAAAATCTGGCAGTGGAAAGGTGGAAGCATCAATGGAACAGCTACAGAATCATTCCGTGATTTAATGCCAATTCCTGCCCGTAACATTCAAGCAAATCCAACATTGAAACAAAATCCAGGATATTAATCACTGATAAAAAATAATAAGATGAAAAAGATAAGTAAATTTCTAATCGCATTTGTCAGTGTTTTAACGGTGGCTTGTAATGCAGATGATGTTGATAACCGCCCAGTATTAAGCGGTACAGCGATTCCAGAAGTAGTATCGCCAAAAACCGGTGATGCCTTTGTTTTACTAGAGGAAGACGCTTCAAAAGAAGCCGCTATGTTCTCATGGTCATCGGCGGAATATAGCGCTGCAGTAGCAGTTGATTATACCGTATTGATGGACAAGCAAGGTGGTGATTTTACAGCGCCTATTACACTAGCAACTACTAAGAATGTATTGAGCACATCAGTATCTGTGAAGCAATTGAACCAATCTGCAATTGATTTAGGGGGAAAACCAGATGAGGTTAGTTCGTTTGACATTATGATTAGATCAAAAGTAGCTTCTGGCGGAATACAAGAATCAACAAAGATTGCAACCATTACCGTGACGCCGTACTCAGGTAGAGTAGATTACAATTTTGAAGAATGGTATTTAGTAGGTGATGCAACTGTTTCTGGATGGGACAATAATAAGGGCAACCAAATCCTTTTTAGAAGTGCAACTGACCCAAAGGAATATAAATTCACGGGATACTTCAAAGCGGGTGCGTTTAAAACAATCAGAGATTTAGGGAATTGGATCCCTATGTACGGTGGAAAAAATGGATCATTAGTATACCGTGGTTCTGATGCAGATGCTGACCCAGTTAGTTTTGAAATTGCCACAAGTGGGTATTATACTTTTACAATGAACATCGAAACGTTGAAGTACACCTTAGTACCTTATATTGCAACTGCAGCTCCTGCTTACACTACTATTGGAATTATTGGTAGTAGCACTCCAAAAGGTTGGGATGGCTCTACTGCAATGGTGCAATCTACTTTTGACAAACACATTTGGTCTTTAGGAATCACTAGCCTTAAAGAAGGGGAGTTAAAATTTAGAGCTAATGATAGTTGGGATGTAGCATGGGGAGCAACTACGGCTTTCTCTGGTATGAGTTCTAATGCTGCGGGAAGTGCAAATATTCCGGTGGCTAAATCTAAGTATGTAATTTACTTCAATGATTTAGACGGTAGTTACTTAATGATTCCTAATCAAGGATAAAGGGTATTCTTAAAACTACAATTTTTCAAGAATTACAAGAATATAAAAAAAGCTACTTCAGTGATGAAGTAGCTTTTTTTGTTTCTTTTCGAATATGTAAATTATAATTTCCCTTGTTTAATTTCATCCACAATTTCCGGATTTAATAAGGTGGTGATGTCACCAAAATTATCAAATTCTCCTTCGGCGATTTTGCGTAGAATGCGGCGCATAATTTTCCCCGAGCGTGTTTTAGGCAAGCCTGATACAAACTGTATTTTGTCTAATTTAGCTATAGGTCCTATTTGGTTAGAAATTTGTTGATTGATCTCTTTTATAAGGTTGTTACGATCCCTTTGTTCTCCAGTTTCTTTTAGAATCACAAATCCGTACAATGCATTTCCTTTAACATCATGTGGGAAACCTACGATTGCACTCTCTGCAACAGCAGGATGCTCATTGATTGCATCTTCGATTGGTGCAGTTCCTAGATTATGTCCTGATACTATTACAACATCATCCACACGCCCGGTTATTCGATAATAACCTACCTCATCACGTAAAGCTCCATCACCAGTGAAGTACTTTCCTGGAAAAGCAGAGAAGTAAGTGTCTTTGTAACGTTGATGATCTCCCCAAATAGTACGTGCAATTCCAGGCCATGGAAATTTAATGCAAAGACTTCCTACTACTTGATTCTCTTCAATTTCATTTCGTTTTTCATCCATTAAAACGGGTTGGATCCCAGGTAATGGCAACGTAGCATACGTAGGTTTTGTAGGGGTTACAAACGGGATTGGCGAAATCATAATTCCACCAGTTTCTGTTTGCCACCAGGTATCGACAACTGGACATCTTTTGTCTCCCACGTGGTCATTGTACCAGTGCCAAGCTTCTTCGTTAATAGGTTCGCCCACAGATCCAATCACTTTTAAGGACTTCAACGGGAATTTTTGAACATAATCTAAGCTTTCTTTGGCCAATGCTCTAATGGCAGTAGGCGCAGTATAAAACTGGGTAATATTGTGTTTTTCTATAATTTCCCAAAAACGACTGTAGTCAGGGTAAGAAGGAACGCCTTCAAAAATCACCGTCGTAGCTCCGTTTAATAAAGGGCCGTAGAGAATGTACGAGTGTCCAGTAATCCAACCGATATCAGCAGTACACCAGTAGATGTCATTTTCTTCGTAGTTAAAAACGTTTTTAAAAGTATAAGCGGTGTAAACCATATAACCAGCTGTAGTGTGCACCATTCCTTTTGGTTTTCCAGTAGATCCAGATGTATAAAGAATAAACAAAGGATCTTCTGCATCCATGATCTCCGCTACGTTATTCTCTAATGCTTCATCTAAAAGTGGCTGCAACCACTGGTCACGACCTTCTATCATAGTCACCGCATTGTTTGTGCGCTTCACCACTAGAACTGTTTTGACGCACTCGCAATCTAACAAAGCCTCGTCGATAATCTCTTTAAGATCAATGGTTTTATTTCCACGGTAACCACCATCAGAGGTGATGACTATTTTACACTGGCTATCTTTTATTCTTGTTGCCACAGCAGAAGCTGAAAATCCTGCGAATACCACTGAGTGAATAGCACCTATTCTAGCGCAAGCTAATGTTGCTACGGCTAGTTCAGGAATCATAGGCAAGTAGATGCATACGCGGTCGCCTTTAGTGACACCTTGTTCTTTTAAAACATTAGCCATTTTACTCACACGCAGGTGTAAATCATTATAGCTTATGTGTTGTGCTTCCTCTTTAGGGTCGTTTGGTTCAAAAATTATGGCAGTTTTATCTCCCTTTTTAGCCAGGTGTCTGTCGATGCAGTTTTTTGTAATGTTGACTTTTGCTTCTGTAAACCATTTTACTTCGGCTTCAGCCAAATTAAAATCGACTACTTTATCCCATTGCTGGTACCAAGTGAAATTTTCAGAGGCAATCTTGTCCCAGAATTTTTTAGGTTCGCGCACCGATTTTTTATATTCTTTAAAATACTCTTCGAGGTTATTTATTTTATAGCGACTCATGTTATTTGTCTTTATGTGGTTTTATAAAAACCAATTTTATATTCCTTTAATACGTCTTCAATTTCTTCAATAATACTTTCATCGTCAATGGTAGAAGGGATTTGGTACGCTTCTCCATCAGCTAAGCTACGCAATAATCTTCTTAATGTTTTTCCAGATCTAGTTTTTGGTAACCTTTTAACAACAACGCAACTTTTTAAGGATGCCACAGCGCCTATCTGGTGTCGTACTAGGTTTTCTATTTCTTGTTGCAATTGAAAATGACTCATTTCGGTATTTGATTTGGTCACTACCAATGCAAAAGGTACTTGCCCTTTTAGTTCGTCGTGAATACCAATTACTGCACACTCTGCAATTTCGTTATGTGAAGATACAACTTCCTCCATATCTGCAGTAGAAAAACGGTGCCCAGCAACGTTTATCACATCATCAACTCTACCTGTGATAAAAATGTAATCGTCTTCATCTTTATATCCGCCATCACCGGACAAATAGTATCCATCAAATTTAGTAAAATAACTACTTTTAAAGCGTTCTTGATTGTTCCAAATTCCGAGCATATTTCCAGGAGGAAGCGGTAGTTTTATAACTACAAAGCCTTCTTCATTAGGACCTAATTCTTGCCCATTTTCATTGAAGATTTTAATGTCATATCCACAAACGGCTTTTGTAGCAGACCCACTTTTAACCTTCATTTTTTCTACTCCCAATGAGTTAGAAACCATGGGCCAACCTGATTCTGTTTGCCACCAGTGATCAATTACCGGGATAGGAATGTGTTTTTGGTACCATTCTATTGTTGCACTATCGCAACGTTCGCCAGCAAGAAATTGTTTTTTTAAATTGCTGAGGTCGTAATTTTTTATAAATTCTCCATCAGGGTCGTCCTTTTTTATGGCTCTAATGGCAGTAGGGGCAGTGAACATGGTATTCACTTTATGATCTGCAATTACTCTCCAGAACGTACTTGCATCAGGAGTTTTAATAGGTTTTCCTTCAAAAATGATCGTGGTGGTTCGGTTTAGCATGGGGCCGTACAGGATGTAACTGTGTCCTACAGCCCAACCCATATCTGACGCTGCCCAAAAAGTTTCTGCTGGTTGAACATCATAAATGTATTTCATCGAAAATAAAAGTGCCACAGCATAACCAGCCGTGTCTCTAACAATTCCCTTAGGTTTTCCAGTGGTTCCTGAAGTGTAGAGTATGTAAGAGGGGTGATTTGATTTTAGTGGAACGCAAGGAGTTTCTTCAGATCCATATACTAAATTGTCATAGTCAACATCGTATTTCTTGAAGGGAACGCGAGCGCCTAATTTTCGATTAAAAACAATCACTTTTTTAGGACGATGTGTGGCTAGTTCGATTGCTTCATCGACAAGAGGTTTGTAAGCAATAAGACGGTCAAATTCAATTCCAGATGAGGCAGTAATAATCAACCTAGGTTTGCAATCATCAATTCTTACCGCTAGTTCATGGGGAGCAAATCCGCCAAAAACTACGGAATGAACTATACCAATTCTAGCACATGCTAACATAGCAAAAGCCGTTTGGGGAATCATAGGCATGTAAATAATGGCAGTGTCTCCTTTTTTTAACCCTAGAGCGAGCATGCCGCTAGCGAGTTTTGCGACCTCTGTTTTGATGTCGGTGTAGCTATATTTTTTTACTGTTTGCGTAACTGGTGAGTCATATATTAAAGCAATTTGATCGCCATAACCATCTTCAATATGTTTGTCGACACTTAAATAACATAGGTTGAGCTCGCCATCTTCAAACCACAGCGGATAATCATTCTCATCTTTTGATAAAATGATTTCTGGTTTTATATACCAAGCAATCTGTTCGGCTTGTTTTGCCCAAAATTGCTCTGGCTCATGAATGCTCTCGTTGTAAAAATCGTTGTAATTCATAAGGCGATTATTTTTTATTGGATTAAATCATTTACTTGTTCTACTAATTTTTTTATCGAAAAAGGTTTGACTACATATAAGTTAGCTCCTAGTTCTAGCCCTTTGTCAATGTCTTGCTGCTTGTTCTTTGCCGAGAGAAAGACCACCTTGCAGTGGCTAAGCTTTGGATTGTTCTTTATTTGTTCTAGTGTGGCATAACCATCAACCATAGGCATCATCACATCAAGAATGATTATGTCAGGTTGTTGTGTCTTTACTATCTCTAAGGCTTCTAAACCGTCACGAGCAATGAAAACTTCGAAATCATTTTTTTTAAAAGTATATTCGAGTGACATGACTATGTTAGGTTCGTCGTCTACAATTAAAATTTTTTTCATAAAGGACTGTTTTCTTTTGTGTTGTAATTGGGTAATGTGAATATAAAGGTGGCACCAGCAGTAGTTTTTTCTGTCCAGATTTTGCCTTTATGCAGTTCAATAATTTGTTTGCAAATTGCAAGACCAAGTCCGCTACCTATAGGCTTTTTTACATTTTGATCGCGAGACTGATAGAATTTATCAAAGATGCTTTCTCTGTCCTCAGCTTTAATCTCTTTACCGTTATTGTATATTTTAACTACTACATTTTGCTGTTCTTCAGTAACCGTAATAGTGATTTTTCCTGTTTCTTCTGATGCGAATTTTATGGCATTAGAAACTAGATTTTGAATCACTTGAATCATTCTTTCTTCGTCATAAAACGCTTTTATTTCTTTGCTACCTCTATTGAAATCAACTTGAATGTTTTTGTTTTTAATCAATTGCTGCAAAGGGAGCAATGTGTTTGAAATTGTTTTTAGGATATCGTTTTTAGACAGATATAATTTTTGTTTTCCTGTTTCAAATTTTTCTAAATCTAGAATTTTATCAATTAGGCGGTTCAATCTATCAGACTCTGTGATAATGCTTTTTAAAAATTGCTTTCTCACTTCTAGCGGTATGTCGTCATCGTCATGTAAAATCTCGCTTGCTGCTCTAATTGCTGTAATAGGCGTTCGCAGCTCATGAGTTACGGTGTCTAGGAATTCATCTTTTTGTATGTCCTTATTTACTAATTCTATATTAGCATCTTTTAATTGTTCCGAAATTGTTTTTAGAGCTCTCGAAGTATCAGTGAGTTTTTTATTAATGATAAGGTTCTCCTTTGATTCTTCTAAAATTCTTAGTACTTCTGGCAGGCTAATTTTATCTTCTTTGATCACGCTTGCAATTAGAATTTTGGCGGAAGCCGTACCTATATGACCCGTTAATAAATTCTCGGCAAACTTGATAAATTTGGCATCAGCCGTATTGTTGTTTTTATCCACATTGTACTTAGCGTTAAAAAATGCTAATGCTCTAGCGGTGCGTGCTTCTCCCAAGAATCTTTTTAATACCTTTTGAATATCAGAAACATAAGCGATCCCTTTCCACACAAATGCATTTTCATGATTGGTAATGTATTTGTCGATATCCACAAACATTTCGGCATAATTGCGTTCTCTATAATTGCCTTTGAAACTAACCGAAATAGCGAGGTAACTCATTACATTTAGCAACATACTCCAAAAGAAAGCATGCGGAATGGGCTCTAGGTAATCAAGGCCGAAGATTGCAAAGGGCTTGAACATACCATAACCCCACGGACCTTCTTGAATAAACGTACTAGAAGACTTAGTAACTCCTATAGCATACGGAATCAAGATGGTGTATAAACAGACAATAAATCCTAAAATGATTCCGGTTACAGCGCCCTTCTTTGAGCCTCTTCTCCAAAATATGGCTCCAAAAAAGGCTGGAGCTAACTGTGCAATTACAACAAAGGACACCAAACCGATTGATACTAAGGAATAGTCTAAAACAAAACCGCGGTAAATAGCATACGCAAAAATGATTAAAAGAAAGATTCCTATTTTTCTCGAAAGAACAATACGCTTGCTGTTTTTTTCTTGTGAGACATCTTGCAAGGATCCCACGAAACCATAGGGAATTAATAAATTGTTGCTTAGCATAGTAGCTAGTGAGATTGACGAAACAATTATCATCGAAATTGCAGCCGAAAAACCACCTAGAAAAACCATCACTGTTAGGAACTTATTGTCAAAATACTGCGGTATCAGTAGGGAATAGGTGTCGGCATTTAACCGTTGTCCTTCAAATAATATATTGCCTCCCCAAGCTATTGGGTATACAAAAATATTAAAAAGTAGTAAGTATAAAGGGAAAAGCCAAATGGCTGTTTGTATGTGTTTCTCTTTATTATTCTCTACAATCGAAGTATGGAACTGTCGCGGTAAAAGGAAAATAGCAAACATTGACAAGACACAAAGAAAAAACCAGTTTAGTCCTTCGGATAGTCCGCCTATGGTATTTTTTTGTGCAAAATTCTCTAACAATGATGCCTTAACATAAATATCGTCAAAACCATCAAAGACATAAAAGGTAACGTAAGAACCAATGATTAAAAAGAAGATCAATTTTAAAATAGATTCGATCGCCACCGCGGTTACTATGCCTCGTCTTTTCTCAGAAGCATCCACATATTTTGTTCCATAATAGGAAGCAAAAAGTGCTAGTGCAAGACATACGTAGGTTGTGGTATCACTGAAAATATTAGTACTAGATGCTGTTCTAGTGACTATATTAAAAGTATCTGAAATTGATTTTAATTGTAAAGCAATGTACGGTAAAATCCCAAAAATGCACACTAAAGTGACTAATGCACCTAGAAATCGGCTGTTGCCGTAGCGTAGCGAAATAAAATCGGCGATGCTTGTAATTTTATTGACTCTAGAAATACGAATGATCTTTTTTAAAATAATCATCCAGGTAGGGATAATTATTATTGGACCTACGTAAATTGTAAGATAGCTGAGACCTGAGGTTGCTGCCACACCAATGCTTCCATAATACGTCCAAGCTGAGCAATAAACGGCTAACGAGAAAGAGTAGATATAGGCATTGTTTGTCCATTTTGAATGACTTTTTTTCTCAGCCCAGTGCGCTATGTAGAATAACATAGAAACATAGAGTGCTAATATAATAAGGAGCCCTATACTACTCATAATATCTTTTTATAATGAGGAATGTAATGCCAACAGAAAATAACCAAGCCGAAAATATATGCAAGTAAATAATAGGGAAACCGCCAATGGCTGCTGCGCTATCAAATAATAACAATAAAGGAATATTCAACACTAATAACATTAATATTGAAAGGATAATCAATTTTTGTTCGTGGCGTTTTTTCATAAAATTAAATAATACAATCTCCACACGATGGTGTAGAGATTGTATCTAAAATAAAATAATTATTAATGTGTAGCTTCCCCTGCTCCAGAAGGGATTCTGATATTTTCTACGATTTCTTGAACATGAAGTGGCGGTGCAGCTGTAAAACTTTTTACAATAAAAGCAACTACAAAGTTGACTATCATTGCTACGGTTCCAAAACCTTCTGGCGAGATACCAAACCACCATGATGATTTCAATTCTGCGACAGCATCTTTTCCGCCATCGAATAATCCAAATTTAAATTTCAACATGTAAAATAACATTAATAACAGACCCGTTACCATTCCTGCAATTGCTCCTTCTTTATTCATTTTTTTGTCAAAAATCCCCAAAATGATTGCTGGAAACAATGATGCAGCTGCTAAACCAAAGGCAAGTGCGACTACGGCAGCCACAAATCCTGGAGGATTAATTCCAAAATATCCTGCAATAATTACCGCCACTGCAGCAGCGCCACGAGCAGCCCATAATTCTCCTTTTTCAGAGATATTTGGGTTAACCATTTTTTTAATAATATCATGTGATACTGATGCTGAAATTACTAATAACAATCCTGCAGCAGTAGACAAAGCAGCTGCCAAAGCTCCCGCTGCAACAAGTGCAATTACCCAGTTAGGCAAGTTGGCAATCTCAGGGTTTGCAAGTACCATAATGTCTTTGTCAATTGTTAGTTCGCTACCTTTATTTCCTTTGGCTGCTTGCGCTTCCATAAAAGCGACATCACTAGATTTGTCGTTGTAATATTGAATTTTGCCATCACCATTTTTATCTTCAAATGTTAGTAGTCCTGTCGTTTCCCATTTAGTAAACCAGGCTGGCATTGATGCGTACTCTTTTCCGTTTACGGTTTCGATCAAATTCGTTTTTGCAAATACAGCAATTGCTGGTGCAGTAGTGTATAAAATAGCAATTAATACTAAGGCATATCCTGCTGATTTTCTAGCGTCTTTTACCCTTTTTACGGTGAAGAAACGAACAATTACGTGCGGTAAGCCTGCAGTTCCTACCATTAAGGCGAGGGTGATTGCAAATACGTCAATCATTGATTTTGTTCCATTAGTGTAAGTGGCAAAACCAAGTTCTGTAGATAAGCTGTTCAATTTATCTAGTAAGTAGGTGTCTGATCCAGTTATTTTTCCTCCCATTCCTAATTGAGGAACAGGGTTTCCAGTCATTTGTATCGAAATAAAAATTGCAGGAACCATGAAAGCAAATATTAGTACACAGTATTGCGCTACTTGGGTATATGTGATTCCTTTCATACCACCCAGAGTGGCGTAAAATAATACAATCACCATTCCTATAATTACTCCAGTGTTAATGTCGACTTCTAAGAACTTAGAAAACACTAGTCCTACACCACGCATTTGTCCCGCTACATAGGTAAAAGATACTACTAGTGCACAGATAATAGCGACTGTTCTTGCGCTATTAGAGTAGTAACGTTCTCCTATAAAATCAGGAACTGTAAATTTTCCAAATTTTCTTAAGTAGGGAGCGAGTAGCAAGGCGAGTAAAACGTATCCACCAGTCCATCCCATTAGGTATACAGCGCCATCATATCCATCGAAGGAAATGATTCCTGCCATCGAAATAAATGAGGCAGCACTCATCCAGTCAGCGGCTGTTGCCATACCGTTTGCTAGAGGTGAGATCTCACCACCAGCCACATAAAATTCTTTAGTTGATCCAGCACGCGACCAAATCGCAATTCCGATATACAGAGCAAAAGTAAGCCCAACAATTATATAGGTCCAAGTTTGTAAATCCATGATAGTGTCTTTTTTATTTGTTAAAAATTATTCGTCGTAACCGTACTTTTTATCTAGTTTGTTCATGAGTCGAACATAGACAAAAATTAAGATGACAAAAACATAAATTGAACCTTGTTGAGCAAACCAAAATCCTAGCGGAAATCCACCTAATTTGATCGTATCTAACGATTCTTTGAATAAAATTCCTGCTCCGTAGGATACAGCAAACCAAATGCTTAATAAAATGAGTAAGTACCTAAGGTTTTCTTTCCAGTAGGCTGTGGCTTTGTCTTGATCTGAATTCATAATAGCTAGTTTTAAGTGGTTAGATTATAGATAAATCATTGCTTGTAAAGTCACTGTGTTGACCGCTTTGTTTGTAGCGTACTTTAAAGATTGGTATTCTAAAGTAAGTTTAGAGTTGTGACCGCTAAAAAAAGCATTAGCACCAGCACCTATTTGTGAAGCGTGATCGTTTATTGCATCAATTTTTCTGTGGTCATAGGAAACATAAGGTTGGAAACGCGTTTTAGATTTTCCTGGGAGTACATATCCTAAGTGGCCATGCAGCATAGAACCAGTTTCATAAGTTGTTCCTAGTCTGTAGTTTTGTCCGTAGTCTGAATTTTGGTAAAGGGCATAAGCAGTAATTGCTGCGTTTTTTTGTCCCACAGGTGCATCGTAAAATGCATCTAGTCCTAAAATAGTTACATCTTGACCAGATAAATTTCCTGCAAGATCTGCAATAACAGATCCGTTAGGGTGTGAGAAGAAACCAGCTCCAATATTAAATACTTTTTTAGTACCTAAGTAAGTCCCTACTTTATACGGTAGTAAGTTGCTTTCTGAATCTAAAATTTCATATTCGAAATAACCAGCGTATGTACGGCCAGATTCTTTAGAGCCTAATAAGCGTGCGCCACTATAAATGGCAGGTCCTCCATTAACAGGTAGGTTTGCGCCTTCAAGATTATTTGTAGCCGCCCCATTTATTGCAACACGGTATTGTAGTTTTCCAAAAGATCCCTTTGCAAATGCACCTATATGTCTAGCAAATTGATCAGATAAGCCTAGTGTTGCCCATGCTTGACGTTGATTGTCTAATGTTAATAGGTTTAAAGTGCTTTGATTGTTTAAACGCGATATTCCATTCCAGTAGTGAAGTCCGGCTCCAACCGCATTTTTTGATCCTAGACTATATTGTACATAGGCATCGTGCATGAACAATTGAGAACTTTCTCCCTTACCTGTAGGTGTTAGGTTTGAGGTATTAAGACTGTTAAGACCAAAATGGGTTACAATCATGAAATCCTTATTGATTTGAGCATATAATAATACCCTAGCTCTCCTCACGCTAAAGTCTAAATCAGCTTGTTCGTTGCCATTTGCATCAAGTGGTTTGTCAGAGTTGTATTGTGCCCAAACCTGTCCCCATGAAAGTACGCGAAGGTATTTTGAACCGTCATCATTTAAATTGAATTTCATCCCAGAGCCATAATCTGGTGAGCCTTGTGAGAATCCTTTAAGGGATAGCAATAAAAATATCGCAATAGAATAAACTTTTTTCATCTTAAATTTAATTTGGTTCGAAATCGTTTTCATTGTACCAAATTCTAAATTTTTGTTAATAAAAAAAATAATGCTATATATAAATGTTAAGTAGTATAGTTAGTCTTTAAATCGTTCCCACTTAATAAGCATGAATTTATCTCCTAGTTCTGTAATAATCATCCCTGCACCAGATAATTGTTCCTTCTTTTTTATATATTCAACTAACTCTAAGTGACTCAATATTTTGTAAGTAGGATGATAATTACCATGAGATGGTTTCTTGATATTGAATGATTTCACCCAGTTGCTTATTGTTACGTGCGACACCCCAATGATGCGCTCTATTTCTCGATAACTAAGCCCTTCAAGGTATAGCTGAAGTGCCTTAGTTACGTAATAATCATCTATCTTTTTGCCTATTTTATTTACCGTAAAAAAGTAGCGGCATTTTTTACATAGATACCTTTGTTTATTGTTGATAACACCACTTTTAATGATGTGGTCGCTTTGACATTTTGGACAGGCTAAAATCTCCATATATACTTATTTTGCATAAATATATTAAATTAGCAATTATAGTAAAGAGAATTTGATAATTATTTTAAAATAAAATTACGGTAAGTTTAGTAATTGTGGTTTTTTATTGAATATAGTGATGAAAAGTACGCAGTTAGTAAATTTTGATTGGTGATTTGAGTTGGATTGAACAAGAATGCTGTTAAGCCAACTTGATTAATGAAGAGAAGATGTACTAATTAGAAATAGCGTTTTTTAAGTGTTAGTTGTTGCCTAGGCTATGTGATTGATCAAGCTGTCATTAAAGCAAATTGCCAATAAGTTGAAAACGATGTGCAATTTTCTTCTAAAACAAAAAAACCAAACATTGCTGTTTGGGTTTTAGTGGTAGCTCCAGTTCCGATGCTTCGGAAGAACCAGTGAGTTGTGCTTTTCAATTTTCTTCTAAAACAAAAAACCCAAACATTGCTGTTTGGGTTTTGGTGGTACCTCCAGTTCCGATGCATCGGAAGAACCAGTGAGTTATGCTTTTCAATTTTTGTATAAAACAAAAAACCCAAACATTGCTGTTTGGGTTTTAGTGGTACCTC
>NZ_JABSNL010000013.1:126568-126953 GCF_013294025.1 Flavobacterium aeripolare
ACCTCCATTTCCGATGCTTCGGAAGAACCAGTGAGTTATGCTTTTCAATTTTTGTATAAAAAAAAACCAAACATTGCTGTTAGGGTTTTAGTGGTACCTCCATTTCCGATGCTTCGGAAGAACCAGTGAGTTATGCTTTTCAATTTTTGTATAAAAAAAAACCAAACATTGCTGTTAGGGTTTTAGTGGTACCTGCAGTTCCGATGCTTCGGAAGAACCAGTGAGTTATGCTTTTCAATTTTTGTATAAAAAAAAACCAAACATTGCTGTTAGGGTTTTAGTGGTACCTGCAGTTCCGATGCTTCGGAAGAACCAGTGAGTTATGCTTTTCAATTTTTGTATAAAACAAAAAACCCAAACATTGCTGTTTGGGTTTTAGTGGTAC
>NZ_JABSNL010000014.1 GCF_013294025.1 Flavobacterium aeripolare
GTTCCGATGCTTCGGAAGAACCAGTGAGTTATGCTTTTCAATTTTTGTATAAAACAAAAAACCCAAACATTGCTGTTTGGGTTTTAGTGGTACCTCCAGGGATCGAACCAGGGACACATGGATTTTCAGTCCATTGCTCTACCATCTGAGCTAAGGTACCGTGCTTATTGCGAGGGCAAATATAGTATGTTTTTTTGTTTGTGCAATACATTTTAAAAAAAAAATCTATTCGTACCTTTGCCAAAACATTTATACCGTTATGATATTAACAATTGACGTGGGCAATACTAGAATCAAAGGAGCTGTATTTGAGGGAGATAAGCTGCTAGAGAAATTCACATTCGATAAAGAAAATTTTAATGAAAATATTTTAAAAATTATCGAATACTTTCCGTCGGTGAGTGATATCGTTGTTGCAACAGTGGCTGATATCGATTTTAATGCACTTTCAGATTTGGCTCCAAACGTTGCTATACACTATATAGATCATGAAACGGTGTTTCCTTTCGATAATAAATATGCCACGCCTAAGACTTTGGGTATTGATCGAATGGTTTTAGCTGCTGGAGCGACTCTACAGTTTCCTGGAATGAATAAGTTAATAATTGATGCTGGAACTTGTGTTACCTATGATTTTGTAGATGCGGAAGATAATTATCTTGGTGGTGCTATTTCGCCAGGTTTGAGATTGCGATATGAGTCGCTTCATAACTTTACTTCTAAGCTGCCTTTGTTGCAATTATCGATGCCCGAAAAGTTCATTGGGGATCAAACTATTGCTGCCATACATTCTGGTGTTGTTAATGGATTGGTCTATGAAATAAATGGTTTTATAGATGAATATGAAGCATTGGGCAAAAAAATTATAATAATTTTAACGGGTGGTGATGCAGATTTTTTGGCTAAACGATTAAAAAATACCATATTTGCCAATTCAAATTTTCTTTTAGAGAGTTTGAAGCAAACATTTCAATATAAAATCAAAAATGATTAAAAAAATTCTTATCAGCAGTTTTTTGCTTTTGTCACTGGCTACCTTTGCTCAGCAGGGTTCCGCATCGCCTTATTCATTTTATGGTATTGGAGAAGTTAGGTTCAAAGGAACGGTCGAAAATCGTGCTATGGCTGGAATTGGTCTTGAAAAAGACAGCATTCATATAAACTTAGAAAATCCAGCAAGCTTCGCGGGATTAAAGTTGACTACATTTACAGTAGGAGGGACAAATAGTTCGAATACTTTAAAAAATAGTACGACAAGTGAAAGTGCTAATAGAACGACAATTGATTACCTAGCTGTAGGTTTGCCGTTAGGTAAATTCGGGCTTGGTTTTGGTTTGATTCCGTATTCTTCTGTAGGATATAGAATTAGCAGCGCATCAAGTGAGCTTGCTGGTGTAAATACAGAGTATAGTGGTTCAGGAGGTTTGAATAAAGCATTTGTTGGTTTAGGATATACTGTAACTAAAGGGTTGAGTATAGGTGCTGATGTTAATTATAATTTTGGTCGTATTGAAGCCAGAAGTGTTGCAGCAATTAACGATGTTCCTTACGGTACCACTGAGTTGAATAGAGCCGATTTATCTGGTGTTAATTTTAACATTGGAGCTATGTACGAACATAAAATTGGTAAGAAATTAAATGCTTACGGAAGTTTATATTATTCGTTAGAGAATAGTTTAACGTCAACAAATATTAGAAGCGTCTCTACATTTTTTGCTACTTCAGGTATTGATACCTTTGACTTGCAAGAAAGTTCTAAGAAATTATCTTATCCTAGTAAAATCACTATGAGTGCTGGAGTAGGGGAAGCAAGAAGATGGTTAGTGGGAGCAAAACTAGCATACCAAAAAAATCCTGGAGAAGCTAATGAGTACAATAGTGCTCCTAATGTGGGTTATGGACGTTATGCTAACGCGAGTATAGGGGGGTATTTTATTCCTAATTATAATTCATTTACTAGCTACTTTAAGCGTATCGTTTATCGCGGAGGTATTCGATTTGAAAAAACGGGATTAGTTGTTAACGCAGAGTCAATTGACGATAAAGCGATTACATTAGGTATGGGATTGCCACTTCCAGGAACTTATTCTAATCTTAATTTAGGTTTAGAGCTAGGACAAAGAGGAAGTACTAAAGGTGGACTAGTTCAACAAGATTACATTAATATAAGTGTAGGGTTTTCATTTAATGATAAATGGTTCCAAAAAAGAAAATTCGATTAATATTAATACCTTACATTTGCAGACCTCTTAGTCGATAATGATAGATGATAGTATTTATAAAATATAGAATAAAACAACTAGTCACAGCTCTTGCTGTGACTCTGTTTTTTGGGTGTGAAAGTAATTTCAAGGAAGTTCAGAAAATTAACTTTACAGAATTTACTCCGGGTGGTGATGCTGATAATGTAAACTTAAAATACACAGATTCAGGCCTTATAAAGGTGATTTTGATCAGTCCTAAAATGCTAGATTATACTAGTGTGTCCTTTTCCTTTACCGAATTTCCAAAAGGTATTGATGTTACTTTTTATGACGATAAAGCTCAAAAAACGCATGTAACCTCTAATTATGCGGTGTCTTACAAGCAAACAGGAATAATAGATTTGCAAGGAAAAGTACGCATTAGTACACAGAAAGGGCAGTTGCTAGAAACGGAGCAACTTTACTACGATCAAAAAAATGAGTGGTTTTTCACCGAAAAAAGATTTAAATTTACAGATACTAAAGGGGTTTCTAATGGTCAAGGTATTGATTTTAGCAGAGACTTTAAAGTGGTAAAATCGCAGAAAATTACTGGTGAATTTGAATCATCAGAAAAATAAAAT
Source organism: Flavobacterium aeripolare (assembly GCF_013294025.1). GTDB lineage: Bacteria > Bacteroidota > Bacteroidia > Flavobacteriales > Flavobacteriaceae > Flavobacterium. The sequence goes on from NZ_JABSNL010000014.1 coordinate 2,828, forward strand.
AGAACATTATGAGTTACATGAAATACACACCGTATTTATATTTGATATTTTCACTCTACTTTTTTTATGATGGTATCGAAAAATGGAATGACCCAGATGCAACACCTAAATTGTCATTATTAATAGGAGCTGCGGCCTTGTTTATGTTCTTTTTCAGGATGCATTTTGCCAAGAAGATGGCCAATCGTAAAAACAACCCCTAATTTATGGAAACTAGTATTATTATACTATGCTTGATCCTAAGTGCGTTCTTTTCGGGTATGGAAATAGCCTTTATTTCCTCAAATAGGATTTATCTCGAAATAGAAAAGAAGCAAGATAATTTTCTTTCACGTATACTAACAAAGCTTACTGAAAAACCGTCTAAATTTATAGCTGCAATGCTTATTGGTAACAATATTGCATTAGTTGTTTACGGTTTTTTTATGGGTGAAATGCTAATGGACTGGATCGAGTCTTTGCCATTTCATTTTTCTAGTTTGTCTAATTTATTGATACAAACCGCACTTTCTACCCTGCTTGTTTTGATGACAGCAGAATTCTTGCCTAAGGTTTTTTTTCAGATTTATGCCAATACCTTAATTAAGGTTTTTGCTATCCCTGCTTATGTTTTTTACCAGCTTTTTTACTTTATTTCGACTTTCTTTATTTGGGTTTCTGATTTTGTCTTGAAAAAATTCTTCAAGACTGATGGGGATCAGGTGCAATTGTTCTTTAGCAAAGGAGAGCTTGGTGATTATATTAACGAACAAATGAGCACGGTAGAAGATCACGATGAGGTAGATTCAGAAATTCAAATGTTTCAGAATGCATTGGACTTTCATAGCGTAAAAGCGAGAGATATCATGAGTCCTCGTACAGAGATTGTAGCAATGGATTTGTTTGATTCTATTGAGGATTTAAAAGCGTTATTTATAGAGACGGGTTACTCTAAGATTTTAATTTACCAAAATTCATTTGATGATATTCTGGGTTACGTGCACTCTTTTGACCTATTTAAGAAGCCCAAAACAATTAAATCGATAATCATTCCGGTTGAATTTGTTCCTGAAACAATATTCATTAAAGACGTAATGAGCTTATTGACTAAGAAACGCAAGAGTGTTGCTGTTGTATTAGATGAATATGGCGGGACGTCAGGAATTATAACAATTGAAGATATTGTCGAAGAATTATTTGGTGAGATCGAAGACGAACACGATTCAGAAGAAGAGCTTATAGAAAGTCAGCTGGAGGAAGGTGTTTACTTATTTTCTGCTCGTTTTGATGTGGAGTATTTAAATCAAAATTATAAATTGACCATACCCGAGAGTGATTCATATGGTACTTTAGGAGGTTTTATTGTCGATTTTACAAATGAAATTCCGCAGGTAGGTGAGGAAATTACTATAGGAAACTATCATTTTGAGATCCAAGAGGCAACAAACAAGAAAATTGAATTGGTAAAATTAACAGTAAAAGAGTGATTTATTTCGTAAAAAGGTTTTTTTTGTAAAATAAAACGTTACTAGTATTATTATTAATTAGATAATTGTATTTTCGCAAACTGAATATAAAAAATAACAACAATAAAAATGGCAGTTTTATCAAAAATTAGACAACGTTCCGCTTTAATGATTGCAGTTATTGCATTAGGTTTATTCGCATTTATTATCGGCGATTTATTCAAAAGCGGTAGTTTCAACAGCACATCTAAAGACGTAGGAAGTATCAATGGAAACGGAATTTCGTTTGAAGATTTCAGACTTAAAGTAAGCAACGTTGAAAAAAGTGGGGAAGGTATTTCTTCTACTGCTGCGGCAAATAGAGTTTGGGATCAAGAAGTTTCAGTAGCTTTATTAACTGCAGAGTTTGATAAACTAGGTTTAAGAGTTGGTGAAAAACATATTCTAGACGTATTAAAAGCAGATCAAAGTATTGGTCAAAACCCAATGTTCTTAAACGGTGCTGGAGTTTTTGATTTAAATAAATTTAAAGATTACTTTAAAGCTAATCCTGCGCAAGCACAATTTTTAAAGGATAGAGAAAAAGATGCTGAGCTTAATGCAAAGTTTCAAATCTACAATACCATGATTAAAGCAGCTGTTTACACTACTAAAAGTGAAGGTAAACTGCAGTATGAAATGGAGTCAAACAAAGTTAGTTTTGCTTACGTTTCTGGATTATATTCAACGGTAAAAGATAGTGATGTTAAGATCTCTGATAGTGAAATCGCTGATTACATCAAGAAAAACAATAAAAAATTCAAAGCAGATGAGTCTCGCGAAATCGAGTATGTATTAATCGAAGACAAGCCATCTACTGAAGATGTTGCCGAAGTAAAAGCTAAGATTACTTCGTTATTGTCTGGTTCTGTGGTTTACAATCAAAGTACCAATAAAAACGATACATTATCTGGATTTAGATCTGCTAAGAACATCGCTGAATTTGTAAATTCAAATTCTGATGTTGCTTACGACTCTACTTATATTGCTAAAAAAGATTTACCAGCAGTTGATGCTGATAAGTTATTTAACTTAGCTCCAGGTGAAGTTTACGGTCCGTATATGTTTGGAAAATACTACTGTATTTCTAAATCAATGGGTAAAAAGAATGGTGTAAATGCAAAAGCAAGCCACATTTTGATTAGCTATGAAGGAACGCAAGTGCCAAATCAAAAAGCAAAAAGAACAAAAGAAGAGGCTAAGGAAAAAGCAGAAGAGATTTTAGCTCAAGTAACGGCTAATCCAGATAGTTTTTTAATGCTAGCTTACAGCACATCTGACGATTCATCTGCACAACAAGGTGGAGATTTGGGTTACTTTGGACAAAACCAAATGGTAAAACCATTTAATGATTTCGTTTTCAATAACGGAATTGGAAAAGTTGGTTTAGTAGAAACTCCTTTTGGATTTCATATTATCAAAATCACTGACAAGCAAGACGGAATTCGTTTAGCAACTGTTGCTCAAAAAGTAGAAGCTTCTGAAGCTACTTCTGATAAAATCTTTACTCAAGCAACTAAATTCGAAATGGAGTCTGCAGATAAAGACTTTACTAAGGTTGCAAAAGACATGGGATTAAAAATTGCTGCTCCAGTTACAATTAGTGCAATGCAAGAAAACTTTGGTCCATTAGGTAATCAAAGAACTATTGTAAGATGGGCATTTGAAGATGATTCAAAAGTAGGAACGGTTAAACGTTTTGAAGTTGCAAATGTTGGTCACGTTATCGCACGTGTGAAAGCAATTGATAACTCAGGATTAGTTTCGGTTACACAAGCGAGACCATACGTTGAGTCTATCCTTAAAAACAAGAAAAAAGCTGAAATTATCAAAGCTAAAATGTCAGGAAGTTCACTTGAAGCAGTCGCTAAGCAAGTGGGTTCGACTGTGCAACAAGCTACAGATGTTACTTTAAGCAATCCTTTATTAGCAGGAGTAGGTCAAGAAGCGCAAGTAGTAGGTACTGCTTTCACTCTTGCAGCAAACAAAATGTCTAGCACTATTGAAGGTAATATGGGAGTTTATGTTGTAAAAAACACGAGTACTGTTAAAGCGCCAGCTTTAAAAGAATTTACGCCATACGTTGCTGCTTTAAAAGCACAAGCTGCAGCTAATGTTAATAGAGTTTTACCTGCATTAAAAGACAATGCTGATATTAAAGACAATAGAAAACAATTTAATTACTAATATTAAAAAAGGTGATTATTTAATTCATAAAAAAAACTCGATACTTAGTATCGAGTTTTTTTATGCTTTGTAAGTACTAAAATAGTATGGTTTATAAGATCATTTCATTATAAGTCAAAAAGGTATTATATCCTTTTGAAGCAAAATATTCTTGTGGGTTTTGATTTGCTACCACCATTACAAAATCGCCTCCCCATGCACCTAGGCTTTTTATTTGTCCTGGAAAATCGCTAAACAATTCTTCTTGAATAGTGGCTGTTTCTAGCAATTGACTCATGATGCGCTCGTGCGTATGCATTACTGCTGCAAATTGTGTGCTATTGCTTGCTGTAAGGGCTGCCGCGGTTAAATTGTTTACAGCTTCTACATCAGTGGAGAACATTTTATTCTTGTTTTCTCTGTATTTAGTAATTGCTGTTTTGCTATTCTGTTTTTGATTTAGGTAAACAAAATAAATGCAGTTAGTGAAATTAGGTTCAAAGGGTACTTGCTCTACTATAGCTTTGCCTTTACTTAATTGGTACGTTATAGGGGTGTTGTTTTGCGCACAAGCGATATCGTATCCGCTGCCACCAAAACTATTGTGTAGTAGTTCAAACGCATCTATGTTCAACCATTGCGCTATGTTGTTAATTAATGTAGAAGAGGTGCCTAAACCCCAATCTCTTGGGAATGTTAAGGAAGTATTGATCTTGTATCCTGTTTCTTGTTGTAAAAACGAAGGATTGACTAGGTATGCTTGATGTAATATTTTTAGTAAAGTACTTTTAACGGTGGTGTCATTTGAGGTACTACTAATAATATCTGAGAAGGAAACAGTATCTTCAAACCAAATGCTTTCATCCTTATCGTAGCTCGTCCAAGCAATCGTTTTTTCCTGATGTTGTTCTACGGTTAGGAGCTGACCAAATTTGGTGGGCAATGCAAATGCTTTTGCACCATCAAGAACAAGGTATTCTCCAGTTATTAAAAGTTTCCCGTTACTATAAAAGGTCTTTGTCATTATGTGTGTTTTTAGCCGTGATAGCAGCGGCATCCCATCCTTTTTTAAGGATGGATACAGCGAATAGCGCGATTAGCTTCTAAAAATTATTTCCTTAAGTTTTCTATAAATTCAACAACAGCACTGTGTGTAACGGGATTGTTTTTAAAATGCCTGCTTGTAGCTAGTCGTTCCACATCGTTAGTGTTGAATTGGTTTAGAATATTATTTAAGTGCATTTTCATGTGTCCTTCTTGAATTCCTGTAGTTGTTAGTGAGCGTAGTGCTGCAAAATTTTGGGCCAATCCTGCTACTGCAACTACTTCCATCAATTCTCTAGCAGAGGGTTTTTCTAACATTTCTAAAGATAATTTTACTAGTGGGTGTAGTGAAGTTAATCCACCTACGGTTCCTAAGGCTAAAGGTACTTCTAGCCAAAAACTGAAAATTCCGTCCGCTACCTTAGCGTGTGACAAACTAGAATACTGTCCTGATTTTGCTGCGTAGGCGTGAATTCCAGCCTCTACAGCTCTAAAATCGTTTCCTGTGGCTAGTACGACAGCATCAATCCCGTTCATGATTCCTTTGTTATGGGTCACGGCTCTAAAAGGTTCTACTTCGGCAATTTGGACTGCTTGTACAAATCGGCGTGCAAAATCTTCGGGATTTTCAATATGTTTTTCTTTTAGATCTGCTACTGGGCAAGAAACTTCGGCTCTTACAATACAGTTAGGAACGTAATTAGATAAAATGCTCATGACCACTTGGATGTCTTTTTCTTCCTCAGAAAACAGACTGTAGCTATGTGCTTCTTCTTTTAATGTCTTTGCAAATTGTTCTAAGCAAGAGTTGATGAAATTAGCTCCCATGCTGTCTTTTGTCTCGAATGTAGCGTGGAGTTGGAAATAATTTTCTAATAAGTTAGTCTTATCATTTAAGCGAATGTCTAAAATTCCGCCACCTCTTTTTTGCATGTTTTTTGTCATGCTTTCCGTAGCTGTAAAAAGTTTAGCTTTAATCTGTGCAAAGAATAGTTCAAGTTTTGAAGTGTCCCCTTTATAGATAAAATGTACTTGGCCTATTTTTTCGGTGTCGATAACTGTAGCTTTAAAACCACCTCTTTCAGACCAGAATTTGGCTGATTTTGATGCTGCAGCTACTACTGAGCTTTCTTCAATTGCCATAGGGATGGTGCTAAATTTTCCGTTTATTAGAAAATTAGGAGCTACTCCTAGTGGGATATAGAAATTTGTTATTGTGTTTTCGATGAATTCATCATGTAATTTTTGTAGTTTTTCGTCAGAATTCCAATAGTTTTTTAGCAATTCAATTGCGTCCTTTGGTGACGAAAAATATTCTTTGGCAATCCAATTTATCTTTTGTTCTTTGGATAATTTTGAAAATCCAGCAATAGGGTTATTCATTTTCAATAGATTATAAGGTAGTATGTTGCAAAGATACTGATTTACGGCTTTTCTATTCGAATAAAATTGCCCTATCAATAATGCGGAAATAATATTGTTTTGAATATTTAACACGCCAAAGGTGAAATAATTGTAAAATTTTCACTAAAATTGAACTCTTTTTTACATATAAATCAATAGTATGAAATCTCAGTATTTTTCGGTCTTATTTTTATTTTTGTGTTTGACTGCTCTAGGGCAACAAAAAATCACAGTTGAAAAAATTTATTCAGGTAGTTTTCGTACCCAAGGTATGGACGAACTTCAATCTCTTAAAAACTCCAATCAATATACTGTGTTGAATCAAAGCCGAACTGGCGGTCAGCAGATAGATTTATATGATTTTGCTACGCTTAAAAAGGTTAATACACTTTTTAATTCAAAAGATTTTAGCGCAGTTACAGGAATGGTATCTAGTTACACATTTGACGCCACTGAAAAGATGATGTTAATCGCAGCAAATGCTAATCAAATTTTTCGTCATTCTTTCACGGCAGATTACTACTTATATAACATCAGCGATAAGAAAGTAACCAAGTTGTTTGATTTTCAAGTACAAGAGCCTACTTTTTCTCCTGATGGCAAAATGATCGCTTATGCAAAAGATAATAATTTATTTATTTACACTATTGCCACACAAACTATACAACAAATCACAACTGACGGAAAGAAAAATGCAATTATAAACGGAATTACTGATTGGGTTTATGAAGAAGAATTTGCATTTGTGAAAGCATTTGATTGGAGTGCTGATAGTAAAAAAGTGGCTTACATCCGCTTTGATGAAAGCGCTGTTCCTGAGTTTTCGATGTCCATGTTTAATACAGGTTTATATCCTACAGTAGAAACATTCAAATACCCTAAAGCAGGAGAAAAAAATGCTGAAGTTTCGTTACATATTTATGATGTCGCTGCCACTGCAACGAAGAAAGTGAATTTAGATAAATATACTGATTTTTACATTGCTCGTATGCAATGGACTAATGATGCTAATGTTTTGTCAGCACAGGTTTTAAATCGCCATCAGGACAATCTTGATTTAGTGTTTATTGATGGTAATTCGGCTGCAGCCAAAGTAGTTTTAAACGAGAAAGACAAGGCGTATGTTGATGTTACAGATAATTTAACTTTTTTAAAAGACAATAGTTTTATCTGGACTAGTGAGAAAGATGGTTTCAATCATATTTACTTATATGACAAAAACGGAAAATTAAAAAACCAAGTGACTAAAGGAAATTGGGAAGTGACTTCGTATTATGGTTATGATGAAAAATCAGCTACTGTTTTTTACCAATCTACAGAGAATGGTTCTATCAACAGGTCAGTTTATAGCATCGCTTTGTCAGGTAAGAATAAAAGAGTATTGTCTAATGAAGTAGGAACAAATGCGGCTACTTTTAGCCCTAACTTTCAATATTATATTAATACCTTTTCTAGCGCAAGCCAGCCTACTCGCTATACTTTGAACGAGGCTAAGTCTGGAAAACAATTGCAAGTTATTGAAGATAACAAAGCCCTAGCCGCTAGTTTAGAGTCTTACAATTTGCCGTCTAAAGAATTTTTTGTTTTAAAAACAGCAAAAGGAAATGAATTGAACGCTTGGATGATCAAGCCTAAAGATTTTGACCCTAATAAAAAATATCCAGTTTTTATGTATCAGTATTCTGGTCCAGGATCGCAGCAAGTTGCTAACCAATGGAACAGCTCAAATGATTATTGGTTCATGATGCTTGCGCAACAAGGATATATCGTTGCTTGTGTAGATGGTAGAGGTACTGGTTTTAAAGGTGCCGATTTCAAAAAAGTTACACAGTTAGAATTAGGTAAATACGAAGTAGAAGATCAAATTGATGCTGCTAAAGTTATAGGTGATTATTCTTATGTAGACAAAGCAAGAATTGGAATTTTTGGTTGGTCGTTTGGTGGTTTTATGGCTTCAAACTGTTTGTTTAAAGGGAACGATACGTTCAAAATGGCGATTGCTGTCGCGCCAGTAACAAACTGGAGATTTTATGATAGTGTGTATACAGAACGTTACATGCACACACCACAGGAAAATGCTAGCGGTTATGATGATAACTCTCCTATTAATTACGTAAAAGGATTAAAAGGGAAGTTTCTATTAATTCATGGTAGCGGTGATGACAATGTTCACGTACAAAACTCGATGGAGATGATGGAAGCGTTGATTCAAGCTAACAAGCAATTTGATTCCCAAATCTATCCTGATAAAAATCACGGTATCTATGGTGGGATGACTAGAATCCAGCTGTATAATAAAATGAGTAATTTTATTACATCAAACCTTTAATCTAGTCATGAATACTAATAATCAGTCTTTAGAAGCGATTCAAAACTTCAAAGGAAAATACCCAAAACAGCTGTGGTATTTGTTTTTTAGCGAGATGTGGGAGCGTTTTTGTTTCTACGGAATGCGAGGCATGCTAGTTATTTTTATGGTGTCAGAGTTGGCTATGAATGACCGTGTTGCTAATTTACAATATGGAGCAACTCAAGCCTTTGTTTACGCTTTTACATTTATAGGTGGATTATTTGCCGATAAAATTTTAGGGTATCGAAAGTCACTATTTTGGGGAGGATTACTAATGATTGTTGGAAGCATGATTTTAGCTTTCGATCCAAAACAGTTTTTCTTCTTTGGAATTAGTTTTACTATTATAGGAACCGGTTTTTTTAAACCAAATATCTCTACAATGGTAGGGAAATTATATCAAGACGACGATCACAGGCGTGATGCTGGATTTTCACTATTTTATGCCGGAGTGAATTTAGGTGCATTGATTGGTGGTTATTTATGTATCGCTGTTGCAAATGGATCGATGCTTACTTCAATTGTACTTCCAAATTTAAGGTGGAATGTAGCCTTTGGTTTTGCAGCTTTTGTAATGCTTATAAGTTTGGTCACATTTACACAGACTCAAAAAAGTTTAGGAACGATAGGTCTTTCTCCGTTAGCATTAGAAACAAAATCAAGAAGAAGAACATTAGAGATTGTTACTTATGTGGGGTCGCTAGTGATTATTCCAATTATCATGACGATGGTTTCTAATACTGATTATACTGATATTTTCATGTTTATCATAGGGCCAGCTTCGTTGCTTTATTTGTTTTACGAAATGCGAAATTTCTCAGTTGCAGAGAATAAAAAGTTGTTAGCAGCGATTGTCTTTATCGTTTTTTCAATTTTCTTCTGGGCATTTTTCGAACAAAGTGGGGGTTCGCTAAGTTTGTTTGCTGCTCATAATTTAAATAATACGGTTCTAGGCATTCCATTAGATCCAAATGGAGTAAATAATTCAGCCAATTCATTTTTTGTAATTATTTTCGCAGCTGTAGTAGGATTGGTTTGGATGTGGATGCATAAAAGAAAAATCGAACCTAACACCGTGGTAAAATTTGGTTTAGGATTTTTATTCCTTGCTGGCGGATTCTATATTTTTTATTATACTAAATTCTTTGCAGACGCTACGGGCAAAACTTCTTTAGATTTGTTTACATTTGGGTGGTTTATAATTACATTTGGAGAATTATGCCTATCACCAATAGGAATGTCGGTGATGACAAAGCTATCTCCACACAAGACGCAAGCCGTAATGATGGGAATGTGGTTTCTAGCAAGTGCTTACGGGCAATACTTTGCAGGACTGCTTGGTGCTAATATAGCCGAAGCATCAGAAAACGCATCAAATTTAGAAAAACTAACAGTTTACGCTGACGGATATAAAGATTTAGCACTCTATGCATTGATTGCTGGACTAATCTTAATTGCAATTTCGCCCTTGGTGAAAAAATTAATGCAAGAAGTTAAATAGAATACAAACTAAAAAACAAATTATGTCAAACACTACAACGCAAGATCATCAATCGACCTTATTTGGTCATCCTATAGGATTATACATCTTGTTCTTTACCGAAATGTGGGAACGCTTTTCTTATTACGGAATGCGAGCTTTGTTAGTGTTGTATATGACAGTTGAAACGGTAGGTGACGCTAGAGGTCCAGGTCTAGGGTGGACAAGTCAAGAAGCATTAGCTTTGTACGGTTGGTATACGATGTTAGTTTATGTAATGTCTATTCCAGGAGGGATGATCGCTGATAAGTTGTTAGGACAAAAGAAGGCAGTGTTGTTAGGAGCTGTTATATTATGTATTGGGCACGGAGTTTTAGTGTTTACAGAAACATGGGCTTTTTATACAGGACTTGCGCTAGTGATTCTAGGAGTTGGGTTGTTGAAACCTAATATTTCTACTATGGTAGGGGGATTATACGCTCAGGGTGATATTCGTAGAGATAAAGGGTTTAGTATTTTTTACATTGGTATCAATACAGGGTCTTTGTTAGCGACCTTAGTTATTGGTTTTGTAGTAGCACAATGGGGTTGGCATGCTGGTTTTGGACTTGCTGGAATCGCGATGGTATTAGGATTAATAGTGTATATATGGGGTCAAAAATATTTGACGCACGTAGGGAATTTAGAGATTCAAGATAAAAAAGAGGTTGATGAGAGTTCGTATGGAGCACTTTTTCAAAACTTATTGAGTTCAAAAAAACAATTAACGGTAACTATAGCATTGGCGGTTGTGTCTCTTATTGGATGGTATAATTTAGGATGGGGATTTGGATTACTATTCATTTTCTTGACAGTAATTGCTGCTTTGATGATGATGATTTATAAAGAATTAGATTCGCAACAAGATAAAGACCGTTTTTTAGTTTTGCTATTATCGTTTATAATGGTAATTATTTTCTGGGGAGCTTATGAGCAAGCTGGAGGATTAATGAATTTATATGCTGACTCAAAAACAGACAGAATGTTATTAGGGATGCAAGTTCCTACCGTAATGTTTCAAAGTTTAAACGCTGGATTTATCATTATTTTTGCTGCAATTGTGGCTTCATATTGGGCTAAAAGAAAACTAAAAGGAAAAGAAGCCTCTTCTATTTTCAAAATGGCGATAGGGATTATCATAATGGGGTTTGGTTTCTTATTTATGGTTTTTGCTACTATGGAATTTGATAAAGTAGGTTCGTCAAGTATGTTATGGTTAGTGATGGCTTACTTGTTTCACACCATTGGGGAGTTATGTATATCACCTGTTGCGCTTTCGTTTATTACTAAGTTGTCACCGGTAAAATATGCTTCATTGATGATGGGTGTTTATTTTGCTGCAACTGGATTAGGGAATAAAGTAGCTGGAATTATAGGGGAATCTGCGAGTGAACTAGGAGAATACGCTGTTTTTATGGGTATTTTAATTTTCACAATTGTTATAGGCGCTTTGTTTTTAATGTTGCTTAAACCGCTTAATCGTTTAACTCACGGCGCTGAGGATAACGAGAAATAATTAATAAATTAGATTACAATTAAATATATTTATATGAGTCAAGATACTTCTTCTGATCAATTTTTTAAAGATTCTGTTTTAGGACATCCAGCAGGATTGTTTGTATTGTTTTTTACAGAAATGTGGGAGCGTTTTTCTTACTATGGAATGCGTGCTTTATTAGTATTGTTTTTAACCTCTTCAATTGCCAAAGGTGGTTGGGCTTGGAGTGTTCAAGATGCTTTAGGATTATATGGAACGTATACGATGTCTGTTTATTTTACTCCTGTAATAGGTGGTTTTCTAGCCGATAAATATTTAGGCTACCGTTGGGCTGTAATTTTAGGTGCTTTAGCAATGACCTTGGGTCACGCTGCGATGGCATTTGAAACGCCGTTCATGTTGTATGTAGGTATTGGTTGTTTGATTGTGGGGAATGGTTTGTTTAAACCAAACATGACTTCAATTATTTCAAATGCTTACGAGAAACATCCTGAGAAAAAAGATGGTGCTTACTCTTTATACTACATGGGAGTAAACGCTGGAGCATTTTTAGGAATTATGCTTTGTGGGTACATTGGAGAAAAAATATCTTGGAGCTGGGGATTTGGTCTAGCAGGAATTTTTATGTTCTTCGGGATGTTGCAATTTTATTTTACTCAAAACATTTTTGGTACTATTGGGTTGAAACCTTCAGAAGCTTCTAAGAAAGAATCATTAGATAAAGCAGCTTTAGAAAAAGTGCCCGCGCATATTGTGCGTGACCGTATTATTGCGGTATTAATTTTCTCTGTATTTACGGTTTTCTTCTGGGCGGCATTTGAGCAAGCTGGAGGATCTATGACTATTTTTGCTGAGAAATTTACACAGAGAGAGTTATTTGGTAGTAGTGCTTCAATGTTTAAAATAGCCGATACTTTACTAACCATCGTACCTTTATTGATCATCACTTATGTATTGATTAAATTGTTTTCTAAAACGTTTAAAAAGTATTCTATTGGTAATTTAATTTTATCTGTTAGTTTTATTATCATTTGGGCAATTGTTTTATGGAAAGTAGGTAGAGAGTATGCAGCCGTGGGTACAGAAGTTCCTGCAACATGGTTTGGAATATTGAACTCTTTATTCATTGTTGTTTTTGCACCAGTGTTTTCAAAGTGGTGGGAGAGTAGATACAATTTATCTGGGCCAATGAAATTTGGATTAGGTCTTACATTACTAGGAGCAGGTTTCGGTTTCTTAGCCTATGGAAGTATGGGTATTGATGCTGATTCTGTAGTGCGTGTTAGTATGTTCTGGTTAATTGCAGCGTACTTGTTCCATACATTAGGGGAGTTGTGTATTTCTCCAGTAGGCTTGTCTTATGTGAGTAAATTAGTGCCAGCAAAATGGATTGGTATCATGTTTGGTGTGTATTATTTATTTATTGGTATGGGGAATAAAATTGCAGGTTTAATGGGTGGAATGATCGAAACGATTACTACGCAATATAGTTTGTCAACGTTTTTTCTTATATTTACGCTTGTGCCAATGGGAGCCGGACTTTTAATGGTCCTTTTATCACCATTGATGAAAAAATTAATGCACGGAGTAAAATAAGAACTCCACTTTTTAAAATCTTCAAATTACAAATTATGAAAAAGGTTATTCTGTTGTTTTTATTGGTGTTTAGCACTCAATTTGTTCAAGCTCAAGATTTAGTTTGGCATACAAATGTGAAGGAAGCTATTAAAATTAGTGAGAAACAGAAAAAACCGCTTTTATTGTTTTTTACAGGAAGTGACTGGTGTGGCTGGTGCATTCGATTACAAAAAGAAGTTTTGAAAACTCCTGAATTTGAAAAATGGGCAAAAGATAATGTTGTCTTGGTAGAATTAGATTTTCCACGTAGAACACCACAGGCATTAGAATTAAAACAACAAAATAGTGAGTTACAACAAGCTTTTGCGATCAAAGGTTTCCCTACTATTCATTTTGCTAAAGCAGCTACAAAAGACGGTAAAGTAAATTTTGAAGGATTAGGAAGTAGCGGTTATCTAGCTGGCGGTCCTGCTGTATGGTTAGCTAATGCAGATGAAATTATTAAAAAGAAGAAATCGTAATGTACCTTTTTACTTAAAATATAATAGCGCTCCTTGTGCTATTATTCGATACTATAAAATCCCTTTTCTGCTGTTGCATGAAAAGGGATTTTCATTTTTATACAGCTCGTTGTCCATTGTTGTTGGTATGATTTGTAATTAGATGCGTCGGCAATAATAATTTGTGGTTTCAGCGACTCAAGTACGCGGTCTAAATTAATTTGTGGTGATTGGATTAGAACAATAACGTCTGGCTTACTATTACTAGGATACACAGCAGTAGAATCGATTACTAAAATCTTCTTTCCCTTGAAAAAGACTGTATTGGGAATACCTTGAGATTTTGTAATCTTAGAGAAATTTGCAACCGCATAACTATTCAGTATTTGGCTATTCTTGTTTAAGATACTATCTGTTCCATAGGCTGTGATCTGGTTGCCGCTTCTTGCGGTCATCATGCTTTTTCTGTTAGTATTAAGTACAATATATTCTTTGTGAGAAGCTATTTTCCATTTATTGTGCAGTACGGCTACTTGTAAAAGCAAAATACTACTCAATGCTATAAGTGCTTTTTTATATGTTTGCTTCTCCAGATAGAGTCCTATGGTTATAATTATCAGGTAGCACAAGCTCATTAAAAGTAAATTTAAAGCGATATTTTTTAAGATGAAATGTTCTACTGATGCAATCGTACTAATGATCTTATTCAAGCATAAAATAAGCCATTCTAGTGGTTTTATAAGCAAAACTGACACAGTAGTAAATGCTGCAGTTGTAAAAACGGTGATACCAATAATCATTACAACGGTTAGTAATGGAATCACGAGTAGATTTGTTATAAAAAATAAACCGGGAAATTGATGAAAGTAATAAATAGATAAGGGAATGGTACCTAATTGAGCTGCAAATGTCACCGTGAGTACATCCCAAAAATAGTGTAGCATTTTATTTTTTGGATTCCAAAATTTAGCAAAAATAGGCTGTAGCCAAAGGATGAAAAATACTGCTAAGTAACTTAGTTGAAAACCTACGTCAAATAGAAACCTAGCTTGGAACAATAAAATAACAAACATGGAAAGTAACAACGTTTGATAGATTCCGTTCTTTCTTCGAATATAAATACCTACTGCTATAAATGAAAACATTGTAACAGACCGTACTACTGATGGGCGTAAGCCAGCTAGCAATGCAAAAAAGACAAGTAGTGCTATTGTGATGCAAAGCTTAAGAAATCTAATTTTTCTTGTGTTAGGAAAGGGCTTTAAAATAAAATTAATGAACGCAAGTAATAATCCCACATGGAGACCAGAAACAGATAAAATATGTATCGCACCAGCATATTGATATTCTTGTAGGGTTTCCTGTGAAAGCTCCTGTTTTTGTCCCATGATTAAAGCTATTGCGATATTTAATTGTTCTTGATTAAAACCGCTAAGCTTCAAATTAGTAATAATCCTAGCTCGTAGCCTGGCAATATAATAATGAATGGTAGTTTTTTTATTTTTCGAAAGTAAAACAACACCGCCTTTACTATAAACTTGCGCGTAGATATGTTGCTTTTTAAGGTAGTTGCTGTAGTCAAATTGGTCAGGATTTTTTGCCGGTTTGTAGGGCAATAATTTTTGGTCCATTTTTAAAATAGTTCCTGTTGCTAAACTATCAAGATTGGCGGTGGGGGAAAAATTTACAATGACTTTTCCAGAAGCCCTTTTACCGCCAATTTCTACTATCGAGGCTTCGTATCGCTGTGCGTATTGTGTGGTTTTTAGTTTGTCTTGCAGCGCTAATACTATTGGTTGTGGGGTGTTAAAGACCTTATTAAAATTTAAATAGTGGTCTTTTTTTAAAGTATCGTCTTGTACTATTGTAGCAGCTATACCTAATATAAATGCAGTGCTATATAATAAGCTCGAAAAACAAATTTTATAATAGTTGTGCTCTCTGTAAAAGAGATGAATAATTAGTAGAAGGACTAAAATTATGAGCGCTAATCCAAATATGGATACCGCAGTAAAGTTAAAGAATTGTGTAGAAGCGATCCCTAATAGTAGGGCAATAGTTATTTGAGTAAGTGGAAAATTAAGTACTTTCATTTTTCTAAAGTACAGAATTTTAGTAACATAGCCTACTTTTAGTAGATTACTCTGTTTAATTGAGCAAAGGCTTTTTTGTAATAGGGCTCCTTAGTTGAAGATAGTATTACACCCTTAGATGTTGATGTATGAATAAAAAGTAACTCCTCCTTGAGTACTTCAGTGACGATGCCAACATGGTTTATTTGCGACCGATTATTTGTCTTAAAAAATATTAAGTCGCCTTTTTGTGCCTTTGAAATATCTTTTCCTAAGTCAATACCTGTTTTAGATTGTTGAATCGATGTGCGAGGTAGTTTAATATTGTAATTTCCGTATAAGGTAAAAACTAATCCTGAGCAGTCATACCCGGCTCTGGTTGTACCAGCAGTTTTGTATTTGATACCTATATTTTCTTCAGCTTCTTCAATAATATTTTCTGCTATTTTATTGCTTGTCCTTTCGCTTTTATTTGCAGCAGCGGTGACAATTTTAGAAGAGGATTTACAGGAGTTCAATACAACTAGTATAACGAGGCAGTAGAGTAGGTTTTTCAAACTTTTATTTTTTTAATTCTGATATGATTAGGGATGCTGTTTTTTCACTAGCACCTACGCCACCTAGCTTTTGCTCTAAAATGGTGTACTTAGAAAGTAGCTTTTGTCTATAAGAACGGTCTAAGATTTTTCCCAACTCTTTTTTAATGTTCTTGTAATTAAAATTTTCTTGAATCAGCTCTGTTACCACTTCCTCATCCATGACTAAATTAACCAGCGAGATATATTTGAGTGTGATGATTCGCTTTGCAATTTGGTACGACAACCAGCTCCCTTTGTAGCATACTACTTCTGGTACTTTAAATAGCGCAGTTTCAAGTGTTGCAGTTCCTGAAGTGACTAGAGCAGCAGTAGCGATGTTTAATAAGTCATACGTTTTATTAGAGATGAATTTAATATTCTTGTTGGTAATAAAAGTAGCGTAAAACTCATAATCTTGACTTGGCGCACCAGCGATGACAAATTGATATTCTGGAAAATCATTTACCACGCTCAACATGCCAGATAGCATACTAGAAATTTCTTGTTTGCGACTTCCAGGCAATAGCGCAATAATGGGTTTTTGATCTAGGCCGTGTTGCTGTTTAAAACTAGCTTCATCGATTTTTTCTCTACTCTGGATAGCATCAATTAAAGGGTGGCCTACATAATCTACATGGTACTTATACTTTTCATAAAAAGGTTTTACAAAAGGAAGTACGACATACATGTGGTCGACTGTTTTTTTAATTGTTTCAACTCTTCCAGGTCTTGAAGCCCACACTTGCGGACTTATGTAATAGAAAGTTTTAAATCCTGCAGGTTTTGCCCACTTTGCAATACGCAAATTGAAGCCCGAATTGTCTATAAATATTAAGGCATCTGGACTGAATGCTGCAATGTCTTTTTTACAGGTATCGATAAACTTTAATACTGAAGATAAGTTTTTGATAATTTCGGCAAAGCCCATAAAAGCGCGTTCCTTATAATGGGACACTAATGTTGCTCCTGCTTGTTGCATTAGATCACCACCCCAACACCTAATTTCGGCTTGGGCATCTTTTAATAAAATTTGTTTTATTAAATTAGAACCGTGTAAATCTCCAGATGCTTCTCCAGCTATAATGTAATATTTCATTTAAAAAATATTTAATAGTAAAATTAAGTTCCAAATAAGTTGCTTTCGAAAGCAAAAAATCTTCAATGTATGTTTATAAAAAGACGGTGATTAAAGTCAGGATAATTAGTGCCAGAACAACACCTCTAGCGATCATATCTTTGTTGAATTTTAATAACGCGGCAAAAATGATTAAATTGGGTATTGATCCCAAAGTAATTAGTTTTCCTAATGATCCTTGCGAATTCATTATTTCGATACCGGCTATAAAAGTATAATCAGTGAGGAGGGTGATAAATAGAAAACTTCCCACTAGAGTTCCTGCGAATCCTATTACTAAACCATAAAACAATTCTAACTTATTCATTCCATTTCCAAGTGTTAAGTTCTTGAATACTGTGGTGAGCAGTTAGGTCAAATTGTACAGGAACTACAGAGATGTAGTCGTTTGCTAATGCCCATTCGTCTGTATCTTGTCCTTTATCTTGATTGATAAATTCTCCTGCTAGCCAATAGTAATCTTTGCCTTGTGGTGTTACTCGCTTATCAAATTTTTCGGCCCAAATAGCTTTCGCTTGACGACAAATTTTGATACCTTTAATAGCCTCTTTTTTCAATTTTGGAAAATTCACATTCAATACCACATCCTTAGGCATGCCGTTTTCTAAAGCTTCTAGAGTTATTTTTTGGATAAATGGCTTGATAGTTTCAAAGTCGGCGTTCCAGTCATAATCTAATAAAGAGAACCCAATTGCGGGAACACCTTCGATCCCAGCTTCTACCGCTGCACTCATCGTACCGCTATAAATGACATTAATAGAAGAATTTGATCCATGGTTTACTCCAGAGACACAAAGGTCTGGTTTTTTCTTTAAGATTTCGTTTACCGCTAGTTTAACGCAGTCTACGGGCGTGCCAGAACAACTGTATTCAGTTACCGCAGCACCTTCTGTAGAAATTTTGTTTAAATACAATGTACTATTTATAGTGATAGCATGTCCCATGGCACTTTGAGGTTTATCTGGAGCTACTACCAGCACATCTCCTATTTTTGACATAACATCAATTAAGGCACGTATTCCAGGAGCTGTAATTCCATCATCGTTAGTCACTAATATTAAAGGTCTGCTCTTAGACATATTTTTTTTATTTAAATTTAAGTTGTAAATTCAGCAATAGTACAAAAAATAGTGTGCCAGCTGCGGAATTACAAACAAAGGAAACAAAATTTATTTACTTCAACCGTAAAAGGTAAAACAAAAAATCAATTTTATATCTTTAACAAAAATTTATAGGCGCTTCGCGGTAGCTGGCATAGTTTTTACCGTAACTTAGTTTAAAAAATTGGATGAATACAATTATTATCTTTATGAAAAGAAATTATAAAATACTCCTTACAATTGTCCTCTTATCTGTGACGTTGTTTGCATTTAAAATTAAATCAGGAAACGAACCAGATCCAGATAAGGACAAATTATTATTAGAATTATTGACGTTTGTAATAGAGAAGGGGCATTATAGTCCTGCTGCTATTGATGATAATTTTTCTAAAGGAATTTATAAAGATTATGTACAAGCATTAGATCCTTCTAAACGTTTTTTCATGCAGTCTGATATTGATGATTTTGCTAAATACGAGTTACTTTTAGATAATGAGATTATTGATAAAGACTTAACATTTTTTGATTTAACGTACAGTCGTTTAATGAAAAGAATGGAAGAAAGTAAAGCAATCTATACAGATGTCTTGAAAGCACCATTCAATTATAAGGAGGACGAATCTTTCGATACTGATTATGAGAAGGCACCGTATGCAAAAAATAATAAAGAGTTGAAAGAAAGATGGCGCAAGCAAATTAAATTATCGACCCTTTCTACTTTAACAGATCGTATAAAAGTGCAAGATGATAATGCTAAGAAATTAGCGGCAGCTACAAATAAAGATAGTATTGCAAAAATAATAGATAAGGCAAAACCTTATGAGGAATTAGAAAAGGAGACTCGTGAGAGTGCGAAGAAATCGCTAGATGAGTATTTTGGATTCATGAATGATTTAGATAGAGAAGATTGGTTCTCTGTTTACATTAACTCAATTACTGCTCGATTTGATCCGCATACAAATTATTTTGCTCCTGAAGAAAAGGAACGTTTTGATGTAAGTATCAGCGGGAAACTAGAAGGTATTGGCGCGCGTTTACAAAAGAAAAATGACTACACAGAAATTTCAGATTTAATATCGGGAGGTCCAGCTTGGAGAGGAAAAGAGCTTGAGTCAGGTGATGTTGTTATGAAAGTAGCGCAAGGAAATGAAAAGCCGGTAGATATCGTGGGTATGCGTCTTGATGATGTCGTTAAAAAAATTAAAGGACCAAAAGGTTCGGAAGTAAGATTGACCGTTAAAAAAGTCGATGGTACGATAAAAGTGATTTCGATTATTAGAGATATCGTAGAGATTGAAGAGACCTATGCTAAATCTAGTATCGTTATGAAAAATGGTATGAAGTACGGTGTCATTTACCTACCTAAATTCTATATTGATTTTGAGAATAGAGATGGTAGAGACGCGGGTAAAGATATTGCATTAGAAGTTGAAAGATTCAAAGCTGCAAATGTAGACGGAATTGTTCTAGATGTAAGAGATGATGGAGGTGGATCATTATCTACTGTAGTGGATATTGCAGGCTTATTTATTGAGCAAGGACCTATCGTTCAGATTAAATCTGCTGGCAGAAAAAAAGAAGTGTTGTATGACAAAGACCCAAAAATTGAATGGGACAAGCCATTAGTAATTGTGGTTAATAGTTTCTCGGCATCAGCTTCAGAAATTTTAGCGGCAGCGATTCAAGATTATAAAAGAGGTGTTATCATAGGAAGCAAACAAACGTATGGTAAAGGAACAGTACAAAATGTTATTGACCTTAATCAATTTATGAGAAGCAGTAGTGTGGGTGATTTAGGAGCATTGAAAACTACCACTCAAAAATTTTATAGAATTAATGGTGGATCAACGCAGCTTGAAGGTGTGAGTAGTGATGTGGTAATGCCAGACAGATATGCTTACTTAAAAATGGGTGAACGTGATGTAGATAATGCTATGCCATGGGACAAAATTGATGCTGCTGCCTATAAAATATGGGAGAAATCAGGTAATTTTGACACCGCTATTTCCAATAGTAAGCAGCGTGTAGCAGCTAATCCTCAATTTCAATTGATGGAGGAAAGTGCTAAATGGGTTGATAGCCGTAGTAAAGACAATACGTACAGTTTAAATATCGATAAATTTAAAGCTGCTCAAAATGACATTGAAGAGAAAGCTAAGAAATACCGTCCTTTATCTGATTACAAAAACGATTTAATATTTACCTCGCTTCCATATGAGGTGACTGAGATGAAAAGTGATGTGAGCTTAAAGGAAAAACGTGAGAGATGGCATGAAAGTTTGTCTAAAGATATTTATATCGAAGAAGCTTTAAATGTGTTAGATGATCTTCAAGATGGTAGTAATCCTAAAAGAACTGTGACGAAAATAAAAAATGATAAACTAAAAAGTGATAAATTAGCAAAATCATAGTAGTCGATCATAAATGAACAATAATATAACTCAGTCCTTAACAGCTATTGCGCTCCAAAAATTCAAGAAGAATTTTTGGGGCGTTTTTAGTTTTGCCTTTATTTTAATTTTAGTGTTGATTTCGATATTTGCGTATGTCATAGCACCTGATAAATCAGAAAATGCTAATCAGATGCATCTATCTATTCACTCAAAATCCCCAGGTTTTAAGGTGCAAATACTAACAATTCCTTTAAGTCAAAAGCAGGGAAGTCATTTTAGCGATTACTTTTTTGGTGCGGTTAACACCGTTACCGAAGTGCCGATAACTTCGTTTAAACGTAACGGGGATAAACTATCGTATATAGAATATTCTGATGAACCATCTTTAAAGATGGAAAAGGAGGTAGGAGTTGCCGCATTTCAAGGATCAAATAGTATTCAAGAAGTATCGGAAAAATTTATTTCCACACGTACATTTTACCTTGGTACAGATAAATATGGTAGAGATTTATTAAGTCGTATGCTTATAGGTTCTCGTGTTTCTATTTCGATAGGTGTTGTTGCAGTTGTAATTTCTTTAATTGTAGGGATCTTCTTTGGTGCGGTGGGAGGATATTTTGGAGGTAAAGTCGATGCGTTAATTATGTGGATTGTAAATATAATTTGGTCGATACCTACACTTTTATTGGTGATTGCTATAACGCTCGCATTAGGAAAAGGATTTTGGCAGGTATTTGTGGCTGTAGGTTTAACTATGTGGGTGGAGGTTGCACGTGTAGTAAGAGGGCAGGTAATTAGTGTCAAAGAAATGCAGTATGTTACTGCGGCTCGCGCTCTAGGTTTCAGTGATTTCCGAATTATTTTCAATCACATCCTCCCTAATATTATGGCGCCTGTTATTGTAATTTCTGCGGCTAATTTTGCTAGTGCCATATTAGTAGAAAGTGGATTAAGCTTTTTAGGTCTTGGAGCACAGCCGCCTATTCCTAGCTGGGGTAGTATTATAAAGGACCATTATAGTTACATTATATTAGGTAAGCCTTATCTTGCCATGGTGCCAGGTTTAGCGATTATGTCACTCACATTAGCTTTTATGATGATGGGGAATGCACTTCGTGATGCCCTAGATGTCAAACAATAATTTAAAATTAAGTAAGTATGAAGAATAGTATGTGGATGAAACTAGTACTAATGTCAATTTTAGGTTCATTGATTTTAGTGTCATGTAAGAAGCAAGATGAAGCTGCTAATAGTGTAGTGGATCATAATTCAAATACTAGTGGTACGCGGCCTTCCGGAGAGCCGCTTTTACTTGAAGCCTATTTACCACTAGCTTCAAATAATCAAATTATCACTCACAAATACTACACTTTATCATACGATAATAATGCTGAGCAAGCGGAGTGGCTGGCCTACGATCTCAAAGAAGATTATATAGTAAACAATGATTTTAAAAGACCGTATTTTATAGAAGATGATTTAGTCAAATTGAAATCTGCTGATTGGAGAAATTATAAAAAGTCAGGCTACGATCGTGGTCATTTATGCCCAGCTGCCGATATGGAATTTGATAAAGGTGCTTATGATGACACTTTTTATACTTCAAATATTTCACCGCAAGACCACGACTTTAATGGAGGCATTTGGAATCGTTTGGAGCAAAAAGTTCGTTATTGGGCAAAAAGGTATGACGGTGTTAAAGTTATCACTGGAGGCGTGCTCAAAAACACCTCTAAGACTATAGGCTCTGAAAAAGTAGTAGTTCCAGATTACTTTTACAAAATTATATTTGATGATGAGCAGGGCAAACTAAAAGCTATTGCTTTTTTAATGCCAAATAAAAAGAGCGACGCCGCTTTGTACACTTTTGTGGTGTCTATTGACAAAATTGAAGCAATGACTGGAATTGATTTTTTTCCAAAGGTTAATGATGATTTAGAAAACGCTTTAGAGAAAAACACAAGTTATAAAGATTGGGCATTGAACTAAATACAAGTGGTTCTATTCTACCATTCATTTACCTTGTTAGCATCCATCTTAAGAAAAATAAATAACAAGATGGTAAACCCCCATAGACCAGAACCTCCATATGAAAAGAAGGGTAGCGGTACACCAATGGTTGGAAATATACCAATAACCATAGCGATATTTACAAAAAAGTGAATAAAAAGTATGCCAGCTACACAGTAACCATAAACACGACTAAATTTTGTCTTTTGTCTCTCAGCAAGGTAAATCACTCTTAAAAGTAATCCTGTAAAAAGGGCGATTACAAATAAAGATCCTGCAAATCCCCATTCTTCACCTACAGTAGTAAAGATATAATCGGTGTGTTGTTCAGGGACAAATCCTCCTTTTGTTTGGGTTCCTTCAAGAAAACCTTTGCCTATCCAGCCTCCAGATCCAATTGCAATTTCAGATTGATTTGTATTGTATCCAATTCCTTTTAAATCGACTGTTTTACCCAATAAGATGTTGAAACGATCACGGTGGTGTTGCTTAAATACGTTGTCAAAAACATAATCTACAGAAAGTACAAAGCCGGAAATTAAAGCAAATATGACGCCACTCGCAATTGGGTTTCTATCACCTAATCTTGATTTGAAAAAAACGGCAAGAACTACTACTAGAGATGCTAGAATAATGTAAATAGGTTCGAATATTAGTGTCAGTACAAACAGTAAGATCGCTATAAATCCTGTCCATACGTACCATGATGGAAGACCTTCGCGATAAAGTACTAAGATGAATGCACTGTAAATAAGTGCACTACCAGGGTCAGGTTGTGGTAATATTAAAAATACTGGAAGTAGTACAATGGCTAATGCTTGTATTTGCCTGTTTACGTCTTTTAAATTAATTTGAGAATCACTTAAATACTTCGCTAATGCTAAGGCTGTTGCTGCCTTTGCAAACTCTGACGGTTGCAGTGTAAACCCACCTATGGCATACCAACAACGTTGCCCTGCGATTGTTTTACCAAACAAGAACAAACCTGCTAGTAACACTAATGCCCCAACAAAGATTACACTAGCATATTTTTCATAGAACTTACTGTCTACAGCTAATAGAATAAAAATCAATGGTATGGTAAGTACAATGAAAATAAGTTGCTTGTCTGAGGTGCCATCAGTAGAAGATAGCGACGATGAATAAATATTCAACCATCCCATCACTACAAGTGCGGCGTATATAATAATACAAGTCCAATCAAGATTTTTTTTAATACTTTGATTTTTCATTAGCAGTAATTCTCTTTTAGTTTTGTGAAGTAGGTTCTACTTTTGTTGCGGTAGCTGTATTTTTTATTGCTGTTGTCGCTGTTTTTGGTACTGTAGTGGTTGTTGCAGCCTTTACTGCAGTTGGTTTTGCAGTGCTTTCTTTAACCAAAGCATTTACAGCGGCTGTTATTACAGAATTATCCATTTTAGGTGTTGTTTCAATGGCACTTGCTTCGGCCATTCCTCCTAATTTAGCATAGCGATCTCTTAAGCTTATCTTTAAAACTCTCGTTTCGAGATCCACTCTAGAAATCTTTTTGCGTAAATATTTTTCGATCATTAAACTTGCTATAGGTCCAGCGATTGTGGCTCCAAATCCTCCGTTTTCGACCATAACAGCAATTGCTATTTTTGGGTTATCCTTTGGTGCAAAAGCAACAAATATCGAGTGGTCTTCAAGTTTGACTCTTTTACCATCAATTTTAGCGTAATTTTCGGCAGTACCTGTTTTTCCACAAATGTCGATACCCTCCACACGTAGGCTTCGAGCAGTACCCATATTATATACATCAAATAAACCTTGAATTACGGGTTTGTAGAAACGCTTGTCAATAGTAGTAACATGCTTCTCAGTAAATTTTGGATCAATTGCTCCTCCTTTAATTTTTTTGATGATATGAGGCGTATAGTAATAACCTTCATTAGCTACTGTTGCCATCATGTTTGCTAATTGAATAGGCGTCATTAAAACTTCTCCTTGTCCAATCGAGTTTGAGATAATAGTAGTACTTCTCCAGCCTCCATTAGGATAGATTTTTTTGTATGTTTTAGAATCGGGTACGTTTCCTCTTTTTCCAGTAGGTAAATCGTAACCCATGAAAGAACCTAATCCAAAACTTCTAACATGTTTGCTCCAGATATCAACAGCATTTGCGGGCTTCACATACTTGTTGATGGTGCGCATGTAAACATTTGCAAAGTAAGTGTTGCAAGAGTTATAGATTCCGTTATTTAGATTATGGGGCCCAAAACCATGACATTTCATAAATCGTCCGCGACCATAACTAAAGCCGTGATGACACATAAACGAAGTTTGCTCGTCTATGACTCCTTCTTGTAAGCCAATTAGTCCGGTTAATATTTTAAAAGGTGATCCTGGAGGGTACTCGGCTAAAAGTCCTCTATCATAAAGTGGTTTGGCTATCGAGTCATGATACAATAAGGTGTAGTTTCTCGATCTTTCACGTCCTACTAAAATTGAAGGGTCATAAGAAGGCGCAGTAACAAGCGCCAGGATCTCACCAGTTTTAGGTTCGATTGCGACGATACCACCTCTTTTATTAATCATCAACTGCTCGCCATATTTTTGTATTTCAGCGTCGAGTGAGAGATTGATGTCTTCACCTTGAACGGCAATAGTATCGTATTTTCCTTCCTTGTAAGAACCTATTTCGCGATTGAACTTGTCTTTCTGAAAATATTTCACGCCTTTAATACCACGTAAAATTTCCTCGTAGCTTTGTTCAACACCTTGTTTCCCTATTAAATCACCACTTTTGTAGTATTTATTTTTGGCTATCAGTTTTTCATTTACTTGTGTTATGAAACCAAAGACATTGGCTCCAAAATCAACTTCGTAATCTCTTAAAGATCTTTTTTGGAAATAAAAACCTTCAAACTTTCTGATTTTTTCTTGGAAAGCAGCAAATTCACTTTTGTTAAGTTGGGCTAAAAATACAGAGGGTAGACGTGGACTGTATACTTTTGCTTTAGCTATTTTTTTAATATAATCCTCTTTTGTGATTTTAAGTAGACCACAAAATTCTAAGGTATCGATGTTTTTCAGCTCTCTAGGTATCACCATGATATCATAAGAAGCTTGATTTGCTACTAAAAGTTTTCCATTTCGATCATAAATATACCCTCTTTCAGGATAATCATATTGAATTTTAATGGCGTTGTTTTCTGATTTTAATTTGAAGGTATCGTTGATTACCTGCAAATAAAATATGCGAATTAGTAGCAAGGATGCTGCGATAATAATTAAAGAAGGCAGCAGAAATTTTCTCATCGTTTGTTTGGCTTAATAAGGTATATTATGATAATGCAACTGATAACTGTAAAAATAGTGCTTAAAAAAGCACGTAATAAAATATCTAGTAAGAAACTGACTTGAAAAGCTTCTAATATAAACAATGTAAAATGATGAACGACTACCGAAATTAAAATAAAAGAGAATCGTTCAGGTGTTAAAACGTCGTTTAATTTAATCGTTTGGTATTCATAACTAACACCAAAAGAAAATTTAAATATGGAAGGTCTTACAAATGCTAGTACTAGACAAGCAGTAGTGTGAATTCCACCAGAATTTGAAAAAATATCCATTACTAATCCTAGCAAAAAGCTAGCCACTAATAATCCCGATTTGTTACCATTTACGGGATACAAGATGATGAATAAAATATAAGGTAAAGGCATTATAAAACCTAGAAACCCCATATTGTTGAAAAAGATAATTTGAACGGCTAATAATAAAATGAACCGTGAAATATTGACTAACAAAGTGCTATTCATGTTTCGTGGTTTTTTCTAAATTATTAAATTCTCTTCTGTTTTTACTCTTGATTACATAAACATGTCCAAGATTAGTCATGTCATTAAAGAGTTTTACATTGATAGTGTAGTAGTGTGTTTTGTTATCAATTTCTACTTTGTCTACGGTACCAATGTTGATGTTTTCAGGAAAGATCACTGATTGACCTCCTGTAACGATCGTATCTCCTTTTCTAATAGCTGCTAGTCTAGGAACGTCAATTAATTGTACAAAACCAGTGCTTCTACCATTCCAAATTAAAGAACCAAAGTGATTAGACTTCTTGATTTTTGCATTGATATGAGATTGGACGTTCAAGATGCTCACAACTGTAGCGAAATTTTTAGAAGTTTTGTCTATAATCCCTACAATCCCTAAATTGTTTACGACACCCATATCAGGTTCTAGACCTGCGTCTGATCCTGAATCTAAAGTCAAGAAATTTTCATGTACATTAAAGGAGTTGTGTATTACCTTTGAAACAACAATGTCTTCTGGTAATGTCACTTTTAAATTTTGGAATCTTTTTATAGCAGAAGAATCTTTTGATTTAAAAAGTAAGCTTTTAAGTCTTGCATTTTCTATTGCAAGAGCTTCGTTTTGTGTTTTAAGACTTAAGTATTCACCTACGTTATTAATTTGCTCGTATACTCCGCCACTTAAAAAGTTAGCAGAACTAATAACCCTACTTTTATGGTAGGAGTGCGATTGCACGGTAAGCAGTAACGAAATGCATAATAGCAGCAAAAACAGTATACGATTACTGTTTTTAAATAGAAAATTAAATATCTGCTGCATTTCTTATTTATATTATAATGTTTAAAAATTTCTAAGAGTAGTTATGCATTAAAATTTGGTATTCAATGCATAACTACTATTTAGAATTCTTATTTGATCAAGATACTTTTGAATCTTGCTAAGTTTTTCAAAGCCATTCCAGTTCCTCTAACAACTGCTCTTAATGGATCTTCAGCAATATAAACAGGTAAATCTGTTTTTTGAGAAATTCTTTTATCTAAACCTCTCAACATTGATCCACCACCAGCTAAGTAAATACCAGTATTGTAGATATCTGCTGCTAATTCAGGAGGAGTTTGCGATAATGTTTCCATTACAGCATCTTCGATTCGTTGAATAGATTTGTCTAATGCTTTTGCTATTTCTCTGTAAGAAACATCTACTTGCTTAGGTTTACCTGTAAGTAAATCTCTACCTTGAACTGACATATCTTCTGGTGCTGTTTCAAGATCTTCTATTGCAGCTCCTATTTGGATTTTAATTTTTTCGGCAGTGCTTTCACCCACAAATAAATTGTGTTGTGTACGCATGTAGTATACGATATCATTTGTAAAAACATCACCTGCAATTTTTACAGATTTGTCACAAACGATTCCACCTAGAGCAATAACTGCGATTTCAGTAGTACCACCACCTATATCGACAATCATATTCCCCTTTGGTTGCATGATGTCAATTCCTATTCCTATAGCGGCTGCCATAGGTTCATGAATTAAATATACTTCCTTACCGTTTACACGTTCACATGACTCTTTTACCGCTCTCATTTCTACTTCGGTAATTCCAGAAGGAATACAAACTACCATACGTAAAGCTGGAGTGAACATTCTTTTTTTCAATGCAGGTATGCTTTTAATAAACATACTAATCATTTTTTCTGAAGCATCAAAATCTGCAATTACACCGTCTTTCAAAGGTCTTATTGTTTTAATGTTTTCATGTGTCTTACCCTGCATTAAGTTGGCTTCTTTACCAACGGCAATGATTTTACCAGAAATCCTATCTCTGGCAACAATTGATGGGCTGTCAATTACAACTTTATCATTGTGAATGATTAAAGTGTTAGCTGTACCAAGGTCTATCGCGATATCCTCAGTCATGAAATCAAAAAATCCCATAAGTTTTTTAGGGGTTTAGAAGTTAAAAATTAAGAGCGCACAAAGTTAAACAAATTAATGTTTAAAATGACGTGTTCCTGTAAATACCATTGCAAGTTTATTTTCATTGCAATAATTGATGCTTAATTCGTCTTTAATTGATCCTCCTGGTTGAATAACAGCTGTTATGCCAGCATTTTTTGCTATCTCTACACAGTCAGGAAAAGGGAAGAAGGCGTCGCTGGCCATTGATGTGCCAGTTAAGTCAAATCCAAATACTCTTGCTTTTTCAATTGCTTGTAATAAAGCATCTACTCGAGATGTTTGACCTGTTCCAGATGAAATAAGAGTACCGTTCTTTGCAAAAACGATGGTGTTAGATTTAGTGTTCTTGCAAACTTTTGATGCAAAAATCAAATCTTCTATTTCTTGTTCTGTCGGACTTGTTAGGGTAACGGTTCTTAGATCTTCTTTATTGTCTGTAATATTGTTTCTTTCTTGAATTAACAAACCGTTTAGACAAGTTCTTACTTGTTTTGATGGTAATGCCACTTCGTTTTGAACTAAGATAATTCGGTTTTTCTTCTCTTGTAAGATCGTGATTGCCTCTTCGTCATATTCAGGCGCTATTACTACTTCACAAAACAATTTGTTTATTTCGTTTGCTGTCGCAACATCAATTTTAACATTCGATATTAATACACCACCAAAGGCAGATGTAGGATCGCAAGCTAAAGCGGCAACATAGGCTTCACTAATGGTGCTTCTAGATGCTAAACCGCAAGCGTTATTGTGTTTTAAAATGGCAAATGTAGGTCCGTCATTTTTAAATTCGTTAATTAAATTAACTGCGGCGTCTACGTCTAGTAAGTTATTGTATGATAATTCTTTTCCGTGTATTTTATTGAACATTGCCTCAAAGTCACCAAAGAAAAATCCTTTTTGATGTGGGTTTTCGCCATATCTTAATACTTGACCGTCAGCGATACTTTCTTTATAAACTGTTTCATCAGTATTAAAGTAATTAAAGATTGCTGTATCGTAGTGAGAAGATACATGAAATGCTTTTGTTGCAAGTAATTTTCTTTCTGCTAATGTTGTTGCACCATTATTGTTTGTAATCATATCTAGAAGTAGGCTGTATTCGTCTACTGATGCTACGATTGCTGTGTCTTTAAAGTTTTTAGCAGCTGCTCTAATTAAAGAAATACCACCAATATCTATTTTTTCGATAATATCTGATTCGCTTGCTCCAGATGCTACTGTTTTTTCAAACGGGTATAAATCAACAATTACTAAATCAATTTGAGGAATATCAAACTCTTTCATTTGTTGTACATCACTTTCATTGTCTTGGCGATTTAAAATTCCACCAAAAACTTTTGGGTGTAATGTTTTTACTCTACCACCTAGAATTGAGGGGTATGAAGTAACATCTTCAACTGCTACAACGGGAATTCCTAGGCTTTTTATGAAGTCTTCTGTTCCTCCTGTTGAATAAAGTGTAACATTTTGATCGTTTAGTAGTCTTACAATAGGTTCAAGGCCTTCTTTCGAAAAAACTGAAATTAATGCAGATTTAATTGTTTTTGTTGTGTCCATGTGTAGTTATAGTTATAAAGTGCAAAAATAGTTTTTTAAAGTTAAAATTAAACTATTTGAAAAAGAGATAATTTGGAAATAAAGACCATATCTTATTTAATTTATAAAATATAGCAGTAACGGTAGAAGCAATACACATTTGATTAGGTTTTTGAGGAATATTTATAGAATTTTACTTTAACAGAAATTAATATATTATGATAGTCTATCTTCGATTATTAAAAGAGAGTTTTACGTTTGCAATCAATGCGTTAACAAATAATAAGCTGCGTACTTTGCTTTCATTATTAGGGGTGACTATTGGTATCTTATCTATTATTGCAGTGCTTGCTGCGGTAGATTCCTTAGATCGAAAAATCACTAAAGATTTAAGTAGTTTAGATAAAAACACCATTTATCTAATGCGTTTTTCTTTTGGTCCTTCGGATATTCCGCAATGGAAACGCGAACAATTTCCTAATGTAAGTTATGACGAGTACATCACATTAAAGAATTCAATTAATAATACCGATCAAGTAGGTTATCAGTTATTTGTAAAAAAGGAAAGTATTAAATACGAATCTAAAACGGTTAGCGATGTAAACGTTGTGCCTGTTTCTAACGAATTTATCGATATTGGTGGTTTGGAATTTGATACGGGTCGTTTTTATAATGAATCTGAATCTAATTCTGGTACGGCAGTAATTGTTCTTGGTAGTGAAATAGCAGAAGGTCTTTTTGGACAAATAGATCCTATAGGTAAAAATCTACGATTATATGGTCAACGTTTTACTGTTATAGGTGTCTTAAAAAAGCAAGGAGAAGGTTTGTTTGGAGATAGTAACGATACATCGGTGTATTTACCTGTGAATTTTTTAAGAAGACTTTACGGTGATAATAACGATTCGATGACACCGGTTATTTTATTAAAACCAAATAAAGGTATAGACATGGCAGCTTATAAAGCAGATGTGATTCAGAAACTTAGAGCTGCTCGCGGACTAAAAGCGGGAGAGATTGACAACTTTTTTATTAATGTATTATCTGGATTTACTGATTTTATAGATGGAATCATTGGTCAAATGAATTTTGTAGGTTGGATAATTAGTGGTTTTTCATTGTTAGTAGGAGGGTTCGGAATCGCAAATATCATGTTTGTTTCAGTAAAAGAACGTACTAATTTGATAGGTATTCAAAAATCGCTTGGCGCTAAAAATCATTTCATACTCTTTCAGTTTTTGTTTGAGGCAATCATTTTGTCAGTAATTGGAGGAATCATAGGATTGATCATGGTATGGATAATTTCGATAATTATTACCAATGTTTTAGACTTTGAGTTTGTGCTTAGTACAGGGAATATAATTTTAGGTACGGTATTGGCAGCAATCATTGGTCTTATATCAGGTATCTTACCCGCGATTAGTGCGTCTAGGCTAGATCCAGTTGAGGCTATACGTACAGGAATGTAGTATTAAAGCTAACTTGAAAAGATTAATTATTAACAATTGTTGAGGCTTCTATTTATGGTATTCTTAACAATTGCATGGCGCTGTTTTTGTAATTTTGCCCTCGAATTAAAATAAAAAATTATGTCAGAAGTTAAAGCATATGCTGCTTACGATGCGGAAACGCCGTTAAAGCCGTACACATTTGAAAGAGATGAATTAAAAGAGAAAGAAATCCAAATCGAGATTCTTTATAGTGGTGTTTGTCACTCAGATATTCACACTGCAAAAGGAGATTGGGGACCAGCTATTTATCCTCTAGTTCCAGGTCACGAGATCGTAGGGCGCATTACTGCAGTAGGTAGTGCTGTAACTAAATTTACAGTAGGTGAACTTGCAGGTGTAGGTTGTTTTGTTGATTCATGTAGAACATGTCCAAGCTGTAAAGCTGGTGATGAGCAGTTATGTGATGAGGGAATGACAGGTACGTACAATAGCTATGAAAGAGGAACTAATACACCTACTTACGGTGGTTACTCTACAAGTATTACTGTTGACGAAGAATATACTTTACACGTTTCAGATAAATTAGAGCTATCAGGAGTTGCTCCTTTATTATGTGCAGGTATTACA
The DNA here is from genome assembly GCF_013294025.1 of Flavobacterium aeripolare. Classification (GTDB taxonomy): domain Bacteria; phylum Bacteroidota; class Bacteroidia; order Flavobacteriales; family Flavobacteriaceae; genus Flavobacterium. The sequence goes on from NZ_JABSNL010000014.1 coordinate 35,017, forward strand.
ACGTATTCTCCTTTACGTCGTTTAAACGTAGGGAAAGGGCACAAAGTGGGAGTTTTAGGTTTAGGTGGATTAGGACACATGGCAGTTAAATTTGCAGCCTCTTTTGGTGCAGAAGTTACTATGTTAAGCCATTCTCCTTCAAAAGAAGCAGATGCTAAAAAACTAGGAGCGCACCATTTTGCATTGACTTCAAATCCTGAAGTAATGGAATCTCTTGCAGGTAAGTTTGATGTGATCTTAAACACTGTATCAGCTGAGCATGATTACAACGCTTACTTGAACTTATTAAACACTAATGGAACAATGATCATTGTAGGAATTCCTAATTCTCCAGCGATTATTCCAGCGGCTACTTTAGTAATGAAACGTAGAAGTATCATGGGAAGTTTAATAGGTGGAATTGCTGAGACTCAAGAAATGTTAGATTATTGTGCAGAGCACAATATCACATCTGATGTTGAAGTAATCAATATGGATTATATCAACGAAGCTTATGATAGAATGAACAAAAGCGATGTGAAATATCGTTTTGTAATTGATATGGCTTCTTTGAAATAGTAAGATAATGTTATTTATTATAAACCGCCCAAGCGATCAATTGATTGTTTGGGCGGTTTTTTTATTGGGTAATTTATCGCTGCTATTTATTTTGGCTTTAAGCCAAATTGCAACAAAAAAAAATGAGTTTGATAGTGCTATCAAACTCATTTTATACCTATTGTAGTTAGAAACTATCTAATAGCATTATTTTGAATTAAATCAATATATAAATTGACTTTATCTTTTAATTCTTTTCTTGGAGTAATAAAGTCTAAGAAACCGTGCTCAAGTAAAAATTCTGCAGTTTGAAATCCCTCAGGTAAATCTTTTCCGGTAGTATCTCTTACCACTCTAGGTCCAGCAAATCCAATTAAGGCACCTGGCTCAGAGATATTGATATCTCCTAACATGGCATAAGATGCAGTCGTACCACCTGTTGTAGGATCTGTACAAAGAGAGATGTAAGGTAATTTTGCTTCCGCTAATTGTGCTAGCTTTACAGATGTTTTTGCTAATTGCATTAACGAGTAAGCTGCTTCCATCATACGTGCTCCACCAGATTTTGAAATCATAATAAAGGGAAGCTTGTTTTTAATAGCGTGGTTAATACCTCTTGATATTTTTTCACCTACTACAGCTCCCATAGATCCACCAATAAAAGCAAAATCCATACAGCAAATGACAACTTCTTTTCCTTTTGATTTCCCTACTCCAGTACGCACTGCGTCTTTAAGTTTGGTTTTTTCCATAACATCCTTCAATCTGTCTGCATATTTTTTTGTATCAACAAAATGCAAAGGATCTTTAGAAGTTAAGTTTTTGTCTAACTCAACAAATTCGTTGTTGTCAAACAAAATTTCAAAATAGGTTGCACTACCAATTCTCACGTGAAATCCATCCTCTGGACTCACAAATAAATTGCGTTCTAATTCATCAGCATCAATTACTTTACCTGTTGGTGATTTGTACCAAAGTCCCTTTGGAACATCCATTTTGTCCTCAGTAGCAGTCGTAATTCCTTTTTCTTTTCTCTTAAACCAAGCCATAAATTTAAAGTATAATTGACAGTCGACATTTATTAAAAGTCAACTGTCAATTGTTAATTATAGTGTATTCACATTATTCAAGTCAGCAAAAGCTTGTTCCAATCTTGTGTTGAAAGTTACTTCGCTCTCACGTACCCATTTTCTTGGGTCGTAATATTTTTTATTAGGTACATCAGCTCCTTCAGGATTACCAATTTGTGTTTTTAAATAGTCAATATTTTTAACCATGTAATCGCGAATACCTTCTGTGTAAGCAAATTGTAAGTCGGTATCAATGTTCATTTTGATAACTCCGTAGCTAATTCCTTCTCTAATTTCTTCAAGTGTAGAACCTGATCCACCGTGAAAAACAAAATCAACAGGGTTGTTTCCTGTGTTGAATTTCTTTTGAACGAAATCTTGAGAGTTCTTTAAAATTTTTGGAGTCAATTTCACGTTACCTGGTTTGTATACACCGTGTACGTTTCCAAAAGCTGCTGCAATAGTAAATTTAGGACTTACTTTCATAAGTTCTTCGTAAGCAAATGCAACTTCTTCAGGTTGTGTGTATAATTTAGAGCTATCAACATCAGAGTTATCAACACCATCTTCCTCACCACCGGTGATTCCAAGTTCGATTTCTAATGTCATTCCCATTTTGCTCATTCGAGCTAAATAGCCTTTGCAAATTTCGATATTCTCTTCGATTGGTTCCTCAGAAAGGTCAATCATGTGAGAGCTAAATAAAGGTTTTCCAGTTGCAGCAAAGTGTTCTTCTGATGCATCTAATAAACCATCGATCCAAGGCAATAATTTTTTTGCACAGTGGTCAGTATGTAAAATAACAGTTGCTCCATAAGCTTCTGCTAATGCGTGAATGTGTTTTGCTCCAGCGATTCCACCAGCGATAGCTGCTTTCTCGTTTGCGTTAGACAGTCCTTTTCCTGCATTAAATTGTGCTCCTCCATTAGAGAATTGAATGATTACAGGTGCATTTAATTTTGCAGCTGTTTCTAAAACGCCATTTATTGTACTAGATCCAGTTACGTTAACAGCAGGTAAAGCAAATCCTTTTTCTTTTGCATAATTGAAAATTTCCTGTACTTGATCACCTGTAGCTACGCCTGGTTTGATGTTGTGTGCCATTGTAAATTTTTTTTAGTGGTTTTTTTATTTTTTAGTTCAAGACTACAAAAATAAGAATTAATTAGCATTAGAACGGGTAATTTATTCCAAAATTTAAAACGCTGTTTGCAAAGTTGTAATCTCTAAACCATTTCTTGTCTGTTTCGTTTGCTGGATCGTAGGTTTTAAATCCTAAGTCAAAACGCACGACTAAGAAAGTTAAATCGTATCGCAATCCAAATCCTGAACCTACGGCTAAATCCTTGAAACTTTTAAAACCGTTGAATGTTGATTTTTCATCGGTTACATTGTCTAGTACGTTCCAGATGTTTCCTACGTCGCTAAATAGTGCTCCTTTAATATTACCAGCTATTTTAAAACGGTATTCTGCACTTAAAGCAATCTTCATGTTAGCTTCGTTAAAATCATTAACGGCACCACTACGACCGGGTCCTAAACTATAGGGTTGCCACGCTCTATTATCATTTGAACCACCAGAGAAGTAACTTCGAGAAAAAGGAATATTATCTGAGTTTCCAAAAGGGATTGCAATACCAAAGAAGCTTCTCACCGCAAGGATGTTCTCATTTGATAAATCCCAATGTTTGATATAGTCAAATTCAGTTTTAATATATTCTGAATATTCAAGATTAAAAATTTCCCTATTTCCATCAGCATTCACTGCTCTATTTGTAGTACTCGACAATAAAGATAGCAAGGATCCAGCCGATTCGATTTTAGTTTTAAATAGATAAAAAGTTTTGTCTTGCAGGTCTTTTTTAGTCGTTTTTGTAAAAGTGAAGCTGGTTGCTAGTATAAAGTCGTTCTCTGTTAATCGCACTCTTCTTTCTTCAATGCTTTTTACCGATTGGAAGTCGTTGTCGCTAATACCTAGTGAAGCAGGGTTGTTGATTGCTGAGTTTGCAAAAGCTGTTGTACCCTTGTTAATTAGTAAATCACCGTTAGCATCTACATTAGAACCTTCAGTATTATAGATTTTTGCGATGTCATTTAGTGCGTCATAGGATGATCCATACACATTGAAATAATTGTCAGGATTTAAATTTCTAACAAATTGAACATTAAATAAGTCAAAACGTGCTGTATTGTTCCTCTTTGGGTTCCAGTTGTAAGTCACCGAGCCAGTAAAATTCTCTTTATCAAGTCCTATGTTTGTTTGACGAGCAAAACCTATCGCCATTAACGTCGATGGAATCATGCTTTTAGGAATAATTCGCTCTGTAGAAAATGGTAAAAATATCCTAGGGATAGTTAACTTTAAGTCGGCTCCATATTCAGATACGTTGAAAAATTGGTTGTTAGGATTTGCTAAATCCTTAGAAGAACCAATATTTGCTCTCCCTGATAACGATAGTGTTTCGGCACCATTAAAGACATTTCGTATGGTCAGTGAAGGACTAAATGAGATACCTATGTCTTGAATGTTAGAGTGTGTAACGTCAAAGAAGGCTCCAAAACTATATTTTTTTCGGGGAGTCAAAAATACTTTCGCGATAAGCGAACTAGCCGTACTATCTCTTTTATCTACCTCATACTGGATACTTGGATAGTTGAAAATTTTCAAGTTATTTAAATAGCGCGTGGTAAGCACCGTTTTAAAATCAGCAAAAGGCATTCCCTTGTTGATAAATATTGCATCAGTGATCGCATGCGGTTTGTACTTTAATTTATCGTGGCTGTATAAATTAAAATTTTTATAGCTGATGCTGTCGTTAATGGTATTGTCAGTACGAGTAGTAGAATAGTCAGTGTAAATGTTTACATCGCTAATCTTGTATAATTTAAATGGTTCTGTACGTGTCGAGTCCTTGTCTTGATAAGTGTAATCGCTGACAATCATGTTTACATCTGCCTTGTTTACTTTGTTGATCGTATCAATGTTGAAGTTTACATAGGTGGGCTGAAAATAATAAGCACCATTATTTCTAAATTGTTCGGCAACTCTGCTTTTTTCCTCATCAAAATTAACGGTTTGATATTGCTGACCACGCTTTAAAAGAGAGTTTACTTTTCGCAATTGATATAACGAGTCTAGAGCAGGAGTGCTTATTGTAGTTGTTATAGAGTCTAGAAAATAAGGTTTTTTTGTAGCTATGATGTAATCTATCTTGGCTTTTTTACCGCTGATAGTATCTGTTTTATAACTTGTCTCGACATCAAAAAAACCTTTGTTAAAATAATAATACTTTAGTCGTGTTACGGATTTAGCTGTTTTAGTACTATCAATAATAGCTGGCGGTTCTCCTACTTTTTTTAAGAAGTCGTGTATACCATGATATAGGAAAGATTTTCCTAAACGATCCACTTGTTTAGCCGAGAGAAATTTTGATTGCCGCTCATATAATCCGGGATTGTTCTTGAATTTTGCTGCGTAAGTGGAATCAGGATTTAAATTTGCTAAATTGTATAAATGCAATCGCAAAGGATATCCTAAAATAAAAGTACTGTTTGGTTTTTGATAGAGCTGATTATAAGCGTTTTCCTCACTAGTACGTTTACCATTAACCATGATTCTGTTTTTTGTCAAACGCATTTTTCCGTCTGGAACTCTTTTTTCAGTGTTACAAGCAGATATTATTATTCCTATTAGAATAATTAGTGATATTTTTGTTGCAATTTTCTTCAAGTGTTTTAAAATATTTAATTCAAAAGTACATATTTTTATGGTTAGTAAAAACCAAATAAAACTTATAACTAGTTTACAGCAAAAAAAGTATCGTTTAGCCCACAAATTATTTTTTGCCGAAGGGGTAAAGGTAATTCAAGAACTACTAGATTCTAATATTGAGTTGGATCATTTATACACCACTCAAAATAACTTTGATCATGTTCCTGCAGACAAGCTGAGCCTGATTCATGATACTGATTTAAAAAAAATAAGTGCGCTAGCAACTCCTAATACTTGTTTAGCACTTTTTAAAATCCCTGTGGACCGCGAAATAATTACGTCAGGCCTTATGGTTGCACTGGATGGTGTAAGAGATCCTGGTAATTTAGGGACTATTTTAAGGCTTTGTGATTGGTATGGAATTACACAATTAATTTGCTCAAATGATTCTGTAGACTTATATAATTCTAAGGTAGTGCAAGCTACAATGGGGTCTATAAGTCGTGTCAATGTGAAGTATCTTGATCTAGAAGAGTTTTTGGCTGCTGCCAAAGTGCCTTTATTTGGAACATTTATGGATGGTGATAACATCTACAAAGCGTCATTACCTGAAGAGGGCATTATTATCATGGGGAATGAGGCTAATGGAATCTCTGAAGAAATTGAAAGAATTATCAAAAACAGAATTTCCATTCCGCGTTTTGGTGACTTGAAAATGACGGAGAGTTTAAATGTCGCTACTGCTACTGCAATTGTTTTAAGTGAATTTAAACGAAACTACTAATAATTAATGGAAGGTAAAATTAAGTAGTATTGCTCTATTTTTAATTGAATCTATATTGTCTGTGAACTGTCCTGGTCCGCCTGGTCCGTCATAATGAACTAATTCATCACCAATTCCAAAAACACCACGTATTGAAGGAGAGAAGATAAAATATTCTGTAAAAATATCAATACCTACACCTAGTTCATAGTTGATAGTCCATTGTTTTAATCGCAATCTTTCTTCAGTAGCCGATAAGTCACTAGCATTTTGATTGCTAGATAAATTCAGCATACCTGAGAAACCACCTTCTAAATAAGGACGTACATTACCTGCACGTAAAGCTGAGAACTTCACTAAAAGAGGTAAGTGGATAAACGTGCCTATTAATTCTCTTGATGCCCCAAAAGTTGTTCCTGTTAATTCAGGATTTACTAATTCTCTCTTTGAATAATACAGTCCAGGTTCAAAACGCAGGTGTATGTATTCTTGCAATCTTAGATCTCCAATAATTCCAACATTAAACCCAGTCGATTTTAATGTCTGAATTTCTTTTTGTGGTTCTTTGTAGTCGATTTTATAATCAAATAAATTAGTCCCTAGATAAAACCCAAAATGGATGGGTTGACTTTGGAAATTTTCTAAATTGATAATTGGGTCTTTACCAAAAATACTTTTATTGTATTGTGCGTTCCCTTTTATAAATAGAGTTAAAAGTAAAAGTAAGAATATCTTTTTCATAAATATCGAAATGAAATGGGCTACTATTTTTTTGATGCTGTGTATATTGTTGCTACGCCAAAGGTTTGAGGTAATGCTGCTACATCTATAAACCCAACTTTTCTTAAAATATTGTTTAAAGCTTCACCATAAGGGAAAGCTGCAGCCGATTCTGACAAATAGCCATAAGCTACATCATCCTTAGAAAATAGTTTACCTATAAGTGGAAGTACGTTTCTGCTATAGAAATTATATCCTTGTTTATAGGGTGTTTTATCTGGTACAGAAGTTTCCAAAATTACAAAAACTCCGTTTGGTTTTAACACACGTAATATTTCTGCTAATCCTTTTTCTAATGTTTCAAAATTTCGAACACCAAAAGCCACAGTAATCGCGTCAAAGTAGTTGTCGTCAAAAGGCATTTTTTCTGAATCTCCTAGAACCATTTCAATAGTTTTAGAAAGATTTTTTGCCGCAATTTTCTTTTCGCCTACTTCTAGCATTCCTGCAGAGATGTCTAAGCCTATAATTTGGGAAGCTTTTGTCTGGGCCATTAATATGGCAAGGTCTCCAGTTCCAGTTGCTATATCTAATATTGTATTGGGATTTGCTTTTGAAACAATTTCTAATACTTTTTTACGCCATTTGATGTCTATTCCAAAAGAAATGACACGGTTTAAATTGTCATAATTTCCAGAAATAGTATCAAACATCTGTGCTACTTGTTCTTTTTTACCTAGTGTGGAATCTTTATATGGAGTGATATTTTTTGACATTTTTTTTAATTTTCACAAATATACTATAATCTGTTTTTATGGGAGTGCAGTTTTTTAAAATCTATATTCTCAGGAGTGTAAATTTTCAAAAAAAAGTGCTTTATACCATAAATGTTAAATTTTCAAAAAGAGGCAAATATCACTAAAAGTGGGTATTGTGGACTACGGATTTATTAGCGAGTTTTACACCATAAAAATATAAGGTATTTTTTCAATGATTAAAAAGGGATTAATGGCTCAAATCAAGTGGTTGTTACTTGCGTTAACTTTATCACTTGTTCTTGTGTGCTGTTTTGACGGAACTGTGCTTGATCACAGTAGCATGACTAAAACGCAAAATACGTTCTTAGGATTAAATTTGTTTTTGGAAATTTTAATTTTCTTTGTCTTTAGTACCTTCGTGGTATTTGGTATTAAGGGCTTTTTTGAGATGTACTCTCAGAAAACATCTAATGTTATACTCTTCGTTAGCGGAGTGTTTTTAGCATTTGTAATAATTTTGTTGTGCTATCAAATATTATTTCAAGAATAAGTCATTCTTCCCTTCATTGTTTAATTTGTACCGGTAATGAATACATAAATGTTTTACTACCTTCTTTCTTAGCGGCAAAACTTGTAGGATTGTTATCGCTGTCTAATTAAAACAAATGAAATGCCAAAAAAAAGACCCTGAGAAGCAAGTGCTTTCTCAGGGTCTTTTTTATTATTCCTATTTCCTAATATAGGTTTCGTAGGTGAATTCATATTGGTGACGTTCATCTGTAGGATGTAGTTCTGATTGAACCAGTTCCCAATCTTCCAAGTCGATTTCTGGAAAAAAGGTATCTGCTTCAAAACTGTGATGAACTCGAGTGAGTTCAATCTTATTTGCTTCCGGTAAAGCTAAGTTGTAAATTTCTCCTCCACCTATTATAAATCGATCTTCGTTAGCAGGGCACGCAGCAAGCGCTTCTTCGATTGTTTTTACCACAGTACAACCTTCTGGATTGTAATCCTCTTGTCTACTGATTACGATATGAGTTCGATTAGGCAATGGTTTTTGTAAACTCTCAAAAGTCTTTCTACCCATTATAATATAATGGCCAGATGTTATTGCTTTGAATCGTTTGTAATCATCTGGTAAGTGCCAAATTATTTTATTGTCTTTTCCTAGTGCATTGTTTTCAGCTGCTGCCGCAATCATTGTCGTCATAAGATGGTATTATTTATTACTAGTATTTTCAACATGGTCCTTAAGCTCGGTAATTTTATTTTGCTGTAACAACACCAAGCGGTCTATTTGATCGCGTTCCCAGTTTTTATTCATAAAGCGATCAGTGATAAATACTTTTACAAAGTGCAATAAAAACAGGAATATCCATCCTGTTAATATCCATATAAACAAAGCAGGATTTTCTATAAATGTGAATAGTTTAATTGCAGCGAATAGAAATAAACTAACTAAAAATAGAACTACAAAATGATAGTATAGTCCTTTTTTTTGTTTGATCCTTCTGCGAGCATACTCGTAGAGTTCATGTTGTTCTTTTTCCATGTGTTCTTTTTTTAAGTTAAAGATAAAATATAATTTGTAAATTTTATCGTGTTGAGGAGTAATATTCGATCCAAATTTTGGCTAATTTAATAGTTTGGAATTTATAGCAGTGTTAAATTGATAAATGTATTTTTTTTTAACATCTAATATTAACAAAAGGTAAATCTTACAGCTTTTTGTAGTAGCTATGATTTTTGTGTTTACTTTAGCTTAAGATATTTAAAATGAAATAACTATGTCAATCAAGAAACAGTTTGTAAAAACAAAACCAGTGTGTAAAGTGACTTTTGTAGTAGCTAGTGGTGATGCTAAAAAAGCCTCTGTTGTGGGTGATTTTAATAATTGGGATGCTAGTGCAGGAGCGCTTACTAAATTAAAAAACGGAAATTTTAAAGGTGTTTTTGATTTAAATAAGGACGCTACTTATCAATTCAAGTATTTAGTAGATGATACTTATCTAAATGAAGAAGAAGCTGATAATTTTATTTGGAATGACTTTGCTGGATCAGAAAATAGTGTGTTGGTCGTTTAAACTGACACACTTCCTTTAATTGCATCGTGCGGATTGTATCCTTCTAGCGTAAAATCAGTATAGGTAAAATCAAATATATTCTTAACATCGGGGTTTAAGATCATTTTAGGCAATGCTCTAGGTTCTCTAGATAATTGCAATTCTAATTGCTCAAAATGGTTGTTGTAAATGTGAGCATCTCCAAAGGTGTGAATGAATTCGCCATATTGTAGATCGCAAACTTGTGCAATCATCATAGTAAGTAATGCGTAAGAAGCAATATTAAAAGGCACGCCTAGAAATATGTCAGCACTTCTTTGATACAATTGGCAAGACAATTTTCCGTTTGCAACATAGAATTGAAAAAACGCATGACAGGGTGGGAGTGCGGCTTTGTTATTGGCTACATTTTCTTCGAATGACTTTGTAGTGTCGGGTAACACAGATGGATTCCATGCTGATACTAACATTCTACGGCTATTTGGGTTGGTTTTTAGTTCGTTGATTAAATCAGTGATTTGGTCAATCTCCTCGCTGTTCCAGTTGCGCCATTGATGGCCGTAAACAGGGCCTAGGTCTCCATTAGAATCTGCCCAAGCGTCCCATATTTTAACACCGCTTTCTTGAAGGTATTTAATATTAGTATCTCCCTTTAAAAACCATAGTAATTCATGAACAATAGATTTTAAATGCAATTTTTTAGTCGTCACCATAGGGAAGCCTTCTGCAAGATCAAATCGCATTTGATAACCAAAAACACTTATTGTTCCAGTTCCTGTACGATCTCCTTTTTGACAACCGTTATCCATTACGTGCTGTACTAAATCTAAATATTGTTTCATTATAATTGAGGTATTGGAAAACTTAAGCTAAAAATATATTCTTTATTAGCGAACTAATTACTATCGTAGACAGTTCACTATGATTCTCTTTTGGAAATCTCATCTCTTACTTTTGCAGCCTTTTCATAATCTTCGTTTTCGACTGCTTGTGTAAGTAGTTCGTTCAATTCGTCAAGACTGTTTTTCATGTAAGGTCTTCCTGGTTGGTCGTCAGTTTGCTCTAAACCGAAAGTTTCTGGAGTAGACAAAATATCATCTATTTCATTGTTTTCGTTGTCACCATCAAGCGGATTTGTTTTTAAGAAAATACCGGCCTTATCTAGGATGTTTTTGTAAGTAAATATAGGTGCGTTAAATCTTAAAGCAAGTGCAATAGCATCTGATGTGCGTGCATCTATGATTTCTTCAATTTTGTCTCTTTCACAAATAATACTTGAATAGAAAACACCATCAACAAGTTTGTGAATAATAACTTGCTTTACTACGATGTCAAAACGTTCAGCAAAGTTCTTAAACAAATCATGTGTCAAAGGGCGTGGTGGTTTGATTTCTTTCTCTAAAGCAATAGCAATAGACTGTGCTTCAAATGCACCAATAACAATGGGAAGTTTTCTTTCACCGTCTACTTCGTTTAAAATTAAAGCGTAGGCTCCGTTTTGAGTCTGACTGTATGAAATTCCTTTAATTGACAATTTAACTAAGCTCATAATTGCTGTAATGAAAAGTACTAGGTACTTAATTTAAAGTTTTAATGTAGAATTAGATTTGGTGCTTTTTTTACAAAAAAATGAACGTAAAAAAAGCTGCCAAAAACAAAGATACAATTATCTTTTTTGGCAGCTAAATTTTAATAAATAATTATTATTATGCGTTTTGAGCTTTGAAAGCTTTTAACTTCTCAATTAGTTGAGGCACAACTTCAAAGGCGTCTCCTACGATTCCATAATCTGCAACTTTAAAGAAAGGAGCTTCTGGGTCAGTATTGATAACAAGTTTCACTTTTGAAGAGTTAATCCCTGCAATGTGTTGGATTGCTCCTGAGATACCTATTGCAATATACAAGTTGGTTGCTACTGGTTTACCTGTTTGTCCTACGTGTTCTCCGTGAGGTCTCCATCCTAAATCAGATACTGGTTTAGAACAAGCTGTTGCAGCACCAAGTACCGAAGCTAATTCTTCTACCATTCCCCAGTTTTCTGGCCCTTTTAATCCACGTCCTGCAGATACTACGATATCAGCATCAGCGATAGAAACTTTTCCAGTTACTTTTTCAACTGATTCTACTTTTACTCCAAAATCGTTATCACCAATAGTAGGGTTGAAATCCTCTTCAGTCAAAGAAGAAGCATTTTCAAAAATCCCGTATGAGTTTTTAGCTAATCCTAAAACTTTTACATCAGTTGTGATTTCAGTGATGTTAAAGGCTTTGTTAGAGAAAGCATTTCTTTTTACTTGAAAAGGCGAAGTGCTTACTGGAAGACCAACTACATTTGATGCGTATCCTGCATTTAATGCAACTGCAACAAGTGATGATAAGTAAATACTGTCTGTAGTAGAAGAAAGTAAAACTACTTTTGTTCCTTCTTTTTCGGCAGCTTGTTTAATTACATCAGCGTAAGCTTTTGCTGTAAAGCCACTCAACTTATCGTTGGTTACTTTTAATACCTTATCTACTCCGTATTTTGCTAATTCAGAAACATCAGCTGTATTTACAGTCAAAGCAGTTACAGTTGTTCCTAATGTTTCAGCTATTTTTTTTGCATAAGAAGCTAATTCAAATGCTACTTTTTTGAATTTACCTTCTGCTGATTCTGCATATATTAATATTGACATAATTTTTAATTTAAAGATTGAAAAATGTAATTATTTAAAGGTTCGATTTCTATTTGAAAGAACGTTTTTAAATTAGATTACTTTCGCTTCGTTGTGTAATAAATTGATTAACTCATCTAAGTTATCTGCAGCAACTAACTTCACTGCTGATTTAGCTGCTGGTTTTTCAAATTTTACTGCCTTAGTTGTAACTGTTGCATCAACTGGCTCAACTACTGCTAATGCTTTTGATCTTGCAGTCATAATTCCTCTCATGTTAGGGATGCGCAAGTCTTTTTCTTCAACTAGTCCTTTTTGACCACCTATGATTAATGGCAATGTAGTTGCAACAGTTTCTTTACCACCATCAATTTCACGTACTGCTTTCACATCGTTACCTTCAACTGTAATATCTGTACATGAATTCAAGAAGTTGTATCCTAAAATTCCTGCAATCATTCCAGGAACCATTCCTCCATTGTAATCTAAAGATTCTTTTCCTGCGATTACTAAGTCATAACCTCCAGTTTTAATTACTTCTGCTAACTGTTTTGCAACAAAAAAACCATCAGTAGGAGTGGCGTTCACACGAATTGCTTCGTTAGCGCCTATTGCTAATGCTTTTCTTAACGTTGGTTCAGTTTCTGGACCTCCTACATTAACAACGGTAACAGTAGCACCTTGTTTTTCTTGAAACCAAATAGCTCTTGTTAATCCAAATTCATCATTTGGGTTAATAACATATTGTACTCCATTGGTGTCAAATTCTGAATCGCCGTTGACGAAATTAATTTTCGAAGTAGTATCAGGAACGTGACTAATGCAAACTAATATTTTCATGATTATATTTTTTTATTTTCGTAATTTCTTTTACAAATTTAAAATAATAAATTGAATAAAATACTATGCGTGCATAATATTTTTTCAAAACTATTACGTTTTCGCAAATTTTTAATTCGCTACTTGATTCTTAAAGCCGTTCGCTATTACCATTTTTTCTGCCTGCCTTATATTTTTTTCTTTTTCGAAAATAAGAAAGATTCGAAGCCTTCCTTTTAGATGCTCGATGAATTTATTTCGAAAGGAGAAAGGGTGCAATCTTTAAATGGTACTAGGTTTTTAATTATTCGAAAGATAAAGTATTTATAGGATATCTTTTTAGTAAAATGAGCGTGTTTCATACTTATTTAAAAGCGTGCTTATTGCTTCTTATTTTCAGGGGGGCTTTAGTTTTACTTAGGGTGTTTTGGTCCTCTTAATTACAGTTGTAACTCGCTAATCACTGTGAGAGCGCTATTGGTTTGATTGTTTTCTTGTTGAAACTATTTAAAATAGCTGTTTCCCTTTGTTTACAATTTCATTTTTTTGGGTAATGACATCACACTAAAACTTAAATCTAAGTGCTTTAGTCCGTCCTGTGAAAGTAGTTTAAATAGTGGTTTTATTAGTCAAATAGACTGCCAATTTTTAGTGTTTTCAAAGCTTTAAGTTTAGTCCATGTAACGTATTTATTAGCTCATTGTTTGTGCTACATCTGTAAATGCGGTCATGTTATAAAAATAGCGTTCGGTTTTTAAAAAGTTAAATGCATCATAATGATGGTACATCCTGAGATTTTAAATTTAATTTATGCTAAAAAGTGATTTAAAATATTTATTTTTGCTTTTCGAAAAATACACATATATAATATAAATATGAGAACGATACAATTTAGAGAGGCCATTTGCGAAGCGATGAGTGAAGAAATGCGTCATGATGAATCCATTTATTTAATGGGTGAAGAAGTTGCTGAATATAATGGTGCTTATAAGGCATCTAAAGGTATGCTTGATGAATTTGGTGCAAAAAGAGTTATCGATACTCCTATTGCTGAGTTAGGTTTTACTGGTATTGCTGTAGGTTCAGCAATGAATGGTTGTCGTCCTATTGTTGAGTACATGACATTCAACTTTTGTTTAGTAGGTATTGATCAAATTATAAATAACGCTGCTAAAATGCGTCAAATGACTGGAGGACAATTCAATGTTCCTATCGTTTTTCGTGGGCCTACTGCATCTGCAGGTCAATTAGGAGCAACACACTCTCAAGCATTAGAAAACTGGTTTGCAAATACTCCGGGTCTTAAAGTTGTAGTTCCTTCTACTGTTTATGACGCAAAGGGATTATTAAAAGCAGCTATTCGTGATAATGACCCAGTTATTTTCATGGAATCAGAACAAATGTATGGTGATAAAGGTGAAGTTCCTGAAGGAGAATATACTATTCCTCTAGGTGTTGCTGATATTAAACGTGAAGGTACAGATGTAACTATTGTTTCTTTTGGTAAAATTATCAAAGAAGCTCATATCGCTGCAGAAGAATTAGCTAAAGAAGGAATCTCTTGTGAGATTGTCGACTTAAGAACAGTTCGTCCTATGGATTATGATACAATTATCGCTTCAGTTAAAAAAACAAATCGTTTAGTTGTTCTTGAAGAGGCTTGGCCTTTTGCAAGTGTGGCTTCTGAGATTACATATATTGTTCAAGAACGTGCTTTTGACTTTCTTGATGCGCCTATACAAAGAATCACAACTGCAGATACTCCAGCACCATATTCTCCAGTATTGCTAAAAGAATGGTTGCCTAACGCTGATGATGTTGTTAAAGCCGTTAAAAAAGTAATGTACAAATAGTACACTGCATAACATTATAAAAGCTTCATCATGCATTAGTATGGTGAAGTTTTTTTTTTAAAGATTACATATGAAAAAGTATATTTATTTATTTCTGTTGTTCGTTTTATCGACAGCTACAACCTTGCTTGCTCAAACAAAGGTTAGTGGAATTATCGTTGATAAAGACAACCTGCCTATTCCCTATGCAAATGTTGCTTTTAAAGGGTCTAGCGAAGGAATTGTATCTAATGAAGATGGTAAGTTTTATCTAGAGTCGCCTAAAACATATACGGTTTTGATGGCGTCATCTGTAGGTTTTAACGATCGAGAAATTGATTTGCTTCAAGCTGTAAATTACAATTTGAGAGTACAATTAGGCGAGGTGCAAACCTTGAATGAAGTGGTAGTATTCACTGGAAAGACTTCGAAGAAAAATAATCCAGCGCTGGATATTCTTCGTAAAATTTGGGAACGCAAGCGCAAAAACGGCTTGTATCAATTTGATCAGTACCAAATGGAGAAGTATGAAAAAGTCGAATTTGACATGAATACCATAGATAGCGCCTTTAAAAAGAGTAAAATCTTCAAGGGCATGGAGTTCATATTTGACCATGTAGATACTTCAAATGTAACCGGAAAAACTTACTTGCCTATATTTATAAATGAAACGCTATCAGAAGTGTATGGTAGCAACAAACTAAATAAGGTCAAAGAAAAAATAAAAGCCAATAAAAACTCGGGTTTTAGCGATAATCAACAAATTTTGTCTTTTGTAAAAGATTTATATTCAGATTATGATATCTATAATAATCACCTAACTTTCTTTGATAAAAGTTTTACAAGTCCGCTTTCAAAAACTGGAATCGATGTGTATAACTATGTATTGAGAGACAGTGCATACATAGGTAATAAGTGGTGCTACAATATTTTGTTCTATCCAAGAAGGAAAAACGAACTAACATTCAAAGGAGATTTTTGGGTTAACGATACCACATTTGCGATTAAGAAAATTAATATGGCGGTTACTAAAAGTGCTAATATTAACTGGGTAAAAGATATCTATATTGAGCAGGAGTTTGACGTTCAAAACGATTCTGTTTTCTTACTTACGCGTGATTACATGATGTCTGATTTTGCCTTAAATAAAAAAGATGAGTCAAAAGGGGTTTACGGTAAACGTACCACATTATATGATTCTCATAAATTCAATATAGAAAAACCTAATGCTTTTTATAAAGATGAGGTCAACTACATTGACAATGAAGTCTACAATAGATCAGATGCGTACTGGGAAGAAAACCGCTTTGAAAATCTTAATAAAGATGAAAAAGGGGTTTATAAAATGCTAGACACCTTACAGACGGTCAAGAAGTTTAAAAACCTATATAACCTAGTCTCCATTCTAGGGAGTGGTTATATTCAAAGAGGGCATTTTGATTACGGACCTATATTTTCGACCTTTGGTTACAACGAAGTAGAGGGTATAAGGTTAAGAGCGGGTGGTAGAACGTATTTTGGACCTAACGATGCTTGGCGTCTTCAGGGGTATACTGCTTATGGATTTGATGACAATAAATTCAAGTACGGTTTGTCTGGTAAATGGATGGTAGACAAGAAAAAACGTGTTATTATATCTGCTGGAAATCGACGTGATATTGAACAAATAGGGGCGAGCCTTACAACTACAAATGATGTGCTAGGGCGCAGTTTTGCTTCGTCTTCATTGTTTTCTACAGGAAGCAACGGGAAGCTTACAAATATTAATTTAACGAATGTAGGTATCGAAATCGAACCCGTGAAGAACTTAACGTTTCAAACAGGGTTTTCATACCGTACTTTAGAAGCTGCTTCAGATAGTTTTAGTTTAGATTACTTTACTGATGCTGCTAGAACCGTTGTAGAGAGCAGAGTTAAACAGTCTGAAGTTAATTTCCAAATAGAGTTCACGCCTAATCGTAAAACAATTGGTTACGGTGTAGAACGATCTAACGTTGATAGCCCTTTCAGCCGTTTTTATGTCAATTATAGCCATGGTTTTAAAGGATTGCTTGATAGCGATTTTCAATACGATAAAGTACAATTGTATTACAAACAACCTATCATTATAGGACCACTAGGTCGCTCTAACGTAATTGTTGAGGTGGGTAAAACTTTTGGAACAATTCCGCTGGGTTTAATGAGTGTGATTCCGGGAAATCAAACCTACTTTACAATCGAAAACACCTTTAGTAATTTGAACTTCTATGAGTTTGTAAGCGATCAATATGCTACGATACAGTGGGAACACAACTTTGGAGGAAGATTGTTTTCTAGAATTCCGTTCATGCGTAAATTAAACTGGAGAGAAATCATAGGTGCCAAAGCTGTTTATGGATCAGTTAGTGATGCAAATCGTGCCATCAATGCTTCAGGATTAGCCTATACTGCGCCCGAAAATGGATATTGGGAGTATTCTGCTGGTATCGGGAATATCTTCAAAGTATTTCGTTTGGATTTTGGATGGAGAGGAAATTATTTAGACGCTCCAGATGCTCAAAAGTTTACAGTAAAAGGTTCATTCGGATTTTATTTCTAGGAGCTATTTCCAGCTATCCACTATATCTTTTTAAGAGGTTAAAAGTCACCTCTTAAAAAGGATGCCGTTGCTATCTGGGCTACGACATTTAGTTGTTATAGGGGAGATTGAAGTTTTAATGGTGATATAGAAGGTATAACCAACACTAAAAGGGCTTGAAATACTTCTAAATTAGTCCTGAAATAAGGTTTAAATTAAGGTATTCAATACTGTAGCAAGTAATAGCAGTAATAATTGTTGTAAGAAATAGGATTTTAAACTACTTTTGCAACCGCTATAAAATGAAAAATTAGATAATAACATAATATAATGAGTACAGAAAAAATAACCACTTTCGATGTTTTAATCGAAATTCCAAGAGGAAGTAGAAATAAATACGAGTACGATTTTGAAATTAAAAGAATGCGTTTTGATAGAATGCTTTATTCTTCAATGATGTACCCTGCTGATTACGGATTCATTCCTGAAACATTAGCTTTAGACGGAGATCCATTAGATGTATTAGTATTGCTTACTGAGCCTACTTTTCCTGGATGTGTTATGGAAGTGAAACCTATTGGAGTTTTCCATATGGCTGACGATAAAGGACCAGATGAAAAAGTTATTTGTGTACCAGTTTCAGATCCTATCTGGAATTCATTAAATGATTTATCTGATGTAAATCCTCATTTAATTAAAGAAATTGAGCACTTTTTCCAAGTGTATAAAGATCTAGAAAACAAGACTGTTGAAGTAGGTGGATGGGGTGATGTTACAGAAGCTCATGACATTATTAAAAAATGTACTGACCGTTTCAACGAAATTGAAAACAAACCAGCTGGATTATTTAGTATTAAATAATTTATTGCACACTATATTGAAAAAGCGATACTCTAATGTGAGTATCGCTTTTTTTTTATGAGTAAGTAGAAAATGTTAGTCGGCTTTATAGTTTTTAAAAGCGTAATTGTAGCTAGCTTAGCACAGCTCAGTTAACGACTCCTTGCACGCAGCTTACGTTTAAAAAAAATGCGTTGCAAATAATTATTTGCAACGCATTTTCTATATTGTTTTTGTACTTAATTAGAATAGACCATTAATTTCAGCGTCAATTCTATTGAAAATAGTACCTAAATCCTCAGGATTGTCTACAAAATTAATATTATCAACATCAATGATTAATAGTTTACCACGGTCGTAGGTATGAATCCATGCTTCGTAACGCTCGTTTAAGCGGCTTAAATATTCGATAGAAATAGAATTCTCATATTCTCTTCCTCTCTTGTGAATTTGTCCCACTAAATTGGGTATTGAGCTTCTCAAATAGATCAATAAATCAGGTGCTTTTACCGTTGACTCCATCAATTCAAATAAAGAAGAGTAGTTTTGAAAATCACGATTTGTCATTAACCCCATAGCATGTAGGTTAGGTGCAAAAATGTGTGCATCTTCATATATTGTTCTGTCTTGGATGATCTTTTTTCCGCTTTCACGTATTTGCATCACTTGACGAAAACGGCTGTTCAAGAAATAAATTTGTAAGTTAAAAGACCAGCGCTCCATCTGGTGGTAAAAATCATCTAAGTAAGGATTGTCTACGACGTCCTCATAATGTGGCTCCCATTTAAATTGTTTAGCTAGTAAACGCGTCAATGTTGTTTTTCCTGATCCTATATTTCCTGCTACTGCTATGTGCATTACGGTATTGCGATTTTATAATTGATAATTCCTTCTGATGTAAAAATAGCTAAAAATTAGGAGTCAATATAGAAAATTTTCAACGTTTTTTTTAGATTCAAAAGCTGTAATTCACCTTATGTATATATCAGTAGTGTAATGTTCCGTAGATGAATTGAAGGTTATTCATGCTAATTTTTAACAAAGTTGTTTGTGTTTTAAATCAGTATCGCGCTTTGATTAGATCAGGAGTAGTAAGGGGTAAAAAAAAACGGCTACCTTGTTAGATAGCCGTTTTTGTATATAATGTCAAGTGTTTTTTACAACCCAAAAGCTGTTTTTACTTGGTCAACAAAATCTAATTTCTCCCATGTAAACAATTCTACTTCAACTGTTTTTGTTAATCCACCTGGAGCAGAAAATGTTTTAGAAACGGTTTCTGGTGTACGTCCCATGTGCCCGTAAGCAGCAGTTTCGCTATAGATAGGGTTTCTTAATTTCAAACGTTGCTCGATAAAGTAAGGGCGCATATCAAAAATAGCTTCTACTTTTTTAGCGATTTCTCCATCAGTTAAATTTACCTTAGCAGTACCGTAAGTTTCTATAAAAATCCCCATTGGTTTTGCAACACCAATAGCGTAAGAAACTTGTACTAAAATTTCGTCTGCTACACCTGCAGCAACTAGATTTTTAGCGATATGACGTGTAGCATAAGCGGCACTTCTATCTACTTTACTTGGATCTTTACCAGAGAAAGCACCACCACCGTGAGCTCCTTTACCACCGTAAGTATCAACAATAATTTTTCTACCAGTTAAACCGGTATCACCGTGAGGACCTCCAATTACAAATTTCCCTGTTGGGTTAATATGGTATTGAATTGTGTCGTTAAATAAGTGTGCGCTATCTGGGTTTTTTGCAATGATTCTTGGAATCAAGATTTCGATAATATCTTTCTTGATTTTCGCAAGCATCGTTTGCTCTTCGTCAAAATCATCATGTTGTGTAGAAATAACGATAGCATCAATCCTTGTAGGCTTGTTGTCGTCGCTATATTCTAGTGTAACTTGTGATTTAGCATCAGGACGTAGGTAAGTGATTTCACTGTTTTCACGTCTTAATAAAGCTAGTTCTTGTAATAATTTATGAGACAAATCTAATGCTAGTGGCATGTAGTTTTTAGTCTCATTTGTAGCGTAACCAAACATCATTCCTTGGTCACCTGCTCCTTGCTCTTCTGGGCTAGAACGGTCTACTCCTTGGTTGATATCTGCTGATTGCTCATGAATAGCCGAAAGGATTCCACAAGAATTTGCTTCAAACATGTATTCGCTTTTTGTGTAACCAATTTTTCTGATTACTTCACGAGCAATATGCTGTACGTCTAGGTATGTATTTGATTTAACTTCTCCAGCCAATATAACTTGACCTGTAGTTACTAAAGTTTCACATGCTACTTTTGAATTAGCATCAAATGCTAAAAAGTTATCAATTAGTGCGTCTGATATTTGATCTGCAATTTTGTCTGGATGTCCCTCACTCACAGATTCTGACGTAAATAAATAAGCCATAATAAATAGTATTTTTAAATTAAGCGAGAAAAAGGAATTGCAACAATAAAAGCTAAAGAAGAGTTTCTGCTTTAGCATTTTTTTTCTACTGAAATTTTTCAGCATCCACAATGAATTAGTTTCATTATGAAGAGGTTGCAATCAGTTCAAATTTTTCCTCTTTATTAGAGCGCAAAGGTATGAAACCATTTTGAATTGCAAATTAATCTTAACTATTTTTTAGTTTAAAATAAGTACTTCCATTACTTGCTTATTTTAGTGTAAAATAACATCTAAACTATAATTTGTTAATTCGATAAAAAATGTTTGGTAGTTTGATCTTTTCGTTGCAACTTTGAATTATAAATAAGTAATAATGTTAGTGATTAAACAAATGATGTGTATGACGTTTAAGGAGAAATCCTGGGAATGCGCTATTGTTTAAAATCTAACCATAAATAAGATTTGATAGAAAGCCTCCCAGATAACGGGAGGTTTTTTTATACCTAATAACCAACTAAAAAAATTATGAGCACAAACAAATTTGAAACAAATGCACTGCATGCTGGACATGATGTAACGAAACACGCAGGAACAAGAGCGGTCCCTATTTACCAGACATCATCTTACGTCTTCAATAATTCTGAACATGCCGCAAACCTATTTGCACTTTCAGAGGCAGGATATATTTACACGCGTTTAAATAACCCTACAAACGATGTTCTAGAGCAACGTTTAGCAGCACTCGAGGGCGGAATTGCTGCTGTGGTGACTGCATCTGGAACTGCTGCTATCACAACGGCTTTGTTGACGATATTAAAGACCGGTGATCATATCGTAGCTTCAAGTAGCTTGTATGGTGGGACTTTTAATCTCTTGCAGTCAACTTTACCTAGATTAGGAATCACAACGACGTTTGTCGATCCCTCAAATCCTGAGAATTTTGCTCAAGCGGTTACTGATACTACTAAGGTGATTTTTATCGAAAGCTTAGGGAATCCTAAACTAGATGTTTTAGACATTGCGGCAATTGCAAGGTATGCTAAAGCGGCAAGGATTCCACTAATGGTAGATAACACCGTCGCTTCGCCTTATTTATTAAATCCTATTGCGCACGGTGCAAATATTGTAATACATTCCCTGACTAAATATATTTCTGGAAACGGTACATCACTAGGAGGAGCAATTATCGATGCTGGTACCTTTGACTGGAGTAGTGGCCGTTTTCCGGAATTCACAACTCCTAATGCAGGTTATCATGGTTTAGTATATCACGATGCGCTAGGAGCAGCAGCTTTTATTGCAAGAGTTCGTATCGAGGGTTTACGTGATTATGGTGCAGCTTTAAGTCCGTTTAATGCTTTTCAAATTATTCAAGGTTTAGAGACCTTAGCAGTACGTGTTCAAAAACACAGTGAAAACGGATTGGCATTAGCACAATGGCTAGAATCTCAAGAACAAGTGGCTTGGGTAAATTATCCTGGTTTAACTTCTAGTAAATATTATGACTTAGCGCAGCAGTATTTACCAAAGGGACAAAACGGACTAGTGACCTTTGGTCTAAAAGGAGGTTTTGAAGCAGCAAAAAAAGTAGCTGATGATACGGTTTTGTTTTCGCTTTTAGCAAATATAGGAGACACAAAATCATTAATAATTCATCCAGCGAGCACAACACACCAGCAATTGTCAGACGAACAACAGCTAAGTTCGGGAGTGTCAAAAGATCTTATAAGATTATCGGTTGGTTTGGAGAATATCGACGATTTAAAAGCAGATTTACTTCAAGTATTTCAGCAATTAAAATAAAGAGTTCTGGTGCTTTTGCCTAAAAAGTAGTAAAAGCTAAGTGCTAGGTTAACAAATTGTTATAGAATTACAATCTCAAGTTATAATATTATTAACAGTGACCTAAAAACGCGTTAAAATATTGATTATCATTAGGAATACAGGAAAAAAATTTTCAAATTTGCTTCAAGATAAAAAAACAAGAAACAGTTTAGATTTTTAACCGAATATAGATAGTATGAAAAGACATTTTTTTAAAAATATTTATTCTTCAATGAACATTTTATTTATAAAAGTGGGCTGATCATATTCCAAAAGTAAAAGTTATAATAACTTCAACCCTTTTGGTATTTATCAAAAGGGTTTTTTTATACCAGCAAACAAGCATTTTATTAGTAGCGCAAATAATTAACAAACAAAAAAAGAAACATTATGAAAGCATTAAACACAGTTAGCAAAGCAGTAAACTTTTTAAAGAGTTTAAAAACAAGAAAAAACATAATCAACATAACCGTAGATGATTTGGTTCACCCAAGATTTGGTTTTAATGATAAAGAAATAGGAAAAGCGGCAAATTCGTTGCAATTTTTGATGTATTCTAAAGAAAACGACACTCTTTTTATTTAATTGCTAGTGTCTACTTTTAATAGTGTTTTACACGCAGGTAATCTCTGAATTGTTATGTTCAGCGATGTCTTGCGTTTTTTTGTTACAGATCGTTTCTAGTTTGAAAACTAGGCTAATAATATTTGCTCGTTACATAAAATAATAGTTTATTTGCATCATTAAGTTCACACACGTATTGAAATGTTATAAAGAAAGGACGAGGGATTAGACCCGATGAAGCCTTAGCAACCCTTTGAGAAATCGAAGAAGGTGCTGCATTCTACCACTCCCAAAAGTGGAAAGATAACAACAAGAATTTTTCTAGTATTTACCTAGTTTTTTCTTTTTAATATTTCCAAATACAAATCAAATTCAATAAAAGATTTGACATTGGAAAATAAACCAACACACATAGCCATACAAAATTTCACCACACACAATGGTGCTGTTTATGCTGCCTTAAACTTAAGTTATCAGGTTTTTGGAGCGCCCCTGCATACTGCACCTATTATTGTGATAAATCATGCCTTAACAGGGAATTCTCAAGTGATTGGAGAATCGGGTTGGTGGAATGATATTGTAGGCATAGACAAAACAATTGATACTCGAAAATATACCATCGTCTCCTTTGACGTGCCTGGTAATGGTTTCAACTCAGCTACCATTGAGAACTACAGAGATTTTATTGCTAGAGATATTGCTCGAATATTTATCGAAGGACTTCGCGCTTTAAAGATTGATTCTTTATTTGCCCTTATCGGAGGCTCGGTAGGAGGTGGAATTGCCTGGGAAATTTTGGCCTTAGAGCCTAAACTAGCGCAAAACTTTATTCCCATCGCCACAGATTGGAAAGCGACAGACTGGTTGATCGCTAATTGTTATTTGCAAGAGCAAATCTTGAATAATTCTAAAAAACCAATCGAAGATGCGCGCATACATGCCATGTTGTGTTACCGCACGCCAGAGTCATTCAAGGAAAAATTTAATCGTGACATCAATGTACAGCTAGAGACTTTTCAAGTGGAAAGTTGGCTGAATTATCATGGAGAAAAATTAGAGAAAAGATTTCAACTTGCGGCTTACAAAATGATGAATCAGCTTTTAAAAACGATTGATATTACTCGGAATCACGAGTCATTAGAATCAATCATTTCAAGAGTAGAAGCTAATATTTATATCGTAGGAATCAATTCGGATTTGTTTTTTACAGCAAAGGAGAATAGAGAAACCTACATGGAAATCAAGAAATTTAAAAATAATGTATTCTACAGCGAAATTGACTCTGCACATGGTCATGATGCTTTCTTGATGGAATACGAACAATTAGACAATTTATTAGAAGTTGTTTTCAAAAATAAAAAGCAGATGAAAATAGTAAAATTTGGTGGAAAATCTTTAGCTAATGGTGAAGGTATCGATACAGTTGTAAATATAATCGAGAATAAAATTAAGCAAGATGAAAAAATAGCAATTGTTGTTTCGGCACGAGGGAAAGCAACCGATGAATTAGACGATATCTTGACAATTGCTGCCAAAAACGGAAATTATAAGCCATTGCTCGAAAGTTTTAAAACCTACCAAAAGGATGGTTTTAATGCAGTCGATTTTTCGGCAGAGTTTGATAAACTGGACAAACTATTTGAAGGCGTAAGCTTGATTGGTGATTATAGCGACAAAATAAAAGACCAAGTACTAGCGCAAGGAGAAGTGCTTGCAGCAAAACTAGTGGTGTTTTTGTTAAACCAAAAAAACATTCCTGCAAAGCTAGCTGATACAAGAGAACTAATTATTACCGATTCCAACTTTGGTGATGCGCAACCTTTAGATGCGATTTCGAAAAAGAATATTATCCAAGTTTTTAGAGATAATAAAGATTCGGTTTTAGTGCTTACAGGTTTTATTGGTTCGAATGCAAAACAAGAAACCACGACGCTAGGGAGAAACGGAAGTAATTATACGGCTTCTTTGATCGCAAATTATATCAATGCCGAAGAATTGCAAAACTTCACACACGTAGACGGAATATACACGGCCAATCCTGAGTTGGTTCTTGATGCTAAAAAAATCGAATCCTTATCTTATAACGAGGCGAATGAAATGGCCAATTTTGGGGCGAATATTTTGCACGCCAAAACAATCATTCCGTTGCTAGAAAAAAATATTCCACTGCGTATTTTGAATACGTTCAATCATGAAAATAAAGGAACACTAATTACGTCAAACTCTAACGCAAGCGGAATTAAAACCTTGTCTGTTTTAGAGAATGTGTCTTTGGTTAATCTTGAAGGAAGAGGATTGTTAGGGAAAACTGGTGTTGATGCCCGTATTTTTAAAGTAATGGGTGATAATGACATTAGTGTAAGTATCATTTCGCAAGGTTCGTCAGAACGAGGAATAGGCCTTGTAGTAGCGGCTGACAAAGCCACAAAAGCCATGATCGAATTAGAAAAAGAATTCGAAAATGACTTCTATTCTAAGGATGTGAATAAAATTACGGTAGTTGACAATGTATCGGTGATTTCGATAATTGGTCAAGATTTGAGTACGTTTCATAAGCCTTATACCGCTTTGATCAAAAACAAAATCGTTCCTATCTTATTCAATAATACCGTTACAGGCAAAAATGTAAGTTTGGTGGTGAAAAAATCAGAGCTCAACAAAGCGTTAAACGTAATTCATGGAGAGATTTTTGGTGTAGCCAAGAAAATTAATATTGCCATTTTCGGACATGGATTAGTGGGAGGAACATTGATTAACCAAATTCTGGAATCGGCAAAAGCCATCGAAAAAAGAAAAGATATTAAGCTGAATGTTTTTGCTATCGCCAACTCTAAGAAAGTACTTTTAAATAAAAACGGAGTTG
Source organism: Flavobacterium aeripolare (assembly GCF_013294025.1). Classification (GTDB taxonomy): domain Bacteria; phylum Bacteroidota; class Bacteroidia; order Flavobacteriales; family Flavobacteriaceae; genus Flavobacterium. Next base: position 60,983 of record NZ_JABSNL010000014.1, read on the forward strand.
CCGCTGATTGGAAAAACCAAATTGATACTAATGGCGCTTCGTACACTATTGATGATGTTATCGCTTATGCAAACGAACATCATTTAGAGAATTTGATCGCAGTTGACAATACTGCGAGTGCTACTTTTGTAGAAAATTATATCCCGTTAGCAGAGCATAGTTTTGATTTGATTTCGTCTAATAAAGTAGCTAACACTTTGAGTTATGGTTTTTATAAAGAATTGCGAAATGTACTAGCCGAAAATCAAAAGAATTATTTGTACGAAACCAATGTTGGTGCCGGTTTACCGCTTATCGATACTATCAAGTTGCTACACCTTTCGGGTGAAAACATTACAAAAATTAAAGGGGTTTTCTCAGGAACTTTGAGTTATTTGTTCAATCATTTTTCTGCTAAGGATGTTCCGTTCAGCGAAATATTAAAAGAAGCAATTGATAGTGGATTCACAGAGCCCGACCCAAGAGAAGATTTGTGTGGGAATGATGTAGGTCGAAAGTTATTAATTTTAGCTAGAGAGTTGGATTTACAAAACGAGTTTGATGAGGTTGCTATCCAAAATTTAATTCCGGAACACTTACGTGAAGGTAGCGCTGCCGATTTCTTGACTAAATTGAAAGAGTTTGATCCTATTTATGATAAAATAAAGAAAGATCAAAAACCAAATCACGTTTTAAGATACATAGGGGAGTTGTCTGGAGATTTACAACATGACAAAGGAATTTTGGAAGTAAAATTAGTTTCCGTACCTTCGGATACTGCTTTGGGTGGACTTAAAGGTTCTGATTCTTTCTTCGAAATTTACACAGAATCATATGGAGATCGTCCAATCGTAATACAAGGAGCCGGAGCCGGTTCTGCAGTTACTGCGAGGGGTGTTTTTGGAGATATTTTGAGATTGTCGGATAAGGGATAAAATCCCCCTAACCCCCGAAGGGGGAATAAAGGATTGTAGATTAGCGACTTATGATTTCTGAATAAATAGGGTTTAAAATGAATATGAAAACTATATACTAATTTAAATAGGGACTTACCTCCAGTCTTGGCTCCCTTCCCTTCGGGGAGGGTTGGGGAGGGGATAAATATGAAAATTACATTAAATAGAGTAAACGACAATTTCCATTTCGAATTAAAAAACGAAAGAGGACATATAGTAAATGTAGACAGCCGTCCAGAATTTGGTGGCGATGATCAAGGACCAAGCCCAATGGAATTAGTATTGATGGGTGTTGCTGGATGTAGCGCCATTGATATGATTTCGATCTTAAAAAAGCAACGTCAAGAAATTACCTCTTTCAAAGCAGAGGTAGAGGGAGAACGTGTACAAGTGGGTGAAGCAAAACCTTTTAAAGACATTTACTTAGTGTTTCATTTGGAAGGAAAAATAGTAGAAGAAAAAGCTGCGAAAGCGGCACAACTTTCTTTTGATAAATATTGCTCGGTTTCTAAAACTTTAGAACCAACGGCGACGATACATTACAAAGTGGTTTTAAATGGAATCCCCCTAACCCCCGAAGGGGGAACGTTATAGATTATGGTGAAAACCACAATCTGAGAGAATTAATAATATTTAGTAACAATTTAAATCACCCCAGTATCAATTCCCCCTTTGGGGGTGAGGGGGCTATTTTATGGAAAATAATAATTTCGGTTTTGAAACCGAAGCCATCCGCACCCAATTAGAACGCACACAATATTTAGAACATTCGGTTCCTTTGTACTTAACTTCAAGTTTTGTATTTGAAGATGCCGAAGACATGCGTGCCTCCTTTGCCGAAGAAAAAGACCGAAATATCTACAGCCGCTACAGCAATCCAAATACTAACGAGTTTGTAGAAAAGGTATGTAAAATGGAAGGTGCAACTGCTGGTTTTGCTTTTGCTTCAGGAATGGCTGCGGTGTATTCAACCATGGCTGCTTTATTGCAATCTGGTGATCATATTGTCTCGTCAAGCAGTGTTTTTGGAGCGACGCATTCTTTGTTTGTGAACTATTTTCCAAAATGGAACATTCAAACATCCTATTTTGACATCAATAAACCAGAAACTATCGAGAGTTTCATCACCCCAGATACAAAGATTCTTTTTGCAGAATCACCAACAAATCCTGCGGTTGATATTATCGATCTAGAATTGCTGGGGAATATTGCCAAAAAGCACAATCTGATTTTAATAATCGATAATTGTTTTGCGACGCCTTATTTGCAGCAACCTATAAAATGGGGAGCACATTTAGTAGTGCATTCGGCTACGAAATTAATGGACGGGCAAGGTCGTGTTTTGGGCGGAGTAACAGTGGGAGATCCTGAGTTGATTCAGAAGATATACTTATTCAGCCGATTAACAGGCCCATCATTATCACCGTTTAATGCTTGGGTATTGTCCAAAAGTTTGGAGACTTTGGCTATTCGATTAGACAGACATTGCGAAAATGCATTGAAAGTTGCTGAGTTCTTAGAGCAGCATCCCAATGTAAATAAAGTGAAATATCCGTTTTTGAGATCGCATCCACAACATGAAATTGCCAAAAAACAAATGAAAGCTGGTGGTAACATTGTCACTTTCGAAATAAAAGGTGGATTAGAAGCAGGTCGAAATTTTTTAGATAAGATAAAACTGTGTTCGCTTTCGCCAAATTTAGGTGACACAAGAACCATTGTTACACATCCTGCCTCTACAACGCATAGTAAATTATCAGTGGAGGAACGCTTAAAAGTTAGTATTACAGATGGTTTGGTACGTGTGTCTGTAGGATTAGAAACAGTCGCTGATGTCATTGCAGATTTAAATCAGGCTTTAAGTTAGATTTTATAGTAGAATACAATCATTTTAAAACCCATAGTTAACAGCTGTGGGTTTTGTGGTTATATTGTGGATTCTCTAATTCTACTTTTAGATTTAAAGTATTACCTTAGTTTTTTTAAATTAAATATGGCACTAGGTAAGACAATTAAAATATTTTTGATAGACGGAGATTCGAATGGACGTATGAGTTGTGAACTTTCTAACTGGACAGGCAAGGCGTATAAAATTCCGAGAATCAATATAAAAGAATGTTCAGATAGAGATGATTTGAATAATACTGGAATCTATTTACTTTTCGGTAAAGATGATGAAGACAATGATTTGGTTTATATAGGTGAAGCCGAATCTGTTTTTAGTAGGTTAAAACAACATTTAAGCGGAAAGGAATTTTGGAATGAAGCTATTATTTTTATATCTAAAGATGACAATCTCAATAAGGCTCATATTAAATATCTAGAAAATAGACTTCACGATATAGCCGTAACTTCTAAACGGTATAAAGTTGAGAATTCAATAATTCCTACTCAATCATCGATTTCAGAATCGGATAGAGCTGAAATGGAAGAATTTATAGGTTATGTCAAAATATTGGTCAATACATTAGGGCATAAAGTTTTTGATGAAAAAAGAATTGTAAGAGTTCAAGTGAAGCAGGATGTTTTTTATATAAAAGCAGCTCGTGGTGCAGAGGGTCAAGGTGAACCAACTCCGGATGGTTTTCTTATTTTTAAAGGGTCAAAGGCAGCGCATTTAATTACGGCTTCATTAAGTCCTAGTCTTGTAAAAAACAGGCAAAAACTTATAGAGAATGGTTTGCTAGTTGATAAAGGAGATTACTATGAATTTGTTGAGGATTATATATTTAGCAGCCCATCTTACGCAGCAGCTACTTTAATGGGGAGGAGTGCTAATGGACAAACGGAGTGGAAACTTACCGATGGTCGATCTCTAAAAGATTTTGAAACAACAATTTAAATCCGACAGCTTATCTTTTTATGAAATCAAGATTAATTATTTTATCGGATTTGTGGGGAAGAGACAAATCGACTTGGGTTTCGGATTATGTAGAATTATTAAGAGATAATTTTGAAATTCAGTACTATGATTGTTGTGAATTGGGTGGGATTGATAAAACTATTTTTACGGAACAAAATCTCCACGATCAATTTGTGAATAGTGGAATTGAAATTGCAGTCCAAAGTTTATTGAATAAAGAAAAAGGAGAAATCAAAATTCTAGCTTTTAGTGTTGGTGGGACTATTGCTTGGAAAGCAGCTTTAAAAGGATTAAAAGTTAGTGACTTGGTTGCAGTATCTTCAACTAGATTGCGGTATGAAACCCAAGTGCCTAATTGCCAAGTGCAATTGTATTTTGGGGAATGGGATGAATACAAACCTGATGGGAGTTGGTTTCTTAATTGTCAAATTGTTCCTGAAATCAATAAAAATAATGACCATTTGATGTATGTCGAAAAAGATTTTATACATTTGGTTTGTGATGCAATTTTAGAACAAAATTTGTAATTTGTTAATCCGGAATTTAAAATCCATTAAATGCTTTCAAAGAAAACTAAATACGGAATCAAAGCTTTGACTTTTTTGGCTCGCCAAGAAGATCAAACACCGGTTGCCATTGCTGATATTGCAAAAAGTGAAAATATTTCTGTTAAGTTTTTAGAAAGTATATTATTGCTATTACGTCATTCGGGTTTTCTAGGTGCTAAAAAAGGAAAAGGCGGAGGTTATTATTTAATCAAAGAGCCAAAGGATATCAATATGGCCAAAGTATACCGAATCCTTGAAGGACCGATTGCCTTACTGCCATGTGCTAGTCATAATTTTTATGAAAAGTGTGACGACTGTCAAGATGAGGTTTCTTGCGCAGTTCGAAAATTAATGACTGAAGTAAGAGACAATACATTGCAAATATTAGAGAATAATACGCTGGCAGATATCGCCTTTTAAATGTGTGAATCTGTTTGTAATTAAAATATAAAAAGCCCCTTGCTATTGTATAGTAAGGGGCTTTTCACATCTTAAATTTTTATTTAAGCCATGAAAACTAATTTGTAACCTACAAAGAATAACATTCCTGCAATTGCATTTCGTAAAAATAAATCAGGAACTTTACCGCTTAACATGCTTCCTATAAATATTCCTGGTAGCGACCCCATTAGTAATTGCGCTAGTAAACCCAAATCTAAATTTCCCATACTAGCATGACCAAGTCCTGCGACTAAAGTTAAGGGAACGGCATGAGCTATTTCGGTACCCACTAATTTAGGTGTTGCTAATAGTGGGTATAAAAAGAACAATGTCACTGTCCCTAAAGCTCCTGCGCCAATAGAAGTTAAAGTCACCGTAGCTCCTAGCAATACTCCAATCGCCACAGTTAACCAATTTTGAGTACGACTTTCAGTGTGAAATTTGTTTCCAGAATGTTTTTGTGAGATAGCCAATAATTTTTTCTTGAACAATACCGCTATTGAAGTAAATAGAAGTGCCCAACCCAAACTATATTTGATTACCGAATTCAATGAGGAGATATCCGCCTTTATACTATGTAAAATCCATAAGGTAATTAATGCCGCTGGTACACTTCCAAGAGAAAGCCATCCAGTTATTTTCCAATTAATGTTGTTCTTTTTATGGTGCACATAGATACCTCCCATTTTTGTGAAAGCGGCATAAAGTAAATCAGTACCTACGGCAGTTGTGGGTGGGATGCCAAACCACAATAATATAGGAGTCATTAATGAGCCACCACCTACACCTGTGAGTCCCACTATAAAGCCTACCGTTAAACCTGCAATGATCAAACCCAACTGAAAATCCATAACAAAATATTTTGGACAAAATTAACTACTATTTTATTATTATCCTATAGGGGAAGTAGACTAATGAATATTTTTATTCAATTTTGCGAATATGTTATTGAAATAGACGTTGTATTTTGAAATAGTAATTTGGAGAGCAGTATTTTTTAGAAATATTTAATAACTGCTGTAAACCGCTATTGTTTAAGACTTCAGCCAAAATTAGAGAGTAAATAAAATACTTGTTTTTATTTTTTTGTTAGGATTTAAGTGTTACTTTTGTAATCTAATCTACTAATCCGATAGGGTAATAGATTTTTTATTAAATTAGACAAATGAGCGCAATAATAGTACAAGCATTAATAGACAAAACAAAAGACTTTTCAATTGAAGAGACTTTTGCTTTTTTGGCAGAGGAATATAAAGATAAGGTGGTTTTTTCTACATCTTTCGGGCAAGAAGATCAAGTTATTACTGCGTTGATTGCAAATAGCAATACTGCCATCACTATTTTTACTTTAGATACGGGTCGGTTGTTTCAAGAGACCTATGATGTTTTTCATAAAACATTGAAGAAGTATAAAAAACATATCGAAGTTTATTTTCCTGAAGCTACAGCTGTGCAAAACTTATTGAATGCAAAAGGTCCAAATAGTTTCTATGAATCTGTGGAAAACAGAAAAGAGTGTTGTTTTATTCGAAAAGTAGAACCATTGACTAAAGCTTTAAAAGGAAATTCAGTTTGGATTACAGGATTAAGAGCAGAGCAATCAGAAAATAGACATGATTTGCATCTTTTCGAATATGATTCTAAATTCGAAATCATCAAGTTCAATCCATTATTAAAATGGACATTGAAAGATGTGGAAGATTATTTAGAAAAAAACAACGTGCCACAAAACGCCTTGCATAAAAAAGGATTTGTAAGTATAGGTTGTGCGCCATGTACCAGAGCAATTGCCGAAGGTGAAGACATTAGAGCCGGAAGATGGTGGTGGGAATCCAGTCACAAAGAATGTGGTTTGCACGGGAAGTAGTAATTAGTGAGAAGTAAAAAGTAATTAGAAAAATATAAATAGTTAAGGGATTTATTTGGGTTGCAATAACTTGAAACTTTAAACCTGAAACTTTTAAACAAAAGACATGAGTTCAATATTAAAAACAAACGCATTAGAAAGCGAAGCAATATACATCTTTAGAGAAGTGATTTCTCAATTTGATAAGCCAGTATTGCTTTTTTCTGGAGGAAAAGATTCAATCACTTTAGTAAGATTGGCGCAAAAAGCATTTTTCCCTGCTAAAATTCCTTTTCCATTATTACACGTGGATACCGGGCATAATTTTCCGGAGACCATTGAATTTAGAGACCGATTAGTTAAAGAATTAGGGCTAGAGTTGATTGTTCGTAATGTACAAGATGCTATCGACGAAGGGAAAGTAGTTGAAGAAACTGGGAAATATTCTAGTAGAAACAGTTTACAAACAACAACTTTACTTGATGCAATCGAAGAGTTTAAATTTGATGCTTGTATTGGTGGAGCTCGTCGTGATGAAGAAAAAGCGAGAGCTAAAGAGCGTATTTTTTCTGTTCGTGATGACTTTGGTCAATGGGATGAAAAAAACCAACGTCCAGAATTGTTTGATTTATTGAATGGTAAAATCGAAAATGGACAAAACGTACGTGTTTTTCCTATTTCAAACTGGACAGAATTAGATGTTTGGAGTTATATCGAACAAGAGCAAATCGAGATTCCATCAATTTACTTCTCACACAAGCGCAAAGTATTCTTGAGAGACGGAATGATTTGGTCACACTCTCCTTATGTGTACCAAGAAGAAAACGAAGAAATTGAAGAGCGCATTGTTCGTTTTAGAACAGTGGGTGATATGAGCTGTACTGCAGCAGTTGATTCGTATGCAGCAACAATCTCAGAAGTAGTAGGCGAAATTAGAGCTTCGACAATCTCTGAAAGAGGTGCTCGAATTGACGATAAACGTTCGGAGGCAGCGATGGAGAAAAGAAAACAACAAGGATACTTTTAGAATGAAGTCCGTGAAATTTCTTTTGGGTGTATTGCTGTTTAGTATTGGAATACAAGCTCAAACTGAGAAAAATGTCGACAAGCAAAGTTTACTATGGTTTAGATATTATAATCAGCTGGAATTAAATAATAAATGGTCTGTTCATACTGAGATTGATAATCGAATTTTTATAAATCCAGTTACTCAAAACACTTTTGTGAGTAGGGTTCAAGTGAGAGATAAGATAACTGACAAGCTAGAGCTGGGTGCAGGTTTTGCCTACTTCTCAGTTGCGACACAAGATCCTGAGGTTAAAACGGGTTTGCATATTCCTGAATATCGTTTTCAGCAAGATGCAACCGTGAAACAGACTTTAGGAAAAGTAAATTTGACACATCGGTATATGATAGAAGAACGGTTTGTTCATAATGCAAGTAAAATAATGCTTGAAGATGGAACCACGTTTTACTTGAGATTTAGATACCGAATCCAAGGAGATTATACTTTTTGGAAGACAGATAAGAAGTATCTAAAAGGCATTTTATCGGATGAAATAATGATTAATGGCGGAAACAAAATTATCAAAAATACATTCGATCAAAACCGAATTTATGCAGCAGTACAAGTGGGAGTTAGTCCAGTCATTGCTTTAGAATTAGGGTACTTAAATAGTTTTCAAGAAAGATCAAATGGAGTAGATTATTTCAATAGAGATATTATACGATTTAGCTTCATTCATAAGGTTAAAATATAATTCAGAGAAAGTTCTGGATATAAGATGTAAATAAAAACATTCAGATTTAAAGATTTGTACAAGGGCAATCAACGAAACTTGAAACCTTAAACTTTAAACCCTGAAACAAAAAATATAAAATGGAAGTTTTAAAAATAGCAACAGCAGGAAGTGTAGATGACGGGAAAAGTACTTTAATCGGAAGATTATTATACGATACACAATCCCTGACTACAGATAAATTAGAAGCAATTGAAAAAAGCAGCAAGCAAAAGGGATATGATTATCTTGATTTTTCGTTGGCTACTGATGGATTAGTGGCTGAGAGAGAACAAGGAATCACGATTGATGTAGCGCACATTTATTTTTCGACTGCTAAGAAAAGTTACATCATTGCTGATACTCCAGGACATGTTGAGTACACGCGCAACATGGTTACAGGAGCTTCGACTTCGCAAGTTTCGATCATTTTGATTGATGCTCGTAAAGGGGTTATTGAGCAAACGTACCGTCACTTTTTTATCAATAATTTATTGAGAGTAAAAGAGGTGATTGTTGCTATAAATAAAATGGATTTAGTTGATTATTCTGAAGAGGTTTTTAATAAAATTAAAGCCGACTTTGAAGCATTAAACGCCAAAAGTACTTTCAAAGAGCAAAACGTAAGTTACATTCCGTTGAGTGCTTTGACGGGTGATAATGTCGTGGAATCTTTAGGCGGAATGCCTTGGTACGAAGGACAAACAATCCTAGAACACTTAGAGGCTTTAGAGCCTGCAGATGTGTATGAAAAAGGGAAAGCACGTTTCCCAGTGCAAACAGTTATCCGACCAAAAACAGAAGAGTACCACGATTTCAGAGGATACGCTGGTAAATTATACGGAAACAATATTAAAGTGGGAGATGCAGTAACGGTATTGCCATCTTTAACAGAATCGAAAGTAACCAACATTCACTTTTTTGATAAGCAATTTGATGAAGCTTCAGTAGGTTCGTCTGTTACTATCGAATTAGAAAATGATATCAATGTAACTAGAGGAGACATGATTGTAAAATCATCTGAACTGCCTAAAGTGGAGAAAGATATCAATACTACGGTATGCTGGATGGACAGTAAAAAGTTGGTTCCAGGTGCGAAATATTTTGTACAACACAACACCAACAGAGTTTTGGCTAAAATTGACAGCGTGAAAAACGTGATCGCAACTGATTTTTCAGGAACAACAGAAGCGTCTCAATTAGCAATTAACGAAATAGGAGAAGTAAATATTAAGTTAAGTAAAGCAATTTATTTTGATGCTTACAACGATAATAAATCAAATGGTGCTTTTATCTTAATCGATGCAGCAACCAATACAACAGCAGGAGTAGGATTTATTCGATAGTTTAGGCTATCGGCTTTGGGCCGTGTGCCTAGAGCTAATAAATTTGAAGAGATTAACATTGCGTTTTTATCAATAGTTAATAATAAAAAATCACCTAGTAGTCTAAAGCCCAAAGCTCATGGCTCAAAGCTCAAAAAATATGGAAAGTTTTAGAACCGAAATAGAAAATCCGATTGTTCAAAAAGAAATAATCGATTTAGAAAGAAAAATTGCGTTATTCAAAGATGGTAAAATTGACGATGAGCGTTTTCGTAGTCTGCGTTTAGCGCGTGGCGTTTATGGTCAGCGTCAGGAAGGTGTGCAAATGATTCGTATTAAATTGCCTTTTGGTAAGGTAACAAGTGAACAGTTAATGCGTATTACTAAAGTTTCTGATGAGTATTCAACAGGGCGTTTGCATATCACCACACGTCAGGATATCCAAATTCACTATGTGAGTTTAGATAGAACACCAGAACTTTGGGCAAACCTTGCCAAAGACGATATTACACTTCGCGAAGCCTGCGGGAATACCGTGCGTAATATCACAGCGAGTGAATTAGCGGGTGTAGATGTAGATGAACCTTTTGATGTTTCGCCTTACGCGCATGCGATGTTTCAGTTTTTCTTGAGAAATCCTATTTCACAAGAAATGGGGCGTAAATTCAAAATGTCATTCTCTTCTTCAGATAAAGATACTGCCTTGAGTTATTTACATGATTTAGGATTTATTCCAAAGATTGTAAATGGCGAACGCGGATTCAAAGTAATGCTAGGTGGAGGATTGGGTTCGCAACCACATCACGCTGAGTTGTTGTCAGAATTTATTCCTGTAAACCAAATCATCCCAACTACGGAAGGAGTTTTGAGAGTTTTTGACCGTCATGGTGAAAGAGCTAAGCGTTTAAAAGCACGTATGAAATTCTTAATCAAAGACATTGGTCGCGATGAATTTTTACGCTTAGTTGACGAAGAGAAAAAAGCGTTATCATACCAGTCATACGAAATTGACACGACCGCTTTTGATGGTGCAATTCCATCAACTTTATTAGAAGTACCTGCAGTAACTATTGATGATACTGCTGCTTACGAAGCTTGGAAAAAGTCGAATGTGATTGCTCAAAAACAAGCAGGTTACGTTGCGATTGGAATCAAAGTGCTGTTAGGAGATTTTTATACAGACAAAGCAAGAGCTTTAGCCGAATTAATTAAAAATTATGGAGCCAATGAATTGCGTTTTTCACTAAAGCAGAACATTGTACTTCGAAATATAAAAGAAGAGAATTTACCTTTCTTTTACCAAGAATTAGCCAAACTAGATTTTGTTACTTTAGGTTACGATACAATTAATGACATTACCGCTTGTCCAGGAACAGATACCTGTAACCTTGGAATTGCAAGTAGTACCGGAATTGCCGAAGAATTAGAACGAGTTTTAAAATTAGAATTCCCACAATACAAAGAGAACCGCGAAATCACCATTAAAATTAGTGGTTGTATGAATGCTTGTGGACAACACAACATGTCGTCAATAGGTTTTCAAGGAATGTCGATCAACTCTGGTAAATTAGTTGCGCCGGCTTTACAAGTATTGCTTGGTGGTGGAATTCTAGGTGATGGAAAAGGACGTTTTTCTGATAAAGTAATTAAGATTCCAAGTCGTAGAGGACCAGATGCTTTACGTTTTATATTAAACGATTTTGAAGCCAATGCAAACGGGAAATCTTTCTTAGATTATTACGATGCACAAGGAGAAAAGTATTTTTACGAATTCTTAAAACCCTTGGCAGATGTTACTAATCTTACTGACGAAGATTTTATCGATTGGGGAAATGCAGATAATTATGTAAAAGCAGTTGGTGTAGGAGAATGTGCGGGTGTAGTAATTGACTTGGTTGCCACGTTACTTTTAGAAGCCAAAGATAAATTGACGTTTGCTCAAGAAGCTTTCGAAGATAAAAATTGGGCTGATGCTATTTACTTGGCTTATGCTGGTTTTGTAAACGGTGCTAAAGCATTGTTATTGGCTGAAAACCAAAAAACAAATCACCATGCAGGAATCATTAATCTGTTTGATACAGTTTTTGTTGAAACTAACAAAATCACTTTAGATACTAACTTTAAAGATTTAGTATACCAAATTAATCAAAACGAACCTTCTGAGGCTTTCGCCAAAAAATACATCCAACAAGCAATTACTTTTTTCAGCGATTTAGAAACATATAGAAATAACGATTTAGCAAATGCCTAATACCATAAAACCAATAGTAACTTTAGTAGGAGCAGGTCCGGGAGATCCCGATTTGTTAACCGTAAAAGGAGCAAAAGCTTTGGCGAAAGCCAATGTGGTTTTATATGATGCTTTGGCAAATGAGGAATTATTAAGTTATGCGCCTAAAAAAGCATTGCGAATATTTGTTGGAAAAAGGATAGGATGTCATGCCTATACGCAAGACGAAATCAACCAACTAATTGTAGATAATGCCTTGACTTATGGTCATGTCGTTCGTCTTAAAGGTGGTGATCCTTTTATTTTTGGACGAGGAAGTGAAGAAATTGACTATGTAGAAAGTTTTGGAATTCCTACCTTTGTTGTTCCTGGGATTTCATCGGCTATTGCAGTTGCTGCTTATCAAGGTATTCCGTTGACAAAAAGAGGGGTTTCAGAGAGTTTCTGGGTAATAACAGGGACTACTTCGAGCCGTCAATTGTCAGCAGATATTCATCTTGCGGCACAATCATCAGCTACTGTAGTCGTGTTGATGGGAATGAGTAAATTACAAGAAATTGTTGCTATTTTTCAATCGGAATCCAAAGGAGAAACCGCCGTTGCGATTATTCAAAACGGAACAACTCCTGAAGAAAAAATCGGAATAGGAACGATAAATACTATTGAAAAGGTAGTCGCTGAGCAGCAATTAAGTTCGCCAGCAATTATCGTGATTGGAGCGGTAGTTAGCGATAGTCAAACTAGAAAAGGATTTTGTAAAGAGTTGAAATCTAATCACAGCAAACTTTTGATTTATGGAAAGGAATGAATTATACCCCGTTTTTTTAAAGCTGCACAATATGCAAGTATTGATTGTAGGTGGAGGAAATGTAGGTCTAGAAAAACTAAGCTTTTTATTAAAATCAAGTCCGAATGCAAATGTTGAGGTGGTAGCACCTCGGTTTTTACCAGAATTAGTCACATTAGCAAATAATCACAGTTCGGTAACTTTGACTGAGAAGAAATTCAATCGCTGGATGCTGCGCAAACGCCACATGGTTATTGCCTGTACCGACGATTTAAAAGTCAATAAAAGAGTGTACGACTTGTCTAGAAAGCGCTTTCTAATTTGTAATATTGCAGACACACCGCCTTTATGTGATTATTATTTGGGCGGAATTGTTACCAAAGGAAATGTAAAAATTGCCATTTCGACTAATGGTAAATCACCTACCACAGCAAAAAGATTGCGAGAGTTTTTCGAAGAAATTATTCCCGAAGACATCAATAAAATGGTGGAAAACTTGAATGAATACCGCAAAACCTTAAAAGGTGATTTTGAAGAGAAAGTTCAAAAAATGAACGAGATCACCGAAAGTTTGAAGAATAAATAGAATATTGGTTAGATTTAAGAAGCAAGAGGTATCAGCCAAGAGCCAAGATTCAAGAATTAATAGTAAACAAAATCAAGAGCAAAGTATTCGAATGATATTTATCATTTATATGTGAGATGTTCAATCGTTACTTTGTGAATAATATATAAATACAACTTTCCTTTAATTCCCCCTTCGGGGGTTAGGGGGCTAATTAATACGAACATGATTGAAACAGATATCCTAATAATAGGAGCAGGCCCAACCGGTCTTTTTGCAGTTTTTGAAGCAGGATTATTAAAATTAAAATGCCATATTTTAGATGCTTTGCCACAAGCAGGTGGACAGTTATCTGAGTTATATCCTAAAAAACCGATTTATGATATTCCAGGTTTTCCTGATGTATTAGCTGGAGATTTAGTAGATAACTTGATGGAACAAATCAAGCAATTCGAACCAGGTTTTACACTTGGAGAACGCGCTGAGACTATCGATAAACAAGAAGACGGAAGTTTTATTGTGACTTCAAATGAAGGAACTAAATTCCACGCCAAAGTAATTGCTATTGCTGGAGGTTTAGGAAGTTTTGAACCTAGAAAACCATTAATCGACGGAATCAATTTCTACGAAAATAAAGGAATCAAATATTTTATCAAAGACCCAGAAGAGTTCAGAGATAAAAGAGTGGTTATTGCAGGTGGAGGAGATTCAGCATTAGACTGGAGTATTTTCTTGACGGATGTCGCTTCAGAGGTGACTTTGATTCACCGTCGTAATGAATTCCGTGGAGCTTTAGATTCTGTAGAGAAAGTACAAGAATTAAAAGATGCTGGAAAAATTCGCATGATCACACCAGCTGAAGTGGTGGGATTAAACGGAGCAGAGCACATCGAGTCGATTGTTATCGACGAGAATGGAGCAAACCGTACTATTGATACTGATTATTTTATCCCACTTTTTGGTCTTACGCCAAAATTAGGTCCTATTGGAAATTGGGGACTTGAAATCGAGAAAAACGCTATCAAAGTAAACAACGCTTTAGACTACCAAACGAACATTCCAGGAATTTTCGCAATTGGAGATGTCAATACTTACCCGGGTAAATTAAAGTTGATCCTATGTGGTTTCCACGAGGCGACATTAATGTGTCAAGCGGCCTACCAGATCATCAATCCAGGAAAACGTTATGTGTTGAAATACACAACAGTTGCCGGAGTAGACGGATTTGATGGAACTCGTAAAGAAGCGCCAAAAGCTGTTGTTAAAGCAATAGTTTAACAAAATTACCTATACAAGTTAAAAAATTAAGCGCTAATACTTGCGAGTATTAGCGCTTTGTCTTTTCTTTGCAGTGTTCCTATATTTATTGAAAGTTATCACGAAAGGCGGAGGGAAAGACCCGATGAAACCTTAGCAACCCTTTATCTTATAAAGAAGGTGCTACATTCTACTTAATGCTGAACACAGTATCTAAGATAGATAACACAAGAATACGTCTCACGTATTTCTCAACAATTTTCTTGACAACATATCGATATTTTCTTTAGAGCAGATCAACGGTGCATTTTAACCACGATCCTTCCTGCTGTACGCTATATCTATTGCGCCGAACACCGGCACAATAGGATGTCGCTTCCATCAGGGCTAAAGACAAACAATATTGAACTTTAAGAGCTATTAATCAAAAGTATTTATCTCAATTCATATTGTGATTTACAAGAAATAAAAAGTTATGTCAAGCATTCACGAAGCCATTAAAAAAAACATACTCATCCTCGATGGAGCCATGGGAACCATGTTGCAACGTTACAATTTCTCTGAAGAAGATTTTAGAGGAGAACGTTTTAAAGATTTTCCACATTCTCTTAAAGGGAACAACGATTTATTATCACTAACACAGCCACAAGCTATAAAAGCGGTGCATGCTGCGTATTTTGAAGCCGGAGCTGATATTGTTGAAACCAATACGTTCTCAGGAACCACCATCGGAATGGCTGATTATTTCTTGGAAGAATACGTGTACGAATTAAATTATGAGTCGGCTAAACTAGCCCGCGAAGTAGCTGATGAATTCACCGCCAAAAATCCAGATAAACCTCGTTTTGTAGCGGGATCTATAGGGCCAACAAATAGAACAGCGAGTATGTCACCAGATGTAAATGATCCAGGATACAGAGCGGTAACTTTTGATGATTTGCGAATTGCTTACAAGCAACAAGTAGAAGCTTTAATTGACGGTGGAAGTGATATTTTATTAGTCGAAACTATTTTTGACACACTAAATGCCAAAGCCGCACTTTTTGCCATCGAAGAAGTAAAAGACGATCGCAATATCGATATTCCAATCATGGTTTCGGGAACGATTACCGATGCTTCAGGAAGAACACTTTCTGGACAAACGGTGGAAGCTTTCTTGGTTTCTGTTTCGCATATTCCATTGTTGAGTGTTGGTTTCAATTGCGCCCTTGGAGCGGATTTATTGAAACCATACTTACAAACATTGTCACAAAACACCGCCTTCAATGTATCAGCGCATCCTAATGCAGGATTGCCAAACGCTTTTGGAGAATACGACGAAACCCCAGCAGAAATGCAAGCCCAAATAAAAACGTATCTCGACGATAATTTAGTAAATATCATAGGTGGTTGTTGCGGTACAACCCCAGAACACATCAGATTAATTGCTGATATTGCTAAGGATTACAAACCAAGAGTTTCGGTAGCGGTTATGTAAAGTTATGAAAGAAGAAAAATTCGATATTGTAAGTATAGATAGTGAGAGGTTTGTGTATAGTTTTGAGAGTATAGTAGCTTTTAGAACTGCATTTAAATTAAAGTTTAAATACATAGTAGCATTTCACGCAACTAACTTAAGTAATGAAGAATTAATTTGTATTCAAAAAAAAGGACTTAAAATAGCTTCTAAAGAATTGTTGGAGAGTAAAGCTATACATCGGTTCATAGTAAATGAATCTGAATCAAAATCGAAAGAGATTGAGAAGGATATAAAAGAATGGTTTTCTAATGAGAGGCTATATGATAATAAGTTTTATACTAAGAATGAAATAAATTTTGGCTTAGTAAAAGATGATTTGTTTGAGAATTATCATTATTTATTATTTGGATCAGAATCACTGTTACAAGTAGCTGATTATTTAAAGAAAAAGCACCATAAATCATTCAGACAGATATTAGTTAATTCAGGGTTTCACTATATTATTGAAGTCTTAATTCCTGTTGCTAAAATAGATGACGAATGGATTGACAGTATTTATGATTTTTTTAAGGGAGAATATTCGTTTCCGATCTCTTTGGTGTATTATACTGACTTATCTCATGGATTTATTGTGAAAATAGAAAAAGTTACAAGACCAAATGATAAACAAAATTTGATTTTAATTTAGAATTTAAAACTCATGGGAATAAAAAAAAGGTTTCTAGTATCAAGTTATTTGATGATTTTATGTTTGCTTTCCTGTGGTAAAGAAAAAACAGAAGTAGTAGCTCCTCCACAAGTAGTAGTCGGAAATGAAGAACAAGAAATTATTAAAGTTGATTTGCCTGAATATTCGTTATTAAAAAAATCCGACATAAGTATTAAAACATCTATGGATGCTAATGCTCCTTTAAATAAAAGATTTACGTACAAATATTTGGTTTCTAAAGCAGTAAGAAGAGAGCAATTACCTCCCTTACTGACTAAATTAATTGAGGATATTGTTCGAAATGATAAAGATATAGATGATATTACAGTTTGGCTGTATAGTGATAAAAAATATATAGATGGTTCTTATGATGTTGCTATGGCAACTTTTGCACCATCAAATGGTGAAGTAACTAAAGAAATCGCTTTAAGTAATGATAAAACATCCTATGTTGCAAATTTTCAAATTGCCGACAATTTTGAAGAACATTTAAATAATGAATTAGAAAAAGTTGCTATTTCAGGTTTAAGTTTTGATTTAAGGAAGAAGATATATTCAGAATTAGCAGAAACTGAGACTAGAGCAAGAGAAAAGTTAGATAAAATTTATCCTTATACTGAAAATTTTGACACTGAAAATTTTGCTAACAAATTAGATGAATTGACTAAAAAGTATGAAAAAGTTATTTGTATAAAGTATAAGATAGATAATAAAATGATGGAAGATATTTATGCTGAAGGAGATAAAAACGAATGGTATAAATACTGGTAAAATACTGGGTTCAGCTAACGAGAGCGCAACTAAGGTGTCCGTAAAGATTTTTTTTGTGAATACGATGCGTGATTACTTCGTTCCTGGGAACGAAATAGAATTTACAAAATTGCGTGAGGGATAGCAGTGGAGCTCCTTTTTCTTGAATTACCTCGGCTTGAAATCCGAGGTAATTCAAGAAAAAGAGCGGGAACGAATAGCCCGACCCTTTTGGGTCACGCCCAAATAATAATGAAAAAATAGCTTTCTAAAAAAAGCATACAGTATAAACTTAGAGACTAACTCCCGATAGCTATTGGGATAGTAACTCAGGAATTTAAGAAAAAATGGCAGAACAAGAAACTAGAAGAAACCTTGTATTAGCGGGATTAGAGCCTTTGATCATTACGCCTGAAAGCGTATTTGTGAATATTGGGGAGCGTACCAATGTGACAGGTTCTAGAAAATTCCTTCGGTTAATTAAGGAAGAAAAATACGAAGAAGCACTAAGTATTGCTAAGGAGCAAGTGGAAGGTGGTGCGCAAATCATCGATATTAATATGGATGAGGGAATGCTGGATGGTGAATATGCCATGACCAAATTCTTGAATTTAATTGCTGCCGAACCGGATATTTCACGTGTGCCTATTATGATTGATAGTTCGAAATGGCACATTATTGAGGCCGGACTAAAAGTTGTACAAGGAAAAAGTGTGGTAAATTCTATTTCGTTAAAAGAAGGCGAAGAACAGTTTATTCATCATGCTAAATTGATTAAGCGTTACGGTGCTGCGGCGATTATCATGGCTTTTGACGAAACAGGTCAGGCTGATAATTACGATCGTAGAGTAGAAATATGTCAACGTTCGTATGATATTTTGGTTGATAAAGTGGGTTTTCCGCCGCAGGATATAATTTTTGATTTGAATATATTTCCGGTTGCCACAGGAATGGAAGAGCACCGATTGAACGCTTTGGATTTCTTTAGAGGAACCAAATGGGTTCGTGAAAATTTACCACACGCGCATATTAGTGGTGGGGTGAGTAATGTGTCGTTTTCGTTTAGAGGGAATGATACGGTTAGGGAAGCGATGCACTCGGTTTTCTTGTATCACGCGATCAAAAACGGAATGACAATGGGGATTGTAAACCCAGAGATGTTGACGATTTATGATGATATCCCAAAAGATTTATTAGAGCATGTTGAAGACGTGATCTTAAACAGACGCGATGACGCTACGGAGCGTTTACTAGACTTTGCTGAGAATGTAAAAGGCGATGTAAAGAGCAATGAAAAGGCAATTCAGGAATGGCGCTCAGGTACGGTGCAAGAAAGAATTACGCACTCGCTTGTAAAAGGAGTAGATGCTTTTATAGAATTAGACGTTGAAGAAGCGCGACAGGCTGCCACAAAACCTATCGAGGTAATCGAAATCAATTTGATGACGGGAATGAACGTGGTGGGAGATTTATTTGGTTCGGGTAAAATGTTTTTGCCGCAAGTGGTAAAATCGGCGCGTGTAATGAAAAAAGCGGTAGCGTATTTATTACCATACATCGAAGCGAGTAAACAAGCGGGAGACAAACAAGGGAATGGGAAAATATTAATGGCAACTGTAAAAGGAGATGTCCATGATATTGGTAAAAATATTGTTTCGGTGGTGTTGGCTTGTAATAATTATGAGATTGTGGATCTTGGTGTGATGGTGCCTCCTGAAAAAATTATTGCTGCAGCGATCGAACACGAAGTGGATATTATTGGACTGAGTGGTTTGATTACACCTTCGCTTGACGAGATGGTATATCTAGCCAAAGAATTAGACAAACGCGGAATGAAAATCCCCGTGATGATAGGTGGAGCAACAACTTCGCGTGCGCATACCGCCGTAAAAATTGCACCGCAGTATAGAGAAACAGTCATTCATGTTAACGATGCTTCGAGAGCGGTAACTGTAGCTGGAAGCTTGTTGAATAAAGATAAAAAAATATATGCTAGTGATATAAGAGCGGAATATGATGCGTTTAGAGAAACGTTTTTAAACCGTTCTCGTGACAAAAACTTCTTGACAATTGAACAAGCTCGAAAAAATAAATTGCAATTAGATTGGGATAATTTTACTCCTGTGAAACCAAATATTATTGGTGAACAAGTTATCGAAGTAGAATTGGATGTATTGGTTCCTTATATTGACTGGACACCATTTTTTAGAACGTGGGAATTGTTTGGTAAATATCCAGCGATTTTAACGGATGAAGTAGTTGGGGAACAAGCAACTTCGGTTTTTGCGGATGCACAAGAAATGTTGGCTGTGATTTTGAAAGAAAAGAAATTGACAGCCAAAGGAATCTACGGAATCTTTCCTGCGAATCAAATTAATGATGATGATATTGAATTATACCACGCCCCCCCCGCCCCCGAAGGGGGAGCTATTCAGATTGAGGAAAAGCAAACTTGGGAAACATCAAGTCCCGCTTTATACGACGTATTAAAAGAGCGAGCTAAGGAAATGAGAAATAAACCAACGGAAGCTGAAAAAATGCTTTGGAATGTGTTATCGAATAAAGGAATTGAGAACTTAAAATTCAGAAGGCAGCATGTAATTGGGGAGTATATAGTGGATTTTGTGTGTTTAGAACGAAGGCTGGTTATAGAAGTTGATGGTGGTATTCATGATACTGCCGAACAGAAAGAACATGACGAGTATCGAACTGATTGGTTGGAATCAAAAGGTTTTAAGGTTGTAAGATATACCAATACACAAGTTTTAAGTGATATTAATAACACTATTGAAAGTATCAGAAAAGAATTAAATACAAACTTGGAAGTTCCCCCTTCGGGGGTTAGGGGGCTCTTTTTAACTTTAAGGCAACAATCACAAAAAACAAAAGGAGCTCCAAACATTGCTTTGGCAGATTTTATTGCTCCAAAAGATTCGGGTAAAATAGATTACATGGGTGCTTTTTGTGTGACTACCGGTTTTGGAGTTGATGAATGGGCAGCTGAATTCGAAAAAGATTTAGATGATTACAATTCGATTATGGTAAAAGCACTAGCAGACCGTTTTGCAGAAGCCTTCGCCGAATATTTACACGAAAAAGTTCGTAAAGAAGTTTGGGGTTACTCGGCTGATGAAGCATTGAGCACCGAAGATATGATTGCAGAAACCTATAAAGGAATTCGACCTGCACCAGGATATCCTGCATGTCCAGACCATTTAGAAAAACCCACGATTTGGAAATTACTGAATGTCGAAAAAGAAATAGGAGTAACCTTAACTGAGAGTATGGCAATGTGGCCAGCATCATCTGTTTCGGGATATTATTTTGGGAATCCTGAAAGTAAGTATTTCGGACTTGGGAAAATAAAAGAAGACCAAGTAATCGATTACGCCAAACGAAGAAGTATCTCTACAGATATGGCTACTAAATGGTTGAACCCGAATATAGCAGACTAGAAAAGTTGTTTAAAGTTTAAAGTTTCAAGTTGCTCAAGAGAACTTTAAACTTTAAACTTTAAACCTGAAACAAAAAATAAAATGAAAGTAACACAACATATAGAAGAATCAAAAGGGAAAACTTTATTCTCATTTGAAATTATACCGCCTCAAAAAGGAAAAGGGATTCAGGAACTGTACGATAATATTGATCCGTTAATGGATTTTAAACCACCATTTATCGATGTGACTACTTCTCGTGAGGAATTTATTTATGTGGATAAAGGCAACGGATTATTAGATAAAAAACTAACAAGAATGCGCCCTGGAACATTAGGTATTTGTGCGTCTATTAAGCACAAATACAATGTAGATACCGTTCCCCATGTATTGTGTGGTGGTTTTACCAAAGAGGAAACCGAATATTTGTTAGTAGATTGTCATTATTTAGGAATTAATAATGTAATGGCTTTGCGTGGTGATGCGATGAAAGATGAACAATCTTTTGTGCCAAAACCAGGTGGGAATAATTACGCTGTTGACTTAGTGCAGCAAATAAAATTGCTTAATGAAGGGCAATATTTGCATGATGTAATGCATGTAGACAATAAAGCTAATTTTTGTATTGGTGTGGCAGGTTACCCAGAGAAGCATTTAGAGTCTCCTTCTTTGATTTCGGATTTAAAAAGATTGAAAGAAAAAGTAGATGGTGGCGCAGACTATGTGGTTACGCAAATGTTTTTTGACAATGCTAAATATTTCGAATTTGTAGCTAAGGCGAGAGAAATGGGAATTATGGTGCCTATTATTCCGGGTATTAAACCATTGGCCGTACAAAGGCATTTACATGTTTTACCACAAATTTTCAGGATAGATTTGCCAGAAGATTTAATTGATGCAGTAGATAAATGTAAGACAAATGCCGATGTGAAACAAGTGGGAATCGAATGGGCAATTCAGCAGTCATTAGAGCTGAAAGCGGCTGGTGTTCCTGTTTTGCATTATTATTCTATGGGAAAATCAGAGAATATTAGACAAATTGCGAGTGCATTATTTTAAAATAGTTATTGGGTTGCTGCATTTACTAAAGTTGGGTAGAGTGACAATTTAATCTTATATTGCAATCTCTTACTAAAT
Organism: Flavobacterium aeripolare; assembly: GCF_013294025.1. Taxonomy (GTDB): domain Bacteria; phylum Bacteroidota; class Bacteroidia; order Flavobacteriales; family Flavobacteriaceae; genus Flavobacterium. The sequence goes on from NZ_JABSNL010000014.1 coordinate 83,047, forward strand.
TGATTCAGATATGAAATATTTTTATGGTGCTTGTTTGTTAATTGCTGTAACTGCAACTTCTTGTAAAGACCAAACAACAGCAGCAAACCAAGGAGATCCTAGATTATTAGTTCCTTTTACACAACAAACAGCTTTGCAAAATAATAATGCAGCTGTTCCTAGTGCTTCCTCTGGGGATCATAATTTATTTCATGGCGAGACCACTTCTGGAAGCACTACAGTTTTAAGTGGAATAAATCCTGCACATGGGCAACCTAACCATCGCTGTGATATAGCAGTAGGTGCTCCTTTAAATTCAGTGGCTAACGGTAGCCAAACGTCAGAAACTGTAACAATGAATGGAAGCCAGCAAGTAGTTGCTACTTCTCAAGCTGTTTCACAACCCTCTGTTGTGAAAACAGAAACTGCCAAAGGTATGAATCCGCCGCATGGAGCAAAAAACCATCGCTGTGATATTGCCGTTGGAGCACCATTGAATTCAAAAGCTGCAGCGCCAGTTCAAACCGCTAATTATGTAGTCAACCAAGCAGGTACTGCTACTACTACAACTGCTCAAGGTTTAAATCCTGCGCATGGTGAAAAAAATCACCGATGTGATATTGCGGTAGGAGCTCCTTTGAATTCAAAACCAGCTGAGAAAGTTATTTCGAGTAAAGGAGAAGTTTCTAAACAAGTAAATGTACAAGCACAATTACCTGCGTTACTGTCAACTAATGCTAGTGATGTTGTAACTGCCGATGGTATAAATCCAGCACATGGTAAAGAGGGACACAGATGCGACATAGCAGTTGGAGCAAAGTTGCCAAAAACATAGCTTTTAAACTTATTTATAAAAAAAACACGCTCATTAAAATTAATTTTAATGAGCGTGTTTTCTATTTAGCCAAAAACGTAAAATTATTTATTGGGTAATTTCTCTAAATATCGCTTCTAAGTTTTTATTTTTTTGGTTGAGTTGTAGTGTTTTTAAACCATTTGCAGTAGCAAAATCAAACACAACTGAACGCATGTCTTTTTCCGTTTTGAATGTCAGTTCCCAAATCATGTCATGTGTATTCTTATAACCGATGAGATTTTCCATTTTTGCTATAGCTTGCTCTTCAATTTGGTAATCAAATTCTACTTCAATAACTTGCTTTGCTTCTTCAGAGATGAGGTTGTCTAATTTTTTATCAGCGACGATTTTACCTTTATTAATGATAATAACTCGATCGCAAATTGCTTCTACCTCCTGCATGATATGCGTAGAAAGAAACACGGTTTTGTCTTTACCTACATTTTTTATCACATTCCTAATCTCCATAAGTTGGTTTGGATCTAAACCCGTTGTAGGTTCGTCTAGAATCAAAACATCGGGATTGTGCAATAAAGCATTTGCAAGACCTACGCGCTGACGGTATCCCTTTGATAATTGTCCAATTTTCTTGTGACTTTCGGCTGATAGACCGGTTAAATTAATTACTTCTTCGACTCTGCTCTTTGAAACTTTATGAATTTGAGCGTTGAAAGACAAATATTCTCTCACATACAGTTCAAGATATAGCGGGTTGTGCTCTGGTAAATAACCTATAGATTGTTGTACTGCTTTTTGCTGGGTAGTAATGTCATGATTATTCACTGTAGCAGTACCATCGTCTGCGCTGAGGTAGGTTGTTAAAATCTTCATCAATGTAGATTTTCCAGCACCATTAGGACCTAAAAAGCCTACGATTTCGCCTCTATTTATAGCAAAAGAAATACTATCAAGTGCTTTTTGATTTCCGTAGCTCTTAGAAATATTTGTAACAATTATTGACATGATAAATTATTTGAAGCAAAAGTATGAAGAAAATAATTGAGAAGGTATTTTCGATAAAGATTATGTAAAACTCTTTTATAAAACTGCTTAAATTAGCTGTTGTAGTAATTTCTAGCAATTAGATTTCTATATTTATAAAAAATATATCATATGTCTAAAGAGGTATCAGCATCAAAAAGTTTGTTTAAAACATACAGTAGTATTATTTGGTTGTTATGCGGAATTATTGCCGGGAGCATTTTAGGTCTCGCTTTTGGTGAAGGAGTTTCCATTATCAAACCGTTAGGGGATATCTTTTTGAATTTGTTGTTCACAGCTATTATTCCTTTAATCTTTTTTACGATCGCTTCATCAATTGGGAGCCTAGAAAAATCAGAGAAGTTAGGGAGACTATTTTTTGTTATTGTCGTTGTTTTTTTAGGAACCGTTTTGGTTTCAGCTATTGTTATGATTACAGGAGTTTTTCTATTTCCTATTCATCAAGATATTATCATTTCAAAAATTCCATTAGAAGAAATGCAAACGATGAGTGGGGGTTCACAGATTACTCAGTTGCTAACTGCAGGAGATTTTTATGAATTGCTTTCACGTAAGAGTATGTTAGCGCTAATTATATTTTCGTTTTTAATCGGGTTTGCGAGTTTACGTTCTGGTGAAAAAGGTGAAAGCTTTAGGAATTTTTTAAACTCAGGTAATGAGGTGATGAAGGAGTTGCTTAATATTATTATGAAAACAGCACCCGTAGGTCTAGGAGCATACTTTGCGTACCAAGTTGGAATTTTTGGGCCTCAATTATTTGGTGCTTATGCAAAACCATTAGGATTGTATTATGCATTTTGCAGTTTTTATTTTATTGTATTTTTCAGTATTTACGCTTTTATAGCGGCAGGAAAATTAGGATTTATGACCTTTTGGAAAAACAATATCACGCCAGCATTAACCGCATTAGGTACCTGCAGTAGTATCGCGACGATTCCTGCAAACCTGGCTGCTAGCGAAAAAATGGGTGTGCCTAAGTATATTCGAAATGTGGCTATTCCGTTAGGAGCACCTTTACACAAGGATGGCTCTAGTATGTCCTCGATTATAAAGATTGCAGTAATTTTTGCCATGTTTGGTAAAGATTTCACAGATCCAATGACTTTAGTAACTGCGCTAGGAATTACGGTGATTGTTTCTATTGTTGAAGGTGGTATTCCTAATGGAGGATACATAGGTGAGATTCTAGCAATTACCATTTATGGCTTTCCTATGGAGCAAGCCTTACCAGCAGCAATGATTATAGGAACATTGGTCGATCCTATTGCTACTTTGTTAAATGCAAATGGAGATGTGATATCGTCAATGCTAATTGCAAGAATTTCAGAGGGTAAAAACTGGCTTTCTAACGCCATGCAAGAAAAACTAGCTTAATAATAAGAGTGGCTCTTTTTTTAATACGGTGCATTTAAGCGGTTTTTTTAATTAATATGTAATTTAAAACTAGTTTTTTAGAGAATTCTTTTTTAGTTTGCCAAAATGCATTTTTTTTTTTGGTGCAGGTAAAATAATGTATACATTCGCAATGTAATCAATACACAAAAACAAAGATCATGTTGAACAACCGATTTTATTTTAGCAATACTTATTATTTCTTCTGGAAAGAGGATAGGGATTGTCGTATGGTTATTTAATTACAAAATTAAATTATAATTATAAATATACAATCCCGATGAAAATCGGGATTTTTTTTTGGAATAAATGGAAATAAAAGTCGCAATACAGGGAATTAAAGGTTCGTTTCATCATCAAGTTGCTCAAGAATACTTTGGGGAAAATGTGCAAATCGATCCTTGTTTATCATTTGAAGAATTGGTAGATAGCTTATTATCAGGTAAGACTGATCAGGCTGTTATGGCAATTGAAAATTCTATTGCTGGTCCTATTATTCCAAATTATGCGTTGATTGATAAGAATAATTTACACATTATAGGAGAGCATTACCTGCGCATTCATCAAAATTTAATGGTGCTTCCAGGTCAAAAAATGGAAGATATTGCTGAGGTTCATTCACACCCTATGGCTCTTTTACAATGTATGGATTTCTTGAAAAAATATCCAAATATTAAGAGAGTAGAGGATAAAGATACTGCAGAAACTGCGCGTAGAATCAAGGAGAATTCGATAAAGGGTATTGCTGCAATCGCTAGTAAAACGGCTGCTAAAATGTACGATTTAGATATCATCGCTCCAGAAATTCAAACAATCAATGATAATATGACTCGTTTTGTCATTTTAAAAAAAGAGAATTCATTTGTTCCACAGAGCGATATTAATCGCGCTTCACTTAAGTTTGAATTAGACCATAAACGAGGAAGCCTAGCAGCGGTGCTTAATGTAATGAGTGATTGCAAAATGAATTTGACAAAAATACAGTCACTACCAAAAATTGAAACGCCATGGAAATATTCGTTTTTTGTTGATGTGACATTTGATCATTACAGCGATTACGCTAAGACAAAATCGCTACTAGAGATTATGGCAGAATATTTTAAAGTTTTAGGAGAGTATAAAAATACCAAACCATTGACGGAATAAGAACGGAATTAGGAGTAAAGTAATATAGAGATCATGATTAAATTAGCAAAGCGATTAGATGTTGTAGAAGAATACTATTTCTCTTCTAAATTAAGGGAAGTTAGACAACTTGCTTCAGAGGGAAATTCGATCATCAACATGGGTATAGGTAGCCCTGATATGAATCCATCAAAAGCAGTTATTGAAGCAATTCAAACTGCCGTTACTGATGAGAATGCACATCAATATCAAAGTTATCAAGGCTTGCCAGAGTTACGCCAAGCGATGTCAGATTTTTATAAAAATAACTATAATACTACTGTAAATCCAGCTACTGAGATATTACCTTTAATGGGGTCTAAGGAAGGAATCATGCATATTTCACTTGCTTTTTTAAATGAAGGTGATCATGTGCTAATTCCTAATCCGGGTTATCCTACCTATACATCAGTTACTAATCTAGTGGGAGCAGTGCCAGTTTATTATGATTTAAAAGCTAGTACTAACTGGGAACCAGATTTTGACGCTTTAGAAAAATTAGATTTGTCGAAAGTAAAAATCATGTGGATTGGTTATCCTCATATGCCTACAGGAGCGAGAGGAAGTCTTGCTTTATTTGAGAAGTTAGTGGCTTTTGCCAAAAAGTATCAAATACTGTTAATCAATGACAATCCATATAGTTTTGTTTTGAATGATAAACCAATGAGTTTGTTGCAAGTTGAAGGAGCAAAAGAGGTAGCGCTAGAACTTAATTCATTGAGTAAAACTTTTAACATGGCAGGGTGGAGAGTTGGAATGGTTTTAGGGAATGCAGTAGCTATAGATGCCGTTTTAAAGGTAAAAAGCAACATGGACAGCGGTATGTTTTACGGTGTTCAAAAAGGAGCAATCGCCGCATTGAATTGTGGGAAATCATGGTTTGACGAGCAAAATGCAGTGTATAAAAAGCGAAGAGTGCTAACAGAACAGTTAGCCGAAAAATTAAACTGTGAGGTTTACAAAGAAGGTGTTGGGCTATTTGTTTGGGCAAAGTTGCCAGCAGGAGTAGCATCTGCGGAAGCGTTTATAGATGCCATTTTATATGACAAACATATTTTTATCACACCAGGAACAATTTTTGGTAGTAATGGAGAAGGATATATTCGGTTTTCACTATGTGTCACTGAAGATAAAGTACAAGAAGCAATAGATAGATTTAATTAGATGAAAGTTTACATAATAGGAATAGGTTTAATAGGTGGTTCAATGGGTTTAGATATAAAAGCCTTGTATCCAGAAGCTACAATCTACGGAATCGATACTAATGCAAAACATATCGAGGAAGCAATTGCCTTAAACGTAATAAATTTTGAAGGTGTTATTACAGATTTAGATACTGCTGATTTTGTCATTGTTTCTGTACCGGTGGATACAGCTTTGCAAGTGTTGCCTGCAGTGTTAGACAATATAGGAGAGCATACCATTGTTTTTGAAGTAGGTTCTACTAAGAATCCTATTTGTGAAGCGGTTGCGAATCATTCGAAAAGAAGAAATTTTATTGCCACGCATCCTATCGCAGGAACAGAATTTTCAGGACCTTCAGCAGCGATTACTAATTTGTTTGATGGTAAAACAAATATTATTTGTGAGGTAGAGCGCACTGCTTTTAAATTGCAAGAGAAAGCATTAGATTTATTTAAAAATATGGGAATGCGCATACGATATATGGATCCAAAATCGCATGATAAACACATTGCTTATGTGTCGCATTTATCGCATATAAGTTCGTTTATGTTAGGTAAAACGGTAATTAATAAAGAGAAGGACGAACAAGATATCTTTGATATGGCAGGTTCAGGGTTTGAAAGTACGGTACGATTAGCAAAAAGTTCACCAGCCATGTGGACACCTATTTTTAAACAAAACAAGTTAGAAGTAGTAGAAGCTTTAGAAGGGTATATCGCTAACCTAACGCAGTTCAAGGATTTGTTAATAAATGAGGAATACAATGCCATCTTTGAAGAGATGGAAAGTGTCAATAAAATAAAAGAAATATTAAACGGAATGCAGGTTAAAAAGTAACAGCCAGTAGAAAAGGCTTACTATTATAAAAGAAACAACTCAAAAAAAAATAAATAATTAGAAAGATGGAAAACAAGAAAGAAATGAGAAATTGGTTGAATGAATTTAATTTAAATCATCCATTTGTGATAGCAGGACCTTGTAGTGCTGAAACAGAAGATCAAGTATTAAAAATTGCTCATGAATTAAAAGATTCTGATGTAAGTGTTTTTAGAGCAGGTATCTGGAAACCAAGAACACGTCCAGGAGGATTTGAAGGTGTTGGAGAAATAGGATTAAAATGGTTACAAAAAGCTAAAGCAGAAACAGGTTTATTAATGGGGACAGAAGTTGCGACTGCTGCACATTGTAAATTAGCTTTAGAGCATGATATCGATGTTTTATGGGTTGGTGCTCGTACAACAGCAAATCCATTTGCAGTGCAAGAAATTGCAGATAGCTTGAAAGGAACAGATAAGATTGTATTGATAAAAAACCCAGTAAATCCAGATATGGCTTTATGGTTAGGTGGCGTAGAGCGTTTATATAATGCAGGAATTAAAAATTTAGGAGTTATTCATAGAGGTTTTTCTACTTACGAAAAAACGAAATATAGAAACATACCAGAATGGCAGATTGCTATTGAGTTACAAAATAAATTTCCTGATTTACCTTTAATTATTGATCCATCGCATATCACTGGAAACCGCGATATGATTCTTGAAGTAACTCAGGAAGCATTAGATCTTAATTATGATGGTATGATCATTGAAACTCATACTGATCCAGATAATGCGTGGAGTGATGCTGCACAGCAAGTAACACCAGATACTTTGAAACAAATTTTCAAAGACTTAAGAGTTAGAAAAGTAAGTGGTGATACGGATGAGTACGCTAATAAAATGACAAAATTGAGAGCTACTATTGATGTTCTTGATGCTAATTTATTAGAGTTACTAGGAAAAAGAATGAAAGTTGCTGACGAAATTGGTCAAGTTAAAAAAGAATCAAATGTAGCAGTGTTGCAAAACCAACGTTGGAATGAAATCTTAGGGAATATGATTCTTGAAGGAGAGAAAAAAGGGCTTTCAGAAGAGTTTGTTCTTAGAATGTTTAAGGCAATTCACCAAGAAAGTATTGGTCACCAAGACAAGGTGATTAACGCTTAAGATATTTATTTTTTAGAATAATTAAAAACCTACCTGTGTGTAGGTTTTTTTTGTACTATTGCGTAAGCTAAAACCAAACCATTTTAACCTTAATCTTCAATTTTAGATGAAAAAATTACTAGCTACAATGTTGTTATTGTTTACTTTAATGGGATATTCTCAAGAAAAGCAAATATTCGAAAGTCCTAAGATGGCAGCAATTATTGCGACACACAAAGTAGTTGCTATACTTCCCTTTAAAGCCACAATTGCTTATAAAAAACTACCAAAAGGATATAGCGAAGATTCTAGAATTGCCGAAGAGCATAGTATGAGCACGCAAATGCAAAGCGGACTGTACACGTACCTCTTGAGAAAATTAGATGATTATACTGTGCAAGTGCAAGATGTTGACAAGACAAATACCTTGTTGAAAAAAGCTGGTTTATATGATAAATTAGACGAAACATCGGCAGAAGAAATTTCGAAAATTTTAGGAGTAGATGCCGTGATAAAATGCTCCTATGTTTATGAGAAAACGGGGAGTGAAGGTGCGGCACTAGTGAAAACCTTATTAATTGGTTTTGGAACGGGTAAAGTTGCAACTGGAGGTCTTACAATGCAAGTGAATAATGGAGCAGACGGTGAACTAGTATGGAGGTTTTATAAACAAATGGCTGAGGATGTTTTAAGTTCGCCTTCGGCAATGATGGAAAGAATGATGCGTAAAGTAGGAAGGAACTTTCCTTATGAAAAATAAAGGCTTTTTATAGCATATTTAAAACCCTTCCTCTCGTGTGAGTTGAAGGGTTTTTTTATGCAAATAAAAACTTTAAACTTAAAACAAAATTTTACCTTTGCAGCATGACAGGACTCGTTTATAAATCTACAGGAAGTTGGTACACAGTAAAATCTACAGCAGGTGATTTTATTGAATGCCGTATAAAAGGAAAATTCCGTATTAAGGGAATTAAAAGCACTAATCCAATTGCGGTAGGCGATGTAGTAGATTATGAGGTAGACGAGACATCAGATGTGAGCACTGGAACCGTGTACAACATTCATGAACGAAAAAACTATATCGTACGTAAATCGGTTAATTTATCGCATCAAATGCACATTATCGCTTCTAATATTGATCGTGTATTTTTATTAATTACGGTAAATAACCCTCCAACAACTTTTAATTTTATTGATCGTTTTCTTGTTACTGCTGAGGCATACGGAATCGAAACTGTTCTAGTGTTTAATAAAATTGACACTCTTGACGAGCCCACACTTGATGAACAATTGTATATGCAATATGTGTATGAACAAATTGGATATAAGTGCTTGCGTGTTTCTTCGACAGAAATGAAAGGTATTGAAGCCTTGAAGGAATTAATGATAGGTAAGGTGAGTATGTTTTCAGGACATTCAGGTGTTGGGAAATCAACATTGGTAAACGCTATGGAGCCTTCATTACATTTGAAAACAAAAACAATTTCAGATGCTAGTAAACAAGGACAGCATACTACCACATTTGCTGAGATGTATGATTTGTCTTTTGGTGCAAGCATAATAGATACCCCTGGTATTAAAGGTTTTGGTATGGTTGATATGGAACCGGCCGAAATAAGTGGTTATTTCCCTGAGTTTTTTAAATTAAAAGACCAGTGTAAGTTTAATAACTGCTTGCATAAAGAAGAACCAAAATGTGCTGTGAAAGAAGCACTCGAAAGAGACGAAATTGCGTGGTCCCGTTACAATAGTTATCTTAAAATTCTAGAAGGCGATGAAGAACATTATCGTACTGATATTTATAATGAAGATAGGGCCGAAAGTGATAAGACGAGAGGATTATGAGAGTAGTAATTCAAAGAGTATCATCAGCATCGGTAGTGGTCGATAACGCTACTGTCGCTAATATTGCTGCTGGTTTATTGATTTTAGTAGGAATAGAAACAGCAGATAGTCACGAAGATGTTGACTGGTTAGTATCTAAAATTATCAAGATGCGCATCTTTGAAGATGAGAATCATGTTATGAACAAATCAGTTCAAGATATTGATGGAGATATTATTGTAGTGAGTCAATTTACACTACATGCCGCTACTAAAAAAGGCAATCGTCCATCCTATATAAAAGCAGCGAGACCTGAAATTGCTATTCCGCTTTATGAAACTTTTAATCAAAAATTAGCGTTGGAATTTGGAAAGAAAATCCAAACCGGAATATTTGGTGCTGATATGAAAGTTAGCTTATTAAATGATGGTCCTGTGACCATAATTATTGATAGTAAAAATAGAGAGTAAACATGAACTTAAAAGATTCCCAACTAGACGTAGACAATTGGATTAAAGAACACGGTGTTCGTTATTTTAACGAACTTACAAATATGGCACAACTTACTGAAGAAGTAGGAGAGGTTGCTCGTATTATTGCCCGTCGTTACGGAGAACAGTCTGAGAAAGAAAGTGATAAAAACAAAGATTTAGGCGAAGAATTAGCCGATGTTGTCTTTGTAGTATTGTGTTTAGCTAATCAAACCGGGATTGATTTGCAAGCGGCCTTTGATAAAAAGATGGATTTTAAGTCGGTTCGTGATAAAGACCGTCATAAAAACAACGATAAACTAAAATAATGTTATAAGTAGAGGCAAAGCTTTGGCGACAACTTTATTTAAAATAAATTTGTAGCTATAGATCAATCAATATTTTTACAATGAATTTACTACTAGAAACAGATCACTCCAATTTAAATGCTACTATTGCTGTAACAGGATCAAAAAGCGAAACAAATAGATTGCTACTGTTGCAAGCATTATTCCCATCAATAACATTAGAGAACACATCAAACTCTGATGATAGTGAGGTAATGCAAAAAGCATTGAATGGAAAAGATGCTGTGGTAGATATTCATCATGCCGGTACTGCTATGCGCTTTTTGATTGCATATTTTTCTGCACAAGAGGGGCGCGAAGTTATTTTAACGGGTTCTTCAAGAATGAAGGAACGTCCTGTGCTAGTATTGGTTGACGCTTTACAACAATTAGGTGCAGAGATTACTTATGAAAATGAGATGGGATACCCGCCAATTAAAATTATCGGGAAGAAAATCACCACTTCAAAAGTGCGTATGAATGCCAATGTAAGTAGTCAATATATTTCGGCTTTACTACTTATTGCTCCTACGTTAGAAAACGGATTAGAGCTTACTTTAGAAGGCGAAATCACCTCGGTTCCATATATTAAAATGACGCTGGGATTATTGAATGACTTAGAAATTGAAAATAAATTTGAAGGAAATGTGATTACTGTTTTTCCTAAAAACCAGGTTGCTGCTAAGGTAATGACTGTAGAGTCTGACTGGAGTTCGGCATCTTATTTTTATAGTTTGGTAGCCCTTGCAGATACTGCTTCGATTAGTTTAAGTAGTTATAAACAGAACAGCTTACAAGGAGACTCAGCTCTAGCTACTTTATATAAAAAGCTTGGGGTACATTCTACATTCGAAAACAACACTTTAACCTTAACAAAAATTACTGGTTTTGATCCTGAAATAGTAGAATTTGAACTTAATAATACACCAGATATCGCACAAACTATTGTAGTAACTTGCTTGGGATTAGGAATAGGTTGTCACTTGACTGGTTTGCATACTTTAAAAATAAAAGAAACAGATCGATTAGAAGCGCTGAGAATAGAGTTAACAAAGTTAGGAGCAACTATTACTGTCACTAATGATAGCTTGACACTAGATCCTACTCGAGTAATTAATCATAATGTGAAAATTTCAACCTACAACGATCATAGAATGGCGATGGCTTTTGCACCATTAGCATTAAAAGTACCTGTTATTATCGAAAATGCCGAAGTTGTATCAAAATCTTATCCTGATTTTTGGGATGATATGAAGAAATTAAATTTTAAAGTATCTAATATTTAATTAAAAATAGCTTTATCATAGTGAATTTTGCTATTGTATAGTGATTTTTGAATAATAAAACTAAATTAAATACTAAAATACTTGACAACGCCTATTTCACAGTCGTATATTTGCATTTGCTTAGTTATTTGATTTTCAATTAACTTTTTGCCACCCTGCGCATCGTCAAAGGGTTAACTTTAATAAAATATATAAATGAAATTATCACATTTTCAATTTGATTTACCAAAAGAGCTTCTTGCTGAATTCCCTTCAGAAAACAGAGATGAAGCGCGCCTTATGGTAATTGATCGTAAAGCACAAACTATCGAACATAAAATGTTCAAAGATGTTATTGATTATTTTGATGATGGGGATGTTTTAATCTTAAATAACACTAAAGTTTTTCCTGCTCGTTTGTATGGAAATAAAGAAAAGACTGGTGCTAGAATTGAAGTTTTCTTATTGAGAGAGCTTAATGCTGAGCAACGCCTATGGGATGTTTTAGTAGATCCAGCTCGTAAAATCAGAATTGGAAATAAATTATATTTTGGTGATGACGATTCATTAGTTGCTGAGGTAATTGATAATACAACTTCTCGTGGTAGAACATTGCGTTTTCTTTACGACGGTTCTTATGAAGAATTCAGAAACAAATTAACAGAACTGGGAGAAACTCCTATTCCTAAATATATCTCTAGAGATGTTACTCCTGAGGATGCAGAGCGTTACCAAACGATCTATGCAAAAGAAGAAGGTGCTGTAGCAGCTCCTACTGCGGGTTTACACTTTTCTAAACACTTACTTAAGAAATTAGAAATCAAAGGAATTAAATTTGCTGAGGTAACGCTTCACGTAGGTTTAGGGACTTTTAACCCAGTTGAGGTTGAAGATTTATCTAAACATAAAATGGACTCTGAAGAGTTGAAAATTAATCAAGAAGCTTGTGATATTGTAAACGATGCAAAAGCTAAGAAAAAACGTATTTGTACGGTAGGAACTACTTCAATGCGTGCCGTTGAAAGCTCAGTGTCGTCACATGGAACATTAAATCCATTTGATGGATGGACAAACAAATTTGTTTTTCCTCCTCACGAATTTACAATCCCTACTTGTATGATCACTAATTTTCATACACCAAAATCTACTTTGTTAATGATGGTTTCTGCTTTTTGTGGTCACGATTTAATGAAGAGAGCATATGAGGAAGCAATCAAAGAAGAGTATAAATTCTATTCTTACGGTGATGCCATGCTTATCATCTAATACTCCTTAAAAGGTTAATTCAATAAAAAATCTCACTAACTATTAGTGGGATTTTTTTTTGGCATATTCTAAAAAACGAACCGGGCTATACGCTACAATCTTTTTTAATGTACGCTAGCGCTCCTATTAAAAAAGGATTTTCACTGCTATCCCTTATGCAGTCTCTGCAATAATTTCACGATTGGTTTACTCAAGTGGGTCTTTGCAATCATTGCGGAAACTAACTACTCTACATAAAAAATCAAAGCATTTTGTTAAAGACAAATCAGAGTAGGTTTAGCCCATTTAAAATTCTTATTTTTACAAGACAAATTGACTATTATGACTTTCGAAAACACACTAGACTTTGCAAAAAAACTTGATTCTCAAGATCAATTGCATAAATATAGATCCCAATTTATTTTTCCTAAAGTAGATGGGAAACAAGTAATTTATTTTACGGGTAATTCACTAGGATTGCAACCCACACGTACAAAAGCCTACGTGGACGAAGTAATGGATGATTGGGCAAATTTAGCTGTCGAAGGACATTTTCAAGCCGAAAAACCTTGGTGGGATTATCATGAGCGTTTTGCAACTCCTTTAAGTAAAATTGTAGGTTGTTTGCCATCAGAGGTTTCTGTGATGAATACCTTAACTATAAATTTGCATTTGCTAATGGTGTCTTTCTATAGACCTACTGCCAGCAGATATAAAATTATATGTGAGGAGAAAGCTTTCCCATCAGATCAATATATGTTTCAAAGTCAAGTTGATTTTCATGGATACGCTGTAGAGGATGCTATTGTTGAAATTAAACGTCGCGAAGGCGAACACAATATTAGATTAGAAGATGTTTTAGCAAAAATTGAAGAGGTAGGCGATGAGCTTGCTTTAGTTTTAATAGGTGGCGTTAATTATTATACGGGTCAGGTATTCGATATTAAAACAATCACCGCTGCCGGTCATAAGGGTGGGGCTAATGTTGGTTGGGATTTAGCACATGCTGCGGGTAACATAAAGTTAGAGCTACACGACTGGAATGTTGATTTTGCTGCCTGGTGTAGCTATAAGTACATGAATTCAGGACCAGGAAACGCTTCGGGTATTTTTGTCCATGAGAAACATCATAATGCTAATTTGCCTAGGTTTGCAGGTTGGTGGGGGCATAATAAAGAACGCCGTTTTAAAATGGAGCCTACCTTTGATGCGGTTGAAGGAGCAGATGGATGGCAAATTAGTAACCTTCCTGTGCTTTCATTAGCGCCATATTTAGCATCAGTAGACATGATTGACGAGATAGGGATGGACGCTATAATCCAAAAAAGAAATAAGATTACGTCATATTTAGAATTTATTTTAGTCGAAATAGGTAAGGAGGTTGGTAGTAGTTTTGAAATTATAACTCCTAGTAATCCTGAAGAAAGGGCAAGTCAATTATCTGTGTTTCTACACGGTGAGGGTAGAAGCTTGTTTGACTATTTAATGAAAAATGGTGTCATTACAGATTGGCGCGAACCAAACGTTATTCGATTAGCGCCCGTTCCATTGTATTGTTCATTTGAAGATATGTACCATTTTGGTCAGATTTTAAAAAACGGTATTTTAGCATAAATAAAAAAGTCCCATTTTCTAATTCATTGAAAACGGGACTTTTTTTAAATTAATATGTGCTTTAATATTCCGGCTACGTTTAGCCATAGGAAGTTAAAAAAGGACTTTTCTGGGGTTCGCTCTGTTGCTACTTTAGCATTTTTGATTTCGCCATTAGTGTCGTTTTTTACTACCAGGTTTGCTATGATACTTTTAAACTTGCTTTCCTTTGTACGGTCATTTTTTTGGAATAATTTTACTTTTAAATTATGGTATTTTAGTGCAGCATTTTCTGTAGAACTAAAATCGTTTCCATTGATTGTAAAATCTAGATAATCAAATGTTCCTGTTGTTGTTGCGTTTATATAGGGTTTGGTAAAGCGGGACAAGTCAGCTGTGTTTAAATTAGTGATTTTACCGTGAAATTTGAATCCGTCAGTTTTGTCCATTACATTAAAGGTCCAGTTCACTTTAAAAGGAGAGTTATTCATGAACTTACAACTTATGTCAATATTTACATCTTTTAGCTTAGTTTGTTTGTAGCCACTTTGTAAATGTGTTGCGGTTAAATTAAACGCGTCAAAAGTGAGCATTCCTGGTCCTTTTGCAAAATTTATTTCTTCTTCATAAACTAATTGTGAGTTGGTTATAGCAAGTGTATCCACCTTCATAGGGAATTTTAAATCGCGTAGTAATTTGTTGTACAACGGTTTTTTACTTAAATCATCTGTAGGTAACTTATTGCGATAAATATTCGCCGAGAGTTTATTTAGGGAGATTTTATTGGCTTCAATAAATGGGATACTATCCTTAAAACCCCAATTTAGATTTTGTATTGCGATAGTGTTCGCTTGTAGTGTAAATAAGTCTTTTTCTTTTTTTAACTTAGAAACAAATTCTCTACGCGAGTACTCTGGAATTAATTCAAATTTATCAATTTTTAATGCCTTATCGGTGGTTTCTATATGAGCCATCCCAATATGATAAAAATCGTTGGCGCGGTAGTATATGCTGTCACCACTAAAACTGTATTTGTCATACTGAAAAGGAATTGGTTGAGCTAATGTTTCTTCGTTAATAATTATTCCACTCACTTCTAAGTGCATATTATTCACATTTAGAATTGGCTTCTTTGTTTTTATGTGGACTATTTTGACCGTTCCTTTATTCATTATAATTTTTGAAACTGCAATAATTTGCTGGAATGGAGCAACCACATCCGAACTCAATTTTTTTGAATCCTGGATTCCTTTGTTGTCATCTTTATATAGCACCACTTCTGGATTGTTGATGGTGATGCTATTGGCTTTGATTTTATTGTTAAATAGAATCTCCCATATTTTAAAATCGCGAATTTCTATTGATTTTATATTTGAATAAATTCCTAATTTACCTTCACTTTTTTTTGTATTCTTTTTGGGAATAACAGCTACTCCTTGTGCAGAAATATTCTTGTCTACCATATCGATAGTCAAGGTTTGATAAGTAATTGAGTAATCAGTTTTATTTTTATCGGCAATGATTTTAGGGAGTTGCTTGTTTACAAAGTAATTAATAGCCAAGTTAAATGCTACAACTATTGATAGTACTACTGCGATAGCAATAATGATTTTTTTTGCCTTACTCATGTGATTTGTGTTTGGACCATAAAAGTAGTCATCATCAAGGGCTAAACAGTCATCATATTATAGCTAAGAGTTATAACTTTATGAAATTGAGCATAAAATTATACTGTAATTGTATAATGTTTTGTTGTAACTACATAAGTGTTATGGTTGCAAATAGTGCGTTATTTGTATCTTACTAAATTTAAAACTAAGTTATGAAAGTATTATATATTGTATTGGTAGCTTTGACTATTGCATCATGTAGAAATCAAGGAGCAGAAGCCAATATGGAAGATGCAAGACAGGTAAGTATCGATTCTATGAAAACAAAAATCGAGAAAGACCGTATTATTGATTCAGTACAAACGGCTGTTGCTCAAGAGCAAGAGGCGAAACAAGTTCAGAAAGAAGTGGTTGTAGTAAATCAGCCAGCTGCAACGACAACCGCTGCGACAACAACTACCACTACAACAACTGAGAAAAAAGGATGGAGTAGTACTGCAAAAGGTGCTGTGATTGGTGCTGGTGTAGGTGCTGCGACTGGTGCAATTATCAGTAAGAAGAAAGGCACAGGAGCAATTATTGGTGGTCTAGCGGGAGCAGGTGTAGGTGCAGGTACTGGAGCTATAATTGACGGTAAAAAGAAATAATAAACTATAGAGTTTATATCTAATTAAAACGCTTAGAGCTAACTAGTTCTAAGCGTTTTTTTTATGCTTTTTTATTTTCTTGATTTACTTAAGGTAGTTGGTATTCCTTTTCTAGCATATTCAAACCGCTCTACAAGTTTAGGAACACAATAGCCGTCCAGTCCATTTATGCTTACTACATTAGCTTGGTCTAGTTGTAGCCATCCATCCGCCTGAGCTAAATTTTCGTTATAGAATATTTTTTCGATACTTGCTATGATATGGACTGTACCGTTCTCCTTGATGTGGTATTCGTTCACGTATTTGCAATAAAGCTGCACAGGGCAATTTTTTACAAATGGCGTGATTAGGGAATCTTTAAACTCAAGTTCTAAATTGGTTTTGTCAAATTCTGATTCTTCTGGATTATAGTTAGCCGAAGTATGGTGGGCATCAGCAATGATTGAAGCGGTTACGTGATTTACGGTAAAATAACCAGTTTCTTTAATATTCTTATAGGTGTCGCGAACCACAATTGTAGGACGCATTATAAAGCCCAAAATTGCAGGGTCACTACCTAAGTGTGTAATACTGCTAAAAATAGCGACATTATTTATTCCATCGAGCGATTGCGTAGCGATAAGATTAGCTGATTTATATCCAGTGCAAGAATTAACTAAGTTCAATCGCTCTACTTTTTCCATTTGTAATAAATCTGCGGTAGTGACTTCTTTCATGAGTAATATTTTGTACAAATATAGTTTTGTTTAATTAAAAAATCAAAACTTTAAACAAAAATACTATCGTTAAAGTAAATTGTGATCTAAATCAATTTGGTATAGACTAAAGTAATTTATATTTGTTACTCTTAAACACAATGAATATGAAGGTAGTAAGGAAGTTGGTTTTAATTCTAGTAAGTTTGTTTCTCGTTTTGGGCGTGTTTTGTGCAGCTTACGCCTATTACCAAAAACCCAAATACGAGGGCGAGATAGCACTTGAAAATGTAAAGGAGCAAACAACAGTGTACTTTGATGATTTTGGAATTCCTCATATCTATGCCGCTAATACTAATGACGCTATGATCGCATTAGGTTATGTACATGCACAAGACAGACTGTGGCAAATGGAACTAATGCGCAGAATTGTTCCTGGTAAATTATCAGCTATTTTTGGTCGTGTGGCGCTTGAAAATGATCGCTTTTTTGTGGGATTAGGTATCGAGGAAGCTTCGGAAAAGGCTATTGCAGATTTGGATAAAAACAGCCCAAGTTACAAATTAAGTATGGCATATTTAAATGGCATAAATCAGTACATAACAGAAGGGAAAACGCCGGTTGAGTTCACACTTTTAGGTATTACGCCTGAGAAGTTCACAATTAAAGATATTTATAATGTTTTTGGATACATGGCTTTCAGTTTTGCAATGGCTCAAAAATCAGATCCTTTAATGACTGACATTCGTAATCAGTATGGTAGTGAATATTTAAAAGATCTGGGTCTTGATGGAATTAGTACTACAGTACAAATACAAAATACAAATGCATTCAAAGATAAGTATGCTGCTATTTCTAAGTCAGTTGCAGGAATTCTAGATAAATCAGTTGTGCCTCCTTTTATAGGTTCAAATAGTTGGGTTATAGGTGGAGCAAAAACTAAGAGTGGTAAAGTGATTTTTGCAAATGATCCACATATTGGATTTTCACAGCCGGGAACTTGGTATGAGGCGCACATACAGACTCCAGAATTTGAATTATACGGTTGTTATCTCGCTGGTACACCTTTTCCGCTCCTTGCGCATAATAGGGATTACGCCTATGGATTAACGATGTTTGAAAATGACGATATTGATTTGTATCAAGAAACAAATAATCCAGAAAACGAAAATCAATACAAAACAGCTACAGGCTTTGCAGAATACCAAGTAAGAGAAAAGCGTATCGAGGTAAAAGACAGTTCGACAGTTGTATTAAAGGTAAAAGTTAGTCGCCACGGACCTATTATGAATGATATTCTATCAGGATTAAATAGTAAAAAGCCGGTAGCGATGTCTTGGATTTATACGCAGCAACCCATTCAGATTTTGGATGCTATTTACACAATGTCTCATGCTAAAGATATCGTCGATTTTCAACGTGGCGTGTCTTTGATTGCGGCACCAGGACTTAATATTATGTATGGAGACGCCAATGGAAATATTGCTTGGTGGGCTAGTGGTAAGTTGTACAAGCACAATAAAGGGGTGAATCCTAACTTTATTCTGGATGGAAGCAGTGGCAAGGATGATATTCAAGAATACTTAGATTATTCTAAAAATCCCAGAGCGATCAATCCTGAGTGGAATTATGTGTACTCTGCAAACAATCAGCCTGCAGCGGTAGATGGCTATTTATACCCTGGTTACTACCTGCCTGAAGATCGCGCTAAGAGAATAAAAAGCTTACTAGAAGGCCGTGATTTATGGGATAAGCAGGCGGTTGCAAAAATGATCACTGATAATACTTCGGCAGTAGCTCCCAGTATTGTAGCTAACTTAATTCATAATTTGGATGTAAATACATTGTCTAAAGAGGAAGGTGATGCTTTAGAATTTTTGAAAACTTGGGATGGTAATAGTGAGGTAGATGCCGTAGCACCTACAATTTATAATAAGTGGATTTATTTTTATTTAAAAAATACGTTTGAGGACGAATTAGGCCCCGAAGGCTTTGAGCAATTTTTAAGTACGCACATTATGAAAAAAGTGATTGCAACTCAAATTGAGAATGAAAATTCAGTCTGGTGGGATAATATTAATAGTAAGGGTAAAAAAGAAACATGTAACCAAATTGTTTCTCAGTCGTTTAAACAAGCCATCGCGACCATCGACCAGCAGTTAAGTGGTACTGTGGCATCTTGGAGTTGGGGAAAAGTACATCAAGTTACCTTTGAACATCCTTTAGGGAAAGTGAAATTGCTTAGTAAGCTATTTAATGTTGGTCCTATTGCTGTTGCAGGTTCAAACGAAGTGATTAACAATCAGATGTATCACTATACGAGTGATCAAAATTACAAAATTACTGCAGGTCCATCTACCAGAAGAATTGTTGATTTTGGGGATGTAGAAAACAGTTGGAGTATCTTGCCTACTGGCCAATCTGGAAATCCTTTTAGCAAACATTATGACGACCAAACTACCTTGTACAATCAAGGGAAATTTAGAAAAATGAAAATGAACAAAAAGGAGATAATAGCTACTAGTTCGAAGTTGGTTTTTAATCCAATAAAATGATTTGGCCACTTGGTTCTATAAAGATTCCTACTCGATTATTGCAGATCGCGTGAGGGGTTGTAGTGTAAATCCTTTTTTGAGGAACGATAAAAAGATTGTAACGGAAGACCCGACCGAAGCCTTTTAAGCGGAGGGCACGCCCAAACTCTCATTTATATGCTGCTTCTTGAAAATATTCCTTATTTATAATGGCTTCTTTGTAATATATACTTATTTTTACGGACTTATAATTAGATTTATTTTTGATGCAAACTCCACTTAAAATTGCTGTTGTAGGTTCGGGATTAGTTGGCTCACTGCTGGCAATTTACCTTAGAAAGGCAGGCCACACGGTTCATATTTATGATCGTAGTCCTGATATTCGTAAAATCGTATTCTCTGGCCGTTCCATAAACTTGGCTATGTCTAACCGAGGCTGGAAGGCCCTTGATAAAGTAGGTGTGGGTGATGCTGTTAGAGAAATCGCGATTCCTATGGATAAACGTGCGATACACTTAGTCGATAAGCTTAACTTTCAAACCTACGGACAAGAAGGGGAAGCAATTTATTCTATTTCAAGAGGAATTTTGAATAGAAAGATGATTGATCTAGCTGAAGCTGCAGGAGCCGAATTCTTTTTTGATGAAAAGATTTGGGATGTAACTTTAAAAGAGGCGACTTTACACACTGGGGAAACCGAAAGAGGGGTTTGGGAAGAGAAGCATTACGATATGGTTTTTGGTGCAGATGGTGCTTTTTCTCGAATAAGACACCGCATGCAAAGACAAAGTATGTTTAATTATTCTCAGGAATTTTTGAATATAGGATATAAGGAGCTTAATATTCCAGCTAATGCTGATGGAACGCATAAATTAGATAAAAACTCTTTTCATATTTGGCCACGAGGCGAATACATGTTAATTGCACTCCCTAATCTTGATGGAAGTTTTACTTGTACGTTGTTTATGCCATTTGAGGGTGAAAATTCTTTTGACTCTTTGAAAGATGTAAGTGATGTGACTGCTTTTTTTGAAAAAAACTTCCCTGATTCAATTGATGTAATTCCTATGTTAGCAGAAGATTTTTTTAAGAATCCTACGAGTACACTTGTTACTATGAAATGTTTTCCATGGACTTATGATGATAAAGTTGCTTTAATAGGGGATGCTTGTCACGCAATTGTACCTTTCTATGGACAAGGAATGAATGCTGGTTTTGAAGATATTTCTGTGCTTTATGAGATGATCGAAAAATATGGTGATGACTGGAAAAAGATTTTCTCAGAGTATCAAGATTCTCGCAAACCTAATGCAGATGCTATTGCTGAGTTGTCCTATCGAAATTTTATGGAGATGAGTAGTAAGACAGCTGACGATAAATTCTTGCTACAAAAGAAAATTGAGAAATTATTTTCTGAGAGGCATCCTGAAAAATGGATACCGCTGTATAGTAGAGTAACTTTTAGTGATCGTCCTTATTCTGAAGCACTTGCAATAGGCGACTTGCAAAACGAAATAATGCAGAAGGTGCTTAAAACTGAAAATATTGAAAACATTTGGGACAGTAAAGAAGTCGAAGACAAAATTATCGAACTCTTAGGGTAGCTTTGTCTTACTATAATTAAAATAAAAAAAACCAACATGCTATTTAAGTATGTTGGTTTTTTTATTTTCGAACAAAATATTACTCACGATTTACCTTTGTGAAATCAAAAGCAGGGGTGCAAATGGCAATATATTCGCAACTCTCTTCAAACGGATTTGAATATTGAACTCGAGTATTTTTCTCAATTTTGATTGATTGACCAGCTTTTAAAATAATGGTTTCACCTTCGATTATAAATTGTTTCTTTCCTTTGATGATATAGGTGTATTCATCAAATTCAGGAGTTTGATATGGTTCAGACCAGTTAGGAGGTGCAACCATGTGAGCGATTGATATTTCAGGATTGTTAGTCGAAGCTAAGCCGTGATGTTCTTCAATCAGTTTTCCATCAGTGGTAGGAACAACAAACGGATTGTTTTGAATTAAATATTTTTTCATGTCGCGTCTTTAAATAGTAATTCTAGCGTTATTTCTTAAAAATCTTAGTAAGTACACCAAAAACGCCTCGTATAAATGTAGCACTCGTAAGTACTTTTATAACAGATTTACTAACATCGCTTGAAGCGGTGGTCGTTCTAGAAGTTGTTTTTCGAGTGGTTTTACTAGCTTCTTTTTCATCTGCGGCTTTTTGCTCAGCGATTGCTTCCTCTTTTTCAATAACGGCAATCTTTTTATTAAGCATTTCGTAAGCGCTTTCGCGATCGATTAGTTCGCTGTATTTTTTTACTAATCTTGACTTATTATTAATGTCGTGAATTTCGCTATCAGATAATATGTCCATTCTACTCATAGGCGCTCGCAGCATTGTGGCGACTAATGGCGTTGGGATTCCCTTTTCGTTTAAGGCGGTCACTAGTGCTTCTCCTATACCTAAGCTAGTAAGTACTTCGCTTGTATTATAATAATCAGAAGTAGGGTAGTTGTCAGCAGTTTGTTTAATAGACTTTCTATCATTGGCCGTAAAAGCTCTTAAAGCATGCTGAATTTTTAAACCTAGCTGTGCGAGTACTCCACTAGGAACGTCCATAGGGTTTTGTGTTACAAAATAGATACCAATTCCCTTAGATCTAATTAACTTAACTATAGATTCAATTTGTTCTAATAATGCCTTACTCGCTTCGTTAAAGATCAAGTGGGCTTCATCTATGAAAATTACTAATTCTGGTTTTTCAGAATCACCTTTTTCGGGCATTTGCTGGTAAATCTCTGCAAGGAGACTTAACATAAATGTAGAAAAAAGCTTCGGTTTATCCTGAATGTCTGTTAACCTCATAATGTTGATATACCCCTTTCCATTCTCATCTATTCGCATCAGATCATCGATGTCAAAAGACATTTCTCCAAAAAAGAGATCACCACCTTGTTGTTCAAGTTCGATAATCTTACGCAATATTGTTCCAGTGGTCGATGTTGAAATTTTACCATAATGTTTGGTAATTTCTTCTTTACCTTCTTCGGTAATATAATTGATGACCTTTTTAATATCTTTTAAATCTAGTAAGGGCATTTTGTTATCGTCACAATATTTAAAAATAATGGATATTACTCCTGATTGTGTATCGTTTAAGTCTAAGATTCTAGAAAAAAGCACGGGGCCAAACTCAGAGACAGTTGCGCGAAGGCGTACACCATTTTGCTCGCTTATTGTCAAAAGTTCTACCGGGAATTTACTCGTTTTATAGGGCAATCCTATTTTAGCATGGCGTTCTGTAATAAAAGCTTTTTCCTCGCCTTCGGCAGCGATACCACTAAAGTCACCTTTGATGTCCATCATTAAAACGGGGATACCAAAAGAAGAGAGCTGTTCAGAGAAAACTTGAATCGTTTTAGTTTTACCAGTTCCAGTTGCTCCTGCAATTAAGCCGTGACGGTTTAAAGTCTTCAAGGGAATCTTCACAAAAGTGTCTGAAATTGCTTCTCCATTTAAGATAGGTCCACCTAGTATAAGGCTTTCTCCTTTAGATGAATAGCCTTTATTTATTAGTTCTATAAAATCTTCTTTACTTTGCATAATAAGGGTTGTGTTGTTCAAGTTGCAATATATTATTATTTTTCTAATTGAGATTATTTTAATGTTAAGTGTAAATTAAATCGCTATTTGCTGACAATAATTCAAAATTTTAAAATTAACTTTTATTGAGGAATCTTTAGTTATTCTGTCAATTTATTCCTAAATTATTGCTTTATTTTTTTAAAAAACCCTCTTTTAGCTACTGATATTACTGATAATTCAATTATTAATTTCTGATATTTAATTTTTAACTAAAATTAATTCGAATAAAATTAAAAAAAGTTTTTTTATTTCAACTAAACATATAAATTTGCGGGACTACAAGTTTATTATAACTAAAATAAATTATTTAAAACTATTAAAATTTAAGAAAATGGCAAACGTTAAAAAGGAAAGCACTTCAAACGGTGGAGGAATGGTTTCAGGAATGATTATTGTTGCGTGTATTATTGTTGGTGTATTGATTTGGAAATTCATCATGGGTAATCCATCGAATTTTGAAGGAGGAAATGTTGAGACAGGACACCCATTAAACACTTTAGGTCAAGTTTACCATGGTGGAGCGATTGTACCAATATTATTAGGAATGTTATTAATGGTATTAGTTTTCTCTATCGAAAGATATGCAGTTATTTCTAAAGCTGCAGGAAAAGGAAAATTAGATACTTTTATGACAAAAGTACAAGCAGATATTAAAGGTGGAAACATTGAAGAAGCTATCGCTGCTTGTGACAAACAACAAGGTTCAGTTGCAAATGCAATTAAATCAGCGTTAATTAAATATCAAGACGTTAAGAAAGAAGGATTCAACAGTGAAGAAGCTTCTGAAACAATACACAAAGAGATCGAAGAAGCTACTTCTTTAGAGATGCCAATGTTACAAAAGAACATGACTATTATCTCTTCTCTAGTATCATTAGGGACACTTATTGGTTTATTAGGAACGGTATCAGGTATGATTAAAGCGTTTGGTGCTTTGGCTTCTGCTGGAACTCCTGACCAAGCTGCGCTTGCAAGTGGTATTTCTGAGGCACTTATTAATACTGCAACTGGTATTGGTACTTCTGCTGTAGCGATTATCTCTTACAACTTCTTTACATCTAAAATTGATGATTTAACTTACTCAATTGATGAGGCTGCTGTATCTATTGTAAATACTTACAGAAGATTCAGAGGAAGTTTGAAGCAATAATTATATTGATATTTATTTATATCAATTAAAAAACAAAAAGAATGGCTAAAATAAAAATAAAAAAAAATCCGGGGTCTACGGATATGACAGCGATGTGTGATGTCGCTTTCCTTTTGCTTACCTTCTTTGTAATGACTTCTACAGCTAAATTGCCTGAAGCATTGCCTGTTGATACTCCTGCTTCTACTGTTAAAATTAAATTACCAGAAACTGATTTCGCTACAATGACTGTAGGTAAAGGAATGGTTTTCTTTGACTTAAAAGGTAGAGAAGTTCGTAAAAAAGCTCTTGAGCTTATGGGTGAAAAGTATGGTGTTGAATTTACA
Organism: Flavobacterium aeripolare; assembly: GCF_013294025.1. Classification (GTDB taxonomy): domain Bacteria; phylum Bacteroidota; class Bacteroidia; order Flavobacteriales; family Flavobacteriaceae; genus Flavobacterium. The sequence continues at coordinate 107,953 of NZ_JABSNL010000014.1, forward strand.
GATGATGAAAAAACTAAATTTTCTCTAATGGATGGTTTTGGTGTTCCAATTGCTAACCTAAAGGAAATTATCGCGATGAAATCTTCTGATAGAAACAAAGCTGGTCAAACTGGAATTCCAATGGATTCAACTGACAATCAATTAAAGGAATGGATTTACAATTCTAGAATTGCGAATATTGAAGTTAATGACAAGGAATTGCAAATCGCTATTAAGGGAGATGCAAAAGAGGAGTATGACGAAATTCGTAAAGTGATGGATATCTGTCAAGAGCAAAAAATCAATAGCTTTAGCTTGATTACTGGCTTGAGAGGAGATGAATTTTAATTAAAAAAAAAGACACTAAAATGGCTGAATTAAATACCGGCGACGGTGGAGGCGGAAAAGGTGGAAAAGTAAGGAGTAAAAAACAAAACTCAAAGGTAGATTTAACTGCCATGGTAGATTTGGCCTTCTTATTAATTACATTCTTTATGCTTACCACTACGTTGTCTAAGCCTCAAGCGATGAGTTTGGGTTTGCCAGATAAAGATCCTAAGGAAGATAGTAAAGACATGAAAGTTGATGAGAATCGTACAATGACTTTAATGTTAGGAAAAGATAATAAGCTTGTATATTATATGGGATTATTAGAAACTCCAATCGCTGGTCCTAAAGATATGGAGTATGGTAGAGATGGTATTCGTAAAGAGATACTTAAAAGAAAAGAGTCAGTATTAAGTTATACTGGTGATAAAGAAAAAGGTATGATAGTAATTATCAAACCAAGTAAAAAATCAAGTTATAAAAACATGATTGATATTCTTGATGAGATGGTTATTTCTGATGTACCTACCTATACAATCGTTAACGATTTTACGCCTGAGGAACAAAAATTGTTAGAGGGAAAATAAGAGTAATCTTGTTTTCTTAATAACCTAATAATTAAGAAAAATGAAATTAGATATATTAAAAAACCAATGGCTTGATATAGTTTTTGAGGGGCGTAATAAAAGTTACGGTGCTTATGAACTTAGAAAGACTAACAGAGGTACGACTATCAAGGCGCTTGTGTTGGGAGCTATAATTTTTTCTGTAGCATTAGCTGCACCGCTTATCGCAGATCTTTTACCTGAGTCTAAAACGGATGATGTAGTAAAAGATGTTAAAATTACTGCTATCAAATTGCCGCCTAAGAAAGTTGAGCCGCCAAAGTTAAACACGCCACCACCGCCACCACCGCCACCAAAAGTGGATCAGGTGAAGTTTGTTAAGCCTGTTGTAGCTAAAGCTGCGGAGGTTACTGAAGAGCCACCAAAGATTGTAGAGATCAAAGAGAAAAAAATTGGTGCTGAAACAATTAAAGGGGATCCAGATGCAATTTTAACTGTAGCTCCAGTAGGAAAAGGTCCAGCTCAAGTTGTTGAAGCAGATGATAACCAAATCTACAATACTGCAGGTATTGAGGTTAAACCAGAATTCCCTGGTGGTATGGCTAAATTCTACAAATTTGTAGGAGATAATTACCGCGCACCAGAGGAGGAAGGATTAAAAGGAAAAGTTTATGTAACTTTTGTAGTTGAAAAAGATGGTTCATTAACAGATATCAAGGTATTAAGAGATATAGGTTATGGAACAGGAAAAGAAGCGATTAGAGTTCTAAACAAATGTCCAAGATGGAATCCTGGAGTACAAAATGGAAAGCCGGTAAGGGTTTTATATTCATTACCAATTACTATTCAAACTGCAGATTAATGTTGGATAATATCATAAAAAATATTCAGAAGAAATCGCCTAAAGAGCGATTTCTTCTCGTTATAGGGATTTTGTTTTTTGTCTTTTATTTTATTTTAGGATTATTTATTATCTTTATGAAGAAATTTCCTTTAGATATGCCTAGAATGTATAGGGTCGCTTTTGGAGTTTTATTAATCGTATATTCTTTTATTAGATTTGTACGAATTATTTATGCAAATAAAGATTAATAGATGAAAAATCGCTTTAAAATACCTGCTTTAATAGTAGTCGCTACAGTTGTCACTCTTTCCTTTAATTCATGTAAAGATGACAAAGTAAACAAAGAGACGATACTCAAAGGGACAGCAACGATATTAGTAGATGAATCTTTCAAACCAGTTATAGAGGATGAGATAACCATTTTTGAAAGTAAGTATGATGCTAAGATAAATATGATGGCAAAATCTGAAGGGGAGGTTATTCAAAGCTTTTTGAATGATACTTCAGCGATTGCTATCTTGTCACGTACGCTCACTGAAAACGAAATAAATAATTTTAAGGCAAGAAAAATACTTCCTAAGATTACAAAGATTGGAAAAGATGCAATTGCTTTAATTGCTAACAAATCATCTAATGATACTTTAGTAGCGCTACAAGATGTTATTTCATTTATGAACGGTAAGAAAGTGGAAAATATTAAAGGGTTAGTATTTGATAATCCTAATTCAAGCTCAGTTAGAATGATAAATGAACTGTCTGGTTTAAAGGAGTTACCGCAAGAAAATGTGTTCTCTTTTAAAACTACAGAAGAAGTCGTTAAGTTTGTAGCTGAAAATGATGGAATGATTGGTGTTATAGGTATCAACTGGTTGTATCAGCCAACTGCTGCTGGTAAACAATTTGTTGAAAAAATAAAAGCAATTAGCGTAAAAGGATTGAAAGGAGATGCTTATATTGCACCTACACAAAATAATATCGCCGAAGAAACTTACCCTTTGGCACGTGATTTGTATATTATCAACTGTCAAGGTTTCACAGGACTTGGAATGGGCTTTGCATCATTCGTAGCTGGTGACATAGGACAAAGGATAATTTTGAAGTCAGGTTTGTACCCAGAACGTACACCAGGACGCAAACTTATATTTAAGAACAAATCCCAAAATGATAAAGAAAATGAATAACAGTAAATCAAATAAAGTTAAAATGAACAAATTTAAAATTCTAGGAGTTGCTTTCTTAGCCGGAATGACGGCTAGTTATGCTCAAACTATTGACCAAGCTAAAAAAGAAATCGACGCCGAAAAATACCAAGATGCTAAGGTAACTTTGAAGTCAATTGTAAAATCAGATCCTTCTGAAGGAAAAGCTTTTTTCTTATTAGGAAATGTTTATTTATATCAAAATGTAAGTGACTCTGCAAAGATGAGCTACCAGTCAGGATTGACTGCTAAAAATGATGCGCATTTCAATAATATCGGTTTAGGTCAAATCGACTTAAATTCTGGAAATGTAGCGGCTGCTAAAACTAATTTTAGCGCTGCAATTAAAGAAATGAGAAGAAAAGATTTTGAAGAATATCAATATGTAGCTAGAGCTTATATGAATTCTACAAATCCTGATTTTAAAAGTGCATTAGCTACTTTAGAATTAGCGAAAGAGAAAAACGGTCAGGAGCCTCAAATTCTTTTAGCTTTTGGAGATGCTTACTATGGTGATAAAAACCAAAACCAAGCATACTCTAATTATAGAAATGCTTTTCAAGCAGATAATAGTCTTATTAGAGCAAAAGTTCAATTAGGAGTATTGTTGAAAGGTGCAAAAGCGTATACTGAAGCGGTAGCTGCATACAACGAGGTATTGGCAACAAATCCTAATTATGGTCCACTTTACCGTGAGCTAGCTGAAACATATTACTTATGGGGATTAAATGTTCCTGGTAGACAAGATGAATATTTGAAAAAAGCGCTTGGATACTATGAGAAATACATGACTTTAACAGATTATTCATTGGCTTCTCGTATGCGTCATGCTGATTTCTTGATTCTTGCTAAAGATTACAAAGCTTTAGAAGTTGAGGCTAATAAAATGAAAGAGTTAGATAAAGTTAATCCACGTATCTTACGTTACCTAGGGTATGCTGCATACCAAAATGGTAATGTTGATGTAGCAATTAAATCTTTACAAGATTATACTGCTAATCCGGATAACAAGATTATCAATTTAGATTATATGTATTTAGGTTTAGCTAAAATCAAAAAAGGTACTAACGCTGATGGAAGTGCTATTGATCCAACTGCATTTCAATCAGGTGTTGCTGACATTAAAAAAGCTGCTGATATTGAAATCTCAGTAACAAACGAATTAGGAGAAATAGGTAAGGATCTTTACGAAAAGAAACTTTATAAAGAAGCAGCTGCAATCTTAGAGATCGCTACTTCTAATCCTAAAACAACTACTTTCTTGTATGATAATTATTATTTAGGTAATGCAATTTATTTTGATAACGCTGGTGCAGATGCTGTTAAAGATACAGTAGCATTGAAAAAAGCTGATATTGCTTATGGAAATGTAATTACAGCTTCTCCAGATACGCAAGATGTGTACTTGTCTCGTGCAAGAACAAATAGTTTATTAGGTGATGATAAAGCAATGATCATGTACTACCAACAGTATATTGATATTGTAACTAAAAAAGGTCCAGAAGAATTAGCTAAGCCAGCGGTAAAAGCTAAATTGATCGAATGTTACAATACAATGGCTGCAGGATACGCTAACTTTGATAAACCTAAAGCTAAAGAGTTTTTCCAAAAAACATTAGCGCTTGACCCAACAAACGGTTACGCTACACAATCTTTAGGGATTTTGAACAAATAAAAAATAGTAAATTACTTAAAACCCGATAGCGCTGCTATCGGGTTTTTTGTTTTAACAGTAAGTCTGTTCGGGATTTTTATTCTCTCGATTTTTATTTAGTTATCTTTGCACTTTAAATTGAAAAAATGTTATCAAAAGAAATACAGTTAGAAGTTAATAAAGGGGCAATGTTGCCATTAATGGAAGAATTCTATACCATTCAAGGTGAGGGCTATCATACAGGTACGGCCGCTTACTTTATTAGAATAGGGGGATGCGATGTTGGATGCCATTGGTGTGATGTAAAGGAGAGCTGGAATGCAGAATTACACCCGCCTACAGCATTAGATTTGATAGTTGCTAATGCGAGTAAGTATGCAGAAACGGTTGTTGTAACAGGCGGAGAGCCTTTGATGTGGGACATGACGTTGCTTACCAAAAAATTAAAAGAGAATAATAGAAAGGTTCATATTGAAACTTCTGGAGCATATGCCTTATCAGGAACATGGGACTGGATTTGCCTTTCACCTAAAAAAAATAAACTACCCACAGAGACCGTTTATGCGAGTGCGCACGAACTAAAAGTTATTATTCATAATAAACATGATTTTATTTTTGCTGAGGAGCAAGCTGCTTTAGTAAATTCTAATGCGATATTGTTTCTTCAACCTGAATGGAGTAAAAAAGAAGAGATGACTCCTTTAATTGTGGACTATGTTATGAATAATCCCAAGTGGAGAGTATCTCTACAAACGCATAAATATTTGAATATTCCATAGGTAAAAACTTATAATTATATTGTATATTCGCTTAACTAAATCAAACTATAAATAAACTTATTATGAAAAAAGTATTTTTAATGACCTTTGTGGTTTTTGCAATTAATCTTGGTTTCGCACAATCTGCACCAACAAAAGCTCAGGTTATGAAATTGATTACCTTAAGTGGTAGTGATTTATCTATTAAAGTGGCTCAAGAACAAGTTCTTCAAATGATCCCTACTGCAAAGCAAGCAGATTTTATCAAAGAATTTGATGCTACGTTGCCAGCATTATATGATTCTATGGCTGATGTATACATTAACATGTACACTGAGAAAGATATCAATGATATGATAGCGTTTTATGAAAGTCCTGTAGGAAAAAAAATGAGCGGTAACATGGGAGTATTTACACAAAAAATAATGTCAGTTTCTCAAACTTGGGGAGCTGGATTGCAGACATTAATGTCTAAATATATGTAAAATTAATAGTTACAATATAACTAAAAAAGCCAAGTAGATATTTTCTACTTGGCTTTTTCAATTTACTTACATGTAAACTATTCGGTGCTATTTATAGCTTAGTTTTGATTGATGTCTATTTCATTGATTTGTACATTATAGATAAAACTTAAATAGACAGCTTAGCTAAGTAATCATAATTTTCTCCTTCCGTTACTAGTTCGGATTTTAATCCATTGTCAAAAGCTGCATTTTGTAGTGTATTGTAGTCCAGATAAAGCCAGTCTAACGATTCTTCCGTTTCGCCTTTATATGAGATTTTAAAGCTAAGTTCACCATAGTATTCATTTTTAGAAGGTATCCATTTACCACCGTCTTCATCTTCATCAAACATATATATTAGGTCAGAGCTATCGATAAGGATTTGTCCGTCGGGGTTTAGAAGTGATTTTAATTGCTGTAAGAATTGAGGTAGTTTCTTTAACTGTCCGCATATTCCAGTGCCATTCATCAGTAATAAGATAGTGTCAAATTTCTCATCTTTAATAGTCATGAAATCTTGTACTCGGGCTTTTTGGATGCCTCTTAAGGTGCATGCGGTAATAGCATTTGTCGAAATATCAACTGCGGTAACATCAAGTTTTGCTTCATTTTGTAAGTACAGGCTATGACTTCCTGCTCCACAACCTATATCGAGAACTTTTCCTCGTGCGAGACTAAGTGCTCTTTGCTCTATTTGTGGCATGTCGCTGTACTTTCGAAAAAGATAACTAACATCCATCTCGTCCTCTTCAGATATAGTTGTTTCTGTTAGTAGGTTTTCTGGTTGATTATTGGTTTGGTAATCGAGAATGGCTTTGCCAAAAAGGTCTTTCATAATTAGAGTGTCAAATTCAAAATAGATTATTCGTAGAACATAGTTTTAAATTAAGTAATTTTGCTCAAAACAAAAACACAACATTTGAAACCTTCATTGAACGAACTCGGAAAACTAGCCAAAGATACACATATCGAAAACAAAAAGTATTTTGACAAGCTTAAAAAGAAAACTCCTAAGAATTTAGATTACGTTATGCAAGATATTCATGACGCCGAGTTTAAAAAAACTGATTGTTTAAAGTGTGCCAATTGCTGCAAAACAACAGGTCCACTATTTACACTTGCAGATATTGAGCGTATATCTAAATATTTGCGTCAAAAACCACAGCAGTTTATTGAACAGCATTTACGCATTGATGAGGATAAGGATTATGTGTTGCAATCTGTACCTTGTACTTTTCTAGATCATGAAAATGAATGCATGATTTATGATGTTAGGCCTAAGGCTTGTCGCGAATTTCCACACACAGATAGAAAAAAGTTTCAGCAAATCACAGATCTTACCTTAATAAATGTTGCTATTTGTCCTGCTGCATTCAATATTGTTGAAGAGATGAAGAAAAAATTACCGTTATAGTATTACTTGTATAGTAGGTATTTTGCTCTCTTGATTTTAAAGTTTGTTAGTCCTTCTTGCCAGCTCAATCTTATTGATTCTTCTGAGGTATTGCTTTCAATTTGTTGTTGTAACTTTCTAGTTCCAGCTAATTTTGTGAAAAAGGAATTAAAGAATTTTGATTTATCTGAGGTTGTCCCGTATGCCTTGATAATCCATTTTAATTCAATACGATTTACTTTGGCTACAGCCGATAAATCCTCACCGTAACATCTAATGCCGTTGTAAGTGGGATTTGTAGCGCCTAAGTTAGGTTCAGGTTTAAACTCAAAATTTGATTTGGGTAGATATGGAGAGCCATAAATTTGGAACTGTTTTTCTGTACCTCTGCCTACACTTACATTTGTTCCTTCAAATAAGCACAAACTTGCGTATAAATTAATTGATTGGTCGTTAGGTAGGTTGGGCGATGGTTTAACAGGTAAACTGTATGGCAGGTCTCTGCTGTAATTGGCACACTTGATGACGGTTAGTTTGCACTGTATCGCATTTTTTAACCATTTTTCACCGTTGATCATTTGTGCATACTCACCTATTGTCATACCATGCAGTAGTGGTATAGGATGCATTCCTACAAAACTGGTGTAGGTTTTTTCTAAAATGGGTCCGTCAATAATACCGCCATTTGGATTTGGTCGATCTAGTACAATAAGTTGGATGTTTTTTTCAGCACATGCTTCCATAATGTAATGTAGTGACGAAATATAAGTGTAGAATCTTGCGCCCACATCTTGCAAATCAAAAACCATCATGTCGATTCCTTCTAATTGCTCTGACTTTGGTTTTTTATTGTTTCCGTATAATGATATAATTGATAATCCTGTTTTAGCATCCTTTCCATCTATAATGTGTTCACCTGCATCTGCTGTTCCTCTAAAACCATGCTCAGGTGCAAAAATCAGTTTCAGTTTTATTTCTTTCGAAAGTAAAAAATCTACTATGTGTGTTTTATTGGATAAAATGCCTGATTGATTGGTTACGATACCCACATTTTTATTTTCAAGTAAAGGTAGATAATCATTGTAATTATCAGCCCCAGTTGCTATGCTTGCGATCTTGTTTTTGTGAACTGCTGTAGTGTCAGTAAAATCATTATTTGTTATTGAGAGGGTTGAATCAATAGATTTTGAAATTTTGGTAGGTTTGCTAAAACTAGAGCAGGCAATAACAACTGCAAGTGGAGTAATCGCTAAGGCTATTTTTTTTAGTAGTAAATTCATTTTAGGTAGTGTAGAATAAGTTAGTGTAATTCGTGTTTTAGCTGTATTTTTGAACCAAATTAGAAACGCAATTAAATTGAATTTAGAATATTTTATCGCAAAAAGACTAGTAACAGCAAAAGATTATAAAAGTAGTATATCTGCTCCAATTATAAAAATTGCTATTGCTGCAATCGCTATAGGAATGATCATGATGATTATCTCTGTAGCAACGGGTATTGGTTTGCAACAGAAGATTCGCGAAAAAATTGCTGCTTTTAATGGACACATTATAATTTCCAACTTCGATAATAATCAGTCTGAAGCCACATTAACACCAATTTCTACCAACCAATCCTTTTATCCAGTTTTTAAAAGTGTTTCTGGGGTTGATCATATTCAAGCTATCGCAAGTAAAGCGGGTATTATTAGAACTGAAACAGCTTTTGAAGGAATTATTTTTAAAGGAGTAGGTGCTGATTATAGGTGGGACAATATTAAAGAATATCTAGTAGCTGGTAGGTTACCTGATTATGGCCAGAATCTAAATGAGGAAGTAGTGATTTCTCAGTTTTTAGCAAATCGCTTAAAATTAAAAGTTGGAGATGCTTTTAATACCTTCTTTATGAAAGAGGGTGAGAATAAATTGCCTAATATTCGTAGGTTTAAAATAACTGGGATTTTTAATTCTGGTTTTCAAGAATTTGATGCGACATACATAGTAGGTGATATACGTCATATCCAGCGTATAAATAAGTGGAAGCCAGATCAAGTTGGGGCATTTGAGGTTTTTGTAAAAGATTTTGATAAAATAAAAGAAGTCGGTGAACAAGTATATGAGCAAACAGGTTCTACCTTAGATACTAAAACCATTATAGAAAAGTATAGTTATATCTTTGAATGGTTGCAGTTGTTCGATTTTAATATAATTGTGATTTTAGTAGTGATGATTGTCGTTGCTACAATTAATATGGTTGTAGCGTTATTAGTGCTCATTCTAGAAAGAACGCAAATGATTGGGATATTAAAAGCGCTAGGTGCTAGTAACTGGACTGTTAGAAAAGTGTTTTTGTACAATGCATCGTATTTGATTTTCCGTGGATTATTTTGGGGTAATTTAATTGGATTGACTATTTTGCTAATCCAACAGTATTTTGGAGTAATCAAGCTCAATCCAGAAAGTTATTATGTAGATCAAGCACCTGTTTATATAAACTTTGGTTATATTCTTATATTAAATTTGCTTACAATTGTGATTTGTTTTTTAGTGTTGCTAATTCCTTCTTACATTATCACTAAAATATCTCCTGTTAAAGCAATACGCTACGATTAATGTTTTTAATAATTGATTTTTAGGAGCTATTTCCTGCTATCCGCTACAATCTCCTGAATTCTCTCGATTATCATCTCCTGAATTCAGGAGGATTTCCACTTCTATCAGGGCTAGGTTAAGTGCTATTGATAGTATTTCTATTTCAAAATTTATCTTCACTCCTATATATAGTGTAAATATATGTTCTGAATCATTTTTTTAGAGATCTGCCTTCTAAAGGGATTGAGCTATTTAGTTTTAAATTTTGGAAATATGTGGTATCACTAAAATAGTTAATTAGATCTCTAGTTAATTATGTCTTGTGAGAATCATAAAGTGTTACCTACTATAAAAATCCCGCTATAAATCCGTCAAGCCTCCCTTTCTTTAATAGGCGTTCGGGTAGCGTATTGTAGCTATGTCTATCTTTTAGATTCAGTATACATATTTATAACAGTAAGATAATTCGAGGGTTCTGTTATATAAGATGTTTAGTAAAGTGTTTCATGATATAGAGCCACAATACAAACCGAGATACAAAAACACAATATAAATCCGTCAAGTCTCCCTCTCCTTTGAAGAGGGCCGGGGAGAGGGTAATACGTTACTATTTATATATTTGATGTGATAGAAAACACAATAGACATTCTACAATATAAATCCGTCAAGTCTCCCTCTCCTTTGGAGAGGGTCGGGGAGAGGATATTTCGAGCTGCTCAGAGCCAATTGAAAATTGAAAAAGGCCACTGCGTACTAGATATTACTTACAAACCAGAAAATGCCGCAAATTATTTCCTTGTGTAAAAGCTACATTTTTAGTGTATTAAAGATTAAGTTAAAAATAAAACAAATAAAAGCGGTTTTGGGGTATTGTTTATTGGTTTAAACTACCTACTTTTGCACCCGCAACAGCGCATAAGTTCTTTACATGATGGCAAGCAAACCGAAAAGAGTTGAAAATTTATTTTCAAATTATTTTCAAAAAAAGCTTGTGGTAATTAAAAGAGTTTATTACTTTTGCACCCGCTTCTAGAAACATGTTTAACATGCTAACGAGACGAGAAATAAGATAAGAACACGTTCCTAGACATATTGAATTGACAGCCGTTTTAACAGAGATGTTAGAACAAAAGAATAAGAGTAATAGAATCGC
>NZ_JABSNL010000015.1 GCF_013294025.1 Flavobacterium aeripolare
GTCAATTCAATATGTCTAGGAACGTGTTCTTATCTTATTTCTCGCCTCGTTAGCATGTTAAACATGTTTCTCGAAGCGGGTGCAAAAGTAATAAATTCTTTTAATTACCACAAGCTTTTTTTGAAAATAATTTGAAAATAAATTTTTAACTCTTCTCGTTTTGCTTGCCATCATGTAAAGAACTTATGCGCTGTTGCGGGTGCAAAAGTAGGTAGTTTAAACCTATAAACAATACCCCAAAACCGCTTTTATTTGTTTTATTTTTAAACCTGATTTTAATAAGCTGGAAATGTAGTATTTGACATTAGCTCAAAAAGAGTTGTTTTGTGGTTTGTAGGATTAATCAAGAGGTTAAAAGGTAAAGTCTCCACCTAATTAGGCGAATTAAAGATTCAATCGCACTCAATATATGACTTAATGAATCAAACACTTCTTAACTTCGTTTCTAAACACTCAACGGTTATCAATATATTAATAGAGAAACCTAATATACTTATAACCACCCAAGCCTAGCCCTGATAGCAGTGGAAATCCTTTTATACCTACTCGATGGTAATCGAGTAGATATAAAAGATTGTAACGTATAGCAGGAAATAGCTCCTGAAACAAATTTAAGAACTACCATAACTACAGGGTGAAACAAATGAAAATTTAAAACAATACTACTCACATAGAAATGAGCAACCGTAAGAAGAAAATACAAAAACGATTAAAAGCAAAGTGCCTTTAAATCAAAAAAGCCATCCACAATAAAGTGGAAAGCTTTTCATTGGTCTAACTACTAAACCCGGTCTCATTGCTACCAACTCGACCAAACAACACAACTAATCTTAAAAACCTTATGGGGCAAAAAAGCCTCTCTGTTAAGAAAGGCTTCCCCAATATTGCGGTCTGGACGGGACTCGAACCCGCGACCCCCTGCGTGACAGGCAGGTATTCTAACCAACTGAACTACCAGACCCACTGCTCTATTGCGGTGGCAAAGATACAACAGAATTCGAATTACACAACCTTTTTTATAAAAAATATTAAAAAATAATTAAGAATTTTAACCAAAGTTTTGTCTTTCAACTAAATAAGTCACCATTATATTTTCAAAATTATCACTTACCGAAACTGGAACATACTTTATTTGGTTTTGAGCACAAATTAACGATAGTCTTTTAAAGTACTTAGTCTGCTCTTTTTCATATTCCTCTTTTACATTACTAGCATATAATGACACTTGCTCCCCAGATTCGACATCTATAAACTTTTTTGGACTGTTTGCAAAGTCAAATTGAGCTTCAGTCTCTTTATCAATTACATGAAACAACACCACCTTATGTTTGTTGTGCTTGAGATGCTGCAATGCTGCAAATAACCTTTCTTCTTCCTCTTCTTGAAACATATCAGTAAAAAGGACGATCATAGAACGGCGGTGAATTTTTTGTGCTATCTGATGCAAATACGTCACTGTATCTGTTTTAGCTTTAGTGTTGTTGTCTTGCAACACTTTCTCCATAGTATTCAGCAACATTCTATGATGACGATCACTCCCTTTTTCTGGAGCATAATACTCATAGCTATCTGAAAACACGCTTAACCCCACAGCATCTCGCTGTTTTTTTAGCAAACTCATCATAACCGCAGCAGCCAAGACCGAAAACCCTATTTTACTTTCATAAAAACGCTGCTCCTTATTGAGAACGGGATAATGCATTGAAGCCGAATTATCAATAATAATGTGGCAACGCATGTTAGTCTCCTCTTCGAAGCACTTTGTATATAAACGATCTGTCTTTGCAAAAAGCTTCCAATCGATATGCCTGGTACTTTCTCCTACATTATATAGTTTGTGTTCTGCAAATTCTGCCGAGAAACCATGGAACGGGCTTTTATGCATGCCCGAAATAAAACCTTCAACGATCTGGTTTGCTATTAACTCAAGACTATTAAAACTTGAAATCTTCTCTGCCTCTGATGCAATACTCATTTTACTTGGTTTTTAATTTGTTGGCAGCGGTATAAATCATCCGTAGCCTGTAACAATTTCCTTTTTAATATGGGACTAAAATCTGGATTGTCATTTAGAAATTGTTCTAAAACAGCTAAGGCATTCTTACTACTATATCGACCTATTGAATTATTCAACCAGCCTTTTGGAAAAAAGATATCTCCTGTTAACTGAATTTCTTCGGTCATTTCTAAGCACTGCTTTAAATACTTATAAGAAACATCTTGCCGTAAGGAATGATGAACAATAGCTAATGCTGATTGCACCCAGGATTCCTTTTCTCTATTTTCTTTAGCTCGCAATGACTCCATAAAAGTATCTCTAATAACAACATCGTTTGATAATGAAGGTAATAAATACACAAATCGCTTAAGCTTATCAGGGTTTTTTATCGAAATCTTAGTTGCTTCAATAATTTCCGCTTCCTTAGCATGTTTAAAAATGATTAAATTCATGGCCAAAGCCGTGTAATCGTCTTCGTTGAGTTTTAAATTGGGAATCACTAATTTTTTGTTCCAAATTTGGTACAGCGTTTCTTTAGCGGAAGCGTTATACCCTAAATTTTGATATAGACTGAATAAGGTTTTCTTCACATTTGAAGGGATTTCATCTTGCATTCGATTAAAAACCAACTGCAAGCTGTTCTCTTGAAACTGCAGTTGTTGCCCGACAGTAAAATAGTTCCAGTATATTGATTTTAATTGGTCCACAAGTACAGTTGCAACCAATTCATTTTTCTCTTTTTGTAGTGCATTTAAAAAACAGTTGAAACCAACCCCTACATCTACAGTACCGTTTAAAATATTCTCATAAATATTCACTAAAACAGCAGCTCGAGCCACATCATCTTTACACGTATCAATAGCAGTAATAGCTTCCATACTAATAGGAAAAACACCATAGCCAAAACCATCATAGTTGTAAATAATGTAGCGCGGTTTCTCTAAGCCCAGCAAATCTTTCAAACTAGTCGTTTTACGATCGATATTTACTTTAACAACCTTTGTACTATCCGCATAGACTAAAGCGATTTCAAAAACTTGAGGCCAGACTTTATCAGACCCATCCTCTGCACTTTGATGGAGATTGAATTTGGTTATTTTATTGTCTATACTATAGCTAATATCCTCAGTAAATAATGCTCTACTAGATTCGTTAACCCAGACTTCACTCCATCTTTTTAAATCGACAGAAGTCTCTTCGTCTAAAATAGTAACCAGGTCTGACCAACTAGCATTGTTGTTTGCAAATTTAGTTATGTAGCGCTGAATCCCTTTTTTGAAAGATTCGGCACCCATAATTGCCTCTAACTGTCGCATCATGATAGGTGCTTTATGGTAAATAATATTACCGTATAGCGAACCAGCATTTTTTAAATTAGCTAACTCTTGTTTTATAGGATGGGTTCCTTCTGTGCGATCCTCAGCATAGGCAGCAGGGTAATGTCCTGTAAAGAATTGAAGATTGTGATTTACTTCAGGAAAAGCGGGATTCATTATTTTGTCGGCCATGAAATTTGCAAAAACTTCCTTCATCCACACGTCATCAAACCATTTCATCGTCACTAAATCACCAAACCACATATGAGAAGTTTCATGAGCGATTAGTTTGCCGCGGTTTAGTTTATCGCTATCGGTCGCACTGCTATCTAAAAACAAGGAAGCTTCTTTATATTGAATGGCTCCTACATGCTCCATACCACCGTACTGAAAACCAGGTATAGAAGCAAAATCCATTTTATTAAAAGGAAACGGATACTTAGTGTACTGTTCTAAGAACGAAATCGCTTGCTGATGCAAATTAAAAATAGGTGCTTTACTGGCGTTAATTTTTTCTTGGTCATTTTCACGATATAGCATTTTCATTGGAAAATTAGTTCCGTTTTGAGTCAACGCTTTAAAATCTCCCGCTACAAAGGAAAATAAATAAGTACTCATTAAATCTGATTGTTCGAATACATATTTAGTAAAATCACCATCCTGTGCTTGGCTAGCCACTTTAGCTCCAGCAAGAACAGTCCAAGACGCAGGTACTTTTAGGGACAGTGAATACTTAGCTTTAAGATCAGGTTGATCAAAACATGGAAAAACAGTGCTTGCTCGATCTGGCACTAATAATGTATACAAGTAATCATCATTTCTATTTAGGGAAGCATTTCCAGCGATGAAATCAATTTGAATCGTGTTTTTATCTGACTTTAAAAATGAGCTAGCAATTATTACATGCTCTTTTTCATGAATGATAGGTATTCTTTTCCCGTTAACGGTTACGCTTTTTACATTCTCTGTACTTTCATTAAAATCTAAAAACAGCGGTGATTTCACTATTTTTAATTTAAATTCTAAAGCAAGTGTCGCTGGAATATTCTTTGATTTCTCTATTGGAATATCAAACGAGAGCGCATAACTAATATCAGTAACTTGCCCTTTACGAAATTCAGCTAGCTCCTTAGAGATTCCAGTAGTAAGTTTAACTTGACTATTGACTTGTACAGACAGCAGTAATAAACAAGTTAGGAGTAATGACAGCACTATTTTCATTAGATACAAATATTAGTAAGGTATAAAAATAAAAAAAAGGTTTGACTTACGTCAAACCTTTTTAATCTGAATTAATCAGATCATATATAAATTATAATCTTACGATTACAACAACGCGTCTAAACTATCAGCGTAAGTTTGCTTAGGAGCTACTCCTACTTGCTTACCTACTACTTCTCCGTTATGAAAAACCAATACTGTAGGGATGTTTCTCACTCCGTATTTTGCAGCAAATTCTTGGTTAGCGTCAACATCAACTTTACCAACTACAACTTTTCCGTCATATTCAGTACTTAATTCGTCAATGATTGGTCCTACCATTCTACAAGGTCCACACCATGCTGCCCAAAAATCTACCATTACCGGTTTATCTGATTTCAAAACTACTTCTTCAAAAGTAGCGTCTGTTATTGCTAATGCCATAATATCTATATTTAATGTTTACTGTTTTAACCTATTGTTAAACTAGAATACAAATTTAGAAATTAAAAACAGATTGTGCACTATTTGTGAATTAGTTTTGATTATAAATGTATTGTAAAAAACTATTAAAGAAATCAAAATTATAGAAAATACAAACCCCTTCAATCAGCTTTAACCAGCACAATATCGCTATTTAAAGACCAGTCTCCTACTAACTAAATCAACAACTACAAAGCATACATCATTAAATAAGACACTGTAGCTATTATGATGATGCAAATTCTTAATCACAAAATATATAAAACAAAAAAAAGACCTTCAATTAAGAAGGTCTTTCATATATAGTATCTATTATTTAGCTATTATAGCGTGTATTTCAATCCAAGAGTCAATCCTAGACCACTAATCCCTACGTATGAACTAATATCATCTGCAGATTTTGATCTATCAAAACCAGCTGAATTTGTCACTTTACTGTTAGAATTTGAATCAATTTTCTCTACATAATTAACGTGATTTTCTGCGTAAGAACCATCACGGAATGAAGTAGTTGAATTTAATTGATCTACACCATTTTCAGTATACGATTTTGTTTCCTTAGACTTACCATGTACAGTAAAGTTACGGTATTCTAATTCTCCATAAACAGAAATCTTTTTTCCTAATTTATAAGTTGTCCCTACAACAGCCATAAAACCTACAGTAGGATTAGGTAAAACTTTTTCTACAGTGAAAGCGTCTACAACTCCTACTGGAGTAGTATATTTTCTAGTCGTTTCAATTTCTAAATCTCCGTGAACAGGAACAATAACTCCTACTTTAGTGTACGGTTCGAACCCATTAGCTTCTCCTAAGAACAAAACTACTGCTGGCGCAACATCAAAAGCAGATATTGTTCCTATAGCATTTCCAGTAACAAATACTGGACCTGCAGCAATTAATCTATTTGTAGTTTCAACCATAGTCTTACTACTACTCTTAAAGTAGTTTACTCCTACCTCAACACCTATTCTTGCATTAAAACGGTATCCTCCAGTAATTCCAGTTCTAAAACCTTCACCAAACGAACCATGATTAGTTTCTCTAGAAAGTAGCGTTGTTCCATTTGCTGCATAAACATCAGTATTAGGTAATGATCCAGAAACTACTGGAAACTCCGTTGCTGCTGTTTGCAAAAAATAAGATCCACCAAGTTTAAGGTAATATCCTTTATCAGTTGAATCATCTTTTGATTGCCCTAACATAGTCATTGAGCAAGCCATCATTCCTAATATAAACAAGTTCTTTTTCATAATCATTAATCTTAATAGAAGTTAGTTTTTTGTTAATTGTCTTACTACAAACTTATATAATTTTAAATCACAGTTTATCAGTTTTGCTAATTAAATGTGAACAGCAAATGACCAATGTTATGCATGCATAACAAAATCAATGCTTTAGCTTATAAAAATTAACATTAGCATTCTAAAAAAAATGTTAATTTTAAGTAGCTAATTCGATAAAAAACGCCTGAAACAGTAGCGAAACAGTCAAACTACATCGTTTTCATTCGTCAAAAATCATCTCTATTTTGTTTAGCAATAGGATGCTTTTAATTTAACTTAAAGTTAATTTGCATTTTCTCTAAAGCAATCAGTAACTCATTAGAAATTTTAATTTTCAATCGCCTACTTGGCATCGTTAATTTAGTAACCACTTTAATTTCCTCAACCTCTGTAACGGTAACCGCAGTAGCAGTTTCGCCTTCCATAGCATCATCATTAAAATCGTCCCCGTCACTCTCTAGAGTTTCAGACTCTTCCTCAACCAGTTTCTTGATTGTTTCTAGCTCCATAACCTCAAATGTAACTTGGTTATCACCTTTGTTTTCGAGAAATAAATGACTTAATCTGTGAATTACCTCTTTATCTAGATCGTTGATGTTTAACAAGACCACAAGCTTTTTAGCAAAATCATCTAAAACATCTTGCAGGTATTGTACCAGCATAAATTGTATTCTAGGATCACTTTTTTTACCAGTATCTTGATTCACCCATCCTTCTTTTACAAGCACCTTCATGAACGTAAAATTATTTTGAATAAAGAAATGTCTAAATTTTAAATAATCCTCACCAAAGATTTTGAACTCATAACTCTCGTCATATCCTTCAAGTGTGAATATCCCCCAGCCTTTTCCGTTTTTAGCTACACGGTGTTGCACATTGTTGATAATACCCCCAAAAGTCAAACTTTTACCTACATGCAGATCTAAATTTTTAAGCGCTTCTAATTTGGCGTTACAAAAATATTTCATTTCGAATCTATAATCGTCCAGCGGATGCCCAGAAATATAGATCCCAACTACCTCTTTCTCTTTAGCCAGTTTTTCCATGGTGCTCCAGTCTTCACACGGTGGCACCACAGGCTCTTCAATTTGAACATCACTAGCTTCACCAAACAAACTTACTTGGGAGCTGTTTTCATTTTCTTGAAATTTGGCACCGTATTTTATCGCTTTTTCGTAGAATGTGATTCCGTCGCCGTCATCATGAAAATATTGCGAGCGTAATGTACCTTCAAAAGAATCAAAACCACCAGCAAGTATTAAGTTCTCTAGTGCTTTTTTATTAGCTGCGCGCAAGTCGATACGCTTAGTTAAATCAAAAACCGACTTATATTTTCCGTCTTTTCTGTTTTCTACAATCGTGTTTACCGCTCCTTGACCCACACCTCTAATTGCTCCCATCCCAAAACGGACTGCATAATCATCATTTACCGTAAATTTATAGAAGGATTCATTTACATCAGGTCCTAGAACTTGTAATCCCATGCGCTTACATTCTTCCATAAAGAAAGTAACCTGCTTGATATCATTCATGTTATTAGAAAGTACCGCTGCCATATATTCTGCAGGATAATGTGCTTTTAAATAAGCAGTTTGGTATGCAATCCAAGCATAGCATGTAGAGTGCGATTTATTAAAGGCATAACTAGCAAAGGCTTCCCAGTCTTTCCAGATTTTCTCTAACACCTTAGCATCATGCCCTTTTGCGGCAGCTTGTTCAACAAACTTAGGTTTCATCTTATCAAGTACCTCCTTTTGCTTCTTACCCATCGCTTTACGCAATACATCGGCCTCACCCTTAGTAAAATCAGCTAAGGACTGAGACAAAAGCATCACCTGCTCTTGGTACACTGTAATCCCGTAAGTTTCCCCTAGGTATTCCTCACAGGCATCTAGATCGTATTTAATTTCCTCTTCTCCGTTTTTTCTTCGAACAAAAGAAGGAATATACTCTAGCGGGCCTGGACGGTACAAGGCATTCATTGCAATTAAATCCCCAAAAACAGTAGGCTTTAAGTCCTTCATGTATTTTTGCATTCCGGGTGATTCATATTGAAAAATTCCAACTGTCTCTCCGCGCTGGAATAATTCGTATGTTTTTACATCATCAATAGGAAACTCATCCGGATTCAAATCGATGTTGTTTCTATATTTTACCAGTTTAACGGTATCTTTTATCAAGGTAAGGGTTTTCAAACCCAAGAAGTCCATCTTTAATAATCCCGCACTCTCCGCAACCGAGTTGTCAAACTGGGTTACATATAAATCAGAATCTTTTGCAGTAGTTACCGGAACAAAGTTGGTAATATCTGATGGGGTAATAATCACCCCACAAGCATGGATACCTGTATTACGCATCGATCCTTCTAGAATCTTCGCTTGTTGAATTGTTTCTCCCGCTAGCTCATCTGAATTTGCAATTGCAATCAATTCTTTTACATTATCAAACTCATCAGATCGCAATGCTTTTTTAACATCTTCTTCTTTTTCAGAAATAAAACGCGCTAGATTCCACTTAGACGGCATCATCGCCGGAATTAATTTGGCTATTCTATCTGCTTCAAACAACGGCAAATCCAGTACACGCGCCGTATCTCTAATTGCTGATTTGGTTGCCATTTTACCATAAGTGATAATTTGGGCAACTTGATTAGCTCCATACTTATTGATTACATAATCCATAACACGACCACGACCTTCGTCATCAAAGTCAATATCAATATCGGGCATGGACACACGATCGGGATTTAAGAAACGCTCAAAAAGCAAATCATATTTAATAGGATCAATATTGGTGATTTTCAAACAATATGCAACAGCAGATCCCGCTGCCGATCCACGCCCAGGACCTACAGAAACATCCATCTCTCTAGCCTTAGCAATAAAATCCTGTACAATCAAGAAATACCCCGGATAACCAGAGTTGGAAATCGTTAACAACTCAAAATCCAGTCGCTCTTGAATAGACTCAGTGATTTCACCATATCGCTTCTTTGCACCTTCCATCGTTAGGTGTCTTAAATAGGCATTCTCCCCTCTTACACCATTATCAGCATCATCTTCGGGGTTTACAAATTCTTGCGGAATATCATATTTAGGAAGTAATACATCACGATAGAGTGAGTAGATTTCGACCTTATCAACAATTTCTTGAATATTGATAATTGCATCAGGCAAATCAGCAAAGAGTTTTTTCATCTCATCACCTGACTTGTAATAATATTCCTGATTAGGCAAACCATAACGATAGCCACGACCACGCCCTATAGGTGTTGCTTGCTTTTCACCATCTTTTACACATAGCAAAATATCGTGCGCATTAGCATCTTCTTTATTTAAGTAGTAGGTATTATTTGAAGCAATTAATTTTACTTCATGCTTTTTAGCAAACTCAATCAAGGTTTTATTCACGCGATTTTCATCCTCTTGATTGTGACGCATAATCTCAAGATAAAAATCATCTCCAAACTGTGCTTTCCACCAGATCAATGCTTCTTCGGCTTGGTTTTCACCAATGTTTAGAATTTTACCTGGTATCTCTCCATATAAATTTCCCGAAAGCACCATGATATCCTCTTTGTACTGCTCGACAATTTTTTTATCGATTCGAGGCACATAGTAAAAACCATTAATATTAGCTATCGAAGCCATTTTGGCTAGATTATGATACCCTTTTTTATTTTTAGCTAGTAAAACAACTTGGTATCCGTTGTCCTTTTTAGTTTTATCTAAATGGTTTTCACAAATATTAAACTCACAACCTACAAGCGGTTTAATCTCTGTTTCTGTGGGTTCTTCTCCGCTTTCAACTAGTGCTTTATTTTTGGCGGAAGCCGATTTATTATAATTCATAACAGCACTTACAAAATGGAAAGCTCCCATCATGTTAGCCGTATCTGTCATGGCTACTGCTGGAAAACCATTTTTTGCAGTCGCTGCTACTAGCGGACCTACACCTATCGTTGACTGCAATACAGAAAACTGAGTATGATTGTGTAAATGCGCAAATTTGGCTTCAGCCAGAGCCTTTTTATTTTCTAAAAGTTCTCCCTTAGAGATTCCGCCACCTTGCGTATCACCAAGTTGCTGACGTATGCGATCAGAAGCCTGTTTTAAATTAATGTGCTTTAATCCTATAAGCTGAACTTCTCTAGGGTTTTTCTCTTGAAATTCTCTAAAATAAGAAGCAGGAACATCTAACTCTTCTTTTGTAAAACGCTCTCTCCTGATTAACTCTAAAAAACAACGTGTCGTTGCCTCAACATCTGCAGTTGCATTGTGCGCTTCAGAGAAAGGTTTATTAAATAAATATTGGTGCAGTTCTGTTAATGTTGGTAATTTAAATTTACCTCCACGACCTCCAGGTAATTGCAATAACTTAGCAGTAACCTCTGTACATGTATCGAGAACAGGCATAGCCGCCATAGGAGAATCTACCCCCATACGGTGAAACTCTGCGCCCATAATGTTGACATCAAAACCTAAATTTTGACCCACAATAAATTTAGATTTAGCGAGAGCCACATTGAATTTCTCTAAAACTTCTGATAGAGAAATTCCTTCAGCAGCAGCTAGCTCTGTAGAGATTCCGTGAATACGCTCGGCATCATAGGGAATATTAAATCCTTCAGGTTTAACTAAGTAATCTTGGTGCTCGATTAGCTTTCCCATTTCGTCATGCAGCTGCCACGCAATTTGTATGCAACGTGGCCAGTTGTCTGAGTCAGTTATGGGTGCATCCCAGCGTTTTGGTAATCCTGTAGTTTCAGTATCGAATATTAAGTACATAGGCTTCCTCTCCCCAGCCCTATTGAAAAATTAGGGAACTCAAACAACAGGTTTGAGCTGTGCATTTAACTGGTTTATAGCATATTATAGTTAGAATGATTTTCAAAAAATTGAACTTCAAATTTAGGGAAATTTTAGTTATAATTTAGACATCTAAAAGACATTAACACAAAATACTCCGAATAAAAATGCTAGCGATTACTATTCCTTGCCAATGCAAAAACAGACGGTGATTTTAATTGATATTTTTTTTGGATGTCGTAATCTTTAGACGTAATAATTCACATAAAATACGAACTCAAGACACAACTTACACTATTATTAATTGCTTTTTTTAATCGAATAAAAATAAAAATTGATTGCGAATAACCCAATTATCTTATCCTATCCTCATCAATATGACAATTAAGCCCCTTAGAATTACGCATCAGTTACCAATTTCTCAAAAACCTAATGAGAACCTAGATTACAAACGATGGCACTAACGGTAGTTTTTATTTTATTCTAATTCGAATAATTAATCCAAGCTTTTATAAACTAGAAGATGTGTCGCGTATAAATTAGTTTTGGGTATCGTATAAAATGAAATATCGAAATTGACACTTTGGTCCCTTTTTCTAATTTTGTTTTCTATTGCAAAAGCTAGAAGAGCCGCTATTGTAAAAATTACAATTTAAAATTAATAAAATGAGTAAGACATTATTTGACAAAGTATGGGACGCACATGTTGTACGTAAAATTGAAGATGGACCAGATGTGTTTTTTATTGACCGTCATTTCATACATGAGGTTACCAGCCCAGTTGCATTTTTAGGATTAAAATCTAGAAATGTATCTGTTTTATACCCTGAAAGAACATTTGCAACTGCAGATCACAATACACCTACAATTAATCAACACTTACCTGTTGAAGACGCTTTATCAGCAAATCAATTAAAAGCATTAGAAGACAATGCTGCCGAATACGGTATTTCGCACTGGGGATTAGGTGATCCTAAAAACGGAATCGTACACGTGGTAGGTCCTGAAAACGGAATTACTTTACCCGGAGCAACTATTGTTTGTGGAGATTCACACACTTCTACGCATGGTGCTTTTGGAGCAATTGCTTTTGGAATTGGAACTTCAGAGGTTGAAATGGTACTTGCAACACAATGTATCATGCAACCCAAACCAAAGAAAATGCGTATCAACGTAAATGGAACTTTAAGTAAAGGTGTGGGACCAAAGGATGTTGCCTTATATATCATCTCTCAATTAACTACTTCTGGTGGAACAGGTTATTTTGCTGAATATGCAGGAAATGTTTTTGAAGAAATGTCTATGGAAGGCCGTATGACTGTTTGTAACCTTTCTATCGAAATGGGTGCTCGTGGTGGTATGATTGCTCCTGACCAAAAAACATTCGACTTTCTTGAAGGCAGATTGTATGCTCCAAAAGGGGACGACTGGACTAAAGCAGTCGCTTACTGGAAAACATTAAAAACAGATGATGATGCTGTATTTGATGCTGAATTAGATATCGACGCCGCAGACATAGAGCCAATGATCACTTACGGTACCAATCCTGGAATGGGAATAGGTATCTCAAAAAATATCCCTACAGCTAGTCAAGTACAAGGTGGTGCAGAAACTTACAAAAAGTCGTTAGCCTACATGGGTTTCAATGAAGACGATGTGATGATAGGAAAACCTATTGATTTTGTTTTCTTAGGAAGTTGTACAAATGGCCGTATTGAAGATTTTAGAGCATTTACTGATATTGTAAAAGGTCGTAAAAAGGCAGACAACGTAACCGCATGGTTGGTTCCAGGATCACACGTAGTTGAAGCACAAATTAAAGAAGAAGGTTTGCTTGACATTCTAACAGAATCTGGATTTGTATTGCGTCAACCAGGATGTTCAGCTTGTTTAGCGATGAATGATGATAAAGTACCCGCTGGAAAATATGCAGTTAGTACCTCAAACAGAAACTTTGAAGGTCGTCAAGGTCCAGGTTCAAGAACTTTGTTAGCCTCTCCTATTATGGCAGCAGCAGCAGCGGTTACTGGAAAATTGACTGATCCAAGAGAGTTAATGTAGAATTTTTCACCGCAAGGGCGCAAAGACGCAAAGAATTATGGAAATAAACCGTTACGAGGAGTTAGCAAAAGAGATATTTTTAGCTAGTCTAGAGGTTCACAAAATAATGGGGCCAGGTTTATTAGAATCCGTATATGAAATGTGTCTTTTAAGAGAGTTGCAGTTGAGAAATATTTCAGCAGAATGTCAAGTTATTATTCCGCTACAGTACAAAGGATTTAATTTGTCAAAAGAATACAAAATCGATATTCTAGTTGAAGAACAGATAATAATTGAATTAAAATCGGTTGATTCGATTTTGCCAGTTCACGAAGCACAGCTAATTTCATATTTGAAATTAGCAGACAAAAGAATGGGGTTCTTAATTAATTTTAATGTTCCATTAATAAAACATGGTTTTAGAAGATTTGTAAATAACTATTAAACTTCATAAACTTAAAAAATATAGCATTGTGCCTTTGCGCCTATGCAGTAAATTAAAAGTAATATAGCATTGCGCCATTGCGTCTTTGCGGTAAAAAAAATAAAAATGGCATACGATAAATTCAATATACTTACTAGTAGTGCAGTGCCACTACCAATAGAAAACGTAGATACAGACCAAATAATCCCAGCTCGTTTCTTGAAAGCGACTGAGCGCGTAGGTTTTGGTGATAATCTTTTTAGAGACTGGAGATACAATGGAGACGATACTCCAAAAGCTGATTTCGTTTTAAACAACCCAACCTACTCTGGAAAAATTCTTGTGGGAGGAAAAAACTTTGGTTCTGGTTCTTCTCGTGAGCACGCTGCTTGGGCGGTTTACGATTACGGATTTCGTGCTGTAGTTTCTTCTTTCTTTGCTGACATCTTTAAAGGAAACTGTTTGAATATTGGTGTTTTACCCGTTCAAGTAAGCCCAGAATTTGCTGCCTCTATTTTTAAAGCTATAGATGCAGATCCAAACACCGAGCTTGAAATCAATTTACCAGAGCAAACAATTACACTAAAAGTGACTGGTGAAAAAGAATCTTTTGACATCAACGGATACAAAAAGAACAATATGGTTAACGGTTTTGACGATATTGATTACTTGCAAAACATCAAAGAAGACATCGTAACTTTTGCTGAAAAGCAATTGATCTAAACATTTCAATTTAATTATCCGTTAAAAGCAGTAGTGATTTCGATGAAAATAGAACCAAGTAGCGTCGCTGATATAGACTGCATTTTTGAATTTTATGATTTGGCTGTAGCCTATCAAAAAACCAAGTTCAACAAACACTGGATGGGTTTTGACCGCAAAATGGTTCTTAACGAAATAACAGAAAACAGGCAGTGGAAAATTATTATTGATGATGAAGTTGCTTGCGTTTTTGCCATCACATTCCAAGACGAGAGCATTTGGAAAGAAAAAAATGCTGATGCTGCGGTATATTTTCATCGAATTGTAACGCACCCAAAATTCAAAGGACAACAATTGGTAAAAAGAATAGTGACTTGGGGATTGGCTCTTGCCAAAGAAAAGAAACTACACTATTTACGCATGGATACTTGGGGAGATAATGAAGAATTAATAGGGTATTACCAAAAATGTGGCTTTGATTTTCTAGGAGTAATTACTCCAGAATACAAGGGATTACCAAAGCATTACGAAGGGATAACATTGAGTTTATTCCAAATAAAAGTAGAATACTAGCCGCACAATAGTTCAAAACTATTGGTTTAGAAATAAGATAATGGAGAAAAGAAAGATTGAAATAATGGACACGACACTTCGTGATGGGGAACAAACCTCAGGAGTGTCTTTTTCTGCTGCAGAAAAACTAACCATTGCCCAATTACTATTAGAAGAATTGAATGTAGACCGCATCGAAATTGCATCGGCACGAGTAAGTGAAGGAGAATTTCAAGGGGTAAAAGGCATCATGTCATGGGCACAAGAAAAAGGATATACTAATCGAATCGAAGTTTTGACTTTTGTTGACGGAGGTCTTTCTATCGAATGGATGAAAAAAAGTGGCGCTAAAGTTCAAAACTTATTGACTAAAGGTTCTTTAAATCACCTGACACATCAATTAAAAAAAACTCCCGAACAGCATTTTTCTGAAATTGCAAAAACGATAAGTCTAGCAAAGGAAAACAATATTGAAACAAATGTTTATCTTGAAGATTGGAGTAACGGTATGCGCAACTCCCCTGAATATGTATTTCAGTATTTAGATTTTATCGCTACACAGCCTGTAAAAAGGGTATTACTTCCCGATACATTAGGTGTACTTATACCCGAACATACTTTTGAATACTTATCTAAAATTACCGCTAGATACCCCAACATTCATTTTGACTTTCATGCTCATAATGATTATGATTTAAGCATTGCTAACGTAATGGAAGCACTTAAAGCAGGTGTTCATGGTTTGCATGTTACTGTAAACGGAATGGGAGAACGCGCTGGAAACGCACCACTTGAAAGCACCGTTGCTGTTATCAATGATTTCATGCCTGAGATAGAAATCAATGTAAAAGAGCCTTCGTTATACAAAGTGAGTAAGCTAGTAGAAGCGTTTACAGGATATCGTATTCCTGCTAACAAACCCATTGTGGGCGATAATGTTTTTACACAAACCGCTGGTATTCATGCTGATGGTGATAATAAAAACAACTTGTATTTTAATGACTTGCTACCAGAACGTTTTGGAAGAAAAAGACAATATGCTTTAGGAAAAACATCTGGCAAGGCAAATATTGAAAAGAACTTACAAGAGTTGGGTTTGAAATTAAATCAAGAAGACATTAAATTAGTTACACAACGTATTATCGAACTAGGCGATAAAAAAGAAACAGTAACTAAGGAAGACCTGCCTTACATTATCTCTGATGTTCTACACAGTAAAATATTCGAAGAAAAAATTGTAGTGGAGTCTTACATATTATCACACGCTAAAGGAATGCGTCCTTCAACAACGTTGTCACTACGAATCGACGGTGAATTAATTGAAGAACACGCACAAGGTGACGGACAATTTGATGCTTTTATGAATGCCTTAGGCAAAATCTATAAAGGCAAGAACTTAGAATTACCTAAATTAATCGATTACGCAGTGCGTATCCCACCAGGAAGTAGCTCTGACGCCTTATGCGAAACCGTAATCACCTGGACAAACAACGGAAAAGAATTCAAAACACGAGGATTAGATTCTGATCAAACAGTTGCTGCAATAGTAGCAACGCAAAAGATGTTGAATGTAGTTTAAAGAAGTAGCTAAGCTACAAAGAATCTGAGCTTCTAAGCTTTTCGAAATTGCGACTGAAGTTTGGTAACTTAGATACTTTTAAGAATTGAAACAAAAAACAAATACATATGAAATTAAATATAGCACTTTTAGCCGGAGACGGAATAGGACCAGAAGTAATCAATGAAGCGGTAAAAGTTTCGGACGCAATTGCAAAAAAATTCAATCATGAAATCACTTGGACTGCGGCACTTACAGGAGCCTGCGCTATTGATGCGGTGGGCGTTCCTTACCCTGATGAAACACATGAAATTTGTATGGCTGCAGATGCGGTACTTTTTGGCGCTATTGGTCACCCTAAATATGATAATGACCCAACAGCCAAGGTTCGTCCTGAGCAAGGATTATTGTTGATGCGTAAAAAATTAGGCTTGTTTGCAAATGTGCGACCTACTTTTACTTTTCCTTCTTTAATTGACAATTCACCTTTAAAAAGAGAACGTATTGAGGGAACTGACTTGGTTTTCTTAAGAGAATTAACTGGAGGAATTTACTTTGGAGAAAAAGGAAGAAGAGACGGTGGAGAAACTGCCTTTGATAACTGTGTTTACACAAGAGCAGAAGTACAACGTTTAGCCAAAAAAGGTTTTGAACTAGCAATGACACGTTCTAAAAAATTATGTTGTGTTGATAAAGCTAACGTACTTGAAACATCAAGATTGTGGAGAGAAACAGTGCAAGCAATGGAAAAAGACTACCCTGAGGTAACGGTAAGCTACGAGTTTGTAGATGCTGTAGCCATGCGATTAGTTCAATGGCCAAACTCATATGATGTATTAATCACAGAGAATTTGTTTGGAGATATTTTAACTGACGAAGCATCGGTAATTTCAGGATCAATGGGCTTAATGCCTTCAGCTTCTGTAGGTGAGCACACTTCGTTATACGAGCCAATTCACGGCTCCTACCCACAAGCCACAGGCTTGAATATTGCAAATCCGTTAGCGACTGTATTATCAGCAGCAATGATGTTTGAAGATGCCTTTGGTTTAACTGAAGAAGCTGCAGCAATTAGAGCCGTAGTAAACAAATCTCTAGAACAAGGAATTGTCACCGAAGATTTGGTTGTTAAAGGAGCTACAGCTTATAAAACAAGCGATGTAGGAGATTGGTTAGTAGCTAATCTGTAATTTTAATTTTGAAGGTTATATTAAAATTGTTCAAATAGTTGATAAAAGCGGTCGAAAGATCGCTTTTATTTATTTTATGATTTATGAAAACAAATCTTGCTTGACTTTATCATAGTAACTATCGCTCACAGGAATAATTAGGTCTGATAATAGTAAGTCTCTCCCCTTCAAACCCGTTACCTTATTCTTATTTACAATGTAAGAGCGGTGCACACGTATAAATTTATTGGGATCAAGCGTTTTTTCTAGAGATTTCAATGATTGATAACTCATAATCTTTTTGCCGTTGCTATAGAAGTTTACATACTCGCTATCACTTTCTATGTGGGTAATGTCGTCCAGTTTTACTTTAAAAAAATCGTATCCAGATTTAATTGTAAGTGTATCATTAGCGATGACTTGTGCTTGTTCAGCTTTAATTTTCTGAACTGCTTGCAAAAAGCGTTGAAAAGCAATTGGCTTTAATAAATAATCAATAGCATTCAATTCAAATCCTTCTAAAGCGTACTCTGAATATGCTGTAGTAAAAATAATTTTAGTTGAAGACGGAATCAATTTAGCAAAGTCGGTTCCCTTGATTTCTGGCATTTGGATGTCCAGAAAAACAATATGAACAGTCTCCTTTTGTAAAATTGAGATTGCCTCTAATGGATTTTCAAACGAACCCACAACTTCTAGAAAGTCAACTTTGCTAACGTAGTTTTTTAAAAGCTCCCTTGCCAGTTCTTCATCATCAATTATAACACATTTATACATTCAGATCCATTTTTAATTCCACTTTAAAGGTATTACTATTTTCAGTAATCTCTAGCGAATGTGCTTCTGGATAAAGCAATAAAAGTCTCTTTTTTACATTTGGAATCCCAATCCCTCCTACGCTATCTTTAACTATAGGTCCTTTCTTAAAAGTGTTTTCGATCGAAAATAAAACAGAACTTGCTGTTGAATGAATCGTAATAGCAATAAATGATTCGTCAATTTTCTGTATATTACTGTGTTTAAACGCATTCTCAACAAAAGGAATTAAAAGCATGGGAGCTATTTGTAACTTCGGATCTTCGATTGTAAATGAAGTTGTAACAGGATATTTTTTACTACTCTTTAATAAGAATAGTTGAATGAAGTCTTCTATATAAGTCACCTCTTTTTCTATTGCAATCGCAGGCTTTTCACAATCGTATAAAACATAACGCAACATATCTGACAAGTATAAAATACTTTGTTGCGCCTTTTCTGAATCGATCATTGATAGCGAATAAATATTGTTTAAAGAGTTAAATAAAAAGTGTGGATTGATCTGCGATTTCAAAAATTTAAGTTCGTTCTCCATCATTTCTGCTTTACTAATTATCAAATCTTCCTCCTTTTTTTGAGCAAATGCAAATGTTTCTAAGAACGTAGCAAAAACATAGGAAACAGTGATTAAAAGCAAATTTATAAAAATAGGACTTGGCAGCATCTTATCCCCTCTTGCAGGCGGTGGCGGCATCCCTGACCCCATATGAGGCCTCATCATCATCGAAGAAATTAAAGTAGCAGCAATTACTAAAATTACTGAATACAGCACAAATTGTACATACTTTTTTTTGAAAAGCAAATTGGGAGCCAACACATAAATAAGTGCTACAATAAGAATTGCTTGGCATGAATAAGCCAATAGATTTTGTAATAAAAATTGAGTGATGTCTTTTTGGTTTAAACCAATAATAATCAAAACTAACAACCACAATATGAGTTGAAAGATAACGCGTGTAATTTTATTCATAGTACAAATAAATAAAATAAAAAGTAATCAAATCTTGAAAACACTTCTTTTTACCTCTTTAAAACGATTGTTTGCAGACTGCCAAGTGCGATTCACAGATTACTTCTATGTATTCACTGAAAAAAAATAATACACTTTTATAATTTGTTCAAATTTGCAAGCAACAGCAACATTAAAACACAATTATGAAAAAGTTAAACATTCTGATTTTAGCAACGCTTCAACTGTTTATAATCACATCTTGTTCAAAAGAGAACTCTAGCATTGACGAGGTCGATGAAGTTGCAGTTGAAGTAGATGACACCGTTTTTGAAACTCCTGATTGGACCACAGAAACCCACAGTAAAAAAGCAGACCCTAATTTTGAAGAAGTATTTGCAGACAATACTGTAAAAAGATTAGACATTGTTATAACGAGTACACGCTGGAAAAAAATGCTCGCAGATATGACCGCTACATACGGCACATTTGGCGCGAGTTCAGGTGGTCCTGGTCTTACTTCTTCAGACGAAGATCCGATAATGGTTCCTGCAGAAGTTTTTTATAACGGAAAAGAATGGTACCGTGTGGGTGTTCGTTTTAAAGGAAATTCTAGCTTGCAGTCCACTTGGTCTAGCGGAAACTTGAAATTATCTTTCAAATTAGATTTTGATGAATACGAAGAAACCTATCCTCAAATAGATAATCAGCGTTTTTATGGTTTTAAAAAATTAAGTCTAAAAAACAATTATAATGACAAATCGATGCTACGTGAAAAAGTGGCAACAGATATTTTTAGAGCTTCCGGTTTAGTAAGCTCGCATGCTGCTATTTATGAAGTTTATGTAGATCATGGTGACGGACCAACTTATTTTGGTGTGTATACCTTGGTTGAGGAGGTAGATGATACGTTGATCGATGAATTTTCAAATAACGACGGTAATTTATACAAGCCAGACGGTACCGGAGCTAGTTTTGCTGACGGAACTTTTACAAAGGATGTATTTGTAAAGAAAACAAATGAAGACGCTGCAGATTACAGTGATATTCAAAATTTATTCACGGCTTTACATGCTAGTACTAGAACCACTGATGCTGCGGCTTGGAGAACGAACCTAGAATCTGTTTTTGACACGGATACCTTTTTAAAATATTTAGCTGTCAATACGGTAATTCAAAATTGGGATACGTACGGAAGAATGACACATAATTATTTTTTATATAATAATCCAGATACCAAAAAACTATCATGGATACCATGGGATAATAATGAAGCATTGCAAACAGGGAATCAAGGCGGTTCATATGCTCTAAATTTCTCAGGCTTAAGCACTACGTCATGGCCATTGATTGGGTATTTATATAATGATGCAACCTATAAAGCGAAGTATGATATGTATGTAAAAAGTGTCATTAATAATGCTTTTAATGAAACTACCATGAAAGCTACCTACGCGAGTTATGGAGCACTTGTGAAACCGTATGCAATAAAAGAGGTTAAAGGATATACTTTTTTAAACAGTACTTCTGATTTTCAAACAGCAATAGACGCTTTAAGCGCTCATGTTACTGCTCGTACTACTGCTGTGAACAGTTATTTAAAATAAAAGAAACCGAGTGACCTGATTTCTTCAGCGCTAAATGATTAATGACTATTTGCGTTTTGAAGCTACTTCATTGTTACGACATTCGATTAATAGTATAGTGCATTAATAAAATTAAAGACGAAGGATATTCACCTTCGTCTTTTTTGTTTTATAACTACCTTACTTTTCAAATGCAATTTTATTCGAAAAGCATTCCTTTTGGTGCCAACCAAAATACGACTACCTCTATTAAAATAAACTATTAAAAAGTAGTCTGTACCTCCTTAAAAGATTAAAACAGGTATTTTAAACAATATATTATTTAGCATACCATCCTATTCACTGAATAGTATTCTTCATTCACTGAATACAAAAATAGCACTTCAATTATTACTGCATATTTGTACTCAGTAACAATCACAAAATCAAAATATCATGAAAAACACAATAGTAAAATTAACTTTAGGAGCGATAATACTTTTAGCAACAACTTCAAGTTATGCACAACCACCTCAAGGCCATAATGGTAAAAAACAACCTACAGCAGCAGAATTAATAAAAAAGATGGATGCTGACAAAGATGGAAAATTATCAAAAAAGGAGGTAAAAGGACCAATCAAAGATGATTTTGAAAAAATTGACACAGATAAAGATGGTTATTTAACTCTCGAAGAATTGAAAAAAGCACCAAAACCAGAAAGAAAAGGTCCTGAGGAAGGAAGATAATTTTTAAATAAACCAATATGAATTCAGTAAGTAAAAACATGAAAATTAGTATAACTCTATTAACTGCTCTTAGTATTTTCTCATGTAGCAGTTCCTCATCTGAGGATAGTACAGAAGAAGCTTCGACTGCAACAGTACCTACCGTGTTTAGCACTAATTACAAAGCAGGAGTTACTTTATCTTCTGATGGTACGTCAGTAACAATGAAATCAAACGGTACTCCTGATCACGTAACTCCTTATTGGGGAGTGGGAAACAGTCTTTATGAAGAGCAAACAGAAGGACAAACATTAACTCCAGGTAGCTTACAGTCACAAGTATTTGTCATGACAATTCCTATAAATCCAGCTGCAGCAACTACTAAAGAAGCGACCTCGCTAGGACCTATTGGTATGGCATTAAACGGAGTAGCAATTTACAATGATCGTGAAGGTGGTAACGTACCTGTAGATGCTAATACGATTACTACTTTTGACAGAGCTGGAGCACACAGTGGTCCAGGAGGATTATATCACTATCACTTTAATGGCGATTTCACGTCAAAGGACGACGCTAAACTAATAGGTTGGTTAAGAGATGGCTTCCCTATATATGGTCGTCAAGATACTAATGGAACCTACCCATCTGACTTAGATGAAAATGGAGGACATACAGGAGCAACGACGGAATATCCTAACGGAATTTACCACTACCATTGTTCGAATGTAAATTATTTAAATTCGGGATTTTATATCTTAAAAGCAGGAAGTTATTATGGTACAAAAGGAACATTTACTTCTTAAAATTGTTAGTTTGATACTTATTGTAACCTGCTCATCTTGTTACAATAAATCAGCAAAGGAGGAGGTCGTAATACCGTCCTCTTTTGTTGTTAACGATACTATGATTACTATAGACACTATTTTGTCTACTAATAAAGACTTAAAATTAGATAACGGCATTGTTTATTTAAGCAATACTGTTTACTCGGGATACATCAAGCAAATGTATGAGAATGATCAAATAAAAGATGTTTTTAGTTACTACAAAGGAAAACAAGAAGGCGCCTCACTAACCTACTTCC
The DNA here is from genome assembly GCF_013294025.1 of Flavobacterium aeripolare. Taxonomy (GTDB): domain Bacteria; phylum Bacteroidota; class Bacteroidia; order Flavobacteriales; family Flavobacteriaceae; genus Flavobacterium. Next base: position 22,678 of record NZ_JABSNL010000015.1, read on the forward strand.
CAAACGGAAAGCTTAAAGATAGCAGGAGCTACAAAGCAGGAAAATCTTATGGTAGACACTATGGATATTGGAGTAACGGCAATCTAAAATATGATTTTGTTTATAACAATGATAAGCGCGAAGGATTGCAAAAACAATGGTATGAGTCTGGCGGAAAATATTCGTTTTTGACATTTAAAAATGATACTGAGGATGGCATGCAAAAAGCGTGGCGTGAAAACGGAAAAACCTACATCAACTATCAAGCAAAAGACGGCCATCGTTATGGATTACAAAAATCTAATTTGTGCTACACCCTTTTAGACGGAAAATTAAAATTACCTACAAATGAAAATAAATAAACTATATCTGCTATTGATTGCGACAGTTTTTATTTCTTGCCAAAAAAAAGAGGAAACTAGAAAACTGCCCTACTACAACACCTCCGACTTTACTCCAGTGTGGGAATTACCTACTGATAGTTCTTTTCATGCGATAAGAGATTTTAATTTAATCGATCAAGAAGGCAAACCATTTACGGCAGAGAATATCAAAGGCAAAATTTGCGTGGTCGATTTTTTCTTTACCTCTTGTCCCGGAATTTGTCCTAAGATGGCAAAAAGTATGAACGACTTACAAAAGGACTTTTTAAAAGATGATAAGGTATTACTTGTTTCACACTCAGTTACTCCAGAACAAGATAGTGTATCCGTACTAGCCAAATACGCACAAAAGAATGATGTAAATTATAATAAATGGAAATTACTCACAGGCGAGAAAGAAGAGATTTATAATTTAGGAAGGAAATTTTACTTTGTCGAAGAAGACTTAGGCGAAAACAAAGATGTTTCCATCTTCTTACATACAGAGAATTTTGTTTTAATAGATAAAAATAGAATTATCAGAGGAATCTACAATAGTTTAGACCCATCGAGCATGCTGTCTTTAAAGGAGGATATTAAGCTGTTAGAAAAAGAATAAGATGCCTTTAAAAAACCAGAACCAGACTGGTTTAAATAGAAAAAGGGGACAATTTACATTGTCCCCTTTTTTTATAGTTGTAAAAAAGAATATTAATATCCTCCTCTGTTTCCACCACCACGGTTATCTCCACCACGGCTGTTTCCACCATAACCACCACGAGAGTCTCCTCCACGGTTGTTATTAAAACTTCTTCTTTCTCCTTCTGGTTTAGGCTCAGATTTGTTAACAACAATTGCACGTCCTTGAACAGTAGCTCCGTTCAATTCGTCAATCGCTTTTTGAGCGTCGTCGTCATTTGGCATCTCAACAAAACCAAATCCTTTACTTCTTCCTGTAAATTTATCCGTGATAATTTTAACTGAATCAACTGCTCCGTAAGCCTCGAAAGACTCTCTTAAATCTGCTTCCTCAATACTGAATGGAAGGCTTCCAACAAAAATATTCATATGTACTTATTTATAATAATTGCAACAAATGTACTCTTATTTTTTTCTAATCAACTATAAATTAGCTTATTTATGTTTTTATTTTGATTTGAAAATAAAATTAACATAGCTAAAGGCATTTGCAACGCTGTAAATAATGACCAAACTTTGTTAAAATAGTCATAGCCTACTACTTAACTATTTAATTTATGCACGGATTAAGCAATCAATTATCAAAATCTACGGTCATAATTAGCACTTAATTTTACAAATTATACCTGAGTTTAATCCAAAACTGTTACGCTACAATTTCATGAGAGACTCCATTTTTCTAAAAATTGGAATTATCACAATGCTAATTGTATTTCATGCTAGCATAAAAGTTGCAGTACCGTAGCTTAAAAATTTAACTTTCAAGATATTAAACCTATTTAAACATCTTATAAGAGCCACCACATAACGACAGATAAAATATTAATTTAGTAGCTAGTTAATTTATAAATAAAAAGATTATCTTTGCACCCTTAATTAATCGAGGTCGAGTACCTCAAAATTTAATCATACAAGATTATGTCAGTAAAAATTAGATTACAAAGACACGGTAAAAAAGGAAAACCTTTTTACTGGGTTGTAGCTGCAGATGCACGCTCAAAAAGAGATGGTAAATACTTAGAGAAAATTGGTACTTACAATCCAAACACAAACCCAGCAACTATCGACTTAAACCTTGATAGTGCAGTTAGATGGTTACACAATGGTGCACAACCAACTGATACTGCTAAAGCAATTCTTTCTTACAAAGGAGCTTTATTGAAACATCACCTTGATGGTGGTATCCGTAAAGGTGCCTTGACTCAAGAGCAAGCTGATGCAAAATTAGCTGCTTGGTTAGAAGCTAAAAACGGAACTGTTGATGCTAAGAAAGATGGTTTATCAAAAGCGCAAGCTGATGTTAAAGCTAAAGCTTTCAAAGCTGAGCAAGACGTTAATGCAAAAAGATTAGCTGCTGCTGCACAAGCTGAAGCTGATGCAATTGCTGCTGCTACTCCAGCTGAAGAAGTTGAAGTATCTGAAGAAGCTCCTGCTGCTGAAGAAAACAACGAAGAAACTCAAGCATAAATTTAAAAAGCGAAGATGCGTAAAGAAGATTGTTTCTATTTAGGTAAAATCGCCAAAAAATTCAGCTTCAAAGGTGAAGTCTTGGCTTATTTAGACACAGACGAACCCGAGTTGTACGAAAACTTGGAATCAGTGTTTGTTGAATGCAACAAACACTTGATTCCTTTTTTTATTGAATGTAGCTCACTACACAAAAACGACTTTCTAAGAGTTCGTTTTGAAGATGTTACTAACGAGGAAGAGGCAGAAGCAATTTTAGGCAACGACCTTTACCTACCTTTAAAAATGTTACCAAAACTTTCTGGTAATAAATTCTATTTTCACGAAGTGATTGGTTTCGAAATCGAAGACCAAAGATTAGGCTTTGTAGGAGAAATTCAGTCAGTAAATGATACGACAGCACAACCTTTATTCGAAGTAATTAAAGATGGTGTTGAAATGTTCATTCCTATGATTGATCATTTTTTAATAAAAATTGATAGAGAAAACAAAAAGATCATCATGGACTTACCGGAAGGTTTAGTCGAAATGTATCTATAGTAAAAATTCCAATCTTCAAATTCCAAATTCCAAAAAAAAAGGACAATCTAAATTCAAAAAAATCAACTACATTTGATATTGTTTTGAAATTTAAAAATCATTTATGGAGAAACCTTTCGATTTAGAAGAAAGAACTTTTTTATTTGCTAAAGATTGTCGAATCTATATTCGAGTACTTCCTAGAACTATTTCAAATATTGAAGACTGTAAGCAACTAGTTCGTTCCTCAGGATCTGTTGGAGCGAATTATATTGAAGCAAATGAAAAATTAGGTGAGAAAGATCTATCGTTCCGATTAAAGATAGCCAGAAAAGAAGCTAAAGAGAGTAAGTATTGGCTTCGATTATTACAAGAATTAAATCCAGAACATAGTAGTCTATCAAATCCGGTTCTTTTAGAAATCGAAGAATTAAGAAGGATTTTATCCGCAATCATTACTAAAACTCAAAAATAAAAAAAGAATTTATCAATTTTTACAATGCTATTCGTGCTGACGCAATTAGAAGATACTGCATCACATTATCATATAAAAAATAAATTGGAAATTTAGAAAATTACAATTCATTAAACAATAATCAAACATCATTTTAATTCAGGTGCCATTTGGAATTTGGAATTTAAAATATTGGAATTTTAACTTATGTTTACATTCAAAAAATTTGCTGTAGAACAAGATCGTTGTGCTATGAAAATAGGTACCGATGGTGTTTTACTTGGCGCTTGGACTCCCATTACCAATAACCCATTTAGCGTATTAGATATTGGCGCAGGAACGGGTATTATTGCTTTAATGTTAGCACAAAGAACTAATGCCGAGCAAATTGACGCTTTAGAAATTGACGAACAAGCCTACGAACAAGCAGTAGAGAATTTTGAAAACTCTCCTTGGAGTGATCGTTTATTTTGTTTTCACGCAGGTCTAGATGAATTTATCGAAGAGCCTGAAGACGAATACGATCTAATTGTTTCCAATCCTCCATTTTATTCTGAAGATTATAAAACAGATAATGAGCAACGTGATTTAGCTCGTTTTCAAGACGCCATGCCTTTTGAAGATTTAATTGAAGCTGCCGATTTATTATTATCTGAAAATGGAATATTCGCGGTTATCATTCCGTTTAAAGAAGAAGAAAAATTCCTAGCACTTGCTACTGAATTTGAATTATATCCTTTCAAGATTACACATGTAAAAGGAACGCCAACTACTGAAATCAAACGTAGTTTATTGGCTTTATCTCGAAATGAAACAACCGATCTTCTAGTTGACGAATTGATTATAGAAATTAGCCGACACAATTATACTCCCGAGTACATTGCTTTGACAAAGGATTTTTATTTAAAAATGTAGCACCCAATACAAAGGCACTATATCACACAATCATTCATCTGTTTGATTTGAAACTGATTTCTAACTAAGATTCCAAAGCTAACCAACTTGCATCTTTGTTTACTGTAAGTTCGTGGTTTATTGAAAAAATTAATATCCTTTTTTTAACCTTAATTACTCCTCCTCTTTTATTGCACTGCATTAAGAGTCCTTTTCAAACCAATACTTCTCCTTTTACGGTTTACTTTTTTAAGATCTGAAAAATTAAACAAATATTCACCGTAGATGATTTCCCATTTATTTACATATTCATGTCGATCTATCATTGTTCAAAATTCTTTTAAAGAACAATCTCCGGAATTTACATACTTCCATAAAGTTTTACAAATCGATGTTACAGCAGTATCAACCTGTGAGACAGCAAGCAAATTATTCCCATATAATGCTATTATTTATTTTCACTAATCACACAATTAATTTAAAAATATAACAAATGTTAATCGTTTTGTTATATTTCTTTGTGTAAATTTGTAACACACAAATTAGCAAAACCATGAAACCAGACTTATTTCAAGCTCCAGATTATTATAACTTAGATGACTTATTAACTGATGAGCACAAACTAGTGCGCGATTCTGCTCGTGCGTGGGTCAAAAAAGAGGTATCCCCTATAATTGAAGACTTCGCTCAAAGAGCTGAATTCCCAAAACAAATTATCAAAGGTCTTGGAGAAATTGGTGGTTTTGGACCATACATACCTGAAGAATATGGTGGTGCTGGTTTAGACCAAATCTCTTACGGCTTAATCATGCAGGAAATTGAACGTGGTGACTCTGGTGTTCGCTCTACTTCATCTGTGCAATCATCGTTAGTGATGTATCCTATTTGGAAATACGGTAACGAAGAACAACGAATGAAATATTTACCCAAGTTAGCTACTGGTGAATTCATGGGCTGCTTTGGTTTAACTGAACCTAATCACGGATCAGATCCAGGAAGCATGATTACCAATTTTAAAGATATGGATGACCACTATCTATTGAATGGTGCCAAAATGTGGATTTCTAACGCGCCATTTGCAGACATTGCAGTGGTTTGGGCTAAAAATGAAGAAGGAAGAATTCACGGTTTGATCGTTGAACGCGGCATGGAAGGTTTTACAACTCCTGAAACACACAATAAATGGTCACTACGCGCTTCATCAACTGGTGAATTGATATTTGACAATGTAAAAGTGCCTAAAGAAAACCTACTACCTAATAAATCAGGATTAGGAGCACCGCTTGGTTGTTTAGATTCTGCACGTTATGGTATTGCATGGGGAGCAATTGGAGCTGCTATGGATTGTTATGACACGGCTTTGCGTTACGCAAAAGAACGTATTCAATTTGACAAACCTATTGCAGGAACACAATTACAACAAAAGAAGCTGGCTGAAATGATTACAGAAATCACAAAGGCACAACTTTTAACATGGAGACTGGGTGTTTTAAGAAACGAAGGTCGCGCGACAACCGCACAAATTTCTATGGCAAAAAGAAACAATGTCGACATGGCAATACATATTGCACGTGAAGCAAGACAAATGTTAGGCGGAATGGGAATTAGCGGAGAATATTCAATCATGCGTCATATGATGAATTTAGAGTCGGTGATTACTTATGAAGGAACACATGATATTCACCTACTTATTACTGGTATGGATGTAACTGGAATTCCAGCATTTAAATAATATATACCAGCTATTGTGCTATTGGTTAAAATGATAAAAAAAGCTTCTTGGTACCAAGAAGCTTTTTTATATTTACACAAAATTAGAAACTATGACTATTCAGCACATCAACAACAAAATACAGCCCCAAAAAGAACTGTTGTTGCAACATTCACTGTATAACAAAGTAAAAAGCATTCAAGATTTACAATGCTTTTTAGAGAATCATATTTATGCAGTATGGGATTTCATGTCATTATTAAAAGCACTTCAAGCAAAATTAACGTGCACTACTACACCATGGTTTGCTACTGCTAATCCAGAAACGCGTTATTTAATTAACGAAATTGTCTTAGCAGAAGAATCAGATTTAAGCATGGATGGTCGCCGCCAAAGCCACTACGAAATGTACATTGAAGCTATGGAGGATTGTGGTGCAAATACGGCAGAGATCAATAGCTTCTTAGCAGAGATCCATTCTTTACAAAACATATTTGTAGCTATTAAAACTAGTAGTTTACATCCAAATATCAAGGCTTTCCTTGACTTTACCTTTAGAGTTATCGAAGAAGGAAAACCACACGAGATAGCAGCTGCATTCACCTTTGGAAGAGAAGATTTAATACCAAGTATGTTTACCGCTATTTTAAAGAACTTTCAAGCAAACTTTCCAGATACTGACTTGTCTAAATTAATTTATTATTTTGAAAGACATATTGAGTTAGATGCAGATGAGCACGGACCTATGGCAATGCAAATGATTAACGAACTGTGTGGTGACGATGCTCAAAAATGGCATGAAGTAGAGCAAGTATCTATACACGCCTTAGAAAGAAGAATTGGCTTGTGGGATGCTATTGAAGAAACAATTACAATCAAGGAAGTAGTTGCATAAAACCGTTCTTTACATCACTACGTAAATAGCATAACAAGCAATACAAGCTACTAATATGAAGAATTTTACAAGCTGTTATTACGTGGTATTGACAATGTTCTTATTATCGTCTTGTTCGACTGTAAAGACTAGGGATATAGGCAAAGACAACTCACAGCAGGCTAAAGAAACAATTAAATATCTAGCCTTAGGAGATAGCTACACAGTAGGCGAAAGCGTTTGTGACAGTTGTAGATTTCCTGAACAACTTAAGGAAGCGCTGGCAACATCAATAGTCAGTAAAAAGATTACTCTAAAAGTTATTGCAAAAACAGGTTGGACAACAACCAATCTTTTGACTGCAATAGCAACTGAAAAACCAGACACAGACTATGATTTAGTAAGTCTCTTAATTGGCGTTAACAACCAATACCAAAATAAGAATTTTGCAATATATGAGAAGGAGTTTGCTGCTCTTGTATCGAAAGCGATTGCTTTTGCAAAAGGAAAACGCAAAAATGTTATTGTGATTTCGATTCCAGATTATGCCTACACTCCATATGGTCAAAGTTCAAACAAGTTTGAAACCATCACAACAGAGTTAGTAAAGTACAATACTTTTGCAAAGCGATACTGTGATCAACAGGGAATAAAATATGTTAACATCACTGACATTACTCAGCAAGGTTTAAAAAACACAAAATTGACAGCTACAGATGGTCTGCATCCTTCAGAGCTTGCTTATTCTAAATTTATCGAAAGAATCGAGCCGGTTGCACTACAAATAATTAAATAATAAAAATGCCCCCAAAATTGATACACTATTTGGGGGCATTATTATATAAAAACAATTTGTATTTAATTTTCTGGTGCGAGTTCTAACTCTAAGCCTTCCAGCTCTTCGGTAATTGGAATTTGACATCCTAAACGGCTATTTGCTTTTACATAAAAAGCTTCTGACAACATTGCCTCTTCATCATCGCCCATTTCTGGCAATGCAACGTCATTAAGGACATAACATTGGCAAGATGCACACATAGCCATACCACCACAAGTTCCTTCAACAGGAAGCTCGTAAGCCTTGCAAAGTTCCATAATATTCATTGCCATATCTGTAGGTGCTTGCAATTCATGCACCACGCCTTCACGATCTTTTATTTTTATAAGTACGTCCATATAAATGGGTGTTGAGTTTAAAAAAGGGTTATAATCAGTACACAGGATTGCATGAGGGATAGCAGCTAGCTACCGAAGTAGCGCGTATAGCCCGACCGTTTTTATAAAAAAGGCTTATCACCGTAAAGTAAATAAGCCTTTTTTATCAAAGGGGTCATGCCCAAAATCTATGCTATATTTACAACAGTTTCAATTTGTGGTGCAAACTTTTTAATTGTAGTTTCTACACCGGCCTTAAGTGTCATTTGATTTACACTACAGCTCGTGCAAGCACCTTCTAAACGCACCTTTACATGCTTATCATCTTCGATAGAAACAAGACTAATATCGCCTCCGTCAGATTTCAAAAAAGGTCGGATTTCTTCTAGTGCTTTTTGAACTTCAATTGTTAATTCTTGTGTTGTCATCATGTGTTTTTTAAAGATTTATTGCTATAAATCTTATTGTTTTTTTACCGCAGAACATCCTGCCATAGTTGTAATTTTAATGGCTTCGGTTGCAGGTAAACTATCGTTTCTTCTCACGGTTTCTTCAACAACATTACGAGTAATATCTTCAAAAACTTTAGCTACGATTGAACCTTCTTGCATGGCAGCTGGACGACCAAAATCTCCTGCTTCACGTATAGATTGTACAATAGGAACTTCTCCTAAGAATGGCACGTCTAAATCTTCTGCAAGATTTTTTGCTCCTTCTTGACCAAAGATGTAATACTTATTTTCTGGTAATTCTTCTGGAGTGAAGTAAGCCATGTTTTCTATAATTCCTAAAACGGGAACATTAATTGCCTCAGAAAGAAACATCGAAACTCCCTTTTTAGCATCTGCTAAAGCAACTGCTTGTGGCGTACTTACAACAACAGCACCTGTAACAGGCAATGATTGCATGATCGAAAGGTGAATATCTCCTGTTCCTGGAGGTAAATCGATTAACATGAAGTCTAATTCTCCCCAATCTGCATCAAAGATCATTTGGTTCAACGCTTTTGAAGCCATAGGACCTCTCCAGATAACTGCTTGACTAGGCGCTGTAAAAAACCCAATAGATAGCATTTTTACTTCGTAACTTTCAACGGGTTTCATTTTTGACTTGCCATCAACAGTAACCGAAATTGGTTTTTCGTTCTCAACGTCAAACATGATTGGCATTGAAGGACCATAAATATCAGCATCTAATACACCAACTTTGAATCCCATTTTTGCCAGTGAAACTGCTAAGTTTGCAGTAACAGTAGATTTCCCTACTCCTCCTTTACCAGAGGCAACAGCAACGATATTTTTAATTCCAGGAATAGATTTTCCTTTAATTTCTGCTTTTTCAGCTACTTGAACTTTACTATTTATTTTAATTTTTGCATCAGTAGAAACTAACTCTAAGATTGTTTTTTTAATATCATCTTCAGCACGTTTCTTGATGTGCATTGCTGGTGTACTTAATACTAAATCAACGACTACCTCATCTCCAAAAGTAAGTACGTTTGCAATGGCACCACTTTCTACCATATTTTTTCCTTCGCCAGCAATAGTTATCGTTTCTAGAGCTTTAAGAATTTCTTTTCTATCTAATTTCATTATAATGGACTATTATCTAATTGGTATTTCAGTAAAAACAATATTTATTTAAACTGATTTCAGATTACAAAGATAAAGGATTAAGTTCTTATTGTAAAGGATTTAAATCGTATTTATTGATGCAGGAATTTGCTGTAGTTATTGTAGAAAACGCAGCTAGAATACTTAAAAATAAAAACGGTCTAAAAAAACAGCAATAGCCATCCTTTGTATAACACATTCGATTAAAAATAAATTAAAATAGATAAGCATAGAAAAGTCAGTGCGCTCACCATTAAATCGCCGCCCAATAAATTCAAAGAATGTTTATTATATTTTCACTTGACTCCAGTTCTCTCCTGATTTAATTCGTCTAATTTGCATTTCGCTTACACCAAATTGTTTGGCGATCATTTTAAGTCTTGTAGTTTGTCCTGGTCTAGCAAGAATCTTTTTAATAAGCATTACTTTAGTAATTGTAAGTTTCCTTCCGTTTGACTCTAAGTTGTGCTTTACTAGATTTAATCTCGCTTGCTTTACATAAGGACTTTCTCTTGTGTGCTGCGCCATTTCTTCTGCCGTGGCCCATTTTAGATTGCGATAATCATCATTATCACGTTTGCGATCAAGATGCAAAATATGAACCTGATCTTCAGAGGTTTTTGGAATAAAATATTGTGCTACCAGCTTATAAATAAAGAGGTGTTTGTTTTTTACCACACCATCATTGTACTGTTTGTATTTAAACAATCTGTAGCCATCAGTCATGCCGCCTCTTAATTCGCGCGCAAATCGCATGTCATCTACAAAGCTAATTAGCCGTCCTTTGTTAGACACTGCGTAACGTAATCTTAGTTTGTCTTCTATAGTTATCTCTTTAAACTCCTCATGTGGATAGAGTCTAATCATTTTCATTTTTTCAAGTTTCATAAGATAAAGTATTTAAAGTATGTACTTTTAGAAGTTTATCATTTTAAAACCCACTATTATTCATTCATTGGTGGATTCCAAAAATACTTCTCAAAGTCAATTATTTGATTGTCTATTACTACAATCCCTTCGCTTTCCAGTAATTGTTGCATAAGATTTGTGCCATCAAAATGGAATTTTCCTGTAAGCAGTCCTTTTCTATTCACTACACGATGCGCAGGAATATCAGCGCGATTGTGTGATGCATTCATTGCCCAACCAACCATTCTAGCAGATCGAGCTGCGCCAAGAGCTTTTGCAATGGCACCATAAGAAGTGATTTTACCAAACGGTATTTGTCTAGCGATGACATAAACTCTTTCAAAAAAATTTTCGTCTGCCATGGAATTTCAATTAGAAGAAATTTTACAACTATTACTGCTGCATGTAGTACCTAATTATATTAAAGAGGGTTACTAGAGCAATTACTCCCGTTATACTCCCAATGATAGTATTCATGTTTCTAAGAAGGTAATCAGCCTTAGACTCGATGTGCTGGAAAAAACGGATATAAAAATAAAATACCAGTGTTGATCCCAATACTACACCACTTACAAAGGTAAATATAGCAAATGGATGAAAGGAAAACAAATCGTATGAAGACAAGGTAATAGTAATAAAAACGTAATACGGAATGGGAAAAAAGTTCAAAACCGATAAAAGCATTCCTAAAAAGAAACGCTTCTTTTTACTCTTCTTCTCAATTTTTGCTTTTTTAAGCTTAGGCTTTTTTGCAATCAATAAAAAGTAAATCGCCAAAGCCCCAAATACCCCAAACCCCAACTCACGCAGTAGAATGACGATATCTGGACGTACATTGATGATATTAGCAAAAAGGATTGCTAAATACGCTTGAAAAAATATGATGATTACTGCCCCAAAGATGAACCAGAAGGCATTTTTAGCGCCTTCTTTTAAATTAACTTTTGCCGCTGTCATATTGATTAGTCCTGGAGGAATAATACCTATTACAGCCGTGACAAAACCAAAAAATAATGGTAAAATATAATTCATTTATTATAGTTCAAATATTGAAAATAGCCTATTTACTACATTAATCTGTAGCAACTTAATCTTTAATTTTGAATCGAATATACGTAATTGCTTTATTAACTTGCAAATATTGTTTTTCGTAGAATGTTTGAAAAGCAGTAACTTCCTCGGGACTACCTTCGTTTACATATACATTGTGATTCGCATATAAAACCTCATGTCCTTCACCGTGCAACAATCCTAAAGTGTACCCGTGCATGAATTCACTGTCAGTTTTTAAGTTAACTACACCGTCTTTTTTCAATATCTTTTTATACAATTGTAAAAACTCAGAATTTGTCATTCTATGTTTTGTTCTCTTATATTTAATTTGAGGATCTGGAAAAGTAATCCAAATTTCGTCAACTTCATTTTCAGCAAAAATGTGGTTTATAAGTTCGATTTGAGTTCTTATAAAAGCTACATTATTCAAGCCTGTCTCTACAGCAGTCTTAGCACCTCTCCAAAAACGAGCTCCTTTAATATCAATTCCTATAAAATTTTTATTTGGATATCTTTCTGCTAATCCTACAGAATACTCTCCTTTTCCACAGCCTAATTCAAGTACTAACGGATTGTCATTTTTAAAAAACTCAGCATTCCATTTTCCCTTTAAAGGAAATAAATCACCTACGACCTCTTCTCTAGTTGGTTGAAAAACATTTACAAATGTTTCATTTTCCCTGAATCTCTTTAACTTATTTTTGCTTCCCACTTTTTTTCAAATATTTCGGCAAAATTAATGAATTATATCAGACAGAATGGTTTGCCACCAAAAAAATTACTTTTTAATCTAGGAGTAGTATAATTACCGTTATTTTTATTTTCGAAAAAACCAAAACCACTACTACTTCTACCGCTTAGCGATGCTCGATAAACTTCGCTAAAACCTTTTCTTCGCTTGCTGTTTTAATTTTGATAACCTCTGCTGAATTTTCATTGGGAACTGTCATTGAAAGCACATAATGTTGAATCTTCCAGTTTTTTCCCTTTTTTACTAAAACACCTGAGCCTCTGCATATTTTCATTTGCGTGTTTAACAACTCGTCAAACCAAGCTATCTTACCGGATTTGTCCAGATAAACATGGCGCTCCACCGCAGTAAAGCTCCACGCCTTTCCCTTATCGAAAAAAGGTTTTGCATAGGCCATAAATTGGTTCTTATTCCAGTTTTCACTTGCATCTGTACCTATAAAAACAGCATCTGAAGTCATGCTTTCAAAATATCGTTCAAAATCAGCTGCAGCAGCAGCCTTGTGCCACTGATCAAGAACAACATTAATTTGTTGCTCGTTACTATCTTTTACGTTTCTTGAAGTAGCAAAAGAACTAAGTAAGACAACTATTACGACTATCAACAGTGGTTTTTTCATTTGAATAAATTTAGATAATTATGGCAGCGTACATTAAATACTGTAAATATAAAGCGTTACAAATATAGCGTTTTAACAAAATTTTATTATTAATTCTGAAATCGCTTTCAAAGTATTTGAATTAATGTACTTTTACGCTACTTATTAGCAACACTAAAAAATGAAAAAAACACTACTTAAAACCCTACTATTAACCTTATTAACAACCATGTTAATTGCCTCTTGCAAAAAGAACAACAGTGAAGCCCCTGCTGTATTATCAGAGCAAGAAATAAAAGATTTAAGTGAAGTCCCATTTGACAGTACCCTCGTAGCGCCCTTTTTTAACAAGCACCCACAGTTAGAAAAGTATCACAAGGATGTTACCAATCTTTATGCAAAGAAAGATTTCCGTTTTATGTGGTACGACCGTAATGGCATTAATGAATTTGCCAATATCTTGTACAACAAAATCAATAATTTGAGCGACGAAGGTGTTGAAGCTACAATTCCTTATAAATTAGAATTTAATTCTTTTTATGAAACACCTCAAACTTCAAAAGACCCGCAAATTAATGCTGAGCTGCTAACTACTGCTTTGTACTTCTTTTACCTTGATAAGGTTTACCATGGTATCGATGCTGCTAAGTCAAATGAGATGGAATGGTTTTTACCTCGTGAAAAACAAACCTATGCCGCTTACACTGATTCTATCCTAACAGATCAATCGCATGTTAAGAAGGAGAAGAAAACACTTTTTAGTCAATATTATCTACTAAGAGATGCTTTAAAAAAATACCGCACCCTAGAAAAGAAAGCTTCATGGGACAGTATTGCTATGCCGTCAGGATATAAAACTTTAAAAATAGGCGATAGCTTAAGTGCAATAGCACAAGTACGTACCCGTTTACACCTAGAGGGTTTACTTGATACAGATAGTAAAAGTGGCATGTATGATGAAGATCTAGCCGATGCCGTTGTTAAATTTAAAGCAAGCCGCGGAATAAAAGGAGATAAATTACTTTATACCTCAACTCTAAACTATTTAAGCACGCCATTAACTAATTTAATTAAAACAATCGTGGTTAACATGGAGCGATGCCGCTGGATTTCTAAAGATATTGCTAATGCAAAAGAGGTGATTGCAGTAAACATTCCTGCTTACCAACTTACCTATTTTGAAAAAGGGAAAAACGTTTTAAATCTTAATGTTGTTGTAGGGAAGACACTGAATAAAACGGTAATCTTTAGCGCTCCTATGAAATATATTGTTTTTAGCCCGTACTGGAATCTGCCACAAAGTATTATTAAAAATGAGGTTAACCCTGCTATAAAACGAAATCCAAACTACTTAGCACAACACAACATGGAGTGGAACAATGGTAGGGTAAGACAAAAACCAGGAGCAGGAAATTCTCTAGGAAGAGTGAAATTTTTATTTCCTAATTCGAATGCAATCTATTTGCACGACACACCATCTAAACATCTATTTAGTCGCGATAAAAGAGCTTTTAGTCATGGCTGTATTCGAGTGGAACATCCTGAAGTACTGGCTGCCACAATCATGAGAAACGATCCAAACTGGGATGCTGAAAAAATTGACGAAGCTATGCATCTTGGAAAAGAGAAATGGTACACCTTAAAGAACAAGATACCTGTGTACATAGGTTATTTTACATCATGGGTAGATGCTAATGGAACACTACATTTTTATGATGATGTCTACGATAGAGATCCCGCACTAGCCGCTTTATTATTCGAAAAATAGCAGCAAAACAAAATAATGGAAAACAAAAAAGACTATCAAATGATAGTCTTTTTTTATATAGCTAATAGAAGTAAATTCTAGTGTTCTTTTTGTTTTTCAAATGTTGTCGCTAGTGACTTTTTAATTTTGTCAAGAGCACCTTTGAAAGCTTTCTCTACAGTATCAGCATGATCAGTTACAACAATAGGTTGCAATTTTGCTGGGCGAACTTCAATTAAACAACGTTTGTCATTGATTCCTGGCTTTGCACTATTCTCATCTCCTACGTGAACTTCGATTCTTGTGATTTTATCTTCAAATCTTGCTAATGCAGTTTCTAATTCAGAAGAAAAGTAAGCTTCTGCTCTTTCATGTCCTTCTACGTTTTTATCTGTGTTAAATTGTATTTTCATAGTGTAAAGTATTTATGTTTGTCTCTCAAAGTTAACGAACGACAATCCAAAAAACGAAGAAATTAGTAAAAAATTGTGAAAATAAATGACGTTATAACGGTGTTAGCAAGGCTTTCAGCAACTTACCTCATCATTATGTAAAAATATATTAAAAGCAAAAGCGCTATTCTTGACGAATAACGCTTTATAAATGCCCATTTTTCAATTTCCTCACCAGAAATTCGTAATACCTAATCTAGCATCAAGTAATAAAAACTACTTACTTGCTAGTAGGCAAATTTTTAAAACCCATATTATACAACGTAAACGCTTGTATATCTACATTCTCTTGAATACTTGCCGCTACTGATTTTCCTGCTCCATGCCCTGCTTTAACATCAATTCTAATCAATGTAGGATTTGGTCCTGTTTGCTTGTCTTGTAATTCGGCTGCAAATTTAAAACTGTGTGCTGGAACCACACGGTCATCATGATCTCCAGTAGTGACCATTGTTGCTGGATATTGTATTCCTGCTTTTACATTATGTACCGGCGAATACGCTTTAATATACTCATACATTTCCTTGCTATCTTGAGCTGTTCCATAATCATAAGCCCAACCAGCACCTGCAGTAAATGTGTGGTAACGTAACATATCTAAAACTCCCACAGCTGGTAAAGCTACTTTCATCAAATCTGGACGTTGTGTCATTGTAGCTCCTACTAGTAATCCACCATTAGATCCACCGCGAATTGCTAGATAATCAGATGTTGTATATTTTTGAGCAATCAAATACTCTGCAGCAGCTATAAAGTCATCAAATACATTTTGCTTCTCCATCTTAGTTCCTGCATCGTGCCATTTCTTTCCATATTCACCACCACCACGTAAATTAGCAACAGCATATACACCTCCATTTTCTAACCACACAGCATTTGCAATGCTAAAACTTGGCGTTAAGCTAATGTTGAAACCACCATAACCATAAAGCATTGTTGGATTTTTACCGTCTAGTTTCAAACCTTTTTTATACGTAATGATCATAGGGATTTTTGTACCATCTTTTGAAGTATAAAAAACTTGTTTTGATTCGAAATTATCACTTTTAAAATCAACATTAGGTTTTTCATACACCTCTGATTTTCCTGTTGTAGGATTTAATGCAAAAACGCTCCCCGGAGTAGTGTAATTTGTAAAAGAATAATAGACTACTTTGTCTTTTTCTTTTCCTCCAAAACCTCCCGCTGTTCCTACTGCAGGCAATTGAATTTCGCGTACCATCTTCCCGTTATAATCATATTGCTTCACCACAGAAACCGCATCTTTGATATAATTTGCAAAAAAGTATCCCGAAGCAGTAGATGGCGACAACACGTTTTCGGTTTCTGGAATAAAATCTACCCAGTTACTAGGATCAGGTTTTGCAACATCCACAGTAACCACACGTTTATTAGGTGCCATATAATCTGTTGCGATGTATAATTTATTTCCTTTAGTTTCAATAACATTATTGTCACTATTAAAATTATCAACGATAGTAACAATAGGACTATCAGGAGTTTTTAAACTCTTAATGTAAAGTTCATTTCCATAAGTAGAATTTGCTGCAGATATAACTAAATAGGCATCATCTGCGGTAACATACCCACCTATATAACGGCGTTTTTGATTAGCCCCAAAAATAACTTTATCTTCTTTTTGAGCAGTTCCTAGCTTGTGAAAATACAATTTGTGCTCGTCGGTTTTAGCAGACAATTCACTTCCCTTAGGTTTTTCATAACTAGAATAATAAAAACCTTCATTTCCCCTCCAGGACAAACCACTAAATTTCACATCTACTAATGTGTCCTCAACAATCGTCTTAGAAGCTGCATCCATGATAATCACTTTTCTCCAATCACTTCCACCTTCCGAAATAGCATAAGCGACTTTTGAACCGTCTTTTGAGAAATCTAAACCTCCTAACGACGTAGTACCGTCTTTCGAAAAAGTATTTGGATCTAGAAAAACCTCTTCTTTGCCTTTGCTATCTTTTCTATAAACAACTGACTGATTTTGAAGTCCGTTATTTTTCGAATAATACGTATACGCCCCTTCTTGTGACGGCGCTCCTATTTTTTCATAATTCCACAATTTTTCCATGCGAGATTTTAAAGCTTCTCTAAACGGAATTTGGTTTAAATAACCATAAGTTACTTCGTTTTCTGCCTTAACCCAATTTGCTGTTTCTGTAGATCGGTCGTCTTCTAGCCATCTGTAAGGGTCATTTACTTTTGCATCAAAATAAGTGTCGACAACATCTCCTTTAGGTGTTGCTGGGTATTTTAATGTTTGTTGCTTTTGCGCAACTGCAACTATCGAGGGTAGTACTGCCATTATTAAAATTAATTTTTTCATTAGTTTTTGTTTTTTTTTGTGGTTTGAGATAGCAGTCGAATGCCCCATAAATGAAGACTGCTTTTTATATGTCGGTTAGTTTGTTGTTTTGTTACTTCATTGCAGGTTAAAGTTACTACTTAAAACGGCCGTGATGCTTCGGGAAATGACAGTTATACAACTATTCCCCATAGACTCACAATTTTTCCACCATTAAGGAATTAAAATAAATTAAGCACAAAGCATTGCGGTACTTTGCGCTTCCCCTTGCGAATCTTTGCGTAACTGCTCTTTAAACAGAGAGACTCACAATTTTTTCCATCATTAAGGAATTAAGATAATTTAAGCACAAAGCGTTGCGGTACTTTGCGCTTCCCCTTGCGAATCATTGCGTAACCCCTTTTTAGACAGACACACACAATTTTTTCCACGTTGAATAAAATAAATTAAGTATAAAGCATTGCGGTACTTTGCGCTTCCCCTTGCGAATCATTGCGTAACCCCTTTTTAGACAGATACACACAATTTTTTCCACCATTAAGGAATTAAATTAAGCACAAAGTGTTACGCTACTTTGCGATATCCTTTGCGAATCGTTGCGGAACTACTTACCTTAAACTTTTCGTACTTGTTTGCGTTACTGTTTACTACAACCACAGTTTGCGAAATTCGCCTTCTTTGTCATAATCCTTTGCTTGTTTTTCTATATTAAAGTAGCGGTGTTTTCTTGGGTCGTTACCTACTCCTGCAAGGTATGCCCAGTTTCCCCAGTTGCTACAAACATCATAATCGATTAATTGTGACTCAAAATACGCAGCTCCTATTCGCCAGTCCATTTGGAGTTCGTTACAAAAATAACTAGCCACATTTTGCCTTCCTCTGTTGCTCATGAAACCAGTTTCTTTTAATTCAATCATGTTTGCATTTACAAATTCAGAATCGGTAGTTCCAGCAATCCAGTGCTGTAGTGACGCCTCATTTGTTGCTTTAGAATTAGGCTTTTCAGCAGCAATGCCAGAATATAGAAAGAACTTGGTTTGGTACTTCTTGAACATGAATCTGAAAAAATCACGCCATAATAATTCAAAAATCAACCAGTATGTCGAGTCATTTGCTTCGTGCTCTTCTTCAAATTTCTTCACCTCGCTGTAAATTGTTCGTGGTGAAATACAGCCCATTGCTAACCAAGCACTAAATTTTGATGAGTAATCACTCCCCACCATTCCGTTGCGGG
Organism: Flavobacterium aeripolare; assembly: GCF_013294025.1. Lineage (GTDB taxonomy): Bacteria > Bacteroidota > Bacteroidia > Flavobacteriales > Flavobacteriaceae > Flavobacterium. The sequence continues at coordinate 41,466 of NZ_JABSNL010000015.1, forward strand.
TTTCTTTATAAACTGCTAACTTTTTAGATTCAAAAAAATAGTAATTCAACCTGTTCATCGCTTCAGATTCTCCCCCTTTAAATTGGATCGCCGCTCGCTTGTCTATTTTTTTATTGGTTAAATTCAAATCAGTTAAAGTAGGCAACTCCATTGGTGGAATCTCCGGAGAATTTATCGCTTCTGGCGCTTCAAAAACGGCTCTCACAGTTGCTTCTAGTTCGGTTTTCTTTCTAAATACTGTAAAAACATCTGGTATTTTCTTGATCGAAAAAGGCAAATCTTCGGCGTGGTACAAGGTACTGGTACTGAAAGTTTCTAATTCGCATCGCAATTTAAAGAGCAATTCCTGAATCTCCTGCTCAACTTTCTTTTCTTCATAAGCGACTTCGCGTTTAGCAAACACCTTCTTAGCCTTGTATTGCGCTACGACTTTGGGGATTTCAACCTCAGGCTTTCCCCTTAAAATAACCAAACCAGATCCAAGTTTCCTTAAATTATCATCTAAATTTTGAAGTGATTCTAATAAAAATTGTGCCCGATAACTGCCCGTTTTATCAAAACCATACTCGGTTTTTTTAAAGTGGTCTTCATCAAAGCAATATACTGGTACAATTTGTTCGCTTTGAGCAATTGCCTTGATAAGTGTTTCATTATCAAATAATCGTAAATCCGTTTTAAACCAAACTATAGCCGTTTTCATTATATTTTATTTATGTTTTTTAAATAGTAATCTGCTTGTTCTAGTAGCGCAACCTTTGCATCAGGCTTCATTTTCTTCCAGAGTGCATATACCATACGCAACCGTGGATTTGCCTGTAATTTATCTGCATTTTTATCAAAGAAATTCCAATACAAACTATTGAAAGGACAGGCTTTCTCTCCCGTTTTTACTGATTTTTTGTAAAAGCAAGAACCACAATGGTGACTCATCTTATCGATGTACGTCGCAGAACTAACATAGGGTTTTGTACCTACAATTCCGCCATCAGCAAACTGACTCATTCCCAGTGTATTTGTAATCTCCACCCATTCAATAGCATCTATGTACACGCCCAAATACCATGCACTCACCTCATCAGGATCAGTGCCAGCTAGCAAAGCAAAATTTCCAGTAATCATCAATCGTTGAATGTGATGCGCATAACTATACGTTAACGTTTGCTGAATTGCATCTCTTAAGCAGTGCATTTTTGTATTTCCGGTCCAATACCAATCCGGCAGCTTTGCTTTATTTTCTAAATAATTCAGTGAAGCATATTCTGGCATTTTCAACCAATAGATTCCGCGCATATACTCTCGCCAACCTATAATTTGCCGTACAAATCCTTCTAACTGATTGTATTCTATTTCAGTGGGTCTTGCCTGCCATTCATCAATTGCGCGATTTACTACTTCTTGTGGAGTAATCATTTTTAAATTCATCGAAAACGATAATCTCGAGTGGTACAGCGACCACTCTGTAGGAACCATAGCATCTTGATAGCTCCCAAAAAGTGGCAGACAGTTGGTCATGAAGTGTTCCATTAATTGCAACGATTGTTTTCGGCTCGTAGGCCAAAGAAAATTCTTAGCATCTACAGTACCTATCGTTTTAATAGTAGCCTTTTCAATTTCTTTTGCGATAGCAGAAAGATCATTTTCAAAAACTAATGGTTGTAAAGGTTTGTGTTCCTTGGGCATTTTCTTTCGATTATCGCCATCAAAATTCCACTGGCCGTTTATCGGTGTTTGCCCATCCATTAAAACATCGTGCTTTTTACGCATAGCATGATAAAAATTCTCCATGATAAAGCTTTTTTTACCCTCGTAAAACGCCGCTAATTCTGTGCGAGTAGTGTAAAAATGTTCGGTATCAATTAACGAGTGCGAAATTGAAAGTGACTGGCAAAATCCCTTCAAAATTTCATCTACACGAAATTCGTCAGGAAGCTGGTATTCAAAATGCGTGAAAGAATGTTCGGTTATAAGTTGGTTTAGGTTTTTAGCAAAATCTTGTTGGTTATTCTCTTCATTGATTGAAATGTAAATAACATCATGACCTGCATCCCTTAACTCTTGGGCAAATTTGCGCATTGCAGCAAAAAAGCCCATAACTTTTTGAATGTGATGGGTAGCATAATCTGTTTCGGTACGAATTTCCATTAACACATAAGTGGCACTCTCACTAGTTGAGTCAAACCAAGAATGAGTGCTGTTTAATTGATCTCCTAATAATAACCGAATCGTTTTTTTCATTCTTCTATTTTATTTTGCTTTGTTCATTCTGCATTTATCACTGCAATACTTCACCTCATCCCACACCTTTTCCCATTTTTTCCTCCATGAAAAGGGCCTTTGACAAACCACGCAGATTTTAAAAGGCAAATTTTGCTTTTTTACATTTCTCATATTACAACAGTAATTTGTGCCGCTTCCACTCAATCGCTACCACTGATCCTTCGGCTAGATACACGCTGTCAGGGACAGCACTACTTAAATTAGCAAACGCAGGACCATACATTTGAGCAAAATCACAGTCAATATCATAATCAATTACCTCATTTACTAACCAGCTAGGGTGTTGCAATCGGTACTCTTCAGTACTTACCTCGCTGGCTTTTGTGTAACCATAATAATGTTCGAATATAAATTGTTGTAAGGAGTCCGTTTCCATCACCTTAGCCTCATTATATGCCTGTACTGCAATTCGATTCCACTTTTTGTTCAACAGCCATTCATAATTGATTCTCTTTTTATCTATTCCTCTTTCTATACTGTGCCTCGTTTTTACGACCGTGTAATGTTCTTTGTATAATTTATTTGCTACCCAAGCCACTACAGGGTACGGTATGGTTTCATTGATAAATACAACGCCTCTTTTTACTTTTCCATTTTCGATTCTAGAAACATAAAATCTCAAATTGATCTCTTCAAAGGTCCCAAACCACGGTATGGGAATATTGAATAACTTGGTGTCTTTAAATAAAAATCCTACTAGACTAACGTAGGCTTTGCCATCAAACAAGTCTAAAGTCACTCCTGCTGGTAAATATGGTGCGAGTACAGCAGGATTAACCGCGTAATTTGCCATAATTAATTGTTCCCACTTTGCTTTTAAAAATATTGCCATGATGCGTATATTATTCTGTTGTAGCCTTTACATTTGAATCCGAAAACGAAAGCATTTCTTGTTGATCAACAAATATTGGTCTTCTACTGCTGTGTTTTTTGATGATTCGTTTTCCCTCTATCTTGACCTCTTTTTTCTCTCTAAAACTCCATACAATTTCGCTTGCTCGTTTTCTAGTTTCTTCGATATCAACAATAGGCCCTGGGTAATCCTCGCCTATTCTGCAGTTGTAAAATTCTTGCTCGATCGCATTAAGTTTCCATGGTTCATGAATTAATTCTGCTGGAATGGCAGCTAGTTCAGGCAACCACTGCTTGATAAAAATGCCATCAGGATCGTGGTCTTGCGAGTTTTTTATGGGGCTATAAATTCTTATCGTATTTGTTCCCGTAGTACCCGCCTGCATTTGCAATTGAGGGTAGTGAATTCCAGGTTCATAATCCAAAAACTGTCTTGCTAGAAAATGAAGTTCACGCCAATCTTGCCATAAGTTGAATGTGAAAAATGAAACTAACATTGCGCGCATTCTAAAATTGATATAACCCGTTGCAATCAAACAGCGAATACAAGCATCAACAATAGGAACACCCGTTTTTGCTTGTTCCCAAGCTTTAATATAGGCTTCGTTTTTTGGTTTAACCAAAGCGTCATAAGCACTATTCACATTATTAAACTCCATGCTGCATTCATCTTCAAATTTTTGCATAAAGTGACAATGCCAGTGCAATCTTGAAACAAAATTTAAAACCGCACGCTTGTTATAGGCATTTTCATAATGCTGATTTGTGTATTGATAAATCATGCGCATGCTTATGTTACCATAGGCTAAATATGGCGACAAACGGCTACAGCCTTTTCTACTCAACGCGGGTTTAGAAATATGCTTGCTATAATTTACATAACGCTCTTTGACAAAACTATCTAGATACCGCCAAGCCAGACTCTCGCCTCCTTTTTGGAAATTTTTATTGTAGGTTGTGATTTCATTTGAAAGCTCCGGTCCTTTGACTGCATTGTACAAAACCTCAGAAAGTCTAATGAGTTTAAAATCCTGCACCGCGCTCATCACTGGAATTGCGCGCATGACGTTCTCCCAATCATTACTCCAGTTTTGCCTTGACTTTAATTTTCTAATCACACCGTGCAACTGCGATTCTTTCCATGTAATGTTGTTATTTTCGAAAAAAGACTGCATTGCAACATCTCTATCATAAGTGACTTTATTGCCTACCTCTTGATGAGAAAAAACGGTATTGATGTTATAGTTTTTAAGTAGTTCAGAGAATACAAGCTGCACCTCATTATGAAAGAAGTAAAATTTGCCTTGAATCGGGTTTAACTTTAGTTGCAGATCTTGAATAGATTCAAATATAAAACGCCAGTGCCGCACATCGGCATCAGGATAAGCCATAACCGAAGGTTCGAAGCAATAGATAAACAGCAAAGGAAGACCTGAATTGTGAGCAGCATGCAAAGCTTCATTGTCAACAAAGCGCAAATCACGCTTGAACCAAACAATATTTATAGCAGGCTTATTTACCATAGTTCTTTCCTTAAAATTTTAGAAAAAAAAGCTACACTTTTTGTTTAAGCTTTTTATTTATATCTTAAACAAATATACTGAAATGTATTTAGAATTCAGTTCCATAGCAACAAAAAAAGACCTCCATTAACATTACTTTAAGCTTATCAGGTATTCGAAATAAATTTTAATTTTAGAGCATACTTAAATAACTACTACCCCTGTAGAACGAAAATGTAATAATGTAATTTATTTTCGAAAAAAAACCATTAAGAACGCGTCTTCAAATTAATTGTGAACCGTACTTAATGGTTTCATCCACTACACTATTTATTAGAATTAAATCGTAAAATTTACTCCTAATACTAGGTTGCGACCTATGTTTGCTACGCCATCTGTTTTTAATCGAGACAGGTGCGCAATATATTCTTTATCAAAAAGATTGTTAGCGTTTAAATTGACATCAAACACTGTTTTACCAAATTTCACCGTACCTCCTAAACCTAAATTCACTAGGGTATAACCCGCTGAACGCGTTTCAAAACCGCTCACATTATCTTGATTTAAAGTAGTACTTACATTAAGTGTCGCAAATCCTGAAGTCAACCAATCTTTGATTGTAAACTCCCCTCTAAGGGTGTTGTTCCAGTTATTTGCTGGAATTAAAGGCAGGTAATCCCCCGATTGATTTTTTGCAGTTACTGTTTCAAAAGCCGTTTCATAATGCAACCAGTCAAGAGGATGTGGATGCACATGTAAACCTATCTCACCACCATATAACTTTGCATTGCTTTGAATGTAATTAAAAACAGCATTCTCCTCAATCACTGTTCCTGCTGGCGAAGTATAGATGTAATTGTTGATGTGATTGTAAAATCCATTTACAAAAAACTCAAAGTGATCTGTTTTGTACTCTAAGTTTAAGTCAGTTTGAAAATTCTGTTCCGTTTTTAGTTCGCTATTTCCTATTTCGTAACGATTCGTACCTTCATGTACTCCGTTTGAGGTTAGTTCTGCTAAGTTAGGTGCTCTAAAACCAGAAGCTAGGTTCAAACGCATGGTAAAATTAGACGCTAGATCTGTCTTATAACCTAAGGCAGCATTGAAGCTGTCAAAAGATTTATCGATAGCTTGAAAATACCCTTCTTCGCCTACTGTACCGTTTTCTTCACTAGTTATTTTTCTATTGTCATAACGCAATCCTGCTTGCAAGGCGCTGCTAGTTCCCCACTCATAGTTTGCCGTACCAAAAACTCCAAAGTCATTTGTTGTTGCATCAGGAATCAATAATTCTTCGCCAAAATTAGCATTAGTTTGATGCATTCCTTGCACTCCTAGTATTGTCTCTAGATTCCCTACTTTAGGTAAATGGTACTTAGCATTATAATTGAATGTCTTTAATTTCATGTGCAAACTCGCTTCGTTAGAATCTTCAAATTCAGAGCGATCATTTGTTACATAGCCTAAGTCAACATCTAATTTTGTATTTGCAAAATAAACCACCGAATTCAAACTCAATAAATGGTTGAAAACAGCTTGTCTAGGCAACTCTGTATTTTTACTTCTCGATTGCGCCGCAATACCATCCTCAGGCAAACCTAAATCTAAATCATTGTAATTGTATCGTAGTACTGTAGAAAACTTAGCGTTGCTATATCCCGCCGCAGTTTTAAAATCGGTTTCATTGTAACGGGTGTTTGTGACACGATCGCCACCAGAAACACGATAATCAGAATGCGTATTGTAGCTTCCTCTTGCTAGGAATTTCCAATTTTCGGTAGATGTTTTTAATCCAAGTGAGGTATTGCTCCCTAGCGTATTCGAAAATAATTTTTGATTTAAATTTGCTTTAAAAGTATTAGCATCAGCAAATTTTTCTGGGTTAAAATACAGCACACCACCAAGCGCATCTGAGCCATAAAGCAACGAAGCTGGCCCTTTAATCACTTCAACACTTTCAATACCGGCATCATTAAGACCCAAACCATGCTCGTCACCAAATTGCTGATTCTCCATTCTTACTCCTTGCGAGTAGACAAGAACGCGATTTCCGCTTAATCCACGTATTACTGGTTTCCCTATAGACGTTCCCGTAGAGACTTGAGAAACCCCAGGAATAGTAGCCAGACCTTCAATAAGTGTTGCGGTCCCTTTTTGCTGTAGTTCTTTGATTGTTTCATGCTCCACTTTCATCACGTTTTGTGATTGAATCTTATTAAAAGCTGTAGATACAATTACTTCATCCATTTCAAAGATGCTTTCTTCTAGAACAACATTGATGGTTTGTGCAGCATCAGTATTGTTTAAAGCAATATTCTGACTTGTAAATCCCACGTATGTAAAACTTAATTTGAGTCCGCTTTTAGGCAAATTACTCAAAGTATATTTACCGTTTTCATCTGTTTTCGTACCTTTTTGGATGGCTCCAATATAAACAGATACGCCTTTTATAGGTCGATCAGCCATATCAGTAACTGTTCCTGAAACTGCTATTTGCGCTTGCAACACAGCCGAAAAACCCAATAATAGGGTTATGATAATTTTTTTCATTTGGATATAGAATCGTGAGACTGCTTGAATTAGCATACCTCAATTGTGATTTTTATAGTAGTTTTTTATTCGAAAAATAATTCCTAAGACACTATTTCCTTCTGTATAAAATGAAAATATATACCGCCACTATCAGGTATAACAGGCATGCCTATTACAACTAAGAGTTGGTTATTTTTCATTCGATTAAAGCAAAAATAAAATGGAATTACCTAGGTTATTTGCGCGGGTGGACCACGATGTGAATACAAACAGCCTGTAAAACTAATAAGTGCGAGCCTTTTAAGACCTGGATAAAGAATTACTGCATAATCGCGAGTTACCTTATAAGTAAAAGAAACCGGAGCGATGTAATTACCAAAGCTAAAATGACACACTTTACAGCTATCGTAGTTATGATGCTGGTGTGTAATTTCGGTGTGGCTTGGATTGTATTTATGGTGGCATTCTGTTTGAGCTAATTGTTTTATCAAGTGCTCATAGGTATGTAGTGATTGAAACAGCATTGCAAACAATACCGTCATCGCTAAGAAAGTGGGCAAAAAAAGCTGTTTCTTTATCATACGTTGCAAAGGTAGGTAAAGCTAGAAAAAGAAAACCATCTGTTGTAACAAAACATAACGCTTGTTACAACAGATGGCTTAAAATATAAATGATAGACTTGTTACACTAGTTTAGCGGCAACTAAATATTCAGCAATTTGAATGGTATTTGTAGCTGCACCTTTACGTAAATTGTCAGCTACGATCCACATGTTAACTGTATTTTCTTGGCTTTCATCGCGACGAATTCTACCTACAAACACATCGTCTTTACCTTGTGCATAAATAGGCATTGGGTACGTATAGGTGTCGTTATTATCTTGAACCACTACACCATCAGTATTGTGTAAGATGGTTTGAATATCGGCCACTGTAAAGTCATTATTAAAAGCCACGTTTACAGCTTCGCTATGACCACCTACAATAGGCACACGTACTGCCGTAGCGGTAACTGCGATGGTTTTATCGTTTAATATTTTTTGTGTTTCACGCACTAATTTCATTTCCTCCTTAGTGTATCCATTTTCTTCAAATGAGTCACATTGAGGAATGGCGTTGCGATGAATAGGATATTTATACGCCATTTCTCCTTTAGCTCCAGCATATTCATTTTCTAATTGCTGTACCGCTTTCACTCCAGTACCTGTAATAGATTGGTAGGTAGAAACTACAATACGCTTGATGTTGTATTTTTTATGTAATGGCGCTAGCACAAGCACCATTTGAATTGTAGAGCAGTTTGGGTTTGCAATGATCTTATCTTCCTTTGTCAATGAAGTTGCATTGATTTCTGGAACAATCAGTTTTTTTGTTGGATCCATTCTCCAAGCAGATGAGTTATCGATTACTGTTGTTCCCACAGCAGCAAACTTAGGCGCCCACTCTAATGAGGTTTCTCCACCAGCAGAAAATAGCGCGATATCAGGTTGCATTGCTACTGCCGTGGCCAGCCCTACTACACTATAATTTTTACCATTGAATGCGATTTCTTTTCCTACTGATCGCTCTGAAGCAACAAGAATTAATTCATCTGCAGCGGTAATAAAATTTCTTTCTGCTAATACTTGTAACATCACTTCTCCAACCATACCGGTTGCACCTACAACTGCTATTTTCATCTCTATATTTTTATAATTGAATACTTAAATTGAATTACAAAAGTAAGTAATATTAAAACCAAAACAATCGCATTCACAAAAAATAACAAAATGTTACAAATAAAACAATTGACAAAAAAACCACGTCAAGGACGTGGTTTTTATATGATTTAAGAGCTATTATTTTTTCAATAAATCTCTAATTTGAATCAATAAATCTTCTTGAGATGGTCCTGCTGGAGCAGCAGCTACCGCTTCTTCTTTCTTTTTAGATTTCTCAGCAGCTCTAAGTATAATAAAGATAAAGAATGCGATGATTATAAAGTTGATAAGCGCTTGCACTAAGTTACCATAAGTCATAACCGCAGCACCGGCTTCTTTAGCAGCATCTAAACTTGCATACTCTTGTCCGTTTAAAGAGATGAATTTTGTTGTAAAATCAACTCCTCCCGTTATTAATCCTACTACTGGCATAATAATATCGTCAACGGCAGAACCGATAACTTTACTAAATGCACCACCAATTACAACAGCAGTTGCTAAACTCAAAACATCGCCCTTCATTAAAGAGGCTTTAAAATCGCTAAAAAATCCCATAAGTTGTCTTTTATTAAATTTGTAAATTTTCTTATTAAAAACTAAATTAAGATTATTTTAACAGTTGTCACTATATAATCGGTATTAATCCTATTTTATCGATAAAACACACGTTTTACACGCTGCGAAATGCTGGTAAGGATTTCATAAGGGATTGTATTTAGTTTTTTTGCTATGTATGAAACCGTAGGTTTATCACCAAAAACAATTACTGAATCTCCTTCGGTGCAATCAATTTCAGTGACGTCTACCATGATCATGTCCATGCACACATTTCCTAGAATTCGAGCCTTTTGATCTTTTACATTAATGTACCCCACTCCGTTTCCTAAGCCTCTCGAGATTCCGTCAGCATATCCTATAGGAATTGTAGCTACTCTGGTCACTCTATTTGCAACAAACTTCCTCCCGTAACCCACACTCTCTCCTGCCTGAATAACTCTAACTTGTGAAATAACCGATTTTAAGGTTCCTACAGTTTCTAAATATTTTTGCTCTTTAGGGTCATTAGACACACCATATAATCCAATTCCTAAACGCACCATATTGAATTGATTATCTGGAAAATTGCTGATACCTGAAGTATTTAATATGTGCCTAATAGGATTTATGGCTAATTCTCGAACTATTTGTGAAGACAGCTCCTCAAATAAATTAATCTGGCTTACTGCAAAATCGCGCTGTAAAGGATCGTCGCTAGTGGCTAAATGCGATAAGATACTTTTTACTTTTACGGTATTATTTCCTTTTAAGGTAGCAATAAGTTCTGGTATCGTATCAACCTCAAAACCTAGGCGGTGCATTCCTGTGTCTATCTTTATATGGATAGGGAAATCTTTTAAGTTCTTTTGTTTAGCTATTTTTAAAAAAGCATGCAGTCCCTTCAAGCAGTAAATTTCAGGTTCTAACTGATGTTGTATAATCGCCCCAAAACTGGTATTCTCAGGATTAAGGACCATTATAGGTGTTTTTATTCCACCATGTTTTAAAGAAATTCCTTCATCGGCAAAAGCCACACCTAAGTAATCAACATTATGATGCTCAAGTAAATTAGCAATTTCGAGTCCACCATTGCCGTAACCAAACGCCTTAACCATCACCATTATCTTAACACCCGGTTTTAACTTAGACTTAAAAAAGTTTAGGTTATAACTGATCGCATTTAGATTAATCTCTAAAACGGTTTCATGAGTTTTCTCTTCGAGTAAAGCAACAATTTCTTCAAACTGAAAAGAACGTGCACCTTTTACTAGAATAGTTTCATTAGAGAAATCGATGTGTTCAAAATCTGCAATGAATTCTGCAGTATTATTATAGGTAATGCAATTAGCAAACTTGTCTTTAAAATCACTAATCGTGTCGCCTATTCCTATTACTCGATTGACATTATTAGAAATAATAAGTTGGGACACTCGCTCGTAAAGTTCCTCGTTTACTAAACCACTTTGAAATATATCCGAGAGAATAACAGTCTTATTTTGGAATTGTTTCTGACTTTCGAGAAAATCCAAAGCTATTTTTAACGACTGAAAATCAGAACTGTAGCTATCATCTACTAGCGTACAATTGTTGATTCCATTTTTCACCTTCAAACGCATTTCAACAGGAAATAGCAACCCCATTCTTGCTTGAATTATCGCACTATCGTATTTAAGATATAGCAAAACCATCATACAAGATATCGCATTTTCTATAGAAGCCCTATCTACAAATGGAATTTTGAAATGCGATTTTGCACCTCCATAGTTGTAATAAATTACCGTTTCTAGGTTTACAATTTCTTTATTATAAATGTACACGTCAGCATTTTGATCCTCAAAACTCCAAGAAAATGTTTTACTACTTGGTTTAATAAAAGGATCTACCAACTTATTTTTTTGATAAATCAAGATTTCAGCATGATCAAATAACTGTAATTTCTCCTGGATTTTCTCTTCTATACTAGCGAATCCTTCATCGTGCGACGAACCAATATTAGTTAATACTCCTATCGTGGGTTGGATTACTTTTTCTAGATGCTGCATTTCGGCGGTAGTAGAAATTCCTGCCTCAAAAATACCTAAATTGTGTTTCTCATTGATTGCAACAATCGACAAGGGCACGCCTACTTGAGAATTGTAACTTTTTGGACTTCGGATCACATTAAAATCTGGACTTAATAAAAAGTTCAGCCACTCTTTGACGATGGTTTTTCCGTTGCTTCCGGTCAATCCTATAACAGGGAATTCAAATTTATTTCGATAAAAAACAGCAAACTGCTGCAGGGCTTTCAAGCTATTTTGAACAAGAATAAAGTTTGCCTTTTCTTCTAATCCTTCTGGCACGTACTGCACCACAAAATTTTGAACGCCTATACTTATTAAATCTTCGATGTAGTTGTGCGCATCATTGTTAGCACCTACAATTGCAAAAAATAATGTTGACGGACTATTTTGTAAAGACCTACTGTCGATAGATATGTTTTCAATCTCGGTTTCGTTTTTCAATCCCAACCAACTGGCATTTAAAACCGAAACTATTTTCTTTAAACTTATACTCATTTTATATTCGATTAAATATTGAAAAAGTTTGTAACACACGCAGTCCTATATAGCGGCCTGAGCTATTGTACTTTTACAATGTTTCTTAATTCTATTGTTTCAAAGATACGACATATTAGAAAATGATAGCAGGCCTAGTTCTAGTTCTCGCTGTCGCAAAAGGGAATCTGCCAAGCCAAATGTATTGTGATTACTAAAATATTTTGATTTGTAATTTTAGTATATTTGTTAGATCAAGACAACATACACGATGCTTAAAAAAATATTACCTGCTGTATCTTATATATTCCACCCCATCTTTATTACGTTATACGCAACGATTTTTTACCTTTTTTCGAATAATTCTACCTTTATAAATCAAGAAAAGATTTTTATAATTGCACAAATTGCTATCATAACGGTAGTAGTACCAATGTTGTTTTTTTTTGTTTTGAAATCGACTAAAATCATCAACTCCTACAAAGTATTATCAGTGGGAGAACGAAAGATACCGTTAATAATTCACTGTTTTTTACTGATTTTAATATTAAAAAAAACCATCACAATTGAGCGCTACACCGAGTTGCACTTCTATATACTAGGCGCACTTACTAGTACAATTATCGCCTTGATGATTGCATTTTTAAAACGTAGAGTGAGTTTACACATGATAGGAATAAGTAGTCTAACTATTTTTATAATTGGTCTAAATCTTCACGACCAAGTACCTTACACCATTGCTATCGCATTTTTAATTTTAATGAACGGGATTATTGCCTCTTCACGACTGGCTTTAGGCAACCATAGCGAACGCCAATTGATAGTGGGGACTTTGATAGGAGCGCTCCCGCAAATGTTACTGCTCTACTTGTGGTTATAAGATATAGAAAATAAGTCCTACGTTAAGCGCTTTCATATCGATGCTTTTATCTGCAATAGCAGCTGTTTTAAACATTGAATTTAAGCCATAGTAAACATAGACGTTGATGGTGTTATATCCCGCAGAAGCGTACAAGCCATATAAAAATTTATTAAAATCTTTATTGCTTGTGATGACTGCATTTGTAGTGGCATCAGTAAACACAGATCTGTCGTGTAGTAAGTAGCTAAATTTCAATCCGCCATAAATACGCCAGAATTTGTGACTCTCATAGGTTGATGTTCGCCATCTAAACTCAACTGGAACATCTATCAATAATTGTGAAAACTTATTAGTGCTGTAATCACCGGTATTCACTGTGTACACTGCATTATTGCTACCGCCAGTAATCGCTAAGTTTTGAATATAGTTGTTATAAGTGATCCCCAATCCCGTTGCAATAGCCACAGTGCGATCTTTATTAATAGGCATATCCCGTAAAATACCAGCTGAAAAACCTGTAGAGAACTTATTTTGAGATAAGTCCGTTGGTTTTTGCTGCAAAGTGTTATACGTAAAAGCAAAGAAAAATTGGTCTTCACGGTACAATGAGTCAATTCTAATCAAAGGTACTTTCTCTTCTTCGTCTGTATCCTGTGCGTAAGAATGTACATTTGTCAAAGCAAAGAAGCTAAGTAAGAATATCTTTTGGATTGTATTTTTAGAAATAAATAATCGCATTGTGCTATGAGGTTGTGAGGTAAATAATATCGCTTTACAAAGATATGTTTTTTTGATATGTTTATTAACGCTAAAGAATATGCTGGGTTTGTTTGTATAGAGCAAAGTTTCACAAAGGATTTCTCTTATTGACTAAACCTCCCAAATTCTCTAAGACTACATTTTGAGAAAAACCTACCGATGTCACTGCTAGCAATAGCAGTACTAACTTTATTTTTATACTAAATGTTGTTCTAAAAATGAATTCATCATTGTTTATTTATTATGTAATTGATGTTATTTCTTTTTATTTACAATCAACACGAAAGGATTCTTGTGGGAGCGGGGATACATCAACTTACCTTCTCCAAAAAGACATTTGTGTCAAAAGAATTTTAAAATAATTTATTCCATAAGGATAGCTTAATATTTCGTTTATGGTTTTCCCTTCTTCATTTTGTATTCTAGGATTATGCCAATTTTTTATATTAAACCATTACTCGATTGTTAAATTATATTGTTTAAAAAAAATCCCTTTATCTGCTCCTGCCAAAAAACCTATAAATTGTTTTATTTCATCGGGTAATCTATTGTCATTTTTCAATTGATTATAAATCTCATATTGAGTAACAAAATTGTGATATTTTTTATCTAGATATGCATAAACATATACCATTTCATCATACCTGCTTTTATCATAAGCGGGTTGAACTAATTTGGAAATTATTTTTGACCAAATTTCATTATCATAAGTATCAACCTCTTTAAAATATTTTTTTAAATATTCATCAAATGGTAAAGTTTTGTATTCCTCAGATTTTTTTAATATGAATTCTATTGTCTTACTGGAAGACTGTGATAAGTCTTTTCCGACGCCTAATCTTGTCAAATATGATAACATAATTATTTTATATGGGGTTTTGCCAAGTAATATTTGGTCTGCGTAATTTTGTTCAAATATTATTACATTTTCATAATTTGTTGCACCTCTTGCGCCAGACCCCCGCTCCACTAAGTGCTCGTTTCCACCGCTGCGCAAATGTCTCCGACTTTGCGCCCTATCCGAATGGTCTTTACAACATCTTAGTACTTATTGTGTTTTATAAATGACTAAGACTTCAAAACACCCACTATAGAACTATCCATTTTTTCTATCTCAACTAAACCACTACCACGTACATATTTGGTAGCATTAGAGTAAATATAATCCGAGGCTTTTTCAAATATACCAGTTCGAACTAGATCAATATGAATATAATTTAGCTTTGACCACACAAACCTAGAGGTATAATTTCTTCTGCATGATTACCATATTGCCACCAGAGCATGAAAGTACAACCTGACTTAACCGGTTTGTAATATCTATAACGAACTTATCTTTAATACAAATTTTAATTATTTGAAAGAAATTTTTGATGGTTAAAAATAGTAATCTTTAAGCAAATATAAAACTGCTTTTAAAATCTAACCACTAAATAAACTATGCTTACAAAACTGGGGTCAATTTGGGTGTAGTTAAAGTAAAAAATGGACTTGAAGACAACATTTAGAAAAACAGGATTAACTCCGTTGATCCCACAGGGGGCGTCTCACAAAGAAATAATGCTTGGCATTGCATGCCTGAGCCTTTTTTGTTTTATAGCGTAGCCAAACTAGAAAGTTTGACATTTTCTAAAAGGATTAACTCCGTTGATCCCAGAAGGGGCGTCTCACAAAGAAATAATGCTTGGCATTGCATGCCTGAGCATTTTTTGTTTTATAGCGTAGCCAAACTAAAAAGTTTGATGTTTTCTAAAAGGATTAACTCCGTTGATCCCACAAGGTGCGTCCCACAAAGAAATAATGCTTGGCATTGCATGCCTGAGCATTATTTCTTTGCAGAGAGAAAGGGATTCGAACCCTCGATATGTTGCCATATACACGCTTTCCAAGCGTGCGCCTTCAGCCACTCGGCCACCTCTCTAATTAGGATTGCAAATAACACTAAAAAAAATGAGCTTTAGCAATAAATAGCAACAAAATTTTGCCAGCTTTAGTAATCTACAGACTTGTTTTTGATAGGATGTTTTTGAAAGCTTCTACAAATAACTGCACTGCTTTTTTTTGGTACTCATTGTTTAATGTTAAAATAAACGAACTCCTTCCAGTTTCTACTCCGTCTAGTTTAACGGCTTTTAAATGCTGCCAACCATTCAAGGCCATTTCTGTTACTACAGTTGCCCAGTCACTATTTTCTATGATTTGCAACAAAGGATGAATCGCGTTTAGCTCAATAGGAATCGTAGGATGCATATTGTTTTTTTCGAATAGATTATCAAGAAACTCCCTTGAATTAAAACCGCGAGAAGGAAGAATCAATGGTATGTTTTCTAAATCTTTAAACGGTATTTTCTCTAACTTGGCCAGCGGATTTGTTTTGGCTACAGCCATAACCAACTCGGAGTCAAACAATGCAACCGACTTAATAGTGGGACTGATTTTATTTGCTGAGATTACCAGTACTAAATCGAGTTCGTTATTTAATAATTTTTGCTCTAAGGGTTCGGTGGCGCCATATTCAACACTTATTTTAAGTTGTGGATACTTTTTTGCAAATGTTTGTACTACCGGTAGCACTAAAGCACCAAAAATATAGGTTACCCCTATTCGTAATTCTCCCCCTATCATGGCGTTTAAATCATCTATCGCCTGCTGACCTGACTGCACATCGTTGAGTATTTGCTTGGCGTGTTTTAAGAAAACGGAACCCGCCTCTGTTAATTGGATTTTCTTAGCAGTCCTTAAAAACAAAGGCATCCCCAACTCTTCTTCTAGTTTTTTAATTTGTTGCGATAATGCTGACTGTGTGACAAAACACAACTCGGCTGCCTTAGTAAAATGTAGCACTCTTGATGCTGTGATGAAATAATGTAATTGTTGAATTTCCATATTAATAAGTATTACTAATCATTATCAGTAAAATTATTAATTTTTCTAATGATTTCAAAATACCGAAATTTGTAGTAAATAAAATCAGTTATGTTTGAAGCTCTTAAATCTCGAAATTTTAAATTGTTCTTTTACGGACAGTCAATTTCTGTAATAGGTACCTGGTTGCAAAAAACAGCGGTAAGTTGGATGGTTTACAGCATCACTGGATCTGTATTTTTACTAGGGCTAGCTACTTTTTTAAGCATGATTCCGTCGTTATTTCTTGCTCCTATCGCAGGAAGCATCATTGGCCGTTACGATAGACACCGCGCAATGATCTTGTTACAATCACTAGCCATGTTGCAAGCGGGTGCAATGGCTTTGCTTATTTATTTAAAAATTTACAACATCACTTTTATTTTGGCTTTAAGCCTAATTCAAGGATTTATAAATGCATTTGACATGACCTGTCGTCAAACGATGATGGTTGACATTGTGGATGACCCTAAAGATTTACCTAACGCTGTGGCACTAAATTCAACCTTGACTAATTTTGCTAGAATTTCTGGACCCGCTTTGGCTGGGATCATTTTGCATCAATATGGTGAAGATATCTGCTTCATTGGTAATTTCTTGAGTTATATTCCAGTTTTGATTTCGCTATCACTCATGCGCATTAAAAAAGCTCCTAAACCACTACTCAAGTTAAAAATGATGGATGATTTAGCTGCCGGTTTTAACTATGTAAAAAAAGAAGGTGATATGGCTCGAATGTTACTCATGCTGACTTGTAGCAGTTTATTTGTAATTTCGTTTAACACACTAATGCCCGTTTTTGCAAAAGACATTTTTAATGGAAACGCACAAACGTTTAGTTGGTTTGAAAGTGCAGCGGGAATAGGCTCCATTGTTTCGGCTATTTATTTAGCCAACTTAAAATCGACTGCAAACATTCAAAAATTGATGCTTGCTGCCAGTACCTTATTAGGTTCAAGTATTTTAATATTAGCCTTTTCAACAAATCTCTTACTAACATTAGTTTGCATGGTTGCAAGTGGTATAGGTATGATGGGACAAACCTCTTCGATAAATATTTATATACAAACCAGTAGCAGTTCACAGATGCGCTCAAAAAGCATTAGTTACTACATGATGGCTTATCAAGGAATGATTCCCGTAGGGAGCTTAATTGTGGGGTATTTATCACACGTTATAGGTACGAGAAGCACCGTTGCCTTTCAAGGGTTGATTTGCTTAGTATCTGTAGCTATTTACGTTTACTATGAAAAACATAGAAAAGTAGAAATGGCGTTGTCTTGCCCATTAATTTATAAAGTCAATAGAAAATGTTGCTAGTTAGTGTGCAATTTCGCCACGAAGTGAACGCTCAAAAATGTTTTTGAATTCTTGAGGAACAATATCATGTCCTAATAAATACATCAACTTAGTTATAGCGGCTTCAGTGGTAATATCCCTACCTGAGATCACGCCTATCTCCTTCAATACTGTACTAGTTTCATATTGTCCCATGTTCACGCTTCCGCCAGAACATTGAGTTACATTAATAATACGCAGTCCGTCTAGAATAGCTTTTTTAATAAGGTCTAGAAACCAGTCCTCAGTAGGTGCGTTACCTGATCCATAGGTTTCAAGAACAATACCTTTTAAATCTTTGATCGCTAATATTGCAGATAAAACAGCCTCGCTCATTCCAGGAAACATTTTTATTATAGCGACATTAGTATCCATCGTGGTGTGTACTTTTAAACTCCCTGCAGTCGTAAGAGGTAAAAATAGCTCGCGATTTAATTTTAAATGTACTCCTGATTCTACTAACTCAGGATAGTTAGGTGAAGTAAACGCTTTAAAATGTTCTGCATTGATCTTAGTGGTGCGATTACCACGGTATAATTTATATTCAAAATACAAACAAACTTCGCTAATAACCGGTTTTCCATCAGTGATTAAAGAAGCGATCTGGATTGCTGTAATTAAATTCTCTTTGGCATCAGTACGCAAATCACCTATAGGCAATTGCGATCCTGTAAAAATCACAGGCTTAGCTAAATTTTCAAGCATAAAACTAAGTGCTGATGCAGAGTAAGACATGGTATCAGAACCATGCAAAACCACAAAACCATCAAAGGCCTCGTAATTGTCCTTGATTACAGTTGCAATATTAGACCACTGTGCCGGATTCATATTTGAGGAATCAATAGGCTCATCAAAAGAATAGGTTTCAATGGCACAATCTAATTGTTTTAACTCGGGGATTTTTTGTAACAATTTATTGAAGTTGAATGCCTTTAAAGCGCCCGTTTCAAAATCCTTGCTCATTCCAATTGTTCCTCCGGTGTAAATCAATAAAATGCTAGCTTTCTGACTCATCTTTGTATTTCAATTTATTGAAAACTGGATTAGCATACATATCAAGGATCCCTTGTAATGCAACTGGATTCTCAGCATCAATACGCATTTCTAATCTACGTTCAAAAAGTGATTTTTCGTTTTCTGTATACAAATGTGCAAATTGGTTTGTTTTAGTAACAATATCATAAGCGATATAGTTTGTAGGCCACAGTTTGTAATTTTTAAGTATCGAATGATCAATTTCTTGTGCAAGCGCTTGTATTTGCTTGTTTGTATTATCAAATTCGCTTTTAATCACATCCAATTCCTTGTCTAAAACATCACCTACATGAATATGGATTCGTTTTTTCTGACCTAAGATTCCGCTAAGGAGCGTCATGAAATCTTCATTCTTTTCTTTAATATAGATTTCGTTCTTAGATTCAGCCATTAATTGCGGAATTTTCAAAACATCTGTTGGATCGTATTCGTACGAAATAGAAATAGGAACTACTTTTATTTTCTTGAAGTAATCCATTAAGTTTGCTTCGTCAGAACCCATCGCAAGCATTTTTAAAACACCTGGATTAGTTGCATCATCACCATCCTTTGTACGTCCTTCTCGTTGTGCAATCCACACAGATCTTGTCTCGTGTTGGATTAAATGCCCTATATATTCTGAAAGCAACTTAGAGCTAGACAACATTTCGCGTGGCGTTAGTCCTCTTTGTACTAAAAAGTTTCTGTTCATTTTAGCCAGGGTATTTAAGAAATCTTTTTTTACAAGATTATCTCCAATTGCCGAAGCCGTCATGACTAATCCTTTTTCGAACAAACACACATTTAATAATGTAGTATCTAGAACGATATCCCTATGGTTAGACACAAATAAATATGCCTCACTTTTCTCTAATTTTTCGAAACCTGAAGTGGTTAAACCTTCAGAGCTTTTCTCTAAAACTCTTTGAATAGTATAGTAAATAAAATTACATTGAAAATCACGTATAGAGTGTGTTTTTCTTAACTGCTCTTTCCAAACCTCATCATCTGTATCAGGAAAGGTAAAGCCCATCATCGCCTTCATCATGGGATGATTTATTACACTTTTAATGGCCTGATTGATCTCAGAATCATAAAATGGCCTAATAGCGTCAAATTTTTGCATTTTGGTTATTTTAGGTGGCAAATGAACAAAAAAAATATCAATTTATAATGAATTCTATATTTAAATCCCAAAAATTACTTTGGAGTTTTCTGTAGTCACAGCAGCTATTTCCTCTTCAGACAGCTGATATATTGTGGCTAACTTTTCAACTATATTGCTAAGGTAACTACTTTCGTTTCTTTTCCCTCTATAGGGTACCGGAGCGAGGTAAGGCGCATCAGTCTCTAATACAATATGTTCTATTGCGATTTGATCTAAAAACTGGTCTATTTTACCGTTTTTAAAAGTAACCACACCACCTATTCCTAGCTTCATGTTATAAGAGATAGCTTGTAGCGCCTGCTCATGCGTACC
Source organism: Flavobacterium aeripolare (assembly GCF_013294025.1). GTDB lineage: Bacteria > Bacteroidota > Bacteroidia > Flavobacteriales > Flavobacteriaceae > Flavobacterium. The sequence goes on from NZ_JABSNL010000015.1 coordinate 61,759, forward strand.
GGTAAAGCAATGAAAAATTCCAAATAAATCTGGCCCTTTTTCTTCTTCTAAAATAGCAAAAACTTCGTCAAATGCTTCTCTACAATGAATGACTATAGGTAACTGATATTGTTTTGCTAATTGAATTTGCGTTCTAAAAGCAGTTTGCTGTTGTGGTAAATGCGTTTTATCCCAATACAAATCAATTCCTATCTCCCCAACAGCATAGAATTTGCGCTCACTCAATTGTTTTTCAACATGCGCCAGTTGCACTTCAAAATCATCCTTAACATAGGTAGGATGCAAGCCTGCCATCAGGAAAATATTTTCAGGATAGCTTTTTTCTAGCGTGTACATCGCTTGAGTAGTCGCTGAATCTATCGCAGGAATAAAAAAACGAGACACCCCTGCTTTGATGGCGCGTTGTATCATTAAGTCACGATCTTGATCAAATTCTTCGGAGTATAAATGGGTATGCGTATCTGTAATTATCATAGTCGGTATTTGAAAATGCAAAGTTAGCATTTTGCATTATTGTTTCTTTTTAAATATTGCTAATTTAGGTTATATTTGAGAATCACTATTTCCTTATGAAAGAATTACACGAAGTTTTAAAAAGAGAAAACTATAAAAAGATCCGCTTTACCATCACAAAGACCCAGCATTTATTACTAACAGCAAAGATTAACGGTGTAAAGGGAAAATTCATATTAGACACTGGAGCTTCTAATAGCTGCATAGGATTTGAAAGTATTGAGCTGTTTCAGCTTAATGCCAAGGATTCTAAAACAAAAGCTGCTGGAGCAGGCGCCACAGGCATGACCACACAATCTGCATCTAATTTTAACTTGCAGCTAGGCTATTGGAAAAATAGTCACATCGAATTAGTAATATTTGATTTATCCCATGTAAACGAAGCTTTGATAGCACACAAGGCCAAAGCCGTGCACGGAATTATAGGTGCCGATGTTTTACTAAAAGGAAAAGCAATTATTGATTACTGCAACAACTATTTGTATTTGCAGTAAGCAACAATTGCCTTTTCTATATTGTAAATAAGGAAAAATTAGATTTTGACTGATTTAGTATTATCGTTTAAATTTAGCTTGTAAATTGCGGTACCTATAGTACCGTAGTTTCCGGTTTTGTCATTTATTATTTGATCATAAATACAAGCTGTCGTTTCTTTTTGTGTCAGTAGATTATAGATTCCAACTTTATTTTTACTTTTTACGATAATCATGTTATTAAATTCTCCCGTGATATCGTCGTATTTAGTTTCTAAAACTTCTTTCCCCAACATATCTAGCAAGCCAAGTTTTGACTTACTTTTAAACAGTAAGAAATTACATTTTCTAACCGTATTGTAGTACGAATTTCTAACATCTAACGATACGATAGGCGTAATGAAATCATAGTCCTTTGCCGTTATTTTGCGCGAACTTTTATCAAGCATTGTATATTTCTCATCCTCTTTAGCAATGTATATGTAATTGCTAGAATAGTTCTTGAACACTATTTTCTCTATCGACTCATATACACAGGGAGCAATTAATTTTCCGTATGAATCTAGTATGCCAAATTTATCATTTTTCTTTACAAGCAACGATTCTTTATCGACAATGATAGCATCGTATTCACAGGTTACGATTTCGTGTGGGCTGCCATTATTTACCTGAATCATTCCGCACTTATCGCCTTGCTTAGAAGTTAGACTATTAGAATACGAAGTATTTATAAAATCATATTCAAATGGTAAAGAAACCTCTCCATTAGCCTTAATGCAACCGTACTTTCCCTCTTTATTAATCGCTAGGTAAGAACCATCATTATATCTAGAAGACCTAATATTTTGATATTCGATAGGAACAATCACTTTTTCATTCTCATCAATAATTCCCATTTTATCATTTAACTTGACGATAAAATTTTTACTATCCCTGATGGTATGCAATTCCTGATACCAATTTTTAAGAACTGTTTTATTGTCAATTGTAATTAAGTTATACCCCTTATCATTGTTTACTTTGTACAGGTTGTTGTTTCTAAGCTTACTAAAACTTTTATATTCACAAGGAACCACAAATTGATTGCCTAATAAGCTATAGACTCCTCTAAGCGAGTTTTTTTTATCACGTATAAGATAGTAATTATCAATACCTTCAAAACGAGAGATTTCGCCCCACTCAAACGGAATCAAAACCTGATTGGCTCTATTTATAAGTCCGTAATAACCTGATTTGGCTCTTGCCAAAAAAATATCGTTTCCAAGATGTTTTAAAGAAGCATACATCATTGGAATCTCCCAATTCTCCTTATCAATATTGAAGAGTCCATAATTAGCTCCAATACCCATACAAAAAGCATTATCTCCACTCACATTATTATAGATTTGTCTATGAAAAAGCATGGGTAAAATCATCTTACCGCGTTTTGAAATTCCGTATTTTCTATCACTAGAACTGTACTTATTATAAACCCAATTTGAATCGTCATTTATTTTATCAGTTGAAAGCCTGTTGTATGAATCTGAAACATTAACAACCTCCATAACCTCATAAACTTCGTCATCATCTACAAGTACTACTTCTCTTATGGTATCGTCTTTTTTATCGTTTTTTTTCTTCTGAGCGAATGCAAAATTTGCGTTAATTAATAAAATAGCGAGGGTTAGAACTTTTGTACATTTTCTTAAATCTAGCATTTTTACAGGTTTTAGTAAATAATAAAACTAAAAAAACCTTAAACAATCGAATGTTTAAGGTTTTTTATATTTTACAATACTAAGGCTAATCAATTACAATTCAAAAGCTTTCTTAGGATTATTGTCTAATAATAGCTCCATAGGGTTTTCTAATGCTTCTTTAATCGCTACTAAGAAACCAACAGATTCTTTACCATCAATAATCCTATGGTCATAAGAAAGTGCTACGTACATCATAGGGTGAATTTCTACTTTACCGTTTACTGCAATAGGACGCTCAATAATATTGTGCATACCTAAAATACCTGATTGTGGTGGGTTAATGATAGGAGTAGAAAGCATAGAACCAAATACACCACCATTAGTGATTGTAAAAGTTCCACCAGTCATATCATCAACAGTAATTTGTCCATCACGTGCTCTAATTGCTAATCTTTTGATATCAGCTTCTACACCACGGAAAGTCAAATTTTCGGCATTACGAACAACAGGAACCATTAAACCTTTTGGTCCTGATACTGCGATAGAGATATCACAAAAATCGTAAGCGATTTTATAATCACCATCCATCATAGAGTTTACGTCTGGATATAATTTTAATGCTCTTGTAACCGCTTTAGTAAAGAAAGACATGTATCCAAGACCTACACCACCGTGTTTTGCTTTGAATTCATCTTTGTACTGGTTACGAATTGTGTTGATAGGCGTCATGTTTACTTCGTTAAAAGTAGTCAACATAGCCGTTTCGTTTTTTGCAGCAACTAGACGTTCAGCTACTTTACGACGCAACATTGATAATTTTGTACGCTCTTGACCACGGCTTCCACCTGTAGGAGTTCCCATTGATGGTACTGCATTTACAGCATCATCTTTAGTAATTCTACCATCTTTACCAGTTCCTGTTACAGCTGCTGGAGCGATATTTTTTTCGTCTAATATTTTTCTTGCCGCTGGAGATGGTGTTCCTGAAGCATATGTTTGTGTTGCTGGAGCTGCTGCTGCTGGAGCTGCTTTTGGTGCTTCAGCTACTGGAGCTGCTGCTGCAGGTGCCGCCGTAGCTGAACCTTCTGGTTTTGCTGCTGCTGTATCAATAAGACAAACAACTGCTCCTACTGCTACTGCATCACCTTCTTCTGCTTTTAAAGTGATTATTCCACTTGCTTCTGCAGGTAATTCAAGAGTTGCTTTATCTGAATCAACCTCAGCAATTGCTTGGTCTTTTTCTACATAATCACCATCTTTTACTAACCAAGTAGCTATCTCAACTTCCTTAATAGATTCCCCTGGAGATGGGACTTTCATTTCTAAAATCATCTTTTCTCTTTGTTTAAAGTTTAAAATGTTTAAAGTTTAAAGTCCAAAACATTGTACTCTAAACTTTAAACTTGAAACAGTATATTAATTATCTAAATAAATCTTTATCAAACACCATTTTAATCGCATCCGCATGACGGCGTTTTGCTCTTGTTGAACTTCCTGATGCTGATGCAGAATACGCTTTTAACGACGCTAATCTCCATTGTACCAAGTTAAAATTCATTAGCATAAAACTATAAGCCCCCATGTTTTTAGGCTCTTCTTGTGCCCACACATAATCATCAGCATTAGGATATTGTGCAATAATCTCTTTTAATTGTTCTACTGGTAATGGGAACAATTGTTCGATTCTTACTACAGCCACATCGTTGCGACCGTTTTTTTCTCTCTCTGCAGTGATGTCGTAATAGAATTTTCCTGTACAGAAAACTAATGATTTCACATCAGCTTTATTTACTGTTGAGTCATCAATTGTTTCTTGAAAACTTCCGTTTTCTAATTCTTCAATTGTAGAAACACATCTAGGGTCACGCAACAAACTCTTTGGTGTAAACACAATTAATGGTTTACGGAATTTTGTTTTCATTTGTCTTCTCAACAAGTGAAAGAAATTCGCTGGTGTTGTACAATCTGCCACAAACATATTTTGTCTTGCACACAATTGCAAGTAACGCTCCATTCTAGCCGAAGAGTGCTCAGCACCTTGACCTTCGTATCCATGAGGCAATAGCAATACAATTCCGTTTTGATTGTTCCATTTGTCTTCCCCACAAGAGATGTACTGGTCAATCATAATTTGGGCACCATTAGAGAAATCTCCAAATTGTGCCTCCCAAATTGTCAATGTGTTTGGGTTTGCTAAAGCATAACCATAATCAAATCCTAGAACACCATATTCAGACAAGAAGGAATTAAAAATATTAAAGTTACCTTTTTTACCTTCAAGGTTGTTAATTAAAACAACTTCTTCTTCTGAATCTTCTACTTTAATTACTGCGTGACGGTGAGAGAACGTACCACGCTCAACATCTTGTCCAGAAATACGAACATCGTACCCTTCCTGCAATAATGAACCGTAAGCTAAGTGTTCAGCCATTCCCCAATCTAACTTGTTAGTCTCAAAAAACATTGTTTTTCGGTCGTTAACTAGTTTTTGGATTTTGTTCATGAACTTCTTGTCTGATGGCAAGTTACTTACTGCGTTAGCTACTTGAGTTAATCCCTCTCTTGAGAAAGAAGTATCTACTTTTAGTAACATTTGTTTGTCAGTAACTTGTTCAAATCCCAGCCATTCATTTTTCATAAATGGGGTAATAATGGTCAAATCTTTTTTACGTGAAGCCTCTAAATTAGCTTCCATGTTAGATTTGTATTCTCTCTCAAGTGCATTTACATAAGTTGCATCGATTACTCCATCTGAAAGTAATTTTTCAGCATAAAGATCTCTTGGGTTCTTATGTTTTGCGATGATTTTATATAAAACTGGCTGTGTAAAACGAGGTTCATCACCTTCATTATGACCGTATTTTCTATATCCTAATAAGTCAATGAATACGTCACGACCAAACTGCATTCTGAAATCCAATGCAAAGTTCATTGCGTGAACTACTGCTTCAGCATCATCAGCATTTACATGCAATACTGGTGACAAAGTAACCTTAGCCACATCTGTACAATAGGTAGAAGAACGAGCGTCAAGGTAATTAGTTGTAAAACCAACTTGATTATTAATTACAATATGGATTGTTCCACCCGTTTTGTATCCATCAAGTTGAGCCATTTGGATAATTTCATAAAGAATTCCTTGCCCTGCAATTGCAGCATCACCGTGAACGGCAATAGGCAACACTTTTGAAAAATCATTAGGAAAATATTTATCTTGTTTCGCTCTAGTAATTCCTTCAATTACCGCACCTACTGTTTCAAGGTGAGAAGGATTAGGAGCAAGATTGATATTGATTTTTTTACCTGTACTTGTAATTTTGTCAGCTGTAAGGCCTAAGTGGTATTTTACATCTCCGTCAAAATATTCTTTGTCGTAATCTTTACCATCAAACTCACCAAAAATGTCTTGAGTCGATTTACCAAAGATGTTAGCAAGAATGTTCAAACGACCACGGTGTGCCATTCCCATTACAAATTGCTCTACCCCTTGTTCTGCAGCTCTTTCGATTAAAGTATCAAGAGCAGGAATAATAGATTCTCCTCCTTCTAATGAAAAACGTTTTTGACCTACATATTTAGTATGCAAGAAATTTTCAAATGAAACTGCTTGATTCAATTTATTCAAAATTCCTTTTTTCTGATCTGCAGAAAAGTTAGGTTGGTTATCATTGACACCAATTTTATCTTGAATCCATTTTACAATTTCTGGCTTTCTAATATACATGTACTCTACCCCTATATGCTGGCAGTAGATTGTATCTAAGTGTTTTATGATATCTGTTAGAGAGCATGGTGCAATACCAATTATTTTGGCTGCATCAAAAACAGTATTTAAATCTGAAGAGGAGAGACCAAAATTTGTGATGTCAAGATTAGGTTCAAAGATTCTTCTATCTCTTACCGGGTTTGTTTTTGTAAACAAGTGTCCGCGAGAGCGATAGCCTTCGACTAATTTTAATACATTAAACTCCTTTTGAAGTTTCTCAGAAATTTCAGAGTAGTTAACCGAGCCTGAAGCTACTTCGTTAACTATATGTTGTACAGGGTTTTCACCATTATATGTTTCCATACCAAAGTCGAAACCTTGAAAAAAACTTCTCCAGCTAGCTTCTACGCTATCTGGATTCTCTAAGTACTGATCGTATAATTGTGCAAAAAATTCTGTATGTGCTGCGTTTAAAAATGAAAACCTGTCCATAATATTTAGTGAATATACTTTTTGTTAAAATAGTTTGACAAAAGTACAATAATCAACTAAGTTTACATTTATTTTAAGTTACTTTTATGTGTTAAAATGTTAAAAATATAGATACTTATGACAAATTACCCTTACAACAGCCCAATTAAATGCATTATACTTAGTCTAAGCCTTGTAATATGCAGTACTTTAAGTGCACAACAACAGCCTTATAAAAAGCAATCGCAAAGTGATTTTTGGGATAAAGTGCAATTTGGAGGCGGCCTAGGATTAGGTTTTGGCTCAGGCTACACTGATATATCGGTTGCTCCTAGTGCTATTTACAACTTTAATCCATATGTTTCCTTAGGTCTTGGCGCACAATACAGTTACGTAAGTCAAAAAGATTCGTATACTTCAAATTTATATGGAGGAAGTTTAATTGCTTTAGTAAACCCTATTGATCAAATTCAATTATCTGCTGAACTTGAGCAACTTCGTGTTAATGTGAGTGTAGAAGATAATTCTAGCAATAGCACAAGCACACGCAATTTTTGGAATACTGGTTTATTTCTAGGAGCAGGTTACCGTACTAACAACGTTACTATAGGTGGGCGTTACAATGTATTGTATAATAAAAACGATGCTGCTTACAGTAGTGCTTTTATGCCTTTTGTACGCGTATACTTTTAATTAATAGTTGTTTTTAAACCATACTTTTTGCCACTCTCTCTTAAGAAGTAAGTAAGTGACTTGCTCTGCTAATACAACTAGGTCAGAACCGTCCAGTTTTTTCACTTCTTCTTCTGCAACATCAATAATGTAGAGCAGGTTTAAGTATTCTGCAAATTTATACATAATCATGCGGTAGATTTTTTCATGAAGTTGGATCTTGAGTTCCTCAGGAGAAATACTCATGGGAAAATCAATGCCTTCATTTGCCAAGTTGAAATCTTTATTTAATTGAATAATTAATTTCAAATATAGCGACTGACCTTGCGCTTCAGCAAGCAACAAATCTGTATTTATAGGGGCTACAAACATATATTTTAGATCTTTAGAACGACAGTTTAAGAGAGTACAATGAGATTTTTTTTCGAAAATAAAAAAGAAACTATACTTTTCGACCCATTAGGTTTTCACCAAAAGCTTTTAGAATCTCTTTTTTCTCTTTGCTAATATGCATTTGATCTAAAGTTTCAAATGCTTTAAAAGTAAAATCCTGCATGGCCTGCTGCGTTGCTTTACTTGCCCCAGAACTATTGAAAATTTCCTTTACAGTTTCGATTTTTTCTGAATTATCTTCTGGATGCGTCCCAAATAACTGTTTCAAATTTCCCGCTATTTCTTCAGATGAAAACTCCATGGCTTTAAGATACAAATAGGTTTTTTTGTTTTCGATAATATCTCCACCTACTTGTTTTCCAAAGGTTTCTGGATTCCCAAAAGCATCAAGATAATCATCCTGTAACTGGAAAGCCAAACCTAAATATAGTCCGAATTCATATATTAAAGAAGCATTCTCAGAAGTTGTACCCGCAACAAGCGCACCCATTTTCATGGCTGCTGCTACAAGAACTGCTGTTTTGTATTCAATCATTTTTAAGTACTCAGCAATAGTAACATCATCACGAGTTTCAAAATCCACATCCCATTGTTGTCCTTCGCATACTTCTAAAGCCGTTTTACTAAACAATTTGGCTAACTCCATAAAAACAGGCGCTTCGTATTGCTCAAAATATTGATAAGCGAGAATCAACATGGCATCACCAGATAAAATCCCAGTGTTCAAATCCCATTTTTCATGTACAGTCACCTCGCCTCTTCTCAAAGGAGCTTCGTCCATAATATCATCATGCACCAATGAAAAATTATGAAAAACTTCTACCGCCATTGCTGCTGGTAAAGCTTTCTCATAACCTGCATCAAAAACCTCTGCAGCCATTAATGTTAGCACAGGACGAATTCTTTTTCCTCCTAAGTCTAAGATGTAAACAATAGGTTCATACAAGTTCTTAGGCTCACGAGCGATTGATTGCGCTTTTAAATAGCTTATAAAGAAATCTTGATATTGATTGATAGCATGCATAAAAATAATTTTTGGCTAATTTACAGCATTCACATCTCATTACAAACTTGCAATCTTAACTAAATGTTAAAATAAACTAAAAACAATGGAAACTATTTTGGTTCCTAAAGTTTCCTGTATACATTTGCACAAAAAATTAACATTTAGAATTTCTATATTATGGCAGCAACTTTACAAATGAATACGACAAAGTGGTCATTAAACTCCAATCAATCTGATGTTCTAATTAAGGCAAGACACTCTATAATTGCCTACATATCAGGATCATTAAATAAATTTAAAGGATCTATCGACATTCACGACAACGAAGTTGAAGACGCCTGCGTAGAATTTGTATTAGACATAAAAAATCAAGAGTCGAGACTTAAAAATATCGATAGTCCAGTATATTTGAATGAGTATTTAGATAGCAACACGTTTCCAAATATCACTTTTAGATCGACCTCCTTTCAAAAAATTAGCGCCAACATCAACTTTTTAAAGGGAAACCTTACTGTTAATAATATTACAAAAACTGTAGAGTTAGATGCGCAACTAGTCAATATCACCACACAAAACGGAATTAGAACGGCAGTGTTTGAAGTAACAGGCGAAATAAAACGCAATGATTTTAACCTGAATGCAAATGCTTATCATCACACAAATGGGATTTCGCTAGGACAAGACATTAGCTTAATTGCAACTTTAGAATTTGTGATTTAAAGTAGTAGAATCTGTAACCGACCTATATCCCAATTTTACAATAGCATATAAATTAAGGTAAATTACTACGTACAAGCGAGATACATTCTAATTTTATAACTATTGATCAATAAATTAACAAAGAGACCCTTTAATTAACTGTTTCTTTGCAAAAGAAAAATATGAAAGAAAAAATTATAGCTAAAGCAAGTGAGATGTTTATAAAGCTTGGCTTTAAAAGCATTACCATGGATGATATTGCTGGAGAGATGTGTATTTCTAAAAAAACGATATACAAATACTTTTGCAATAAAGAAATTCTAATTGAAGAAAGCACACAATTATTACACAAAGAAGTTCACGAAAATATTGAGTCTATTGTACAGCAAAATTATAATGCGATTGAAGAGAGCTTTAAGATTAGAAATAAGTTCACCGAAATGTTTCAATCAACGGCAGACACTTCACCCATTTTTCAGTTAAAAAAGCACTATCCTGAAATATATGAGAAGCTAATGGTAAAAGAGCTTGACGAATGCTCGATGTGCTTTGAACAAAATATAATAAAAGGAATAAAAGACGGTCATTACCGTAGCGATATTAATATCCCTAGCTATGTGAAATTTTATTACATGCTCATTTTTAGTATTAATGGAGACACGAGCTCAGATAAAGAGTCTAAACAATTAGAGCTAGAAGCACTGGAATATCACACTAGAGCAATGGCAACAGCAAAAGGAATAAAAGAACTAGAAAAACATTTACTAAACCCAGAAATCTAATGAGAAAACTACTTTTAATTACATTCTTGACAGTGGCAATCACCAGCCAAGCACAAGAAGTGAAAACGCTAACACTAAAGCAAGCCATTGAATATGCCTTAGCGAATAAATCAGATGCTAAAAAAGCGCAACTGAAAATTGAAAATAGTGGGTATCAAATAGAAGAAGTGCGTTCTAGAGCATTACCGCAAATTGCTGCAACAGGAAGTTTGAATTACAATCCTATTTTACAAACTAGCGTTATTGATGGAGCCGGTTTTGGACAACCAGGAACAAGCATACAAGCTACATTTGGACAAAAATGGACCTCTACAGCAGGCGTTTCATTAACACAAAACTTGTTTGATCAAGCCGTTTTTACTGGTTTGAAAGCAGCAAAAACTACACGAGAATTTTATATTATCAACGAACAATTGACCGAAGAGCAAGTTATCGAGCGCGTTGCTAACAACTACTATTCAGTATATGTAAAAAGACAAAACTTAACTGTATTAGACAGCACTTACAATAATACGGTAAAGGTTAAAAACATAATCAAAGGACAATATGACAATGGTCTAGCTAAAAAAATAGACTTAGACCGCACGATGGTTAAAATTTCGAATATACAAACGCAACGTCAGCAGGTGCTTAACGCGGTGCAATTACAAGAAAATGCATTAAAATTCTACATGGGAATGCCTATCGAAACACAAATCGACATACCTGTAGCTCAATTTGAAGTAACTCCGCAAGTATTTACACAAGACCCAAACACAGCAACAAGAACAGAATATTTGCTATTAAAAAAGCAACAGCAATTATTAGAATTTCAAAAGAAAGCCATCTTAGCAGAGTATTACCCTAAGCTGTCTTTATCTGCAGGATACAATTATATAGGCCAAGGACCTGAGATGCCATTAGGTGCTAGACCATCTCAAGGAGTATACTGGTCTGACTATTCTGCAATAGGACTTAATCTTTACGTTCCCATCTTTACTGGATTTAGTACCCGCTCTAAAGTGAGACAGGCTGATGTTAACTTGAGATCACTCGAAGAAGATTTAGTAGATACTAAGCTGGCACTAGACTTAGATTATGCTAACGCAAAAACACAAATAGAAAACAGCCTTGTTACGATTAGCAACCAACAAAGCAACGTTAAGTTAGCACAAGAAGTGCTAGACAATACAAGAAACAATTACGTGCAAGGATTGACTAGTTTGACAGAAGTACTTGATGCTGAAAATGCAAATACCGAAGCTCAGAATAATTATACTGCAGCAATACTTGACTACAAATTAGCCGAAATACAATTAATAAAATCAAAAGGAGAACTTAAAACACTTATAAACAACTAGTATGAAAAAGAAAATTACCATAGCATTAGTAATTATCGCAGTTTTAGCGGTAATAGGGTATATTTTAGTTAGCAATAAAGAGGCAAACAAAGCAAAAACTGATATTGTAGCACAAAAAAATCCTGCCGTTTCTGTTAAAACGACTGCGGTAAAAACAGAAAGCATTTCGCTAGATTTTGTTGCCAATGGAAATTTTGAACCTATTCAAGAGCTAACATTCTCAGCAGAAAAATCTGGAAAGGTTGTTCGTGTTTTAGTTAAAGAGGGTGATTATGTCAATGTAGGACAAACATTAGTGATTGTACGTAGCGATGTAGTGGATGTAAATGCACAAACAGCAAAAGCAACTTACAACAATGCACAAGCTGATTATGCTCGTTATGAAAATGCCTATAAAACAGGAGGAGTAACTAAACAGCAGTTAGATCAAGCAAAACTAGCAATGACAAATGCTGGAGCAAATTTAAAACAAGCCAACATTAATGTGGGTGACACCCGCGTTAAAGCACCTATTAAAGGTTTTATCAATAAAAAATATATTGAGCCAGGGTCTATCTTAACAGGTATGCCAGCTAGCGCAATGTTTGATATCGTGAATGTTTCTAGTTTAAAATTGAAAGTAACTGCAAACGAAAGCCAAGTTGCTAGTTTAAAAGTAGGCAATTCAGTAGCGGTTACAGCTAGCGTATTTCCTGACAAAACTTTTAATGGTAAAATCACTTTTATAGCAGCAAAAGCAGATGAGAGTTTGAATTTTCAAGTCGAAATCGAAATCGCAAATAACTCAGACAGTAACCTAAAAGCAGGTATGTACGGTTCAGCAAATTTTGAATCGAAACAAAAACAAGAGTTAAAAATTGTACCTAGAAATGCTTTTGTAGGAAGTGTGAGTAGCAATCAGGTTTTTGTAGTAGAAAACGGAAAAGCAAAACTTAAAAAAGTAGTTGCAGGACGCATCTTAGGTGAAAAAGTAGAAATTGTAGATGGTTTATCTGATGGTGATCTTGTTATCACAACAGGTCAAATCAATTTACAAGATGGAAGTTTAGTAGAAGTTATTAAGTAATTTCAATCGCAAGCATGCAATAGCAAATTAGACTTAAAGCGATTAAACAAAAGAAAAATATATGAAATTAGCAGAAATATCCATTAAACGACCGTCCTTAATTATTGTACTTTTTACAATATTGACTCTAGGAGGACTGTTTAGTTATAGTCAATTAGGCTATGAACTGATTCCCAAATTTGAGCAGAATGTAATCACAATTTCAACTATTTATCCAGGAGCTTCTCCTAGTGAGATTGAAAACACAGTTACCAAGAAAATAGAAGACGGAATTGCCTCTCTTGAAAACATCAAGAAAATTGACTCAAAGTCATACGAGAGTTTGTCTATTGTATCAATCACTTTAACATCAAATGCTAAAATTGATGTTTCTATGAATGATGCTCAAAGAAAAATCAACCAGTTGTTGAGTGATTTACCGGATGATGCCGAAACGCCTTCGTTAACCAAGTTCTCTTTGAGCGATTTACCAATTATGACTATTGGTGCAAAAGGAAAAATGGACGAGGCTGCTTTTTACGACTTAGTTGATAAAAAGGTCGCTCCTGTTTTATCTCGTGTAGAAGGAGTTGCTCAAGTAAATATAATAGGTGGTCAAGAACGTGAAATTCAAGTAAACCTTGATGCTGATAGAATGCAAGGGTACAACCTTTCTATTCCTGAAGTACAACAAATGATCTTAACGTCTAACTTAGACTTCCCCACAGGAAATATTCAAACACGTGATCAAAAAATATTGATACGTCTTGCCGGTAAGTATAAAAGTGTTCAAGAATTAAGAGACCTAGTTATCTCCTCTAAAGGCGGAATCGAAATAAGATTGAAAGACATTGCTGATGTTCAAGATGATCAAAAAATAGCTGAAAAGATATCTAGAGTAGATCAGCAAAGTGCTATTATTTTACAAATCATTAAACAATCTGACGCTAATGCTGTGGCGGTGAGTGAAGAGCTTGTAAAGAGTATTCAAACATTAGAGACAGATTATAAAATAAACTCTTTAAAATTAGATATCGCAAAGGACAGTACGGTGTACACTCTTGAAGCAGCAGACTCTGTACTACATGATTTACTTATTGCAGTTATCTTAGTTGCATTAGTAATGTTATTCTTCTTGCACAGTATTCGTAACTCTTTGATTGTAATGGTATCGATTCCAGCATCGCTTATCGCCACTTTTATTGGGATATACTTGTTGGGATATACACTAAACTTAATGAGTTTACTAGGATTATCACTTGTTGTAGGTATTCTAGTCGATGATGCGATTGTGGTATTAGAGAATATATACCGACACATGGAAATGGGTAAAAACCGAGTACGTGCGGCCTATGAAGGAACTGCAGAGATTGGTGGTACAGTAACTTCTATTACCTTAGTAATTGTAGTTGTATTTTTACCTATTGCAATGAGTTCAGGACTGGTGTCAAATATTATTACACAGTTTTGTGTAACGGTAATTATATCTACAATGCTGTCTTTATTGGCTTCATTTACTATTATTCCTTGGTTGTCTTCTCGTTTTGGGAAATTAGAACACATTAAAGGCGACAATCTTTTTGGTAGAGTAATTTTAGGTTTCGAAAGCTACCTTACTCGATTCATTAACTGGATATCAAGATTATTGACTTGGTCATTAGATCATTACAAAACAACATTAGCAATTGTACTTTTGGTTTTCTTTAGTTCGATAGCGCTTATTCCTGCCGGATTTATAGGTGGAGAGTTTTTTGCAGCATCGGATAGTGGGGAATTTTTAGTGCAAATTGAAATGCCAAAAGATGCTTCACTAGAACAAACTAACTTCATGACTCAAAGAGCGGAGAAGTTTTTAAGTAAAGAAGAATACGTATTTAGCCAGATTACTACTGTAGGACAAACCTCAGAAGGATTAGGTGCATCACAAGCAACGGCATACAAAGCGGAGATTAACGTAAAAATGATTGAGCAAAGTGAGCGTTCTGATGCTGCATCTGTTTATGCGGCAAAAATCAAACGAAAGTTAGAGAAAGAACTCGTAGGAGCTAAAGTTAAAACTGTTCCTGTAGGTATCTTAGGAACTGCTGATAATGCCACTTTAGGATTGATCGTTACAGGTCCTTCTGTTGAAAGCGCCATGAAATTTGCTAAAATGGCTGAAGCCGAATTACGTACTATTCCTGGAACCACAGAGATTAAACTAACTGTAGAAGACGGAAATCCAGAAATAAATGTTCAAGTTGACCGTGATAAAATGGCAGCACTTGGATTAACACTTCAAACAGTTGGTCTAACAATGCAAACAGCTTACAGCGGTAATACCGATGGGAAATTTAGAGCAGGTGAATATGAATACGATATCAATATCAAGTACAACGCCTTCAATAGAAAAAACATCAACGATGTAAGTAATTTGATCTTCATTAATAGCATGGGACAACAAATAAAGCTTTCTCAATTTGCTAATATTACTGAAGGATCTGGACCTAGCCAATTAGAACGTAGAGACAAAACAGCATCGGTAACGGTGCAAGGTCAAAATGTAGGTGTGGCTTCTGGAACTATTGTAACGCAATGGCAAGAAAAACTAGATAAGCTTGAGAAGCCATTAGGAGTAAATTACATTTGGGGTGGAGATCAAGAGAATCAAAGTGAAGGTTTTGGAACGTTAGGGATTGCTTTGCTGGCGGCAATTATTTTAGTGTACCTGATTATGGTAGGTTTATATGATAGTTTTGCACACCCGTTTGTCGTGTTATTTGCGATACCACTATCATTCATTGGAGCGTTATTAGCATTAGCATTAACAAACAATACCTTGAACATTTTCACCATCTTAGGTATTATTATGTTGATTGGTCTAGTTTGTAAAAATGCGATCATGTTAGTTGATTATACAAACCAACGACGAGCTGCAGGTGAAAGTATTAGAAACGCACTTATTCAAGCGAACCATGCTCGTTTAAGACCTATTTTAATGACGACTATTGCCATGGTATTTGGTATGTTCCCAATCGCACTAGCTTCTGGAGCTGGAGCTGAATGGAAAAATGGACTGGCTTGGGTAATTATAGGGGGACTAATAAGCTCGTTGTTCTTAACCTTGATTGTGGTTCCTGTGATCTACGAAATCATGGAGAAAATTATCGCTAAATTTAGTAAAGGAGAAAAAGTAGACTATGAAGCAGAAATGGTCGCTGACTACGAACATAAAGAATTGAATGAACATTAATTCATTTACAATACTATAAATTAGTAAACAAAGAAACCCGTTCTTAATCGAACGGGTTTCTTTATATCTAGACAGAAAAGTATCTCAATAAAAATGTGCATGGAATAGATTAACTTCCTTTTAGCCAATCGAAATAGTATAATTAGTGGCACTAAAAATAGCCGCTACATAACTATTAATCATTAATTTCCAATGGATTATTTTCATATTTCAATCGCTCCTTAGCTCTTTGATCAGCTCGGTCATTAAATTCTTTTGGAAATGCAATTCCTCCAGTATTTAGAATAGAAGATGGCTTCACACGATAGTTCTTTTTAAGTGTTGCATAATCTGCTTTAGAAAGAAAAATGGGTTTAGCTGCGATAATGGCAGTATCAAAAAATGATTTACTGTTTTTAATATTAATTGCATTGAACTGATAATAATTATTAGTGTCATATAGCGATAAGATCAAACCAGGCAATCCATGAAATTTATAAGGCCCATCGGTAACGTTGATCCCAGGAGCATACCAAGCAATATAATCTCTACCTGCAAATTGGGTTGTGGCTTTTTTACATTTATATCCCAATATTTCTCTTTGACCTTCTTCCAGTTTCCAGTTAAATTTATCTAATGTTTGATTATACATGTATGTGTCTCCTTTTATCCATTCACTATACATCATTTCATTATTTTTAAAATTTTTTGTTACCGTATAATTTAATCTAGTATTGGGTATTGCCTCTCTTTCAGGCATAATACCAGATTGTTTTAAATCATTAGTAAGCTCCATTAACTTTATGTTATTCACACTCGAATAAATAGAATAATCTTTGGCAATTTTCAAGACTGTTTCTTCTGTTTGGGTACCCATTAAATCCTCTTTATTAACCTGAAAAAAGTAATCATACGTAATTTCGTATTTCAAAGTTCCTTTAGGGAAATTTTGTGAAAAGGATACGCCACTAGTAAAAAGGCAAATAGCGAGCAGCAAAATAGATTTCATAGGTAAGCTTTTATATAAGTAACAGTTCAGTAAATAATTAATGTAGTAAATTACTGCAGCCATATTTTCGATTTAAGTTCCTACTTTTTATCTAAAAATTTGCTTAAAACACTCTACAGCAATCAACTAAAGCAATATTGTAAGACAAATATGAAACAAAACAATCAAAAAACAGCTAATTGAAAGCTTTTTTTTTAAACAGTCATAAATATTCAGCAAACTTTTATATACTGTTTGCAGCACTTACTGTGACTAGTCAAATTATTCTTTACATTAAAATCATACCGTTGATAAAACCATGAAAATAGATTAAATAGCAGTGTATAAAACAACTTATTATATTTTTAAGTCAATTAAGGGCATAAAAAAAGCCCTCATATAAATGAGAGCTCTATTATAAATTATTAGGTCTTAACTAATCAATGTTAACTAAGTTGTCTTTTTTTGAATTTTTAACTGATGCAACTCTATTATCTGCGTACACTACTTCATTTACAGCTAAATTGTTGTAAAACATCCATTTCCCAACTTTTTCTCCTTTATTATATTCAGCGACAGCTGTTTTGTTTCCATTTATATCAAACGAGACCCATTTTCCTTGTAATTTTCCATTTTCATAGAAACCTTCTTGTTGCACTTGCCCATTATCATATAAATAAGTTGCCTTTACTAAATTTCCTACTGCTTCTAATTTCGGTTGTTTGTTTTGTGCCATCATTACACTTGAAATTAAAACTGCTGCAATCATTATATACTTCTTCATCTTTTAAGGTTTTAATTATTATATACACAAATATAAGAAGGTATTTACAATTAAAAAACAATTTGGTAACAATTTAATAACATTGGACAAAACCTTAACATTGGAAATAAAATAAACTACACATTAAGCCCGCTAAAAAAAACAATTTAGACAATCCATTCTTCATAAATAGTTCTAAATTTGCAACCAAGTCCATCTACAAAAAGAGGACTAATCTTAAATATTTTTATAATGTATAGAAGTCATAATTGTGGCGAATTAAATGCCTCACATATAAATACCGAAGTAACTTTAGCTGGATGGGTTCAAAAATCCCGCGATAAAGGATTTATGAATTGGGTTGATTTAAGAGACCGTTATGGAATCACACAATTAATTTTTGACGAAGGTCGTACAGACAAAAACGTATTCGAACAAGCAAAAACTTTAGGTCGCGAATTTGTAATTCAAGTTAAAGGGACGGTTATCGAGCGCGAAGCTAAAAACAAAAATATCGCTACCGGAGAAATAGAAATTCTAGTTACTGAACTAACTATTTTAAACGCAGCATTGACTCCTCCATTTACTATCGAAGATGAAACTGATGGTGGAGAAGATATTCGAATGAAATACCGTTACTTAGACATTAGACGTAATCCTGTAAAAAACAGCCTTCTTTTTCGTCACAAAGTAGCCATGGAGGTTCGTAAATACTTATCTGATCTAGATTTTTGTGAAGTAGAAACGCCATACTTAATCAAATCTACTCCTGAGGGAGCAAGAGATTTTGTTGTTCCTTCTCGAATGAATGCAGGACAATTCTACGCACTACCACAATCACCACAAACGTTCAAACAATTGTTGATGGTAGGTGGAATGGACAAGTATTTCCAAATCGTAAAATGTTTCCGCGATGAAGATTTACGTGCAGACAGACAACCCGAATTCACACAAATTGACTGTGAAATGGCATTTGTAGAGCAAGAAGATATTTTGAATATTTTTGAAGGACTTACACGTCATTTACTAAAAGAGATAAAAGGAGTTGAGGTAGACAAATTTCCACGCATGACGTATGAGCATGCCATGAAAACTTACGGAAACGACAAACCAGACATCCGTTTTGGGATGGAGTTTGGAGAATTAAATGAATTTGCACAACACAAAGAATTCCCCGTTTTTAACGCAGCCGAATTAGTTGTAGGGATTGCAGTTCCAGGAGCAGGAAATTACACTCGTAAAGAGATCGATGCTTTAATCGACTGGGTTAAGCGTCCGCAAGTAGGCGCATCTGGAATGGTGTATGCAAAATGCAACGAGGATGGATCATTTAAATCATCTGTTGATAAATTTTACGACCAAGATGACCTAGCCAATTGGGCAAAAGTAACTGAAGCTAAAGCTGGAGACATGATTTTTGTACTTTCAGGTCCTGCAGATAAAACTAGAGCACAATTAAGCGCACTACGTATGGAACTAGCAACGCGATTGGGATTAAGAAATCCAGCGGTATTTGCTCCATTATGGGTAATTGATTTCCCATTATTAGAATTTGATGAAGAATCTGGACGTTACCACGCTATGCACCACCCGTTTACATCACCTAAACCAGAAGACATGCATTTACTAGAGACAGATCCTGGTAAAGTAAGAGCCAATGCTTATGATATGGTATTAAACGGAAACGAAATAGGTGGAGGATCGATTCGTATTCACGATAAAACAACCCAGCAATTAATGTTTAAATACCTAGGCTTCACAGAAGAAGAAGCCAAAGCACAATTTGGATTCTTAATGGACGCATTCCAGTTTGGCGCACCACCACACGGAGGATTGGCTTTTGGACTAGATCGATTAGTAGCCATATTGGGTGGACAAGAGACCATTAGAGATTTTATCGCTTTTCCTAAAAATAATTCAGGAAGAGATGTAATGATAGATGCGCCGTCAGCTATTGATGCAGTACAATTAAAAGAACTACACATTGATTTAAACGTAAATAATTAAGCGAAAACGCTGAAAATCAATTATTTTTATAAAAAAATTCACAATAATGGTATTCGTATGATATTAAATATTACATTTGCCTTATTATAAATTATTATTACTATTACAATGCGTACAGGTACAGTTAAATTTTTCAATGAGTCTAAAGGTTACGGATTCATTACAGACGAAGAAACAGGAAAAGACATTTTTGTTCACGCTTCAGGAATCAACGCGGAAGAATTACGCGAAGGTGACAGAGTTAGCTATGAAGAAGAAGAAGGAAGAAAAGGGAAAGTTGCTGCGAAAGTAGCAGTTATCTAAGCAAAATATTTTTTGCCTACGAATGTTTAAACGTTTCGATTTATTTCGAAACGTTTTTTTTTGGCTTAAACCAAAATATATTTGCTAGAAACAAATTTTAAAAGAGTTATTTATAATCATTAAAAATTACAACAATAAGGGATTTACACCACCACTTAATTAAAGTTTTGGCTTGTGTTTTAATTCCTTGAAACCTATCTTTGTTGCTTATTTTACCGCAAAAATCATTAATTATGCAATCTGATCAATTAAGTTACATCCCAATTTTAATGCAGTGTTTGTTAGCTGTAGGATTTGTTGTGGGAACAATTATTGTTTCTGGAAAATTAGGTCCAAAAAGAAAGTCGGAAACTAAAGATAAAAACTTTGAGTGCGGTATCGAATCTGTTGGTAACGCTCGTATTCCTTTCTCAGTAAAATACTTTCTAGTAGCGATCTTATTTGTTCTTTTTGACGTAGAGGTGATTTTCTTATACCCTTGGGCAATTAACTTCAAGGAATTAGGAATGGAAGGAATGGTTAAAATGGTAATATTCATGATGCTTCTTTTGGTGGGGTTTTTCTACATCATCAAGAAAAAAGCATTAGAGTGGGAATAACAATTACCGCATAGTATCAATTTTAGATTTGGCTTAAGGCCAAAATTTAAAGCTTACAATTCAAAATTAAAGAAAATGAGTAATTCAAATACAAATATGGTTGCCGCACCAGATGGCGTTGTTGGAGAAGGTTTCTTCGCTACAAAGCTTAATGATGTTGTAGGTTTAGCGAGAGCAAATTCATTGTGGCCACTACCGTTTGCGACTTCTTGTTGCGGAATTGAATTTATGGCAACAATGGCTTCTCACTATGATTTAGCACGATTTGGTTCTGAGCGTGTGAGTTTCTCTCCTCGTCAAGCAGATATGCTAATGGTTATGGGAACAATCTCTAAAAAAATGGCCCCTATTTTACGCCAAGTTTATGAACAAATGTCTGAGCCACGCTGGGTAATCGCTGTTGGTGCTTGCGCATCATCAGGTGGTATTTTTGATACATACTCAGTATTGCAAGGAATCGACAAGGTAATTCCAGTTGACGTTTACGTTCCAGGATGCCCACCTAGACCAGAACAAATTGTTGATGGTGTTATGAAATTACAAGAATTAGTAAAAACAGAATCTGTAAGAAGAAGAAGTTCTCCTGAATACCAAGAGTTACTAGCTTCATACAATATCAAATAATTGAGATGGCTGTAGAAAACAACGACATTCAAGAGAAATTAACAGCAACATTTGGAGCAGCTGTATCTAATTTTCATGAAGATAGAGACATCTTCACACTAGAGATTACTGCTGATATCAATACTGCCGTAATCTTGTTCTTAAAAAATGATCCTGCCCTGCGTTTTCATTTTTTAACTGATTTATGTGGTGTTCATTACCCTAAAAATCCTATTGACAGACAATTTGCTATTGTTTACCACCTTCACAACTGGTATGATAACAAACGAATTAAAATAAAAGCATTTATCAACGGGGATAAACCTGAGATAAAAACAATATCAAAAATATTCTTGAGTTCAAACTGGATGGAGCGAGAAACTTATGATTTTTACGGTGTAAACTTCATTGGTCATCCTCAATTAAAGCGAATTTTGAATATGGACGAAATGATTTCTTTTCCTATGCGAAAAGAATTCCCTTTAGAAGATGGCGGACGTACTGATAAAGACGACCGTTTCTTTGGAAGAACAGTAGACAATTGCTAAAAACTCAATATATAATTTTTCACATTCTATAAATGTCAGAACTATTATTACCACCAGAGCATCGTTATGCTAAAATAATCAAAGAGAAGCTAAATGAAGATGGAAGCGAGCTTTCAATCTTAAATTTAGGTCCTACTCACCCAGCTACACACGGTATTTTCCAAAATATCTTATTGATGGATGGAGAGCGAATCTTAGAAGCCGAACCAACAATTGGTTACATACACCGTGCTTTTGAGAAAATTGCTGAAAACCGTCCGTTTTACCAAATTACGCCTCTTACTGACCGTATGAACTATTGCTCCTCCCCTATTAATAATATGGGATGGTGGATGACATTAGAAAAACTACTGAATATTGAAGTTCCTAAACGTGCGCAATATTTAAGAGTAATTGTAATGGAACTAGCTAGAATTACGGATCATATTATCTGTAACTCTATCCTTGGAGTAGATACTGGAGCCTACACTGGTTTTCTTTATGTATTTCAATTTAGAGAGAAAGTTTACGAAATCTATGAAGAAATTTGTGGTGCTCGTTTAACAACAAATATGGGACGTCTAGGTGGATTTGAAAGAGACTGGTCTGCAGAAGCTTTTAGAAAACTAGACGTATTTTTAGAAGAATTTCCAGCAGCTTGGAAAGAGTTTGAAAATTTATTCGAAAGAAATAGAATCTTTATTGATAGAACAGTAAATGTAGGGGCAATTTCTGCAGAACAAGCAATGTCATATGGATTCACGGGACCTAACTTGCGTGCTGCAGGTGTAGATTATGATGTGCGTGTTGCACAACCCTACAGCTCATACGAAGATTTTGATTTTATTGTACCTGTTGGACAATCAGGAGATACTTACGATCGTTTTTGCGTTCGTAATGCCGAAGTTTGGGAAAGTTTAAGCATCATCCGTCAAGCATTAGAAAAAATGCCTGCAGGAAATGAGTACCATGCCGAAGTTCCTGACTACTATCTTCCTCCAAAAGAGGATGTGTATACTAATATGGAGTCCCTAATTTATCACTTTAAGATTGTAATGGGAGAAGTACCTGTTCCAGTGGCAGAAATTTACCATCCTGTTGAAGGAGGAAATGGTGAAATAGGATTTTACCTAATCACAGACGGTAGTCGCACGCCATATAGACTTCACTTTAGAAGGCCTTGTTTTATTTATTATCAAGCATACCCAGAAATGATAAAAGGTGCATTATTATCTGATGCAATTGTTATCTTATCAAGTTTAAATGTAATTGCAGGAGAGTTAGATGCTTAAAAAAAATTCAAACGTCATATTACTGATTTTTGATTGCAGATTTAAAAGAAAATGGAAAAAACACATTACAAACAAGAAATAAACATGACTCCTGAGTTAATGGCACGTATCAATGAATTGATTAGCCATTACCCAGAAGACAAGCGTAAATCAGCATTACTACCTGTATTACATGAGGCGCAAGATGCTCATGAAAACTGGTTAAGTATTGAACTTCAAGATAAAGTTGCTGAAATATTACATATAAAACCTGTTGAAGTATATGAAGTAGTCACTTTTTATACGATGTACAATACAAAACCAATTGGGAAATACATGTTTGAATTTTGTCAAACTTCACCTTGTTGTTTAAAGGGAACAGAAGATTTGATGGATTATACTTGTGAAAAACTAGGTGTAAAAGTAGGCGAAACTACTGCCGATGGACTATTTGAAGTTCGTGGTGTAGAATGTTTAGGTGCTTGTGGATATGCTCCAATGATGCAATTAGGTGATTTTTATAAAGAACACCTTACTGAAGATAAAATCGATCAGTTAATCACTGATTGTAGAGATGATAAAATAATATTACACGATAAATAAGATGTCAAGAAAAATATTATTAGATAAAATAAACGTTCCAGGAATCAAAACCTACGAAGTATACCGCAAAGAAGGTGGATATGCTTCTGTAGAAAAAGCGATGAAAGCAATGACTCCTGACGAAGTTGTTGAAGAAGTAAAAAAATCAGGACTTCGTGGTCGTGGTGGCGCTGGATTTCCTGCTGGAATGAAATGGAGTTTTATTGATAAAAAATCAGGAAAACCAAGACATTTAGTTTGTAATGCAGATGAGTCTGAGCCAGGGACATTCAAAGACCGTTATTTGATGGAATTTATTCCTCATTTATTGATCGAAGGAATGATCACTTCTAGCTTTGCCTTAGGTGCTAACCTATCATATATCTACATTCGTGGAGAATATATGTGGGTTTATAAAATATTAGAAAAAGCCATTGCCGAAGCGAAAGCAGCTGGTTGGTTAGGAAAAAACATATTAGGGACAGGGTACGACTTAGAACTTTACGTTCACTGTGGTGCCGGTGCTTACATTTGTGGTGAAGAGACTGCATTAATCGAATCATTAGAAGGAAAAAGAGGAAACCCTCGTATCAAGCCACCATTTCCAGCAGTTTCTGGATTGTGGGCTAACCCTACTGTGGTAAACAATGTAGAAACTATTGCCTCGGTGCCATGGATTGTTAATAATTCAGGTGATGAGTATGCCACAATAGGAATAGGAAGATCTACGGGAACCAAGTTAATTTCGGCTTCAGGGCATGTGAAAAACCCAGGTGTTTACGAAATCGAATTGGGATTATCTGTGTACGAATTCATGAATTCTGATGAATACCTTGGTGGAATGAGTTCTGACAGACCTTTGAAAGCATTAGTACCTGGAGGATCATCAGTACCAATTTTACCAGCTGACTTGATTTATAAAACAGCAAACGGTGAAGATCGTTTGATGACGTATGAATCATTAAGTGATGGAGGCTTTGCAACAGGATCAATGTTAGGTTCAGGTGGATTTATTGTTTACAATGACACTTCATGTATTGTAAGAAACACATGGAATTTCTCTCGCTTTTACCACCATGAAAGTTGTGGTCAATGTACTCCTTGCCGTGAAGGTACGGGATGGTTAGAGAAAGTTTTATGGAGAATAGAAAACGGTCAAGGTCGTGAAGAAGACATCGATTTACTATGGAGTATTCAAAGTAAAATTGAAGGAAACACGATTTGCCCACTTGGAGATGCAGCTTCATGGCCAGTAGCAGCAGCTATTCGTCATTTTAGAGATGAGTTTGAATACCACGTTCGTTTTCCAGAAAAAATTAAAAATAGAAATCACTTTGTTGAAGAACCATTTGCTCAAGTAAAGCATTTAGTAACGAAGCAAACGGTATAAAAAAGTTTCAAGTTTCAAGTTTCAAGTTTTTTTAGTTTCACGTACTACACCTGAAACTTTAAACCTTAAACTAAATAAACAAAAAGATAAATGAAAGTAACAATAGACGGTCAAGAAATTGAAGTTGAAGCAGGAACAACCATCTTGCAAGCAGCACGTATGATTGGTGGAGAATCTGTTCCTCCAGCGATGTGTTATTACTCAAAACTAAAAGGTAGCGGTGGAAAATGCCGTTGTTGTTTAGTTGAAGTAGCTAAAGGTAGTGATGCCGACCCAAGACCGATGCCAAAGTTAATGGCTTCGTGTGTGACAGGTTGTATGGACGGAATGGAAGTGAATAGTAAACAATCAGACCGTGTGCGTGAAGCACGTCAATCGGTGACTGAATTTTTATTGATCAACCACCCATTAGACTGCCCTGTATGTGATCAAGCTGGAGAATGCGATTTGCAGGATTTAAGTTTTGAACACGGTAAATCAAAAACACGTTTTATTGAAGAAAAAAGAACATTCGAACCAGAAGATATTGGTCCGAATATTCAATTGCACATGAACCGTTGTATTTTATGTCAGAGATGTGTACAAGTAGCAGATCAATTGACTGATAACCGTGTACATGGTGTAATGGATAGAGGAGATCATGCAAACATTTCTACTTGCATCTCTAAAGCTATTGACAACGAGTTTTCTGGAAACATGATTGATGTATGCCCTGTAGGAGCATTAACTGATAAAACTTTTAGGTTTAAATCGAGAGTTTGGTTCAACAAACCGTACAACGCACATAGAGAATGTACTACTCCAGGATGCTGTGGTAAAACTACAGTATGGATGTTTGGTGACGAAATCCAACGTGTTACAGGTCGTAAAGACATCTACCACGAGGTAGAAGAATTCATTTGTAACGAATGTCGTTTTGACCACAAAGATCCAGCTGACTGGGTAATTGAAGGACCAAGAGAATTTGATAAAGATTCTGTTATCAATCAAAACAACTACACTCAAAAATTAGATACTGTTCATATCGCAACCGAAGAAGGAATTCTAAAAGGTAGAGAGCAAGACCGTAAAAAAATAAGTATGCCAGCTATCCCATTGGATAAAGAGCAGGAAGAAATTTTTAAAAAAGGTAATCTTTAGAAAATGGATAGTACAATTATAATAGAAAAAAGTATCATCATCTTAGTTGTTTTTGCAATTACGATGGTTATGGCAATGTACTCTACGCTAGCTGAGCGTAAGGTTGCTGCCTGGTTACAAGACCGAATTGGACCGAACAGAGCAGGTAAAGGTGGTTTACTACAACCACTTGCCGATGGTTTAAAATTATTTTCGAAAGAGGAATTTGAACCAGATACTCCTAATCGATTCTTGTTCTTTGTAGGACCTGCGGTTGCCATGAGTACTGCTTTAATGACTAGTGCCGTGATTCCTTGGGGAGATCATTTTCACCTTTTTGGAAGAGACATTATACTACAAGCTACAGATATTGACGTGGCTTTGTTATATGTTTTTGGGGTAATATCAGTAGGTGTATACGGAATCATGATTGGAGGATGGGCATCTAACAATAAGTTCTCATTGATAGGTGCGATACGTGCTGCGTCACAAATGGTTTCTTATGAAGTAGCGATGGGATTATCGATAATTGCATTATTGATGATGACAGGAACTTTAAGTTTAAGAGAGATTTCTGCACAGCAGCCTGGAATGCATTGGAATGTATTTTACCAACCACTTTCATTTTTGATTTTCTTGATTTGTGCTTTTGCAGAGACAAATAGAACACCATTTGACTTAGCTGAATGTGAGACTGAACTTATTGGAGGATACCACACAGAATACTCTTCTATGAAAATGGGTTTCTACTTATTTGCTGAATATGCAAATATGTTTATCTCTGCTACTATTCTTGCTGTATTGTTCTTTGGAGCATACAACTATCCAGGAATGGCTTGGGCTGTAGAAAACTGGGGAGTGAATATTGCTAACGTAATTGGGATAGGAGTATTATTTGCAAAAATATGTTTCTTTATCTTTTTTTATATGTGGGTAAGATGGACTATCCCGAGATTCAGATACGATCAATTGATGCATTTGGGATGGAGAATTTTAATTCCGTTGTCAATTATCAACATCATCATTACAGGAATTGTAATTTTGAGAGCTGAAATAGCAGTTTATTTAGGATTTTAAAATTCCTAAACCCGAAAGGGAAATTTAGGAAAGAAAATATGATTTATTAAAAGGAGGCCTAGCCCTGATAGCAGTGAAAATCCTTTTATCCTCAACCTTTTCAGGATAAAAAGATTGAAACGCCCCGAAGCATCGGGAGCAGGATTACCCTCAAATAAAAATAAAAAAATGTCAATAGAAACCATATCCTTATCAGGAAGAAAAAAAGTAGTCTCTAATAAAGAGATGACCTTTTTTGAGCGCATGTATCTTATTGCAATTGTCAAGGGTTTGATGATTACAATTAAGCATTTATTCACCAGAAAAGTTACGATTCAATATCCAGAGCAAGTTCGTGAGATGAGTCCTGTTTACCGTGGTCAACATCAATTAAAGCGTGATGAGCAAGGAAGAGAGAATTGTACTGCCTGTGGATTATGTGCGTTATCATGTCCTGCTGAGGCAATCACGATGAAGGCCGAAGAGCGCAAAACAGATGAAAAACATTTATATAGAGAAGAAAAATATGCTTCAATATATGAGATCAATATGTTGCGTTGCATTTTTTGTGGATTGTGTGAAGAGGCATGTCCTAAGGATGCAATTTACTTGACGACTTCAAAGGTATTGGTTCCTTCAAGTTATGAAAGAGAAGATTTTATTTTTGGAAAAGATAGATTGGTTATGCCTTTAGATATCGCAATGCAAAATGCACAACTTAAAAACGCTAATTAATGTCAACAGTACTAATTATATTTTGTGTTCTAGCTGCCATTACTTTGGCAACAGCCTTCTTGGCAATTTTTAGTAGAAACCCAATTCACAGTGCATTATACCTTGTAATTTGTTTCTTTTCGATTGCAGGTCATTACTTATTATTGAACTCACAGTTTCTTGCTATTGTTCACGTAATTGTATACTCTGGAGCGATCATGATTTTGTTTTTATTCACCATCATGTTAATGAACTTGAATAAAGAAAACGAAGTACACAAACCTAGAATAACTCGTTTAGGCGCAATTGTATCTTTTGGGTTAATTTGTGTGGTCTTAATATTGGTTTTCATCAATTCTAAACCAATCGTGGGAGAATACATCACTACAGGTGAAGACTACCAATCGATTAAAGTTTTAGGAAAGGTGCTCTTGAATGAATACATGGTTCCATTTGAATTTGCATCTATATTATTGTTAGTTGCAATGATTGGTACCGTTCTATTGTCTAAAAAAGAAAAAACAGAAAAATAATGAACAATATTTTAAACGAAATAGGAATCGAGAACTACATCTTCCTTTCTGTGATACTTTTTAGTATTGGGGTATTTGGAGTTTTATACAGACGTAATGCAATTATTGTTTTTATGTCAATCGAAATCATGTTGAATGCTGTCAACCTATTATTTGTAGCATTTTCTACGTACCATCAAGATGCGCAAGGACAAGTATTTGTCTTTTTCTCAATGGCAGTTGCAGCCGCAGAGGTTGCTGTAGGTCTCGCGATACTGGTATCGATATTTAGAAATTTAGGTTCGATTGATATCAATAATTTAAAAAACTTAAAAGGATAATAGATAATGAATACAAATTTAGCTTTACTCTTATTATTAGCTCCTTTTATAGGGTTTCTATTTAATATATTCTTCGGAAAAAGTATCGGAAAAACTGCTTCAGGAGTCATTGGAACTTTGACTGTTGCCTTATCTTTTGCTGTTACTTTATACTTTTTTGGACAAATATCTGTTTCGAAAACACCTATTCAAATTCAGTTATTCGATTGGATCCAAATTAGTAACTTCAAAGTAGATTTTGGTTTCTTGTTAGATCAGCTATCAGTATTATGGTTGCTTTTTGTAACAGGAATAGGTTCTCTAATACACCTATATTCTATAAGCTATATGCATGATGACGAGAACATGCATAAGTTTTTTGCTTACCTGAACTTGTTTATCTTTTTCATGATTACGCTTGTAATAGGTAGCAACTTGTTAGTTTTATTCATTGGTTGGGAAGGTGTTGGACTTTGCTCTTATTTGCTTATTGGATTCTGGCATAAAAACCAAGATTTTAATGACGCTGCTAAAAAAGCCTTCATCATGAACCGTATTGGAGATTTAGGTTTGCTAATTGGTATTTTTATCATCGGCTCTATGTTTTCAACTCTTGATTACGCTACTTTAAAAACAGCAATCACAGGAGCAACTAATTTAGATTTGTATTGGATTTCGATTGCAGCCTTCGCATTATTCATAGGAGCTTGCGGTAAATCAGCGCAAATTCCTTTGTACACTTGGTTACCAGATGCAATGGCAGGACCTACTCCAGTATCAGCATTGATACACGCAGCAACCATGGTAACTGCAGGTATTTTCATGATTACAAGGTTAAATTACATCTTTGATTTAGCGCCAGATGTTCAAAATATTATTGCCATTGTAGGAGCAGTTACTTCACTTGTAGCAGCAACAATAGCATTAGTACAAACAGATATTAAGAAAGTACTAGCCTACTCTACTGTATCACAATTAGGATTAATGTTTTTAGCATTAGGATTAGGTGCTTATGAAGTAGCCGTTTTTCACGTAATTACACACGCATTCTTTAAGGCTTGTTTATTCTTAGGATCAGGTTCGGTAATTCATGCTTTACATGGAGAACAAGACATGCGTAAAATGGGTGGGTTGAAAAAAGTAATGGGAATCACGTTTATCACATTCTTATTATCATCACTTGCCATCTCAGGAATCCCGCCTTTTTCAGGATTTTTCTCGAAAGATGAAATCTTAATGGTCGCTTTTGAGCACAATAAAGTATTGTGGTTCATTGCCTCCCTAGCCTCTTTATTGACTGCTTTTTATATGTTCCGTTTGTTATACCTTACTTTCTTCAAAGAATTTAGAGGAACAGCAGCACAAAAAAGCCTCTTACATGAGAGTCCGTCTTTAATCACTTTTCCTTTGATCGTACTAGCAATACTAGCGACTATAGGAGGATTAATTAGTTTACCAACAAATAGTTGGTTAAATGGCTATTTGTCTCCATTATTTTCGAAAGAAGTACATGAAGCACATCACTTTGGAACTACAGAATATGCTTTGATGGCTATTGCTGTAATTGCAGGATTGGTAGGTATAGGAGTAGCGTATTCTAAATACATCAAACAAAATCAAGTACCAGCAGAAGATGCTGAAATAACAGGTTTCTCAAAAGTACTGTACAACAAATATTATGTAGATGAATTTTACAATGTCCTTTTTGTGAATTCGATCAATAGCTTATCTAAGTTCTTTAGAGATTATGTAGAAACTACATTATCATCTGCAGTTTTTGGATTAGAAAAAATCGCTAACGAATTAGCTTTTCAAGGAAAGAAATTACAAAGCGGAAGTATTGGATTCTACCTATTTGTTTTTGTAATAGGTCTTTGTACCATAATAACCTATTTATTTTTAGCTCAATAATTTTATACTATGAATGTATCTCTAATATTAATTATACTTTTAGTTGGCGCATTTGCAACTTATTTAGCTGGTGATAAACTAGCTTCTAAAGTCGCATTGTTATTCAGTATTGCCTCTTTAGGATTATCTGTTGTGATGTTGAACCAATACAACCTTGGTGAAAACATTAATTTCATTAATCAATGGATTAACCAGCCAAATGTTTCATTTGCTTTGAACGCAGATGGATTAGCAATTGCTATGCTTTTGTTAACAACAGCATTAACACCTATTATCATATACTCTTCTTTTGGGAATGAATATAAAAACGCAAAATCATTTTACGCATTAATTTTATTCATGGCCTTTGCAATGTGCGGAACGTTCCTTGCTGCAGATGGTTTATTATATTATATATTCTGGGAGTTAGCATTAATCCCAATCTATTTTATTGCCTTAATCTGGGGTAATGGCGATGTAGAAGAACGTAAAAAAGCAGTTGTAAAATTCTTTATTTACACACTAGCAGGATCATTATTTATGTTAGTTGCTTTTATATACTTGTATCAAAAAGCAGGAAGCTTCTTAATCGAAGATTTATACAAATTGAATTTAACTGCATCAGAGCAACTGTGGATATTTTTAGCATTCTTTTTAGCGTATGCTATTAAAATCCCAATTATACCTTTCCATACATGGCAAGCAAATGTATACCAAAAAGCACCTACTGTAGGAACAATGCTTTTATCAGGTATCATGTTAAAAATGGGACTGTACAGTGTGATCCGCTGGCAATTGCCTATCGCTCCGTTAGCAGCAAAAGAATACATGTACATATTCATTGGTTTAGGAATTGCTGGTGTAATTTATGGTTCAATTGTCGCATTAAGACAAAAAGATTTAAAAAAATTATTAGCGTATTCGTCATTAGCGCACGTTGGGCTAATAGCAGCAGGATCGTATACACTTACAATCGATGGATTGCGTGGAGCAGTACTTCAAATGATTGCTCACGGATTTGTAGTAGTTGGTTTGTTCTTTGCATCTGAAATTATTTTTAGAAGGTACGAAACAAGAGTAATTGCCGAAATGGGAGGAATTCGTTCACAAGCAGTGAAATTTGCTTCTTTGTTCATGATTTTAGTTTTAGCATCTGTTGCTTTACCTACTACATTCAACTTTGTTGGAGAGTTTACAGTATTGTATAGCCTGTCTCAAATTAATGTTTGGTTTGCCATATTAGGTGGAACAACAATTATTTTAGGCGCTTACTATATGTTGAAAATGTACCAACACGTAATGCTAGGTGAACCAAATGCAAAATCATTTGCTGACGTTACTTTCAATGAAGGAGCGACCCTAGTGATTATCGTTGCAGTATTATTCTTTTTTGGGATGTATCCAAAACCAATCACAGATCTTATCACACCAAGTTTAGAAAATATCATTACTCAAATTAACAGAATTAACTAGTCAAATAAAAAAAATGAATACATTAATAGCTATAATAGGATTAGGTGTTTTATGCCTTTTATTTGAAATTTTCGAAGCGAGAAAAGCGATTATTCCAGTTACTGTAATTGGGCTACTAGCAATCTTTGGTCTAAATATGACCGACTTTAATAATCCGCAGTCGTATTACAACAATATGATCATTGTGAGTAAGTTTTCGGCAGCTTTCTCTGGTTTGTTTATCATTCTTACCATCTTCTTAGTGACGTTAGGTCACAAATTTTATCAGCACAATCAATCAAAAATATCTGATTTTATTGCAATCAAGATCTTCTTACTGGCAGGAGCAGTCGCTATGGTTTCTTTTGGAAATTTAGCAATGTACTTTTTAGGTATCGAGGTTTTATCCATTGCACTTTATATCTTAGCATCAAGTAACCGTTTGAGTATAAAAAGTAATGAAGCAGGATTAAAATACTTTTTAATGGGTTCTTTTGCTTCAGGGATTATCCTTTTTGGAATTTGCTTAATTTACGGAGCGATGGGAAGTTTTGACGTGATTGAAATAAGTGAACTATCACGCTCAGCTGAATTACCAGTTTGGTTCCCTATTGGAATCGTATTGGTATTCATTGGAATGCTATTTAAAATTGCTGCAGTTCCTTTCCACTTTTGGGCACCAGACGTCTATGAAGGCTCTCCTGCACTAACAACTGCATTAATGAGCACATTAGCTAAAGTGGTTGCAATTGCAACTTTATACAAGCTAGTAACTATCATGAATGCTGATCTTTCAGGAAATTTCCAGATGATGATTGTTATCGTATCAATGGCCTCAATGACTGTAGGTAATATTATGGCATTACGCCAGGTTAATGTAAAACGTATGTTGGCTTTCTCTGGAATTTCACATGCTGGTTTTATGTTAATGACTTTAGTTAGTACCGCAAATGCGGCAGGAACTCTATTGTACTACACTTCAGCATATGCACTAGCAGGTATAGCAGCTTTTAGCGTTATTTTATATGTATGTAAAAATAATGAAAACGAAGACATTACAAATTTCCACGGTTTAGGAAAAACAAATCCATTGTTAGCCGCAATTTTAACTGCAGCTTTATTGTCAATGGCCGGAATTCCTATTTTCTCAGGTTTCTTTGCAAAGTTGTTTTTATTCAATCAAACAATCCAAGCAGGCTTTATTGCACTAGTTATTGTTGCAATAATCAACTCTATTATAAGTGTAGGATATTATTTCAAACTAATTCTAGCTATGTATACTAAGGAACCAAATGAGACAAGAACTGCAACACCAGCAGTAATCTATATTGTAGCGGTGGTTTCTATAGTGCTAAACATCGCTCTAGGTTTGTTCCCATCAGTGGTGATGGATCTACTAGCATAGTTATCTATTTAAAAAAAACAGATCATAACCCATCAAAATTATTTGATGGGTTTTTTGCTTTATACCGTTCGTCGACATTAACTAACGGTCTAACCACAAAGACTCCTTCATCAATCGTTTTATAACGAGACATAGAACAAAATATAGTGATCTTTACTTTCAATTAATAAAAGAAAGCAAATGGGAACTTCAAAAAAATTAGGAATATGGATTGACCATTCTATGGCCTATTTAATGGAATTTACTTCTACTCCATTCGAAATAAAAATAGTTGAATCTGATTCAGAGGAACTCGCCTGTAATGCAACAACATTTGAGGAATTAATGGTCACAAAAAAAAGACTGTTGTTTACCTATTACAATAAAATAGCCCGCGAAATGAAGAACTACAACCAGTTCATTTTATTCGGACCTAATAATGCAAAATTGGAGCTGTTTGATGTACTAAGTGAAGATGACTATTTTTTTAATACTACAGTAGAAATTAAAAAAACAGACAGTATGACCTTTGCTGAACAACATAAATTCATCAAGGCCCACTTTACCCACTCCTAACCTACTTTGTTTGCATGATAGCGAATGCTAATTAAAGCTTAAAAGCTTCTATATTTTAATATTTTTCAAATACATTTGTATATACAAACTTTTAGAAAACGAATCTAAAAATAGATGATGATGGAAAACAAATTAAAAATACAAATATGGTCAGACATTATGTGCCCATATTGCTATATAGGAAAAAGAAGAATTGAAGGAGCGTTAGCGCAATTTAAACATAAAGACCGTGTAGAGATTGAGTGGAAAAGCTTTCAATTAGATTCAACTTTCGTAGCTTCTGAGAACGACGATATGGCTGAACACTTAGCTGAAAAATATCGTAAAGATGTTAGCTGGGCAAAAGAGATGATGGACAGTATGACTGAAAACGCAAAAAGTGCAGGATTGGACTTCAGATTTGACAAAGCAGTGATGGCAAATTCTTTCAATGCACATCGCTTATTGCATTTAGCAAAAAAGAACAATCTTTCTGACGCAATGGAAGAAACTTTATTCAAAGCATACTTAACAGACGGAGAAAATATAAACGATGCCGAAACCTTAAAAAGATTAGGCGTACAAGTTGGATTACAAGCAGAGGAAATTGAAGCATTACTATCTTCAGATCAATATGCAAATGATGTAAAAGCCGATATTTCCATGGCACAAAACATCGGAGTACAAGGAGTACCCTTCTTTGTATTCGATAATAAATATGCTGTTTCTGGAGCACAACATGTCGAGACTTTTGTACAAACACTTGATAAGGTTTGGGAAGAAGGAGATTTTGGCCCAAAATTGACAGTACTCAATAGTGAAGGAGGAGATAGTTGCGGTATTGAAGGCTGCAACTAATTAATTGATTAAAAACTAACTGTCTAGTCCTAAATAAACGATACAGATTATTGGGATAAAAATAATTAATCAAACACTTGCAAGAACGTTTTTGCAAGTGTTTTTTGTTTTATAT
>NZ_JABSNL010000016.1 GCF_013294025.1 Flavobacterium aeripolare
TAAGCCCGCCTGCGCAGATGGTACTGCAGTTATGTGGGAGAGTATGTCGTCGCCTTTCTTTATCCTGAATTTATTTTAGGATCTCTAAGAACCCTGATTCATCCGAATCAGGGTTTTTTGTTGTGTAAAATGGTGAAGTATTGTGGGAGCCCCTCCCGATAACTATCGGGATTAATCGGGGGTCGTCGCCTTTCTTTATCCTGAATTTATTTTAGGATCCGTAAGAACCCTTATCCTAACGGATAAGGGTTTTTTGCGATCAAATTAAATACTTGGGTATTAAAAAAAAAAAATAGATAATCTAAACAATGATAAATCAATTTTTATACCGGCTCACTCCCGATTGCTATTTGAAGATATGTAATACTGTTATTGACGAATATTAAAAATATCAAGTATATTAAAGTGTAGTGTATATATGTGTAACACCTATTTTCTTATGACTTCTCTACCGAGATAGGTATGTAGTAGTTCGCAGTTGTTTTACTTTATTGATGGAAGATAGTTGAAATACAGTGATTCTATTTTACTCAAATATGAATTGATATTGAAAACCTTTAAAATGACCTGAAATTTGGAAAAGATCGGATTCTTATAATTGTAGGCTTTCATATTTCCTCTTTTTGTAGGTTTCATGTTTAAACTACTGAAAATTTATCAAGGTTTTTATCGTGTAAGTGGTTTTTAATTATTGTTTCTTTTGTCATTTTAGATATTCAATTTAATAGTGCAACCATTATAGTACTTCTGTTTATCAGGTGATTATTTTAAATTAATCTATGTCTTTTGTATTGTAACAGTTTCATATTGCTACAAGTTACTGCATCTTCATTTAAATAGATAAAGCGTATTACCATCTATTGTGCGGTATTAGGTGTTTAAACCTTAGATTTTTAGATACATAATTTAATAGTTAATGAGTATTATAAATAAAAATTTAGTTTGAAGTAGGTGTTACCCATCTAGAGTGGATTGATTTTTCAATCGTATTGGTATGTGAGTTCTGGTGGTATTACTCCCGCGTATCTCTTCAAGTGCTGTATATTTCAATATGCTGTGTCTAGACAGACTTAGATTTTTCGCATCTATTAGTTGCGGATTGTTGGATTTTTATATTCTGGTTGCACTACTATTTAGTTAGAGATTAATGAAAATTCTAACTTCTACGCTATAATTTTTGTGGTTCTTAGATTCTCAATATTTTAATTATTGATACTGATTATTATAGCTTTTATAACCATCATTTTTTAGGTAACTGTTTACAATACTAACATATTTACTATGGGGTTAAAATAAAGTAGGTACGGTATAAGTTAAAGTTTTATCCAATATTATGTTGCTATTCATCTTCAGGTTTTCTTCTTTGCCTATATATACAAGTTAGCAGTAGTGATATATGTATAATATTACCTTGCTCTTAGGTATTTTCAATTTTGTAAAAAGGTTTGGGATAGTGTACCCATCTTCTTTGTGTGCACTATCCTATTTGTTGTACGTAATTTGAGCATCTATGTTTATAGACGTCTGGCTACAGTTATGTAATGAAAGTAAAGCGGATTGTATATTTTACAACTCATAAATTCTTGTTTTAATTTTGAATTCTGCAATATTGATAAGTATTTAACAATGTTTAAAGTAAAAAATAACGTAATATTTGTAAGTAAATATTTAACATGTAATTAAATAAGTGTAGTTCATCGATTAAATGTACGTTTAAACGATAAAAGGTTATATATTTGAAAACAGAGAAACACCATTAATTAGTTATCGAGTTACAAGTTATTAATTCTTTAACGTTTAAATCTACATATTATGAAAGCAAAATTACTTAGTTTATTATTATTAGCATCAGTTATTTTTACAATGAACTCATGCGCATCAGATTCAAGTGAAGGAGTCGTTACTGCAAATTCTATTGCTAAATCAAAAGAAGTTTCTAACTATGTATATAGTGCAGAAGAATTAAAAGCAATGGAGCTAATTAATGACTATAGAGTTAGTGTTGGTTTAAACGCACTTAAGACTATCAATCATATCTCTTTTAAATCAGAAGAGCACGATTTCTACATGATTACCAATAATGTTGTTAATCACGATGATTTTGTAGCGCGTAGTCAAAATATTGTTGATGTACTTGATGCAAAAAAAGTAGGTGAAAATATAGCTTACAATTTCAATACTCCAGAAGGTGCATTGAAAGCATGGTTGAATAGTGAGTCGCATAAAAAGAATATTGAAGGTGACTTTACTCATTTTGGAATCGCAATTAAAAAAGACAGTGTTACAGGTAAAAAGTACTATACTAATATATTCGCTAAGATTTAGGTTTATGTTTGGGTTAAATCATAATAATTAAATATTGAATTGCTTTCATATTTAAGAAGCCAGTTGAAACAAGTTTGTTTTGACTGGCTTTTAAATTTTACGTTATTTATCTTTTGCTCTTAATTGCTTCATTGTGATCGTTTTATTAAAAAATATATTTCGTGCTCTTATTTATTTTAAAAAATAGTAAGAAATTGTGTTTTTTATTTGAAATAAATGTTTAAATTTGCACTCGCAATCAGGGATGATGGCAATTTATTGGAGAAATGGCAGAGCGGTCGAATGCGGCAGTCTTGAAAACTGTTGACTGTAACAGGTCCGGGGGTTCGAATCCCTCTTTCTCCGCAGAGAAACCCGAAACGAAAGTTTCGGGTTTTTTGTTTTTAAGATTATTTTTAAGTAACAAGCTTGAAAATAACAAACAACGTCAAAATTCTTTTTTTTGTTAGATTCCATTTGTAGGTAGCTCTACACAGGATAATAAAGAAATGATTAATTTATCGTAATGGATATTCGGAATTAAATTCTCAAATTTTTTCTTTACAATTTTTCCCTTGCTGAATTATACACTGCAAATTAATTAGAAGTTACTAATTATATACCTACGTTCTAAATTATCAGTCTGTGTATTTGTTAAAACTAATAGATGCTTGGTTGAATTGTTGACCGCTCTAATTTCCTCATTAGCTTTACAAAAGCAATAAAATGAAAAATATGCAGCGTATTGCTTTGTTTGTACATTTTATTATATGTGCTTTTCTTTAAGTATCTTTAGCGTTAGAATTATATAAAACTATTACAATGAACTTGATCGAAATCATAAAAACTAGGCGCTCAATAATGCCTAATCAATATAACAATACTCCAATAAAGGAAAATGATATTATAAAGATTTTAGACGCAGCAAATTGGGCTCCTACTCATAAACGTACAGAGCCTTGGAGGTTTAAAGTGCTTTCAGGTTCTAAAAAAGAAGAGCTTGGTATTTTTTTAGCCAATAAGTTTAAAAGTACTGCTGCCGTGTTTTCAGAATTTAAATTCGAAAAAATTAAAATCAACACTAATAAAGCTGATGTCGTAATTGCAATTTGTATGCAAAAAGACGTGAAGCAGCTTGTTCCTGAATGGGAAGAAGTAGCTGCAGTTGCTATGGCTGTTCAAAATATGTGGTTAATGGCAACCGAATTGAATATTGGTGCGTATTGGAGTTCGCCCAATCTCATTTCGTATGCAGATGAATTTTTCGATCTAAAAGAAAATGAAGTTTGTTTGGGATTCTTTTATATGGGGCATTATGATTTGCCCACGCCAGAGCGTCAGCCTGGTGATATCAATGAAAAAATTACTTGGTTGAAATAATGTTGAATTTAAATTTTTTTGATATGAAGTTAAATGCTTTCATTTTTACAGTTTCAATTTTCCTATTGTTTAGTATAGATATGTCTTGTCAGGTTTCTTACATTGGTCAACTAGAGGAAACGAATGTTGCTGACACGACATTTGTTAACTTAAGGGATTACAGTGACGATTTTGTTTATGATATGAGATATGCTACAGAAAATAATTTTTTAAGTGCTCAGGTTTATGACTGTGCTGAATGTCTTATAAGGTACAAGACGGTGAAAGCTTTAGTAAAAGCTAATGCAGCATTTATGAAGAAAGGCTTCCAGATAAAATTATATGATTGTTATAGGCCTTTAGATATCCAGAAAAGAATGTGGACCATTGTATCTAATCCTAAGTATGTAGCAGATCCTAAAAGAGGTTCTATCCACAATAGAGGCGGTGCAGTTGATATTACTTTAGTGGACTTGAAAGGTGATGCCGTGGATATGGGAACGGATTTTGATTTTTTTGGTATTGAAGCGAGTCACCAATATACTAAGTTACCAAAACAGGTTCAAGCGAGTAGAAAATTTCTAAAGAAGATAATGACAGCTAATGGGTTTAGGTCTTTTGATTCAGAATGGTGGCATTATAATTTAAAATCAGCTCTAAAAGATCCAGTGTCAAATGCTAAATGGGAATGTAAATAAATTAAACCTTTGAGCAAATCAATACAGTTTTGTTTTCAAGATAATCGGTGGTGAAGAAAGTATAAGTGCTTCCACCATCTTTAATCTTCCATTTTTTTCTAATATTCTCTACAGTTTCGGGAAAGTTTCTAACAGTAATATTAGCTTGCTGATTCTTTAA
The DNA here is from genome assembly GCF_013294025.1 of Flavobacterium aeripolare. Taxonomy (GTDB): domain Bacteria; phylum Bacteroidota; class Bacteroidia; order Flavobacteriales; family Flavobacteriaceae; genus Flavobacterium. The sequence continues at coordinate 4,522 of NZ_JABSNL010000016.1, forward strand.
ATGATTTGTCATTTCTAACTTACTATACTGAAGTGTTTTTTCGACTTTAAAAATCCTACCAGGAAAAGGAACTAGATTATTTGAGGTGTATAAGTGCGAGTGCTTGTGCAGTTTATTTAATTGATATTGGCTTGCTATCTCGTCAAAGCCTCCTGATTTCATTATAGCGCTGTTAGGTTCATAGAGGTATTTTAGGGCTAACTCATAATTATAGTTTTGAGTCTGTTGTCCCATGATAAAATTGAAAGTATCAATTTTGTCTTTTAAAATATTTGCAGTACAAATTTCAACAGCACCTTCATACTCTTTATGTAGCTCCCATAGCAACTCTTTTACTTCGTTTTCTAAAGCTACAATATGAATCTTCTTTACATTGTTCAGTTCGTTTAAGCCAGCCGTTAAATCCAGTAACGGTGCTGTTTTAATTAATATAGCATTCGATTTTTGAAAATAAAGATCTAGGTTTTCGGGTACATTGGGTAAACAATCTTTTAGCATAAATACTTTGCCCTTGCTGTCATTTCTGCGGGAGGGATCAATATATATCCAAGAGTGCTTTTGCTCATTATCGAGCAATATTTGTGTGCTGTCACCACTTAAACAGATGATGTTATTAATTGCTAAACTCTTATAGTTGTTTTTAACTATTTCAGATAAATCTTCGTTGATTTCGCAGTGGAAAACTTTGGGTATTATTTTCGAAAAATAATAATCATCAACGCCAAAACCGCCTGTTAAATCGATAAGGGATTCCCCAGATATTAGACTGCTTTTATATGCTGCCGTTTTTTCAGAAGATGTTTGTTCTACTGAAATTTTAGAAGGATAAATAATATTAGTACTAGCATACCAAGTAGGTAACTTATCCTTTGCTTTTGCTTTAGCTACTATTTGTGAAATAATGGAAATCCATTCCATCTCCGGAAAAGGATTTTTACGCAGTGCTAGCTTAGTCGCAGGAATAGTACTGTTTTCGTTAATATAATTCTGTATGTCAGCTGTTAATAACTTTGATAAATCCAAAATTAAATGTTTTTAGTTAGCAGTTGAATAACTTTACTTTCAGGGAAAAACTCCTTTGCAACTACTTTTAACATAGTGAACAGCGGTACTGCGATAATCATTCCTAATACACCGAACAGAAAACCAGCAATTAAAATCACTAAAAAAATCTCTAATGGATGCGAACTCACACTCTTTGAGAAAATAATTGGTTGTGAAAGATTGTTATCAATGATTTGCACAATCCAAAAGCCAATAAGGACATAGATAGTAGTGGGTAATATTTCGCTTTGAAAGTCACTACCTAAGTTAGCTAACATAGTAAGAGCAGCTGCTAATATAGAGGCAATCAATGGACCAATGTAAGGGATTACATTAAGTACAGCGCATAAGAAAGCAATTACTATAGGATTTGGTATTCCAAAGATTAATAATATTACGAGGTATAAAATAAAGACAATAAATAATTGTAACAGTAGGCCAATAAAGTAGCGAGACAATAATTTGTTTATTTTTTCGATCGAATTCAATATTTGCTCTTCGTGGCTATCTGGTATCAGTTTTTTTGCGGTAGATAAAAACGATTTTCGATCTTTTAAAAAGAAGAATGTAATGAATAGAACAGAGGCTAACCCCATACCTAAGCTACTTAAAGTAGCTAAAATTGCATTTAAGAAATTAGGTATAAAATTAAAATTAAGTTTTGAGGTGATATCTGCTTCCTGCATGACTTTTGCCGAATCAATGTGATGGCGTTCTAAGAAGCGAGTAATTTGATTTACTAACTGCAAACTATTCTGTTCAATTTGCGAAGTATTTAATAGTGATAGATTTTGTCCTTGATTGAGAATTAGAGGAATAAACATGACAATGAAACCACTGATAATGACTAGAAATATAAAAACGGTTGCAATGGTTGCAAATGTATTGTTGAACTTTAAGCGTTTAATGAAAAAATCCAAAATAGGATAGCCTATTAATGTGAGTATCAATGCTACGATCAAATAAATTAAAACAGACTGAATCTGGTAGAGAAAATAGAGTGTTAAGGCTACTGCTACGGTTGTAAATAGCGCTCTTAAAATACCATTAGATATTATTTTTGATGTGATCATTAGCTCCTTTTTGAGGGTATAAATATAAAAAAACTCGCCAAGAACTATCGTCTTTTCAAAACTTATGTTTAAAATAAATTGATTGCGATAATCCTACTTAAAATACAGCTTGTAAGTATAGTGTAGCAACCATAGTGAATTAAGTCTATAAAGCGAGAAGGCAATGTGTCACTGCTATGATTTAAATAATTAATTGTTATTTATAAGTGATCTAGAATAAATGATACTATGAAAGCAGTAGTGAGAATTACTAAAGAACTTTTATGAATACGTTTACTATAATAAAACGGTATCTTTCTTATTTGGAATTTGTGAATTCAACTTTATTAATTATTGAATATATAATTGATAATGTTAGCACCCATTCTCAATGCTTTTTCTCTAACTTCAGTAGGATCATTGTTAACAGCTGGATCTTCCCATCCATCCCCTAAATCGCTCTCATAAGTAAATAGTAAAACGAGTCTATTATTCGAAAAAATTCCAAATGCCTGTGGACGCTTCCCATCGTGTTCATGAATTTTAGGTAAGCCATTGGGAAAGCTAAATGGTTTTTGGAAAATAGGGTGACTAGCAGGTAGTTCCACTAACTCTTGATTAGGAAACAACTTTTTTATCTCCTTACGTACATATTGATTCAAACCATAGTTGTCATCAATATGTAAAAATCCTCCAGAATTGAGATATTTCTGTAAGTTTTGGACATCAGTTGGACTAAATACTACATTTCCGTGTCCAGTCATATGAATGAAGGGATAGGAAAATAGATTAGGACTCGATGGCTCAACTGTAGCAGGTTTTGTTACAATAGCCGTATTAATGTTTTTATTACAATAAGCGATTAAATTGGGTAACGAACTAGGATTTGCATACCAATCGCCACCTCCGCCATACTTTAATAAGGCGATTTCCTGAGCATAGCTGCTGCAGGTGAGAAGGAGTAACAGTATGTAAATCGTTTTTTTCACTACTACTATTTTTATTATTTAATTTTCGTTAACAAATACAATGCTATGACAGGCGACAATCGCTGCTGTTTCTGTTCTTAAGCGTGTGTTACCTAGAGAAACTGCTGTATAATCGTTTTCTAAAGCTAATGCAATTTCTTTAAGCGAAAAGTCACCTTCTGGACCTATTAATAAGGTAATGTCTGTGTCAGGTTTTAAAACTGATTTTAATGTTTTCTTATTTTGCTCCTCACAGTGTGCAATAAGTAACTGCCCGTTTTGCTCTTTTTTTATAAATTCCTTCAATGATATTGCATCATTTAATTTAGGCAAGTACGCTTCGTTTGATTGCTTTAAAGCAGTTAAAATGATTTTTTCAAAACGCTCTTTGTTGATTACTTTACGTTCAGATCTATCGCAAATTATAGGCGTGATTTCCTGAATTCCTATTTCTGTCGCTTTCTCTAGAAATAGTTCGAATCGATCATTCATTTTTGTAGGGGCAACAGCAAGATGTGTGTGAAAAGTAGATTTTGGTTTTACTTCAAAACTCAATACTTCTACCGTACATTTATTATCAGAAGCCAGTGTAATTTTGCATTCAGATATTAAGCCCATTCCATTTGAAACGTACAAAATGTCACCATCTTGCTTGCGTAAAACTTTGATAATGTGTTTGCTTTCTTCTTTATCGAATGAAAATTCGGTTGTTTGCTGGTTTATATTTTCGTTGTAAAATAATTGCATCTTTCTTAAAATTGTATTCTTGCTTTTGAAACTACTGCTGCAGATTCAAATTGTTGTGATAAAAACTTTTGATAACCTACAATTCCAATCATTGCAGCATTATCGGTGGTGTATTCAAATTTAGGTACAAATGTTTTCCATCCGTATTTTCCTTCGGCTTCTTTAAGTGTTTTTCTAATTCCTGAGTTAGCCGAAACTCCGCCTCCTATAGCAATTTGCTTAATTCCGGTTTCTTTAACAGCTAACTTCAATTTGTCCATTAAGATTTCTATAATGGTGTACTGAATTGAAGCACATATGTCATTCATGTTCTCTGCAATAAAATCTGGATTTTGCAATTTCTGTTTTTGAACAAAATAGAGAATTGCAGTCTTTAAACCAGAGAAACTAAAATCTAGTCCTGGTACTTTTGGTTTTGTAAACTGAAATGCTTTTGGATTACCAAGTTGTGCGTTTTTGTCTACTAGTGGTCCGCCAGGGTAAGGTAATCCTAAAATTTTTGCGCTTTTGTCAAATGCTTCACCTACTGCATCATCAGTAGTTTCCCCTATAATAGTCATTTTAAAGTAGTCTTCTACTTTTACAATTTGAGTATGGCCTCCACTTATAGTCAATGCTAGAAACGGAAAAGTAGGTTTTTCAAACCCTTCTTCATTTATAAAATGTGCTAATATATGTGCGTGCATGTGATTTACAGCAATTAACGGAATTTGTAGTGCTAACGCAAATGACTTTGCAAATGAACTCCCTACAAGCAAAGAACCCATTAGTCCGGGGCCTTGAGTAAAAGCAACAGCACTAAGTTGCTCCTTTGTAATGTTGGCTTTTTTAAGCGCAGCATCAATTACGGGAACTATATTTTGCTGATGTGCACGAGACGCGAGTTCAGGTACAACACCACCATATTGTGTGTGAATAAGTTGATTTGCTACAACATTTGAGAGTACATTATCGTTATGCAATACAGCTGCTGCGGTATCGTCACAAGAACTTTCGATAGCAAGAATAAAAACCTTGGGATTTTGCATAAAAAGGCACAAATTTTGAATTATATTTGACGAGCCGAATTTTATTTTATTTATTTTTACGGCGCAGCCAAAATTAAAGAATTTTTCTTAAAGGCAGTGCCATTTATAAAGGCAAAATCACATTTCTGAACAAAATATAATTATCTAAAGTATCAAAAAATTCATTAAAATAATTTTACGTCTTTTTCTAGGACTTATCATTCTATTGCTATTGGGTGCAATATCGTTGTCTGTCCCTTTTGTTCAAACTAAGATTGCGCAGTATTTTACTAAGAGTATCAATGATGATTTTGGAACAAAAATTAGTATTGATGGTGTGAGAATATCTGTCTTTGGTGGTGTGAAATTTAAAAATGTAATGATTCGTGATCATCATAATGATACACTTATTTTTACTCGAATTCTCAATACAAATATTTTAGAAGGAAAGAAAATTCTAGACGGAGATCTTATCTTTGGCGATATCCGCTTAGATGGTTTGGTTTTTAATATGAAGAGGTATAAAAATGAGAAAGATACCAACTTTGATTATTTTATAAATGCTTTTAATACAGGCAAACCATCTAATAAAAATTTTCTTTTAAAAACAAATAGTGCTACGATTTCTGATGGTCGTTTTATATTAATAGACGAAAATAAAGAAAACCCTAAAGATGTTGATTTTAAACGTCTCAACATAAAATTAAGCAACTTCTTAATTTACGGACCTGCTATTAAAACTAAAATTGAAAAGATGTCTTTTCAAGACTATCGAGGATTATACGTCGCAGATCTTAGTACTGATTTCAGCTATACAAAAACAAGTATTAAATTAGAGAATTTGAATTTGTTGACAAAAGAGTCTGCTTTAAAAGGGGATGTGTTTTTAAAATATACTATCGCCGATTTTCAAGATTTTAATAATAAGGTGAAGTTTGATATAAAATTAAAATCAGCTCACTTAGCTACTAATGACATTCGTAACTTTTATGACGAACTTGCAAAAAACCAATTTTTTGATTTCACTAGTCGCATAACGGGGCCGTTGAATAATCTAGTATTGTCTAATTTAAAATTAACTGATTCGAAGAATACAAAAATACAAGGGCAAATTAATTTTAAAAACTTATTTGGGAAAGAGGGTCAGCCATTTTTTATGAATGGTAATTTTAAAAATGTAAGTAGCAGCTACGATAATTTAACTGCGATGTTGCCAAATATTCTAGGTAAAAAACTGCCTGAAGAATTAAAGAAATTAGGTAATTTCTCAATTATAGGAAGCACAAGTGTAAGTAAAACGGCACTTACTGCTGATTTTTCATTGGATACAGAAATAGGTAAAGTACAATCTGTATTATCGATGAACAGTATTGATTTTATCGATAAGGCATCTTATGCTGGAAATATTGTCTTAGTAGATTTTAATGTGGGTGAGTTGCTAGGTAGTGAGGATCTAGGTTTGGTTAGCATGAATATCGATGTTGATGGAAAGGGATTTACCGAAAAATATTTAAATACAGCATTAAAAGGAGATGTAACAAAAATTGATTTCAAAAAATATACTTACACAAATGTTGTCGTTAATGGTAATTTTAAAGCACCTAATTATAAAGGGCAAATATCTGTTAATGACCCTAATTTAAGCATGAACTTTGATGGATTAGTCGATCTAAGAAACAAAGAGAATAAGTATGACTTTCATATCACGGTAGAAAATTCAGACTTGCACAAATTAAATTTGGTTGTTGATCCTCTTTCTAAATTTAGAGGAGATGTGCTCGTTCAAGTAACAGGAAATACAATCGAGAACTTACAAGGAAATGTGTACATTCAAAAAACGTCTTACGAGAATGAGAAAGATGTGTACATTTTTGACGATTTTAATATTGCATCTAAATTTGACAAAGATCGTGTGCGAACAATTACAGTTAATTCACCGGACATTGTAGAAGGTGAGATTGTAGGGAAATTTCAATTTAGTCAATTAGGGAATCTTATTCGAAATTCCTTAGGTAGCTTATACACAAACTTCAAACCTGATAAAGTTAGCAAGGGACAGTTTTTAAAATTTGATTTCACTATCTACAACAAAATTATCGAAATATTCTATCCAGAGATGTCTATCGGGACTAATACTGTAGTGAAAGGTAATATCAAATCTGATAGTCAAGAATTTAAACTTAATTTCAATTCGCCACAAATATTATTGGCTAAGAACAGCTTTGATAATATTAGAATAGCTATTGATAATAAGAATCCACTTTATAATGCATTTGTCGAGTTAGACAGTATCAAAACACCGTACTATAAGATACGCGATTTCAGCTTGATTAACGTTACAATGAAGGATACCTTATTTTTTAGAACTGAGTTTAAAGGAGGTAAGAAAGGGGAGGATTATTTTAATCTCAATTTATACCACACCATTAATAAGGACAATCTAAATGTAGTGGGCGTAAGCAAATCTGAAATGAAATTTAAAGATTATCTGTGGTATTTAAATGAGGAGGATAAACCTAATAATCAAGTGGTTTTTGATAAATCATTCAAGAACTTTAAGATTGATGACTTTATATTGTCACATGAAGATCAGGCAATAACTTTAGTAGGGACGATTAAGGATTTGATAAATAAAGATTTACAACTTAGTTTTAAAGATGTTGATTTGTATCGAATAACTCCTGATAATGAAAAATTCATTTTCAAGGGTAATATAAATGGAGAAGTCAACTTTAAGCAAAATAACGAAGTTTATAAGCCTACTGCGTCGCTGGTTATTGATCAATTGAATATTAATAACACGGCATTGGGTGAGTTGAATTTTAACATTGAGGGCGATAAGAACTTACAGAAATTTGTCATTAATTCCTCGGTTAAAAATGAAAATGTAGAATCACTTAGTGCAAATGGTAATTTTGAAATTGTAGGAAAGGAAACTTTATTAGATTTAAAGGTGGCTTTGTCTAAATTCAATTTAGGCATATTAGGTTCGCTAGGTGGAGAGGTTTTATCTAATATTCGAGGGTTGCTAACCGGGAATGCAAATGTGAGCGGGAATTTAAAGAAACCTAAAATAAATGGACGACTCTTTGTAGACGACGCCGGACTCACTGTACCTTATTTAAATGTAGATTATGAATTGGGAGGCCGTTCAATTATCGATCTAGCAGATGAGAAATTCCTTTTTAGAAACAACACTTTAACTGATACAAAGTTTGATACAAAAGGGACTTTAAATGGAACAGTGGAGCATAATAACTTTGCTGATTGGAAGCTTGATCTTACCATAAATAGTAATAGGCTTGTAGCACTAGATACTAAAGATAAGGATGATGCTGCTTATTATGGGACTGCATTTATAGATGGTACAGCAACCATAAAAGGACCTACAAATAGTTTGTTTATAAAAGTAGCGGCGCGATCAGAAAAAGGAACATCAGTAAAAATCCCTATTAATGACGCCGAGAGTGTAAGTGATAATTCGTTTATTCATTTCCTTACACCTAAGGAGAAGCGCAATATAGAGTTGGGAATTGTAGATAACACTAAAAAGTATGGTGGTCTACAATTAGAATTTGACTTAGATATCACTCCGGATGCCGAAGTAGAGGTTATTCTTGATCGAAATTCAGGCCATGGAATGAAAGGAAAAGGATATGGAACATTATTATTTAAAATTAATACACTAGGTTCATTTAATATGTGGGGAGATTTCCAACCTTATGAAGGAACATATAATTTCAAGTATGGTGGATTTATAGATAAAAAGTTTGATGTTAAAAAAGGAGGATCAATCTCTTGGGAAGGGAATCCATTGAAGGCACAACTGAATTTAGAGGCGGTTTATAAAACCAATGCAAATCCAGCAGTATTACTTGATAACTCTTCTTTTAGTCGAAAAGTTCCCGTAGAGGTGGTGATAGGTATTCGAGGCGATTTGGCTAGTCCTGAACCCGATTTCAATATTGAATTCCCTACCGTGAGTAATGTTTTAAAATCTGAAATTCAATATAAATTGAATGACAAAGATGTACGACTAACGCAAGCACTTTACTTATTATCATCCGGTGGATTCTTAAGTCCAGAGGGTGTAAGTCAGTCTGATTTTTCAGGTAGTTTATTTGAAACAGCTTCTGGATTGCTAGGTGGAATCATTCAATCTGATAGTGAGAAGTTTAAAGTTGGTTTGAATTACACACCTGCTGATAAACGACTAGGTAAAGAAACTGATGGTAGAGTAATTGCTACGATAACTTCAAAAATAAACGAGCGCGTTACTATTAATGGTAAGTTAGGTGTGCCTTTTGGGGGTGTCAATGAATCAGCTATTGTGGGCGATTTAGAAGTACAATATCGTGTCAACGAAGATGGAACCTTGAATTTGCGAATCTTTAATAGAGAAAATGACATCAATTACATAGGAGAGGGAATAGGATATACACAAGGTGTGGGTATTTCTTATGAAGTAGATTTTGACACTTTCAAAGAATTAATCAACAAGATATTTAAAGATCAAAAACTAGAGCAAGCCAAGCAGGTCAAGAATGAGATTCAAGATTCGGCTTTATCTCCGGACTATATTAATTTTAATAAGCCTAATTCACCTAAGAAGCCTACGGTTGAAAAAAACAAAGAAGCAGTACTTCCTGAAGAGAACTAGTCTAATTCGATCTAAAATAATCACCCTATCAATTAAGTTTGATAGGGTTTTTTTATAGCCCAAAGGGGAGCAAAAAATAGAAATAGTCTTACTACTACAAAAAATTAGTTTGCTATTATTTAAAGTGTTAATAACCTTCATAAAAAGTGTCACTATTTGCTAATTTCTGTTTAATCTTTAAAGATTAATTCTAAAATTTAATTATTGTTAAAAAATATTGGATATTTTTTGATTTTTCGAAAACTTATTAACGAAAACGTTTGAATTTAGTTGCGCTATTAAAATTATCATTTGCATAACGTTTTTACGTCGTTATGTTTGTTAATTTTACATTCAAATAGTATTACAATGCCAGAAAAAATAAGAAAAGTAGGAGTGTTAACATCAGGGGGAGATTCTCCAGGGATGAATGCTGCCATTAGAGCTGTGGTTCGTACTTGTGCATATCATAACATTGAATGCATCGGAATTTATAGAGGTTATCAAGGAATGATTGAGGGAGATTTTAAAGAAATGGGACCTCGATCAGTAAATAATATAGTAAATAAAGGAGGGACGATTTTAAAATCGGCTCGTTCTTTAGAGTTCAAAACTCCAGAAGGTAGAAAGAAAGCTCATGACAATCTTGTAAAAGCAGGAATTGATGCTTTAGTGGTTGTAGGTGGAGATGGAACCTTTACTGGTGGATTAATTTTTAATACTGAGTTTGACTTTCCGATCATGGGAATACCAGGAACTATTGATAATGATATTTTTGGTACTAGTCACACACTTGGTTATGATACTGCTTTAAATACGGTAGTAGAAGTAATCGATAAAATTAGAGATACTGCAAGTTCGCATAACCGATTGTTTTTTGTAGAGGTGATGGGTAGAGATGCTGGTCATATTGCACTTAATGCAGGTATTGGGGCAGGAGCTGAGGAAATACTAATTCCTGAGGAAGACTTGGGATTAGAACGTTTACTGGATTCTTTGAAAAAAAGTAAAGCGTCTGGAAAATCTTCAAGTATCGTAGTAATTGCAGAAGGTGATAAAATAGGTAAGAATGTATTCGAATTAAAAGATTACGTCGAGGCTAATTTACCAGAGTACGACGTGAGAGTTTCTGTATTAGGGCACATGCAAAGAGGTGGATCGCCATCATGTTTTGATAGAGTCCTTGCAAGTAGGTTAGGTGTAAAAGCTGTAGAGTCTTTACTGGAAGGGAAATCAAATTACATGGTAGGTTTACAAAGTGATGCTGTGATTTTAACACCATTAGAGCAAGCAATAAAAGGGAAGTCAGAGATTGACAGAGAATTATTGCGTGTGTCTGATATCATGTCAACATAATATTTTCGAAAAAACACACAGTGTAATTTTCGAATAAAAAAAGATAATAAACTAGAACTAGAAATAAACAAAAATTAAAGAAAATGTCAAAAGTAAAATTAGGAATAAACGGTTTTGGAAGAATTGGAAGAATCGTATTTAGAGAATCTTTCAATAGAGACAATATTGAGGTAGTTGCAATCAATGATTTATTAGATGTAGACCACTTAGCTTACTTATTGAAATATGATTCAGTTCACGGTAGATTTAACGGTACTGTTGAAGTAAAAGAAGGGCAACTTTTTGTAAACGGAAAAAACATCCGTATTACTGCAGAAAGAAATCCAGCAGATTTAAAATGGAATGAAGTTGATGTTGATGTAGTTGCTGAATGTACTGGATTTTTCACAACTGTTGAAACTGCAAACGAGCATATCAAAGGTGGTGCAAAAAAAGTAATTATTTCTGCTCCTTCTGCTGATGCTCCTATGTTTGTAATGGGTGTAAACCATACTGAAGCAAAAGCTTCTGACTTGGTAGTTTCTAATGCATCTTGTACTACTAACTGTCTTGCACCTTTAGCAAAAGTTATCAACGATAATTTCGGAATTGTAGAAGCATTAATGACCACTGTTCATGCTACGACTTCTACTCAAATGACTACTGACGGACCGTCTAAAAAAGACTGGAGAGGTGGTCGTGCTGCATCTTGCAACATTATCCCTTCTTCTACGGGAGCTGCAAAAGCAGTAGGAAAAGTTATTCCTGAATTGAATGGAAAATTAACTGGTATGGCTTTCCGTGTACCTACAACTGATGTATCTGCAGTAGATTTAACTGTAAAAGTTGCTAAAGAAACTTCTTACGAAGAGATCATGGCTACTTTAAAGAAAGCTTCTGAAACTACAATGAAAGGTATCTTAGGATTTACTGAAGATCTTGTTGTATCTCAAGATTTTGTAGGAGATTCAAGAACGTCTATCATTGATGCAAATGGTGGAATTGGATTAAACTCTACTTTTTTCAAAATCATTTCTTGGTATGATAACGAATATGGATATTCAAGTAAATTAATTGATTTAGCTGTGCACATCTCTGCATTGAAATAATCAATCATAAATATAAAAATCCCGTCAAATTACTTTTTGACGGGATTTTTTTTTAAATTTTTTCAAAAATGTATCAGGAAATGTCTTATTTTAGAACATAATTTGGTACAATTATAACCAAACCTTAAACCGATAAAAATGAAGTTAATAGTTGATAGTGGTTCTACTAAGGCCGACTGGATTGCAATAGATGATGAAGGAAAAGTGTTGTTTACAACACAAACATTAGGATTAAATCCTGAGATTCTAGAAAATGACGAAATCATTAGTCGCTTGAATGATCGTTTTGATATTTTGCAAAATAAAAGTAATGCGACACATCTATTTTTTTACGGTGCTGGTTGTGGTACTGATAAAATGAAAAGAACATTGACAGATGCTTTTCAAAATTATTTTGTTAATGCAGTAATTTCTGTTGAGGAGGATACGTATGCTGCAGCTTATGCAACAACACCTAAAGGGGAGGAAGCTATAGTTGCCATACTAGGAACGGGCTCTAATTGCAGTTATTTTGATGGTACAAAACTACATCAAAAAGTACAGTCATTAGGATATATAATTATGGATGACTGTAGTGGAAATGTTTTTGGAAAAGAATTAATTCGAAAATATTATTTCAATAAAATGCCACAAGAGCTTGCTGTTGAGTTTGAGAAGGAATACAACGTAGAGCCTGATTTTATTAAGAGTAAGTTATATAAGGAAGCAAATCCAAATGCTTATTTGGCTACTTTTGCTAAGTTTTTAATCCAGCATAAAGACCACGAATTCTGTAAAAAAATCATTTTTAAGGGAATGAAATCTTTTGTAAAAAATTACATTAAGCAGTTTGATAATTGTAAAGATATTCCAGTTCACTTTGTAGGTTCTATTGCCTTTTATTTAAAAGAAGAATTACAAGAAACATTTGATAAATATGAACTTACGTTAGGTAATGTTTTGAGAAGACCAATTGATGGTTTGATCGCTTATCATGTAGCTAATAAGGATTAATTATGATGGAAATTGCGATTATAGCACACGATGGAAAGAAAGCAGATATGGTTCAGTTTTTAAATAAAAACAAGCTGCTTTTGCAAAAAGAAAATATAAAGTTAATTGCTACTGGAACAACAGGAAGCAAGGCAGAAAATGCAGGATTTAAGGTGAAAAGGATGTTGTCTGGACCGCTAGGAGGCGATGCTCAAATTGCTGCTAGAGTAGCAGAGGGCAAAACTAAGATGGTTTTGTTTTTTAAAGATCCTCTTGCGAGTCATGCTCATGAAGTAGATATAAACATGTTGCTTCGTGTGTGTGATGTACACAATGTGCCTATCGCCACAAACGAAGCAACTGCTCAATTATTATTGAAGGCTATAGTATAGCAGTCATTGAAATTTCTACATTTACATTTTTTGGCAAACAAGCCACTTGAACCGTTTCACGAGCTGGAGCGGTTTTTTCGTTGAAATAAGTAGCATAAACAGTATTTATTTTAGCAAAATCATTCATATCCATGATGAATATTGTAGTTTTTACAACATGCTCAAATGTCATCCCTGCAGCTGTTAGTACCGCTTTCATATTTTCCATTACCTGCTTCGTTTCAGCTTCGATTGAACCTGTTACTAGTTCGCCAGTTGCTGGATCAATAGCAATTTGCCCTGAAGTATATAAAGTGTCTCCTTTTAATATTGCTTGACTGTATGGCCCAATAGGTGCCGGCGCTTGATCTGTGAATATGATTTTTTTTGTCATGATTTTTATTTTTAAGTTGTACTTTCTATTCTATTATTTTTGCTTTCGCCAAAGCGAACAATGCATTTATTATCTTGTTGAAGTACTTCTTTTATCCCACTTGATATCACTTAATACGCCTGATTTAATCCCGATAAAGAATCCCCAGTTTGCGTTTGTTCCAAAAGGTGTCCAGTTAAAATCCATTCTCCAACTAAGTAAATCTCTTTCAAATCGAAGTTGAGTGTAGGTTACACCATTTTGTACAAAATCGTAACCGGTAGAGATACCTGCCTTCCATTTTGGGGTAAGATCAGCATTAGCAGAGATCATAATTGAATTACCTATTATTTCGCGCTCTCTGTTGTTGTTTCCATAGGTTAGCGAATAGGCAAATGTCATGTCCCAAGGAAGCTTAGAATTAAAGAACTCAGATATTACATCTTCTCCTGCATCTTCACCCTCATCGTCAAACTGACTAGTTCTGTTATTATTGACAGTGTTTCTACCAAATAAGTCATCCTCTCGTCCACCATTACGCTGTGTTTGGTCGTCTTTATTGTTTTTGTTTTTATCCTTTTGCTGACTTGATATAGAATAATTCAAGGTCATATTAGCACTAGTCATTCGAAACAAACTACCACCATTATCAATATTAAAAGTGTTGATTCTAGTACCTGAATTGTCAATAGCATACGGGTCTAAGGTTGCTCCAAAATTCACATTCATTTTGTCTTTAAATAATTGGGTTCCTCCGCTCACACGCACCGGAGACCAGGCTAATGATGTGACACCATCGGCATCTAGATTGTAGCTAGTAGACAAGTTTAAATTGTTTAATAGCATGATTTTTTTAGGCTCTGTTTTTGTACTGTCAGAGTCGCGTACTTTAGCCTCAAAGGTGTTGCTTAAATCAATTCCCAATACATTAGAATTTGTCAATCCCGGTGCTCCAAAGATTCCTCCTTCAAAGCGCGTATACTGCTTGTTAATAGTTCCTGTACCGTCGCTATCATAAGTGTCGTAATATTTTTCAAAACTTGGAGTGTAGCCATAAGATATAGATGGTCGCATGACGTGGCGTATTGACTGGATTTTTTTGTCTTCGCCAAAATTAAAAGTACCGTATATCGTAGTACCTACACTTGAGGAAAAAGAATAGGTTCTATAAGCATCAAAACCATTTACAGTTTTGTCTACAACGGTTCCTTGATCAACGTCAAAACTGCGCTCTATTGTTTTGGCATACCATACCTCTTCATAATTTACACTGGTAGAAGCACTAAAATATTTAAAAAGTTTGAAGTTAGTACTAAGTGGGATGCTGTGTTGTACGCCCACTTGCGCATCTCTAAACATTTGCGGTTTAAAAAACAAAGAATCGGTTGTCGTGATACTATTTCTACCACTTAAGTTATATTGTAAGTTGATGTTTTTAAAGAATCCCTTTTTTACATCGTCTTTCCCTACAAATGGATAAATTCTATCAACACTTACTTGCAATGTAGGTAGCGTCATATTGATAACCTCTGTTTGTGTGTTTTGAGAATGGGTTGCTGATAGCGACATTCTAACTTGTGGTACAGAGTTAAATGTTTTTGAATAGGAAACAGAAGAACTAAGCGTATTATTCAAGTTAGAACCTACGTTTGCTTGATTAATGGACTGCTGGAAATATTTACTACTACCTAAGTTCACAGATGCTGAGAAGGTAGAGTTAGGATTTGCCTTTGTATCTCTAGAATGTGACCATTGTAAATTGTAAATTTTCTGCTTGGCATAATCTGGAAAACCACGCTCACTTGTTATAAGGTTTTCGTATCTAAAATTGATATTTCCACGATAATTATAGCGCTTAGCATAAGAAGATTCAAAACGTAAACCGTAACTTCCATTAGTATAGTAATCGCCTAAAAAAGTTAAGTCGTAATTGTCAGTTAGTGCAAAGTAGTATCCTCCGTTTTGTAATGAAAAACCTCTAGTGTTTGAATCATTATAACTAGGTAAGATAATACCAGAAACGTTAGTTTCTTTGCTCATAGGGAAATACGCAAAGGGTAGTGCGATAGGTGTAGGAACATCTGCTATAACCATATTAGTCAAACCAGTTATTACTTTTTTTCCGGGTATAAATTTTACTTTATTTGTTTGAAAATAATATTCGGGATTATCTACATCTTTTGACGTTGTAAATCGAACACCTTTTAGAAAATAAACCGAGTCATTTTCTTTCTTTGTTACCTGTGCTTTTATTCTAAATTCTCCTTGATCAGATCTTGAGTTATAAATTAAGGCTTTTTGAGTTTTAAAATTAAAGCGTATTGAGTCAGGCTGAACCTCATTTGCACCCTGTTTAAAGTTGGGATACTGTGTGTATTTTCCAGTCGAATCTTTAATTCTTCCAGCATACACTTCGTTTTTTTCATAATCGAGAACAATTACACCTGATTTTAACTCGACATCTTCATAATATAATTCTGCTTTATCATACAAAGTGATCAATTTTTTCTTTTGATCAATCTTGACATAATTATCAGCCTTGTATTTTACTTTCGAATTTAAAAAAGTTTTCTTGTCTTTAATACTATCCTTTTTTACGACGATTGTTGGCTTTTTTATAGTGTCCCCTGCATTTATACCCTCTTTTTTAATAGTATCAAGCGGTATAACCGTTGTCTTTTTAATAGGTATAGTCGAATTTCTCTTAGGGATTTCTTGTGCGCATACGTCAAATGAACCTATAGATAGGAGGAATGCTACTAAAACGATATTAAATAAGTTTGTCTGCAAAGGGATAAATGCTATTTTTGTGTAATTATGGCCTGTTTTTTGAACAGTCAAACATACAGATTATTTTTTGGCAAAAATAATCAAATAAAAAAATTAAGTACTAGTGTTCCATTAAAATTAACTTTAGCATATGAAAATCAACTATTATGGTTTTTTTCTGATATTTATTACCACATTCTTAACGCAATCGCCAGCTTTTGCTCAAGCTAGTGAGAAGTTTACAATTATTTTAGATGCAGGTCATGGAGGGAAAGATCCTGGTAACTCTTACCACGGGTTTACAGAAAAAGATATTGCTTTAAAAACCACTTTAAAAGTTGGTGGTTTTCTCAATAAAATAGCTGATGTTGAAGTTATTTATACCCGTACAACTGATGTCTTTATCGAATTAGTTAATAGACCCAAGGTGGCAAACAAGGTCAATGCAAATCTTTTTGTCTCTATTCATTGCAATTCAGTTAGAAATTACCAACCATATGGTACAGAAACTTTTGTTATGGGGCTTTCTCGTACCGATCTAAATCTAGAAGTAGCTAAAAAAGAAAACTCAGTTATTTTACTTGAAGATAATATTAAAGACAACTATCAAGGTTTTGACCCTAATAAACCTGAATCGCTTATTGGTTTAACAATGATGCAGGAAGAAAATTTAAATAACAGCATCATCCTAGCTAATGAGGTACAAAATAATTTTACTAATAATTTGCAACGCAATTCAAGAGGGATTAAACAACAGCCATTATGGGTACTTGATGCTGCTTACATGCCTAGTGTTTTAATAGAATTAGGGTTTTTATCGAATAGAGAAGAGGGAGAGTATCTAAACTCTGAGGAAGGTCAAGACCAAATGGCTTTTCAAATAGCAAGTGCGATTGTGCAGTATAAAAATAAGTTTTATGGCACAGAAGGTCCCACAGGTTTAGAGTCTAGCGCTCCTAAAATTACTCCAAGGCAAATTCCTGCTGCAACAACAGCAACATTAGTTCCTGGCGCTCCTATATATAAGGTGCAATTAATGGCAAGCGAGAAAAATATTGCGATGATTCCTTCAAATTTTAAGGGATTAAACAGTATTAGTAATACTTATGATTCGCAATTGTATCGCTATATGTATGGGGAGACAAACAGTGAAGAAGAAGCACAAAGATTAGAAAAAGAAGCTAAGAGTGCTGGTTTTCCAGACGCATTTGTAACAACTGTGAATTAAAGTGCGTTCCTAGTGCACTTTGTGTTGATGAAATGCATAAGAATAAGTAAGTTTGTAAAAAAAAAAAAGATTTTGAAATTACCCTATTCCCATAATATCACTTTAAAGGCATTTCTTTTTATTGCTTTGTCGCTATCTTCATTAACCTACAGTCAATCGCGTAATTTTAAAGTTACGCTCGATGCAGGTCATGGAGCACATGATTTTGGTGCTACATATAGAGGACACGTAGAAAAAAACATAGCTCTTGCAATTGTTTTAAAAGTAGGGAAATTACTGGAGGCAAATTCAAAAATAGACGTTACTTATACTAGAAAAACGGATGTTTTCATCGACTTAGTAGAACGTGCTAATATTGCAAATAGAGCAAATGCTAACATTTTTGTGTCTATACATTGTAATGCAAACAGAAATACTGCTGCTAGTGGTACCGAAACCTATGTAATGGGTATGAATAAAATTGCATCTAATCTTGAGGCTGCAAAAAAGGAAAACTCTGTAATTACATTAGAGAAAGACTATAAAAGAAAATATGAAGGCTATGACCCTAATTCACCAGCGACGATGATAGGGATGACGCTAATGCAAGAAGAATATCTAGATAATAGTATTTCTCTCGCGAGTAAGGTGGAAAATGAATTTGAAAAATTAGGTAAAAAAATTAGAGGAGGCGGAGTAAAACAAGCACCCTTTATGGTTTTGCATAAGGCTTATATGCCTAGAATTTTGATCGAAACCGGATTCATATCTAATTATAGTGAAGGAAATGTATTAGATTCAGAGGCAGGGCAAAACGAAATTGCAAAAGCAATTACAGATGCTATCCTAAGTTATAAAAGCGAGTACTATGGCAATGGTACGGTAGAATCGCTTGAAAACAGGCCTTCTACAAGAGCTGCTGCAGAGAGTACTGCTACAAAAACTACAGTAGCTGAGGCAAGTAGAACAGTTTCAAAAGCAACGAATAGCGGCGATATTATATTCAAGGTACAAATAGCTGCAAGCAGTAAAAAATTACCACTACTAGCAAGAAATTTTAAAGGACTTAATACGATTTCAATGGAGAAATCAGGTGCAGCATACAAGTACATGTATGGCGAAACTTCTGATTATAACCAATCTAAAGTTTTATTAAGTCAGGCTAAGGCCAAAGGTTATTCGTCTGCTTTTTTAATCGCGTTCAAAAACGGAAGGAAAATCAGCATCCAAGAAGCAATTAAATAATTACAAGTTGGATATTTTATATTAAATTTGTGCAAAATACTTTAAATTTTGAAACTAACAAGAGAGATTAAGACGGCGATATTGGTTATCGCATCTATACTATTATTTATTTGGGGTTACAGCTTTTTAAAAGGGCGTGATTTATTGAGTAGCTACAAGAAATTGTATGTACAATATGATTCAGTTGAGGGACTTTCTTCTTCTGCACCTGTTACTTTAAACGGACTTGCTATAGGTCGTATTACTGGGATTACTATAAACCCAAAAACAGGAAAGCTAATTGTTGAAATGCAAATCAAATCTGATTTTCCTATTTCGCAATCAAGTACTGCTACTATTTATGAGCCAGGTCTAATTGGTGGAAAGCAAATTGCGATAAATCCTAATCTAGCTGATAATACATCGGCAGCAGATGGTAGTTATTTATCAGGAAATATTAAGCAAGGTCTTACTGATGCCGTAGGGGAGAAGTTAGTGCCAATTCAAGAAAAGTTGAATAAGTTGATGGGCAACGCTGATCAATTAATTAGTGGTTTCAACAATGTACTCGACGAGAAAGCGCAAAATGATTTGAGAAAAAGTTTGGCTGAGTTAAGTTTAACAATGGAACAGTTTCACAAAGCTTCTTTAAGTATGAATAATGTGCTTGATGATAACAAAGCACAGGTGAAAGGCGTGGTGACCAACTTTAATAAAATCTCTAAGGATTTTTCAAATATTTCAGATTCGCTTAACAAAGCTGATATGGGTAAGACCGTACGTAACTTAAATGCAACACTTGCTAAAGTTAATGGACTAGTACAAAACCTAGAAGCTGGAAAAGGAACAATGGGGAAATTACTTAAGGATGATGCACTTTATACTAATTTGACTAAGTCTACAAAAGAGTTAGAATTATTGTTACAAGATGTACGTTTATATCCTACAAGATATATTAATGTTTCAGTCTTCGGAAAAAAGAACAAACCATACAAAGGAGTACCTGCTAACGATACAATTAAATAAAAGTTTTTATATATGAGTTATTTAGACAACATATTATTTGCCATAGTTTTAGGAATAGGTTTTGGATATTTCTTTAATAATATTAGAAAAATTTACCGCAACGTTAATCTTGGTATTGACGTGGACCGTAAAGATAATCCACAGGCACGTTGGAAAAACATGGCTATGATTGCATTAGGGCAATCTAAGATGGTGAAAAGACCTGTCGCAGGGATTTTACATATTGTTGTCTATTTAGGTTTTGTAATTATCAACATTGAATTATTAGAAATCATTATTGATGGTTTGTTTGGAACGCATAGAATTTTTGCTTTCTTGGGTGCTACTTACAATGTACTTATAGCCACTTTTGAAATATTGGCGGTTCTAGTACTAGTAGCGGTTGTGATTTTCTGGTTGCGTCGTAATGTTATTCGATTAAAGCGTTTCATGAACAAAGAGATGGTTGGTTATCCTAAAAATGATGCCAATTACATCTTGTATTTTGAAGTAGTATTGATGACCTTGTTTTTATTAATGAACGCAACAGATTTACATCTACAAAATGTCCCTGGTGGATTTTCTCATTTCATAAAAGCAGGATCTTTTCCAATAAGTCAGTTTATCGAGCCAATGTTTAACGGTATGCCAAACGAGATTGTAATGATTTTGACAGAAACTTTCTGGTGGATGCATATCATTGGGATATTAGTATTTATGAACTATTTGTACTTTTCTAAACACCTTCATATTTTATTAGCTTTCCCTAATACGTATTTTGCAAATTTAGAACCTCAAGGAGAATTTGATAATTTAGCAGCGGTTACTAAAGAGGTTAAAATGATGATGGATCCTAATGCTGATCCATTTGCAGCAGCACCCGCTCCAGCTGAAGGGGAGGTTCCAAGTAAATTTGGTGCTAGTGATGTTCAGGATTTAAACTGGGTACAATTGTTGAATGCATATACTTGTACAGAGTGCGGTAGATGTACTTCTTCATGTCCTGCAAATCAAACAGGTAAAAAGTTATCACCTAGAAAAATTATGATGGACACCCGCGATCGTCTTGAAGAAGTGGGTAGAAACATCGATAAAAACAAAGGGTTATTTATTCCAGATGAAAAAACATTATTAAATGATTATATCACCCCAGAAGAATTGTGGGCCTGTACGTCGTGTAATGCTTGTGTTGAGGAATGTCCGGTAAATATTAGTCCGTTATCAATCATTATGGATATGCGTCGCTACCTTGTTATGGAGCAAAGTGCTGCCCCTATGCCATTGAATGCAATGATGACTAACATAGAAAATAATGGTGCGCCGTGGCAGTACAACCAGCAAGATCGTTTGAACTGGAAAGACGAAAACTAATACTTTTCGAAAGAAAATTTAATTTATAAACTAAGCTTGCTTTATGCAGCTAAAAATATACATTCAATGTCAGAAAATTTAGTAGTACCAACAATGGCAGAAATGCTAGCTCAAGGAAAACAGCCAGAAGTTTTATTCTGGGTGGGATGTGCAGGTAGTTTTGACGATAGAGCTAAGAAAATCACTAAAGCATTTGTACGTTTGTTAAATCGTTCTAACGTGTCTTTTGCCGTATTAGGAACAGAAGAAAGTTGCACAGGAGATCCTGCTAAAAGAGCGGGTAATGAGTTTTTGTTTCAAATGCAAGCCATGATGAATATCGAAGTGCTTAATGCTTATGAGGCTAAAAAAATTGTAACTGCTTGTCCACATTGTTTCAATACGTTGAAAAATGAATACCCGGAATTAGGTGGGCAATATGAAGTAGTTCACCATACCGAATTTTTGAAATCATTGCTAGATGATGGACGCTTAACTATTGAAGGTGGTCAATTTAAAGGAAAAAGAATTACTTTTCATGATCCATGTTACTTAGGTCGTGCTAATAAAATATATGAAGCTCCTAGAGATCTTATTGCAAAATTAGATGTAGAGCTAGTAGAGATGAAACGTTCTAAAGCAAATGGTTTATGCTGTGGTGCTGGTGGAGCACAAATGTTTAAAGATGCTGAGCCAGGAGACAAGGAAGTAAACGTGCTTAGAACAGAAGATGCTCTTGAAGTTAAACCTGATATTATTGCTGCCGGATGTCCGTTTTGCAATACGATGATGACTGATGGAGTTAAGAATAAAGAGAAAGAGGCAGACGTTAAGGTAATGGATATTGCTGAGCTTATTGCTAATGCTCAAGACCTATAACATTACAATACAATTAAATATGGTGACTTAAAAAGGCACCTATAAAAAATATATCATGTACGTACCATTTGAAGATTTACCAGAAGAATCTCGTGTTTGGATTTATCAATCGAATAGAAAATTCTCTGATGCTGAGTTCACTGAAATAGAAAATGATTTAAAAACTTTTCTTGAAGGTTGGGCTGCTCACGGAACAAGTTTAGAGTCTTCTTACCAATTGAAATACAATAGATTTATCGTTCTTGCGGTAAACCAAGATGTTCAAGCTGCTACTGGTTGTTCAATTGATGCTTCGGTTGAATTCATACAAGCTTTAGAGAAAAAATATGCTGTCGATCTTTTAGATAAAATGAATGTTACTTTTAAGCTAGGGGAACATATTGCTCACAAACCATTAATCGATTTCAAGAAAATGGTAAAAGACAAAGCGGTTACAGAAAACACTATTGTTTTTAATAACTTAATCAACAACGTACAAGAATTCAATGAATCTTGGGAAGTTGCAGCTATGGATAGTTGGCACAGTCGTTTCTTCTAAAATTAAAATATATTAAATAATGAAAAATAAAGGCATTAGAATCTCATTTCTGTATGTCTTATTTTTTTTTATGGCCGCTTGTGCTCTACAAAAAAAAGATAAGACTGTTATAAAATCGGTACATAAACCTGCGCGTGTGGGAGCTGTTGTTGATGAATTCAATATTGATAATTCCCTAGATGATGTTCGCATTGTAGAACCTGTGAATGTTTTCAATCAACGAAAAGTTTGGGTTGATAGTGTTTATAACAGCATGTCCTTAGATGAAAAATTGGGACAGCTTTTTATGGTAGCGGCCTATTCGAATAAAGGAAATTCACACACCTACGAAATTCAAAATTTAATTTCAAATTATAAAATTGGTGGACTAATATTTTTTCAAGGTGGACCTGTTCGTCAAGCTAATTTGACAAATAGCTATCAAGCGAGTGCTAAGATTCCTTTATTTATTGGTAACGATGCAGAGTGGGGATTGAGTATGCGCCTCGATTCTACTTATACCTATCCTTGGAACATGACTCTAGGAGCTGTTCAAGATATGAAACTAATTGAAAAACTGGGGAACCAAATGGGTAAAGAAAGTACTCGAATGGGAATTCAGTTTAATTTTGGACCTGTTGTAGATATCAACACAAATCCAAATAATCCTATTATTGGTTTTAGATCCTTTGGAGAAGATAAGATCAATGTTGCAAATAGAGCGGTTGCTTTAATGAAAGGCTTTCAAAGTCAAGGCATCTATGCTACGGCTAAGCATTTTCCGGGACATGGTGATACCGAGACTGATTCTCATAAAGGATTACCTACGGTTAATTTTTCTAAGGAACGCTTAGAAGATGTAGAGTTTTACCCGTATCGTGAGATGATTAAAGAAGGGCTGTCCTCTGTAATGGTAGCACATTTAAATGTTCCAAGTTTAGAATCTCGCTCTAACTTTCCTTCCTCTATTTCCTATGAAGTTGTCACAAATATTTTGAAGAAAGATTTAGGGTTCAAAGGTTTGATATTTACCGATGCTTTGAATATGAAAGCAGCCAGTAACTATAAAAATCCTGGCGAAATTGATCTTGCCGCTTTTTTAGCAGGAAATGATATTCTGCTTTTTTCTGAAGATGTGCCATTAGCTATAAACTTGCTGCGTAATGCGTACAACAATAAAGTAATCTCAGAGAAACGACTAGCTTTTTCAGTGAAGAAGATTTTGAAATACAAGTATATTGCTGGCTTTAGTAAATTAAAACCTATTGATACGGCTAACTTAATAAGCGATTTAAACAATCCACAAAGTGATGCCTTGCAATACAAACTATTTGAAAATGCTTTAACAGTATTAAAAAATAAAGAGGCAATATTACCGCTTAAAAATTTAGAGACTAAGCGCATCGCCTATGTCAAAATTGGTGATAGTAACAATGCTGATTTTGTAAATACGCTAAAGAAATATGCTGACGTCACCCTAGTAGAGGATAATAATTTAGATGCTTTACAACAAAAACTAAGTAAATTTAATACTGTAATTGTAGGTTATCATACTTCTAATTCTCCTTGGAAAAGTTATAAGTTGAGTAATTATGAACTTAGAAAACTAGATTTTATTGCAAAGAACAACAATACGATAGTCACTGTTTTTGCCAATCCGTATGCGCTTCTAGATGTGGAAGATTTTACTGCAATGAACGGACTAATTGTCTCTTATCAAAACAGTGCAATTGCACAAAAAGTATCAGCAGAATTAATTTTTGGAGCGATAGGCGCAAAAGGGAAGTTGCCAGTAAGTGTATCTAGTGAATTCAAAACTAATTTTGGACTAGAGACAGAAAAATTAAATTTGTTAGGTTTTGCAGTCCCTGAAAGTGTAGGGATGAACTCAAATGTCTTAAATAAAATTACTGGATTAGCTCAAAAAGCGATCTCTGGCAAGATGGCTCCTGGTATGCAAATTTTAATTGCTAGAAAAGGAAAGGTTGTCTATCAAAAATCTTTTGGTAATTTAACTTATAGTAACAGTCCTATGGTTAATGATACAACGCTATACGATGTTGCATCACTGACAAAAATACTAGCTACATTACCTAATGCTATGTTGCAGTATGATCGCAAAAGTCTCGATATGACTACTACTTTAGGGACAATGTTACCTGTTTTTCAAAATACTGACAAAGCCACGATTCCTTTCAAAGATTTGTTATCACATTATGCCAGGCTTAAAGCTTGGATTCCATTTTATAAAGCGACAATTAGTAGCAAAGGGGAGCCATTAGATGAATATTACAAATCAACTTCTCAACCGGGTTTCTCAACTAAAGTTGCTGATAATTTATACTTACGCAATGATTACCAACAGACCATAATGAAAATTATAGCTGATAGTGAATTAATGCCGGAAAAAAAATACCGCTACAGTGATTTTACTTTTATTATTCTAAAGGAATATCTTGAAAAATTAACTGGTCAATCTCTAGATGTTTTAAGTGAGCAAACATTTTTTAAGCCTCTTGGAGCAAATCATACGTTGTATAATCCGTTGCGTAAATTTAATAAATCGGGTATTGCACCTACTGAGATTGATACCTATTACAGACATCAATTGATTCAAGGCTATGTTCATGATATGGGTGCAGCTATGCAGGGAGGAGTAGGAGGACATGCAGGAGTGTTTTCTAACAGTATGGATGTGGCAAAAATCATGCAAATGTATCTGCAAAAAGGTAGTTATGGTGGCCATCGCTATTTTTCTGAAAACACATTCAATGATTTTAATACTTGTTATTTTTGTGAAGAAGGAAATCGAAGAGGAGTAGGATTTGATAAACCGCAATTAGGGGAAAGTGGTCCTACTTGTGGCTGTGCTTCAATGACTAGTTTTGGACACACTGGATTCACCGGAACAATGGCTTGGGCAGATCCAGAAAAGGAACTTGTATATATTTTCCTGTCTAACAGAACGTATCCTGATAGTGGTGCTAATAAACTTTCGAGAGAAAATATTAGAGAAGATATCCAGCAAATAATTTATGATTCTATTCAAGATTAAAGGAATAAAATCTTATTTATGAGCCATAGCTGCTTTGTCATTTAAGATTAATGGAGTTTATCTATTCAAGAGGAGACTTAGCTATAATGAAGTGTATAGGTGAGTTTCCTGAAAATTAGTTATTGCATCTAGCGCTATCTCCTTAAATTTTTCTCGAAAGTCTCTACTTTTATTTTATTCGAAAGAGCATTGTATTACAATTTTACCGAAGCTATCTTAACCATTTTTTTTCGAAAGGCTACACTATAATTTACCACTTTCCTGATGTGTTTTACAGTTTGTAAAATAATGAAATACGACAATTGAAGTGTAACTTTATTACACCATTTAGTAGTTAATATCCCTAAAATAGTACAGTTGATTTATGTAATACTAGGTTCTAATAAGAGCTATAGTAGTAAAACATAAATACCTACTTTTTTATAAATTAATATAGATCATTAGCTACTCTAATGCTTAATAGGCTCCATTTTGTAGTAGTTTAAAATGCTCGCAGAAATAGAAAAATATCTAACATCATATCTAAATAGATCTTAGAAAAAATGCTGCTGTAATCGTTTTATTAGTGTAATCTATTTTAGAAGATAAAGTATAAAGTAGTGGTTAAAAGGCCACTTTCTTTTAAATAGTAGTGCTTTTTAGCATTATTTTAATGCAAGTACTTATTGCTTTTACTTACTTTTATTTAAAATGATCTACAATGAAAATATTACAAAAAAATAACCAACATTCCTGCTGCGGGCACGATGAGGATTCAAATAATAAAGCGAATACGAATCATAGCGTTTCTCATGATGAGCATGATGGTCATGATCACAATCATGATCTTGGTGACGCAAGTTTGTGGAGTATTTTTCTACCTGCAATTTTAAGTTTTGTGATGCTAGCTATAGCAATTGTATTTGATAACTTCCTACCTCAAACTTGGTTTAAAGCTTATGTGAGGATAGTTTGGTATGTTGTGGCTTACATCCCTGTTGGTTTACCCGTTTTAAAAGAATCCTTTGATAGTGCTAAAAAGGGAGATGTTTTCTCTGAGTTTTTATTGATGAGTATTGCAACAGTGGGCGCATTTGCAATAGGGGAATATCCTGAAGGGGTTGCCGTGATGTTGTTTTATGCTGTGGGTGAAATATTCCAAGGTATTGCGGTACAACGTGCAAAAAAAGATATTAAATGTTTGCTCGATCAGCGTCCTGACGAGGTTACTATCATAGAGAACCAAGTAGCAAAAGCTGTCAAAGCTGCTACCGTGAGTATAGGTGCAATTATTCAATTAAAAGCAGGCGACAAGTTAGGTCTGGACGGGATACTAGTTTCTGATAATGCATCATTTAATACCGCTGCGTTAACGGGTGAAAGTGTACCGGATACCAAAAAGAAAGGCGATAGCGTTTTAGCAGGAATGATCAATGGCAATACCCTTGCGCTTGTAAAAGTAACGACCGCTTATGAAGATAGCAAGTTGTCTAAAATTTTAGAAATGGTTCAGGATGCGACTTCAAAGAAAGCGCCAACAGAACTATTTATTAGAAAATTTGCTAAAATATACACCCCTATTGTTGTTTTACTTGCCATTGGAATTTGCCTTGTACCTATGCTCTTTGTCTCTACTTATGTTTTTTCTGATTGGTTGTATCGCGCATTAGTGTTTTTAGTAATTTCTTGCCCATGTGCCTTGGTGATTTCGATTCCATTAGGCTATTTTGGAGGAATTGGTGCAGCAAGTAAAAACGGTATACTGTTCAAGGGAAGTAATTTTCTAGATTTAATGGCTACTATTCAAAATGTAGTTTTGGATAAAACCGGCACACTAACTAAGGGGGTTTTTAAAGTACAAGAAGTTGTATTTGACACTGCTTTCGATAAAAATGAAATATTGAAAATGGTTAATGCACTAGAAAGTCAAAGCTCGCACCCTATTGCCACAGCGATTCATGATTGGGTTGGGGCAGTAGATAGCACCGTAGAATTGGTTAATGTAGAGGAGATTCCGGGACATGGATTACGTGCTTTTGTCAAGGAAAAAGAATTAGTAGTAGGGAATTTTAAGTTGCTTGAAAAGTTTAGGATACAGCATAATGTTGCTCATGATTCACTGGTTTATACGCTCATCGCAATTGCTTATGATGCCCAATTTGTAGGATACATTACCATTGCAGACGTCATTAAAGCGGATGCATCGCTAGCAATTGAAAAGTTAAAGAAATTAGGCATTGCAGTTACGATGTTGAGTGGTGATAAAAATACAGTAGTTCAAGACGTGGCCACTAAGTTAGGTATTGTTACTGCTTATGGAGGATTATTACCTGAAGGAAAAGTCGAAAAAGTAAATGAAATTCTAGCTAGAAAACAAACAGTCGCTTTTGTGGGTGATGGTGTCAATGACGCTCCGGTTATTGCCTTGAGTACTGTGGGTATTGCTATGGGAGGACTTGGGAGCGATGCTACGATAGAAACGGCAGACGTTGTCATTCAGGATGATAAACCAAGTAAAATTGCTACAGCCATAACTATTGCAAAGCAGACAAAAAAAATCGTTTGGCAAAATATTAGCATGGCCTTTGTTGTAAAAGCAGCTGTACTGTTATTAGGTGCAGCTGGTTTAGCAACCATGTGGGAAGCTGTATTTGCTGATGTAGGTGTCGCTCTACTCGCAATACTAAATGCCGTACGTATTCAAAGGATGAAATTCTAGAAAGCAAAATATAAATGTTAAAATCTAAAGGGAATAGCTTGGTTTTCCTTATTTTCGTTCCACTTAAAAATCATACATGAGAATTGCAATCGTTTGTTATCCTACTTTTGGTGGTAGTGGCGTTGTCGCTACAGAATTAGGGCTTGAATTAGCACGCCAAGGGCACGAGATACACTTTATAACATATAGTCAGCCAGTACGTTTAGCACTTTTAAACCCAAATGTGCATTACCACGAGGTAAACGTTCCAGAATATCCTTTATTTCACTATCAACCTTATGAACTTGCTTTATCAAGTAAGTTAGTTGACATGGTAAAATTACATAAAATTGAGATTTTACACGTTCACTATGCTATTCCACATGCCTATGCCGGATATATGGCAAAGCAAATGCTTAAAAGCGAGGGGATAAAAATACCTATGGTAACGACCTTGCACGGTACTGATATTACATTAGTAGGTAATCATCCTTTCTACAAACCAGCAGTGAGTTTTAGCATCAATAAATCAGATGTGGTGACTTCTGTTTCAAAAAGTTTAAAAGAAGATACTTACAAATTATTCAATATTAAAAAAGACATTCATGTAATTCCTAATTTTATTGAATTAGATAAAAACACAACTGATCCATCGATTCCTTGCAATCGCTCTGTGATGGCTCAAGGGACAGAACGTATAATTACGCACATTAGTAATTTTAGAAAAGTAAAACGCATCCCAGATATTGTTAAGATATTTTTCGAAATACAAAAAGAAATTCCAGCTAAATTGATGATGGTAGGGGATGGTCCAGAAAAAGAAGTTGCCGAAGCTTTGTGTCAAGAGCTAGGAATCGCTAACAAGGTGATCTTTTTTGGGAACAGTAACGAAATAGACAAAATATTAAGCTACACTGATTTATTCCTATTGCCTTCAGAAACGGAAAGTTTTGGTCTGGCTGCTCTTGAGGCTATGGCATGGGGAGTTCCTGTTATTTCTAGTAATTCAGGTGGTTTGCCAGAGGTGAACTTTGAAGGTGTTTCAGGTTTCTTAAGTGATGTAGGTAATGTAGATGAGATGGCTCAAAATGCTATTAAAATTTTAAAAGATGATCTTACATTATGTGAGTTTAAACGAAACGCACTTACAGTAGCTCAAAAATTTGATATTAAAAACATCTTGCCTTTGTATGTAAAGATATACGAGGATGCTATCAAAGAATTTTCTAACTAAGTTTAAAAAATTATAAGCAATAAAAAAGCCACTATTTCTAGTGGCTTTTTCTATATATCTAAATTCCGAAAGATTAGAATTGGTATTTGATTCCCAATGCGATATCTGGTCCAAAATCTTTATCAATATTATCTGTGAAATAAACTTCTGGTCTAAAGTCTAATGACAATAACAACGGAATATCAAAGTTGTACTCAATTCCTATGTCTCCAGCTGCAAATAAATACGTGTAGCTATCTTTATCTCTACCGTTGTTGAAGCCTTTATCGTAACTAGCGTTAGCTAATCCACCACCTACACCAGCATACCAGTTGAATCCACCATCGATGTTCCATACCCATTGGTACAAACCAGCAAGTTTAACAGCATCGTAGTTGTTACTATTTCTCCAACCTAAATCTAATTCTAATCGATTATTATCACCTAAACCTCTTTGGTATGTAACTTCTCCACCAAATCCATCATTATCACCTAAACGTAGTCCAAGTGCATTTTTTGAAATTTCTTGTGCCTGAGCTGTAAAAGCTAAACCAACTACCATAATAGCTGATAAAATAAGTTTCTTCATCATTATCTTTGTTTTTTTTACAAAACTAAGTTAAAAAAAAGGCTATTTCCTTATGCTTAAACCATCATATGTTATGGAACTATCACATCGTATTTCTATTTGTTTTTTAAGTTGTTGATAATCAATAATTAATAAGCTTTCTAGTTGTTAACATTAGATTGGCTTAAATGCTCATAAGTTAGCTGCTCAATTTCTAAAAAATTGTCATCATCTGGAAAATCGGCCTCTTTATATTGATATAATTTCCATCGCTTATTATTGTATTCTAAAGCTGTTAAATTTTCCACCCAATCTCCAGAGTTTAAGTATAAGGTGCTTCCGTCTTTATTTTCTTTTAATACTATTTTGGGTTCGTGAATGTGGCCACACAGCACATAGTCGTATTTTTGTTCAATAGCGAGGTCAGTGGCTGTTTCTTCAAAATCAGAGATGTGCTTAACCGCTTTTTTAACACTCGCTTTTATTTTTTTCGAAAAGGAATAGGGCTCTTTACCTAATTTTTTTAGAAACCAGTTTATGAAACGATTAAATAATATCAAGTAGTCGTATCCTTTACCGCCTAGTTTTGCAATCCATTTTGCATGATTTACAGAAGCATCAAAAATATCACCGTGAAAAATCCATGCTTTCTTCCCGTCTAGGTTAAGCACGAGTTTATCTAGCAAAGAAATATTTCCTAAATTCATGTCACTAAATTTCCTTAGCATTTCATCATGATTTCCAGTGATATAATACACTTTTGTACCCTTTGAGGCGAGACTCATTATTTTTTGAATAACTTTTAAATGCGTGCTTGGAAAATAAGACTTTCTAAATTGCCAGATATCAATAATATCACCATTTAGAACAAGAGTTTTAGGTTTAATACTGGATAAATATTTGTTCAATTCTACAGCGTGACTACCATAAGTTCCTAAGTGGATATCAGACAGTACAACTAATTCAACTTTTCGTTTTTTCACTAGTTTGTATTTTGGAGTTTTACAAATTAATCAAATTTAAAAGAAGGTAATTTAAAGTTAAGGTTACTAATTGAACTTTATTATTAACTAAAAGCCAAATATTATTGATTATGCAGTGAAACTTAGATAGGTAATCTTTTGAACTTTGAACTAATATATTATATTTGTTCAAAACTAGAAATAATGGCAGGAAATAGCTACGGCACACTATTTAAAATCACCACTTTTGGAGAATCACATGGTGAAGCTTTAGGAGGTATCATAGACGGTTGTCCGTCAGGAATTACTATAGATTTAGCAGCAATACAGTTAGAAATGTCAAGGAGAAAACCAGGACAATCTGCAATTGTGACGCAAAGAAAAGAACCAGACGACGTGCAGTTTTTGTCAGGGATTTTTGAAGGAAAAACGACAGGTACCCCAATAGGTTTTATCATTCCTAATACCAACCAAAAATCGGACGATTATTCTCATATAAAAGATAATTATAGACCTAGTCATGCTGATTATGTGTACGACCAAAAGTATGGTACGCGCGATTATCGCGGTGGCGGAAGAAGTTCTGCCCGTGAAACTGCTAGTAGAGTAGTTGCAGGTGCTATTGCCAAGCAAATTTTACCCGAAATTAAGATTAATGCTTACACTTCATCTGTAGGTGATATATTTTTAGAGAAGCCATATCAAGATTTGGATTTTTCTAAAATTGAAAGTAATCCCGTGCGTTGTCCTGATGAAGCTTCAGCTGTAAAAATGGAAGAGTACATTCGTGAGATTCGCAAGCAAGGAGATACAGTAGGCGGTACTGTTACATGTGTTATTCAAAATGTCCCTATTGGTTTAGGCGAACCGGTTTTTGACAAGCTACACGCTGAACTAGGAAAAGCAATGTTGTCTATCAACGCAGTTAAAGGATTTGAGTACGGAAGCGGTTTTTGCGGTGCAAAAATGAAAGGAAGTGATCATAATGATTTATACAATCCTGACGGTACTACAAAGACAAACCTTTCAGGAGGGATTCAAGGAGGAATAAGCAACGGTATGGATATCTATTTTAGAGTAGCGTTCAAGCCCGTAGCAACCATAATGCAAAAGCAAGAATCACTGGATAACAAAGGAAATATTACCGAAATGACTGGTAAAGGACGTCATGATCCTTGTGTAGTTCCTAGAGCAGTTCCTATCGTAGAAGCGATGGCTGCAATGGTCTTAGCTGATTTTTACTTAATCAATAAAACCTATTCAAAGGATATATAAATTAAAATACCAATTGCATTTGGAAGTAATGCAAAAACACCAAAACTCAAATAATTTTATAAAACCAAATGCATACACCACAAGAGAAGAAGGCGTCAATATTATCTAATTTAACGACGCAAATCCTAATTGCCATGCTTCTAGGGGGAATATTAGGAATTGTTATACACAATACAATATCAGCTGAAACAGCCTTAGTCTTTAGCGAAAAAATTAAAATATTAGCGACGGTCTTTATTCGTTTGGTTCAAATGATCATCTCACCATTAGTATTTACTACACTTGTAGTGGGAATTGCCAAATTAGGAAATGTGAGTACTGTTGGCCGAATTGGAGGAAAAGCTTTAGGTTGGTTTTTTACAGCTTCATTTCTTTCTCTTTTACTAGGAATGTTTTTTGTAAATCTATTAGAACCAGGAGAAGGTTTGAACTTATCAAATGTTGATTTGGCATCTGCCTCTGATGTTGCTGAGAAAACAAAAAGCATCTCTTTTGAGAATTTTATCGAACATATAGTACCTAAAAGTATCTTTGAAGCAATGGCTACAAATGAGATTTTACAAATTGTAGTGTTCTCAATTTTCTTTGGTTTAGCTGCCGCTTCTATTGGAGATTTTGCTAAACCTGTTGTAAATGCTTTAGACAAAACATCACACATCATACTTAAAATGGTGAATTATGTAATGAATTTTGCTCCTATTGGAGTTTTTGGAGCGATAGCAGGAGTATTTGCTGTTCGTGATTTCCAGGAGTTAGCAATTACATATTTTAAATTCTTTGGATCATTCTTAATTGGTATCGCCTCTTTATGGGTACTGCTAATTGCTGTAGGTTACTTGTTCTTAAAAAGTAGAATGACAGTACTTTTAAAACGTATCGTTAGTCCGTTAATTATTGCTTTTGGTACGACAAGTAGTGAAGCCGTTTTTCCTAAGTTAACGGAAGAGTTAGAACGTTTTGGGGTAAAGGATAAAATAGTTTCATTCATGTTGCCGTTAGGTTATTCTTTTAATCTTGATGGGAGTATGATGTACATGACTTTTGCGAGTATTTTTATAGCTCAAGCTTATGGAGTACATTTAGATATAGGTACGCAATTAACCATGCTACTAGTTTTAATGCTTACCAGTAAAGGTATTGCAGGGGTTCCTAGAGCGAGTTTAGTTGTCGTAGCTGCAACTTGTGGTATGTTTGATATTCCAATTGAAGGAATTGCCTTGATCTTACCTATTGATCACTTTTGTGATATGTTTAGAAGTGCTACAAACGTTTTAGGTAACGCTTTAGCTACATCTGTTGTAGGGCAGTGGGAAGAAGGAAACGACGACGCAGTAACTGCAGAATAAAATATTTGTTTGTCTAGTCCTAAATAAACGATACAGATTATTGGGATAAAAATAATTAATCAAACACTTGCAAGAACGTTTTTGCAAGTGTTTTTTGTTTTATAT
>NZ_JABSNL010000017.1 GCF_013294025.1 Flavobacterium aeripolare
AATTTGAAAATAAATTTTCAACTCTTTTCGGTTTGCTTGCCATCATGTAAAGAACTTATGCGCTGTTGCGGGTGCAAAAGTAGGTAGTTTAAACCGATAAACAATACCCCAAAACCGCTTTTATTTGTTTTATTTTTAAACCTGATTTTAATAAGCTGAAAATGTAGTATTTGAGATTGGTTCAAAAAGAGCTCTTTTGTGGTTTGTAAGATTAATCGAGAAGTTAAGAGGTAAAGTCTCCACCTAATTAGGCGAATTAAAGATTCAATCGCACTCAATTTATAACTTAATGAATCAAACACTTCTTAAATCCTCTTCTAAACACACAAGGGTGATCAATATATTAATAGAGAAGCTTAATATACATATAACCGCCCAAGCCTAGCCCTGATAGCAGTGGAAATCCTTTTATATCTACTCGATGGTAATCGAGTAGGTATAAAAGATTGTAGCGTATAGCAGGAAATAGCTCCTGAAACAAATAATTTAAAAAAGAATTCTTGTTATTACTCTTATATATAGGTACCGCTTACTGTTGCGCCTTCAACTCCCTAGCCTTGTTCTCCCAGAAATCAGTTAGCTTTTCTACATCAACAGGATTAGCAGGAGGTTGGTTAGGTAGTCGCCTACTTTCAAAAGCCCTTTGCAAAATACTTTCGATTAAAAAATCTTCATTTACCTCATAGGGGCGGTATTCTGATTTTAAATCGATATTAAAAGCCGCGGCAGCTGTATTAGACCAGAAAGCTTTCCAACCATTTTTTAAAGTTTTGACTA
Organism: Flavobacterium aeripolare; assembly: GCF_013294025.1. Taxonomy (GTDB): domain Bacteria; phylum Bacteroidota; class Bacteroidia; order Flavobacteriales; family Flavobacteriaceae; genus Flavobacterium. The sequence goes on from NZ_JABSNL010000017.1 coordinate 778, forward strand.
ATTCATAAGTTGTTTCCCCTGTTTGCCTATGAATTAACTTTACTAAAATTCTACCTTGACTTTTAGACAACTTTTTCAGCTTAGCTTCAAACTCATCATTTAGATAATCTTCTACAATCTTAAAATACTTTTTCTTCTCTTTATTGGTCGTAAGTCTAGCCATCCCCTTATTAAGCATCACCAAACGCTCAGCGGCAAGCTTTGCATAAGGATATACTCTTAACACCCGATTTTGCAAAAGCAAAAATTGCTTGCGGGCATCTGGATCTAGTTTTTCTTTAGAAATTTGAATTTCGTCTAACACAATAGTATCCTTATCAAAGTTATAATCCTCATCGATCTCGATTGTGGGACGATCTGGATCTACAGGAATTACTTGCCCATAATTAACAAAGCAGAAAAACATAAATATAAGTGTAACAGCAGATTTCATAAGACATAATTTAAATGTAAAATTATATATAATATGTGCAACTGTGATGCCAAATTTATAATTTAGCAAAAAATAATTATTATGAGCACAAAATCAATATTGAACGAATCATCGATTACATTTTTAGAAAAATACCTCAACAATGCTTCACCAACAGGTTTTGAAGCTGAAGGACAAAAAATATGGATGAATTACCTACAACCATACGTTGATACTTTCATCACAGACACCTATGGAACCGCTGTGGGAATCATCAATCCCGATGCAAAATACAAAGTAGTCATTGAAGGACATGCAGACGAAATTGCATGGTATGTAAATTATATCAATGACGAGGGTATGGTTTATGTAATTAGAAATGGTGGGTCAGATCACCAAATCGCACCTTCAAAAAGAGTAAATATTCACACTAAAAACGGAATTGTAAAAGGTGTTTTTGGTTGGCCAGCAATTCACACACGTAATCGCGACAAAGAGGAAGCACCATCTATTAGTAATATCTTTATTGATCTAGGTTGTGAAACTAAAGAACAGGTTGAAAAACTAGGAGTACATGTAGGTTGCGTGATCACCTACCCTGATGAATTCATGGTATTAAACGAAAACAAATTTGTTTGTCGCGCAATCGACAATAGAATGGGTGGTTTTATGATTGCCGAAGTTGCCCGTTTACTGCATGAGAATAAAGTGAAATTACCTTTTGGTTTGTACATTACAAATTCTGTTCAAGAAGAAGTAGGTTTACGTGGAGCTGAAATGATTACTCAAACTATCAAGCCTAATGTAGCTATTGTTACTGATGTATGTCACGATTCTACTACTCCTATGATTGACAAAAAAATCGAAGGAGAAACAAAAATAGGAAAAGGACCAGTAGTGACTTATGCTCCTGCTGTTCAAAATAATTTGAGAGAACTAATCTTAAATACTGCGGAAGAAAAGAAAATACCATTTCAACGTTTGGCTTCGTCACGTGTGACTGGTACTGATACTGATGCTTTTGCTTACAGTAATGGTGGTGTGGCTTCGGCATTGATATCGTTACCATTGCGCTACATGCATACTACGGTAGAAATGGTACACCGCGATGATGTTGAAAATGTAATCAAATTGATATACGAAACACTTTTAAAAATAGAGAACAACGAAACCTTCTCTTATTTTAAATAATATTTGGAGCTATTCCTGCTATCCGCTGTATTCCTGATCAACAAAAACTACGGCTAAAAAAAAGCCTTGTTTTTCTAGATCGGGAGATGCCGCTTCTATCAGGGCTGAAAAACAAACTATGAAGTACCTCTATTTAATGCTAATTGTATATTTTGGATTTTTTTTATGGTCTGTAATAAATCCAATTGAAGGTTTCACTTGTTTCTTAGAAGTTATACCTGCCATTATTGGGTTTCTAGTTTTGGCTTTTACGTTTAACAAATTTAGATTTACCAATTTTACGTATTTATTGATTCTGATTCACTGTATCATTTTATTCATAGGTGGGCATTATACCTATGCCGAAGTTCCCTTCTTTGACTTTATCAAGGAGACATTTCATCAAACTAGGAATAACTATGATAAGCTAGGGCATTTTGCTCAAGGATTAGTTCCTGCTATGATTACAAGAGAACTGTTTATTCGTAAAAAAGTGATTAGTAATGAAAGCTTTTTTAACTTTATCATAGTTAGTATTTGCTTAGCCATAAGTGCAGCTTATGAATGGATCGAATGGTTTGTATCATTAGCAACTGGTGATGGTGGAGATGCTTTTTTAGGAACTCAAGGAGATATTTGGGATACCCAGTCTGACATGTTGTTCGCTACAATTGGTGCAATCACAGGTTTGATTTTATTTTCAAAAATTCAAAACAAACAACTTTTAAGAATAAGCTAACTTTGAGCTTAGTATAATTTTCAAAGAGATAAAATAAAAAAGCCGCAATTCTTAATAGAATTGCGGCTTTTTGTATTATTATTTTCTTGTTATTATTTTGATAAATAATTCAAAACGTTTTTTTCTATTCGACTATCTATATTTGATATATCTGCTTTTACGAATTTCTCTCCAAGAATCATTTCGTACAACTCAATATATCTCTCAGAAACCGAAGTGATATACGCTTCATCCATATCAGGAATTTGTTGTCCTTCTTTTCCTTGAAACCCATTTTCTATTAACCAACGGCGAACAAACTCTTTAGATAATTGCTTTTGCTCTTCGCCTTTGTCTTGTCTACCTTGATATCCTTCTGAATAAAAATAACGAGAAGAATCTGGCGTGTGGATTTCGTCAATTAATACGATTACGCCTTCTTTTGTTTTCCCAAATTCATATTTGGTGTCTACCAAAATCAATCCGCGACTTGCAGCGATTTCCGTTCCTCTTTGAAATAAGGCTCTAGTGTATTTTTCTAAAACTAAATAATCTTCTTCAGTTACAATCCCTTTTTCTAAGATAGCCTCACGAGAAATATCTTCATCGTGTTCTCCGTTATCTGCTTTTGTTGTTGGCGTGATGATAGGCTCAGGGAATTTATCATTCTCTTTTAAACCTTCGATCATAGTTACCCCACAAATTTCTCTTTTACCTAGAGCGTATTCACGTGCAGCGTGACCTGACAAATACCCACGAATTACCATTTCGACCTTAAAAGGAGAACATAAATGCCCCACAGCTACACTAGGGTCTGGCGTTGCAATTAACCAGTTGGGAACAATATCTTGTGTAAGCTCCATGAACTTTGTAGCAATCTGGTTTAAGATTTGCCCTTTGTACGGAATCCCTTTAGGTAAAACCACATCAAAAGCTGATAGCCTATCTGTGGCCACCATAACAAGTAGTTCATCATTAATATTATAAACTTCTCTTACCTTACCGTGGTAAACGGATTTTTGATTTGGAAAGTCAAAATTTGTAGTTGTTATAGTGTTCATGTTTTTAGTTGTGTTGTGTTTTGGCAAAAGTAGTTTGTTTCCCAACAATACACAATATAGTTCTTGTATTATTGAGAGAAGCTACCGTTTTTTATTGTTCTTTTTTAAGCAATGTACTGTTGAATAAATTTAGAATTCTACCATACTCATCAACCCAAGAATAGCTCTCTGTGAAACCATGAGCTTCAACTGGATACGAAGCCAGATTCCAATTTTTCTTTCCTAATTCGATAAAACGTTGTGACAAACGGATAATATCTTTGTACTCTACATTGTCATCCACCATACCGTGTAGCATTAACAACTCTCCTTTTAAATTATCAGCAAAATAAATAGGCGAGCTTCTCTTGAATGCTATCGGATCTATTTCTGGAAAATTCAAAATATTTCCTGTATATCCATGATTATAATGTGCCCAGTCGGTTACTGATCGAATAGCCGCTCCAGATTTGAACGCATCAGGTTTTGTAAGCAACGCCATCAAAGTCATAAAACCACCATAGGATCCGCCATACATTCCGACTCTTGCAGAGTCAACACCCAAATTATCTACTAAGTATTTTTTACCATCAATTTGGTCACTTAAATCTTTACCTCCCATAAAGCGATAGATTCCAGTCCTGAAATCGCGACCGTAACCATCACTTCCGCGGTAATCAATATCCATAATGGTATATCCTAAATCGGTCAACATATTATGAAACATGTATTCTCTATGATAACTGCTCCAGTAATTGTGCGCATTTTGCAAATAACCCGCACCATGAACAAAAATAATAGCTGCCCCATTAGCCTTTGATAATTCTGGCTTATACACGCGTGCATTTACATTTGTCCCATCCTCTGCTTTATAAGTCACCACTTCTGGCGCTCTCCATGCGTACGACTCAAATGCAGCAGAAGTCGAGTGTGTAATTTGTTTTAAGCTAGCGTCTTTTTTATTTGAAGCAATATAATATTCCCAAGGTTTATTCTTGAATGAATATCGCACTAGTAGCACATTTTCATCTGGAGAAATACTTACCTCATGCGCCCCATCTTTTGTCAAGATAGGAGAAAGCTCCCCACCTGAAACTGATAGCTTATAAAATGACCTATTTCCCGGATGTGTTTTATTAGTAGTAAGATAAAAGTTCTTTTTATCTTTTGACAAAGTAACATCTCTAACCTCCCAATTTCCAGAAGTAAGCATCACTTTCTTGTTCGTCTTCAAATTATAGGTATACAAATGAGAATACCCAGTAACTTCAGACTGAAAGTAAATTGTTGCATTATCACCTAAAAAATCTAAGGTGCCACTGCTATAAGCATACGATGGAATTCCAGGACCACCTATCCAGGCATCGTCATGTTGATAATCAATCTCTTTAAAGGAATTATTTTTTAAATCTAGTTGTACAATCCAGCGGTCTTTGTTATCAAGACTTCTAATTTCAGTAATAGCATAACCACCATCCTCATCATAAGTAGGCTCTTGCACAAAAACCAAACGATCTTCTTTCTCTTTATTTTTTAAATTATCGTACTCCTTATAATAACTAGGCTGATCTTTGAGATGTGTAAGTGTACTAAAGTTCATGAAATACACCGTATCTTTTACCACATCGTAGATCCCGAATTTAGACTTATTCAAATTAGTAACCGAAACTTTCTCTTTTGTGTTTTCTGATTCATTGTAGCCATCCTTAGTAATAAATCGTTCCATTATTTCATTCTTGTTCGAAATAATCTCTGACAGCCTAAAGGTAGCATACGTTCCCGCAGGATTGCTTTTTAAACTCTCGAATGAATCATCACCATAATAATACTGCTTAGGGAAATCTGACTTGGTTGTTTCCGCTTTTGCTTTTTTCCAATTTTCCTTTGCGTCTTGATCTCTAACATATTGAAAAAGCTCTTTTTGTTGCTCTTTTAAATAAGACTCTTTATCTGTAGTTTTATCTTTTTTAGTGCCCGAAACAAAATTGGTTATCTGAATCAATGTTCCATTCGAACTATTATATTTTAATAGATTGCCTTTTTGAATTAAAAAGAGGACCGCTTTATCTGAAGCCAGTTGTAAATCATTGAAACCATCAGCTTGCTGCAGTAATTTTTGAGTGCTATTATTTGGTATGTTATACGCATACAAAGCGCCTTTATTTAAATAGTAAGCAGTAGTGCTGTTTGGTTTTAATTTGAAATCCGACTTTGATATTGCCGCTTCCTGTGGTGAAGCTAATTGTGGAGTCTGCATTCCTGCTTGCCAAAAGTAAGTACTTGGTCCAAGTTCATTTTTTGGATTCCACTCAAAGAAAACTTTTTTATTATCAAGAGACCAGCGACCGTTAAAAGGTTGCTCACCTATATAGCCATCACCCTTCATGATGTCTTCTAATTTTAGAGTCTGACTTTGCGAAAAGAAACCGAATAATAGAAATAATGCAGTTATGGTATTTTTTATCATTAGAAAGTGATTTTGTTAATACAAAAATACACTTTGCATTGAATTACAAAAGGATAAAATAAATTTAACACGTCCTTTCAATTACTGAGCATTAATCAGCCACCCGCAAAAGCAGGAAGAAAAGCGAGTTCATCCCCTGCGTGCAATTTTCCTTCGAAGCCTAATTCTTGGTTCACCGCAACTTGTGAGGAGTCAATACCAGCCATATCGTACTTACTGATCAGCAGCTGCTTTAATGCTGCGATAGAAATGGCATCATCAACCTCAACAAATTCCTCTGATTTTGCAGTTGCTTCAGCTATCATTCCGAAATATTTGATTTTTATTCTCATTATTATTCTAATTGTTTTAATCTCAGTACATCTTCTGCAGTATCTACATCGATGAATCCTTGATCAAATTTTACAGTTTGGTATTCAAAATTCGTGTCTTTTAATAACTTCTTCGCACCTTGATCAGCAGATAATCCTTTTAAAGCACTAAAATTCTTTTTCGAAAATATAGCTGGTACGCCTACGACCTTATTATATTCACAAAAGCTAGCATCACTTTCTAGATCGAAATGCTTAGTAATTAATCCTTCAATTAATTCAGAGGTTACAAAAGGTTGATCTGCTAGTAAAACAATGATGTGTTCTAGATGTTGATATTCAGTAAGGCAGTAATTTAATCCGGCACGAATACTACTTGCCATTCCTTCTTGCCAATCTTCATTGCTTACAGCAGAGAATGTTTTCAAATCGGTATTTTCTAAAATCTCATTCGCTCTTGCTCCCACAACAACACAATTTACTTTTAATTCGAAAGATGACATAAGGTCAATAGTATTTTGAATCAAAGGTTTACCCCTAAACTGCACCAATTGCTTGGCATATCCCAATCTACTTGAAGATCCTGCAGCCAAAATTACCACTCCTATCGCATCTTTTTTCATTAGTTTTTCTCCATTTTTAAATGCGGAATACTACAGTGAATAGCTGTTGTTTTTTTCTTTAAAGAATGCGCAGTGGTTTGAGTCAAGACCGATTGTATTTCGGCTAGGATTGCCAATCCAATTTCGGCCGGAGTTTCTGCGCCAATTTCCAATCCTATAGGTGCATGAATTTTATTTTTAATGCTGTCATTAATCACTAAACCTTCTTGCAATAAATCATCCTTCATTCTTATATATTTTTTTAACGGACCTAAAATTCCAATATAGGGAACACATTCTTCTTTCATCAATAATTTCAACACTGCTAAATCGTACTGATAATTATGACTCATTAGAGCAAAGCACGTACGACTGTCAATAGTAATATGTTCTAAGGTATCTTCGGGTTTGCTAACTATGATTTGGCAAGAACTCAAAAAACGTTCTCCATTGGCATGAGTTGGCCTTCCATCCGTTACAATCACATCCCATCCTACTATTGCTGCTTGCTGTGCTAGTATTTGGGCATCATTTCCAGCACCTACAATTACTAGTTTAACAGGTGCTTGGTAATATTGAATAAAAACACTTTGCTCTACAAACTGACTGCTAATTGATTTACTCGAAGATTTTTTAGTTTCGAATGATAGTTTTGAGAATTCAATAAACGTTTCGGCAGTCTTTTCGTCTTCAATTTTTCCTTTAAAAGCAAACTTTTCATCAACAGTCAAAATAGTTCCGACTTGGTTTTTTGTTCGATCTAAATTAAATTGTACAAAAATAGTAACTGTCTTTTTATTCGAAACCACCTCTTTTAAAAGTTCGCAAGGATTCAGCCCATCATGGTAATCCAGTGGCTCAAACAAAACTTGAATGATTCCGTTACAGCCAAGCTGCGCACCTATAACGGCATCATTCTCATCGCTAGTATCATACATAACAAGCTTATTTTTACTTTGATGCAATGCATGCAGCGCCTTAGTAAGCGCGTCACCTTCTAGGCAACCACCAGATATGGCACCCGTAATATTCCCGTATTCATCGATGAGCATGCGCGCACCTTCACGACGGTATGACGAACCTTCAACTTGCACAACGGTTGCTAGAATGCTTAGTACATTTTGCTCTTTGAGTAATTCATACTGTTCTACTATCACATCTAATTCTCTCATGCTGTCATTTTTTGAAGTGAATAAATAGCTTCACGAATATTTTTAATAGCAAATTCAATATCCGAAGAAGTGGTAGCTTTACTCAAACTCACTCTAAAAGAAGCCAAGGCAATCGCAGCATCAAATCCCATTGCCGTCAATACATGCGAGGGATTAACTGTATTTGCATTACAAGCAGAACCTCTAGAGATAGCAATTTTATTCATGCGTCGTAGCAGTTTACCACCATCTATATTAGTTACAGCAAAATTTACTGTGTTGGGTAATCGCTCCTCATTTTGAGCGTGGATAAATACGCTGTCAATATCTAGCAGCCCTTTTTCAAGGCTGTTTCTCAAAGCAAGCATTGTATCACAATTCGTTTTAAGTTCGCTTTTTGCATAATAGGCCGCGGCACCTAAACCAACGATTGCAGGAACATTTAAAGTCCCTGGTCGCAAGTTTTTTTCCTGACTTCCTCCGTAAAAAGTTTGCACTACGTTTAATCTGCTTTTTCTATTTAAGTACAAAGCGCCACAACCTTTAGGCCCATGCATTTTATGTCCAGAAAAAACGGCCATATCAATATTTAAGGCCTCTAAGTCTACATTTATTTTTCCAACTGCTTGTGTGATGTCGCAAAATAAAGTGCTTGATTTATTGTGAACAAGCTGTGCTATTTCAGCAATAGGATGTATCAAGCCAGTTTCATTATTAGCAAGCATAACTACCACCAAAACTGTTTCCTTAGTAATGGCTTTATCTAATTCCTGCAAATCAATATTACCACAATCATCGACATTCAAATAGCTAACCCTGAAACCCTCTTTTTCTAAAGCTTTGATGGGTTCTAAAATCGCTTTATGCTCTGTTTTAACTGTAATAATTTGATTTCCTTTACTCTTATTGGCTCTGCAAAATCCTAAAATCCCAATGTTTGCTGCCTCTGTTGCACCCGCTGTAAATATAAATTCAGAAGGCTTGCAGTGTACTAATTCGCTAATTCGCTCCCGTGCGATGGTTACCACTTCTTCTGCTTCCCACCCATACGCATGGTCACTACCAGAGTTTCCAAAATTAGATTTAAAAATAGGCAGCATCGCTTCAATAACGCGGTCATCAACACTGGTGCTCGCATTATTATCAAGGTACACTATATTTTCATTTATGATTGCCATACTTTTTGCTCTACTATAATTTGCTGATAAGCATTTTCTTTTTCGAAAATAAATCATTTTATATTTTCACGCCGGGTTCTAACCCTGCTTCTATTAGTTTCTCAGGAGTAATTGGTAAATCTCTCATTCTTTTTCCTGTAGCATTAAAAATAGCATTTGCAATTGAAGCAGCTACACTCGTGATTCCTAATTCACCAATTCCTTTGATTCCCATTTTATTAGCGATTTTATCTTCTTCAGGTAAAAAAACTACGTTTACATTTGCCATATCCAAGTTCACAGGAACGTGATAATCAGCAAACGAGCGGGTGATGAAATTCCCAAAATTAGGTTCGATCTTACTTTGCTCAGCGATTACCATTCCGGCTCCCATAGTAATTCCTCCTATAATTTGGCCATAAGCCGTTTTAGGATTTAAAATTTTCCCTGCCGAAGCAACATTCACCATTCTTTTTATGCGGTACATTCCAGTGTCTTTGTCAACCCAAACTTCGGTGAAATTAGCACCAAATGAGAACACCGAGTGTTTCTTAAAATCATCTGATGGTTCAGCCATACCTTCAGCTTCAAAAGAAGTAATTTGATTTCGTTTTAGTAAATCGGCCAAAGCCACTTCTTCGCTATTTTTTATATTTCTATTCTTCTTTAACGTACTAACCGCATTTTCACAAGCTGACTGCACCCCATTACAAAAAGAGGCTGCACCCCAAGAACCACCAGAACCAGGTGTCGTAGGATAATCAGTATCTCCTAGTTGCACCGTGATTTGCTCCACTGGAATATGCAGATATTCTGAAGCAGTTTGGGCTATGATTGTATAACTTCCAGTACCAATATCGGTAGCATCCATTTGAATTGTGGCATTGACAGTATCTTTTTCCAACTTCAAAATTACCTTAGCATACGTTTTTCTATAAGGTGAATTACGTGATGCCGCACTTACTCCGTATCCTATTAACCAATTCCCGTTTTTATTAGTTCTTGGTGCTGCTTTTCGATTTTCCCAGCCAAATTTATCAGCCCCAATACGAAGGCATTCGACTAATAATCTCGAAGAAAATGGTTTGTTTGCATGTAAATCTTGTTGGGTATCATTTTTAATTCTAAATTCTACAGGATCCATTTTTAGTTTCCAAGCCATTTCATCCATAGCCGACTCTAATGCAAAACTTCCCGTTGCCTCTCCAGGCGCACGCATTGCAAAAGGCGCTTGCAAATTCATAGGCATTAATCGTGCGGTCACTAAATTATTAGGAACATTGTAAAGCATTTTTGACAGCATACCGCAAGGTTCCTGAAAGATTTCTTTGATCGATGTATGAGATAAGGTCTCATGAGACAATGCCGTTAAAGTACCATCACGCTTAGCGCCAATACTTATTTTTTGCTCATTTTGTTGGCGCATATTGGTATTGGTAAACATTTGATGCCTCGTTACTGTAGCTTGCACTGGCTTCCCTATCATTTTTGAGGCCATTAACGCCATAATAACATGTCGGTCCAAATTCAATTTCGATCCAAAACCACCTCCTACAAAGGCTGCAACGACACGCACATCGGATTTCGGGATTTGGAAAGTCCCAGATATCGCTATCGCAGCATCTTCTAGCATTTGTTGGCTTGCATAAACAAGCACTTTCCCGTTGTTCCAATTTGCTATTGTAGCATGCAATTCCATTGGGTGATGGTGCTCGATTGGTGTGTTGTATGTTTGACTTAAAACCTCATCCGCCTCTGACATTCCCTTTTTAAAATCACCTCTTGAATAATCTGATTTTTCAGAAGGTTTGAATGCCTTGTCTCTAGATTTATCAAAGCTAATAGTTGGTTTCGAGTCTTCGTTATATTCGAATTTCACTAAACGGGCAGCATATTGTGCTTGCTCGAATGTTTCAGCAACAACAAACCCTACATATTCACCATAGTAATGTACTTTATTACTTTGTAAAACTGGAGCAATTGTATCCGTACTTATAAAAGGCATTTCGACATCATATCCTTTTAATTTCTCAGCATTTTTATACGTGATAATTTTGAGTACTCCTTTGACTTTTTCTGCTGCAGAAGTATCAATGCCAACAATTTCTCCTTTAGCAATGGTGCTGTTAATACCTTGACCGTATACTTTATTTTCAACTGGAAATTCAGATGCATATTTGGCTTTACCCATCACTTTAAGATGACCTTCTACTCTATTTATAGCATTTCCAACTCCGCTTTCGTTTGCTGTTTTCATAGTTCTATTTTTTTTCGAAAATCAAATTAATTTTTGCGTTCGTATGCTTGAGTTAAAGCTCTCACGATTGCTTTTTTACCCATTTCGATTTTGTACTTGTTGGCTTCAAAAGGTTTAGCCGATTTCATTGCGATATTCGCAGCAGCTTCAAAATTAGCTACGCTAGCTGTTTTACCTACTAAAAAAGCCTCTGCCTCAGTTAATTTCCAAGGTTTGTGTGCTACGCCACCCATTGCCAATCCCACTTTGCTTATCGTACCGTTTTTTATTTGTAATCCTGCCGCAACAGATAACAGTGCGAAAGCATAACTAGAACGCTCTCTTATCTTTAAGTAATAGTAATGATCTGAAAATGCAGGCTCATTTAAATGAATCGCAGTGATTAATTCCCCTTGATTAAGCGTGTTGTCTTTTTCAGGCTGGTTTTCAGGCAAACGGTGAAAATCATTAAAATCAATCATTCTTGAATTGCTATTTTGTTGTTGGACCTCAACAGTAGCGCCTAGTGCAGCAAGTGCCACACACATATCTGAAGGGTTTGTTGCAATACATTTTTGGCTGTAGCCAAAGATAGCATGAGTAGCATTCATTCCTTTTAGTGCGCCGCAACCTGATCCTGGTACTCTTTTATTACAAGGCATCGAAGTTTCAAAAAAGTAAGGACATCGGGTGCGTTGCAACAAATTACCGCCATTAGTCGCCATGTTTCTAATTTGTGCCGTTGCTGCAGACAGCATTGCCATAGATAATAATGGATAATTTTGTCTAATATCTTTGTTGTTTGCAGTGTCAGAGTTGCTTAACATCGCTCCTACAGTAAAACCTCCCTTATCATTTTTGGTTATTTTATTAAATTCAAGAGGAGTAACATCTATTAGTTGGTCTGGTCTCTCGACATCTTCCTTCATCAAATCTACAAGATTTGTCCCTCCTCCTAAATAATGTGATGTTTTAGTAAAGGCACTCAAAGCATCTTTAGTAGCGTTAGTTGTTGTATATGTAAATGGTCTCATGGTGATACTTTTTTAAAAATTTAAAAGCGCTTTAGTCAAGCAATTATTCGAATACTTTAGCTTAGCCATTCTTAGCTTTTTTCATTTGTTCTTCGGTTGCAAATTCCCATGTGGGCATTACATCATCTCCAGAATGCACCTCTTTAAAAGCTTGTACGATATTGTTGTAGGCTCCACAACGGCAAATATTCCCTGACATGCGTTCTCTAATTTCCTCTTCGGATAATTGCAATCCGCTTTTAATGTTTTTTAAATCTTCAGTTACATAACTTGCTTCTCCATTTTTTGCCTCTTGCAATAACGCTACTGACGAACACAATTGGCCAGGCGTGCAATACCCACACTGGAAACCATCGTGTTTTACAAATGCTTTTTGCATATCGTGCATTTCGCCGTTTGTAGCTAGGCCTTCCACAGTTGTAATTTCTTTGCCCTCGCAAGTAGCAGCTAAGGTTAAACAAGATAATTTTCTTTTTCCATCAATGATTACAGTACAAGCTCCGCACTGCCCGTGATCACAGCCTTTCTTTGTTCCTGTTAATGCTAGTCGCTCTCTTAAAGCGTCAAGCAAACTCATTCGAGAATCAATCGCTAGTGGTTTTACCATGCTATTGACTCTTAAGTTTACTTTTATTTCGTTCAGCAAAATCTTTGCTTGTTCCGGTAATTCTTGCACCGTTTGTGCAAAAACTTCTGATGAGAAGAAGGAAGAGGCATAAATCCCCAAACTCCCGGTAGAAACTTGTCTTAGGAATTTTCTACGTGAAGAAGCCGTTAAACCCATGGCATCTAATATGATGTTTTCATCGGTTGTCAACTCATCTGATTTTTGTTCTTGCTGCGATTTATTAGCTTTTTTCATATGTATATATTTTGCCATGGCTACTTAGGTTCCATAAAAAATGTGAGTACTGCTTAGATATAACTTGCTTTGATCTAAAAATAATTCTTAAAAAAGAGCCCTATTTTATTATTGAAAAACTGCGCTATACTACTCTTAAGAGCCATTACTTAAAAATGCCCCTTAATAGCAAATTTGCAACAGGAATGATCTCTAAATTAACTCTAAAAAATAAATCATTAACTCAATAGCTTTTTCCTATGTCTTTTTTGATTATTTATTTGAAAGTTACAACAAAGCTTGCTACTTTTCAAGAAGACACTCATTTACAACAGTCAAGTGCAGACCATTTTAACTAATTTCAGCTATGGAAAAAGACAACAATTACAATCATAATCCACTTTATAACGCAACAAATGCTTCTCTTGTTAATCTAACTATCAACGGAAAACACACTCAAATACAGGTGCAACCATGGGTAAGTTTACTTGATGCGATACGAGATCATCACAATCTGACCGGAACCAAAAAAGGATGTGACCACGGACAATGTGGTGCCTGCACTGTATTATGTGATGGTAAGAGAATATTGAGTTGCCTATCACTGGCCGTGATGAAAGACGGTTCAGAAATCACTACGATCGAAGGTATTGCTACTGATGGCGAACTTCATCCACTTCAAGCTGCATTTATTGAGCATGATGCATTTCAATGCGGGTATTGCACACCTGGGCAAATATGTAGTGCGATTGGAATGCTGCAAGAAGGAAAAGCAACTACGCGTGAAGAGGTGAAAGAGCAAATGAGCGGAAACCTCTGCCGTTGCGGAGCCAATACCAATATAATAGATGCAATAATGGAAGTAAAAGAGAAATCGCTATGAATAATTTCACCTATAAAAAAGTAGAAACCATAACAGATGCAGTTCAAGAGGTTTCAAAGAATAAAAGAGCAAATTTTATTGCGGGAGGAACCAATTTAATTGATTTATGGAAATATGATCTAGCACATCCTGAAGCTTTAATCGATATCAATTCTGTTTCTTCTTTAAAAAAGATAGAACTTTTGACTAGTGGCGAACTCTCCCTTGGGGCGTTGGTCACCAATTCGGATACTGCTTATAATGACATTGTAAGTTCAAAATACCCATTATTGTCCAGAGCTATTTTAGCTGGAGCATCGGCTCAAATACGAAATAGTGCTACAAATGGTGGGAATTTATTGCAAAGAACCCGTTGTTATTATTTTTATGATAAAACCGCTCCTTGTAATAAACGCAATTCAGGATCTGGCTGTCCCGCTAAAGAAGGTTTGAATCGAATGCATGCCATACTAGGTAGCAGCGAAAGTTGCATTGCTGTTTTTCCGTCTGATATGTGTGTTGCTTTGTCGGCACTAAGCGCCTCTGTAAATGTTAGTGGCCCTAATGGAGACAGACAAATTGCCTTTGAAAACTTTCATCGCTTGCCAGAAGACCAGCCTCAATTAGACAACACATTACAAGCTGACGAAATTATTACAGCACTGATTTTGCCTGATGAGGATTTCTCAGAACACTATTCTTATTTAAAATTACGTGATCGCAACTCTTATGCTTTTGCACTAGTTAGTGTAGCTACAGCCATGACATTAGAAAATGGATTAATTAAAGAAATTCGAATAGCATTAGGTGGCGTAGCCCACAAACCATGGCGTGTTCCAGAAGCAGAAGATTTTCTGGTGGGTATTAAACCGAGTAGATACAATTTTGCGGAAGCGGCAAAAATAATTTTAAAAGGCGCTAAAGGGTATGGCGGTAATGATTTTAAAATCGAACTCTCAGCACGAGCGATTGTACGCAATTGTATGATGGCACTTGATCCAGAAACGCAACGTCCAGGAGCACAACCCTCATTATAGACAATTATGAAAACATCACAAGAAATAGGAAAGCCAATAAGTAGGCTCGAAGGAAAACTAAAAGTTACTGGTGAAGCAAAATATGCCGGTGAATATAATGTGGCTGACTTGGTGCATGGATATATTGTAAACAGCAGCATTACAAAAGGTAAAATTATCAACATTGGCGAAAGTGAAGCTGCAGCAGTGCCCGGAGTTGTTGCCATAATATCACATAAGAACAGGACTAAATTACCTTGGTTTGATATGCTGTTTGCCGATATGGATGCACCACCAGGAACACCGTTTAAGCCATTGTATGATGAAAAAATTAAGTACAACAGCCAGCCAATAGCATTAGTTATAGCGGAAACTTTTGAGACTGCTCGCTATGCTGCTAGTTTACTTAAGGTAAATTATGAGGAAGCCCCATTTGAAACTGAATTAACCGCACATTTGGCCGAAGCCCGTGATCCTAAAAAAGGAATGGCAACTGCTATAAAACCGTTACCACCAAGTGACAAAGGAGATTTTGAAACTGCTTACAACGAAGCTTCAGCTCAATATGAAGGCGAATTTTTTCACGGTCCAGAACACCACAATCCTTTAGAATTATTTGCAACAACTACGATTTACGAAGGAAAAGGCAAACTAACCGTTTATGATAAAACTCAAGGCACAAGTAATTGTCAGCTGTATATCGCCAATGTTTTTGGATTACATTATAATGATGTGCGTGTTTTATCTCCATTTGTGGGTGGTGGTTTTGGATCTGGTTTGCGACCACAATACCAATTATTTTTATGCGTTATGGCTTCGCTAATGCTCAAGCGAAATGTGCGTGTAACGATGGATCGCACGCAAATGTTCAGCTTTGGTCACCGACCTCAAACGATACAAAAAACGAAATTTGGAGCCAATACTGACGGAATTGTCACTGCTATTAACCACACCGCAATTGCCGAAACTTCACAATTTGAAGACTACACCGAAGTGGTTGTAAACTGGGCAAATATGTTATATCCTGCCCAAAACACCGCATTAGATTATAAGCTTGTTCCGCTAGATGTGTTTACCCCAATGGACATGCGCGCTCCCGGCGGAAGCACAGCCATGCATGCCATCGAAGCTACTATGGATGAATTGTCATACCAGCTCAATATGGACCCGCTGCAATTGCAATTGCTTAACTACTCAGAAATTGATGCGAGCAGCGGCAAACCCTATTCGAGTAAAGAGCTCAAGCAGTGTTACATTCAAGGAGCAGAAAAATTTGGTTGGGAACAGAGACCTTCAAAACCTAGAGCCACTAAACGAGGCAATCGATTAGTAGGAACAGGAATGAGCACGGGAATATGGGATGTGATTGCGCTTCCCGCGAAAGCAAAAGCAAAGTTCAGTAAAGATGGAAAACTAAAAGTCACGAGTGCAGTAACTGATATAGGAACGGGAACAAAAACGATCATGACACAAATTGCTGCTGATAGTTTTGCGGTAGCCTTAGAGCATGTGACATTTGATCATGGAGATAGCGACATGCCCATGGCTCCTATTCAAGGAGGATCCTATACTACCGGTGTGGTGGGCTCAGCTGTGAAAGCAGCGTGTATTGCACTACAGAAAAAATTATTTAAAAAGGCGAAAAAACTAAAAGACTCTCCTTTAAGTGGTTTGAAAATCACAGATGTAGTTTTTAAAAATGGCGCTATTTATGCTAAAGAAGATTTTAATAAATGCATTAATTACAAAGATATAGTTGCTGCAGATGGCAAAAACTGGATAGCTGCGTCAAAAAGCAATATTCCTAACCTTCTAGAATTGAAAAATTATACACGAGCAGCACATAGTGCCGCCTTTGTAGAAGTTGAAGTTGATGAAGAATTAGGCGTTATCAATGTAACGCGAGCAGTGACAGCAGTCGCAGCTGGTAAAATCATCAATCCAAAAACTGCACGAAGCCAAATTCTAGGTGGTATGATTTGGGGAATCAGCAAAGCCCTAAGAGAAGAAACAATGACTGATCACAACTTAGGGAAATACATGAATACGAATTTAGGTGAATATCACATTCCCGTACACGCTGATATTCACGAGCTAGATGTAATTTTTGTAGAAGAAAAAGATGAGATAATAAACGAGTTAGGAAGCAAGGGTGTGGGCGAAATAGGATTAGCATCTATGGCGCCTGCTATTGCAAATGCTATTTACCATGCCACAGGAAAACGAATTAATAAATTCCCAATTCACCTTGATGATATAATCTTGTAGCTAACCAATATATTCAAAAACAAAAAAGCAGTTTATCCTTTTTATCGAAAAGGTAAACTGCTTTTATTTAAATACTTTTTTAAATTGATGTTCTTTAATTCTTCAAGACCTCACAGCCTAAGAATGATGCAGCTAGAAACTTTGCTACGCCATCAAATTCATTAGTATCGATGATTTGTAATTGTGGTAATTTATTTTTTAAACTATCTGGAGCATTTCCCATGATGAAACCTTGTGCCGTAGCAAGTAACATTTTCTCATCGTTATATCCATCCCCAAAAGAAATGGCGTTCTCAAAGTTTAAATTTTCTCTATCTAATACTTTTGTTATAGCGACGCTTTTATCAACTGCCTTATCCATAAATTCCAAACAATGTGGCAAACTAAAAGCGTGGCTAAACACATGCTCATTACTACTTAAAATTTGATCTCTCAAATCCACTAGCTTAGCATGACTCTCATGCGTAAAGAACATTTTTATTGCTGTAAAGTCTTCCACTTTTTTAAAATCTACCACTTCTGGTGGGTAGTTAAGTTCCTTCTGGAAATTATTCAGCTTTTCATTGGTTTTATTTGTTTGCCATACCTCTTCTTTAAAAAGAACAGTCGTGAACTCGGGATCAATTTCTAAATCTAAAACTGACTTTATCGCTTCACTAGCGATATCAACCGAAAACAATAACTCTTTATTAGGCGCGTGGATTCTGGCACCGTTTGAAGTTATTAGATAAATAGGAAAATCTAGAGACGCTACCAGTGGCATTGCATCAAGATGATGCCTTCCTGTTGCAACTACAATAAGATAATTTTTATCGTGTAATTCTTTAAATATTTTTTGGCTGTATGCTGATATCTGATGCTCTTTGTTTAATAAGGTACCATCTAAATCAGTTATGATTACTTTTATGTTATCCATGTTTTATATTCGAATTAAAAAAAAATAGTATTATCAATTGGACTTATTTGAAAACTGACTTTCTAATGACGCTACCAAATAATCTGTACCCCATATTGCTTCTAAGAATATTTAAACATCTAGCATCAAATCCTATGGTGTGTCTTTTAAAATTAGGTTTAGGATTCTCTGCTATTTTAAAAACTTCTTTTATAATAGCCGGTTTTAAATCCTTGTTCTTTTTTGTTTTCTTTTCGACAATTGAACTTATTCGATCCATCAAATTATTGTAAGCAGTGAGAGAAGAACGATCAGACTTTGTTACATTGCTTTGAAAGTTAGAAGGTGTGTTTCCAAATTGCACCGTAGCAACACTAATATTAAATGTCGCTAGTTCGTATGCCATACATTCAGAGAAACTCTCTACAGCATGTTTTGTAGAATGGTAAAAACTACCTAATGGCAAATTCACCAATCCGGCAATAGAAGTAATATTTATGAATTGGCCTTTTTGTTGTTTTCGAAATATAGGAATAAAGCTTCGGCATACTTTTACTACGCCAAGGTAATTTACATCTACAATATTTTGAATTTCGTCATCTTCTGATAATTCCACAAAACTGCGATATCCTATTCCTGCATTATTTATTACCACATCGATGGTGGTAAAGTCTCTTATGATTTCTTTTTTTGCTGCAGCAATGCTTTCACTAGAAGTTACATCTAGAACATAGCAGTGAATATTCTCTTTTTCGGCAAGTTCGTTAGCATGGCTCAAACATAGCATTGTCGCGATTACATTCCATCCGTTTTTTGCAAAGTAGAACGCCATTTCTTTTCCTATTCCTCCTGACGCACCCGTAATGACAACATTTTTCAATTTAGTTTATTTTTATCATGTGCTATCTATCTCAATAAAATCACATATTATTCAATAAAGGCGACCCCTAGTGGGGCCGCGCAATAGCAAGATATACTATTTATTTTTAGTAGGCAAAAACTTTAATCTTGATTCTCAATTTGTTTGTAAGCATCAATTACTTTTTTAACCAGCTTGTGTCTTACTATATCTTTATCATCGAGATAAATAATTCCTATGCCATCAACATCTTTAAGAACTAAAAGCGCTTCTTTTAATCCAGAAATTGTTCGGCGCGGTAAATCAACTTGACCGGGATCACCTGTTACCATGAACTTGGCGCTTTTTCCCATTCGAGTTAAAAACATTTTCATTTGCGAATGCGTAGTGTTTTGAGCCTCATCTAGAATTACAAAAGCGTTGTCTAGTGTTCGACCTCTCATGAATGCCAAAGGTGCAATTTGAATAATCCCTTTTAAGATATAGTCTTCTAATTTTTCATTAGGTAACATATCACGAAGTGCATCATAAAGCGGTTGCATGTATGGATCTAGTTTTTCCTTCATATCGCCAGGTAAAAAACCAAGGTTCTCTCCTGCTTCTACTGCTGGACGCGTAAGGATAATGCGTTTTACTTGTTTCTCCTTAAGTGCCTTAATTGCCATAGCTACTCCTGTATACGTTTTACCCGTTCCAGCAGGTCCTACTGCAAACACCATATCATTTTTATTAATGGTATCGACAAGTAATTGCTGGTTAGGCGTCATGGCTTTGATGATTTTACCACCCACACCATGAACAAGGATTTTATCATTACCAGCCATCCTCTTGTCGTCTTGCGGATCACCAAGAATTACACGTTCAATCACGTTATCATCTATTGTGTTGTACCTTGTAAAATGGACCATTAAACGCTGAAAACGTTTCTCAAATTCGTCTAAAATTTCTTTCTCACCAAATGCTTTTAAAGTAGTCCCTCTCGCTACAATTTTAAGCTTTGGGTAATATTTTTTAATTATTTCAAGGTGAGCATCTTGAGCACCCCAAAAATCTTTTGGAGCAATGTCTATAAGTTCTATGATTCTTTCGTTCAAAAGTTGTAGTTTTAAATTAAAATTAGTTGATAAGTAATTCTATTTTTGTGCAATAATAAAGTGGGATTTAATTTCCCTATTTAGTTCGATTTTGTATCTATTTTTTACTTTTTTGAATTTACTATTATTAGCTTTGCACTTCTCAAATTTAATGAAAATTATTTTTAGACAACACCAATAGTTATAAATAAAATTATGTCAATAATTACCCTTACTACAGATTACGGTTTGAAAGATCACTTTGTTGGTGCGTTGAAAGGGAAGATCCTATCTGAGTATTCTGAAGCTACCATTATTGACATCTCGCACCACATTGACCCCTTTAATACTGTTGAAGCAAGTTACATTGTAGGAGCAGCTTACAGTAGTTTCCCAAAAGGTACTGTGCACTTGATAGGAGTTGATATGGAGTTAAACAAAGAGAACAAACATATCGCTATGCAATGGAATGACTCTTATTTTATTGCCGCTGACAACGGTATTTTGAGTATGCTGTCACAAAAGATAGTTCCTCAGAAAGTTGTTGCTATAAATATTCATGACCGCTTGCCTAGTGACGCCTCTGGAATGGATGTATTTGTAAAAGTAGCCTGTCATATTGCAAAGGGAGGCTTACTAAATGTAATAGGTAGGGAAACGGATTCTATAAAAGAAATCACAGCTTTGAAGGCGGTAATTTCAGATAGCAATAATGCCATAAAAGGTCATGTTGTTTACATCGACCATTTTGGGAATGTTGTTACTAATATTTCTAAACAACAATTTGTAGAAGTTGCAAAGGGTCGCCCTTATGAAATTATTATGAGAACTAAGAATATCAAAACGATACTCCCTAGTTACTCAGCAATTGCCAGCTCAGATAAATATCCTATTAAAAATTACGAAGGTGAAAAACTAGCCCTTTTTAATGAGGCTGGATATCTAGAGATCGCCATTTTCAGGAGTAATCCTGCTACTGTAGGTTCTGCTCATAGTTTACTAGGACTGAACTACAGAGATGTTGTTTCTATCGAATTTAAAAATTAAAATCTATAAAATCACAATTTCATGTTTGTACGTATTGTAAAATTAAGTTTTCACGAAGAGAACATTGCTGCATTTTTAGAGAATTTTGAAACCATAAAAGATCAAATTAGAGCCACTCCAGGTAATCTATTATTAGAATTATACCAAGACAAAACCAATCCAAACATCTTTTTTACTTACAGTTACTGGGAGCAAGAAAGCGATTTAGAAAATTATCGAAAGTCTGACTTTTTCAACGAAGTATGGTCTTTTACAAAAAAATTATTCAACGACAAGCCCGAAGCTTGGAGCGTAAATAAACTTGCTAGCTTACAATAAACACTAATCTAGTTCTATAAACGTTTACTCTTAAAATACGCTAGCATGAAAGCAATATTATTTCGCGAAATCAATTCGTTTTTTGGGTCAACCATCGGCTATTTAGTCATTGGTTTATTTCTAATTTTAAATGGTCTTTTCCTTTGGGTTTTTCAAGGCGAATACAACATTTTGAATACCGGTTTTGCTGATCTCTCCCCTTTTTTCACCTTGGCTCCATGGATCTTAATTTTCCTAATTCCGGCCGTTACTATGCGCAGTTTCTCAGATGAGAAAAAGCAAGGTACACTTGAACTATTACTAACAAAACCTTTGTCTCTTTACGAAATAATAGGCGGGAAGTTTTTTGCTGCCGTAGTTCTAATAGTGATCGCCATTATCCCAACATTTATTTATGTCTTAGTAATTTGGAGTTTAGGAATGCCAGCGGGAAATATCGACATGGGAAGTACAGTAGGTGCTTATTGTGGTTTGCTATTATTAGTTGCTGCCTATGCTTCAATTGGAATATTTTGCTCTAGCCTTTCAGATAATCAAATTGTGGCTTTTATCATTGCTGTTTTTATTAGTTTTTTATTTTATTTTGGTTTTGAGGGGTTGGCAACATTGAGTCCTACCTATGCGCCATATATATCCTATTTGGGAATGCAAGATCATTTTAAGAGTTTAGGTCGCGGTGTCATTGACACTAGAGATGTTATTTACTTTTTAAGTATCGTTATGCTTTTTCTTTCGATTACAAAATACAATCTCAAATCAATTAAACTGTAATGAAAACTACTAAAAACAAGAACATCAAATCATTGCTATTGATTGTTTTACTGCTCATTATTGCTAATGTAGCGAGCAACTTTTATTTTCACCGTTTTGATTTGACAAAGGACAAGCGATACACCTTGTCTCCAACTTCTCTAGCGATTATAAAACAGGTAAAAAACCCACTGTCGATTAAAATCTATATGCAAGGAGAATTACCTGCAGAATTTAAGAGATTGCAACAAGAAACGCGACAACTACTAGAAGAATTTCAGGCGTATAACAAAAATATATATTTTGAATTTGTAGACCCATTAGAAAATGAGGATGCAAATATGAGTAACGTTAAGGAGTTATATCAAAAAGGTTTGACGCCAGTAAACATAACAGTTGATGATAAAGGTAAGCAATCACAAGCCATGGTTTTTCCTTGGGCGATTGCCGTTTATGACAATAAGGAAATCAACATTCCGCTATTAAAAAATAGAATGGGTGCAACTATTACCGAGAAAGTAATAGGATCAGTACAGCACTTAGAATATTCGATCGCTGATGCGTTGAATAAATTAACTGTTAGCAGGCAAAAATCAATTGCAGTTATAAAAGGTAATGGCGAACTTGCCGATGTATCGATGGCAAAGTTCTTATTACAAATGAGAGAGAGCTACCACATAGGTCCGTTTACTTTAGACTCTGTAGCTACAGACCCAATAAACACACTAAATGCTTTGCAGAAATATGATCTAGCCATCATTGCAAAACCTACAGAAACATTCTCTGACGAAGAAAAACAAGTTCTAGATCAATACCTAATTCATGGAGGAAAGACTTTATGGTTAGTGGACCAAGTAGCTATCGAGATGGATAGTTTGTACAATGAATCAGGATCGACGCTTGCATTTCCTAGAGATCTAAATTTAAATGATTTGTTTTTTAAATACGGAGTAAGAATCAACCCTGATATTGTAAAGGACGAACAAGGTAGCCCTATAAAACTTGCCACAGGCGAACAAGGTAGCGGCACACAATTTCAGGATTTTAATTGGAAATTTGCTCCCTTAGTGTACCCACAAAGCCAACATCCAATTGTTAAGAATTTAGGAGGTATTAAATTTGATTTTGCAAACGCCATTGATACCTTAAAAAACGGAATTAAAAAAACAGTCCTATTAAAGTCCTCTAAATATTCGAAAAAACTTGGAACACCTATAGAAATCAACTTAGATATTGTTGCCGAAGAGACGAGTCCTAATCATTATATCAACACTGGAAATATTCCTTTGGCTGTTCTTCTGGAGGGCACTTTTAATTCTATGTACGAGAATAGGGTTTTACCTTTCGAACAAAATAACTTTAAAACAAAAGCATCAAAATCAAAAATGATCGTAATTGCCGATGGAGACATTGTAAAAAATCAATTAGACAAACAAGGTGAGCCGGTAGAGTTAGGATTTGATCAACGCTCTGGGAATTTATACGATAATAAAGATTTCATGCTTAATTGTGTTAACTACTTAATGGATGATACTGGACTTATTAACATTAGAAGTAAAGATCTAGACCTACCATTACTAGATAAAGAAAAAGTTTATGATCGCTACGGCAGCACACAGGCGATAACTATCGGGCTTCCAATTCTATTATTAACAGTATTTGGTTTTGCATTCACCTATATCAGAAAAAGAAAATACAGTAAATAGATGTTGATAAAAAATTTTCAATACTAGCATAGATTACGATATATTTGTAAAATGTATCGTGTTTTAAAAACAACTTATAATACGTACCATAAAAAATAAAACAAAACAGATGAAATTTATAGTATCGAGTTCATACTTATTAAAACAGTTACAAGTTTTAGGGAGTGTTATTAATAGTAGTAATACTTTACCAATCTTAGATAACTTTTTATTTGAATTAAACCACAACGAATTAACAGTTTCAGCTTCAGATTTAGAGACGACAATGTCAGCTAATTTAGCGATTGACTCTACTAGCGAAGGAAGTGTTGCTGTGCCTGCAAAGTTGTTATTGGAGATTTTAAAAACTTTCCCAGAGCAACCTTTGACTTTTACTGTAGAAGAAAATAGCACAATTGAGATTAGTTCAAATTCTGGTAAATACGCATTAGCATATGCACCAGGTGAGGAATTCCCTAAAGCTGTAAATCTTGAAGAACCTTCAGTTACTTTAGTTCCTGCTGATGTTTTAGCAACTGCAATTAGCAAAACAATTTTTGCTGCTGGAAATGACGATTTGAGACCAGTTATGTCTGGTGTCTTTTTTCAATTCTCACCAGAAGGATTAATATTTGTTGCAACGGATGCACACAAATTAGTGAAATACGCACGTACAGATGTAAAAGCATCTCAGGTAGCAGATTTCATTATGCCAAAAAAACCATTGACAATTTTAAAAAATATTTTAACATCATCAGATGCTGAAGTTAAGATAGAATATAATGATTCGAATGCTACTTTTTCTTTTGACAACTACATCTTAATGTGTCGTTTAATAGACGGAAAATATCCTAATTACGAAGCAGTTATACCAAAAGAAAATCCGAATAAATTAATGATTGATCGTTCTCAATTTTTAAGTTCGGTACGTCGTGTTGCAATTTTCTCTAACAAGACAACACATCAAATTAGGTTAAAAATCGCTGGTGCGGAATTAAACGTGTCTGCAGAAGACATCGATTATTCTAACAAAGCAGAAGAAAGATTGACTTGTGATTATCAAGGAGACGATATGCAAATAGGTTACAACTCTCGTTTTTTAACAGAGATGTTGACAAATCTTCAATCTGACATGATCATGTTAGAAATGTCTCTACCTAATAGAGCAGGAATCTTGACACCTGTTGATGGACTAGAAGAAGGAGAAACTGTGACTATGCTAGTAATGCCAGTAATGCTTAACAGTTAACAATTTATTATGTTTTTGTTATAGTAATGTTTTTGTACAAGGATAATTTTACTTATCATTGTGATTCTAAAAACGCTATTAACCAAACCATTTTTATACTTAAAAAACCGCTATTTCCTTTTCATAAGGATATGCGGTTTTTTTATGCCTTATAACGCGCTATTTTAGTTTTACAGTTACTATTACATAATGGCGTAATTAGTGCTAGAATGGCAATAAAAAGCACGTCAACAACCATACAAAGTGAAGCTCTATTTAATTAGAATCTTGATCGAATAAGCTACATCAAAACTTTCAGTCAATACTATGGTTTAAAAAAGGAAGATTTAGCATAATAAAGTTAACTTTTAAACACCACAACTATAAAGCCAATATCGATAACATTAGGCTATAGCCTTATGAAGAACAGGGAGTATAACCAATTCCTTTAAAGAAGGCTCTAAATATGCATTAGCATTACACCATGACACCTTTAAAATCGTTAAAAATTATGGGGAAGAAAAAATTCAGTATAGCTATTTAAAAGTTCATTCTACAACATTAAGGAGCGTAACCAATTCTAGCTCATTCTAGAACATAAAATGCGTTCAGACTATAACATTATATTAAACGTAGCTATTCTTGTAAAGACTTAAAAATGTACACGAAGGCGCAGCTGCTAGCTAATAACTAAATCTACAACGGCTATTCAGAGTGCAAGCCAATATCCCAAAAAACGTTAGACAATTTCAATGTAGATTTTATACCAAATATCATTTAAAAAAAACATAAAAAAAAGGCAGTGTATAATTACACTGCCTTTCTCTTTTAATATAATGTCACCTACTAATTAAGAGACATAATGATAAACTCGCTTCGTCTGTTTAATTGATGCTCTGCTTCGGTACATTGCACACCATCAGAACACTTATTAATTAATCTAGACTCACCGTATCCTTTGCTTGTTAAACGATCAGCACTGATACCGTTATCGATTAACCATTTCATAGTAGATTTGGCTCTTCTTTCAGATAAGCTTTCATTGTATTTTGCACTAGCTCTACTATCTGTATGCGAACGAATG
Source organism: Flavobacterium aeripolare (assembly GCF_013294025.1). Lineage (GTDB taxonomy): Bacteria > Bacteroidota > Bacteroidia > Flavobacteriales > Flavobacteriaceae > Flavobacterium. The sequence continues at coordinate 27,002 of NZ_JABSNL010000017.1, forward strand.
TCAATTTTCATTTTAGGTGTCTGCAACATCACGTCAAGAACTTTAGAAAGCTCTATAGCTGCATCTGGTCTAATATTAGATTTATCTAAGTCAAAGTAGATAATCGGGATTTCTAAGAACTTAGCCAAATCATCCCCTACTTTTACTTTCTTAACAGAAGTCTCTAATGCAATTGGCAAGTCAGTGCTACCATTTTCATCTGGAATAACTACACTAACCTCTTTTGTAAAGTAATGCTCCTTCTCAGCACGTACGTAATACGTATTATCACACTCAACATTAAAATTATACAATGCTTTATCATCAGCAGTGGTAGATTCTATTAAGTTATGTTCATTATCGTATAAAGACACTTTAGCGTTAGGTAATAATTCTAAACTTACAGCATCTGTAATCAAACCAGATAGTGCTTGCTCGCAACCAATCCTTCTTAACTCCTTAAATTTATAAATATCATCAAAACCTAAACCATTGACTTTATTCGAAGAGAAAAAACCATATCTCGTATCAAGATCAATCCAGTAAGCAAAATCATCAAATGGTGAATTTATATCTGAACCTATATTTTCGATTCTTTTAAATGATCCATCAGCATTAATTTTAGACATAAAAATATCTAATCCACCCATTCCAGGGTGACCATCTGACGCGAAATAAATTTCATTATCTTGACTAATAAATGGAAAAGTTTCTCTACCGGGAGTATTAACCATTGGTCCTAAGTTCGTAGGCTTTCCGTATGAATCATTTCCTAATATTGCCACTTTAAACAAATCAGACTGACCTAAAGTTCCAGGCATATCTGAAGCAAAGTACAATGTTTTTTCATCAGGACTTAAAGCTGGATGTGCAGTACTGTACTCATTACTATTAAATGGCAACTCTTTAATATTTGTCCATTCATTATTTTTTAATACTGCTTTGTAAATTTTGATTAATGTAATACCGCTTCCATTTTGACCTCTCTTACCGTCTAGATAATTATTTCTAGTAAAATAAACTGTAGAGCTATCTTTTGTAAAAACTGGAGTAGACTCATTAAATTTTGATTTAAGGTGATTGTCAAAACGTTCGACTTTACCTGGATTAAAACTCTCATCTAAATCGCTACTGTATAAACTTGTAAAATATTGATCTGTCCAAGTATGTATTCTTTGACCTAAACTACCTGTATCACGAGCAGAAGTAAAAACTAATTTATTGTTGTAAACAGTCGATCCATAATCAGAATATTTAGAGTTAATATTGGTTTTACTGATATCGTATCTACCTGAATTCGCTTTTATCCTTTTTAGATAATCTTCTTCATTACGAAAGAATTTTGCTCTATTATCATCTTTAGCGATCGTACTAAATTTCTCTAAGTATTCATCAGCTTTTTTATTTTCACCTATTGTCTTAAGTGATTGAGCATATCTATAGTAGTATTCTTTGTCATAATCAGAACCTAAAGCAAATAACTCCGTATACCATTTTGCGGCTTGAGGAAATTCACCATTAAAGTAATATGCATTTCCGAGTTTTTGAAAAATTTCTGCTGATTTAAAACCTTTCGATGCGATTCGCTCAAAAGTTTCAATAGAATTGATGTAGGCAAAATTATTATACTGAGTTTCCGCCGTATTCAACTTAGCTTTTTGAGAATAAGCATTAATTGAAAGGATGCTTACAAACATTAAATAAAAGAGTATATTTTTTTTCATGTGATATTTTTTTTAGAAGAATCTAGGAGTCGTAATTCTTTTATTATTTTTAAAGATCTCGTATCTAAAAAATATTTCATGTGATCCCGAGTTGTAATTATCCAATTTGGTTGTCGCTAAGTCGTAAGCATAACCTATGTACATTGAGTCTGATATTTGAAAACCAGCCATTGCTGTAACTGCTGCACTCCATCTATAAGCTAATCCAATCGAGAACTTGTCATCATATAATACATTAGCAGACAAATCCACCTGTAAAGGAGCTCCCTCAACTAGCTTAGTTAAGAATGCTGGTTTTAACTTAAGGTAATAGTTCAAATCAAACACATAACCCCCGATTAAATAGTAGTTAATTTTTTCTGTATAAATTGCTACCTCATTATCATCATAACGATCTGTTTCAATAAAGTTAGGAACAGACAATCCTAAATAACCACGATCAGAGTGTAGGTATAAACCCGCACCTACATTTGGTGTAAATTTATTGTTATAATCCGTCAGCGTTCTATCACCTTGAGATTCTGGGTTAAGTCTAGATACATCTAAATCAAAAAGATTTGCAGTACCCTTTACTCCAAAACTCAATTTATAGTTTTCAGACGTTGGAATAGAATAAGAAAGATCAACAGAAAAAGCATTTTCATGTGTTGGCCCAATTTTGTCACTCACAATAGAAACTCCTAAACCGAGGTTGGAATTATTAAGCGGTGTATTAACAGAGACAGCATTTGTTACGGGAGCACCATCAAGTCCTACCCACTGCGTTCTATGCAGAGCAAATATACTCATCGCCCCCCTAGATCCTGCATAAGCGGGGTTGATATTGATAGTGTTGTACATGTACTGTGTGTATTGCGCATCTTGTTGTGCAAAACCCGCTAAACCAGTAAATACTAAGGTGTAAATTAATGCTAGTTTTCTCATTTATCATTTTTTTATAGCTGTGGCCGTTTTGGCCACAGCTAGTAAATTTAATTATCTAGACAGGTATAAATAACCGTCTTTTTTATTATTCTGAACATTTCCTAATCCATCTACTGATTTATAAGTAAGTATGTAAAAGTATGTTCCTGTAGGTAATCCTTCAGATTGAGAGATTGTTGTTCTACCATTTGAGATACCTCTAAATGAATTGTTTTGATTGTCGTAGTTTCTCACTTTGTAAACTAGAACTCCCCATCTGTTGTATATTTCAACATCATTTTCAGGGTAACAAGCCACATCAGCAATATTATCGATTACAAATATATCATTTATTCCATCATTATTAGGAGAAAAGGCATTATGAACTTCAATAGCTCCACAACCTAATACTATACCACAATCATCATTAACTTCCATACTTACCGTCATGTTGATCGGACAAGCCGTCGTATTAACAGTATATCTAAAGTTATACGTACCAACTGGGACATCAAGCGGAGTAAATATACTTCCTACTAGTTTACCAGTACTGTCATCTATCCAAGTTCCATTTGTAGGGATACCTGTAGGCAATAGCGTATTCAAGTCATAAGAATCAACTCCACTATTACAAACCTCTTCAATAACCGTTGGTAAGTCATTAGTATCATCTCCAACAGTAATAACTATAGCCGCTGTACTACAATTAGTAACGCTAAGCTTATCACATATCTCATATGTAAAGTTATACACTCCAGAAACTATACCATCTTTTAATGATATGTTACCTAATTCATCAATAACTATTTGATCATTAGTACCAGATACAATTCTGAAATTAACTTGATTGGCAGCGAATACACTTCCGTTTATTAGGTCATTTTCAAAGATGTTTCCAACTGGAGCAAGACCTTTCGTATTACAAACAGTCGTCGTATAATTATCATCATTGGCAACTATACTATTTCCAATCACTGTTACCGTTACCGTTGCTGTATCACAGTTGTCTGGGTTTATAACCTCGCAAATTGTGTACTGTACCGTGTAATCTCAGGCTGGAGTATTCGGTGCAACTGTTACCGTTCCGTCTACTGGATTAACTGTTAATGGTCCGTTTGGTGTAGAAGTAATAACTACATCTGATGGGTTAACTGGTGTTCCGTTTAACGTATCATTTGTTAATACACTTGGAGTTGTCCCTCCTGCACCACCGTCAATTGGTCCTAATGTATCATTTACTGCATCAATTGGTGATTTCTCAACCGTTACCGTTACCGTTGCTGTATCACAGTTGTCTGGGTTTATAACCTCGCAAATTGTGTACTGTACCGTGTAATCTCCGGCTGGAGTATTCGGTGCAACTGTTACCGTTCCGTCTACTGGATTAACTGTTAATGGTCCGTTTGGTGTAGAAGTAATAACTACATCTGATGGGTTAACTGGTGTTCCGTTTAACGTATCGTTTGTCAATACACTTGGAGTTGTTCCTCCTGTATTACCATTGATTGGTCCTGCAATATCATCAACTGCATTGATTGGTGATTTCTCAACTGTTACCGTTACCGTTGCTGTATCACAGTTGTCTGGGTTTAATACCTCACAAATTGTGTACTGTACCGTGTAATCTCCGGCTGGAGTATTCGGTGCAACTGTTACCGTTCCGTCTACTGGATTAATTGTTAATGGTCCGTTTGGTGTAGAAGTAATAACTACATCTGCTGGGTTAACTGGTGTTCCGTTCAACGTATCGTTTGTCAATACACTTGGAGTTGTTCCTCCTGTATTACCATTGATTGGTCCTGCGATATCATCAACTGCATCAATTGGTGATTTCTCAACTGTTACCGTTACCGTTGCTGTATCACAGTTGTCTGGGTTTAATACCTCACAAATTGTGTACTGTACCGTGTAATCTCCGGCTGGAGTATTCGGTGCAACTGTTACCGTTCCGTCTACTGGATTAACTGTTAATGGTCCGTTTGGTGTAGAAGTAATAACTACATCTGCTGGGTTAACTGGTGTTCCGTTCAACGTATCGTTTGTCAATACACTTGGAGTTGTTCCTCCTGTATTACCATTGATTGGTCCTGCGATATCATCAACTGCATCAATTGGCGATTTCTCAACTGTTACTGTTACTGTTGCTGTATCACAGTTGTCTGGGTTTAATACCTCACAAATTGTGTACTGTACCGTATAATCTCCAGCTGGAGTATTCGGTGCAACTGTTACTGTTCCATCTGTATTAACTGTTAATGGTCCCTTTGGTGTAGAAGTAATAACTACATCTGCTGGGTTAAC
>NZ_JABSNL010000018.1 GCF_013294025.1 Flavobacterium aeripolare
ACCAGGATAAACATCTAATTTTAATGGAAAAATTAACAGCATAATTAATAATCGAAATTTAGAATAATACTCTTGTTTTATAGGGGTCAAAACACTTTCAATAGAGAGTTCTCCTCCAAAATCTGTAATTATTCTATCACAGATTACTTTAAGTTTGCTTTCGAAAATAGACAAAACAGTAGATATATTTGAAACATTTGTTATACGGAATAATTCAGAAGTCATTCTTTTTTCGATTCCGTAGAGATGTTCTAAATATTGTTCTAACATTTGGTCATCCATATTCTGATTTTCTTTTTCAGTAAATTTTATCTTTTTATGAAGTACGCTTTGAACTGTTTTCAGTATTTCTCTTTGCATAGAAATTAAATTTCGTATAGCATCTATCGAATTTGATGTTTCAAAATTTAGCAAATTTATTTCAGCCGATTTTTAAGAATCATTAAGATTGAACGTAATTTTTTTTGCTGTCATAGTTTTAAAATATCCCCTAATTTTTATTATAATTGTTTGAAAAATATTACTTAATTTAAGCGTTTGAGAGAAGTTTTATAGTTTTTTTATATTTTCTTCTTGTTTAATTTTTAAATTATGTTTTCTACTATTAAGTTCATGCGCTCTTTTCTCTGTTTCTTTATAATCTAACCAGGTTTTATTTATGATTGTATCTAAAATAGACTTTCGGAAATAATTAATTTCAAATTCAATTCCGAATACCGCTGTTCCTCCACCATTAGAAGAAGATTTGGCGTATTCATCATATTTTTTAGAAGATTTTCTATTAGGAAAAATTTTCTTAATTTCTTCAGCAGACTCTTGTTTGTTTGGAATCCTATCTCCGATAACTTGCCAACCTATTAAAATGTATTTCTCGGCATCTTCAAAAACTTCATAATTTGGTTTAGATAGTTCTTCTGCCATTATTGTGTAGTTTGGCGGAAATTGATTGGAGCTTCGTTTATATTTATTTTTGAAGATGTTCAAAAGATTCAATTTTTCATTGCTATAATTTTTAATTAACTCGTCGGATTTTTTATAATTTAGAAAGATCGTTTCAATAGTTTGTTTGCGATTATAATTCAATCTGATCGAGATATTATTATTTATAACATCAAAATCATAAATGGTTTTGTCTAATAAAAATTGGAATTTATTGTTTGATAATAATCCAGTAGTGTTTAATCTATTAACTTCATTTTTAAAATCAGAATCTGACATTTCAGGATATAAAGTTAAAAATACACTACTCTTATTAGAGATTTTTTTAATTTCTGTTTCTGATGTTTTTCTTTGACAACTAATTAAAGTTATTAATAAGAAAAGAAGAATGTTAATTTTCATTAAAATATTATATTTTTGATTCTCACCTCACACAAAATATCGTATAACGTCTTGAAACTACAAGAGTTTTGGAGTTAAAGTGGCGAGATTTTTTCTATTATGCACATGTTTTCCATTCACTAAACCATATTTAAATCCTGCCTACTGCCCAAATATCTTGTAGCGGCTGTTACAAGTAGTTATTATTTGTTCCCAAGTTGTTTTTTTAAATCGGATATTTCTTCAAAATGCAAATCTCTTTGTTTCGTTAAATCTTCTACCTGTTTTTCAAGTTTCGGTATTTTTTGTAATTCCATAAAAATATTCCAATCGTCTATTTTCAATAATATCTCAATTAGATGTAATAAATCATTAACTATAAAATCCACAGAGTTATATTTATAGGACATAAACAAATGAGTTTTTTTTCCACCATCTTCAGAAATTCTCACTCGTCGTCCCTCGAAATATTGTCGTTTTCCTGGACCGATATCAATTATTTCAAATCTTCCGAATTTTAAAGTTTCTTGATTACCATCTCTATTTAGACAATAATGATTTACTAATCTGTCATCAGTTACAGATTTGAATATATATTTAAGATATGGAATAGCGATAAGTTCTGAAAAATTTTCTTTCCTTATTGTAGATTTGTCTTCGAAAATTCCAATATAACTTTCTTTCATAATTCTTGTTTTTTATAATTGCTGGTAACGTTTGGTCGCTTGGCGATGTGACGGATTAAGAAAGCCTAATCTTTAGGTTAATGACTAATTTTCAAGAACAAAACCATCTTTAAATTCAGCCAAATACCCAAATCTTTTGTAATGGCTGTTGTAAGCAGTGCTTTATTCTGTTAACCAATCTTTACTGATTTCAAAAACTATATCCAAGTTTGTACCTTCTGCGCTAATTATTTGATTATCTTCAGTGAAACTATAGACTAAATCAATATCTTCAAAATTGAAATTATTGTTTGCAAATGGATTTTTGTACATCCAATATTTTGCATTTGGGATATTTGATGGAAATATTTTTGTAAAAATAAGTCCACTTACGTTCTTCAATTGAGCTTTACCTGAATTATAAAATATTCCATCATTTTTTCTGGTCAACTTACCATCTCTTTCATTTGGACTAGTCGAATAAGTATATTGAAGTGAACCCCAAACTAAATTTTCAATATCGGTTTTTCCTGATGTTTTTTTGCCCAATGCATTTATACAAATCAAATACGGAATTTCAAATTTACCATAGCGATTTGATTTTTTTAAAATTGATTGGCGTAGAGAATCTTCTCCGCCACCCCAAAAACTTTCAAATGGAAATATTCCAATTGGATTTTCGCTAATTGTATCCTTTTCAGATTCAATCAACGGTATCGGTTTGACAATTATATTAAAGTCTTTATTTTCAAACTCTATTTTTGGACATAGTTCATATCCATAATTTTGAATTGATGAAGAAACCTGTATTGGATCAAGTTTGGCAACTTCATTTTCGATTTTTGCAATTAGTTCTTTAACTCGAGGTTGTTTTTTAGTGATAAAATTAACTTCTTCAATTGCGAGAAGAAATCCTTTAATCTTAACATTACTTAACTTGTCGTAAAATTCATTTTGAAGATTTTCAAGTGCCATTTCGGCTTCAGTTTTGTCAAAGCATATTTTTGCTTCTACATATGTTTGTTTGCCATTTTTGGTTATGAGAAAATCTGGTCTTTTTTTAGAGTTTTTTAGTTTAGGATGTATTAATATTTCATAACCTAATTTTTTAAAAAGTTCATATAAGAATAATTCAAAAAAAGCAGAATCAAAGTCTTTCTTAAAACGAATCTTCAGTTCATTTTTTTCAACTTCAGGATATTTTGAAAACCAACCTTCCAAAGTATCACGTATAATTTTCATATCAAAACGATTACTTTTATGATAATTGTTAAAAGAGTTTCCATTATTAGATGATGACCCTTCTATATATTCATTTGTTTTATCAAAAAGTTTAATCATTGTACGTTTTTTTCTTTGTATTGCTTACAACTACACAATATCATCACAAAGTACAACCTTTCAGGTTAACTGCTATGTAATAAAATATAGTTGTTTATCAAACAAATATAGCATTTAAAACCAAATGTTAAAGTTTTGTATTGAATTTTATTAGTAAATTTTCCTACAGCAGTTATTGTGGTACGAAAACGTTTCCGCATGAGGGATGGCAGTGGAAATCCTCCCGCTTTTTTTGCGTGAGATTGCAACGCACAGCCCGACGCTACTGTAACGTAGTGGAAGTAGGGGCATGACCAAATGGATCACAAAAAAACAACTAAAGTAAGATTACTTTAGTCGTTTTTAAAATTGGTATTGTTTATCCTAAAAATGCTTTAAACTCTTCGTAGGTTTTGATTTTGGTAGTTACTTTATCCTTATTCAGTACACTTTCTATTTGCGTCGGAATCGGTAAGCTAATACCTAAAGCCGGTTCGACCGTATCTAAAAATTTGATAGGGTGGGCAGTTTCTAAGAAGATTCCAAGAGCATCAGGATAATTAACTAGTTCTTTTTTCAAACCCAAGTATCCAACAGCGCCATGAGGCTCGGCGATGTAGCCGTTACCTTTGTAAATGGATTTCATGGCTTCTAGAGTTTCGGCGTCGTTGTATGTAAAAGAAGAAAAATCTTTTTTGAATTGCTCTAAATCGTTGTTGTACATTTCCTGGATGCGCACAAAATTACTAGGATTCCCCACATCCATCGCGTTCGAAATGGTAGCTACAGAAGGTTTTGGATCGTAGATTCCGTTTTCTAAAAAGCGGGGCACCGTGTCGTTTACATTGGTTGATGCTACGAAATGCGCTACAGGCAAGCCCATTTTTTTGGCGATGATTCCCGCGCAGATATTCCCAAAATTCCCAGAAGGACAAGAGAATACCAATGGTTTATTTTGTTTTTTCAAGGCTTTGTAAGCAAAGAAAAAGTAAAACATTTGTGGCAACCAGCGCGCAATATTGATGGAGTTTGCCGACGTTAAATTGTGGTGTTTCAAGTTGTCGTCTAAAAACGCTTTTTTGACCATGTCTTGGCAGTCGTCAAAAAAACCGTCAACTTCTAGAGCTCTAATATTTTGTCCTAGGGTTGTCAATTGGCGCTCTTGAATATCGCTCACTTTCCCCGAAGGATACAATATAATAACGTGAACACCTTTCACACCAAGAAAACCGCTAGCCACCGCGCCACCTGTATCGCCAGAAGTCGCTACAAGCACGGTATTTTTACTGTCTTTTTTGTCTTTGTTAAAATACCCCAAACAACGCGACATAAAGCGCGCTCCCACATCCTTAAAAGCCATAGTTGGCCCGTGGAATAACTCTAAAGAATAGATGCCGTTTTCAACTTCCACTACTGGAAAATCAAAACAAAGTGTTTCGGCGATGATCTCTTTTAATACCTTTTCTGGAATTTCGTCTCCCACAAATTGGCGAATTGCCGTGAAAGCAATTTCTTCGTTTGATAAATTTTCGATTCCATCAAAAAAAGATTGTGGTAAAGGGGTTATAGATTCCGGAAAATACAATCCTTTGTCACTGGCCAATCCTTGAATTACGGCTTCTTGAAAAGAAACCTTTGGTGCGTTATGGTTTAAACTGTAGTATTTCATTTTTGTGTTGTATTGAGATCCCCACCCCGGCCCTCCCCGAAGGGGAGGGAGTCTATGTGGATGTAGATAACGTATTAGTATGTCTTCTGTTTTATACTTGTATTCCCCCTTCGGGGCTTAGGGGGCTACTCTCACACCATCTGGATTCACTTTTGAAACATGAATTTCATATGGCAATTTCATTTCGTCGTAAACGGCACTCATGGCTTTGGCGATTTTGTTTGCGGTAGCTTCTCCTTTACTTAATGCAAAAATAGATGGACCAGAACCGGATATTCCAGATCCTAAAGCGCCGTTTTCTAAAGCGGTTTGTTTGATCAAATCAAATCCAGGAATTAGTACCGAACGCAACGGCTCTACGATTTCGTCGTGCAAAGAGCGACCAATTAAGTCGTAATCCTTAGTATACAATCCTGCGATTAATCCACCTACATTTCCCCATTGCATGATGGCGCTTTTTAGGGATACTGTTTGCTTTAATACCGAACGCGCATCGGATGTTTTTAACTCAATTTGAGGATGAACAACGGTAGCATATAATTCTGACGGACTTTCGATTTTGATAATATCCAGCGGTGCATAACTGCGAACCAACGTAAAACCACCCAAAAGAGCAGGAGCCACATTGTCTGCATGTGCGTTTCCGCAGGCTAGTTTTTCGCCTTGCATGGCAAATTGCACCAAGTCTTTTATTTCAAATGGACGCCCTAGCAATTCATTGATTCCAAAAACCGCTCCTGCCGAACTAGCCGCGCTACTACCAATGCCGCTACCGGCTTTGATGTTTTTGTAGATTTCGATTTCGAATCCCGCGTCTGATTTCAAAGCGTCAAGCATTGCCAAACCTGCTACTCCAGCCACGTTTTTTTCTGTTTCTAGCGGTAAATCGGCACCAACTAATTTAGTGATGCGAATGCCTTTTTGATCTGATTTTCTAATAATCATTTCGTCACCTACATTGTCCAAACACAATCCTAGGACATCAAATCCACAAGATAGGTTGGCAATGGTTGCGGGACAGAATATTTTTATTTCGTTCATTTTTTTATAGTTTCTAAGTTGCTTAGCTACTAAGTTTCTAAGTATTTAAGTCTCTTCAAAAACTTAGAAACTTAGGCACTCTGTAACTTAGCAACTTATTTTTAAACATTCCCTATTCTAATCACATCAGCAAAAATTCCAGATGCAGTAACTGCAGCTCCGGCACCGGCACCTTTGATTAATAAAGGTTGGTCAACGTAGCGATCGGTGTAGAACAATACAATATTGTCTTTTCCTTCTAAGTTGTAAAATGGATGGTCTTTTGGGATGAATTGCAACCCTACGCTCGCTTTTCCATCTTCAAATTGTGCTACAAATTTCAAGCGACTGTCTTTGGCATTGGCTTCCGCTAAAATTCCTTCAAAATGGCTTGCGTATTGTGTAAGGGATTTAAAAAAGTCGTCGTTGTTTGTTGTTGCCATACATTCAGCAGGCAAGAACGATTCGTTTGCAATGTCTTCGATTTCCATTTGGTACCCGCTTTCACGAATTAGGATCAAGATTTTTCTAGCAACGTCAATTCCGCTTAAGTCGATTTTTGGATCTGGTTCTGTGAAACCTTGTACACCGGCTTCTTTTACCACATCATGAAAAGAATTGTTTGCATCAAAATTATTGAAGATAAAGTTCAAGCTTCCTGATAAAACTGCTTGAATTTTATTCACTTTATCTCCCGATGCTACTAGGTTTTTTACCGTATCAATAATAGGTAATCCCGCTCCTACGTTTGTTTCGAAAAGGAAAGGTGCATTGTACCTGCGTGACAAACTTTTTAAGTTTTTGTAATTATCAAAAGCTGACGAACAAGCGATTTTGTTACAAGTTACTACTGCGACACTTTCTCTTAAATACTGCGCGTAAGTTTGTGACACGCTTTCATTAGCAGTGATATCAACAAAAATACTGTTACGTAAATTCAGGTCTTTTACCTGATTTATAAACTGTTGCTGATCGGCTTTTTCTCCAGTATCAAGAAGCCCTTGCCACGATTTTAAATCAATACCTTCTTCGTCAAAAAGCATTTTTCTAGAATTGGCTAAAGCAATTACTCTCAAATTTATTTTTAGATTCTCTTTTAAGAATTTCTTTTGCTGTTTAATTTGGTCAATAAACTTTTCACCTACGTTCCCTACACCCATAACAAACAAGTTAAGTTGTTTGGTGTTTTCTTCAAAAAAGCGTTCGTGAAGTGTGTTCAAGGCTTTCTTAACATCTCGCTCATTAATCACTGCTGAGATATTTCTTTCAGAAGCACCTTGAGCAATGGCGCGAATGTTTACGTTGTTTTTACCCAATGTGCTAAACATTTTACCGCTTAAACCTTGATGATTTTTCATGTTTTCACCCACTAGAGCAATAATGCAAAGGTCTTTCTCAACGATGCAAGGCTCCACTTTGTTTTGCGCAATTTCGATTTCGAATGCTTTGTTGATAGCTTCCTCAGCGTTATTAGCATCAGCATTTAATATTCCGATACAAATAGAGTGTTCTGACGATGCTTGTGTAATAAAAATAACATTCACATTAGCCTGAGATAGTGTTTCGAACAATCTTTTTGAAGATCCTAAAACCCCAATCATTCCAGGTCCTTCAAGCGTAATCAACGAAATATTATCGATATGACTAATTCCTTTTACTGGATTCCCATTGGCGACAGCCTTATTCGAAATAAAAGTTCCTTCGGCTGCTGGTTCAAAAGTATTCTTGATTAGAATAGGAATATTTTTTCGTAACACAGGCTGAATTGTTGGTGGGTATAAAACCTTAGCACCAAAGTGCGACAGCTCCATCGCTTCTTGGTACGAAATCGTAGCGATAGGTTGGGCTTGCTTAACAATACGAGGATTGGCAGTGTACATTCCGTTTACATCTGTCCATATTTCTAATTCAGAAACATCCAAGGCACCTGCTAGAATTGCTGCCGTATAATCAGATCCACCACGACCAAGAGTTGTTGTGATTCCGTCTTGTGACGAAGCAATAAAACCAGGCATGATTGTTACTTGATGGGTAACTGATTTGAAATAAGTAGCGATTAAATCATTTGTTACATCAAAGTTTACTGCCGCTTTCCCAAAGTTGCTGTTGGTTTTAATTAATTCTCTACTGTCTTTGTATCCTGAATTAGCTACTTTTTGTTTTAAAGCTTCGGCTATAATATATGATGACAATAATTCTCCAAAACTCAAAATTGTATCTGCTGTTCTAGGAGATAGTTCGCCCAGAAGGAAGCAACCGTCTAATAAAGTTTCAAGGTGGTTTACGATTCTTTTTATGTGACTCAATAAACCGCTTTGCTCATTAACGGGAATAAATTCTTTGATGGTGTCTAAATGCTTTTTTTCAATTTCGATCACTAACGTTTTGTAAGTCTCATCACAAGAAGCCGCTTTTGCTGCAGCGGTTTGTAATAAATCGGTCACTTTGCTCAATGCAGAAACCACTACGATTAATGGCTCTTGCTTGGCTTGATTTTGAACGATGTCTAAGACTAATTTTATATTTGTGGCATTGGCTACTGATGTACCGCCAAATTTTAATACTTTCATGTTGTGCATTTTGATTTTGAAAAAAAGCGAATATTTATTATCCACCCAAGAATTTTATCTCTCGAAAGAAATAACGATATAATACGGTTATATGTAAAAGTGTATACCCCTAAGGGGTTGTAGTTGTAGTAGAAAATGTAAACGACATAGCAGTGCCAACCCAAATTAGAGTTGTTATCGAAGAGTGATATGTTGCGTTATTGTTTATCATTGTTGTTTTTCAAAAGTACAGCTTTTTATAAAATTCAAAAACTTCGCGCACCGTTTTGCGAATATTTTAAAATACTGGAAAATAACAGTCTCAGCTTTAAGAAATCTTATTTTAAAGCAGTTTTATGCGGACTATTGTGATTTATGATCTAAAAATCTAGTAGCATGATCCATTAAAAATGATGGGAGTGCCGGCTATTTTATCTCTTTTCAAGGATTTTAAGACAGTAATAGTTACAAATACATCTTAATGGCAGTAGAAGAAGTAGTCGTATAAGTAGGCTAACTATAGATTCGAAAAATTAAAACTTCCAGAGTAGGAAGTGTTTATACAAGCTAACTTGTACCACTTTAAAGCTGTTTTTTGCCGTATAATTATCAGTCTGGTATATTTTTTATTTTCGAAAAAAGAAAAGTGAAAGTACATTTAGAACCATAATAAGCGTAAAACAGTGGCATAGCGGTTCTCTAAGCTGATTAACTTGAGATTTTGATGAATTTAAAAGGGGAATCGTATTGCGGTTTATGCAGTATTTTGAAGGTTGTCACCAATAAATATCTTGTGAAATTCTAAAAACTGATGCATTTTACTACAGTTTTTCAAGAGAACGCGAATTATTCAATTAGTTTAGCTTTTAAAGAGAAAAAATAAATAAATTTGCAACCATAAAAATATAAAAAATGTCAATAAATAGTCTTTTCCAGTTTTTAGTACCGAAAGATAAAAAATTCTTTCCCCTGTTTGAACAAGCATCAAGTAACTTGATTGAATTAGCTTCAAACTTACACGAGGCAGTAAACCTTCCTTTAAAAGAAAGAGAAGCAATTTTCCAAAAAATTGATGAATTAGAACAAAGAGGAGAAGACATCACGCGTCAAACAAATCTAGAATTGAGTAGAAATTTTATTACTCCATTTGATAGAGAAGACATTCACTCGCTGGTAACTGCTATTGATAACGTTGCTGACCGTTTGCACGGAGCATCTAGCATTATGCGTTTGTATCAAGTAGATAAGATTACAAAATCAATTAGAAAATTGACAGAGATTAATCTTGAAGCTTGCCAGAATATTGATACTGCAGTAAACGAGTTGAAAAATTTCAAAAAGATTTCAAATATTACAGCAGCATGTGCTAGAATTTCTAAATTAGAAAATAAATCAGATAATGTTTATAACAAGGCTGTTTTCGAAATTTTCGAAAATGAAACTGATGTGAAGAATATTATTAAATACAAAGAGGTTTTATCTGTATTAGAATCAGCTACAGACAAATGTAAAAGTGTCGCTAGTATTCTAGAATCGATATCGGTAAAACACTCTTAAAGTTCATTTTTATTTCATTTTGAAGTTCTAAGTTTATGACGTTACTTTTAGTTATTATAGTACTAGCCTTAATTTTTGATTATATCAACGGTTTTCATGATGCTGCAAATGCCATTGCCACCGTTGTTGCAACAAAAGTATTAACGCCTTTTCAAGCTGTTCTATGGGCAGCTTTTTTTAATTTTCTAGCCTACTGGGTTTTTGGTTTTGGAGTTGCAGATACTGTAGCTAAAACGGCCAATACAATGGAGATTACCTTAGTGGTAATTCTTGCGGGTGTAATCGCAGCCATTTGTTGGAATTTACTAACATGGTGGTTGGGAATTCCTTCCAGTTCATCACATACATTGATTGGTGGTTTTGCAGGAGCTGCAATTGCGCATTCCATTGCCATGCATGGCTTCTCAGCATACATAGACGCCGATGGTGCAACGCGCTACTGGTACGAAATTGTGAGTTGGTACAAAGCAGGAAAAGATGGAGGCATGCCTTCTGGGGTATTAATTATCATCGCTTTTATAGTTTTAGCACCATTATTAGGAGCTATGGCTTCTTATTTAATTTCGATCTGGTTGCTTAATGCGTCACGCAAAAGTATTTATCCAAAGATTTTTACCGTTGCTTTAATGATTGCTACAATATGGTTTGTATACGTGCAAATGATCCCTTACGACGTTATTACAGCTGACGGAAAATTACCTCGTTTCGAGAACTCTGAGTTCTGGAGTGTTGCCTTTGAGCCGCACAATATCAAATGGTTTTTAGTAGCTTTTATAATATTGACAGTTAGTTGTTTTTGTTTGATCTTTAGTAGCTTAAATTTACATCAAGCAGATGCGGCCTTAAAAAAAATGCAGTTAGTTTCTTCTGCAGCCTTTAGTTTAGGACACGGTGGAAACGATTCTCAAAAAGTAATGGGGATTATAGCAGCAGCTGTAGCGGTTTACATTAATGCCAACCCAGGAATACACATGGAATCTTGGTTAGATGTTGTGTTGCCTTCAGAAAGTGGTGCGTTCAAAATGCCGGCATGGATTCCATTGGCTTGTTATTCTGCAATTGCAGCAGGTACTTTAAGTGGTGGATGGAAGATTGTAAAGACAATGGGTTCAAAAATTACTAAAGTAACTTCATTCGAAGGTGTTGCCGCAGAAACTGCAGGAGCTTTGACGCTATACTTTACAGAGCATTTAAAAATTCCAGTAAGTACAACGCATACTATTACAGGGTCTATCATTGGAGTAGGATTAACTAAACGTGTATCTGCTGTAAGATGGGGAGTTACGGTAAGTCTTTTATGGGCTTGGGTGTTGACTATTCCTATTTCGGCTTTGCTAGCAGCAATCGTTTATTATGTACTTAGTTTATTTATCTAATAAAAATAAAATAATACAGCATAAAAAAAACCATCTTAAACTTAAGATGGTTTTTTTTGTTTCCAAAAATCAATGGACTGTTTTTTTTAATTTTTTGAGCCTTTTGTAATGCGTTTGCTTTAAATTAGTGACTCCTGTTATAATACTTATGTTTCCATCTACCTCTAGCATGGATAATTTCACATCTGAAAAATGTTCTACACCATGCTCTCTCATTGCTTCTCTTAATTCATCAGAGCTTATATATAACTTGCTTAAAAGCTTAAAGTCTAAAGTGCCATTATGAATTAAAACCTGAGGTTTCTGTTGAATAAATGCATTTAATTTTGTGTATTTAAATAATATCTTCTTAAGGATAAAATTTAAAACAAATAAAACTAAAGCCGCAACTAAACCACTTGCAAGGCTTGTATTGTTTCCAACCATTGCATTTTGAACCGAATTACTGATCAATAAAATCAATATGATGTCGGCAGTATTGAGTTGGGATAATTCTTTTTTTCCAAAAATACGCAAGGCGATAATCATAAAAAAGTAGATTGCTGTACTTCTAAAAATGATATCTAAATAAACATTCACCATAAACATTCATCGTATGTTACCTACATTCTATGTTTGAAATTTTTCTCAATTGCTTTAATCATTTCACCGGCAATATCTTTATTTGTAGCTCCTTCAATACCTTCTAATCCAGGAGAAGAGTTTACCTCTAACAATAAAGGTCCTTTTGCTGAACGAATGATGTCTACACCAGCAACTTTTAAATCCATTGCTTTTGCAGCCTTAATTGCGATTCTCTTTTCTTCTGGAGTCGCTTTAATGATAGATGCTGTTCCACCTAAATGGATGTTAGCTCTAAATTCGCCTGGCATCGCTTCACGCTGAATTGTTGCTACAACTTTACCATCAATTACAAATAAACGTAAATCTTTACCGTCGGCCTCTTTAATGAATTCTTGAACGAGGATATTAGCATTTACACTTTTGAAAGCATTAATAACACTTTCAGCTGCTTTCTTAGTTTCAGCAAGTACCACACCTTTTCCTTGTGTTCCCTCTAGTAATTTTACAATTAAAGGCGAACCTCCAACCATTTTAATCAAGTCGTTTGTGTCAAGAGGAGAATTAGCAAATCCTGTTGTAGGAATCCCGATACCGCTGTTTAAAAGTAGTTGTAGTGAAAATAATTTATCTCTTGATTGTGTAATTGCATTAGCAGAGTTCAAACTATACACTTTTAATGCTTCAAATTGACGTGTAAGTGCGCAACCATAAAAGGTAATGCTAGGGCGTATTCTAGGGATGATGGCGTCAAATTGATTTAAAATGATTCCACCTCTATAATGAATCTCGGGTGTTTGCGCATCCAGTTTCATATAGCATTCTTTGATATTCAAGAAATGCATTTCGTGACCACGCATTTCTCCAGCTTCCATGATACGCTTGTTGCTGTACAACTCTGGATTACTAGCTAAGACACCAATACGCAAACCTGTGCTTGCTTTTTCGGCATTTTTGTAAAGGCTTTTTAAAGTCTCTGGATCTGGTTCCCCGATAAGGTATTTCTTCTCAGGATCAACAAGAACTCTACCACTCATGGCCTCACGGCCAAGTAGCATTCTAAAACCCATCGAGTCTCTATTAGTCAAAGTCATTTCAATAGGCCACTTAGAGTCTCCTATTTCTAACATCGTCTGGATTACATAACGTTGCTCTCTAAATCCACTAGAACTTTTAACAATTCTCTTGTCTACTAGCGGAGCTTCACAATGAATTACCGTTTTATTATTGTTTTGAATAGGGTTGATGTCAAATTTAACCCAGTTTGTTTCGTCTTTAATAAAGGGTGCAATGTTAACCGCGTGGAGCGCAGACGTTTTTGCCCCTGAGTCTACACGGGCTTTAATGGTAGGAATACCTAATTCAGGAAATGTGCACCACTCTTCGCTACCTAGAATTACTTTATTTTCAGACATATTTTGGTTGGTTTAAAAACAGTTTTATAAAATCCAAATGTAAAAATTTGTTTTTAAAAACCTAGTTAATTTTGCATAAAGAATAAACCCGTTACATTATAAAAATGTAACGGGTTTTAGAGAATAGTTATTTAAGTGTTATGATTCCTCTGTAGGTTTCTCGCTTTTTGTTACAGCAACGGTAAGTTCTTGAGCACCCTCTTCAATATCCATGAAAATTTTATCTCCAACACTAATTTTAGAAGTAATAATTTCTTCTGCTAATGCGTCTTCAACATATTTTTGAATAGCTCTTTTAAGTGGTCTAGCACCAAATTGCTTGTCAAATCCTTTATCAGCGATGAATGCTTTTGCTGTATCAGAAAGTGCTAAGTTATACCCTAATTCTGAAATTCTAGCGTATAATTTTTTCAATTCGATTTCGATAATTAAATCAATATCGTGTTTCTCTAATGCATTAAATACAATCACATCGTCAATTCTATTTAAGAATTCTGGAGCAAAGGTTTTCTTAAGTGCGTTTTCGATAATACTTTTTGAGTTGTCATCAGACTGAGCCACTCTTGCCGCAGTACCAAAACCAACACCTTGACCAAAATCTTTTAATTGTCTTGCTCCAACATTTGAAGTCATGATGATAATCGTATTCTTGAAGTCAATTTTTCGACCTAAACTATCTGTTAAAAAACCATCGTCAAGCACTTGTAACAACATGTTGAAAACATCAGGATGCGCTTTTTCGATTTCGTCTAATAAGACAACAGCGTATGGTTTGCGACGTACTTTTTCAGTCAATTGACCACCTTCTTCATATCCTACGTATCCCGGAGGTGCTCCAACCAATCTAGAAATAGCAAATTTCTCCATGTATTCACTCATGTCGATACGTACTAAAGCATCTTCTGAATCGAATAATTCCTTGGCCAAAACTTTAGCTAATTGTGTTTTACCTACACCCGTTTGTCCTAGAAAGATAAATGAACCAATAGGACGATTAGGATCTTTTAATCCAGCACGATTTCTTTGAATCGAACGAGCGATTTTTAATACCGCTTCTTTCTGACCTACGACTTTGCTTTCGATCAATTCTGGCAACTTAGCTAATTTATTACTTTCTGTTTGAGCAATACGATTTACTGGAATACCAGTCATCATTGATACAACATCAGCAACATTATCTTCGGTTACTTCAATACGATTGTTTTTTGCATCTTCTTCCCACTGTTCTTGAGCAATCGCTAGTTCTTTTTCGATGCGTTTTTCATCATCTCTAAGTTTAGCAGCTTCTTCATACTTTTGTTTTTTGACAACAGCATTTTTAAGTTCTCTGATTTCTTCAAGTTGGCGTTCTAGATCAAGGATCTTTTTAGGAACTTCGATATTTGTAATGTGAACACGAGATCCTGCTTCATCAAGAGCATCAATAGCCTTGTCTGGTAAAAAACGTTCCGACATATAGCGATCCGTCAATTTTACACAAGCTTCAATGGCTTCTTGCGAATAGGTTACATTGTGATGATCTTCGTATTTATTTTTGATATTGTTCAAAATGGTTATTGTTTCATCAACAGATGTTGGCTCTACAATAATTTTTTGGAAACGTCTTTCTAGTGCACCGTCTTTCTCAATATACTGTCTGTACTCATCAAGAGTAGTAGCACCTATACATTGAATTTCACCTCTTGCTAAGGCAGGTTTGAACATATTTGAAGCATCTAGTGAACCAGTTGCTCCACCAGCACCTACTATAGTGTGAATTTCGTCAATAAACAGAATGATATCATCGTTTTTTTCAAGCTCGTTCATCACGGCTTTCATACGCTCTTCAAATTGTCCTCTATATTTAGTACCAGCTACAATACTGGCTAAATCAAGAGTAACCACTCTTTTATTGAATAGAATACGAGAAACTTTCTTTTGTATAATTCTAAGTGCTAGTCCCTCTGCAATAGCTGATTTTCCCACACCTGGTTCCCCTATAAGTAATGGGTTGTTCTTTTTACGTCGGCTTAAAATTTGGCAAACACGTTCGATTTCTTTCTCACGTCCTACTACTGGATCTAGTTTGCCTTCCTCAGCCATTTCTGTTAAATCTCTCCCAAAATTATCTAAAACCGGCGTTTTTGACTTTTTGTTGGATTTATTGGCGGGATTATTAAAGCTAGTTTCTTTTAAACTGTCATCTTGTCCTGAATCATCACTATATGAATCGGATGCTCTTGGTAAATTCTCTAGGAATTCTTCTTCGCTTGGTGTCATATTTATATACTGTTCTTTAGCTATGTCATAATCTATTTTAAGTTTATTCAATAGCTTGGTTGTTGGGTCATTTTCATTTCTTAAAATGCAAAGTAGTAAATGTGCGGTACTTACAGAAGTACTTTGAAAAACTTTAGCTTCAAGAAAAGTTGTTTTAAGTGCACGCTCAGCTTGGCGTGTTAAATGTAGGTTTTTTTTATCTGAACTCGTATCTGTTCCAGGTGTCGCAGGGCTTAATATTTCTACCTTTCTACGCAAATGGTCCAAATCCACAGAAAGATTATTTAGTATTTGTATTGCTTTGCCATTACCATCTCTAAGGATGCCTAGCATTAAATGTTCGGTACCAATGAAGTCATGACCCAATCGTAAAGCTTCTTCTTTACTGTAGGTTATAACGTCTTTGACTCTTGGTGAAAAATTATCATCCATAATATATATTTAGTAAATGTAAATTTAGTGAATTACTACTTTAAAAACAAAAATCGTTCCTAACATGATTTGTCAGATGGGTGACAAAATATATTGAGATAGTTGTCAAGATAGTATTTATTTTAGTAAACAAATCAAGAAAATATTTTGTTAATAAATCCTTGAAATTTGTGTTGCTAAAACGCTATAAAAAAATCTAAAAGATGTATATTGGCACGTTTTGTAACTAATATAATTATTTAATATAACAACTTATGTCTGAAGGAGAAAAGTTAATTCCTATTAACATAGAAGATGAAATGAAATCAGCTTACATTGATTATTCGATGTCAGTAATTGTATCAAGAGCGCTTCCCGATGTTAGAGACGGTTTAAAACCTGTACATAGAAGGGTTCTTTATGGAATGTATGATTTAGGAGTTTTTTCAAATAAAGCCCATAAAAAGTCTGCGAGAATTGTTGGGGAAGTGTTAGGTAAGTATCACCCTCACGGAGATACCTCTGTTTATGACGCCATGGTTCGTATGGCTCAAGAATGGAGTATGCGTTATTTATTAGTTGATGGTCAAGGTAACTTTGGATCTGTAGATGGTGATAGTCCAGCTGCGATGCGTTATACTGAGGCGAGAATGCGAAAAATTTCGGAAGAAATTATGGCAGACATCGAAAAAGAAACAGTTGACTTTCAATTGAACTTTGATGATACCTTGTATGAGCCTAAAGTAATGCCCACAAGAGTTCCTACCTTATTAATTAATGGGGCAACGGGAATTGCTGTAGGTATGGCTACTAATATGCCACCACACAACTTAACAGAAGTTATCAATGGTACCCTTGCGTACATGGATAACAATGATATAGAAATTGATGAATTAATTACGTACATTAAAGCTCCTGATTTTCCTACTGGTGGAGTTATATATGGCTACGAAGGGGTGCGTGAAGCATTCAAAACTGGTCGTGGTAGAGTAGTAATGCGTGCTAAGGTAGGTTTTGAAGAAGTTGATGGTAGAGAATGTATCATTGTTACTGAAATTCCTTACCAAGTCAATAAAGCTGATATGATTAAACGTACAGCTGACTTAGTGAATGACAAAAAAATTGAAGGAATAGCTAATATTCGTGACGAGTCAGATAGAAATGGTATGCGTATCGTCTATATCTTGAAACGTGACGCGACTCCTAATGTAGTTTTGAATACCTTATATAAGTATACACAATTACAATCTTCTTTTAGTGTAAATAATATTGCATTGGTAAAAGGGCGTCCACAAATGTTGAATCTTAAAGATATGATTCATCACTTTGTTGAACACCGTCACGATGTGGTAACACGTAGAACGCAGTTTGAATTGCGTAAAGCAGAAGAGAGAGCACACATTTTAGAAGGTTTGATCATTGCTTCAGATAATATTGATGAAGTTATTACATTAATTAAAGCATCTAGCAATACAGAGGAAGCAAGAGGGAAATTAATCGAAAGATTTAAATTGTCTGATATTCAAGCAAGAGCAATCGTAGAAATGCGTTTGCGTCAATTAACAGGTCTGGAACAAGACAAGTTAAGAGCTGAGTATGATGAGATCATGAAATTAATTGAGCATTTAAGAGCATTGCTTGCTGATGTTAACTTGAGAATTGCTTTAATCAAAGAAGAATTAGAGGAGATTAGAGAGAAGTACGGTGATGAACGTCGATCTAAAATTGAATATTCTGGAGGTGATGTAAGTATTGAAGATTTAATTGCAGATGAGAATGTTGTTATCACAATTTCGCATGCAGGTTATATCAAGCGTACCAATTTATCAGAGTATAAAACACAAAATAGAGGTGGAGTAGGTCAAAAAAGTGCTGGTACAAGAGATCAAGATTTCTTAGAGCACATGTTTGTTGCTACTAATCATCAATATATGATGTTCTTTACTCAAAAAGGAAAATGTTTCTGGATGCGTGTTTATGAAATACCGGAAGGAAATAAAACAGCTAAAGGTAGAGCGATTCAAAATCTTATTAACATTGAGAGCGATGATAAAGTGAAAGCTTTTATTTGTACTCAAGATCTGAAAGATAAGGAGTATATTACTTCTCATAATTTAGTAATGGTGACTAAAAAAGGTCAGGTTAAGAAAACATCTTTAGAGAAATATTCTAAACCTAGAGTAAATGGTGTTGCTGCGATTACTATTAAGGAAGGTGATGAGCTGTTAGAGGCGAAATTAACTAATGGTGAAAGCCAAATTATCCTTGCAGTTAAATCAGGTAAATTAGTTCGTTTTGAAGAAACTAAAACGAGACCAATGGGAAGAACAGCCTCTGGAGTTCGTGGAATTTCGTTAAAAGATGACACTGACGAAGTAATTGGTATGGTTACTGTAGATAAAGAAAATGTAAACGATACACAAGTATTAGTAGTTACTGAGAATGGTTATGGTAAGAGGACTAAATTAGTTGACGAAGATGGTGAAGATGTTTACCGTATTACTAATAGAGGTGGTAAGGGAGTGAAAACTTTAAATATCACTGAGAAAACAGGACAGTTAATTTCGATCAACGCGGTTACTGATGCTGATGATTTAATGATTATCAATAAATCTGGATTAACGATTAGAATGGCAATTGAAGATCTTCGTGTAATGGGTCGTGCTACTCAGGGTGTAAAATTGATTAACTTGAAAGGTAAAGATTCTATCGCTGCCGTAACTAAAGTTATGAAAGATGATGCTGAAGAAGTTGTTGTTGATGAGGATGGAAATGTAATCGAAGGTGAAACTATAGAAAGAGTTAAGCCTGTTCTTGAAGTTCTAGAAGATGATGATGTAGCTGATGATGACGAGGATGACGATGATGACATTGTTGATGATGATGAGGAATCTGATGATGAAGATGACGATAACGACGAATCTTAATATAATTGGAATAAAAAAAAACAAAAAAAAATAAAACGAAAAATAGATTATTATGAAAGGTAAATATGTAATACTTACATCTGCTTTATTGGTATCAGTAGCTTCATTTGCTCAAAAGGACGAAATTAAAGCTGCAGAAAAAGCATTTAAAAAAGGTCAAGCTCAAGAAGCTGTTGGAATTCTAAACGGTGCAGAAGGGTTAATTGCTAATGCATCTGATTCAGAAAAAGCACAATATTACTACGTAAAAGGAAACGCTCTGTTAGAACTGGCTAACAAAAAAGTTGAAGAGGATAAGAATTTATCTTTGGCAGCTACATCATATATTAGTTTAATTGAGGCTGAGAAAGCGTCTGGAAAAGCAAAATATGGTGCAGAAGCAGCAAAATCGATTACTACAATTAAGTATAAATTGATTAATAACGCAATTGCTGACTCAAAAGTGGACAAGCATGCAGCTAGTGCAAATAAATTATACGACGCTTATTTGTTAGATAAAAAAGATACGCTTAATCTATATTATGCAGCTTCTACTTACATTAATGCA
The DNA here is from genome assembly GCF_013294025.1 of Flavobacterium aeripolare. GTDB lineage: Bacteria > Bacteroidota > Bacteroidia > Flavobacteriales > Flavobacteriaceae > Flavobacterium. The sequence goes on from NZ_JABSNL010000018.1 coordinate 19,597, forward strand.
AAGGATTATGACAATGCATTAAAGTTGTACACAGAATTAAAAGACATGAACTATTCTGGAAAAGCGACAAATTATTTAGCAGTTAATAAAATAACTAGTGAAAATGATTTATTTGCAACAGTTCAAGAAAGAGATAGAATGGTGAAGTTAGGGACTCATATTGATCCTACAACTGAAGAAATTCCATCTAAAAGAGGAGAGATTTATAAAAACATTGCTCTAATTTTAGTTCAAAACGGAAAAACTGCTGAAGCTAAAGAAGCAATTGCAGCTGCTAGAAAGTCTAATCCTGAAGACACTTCGTTAATCTTAACAGAAGCTAACTTGTATTTAGAAACTAAGGATTTTGATACTTATAAAAAATTGATCACTGAAGCTTTAGCTGCTAACCCAAATGACGCTGATTTGTTATTCAATTTAGGTGTTGTTAGTTCAAACGCAAAAAACATTGCTGATGCAGAAAAGTATTATACTAAAGCGCTTGAAATTAACCCTAAATATTTAAACGCTTATATTAATATGGCGGCCTTGAAGTTAGAAAAAGAAGGTAGTATTATCGCTGAGATGAACAAGCTGACTAATTCAGACAAAGACATGAAGCGTTATGACGTGCTAAAAAAGCAAAGAGAAGACTTATTTAGAGCGGCAATACCTTACTTGCAAAAATCTCTAGAATTAGAGCCTAAAAACACAGATGTTGCTAAAACATTATTAGGTGTATACAGTGCTTTAGAGATGACAGCAGAAAAGAAAGCGTTAGAAGCAAAAATGTAAAATTAAGACAGTACATAGATTAAAGAGAATGGAGCCGAAAGGTTCCATTTTTTTTTACCCAAATTTCAGGAGCATTTTCCTGCTATCCGCTGCAATCTTTTCAATCCTCTCGATTTCCATCAATAGGATTGAAAAGGATTTTCTCTTCTATCAGGGCTAGGGCAAAGTGGTAACGTTAATGTTTCGATTTCAAAATTTACGTCTCTCCTATATATATTGTGTGGTAGCACTATTGTAATCACACAAATGACCTATTTATAATTGGATTTCGTACAGCGATTGAATGGTATAGTATTGAATATTGACATATATTAGTCATGTGACTTACTTAAATAAAGTTTTAATGCCTTATGGTGTTGATAAACACAAGAAACACGCTATAATAAGAATCCACAATAGACATCCGCACCGTCTCCCTCTCCTTTGGAGAGGGCCGGGGAGAGGATTAGTACCATCTATATTATAAAACACAAGAAACACGCTATAAAAAGAATCCACAATAGACATCCGCACCGTCTACCTCTCCTTTGGAGAGGGCTGGGGAGAGGATCAGCATCATCTATATTATAAAACACAAGAAACACGCTATAATAAAAATCCACAATAAACTTCCACATCGTCTCCCTCTCCTTCGGAGAGGGCCGGGGAGAGGATTAGTATCGTATATATTATAAAACACAAGAAACACGCTATAATAAAAATCCACGATAAACTTCCGCACCGTCTACCTCTCCTTTGGAGAGGGCTGGAGAGAGGATCAGCATCATCTATATTATAAAACACAGGAAACACGCTACAATAAAAATCCACAATAAACTTCCACACCGTCTCCCTCTCCTTCGGAGAGGGCCGGGGAGAGGATTAGTGTCATATATGTTAGACTACACAAGAAACATTCTCTAATAAAAGGCCACTATCCATATCCGCACCGTCTACCTCTCCTTTGGAGTGGGTTGCTAGAAAAAACGTTTATTCTTACAATTAATAAAAGGTTCAAAAAAGAGTACTTCACAAAGTTTGCATTTTCAGTGAGTTAAAGCTAAGGTTAAACAAATGTGAAATAAAAGTGATTATAAAGTATTGTTTAAGGGAGAAGACTCA
>NZ_JABSNL010000019.1 GCF_013294025.1 Flavobacterium aeripolare
CTTCTTTGATTCTTTTATTTGTGGGTTCTATAAGATTAGGGAATTTCTGCAGCTTCATAATTATCTCCTTCACAAAAACATCATTCTTTGGTTTTTTCAAAGTTTCAAAAGTAGCTTGAAAGAGCGGAATCAATTCCAATAATAAATCATTGGTTGATTTGACATTCATAGCATTTTTACGGAATAGTTTGAAGCGTAAAGTTTCAACGGTTCTTCCTTTACGTTCCTCTGTGAATTCAAAATAAACGTCGCATTGTCCCAGGTCGTAAAGTTCTTTTAATTCTCGTTTTGCAACTTGAAGTACACGCTCATTTAGAAGCGCGTAGCGGTCGTATTTTTTTTCCAACATAAACGACTGACGCAAATCGTTAACTGTGATTCTAAAGCCGTCTGTGCCTTGCCATTTTTGGCATAGCTCATACATGCGCTGACTCCACTTACTTTTTAGTGACATTGCAACATGAAGAGAATAGGTTGTGTATTGACTTGAGAGTTCGACTAAAAAAGGCATTAATTTATGTGAGACCTGGATCTCAGCAATTCCTTTTTTGATGTGTGCGTAGTTTATGAATCCGCAAGTTAACCAGTCATCGTCTGCTTCGTTTGCATAGGTGAAATTTCGAGAGCGAAATTTTTCTAATGCTTTCCGGGTTTCTTTTTTGTTATCCTCCTGGTTAACTTCCCGAGATAGGTCGGAAACTTTAATATTTAAAATCAAATCGTCAAAGAGATCACGCTGGCCAGTGTTGTATTTGCTGCGGACTTCTTTCACTATATAGTAGAAAATTCGTTTTTCAATTAGTGTCAGTTCATACCTCGAAGAAGTAAGCCGGTTATCTTGAGCAATCACGATTTCTTTCATATCTTTGATTTTTTTAAAAAGCAAATGTAACATATTAAAAGCGTTGTAACAAAACTATAGTTACAAAAGGGGGTGAAATAAGGGTAAAAAAGTAACCTGAATCTGTAAAAAAGTTACTTAGTGGGGTAAATAAGTAACTTAAAACTTTGTGAACCCCAGTAAACACAGTACTTAACGGAGTCTAAAAAGGTACTAAAAATTACCCTAAAATTACTTTAAAGCATTTTGAGAGAAAAAAAAGGAATTTTAATATATCATATTGAACTCAAAAAGCGAAAATCAATTGAGACAATATTGGAGACAATCCTGAAAGAAAAAAAAAGGTAAAATATTGAGAGGAAAACCAGGCCCCCGCGCGGATTTATTATAAAGTGTTGATTATCAGTGAGTTATGATTTTTTACCTAAACATCAAATCAAAAAACAGAGTGTAATTACCGGCTCTTTCAAATAGAATTTGATCCTATATTTTCACTCTGAAAGTTTCGGTTACTTTTTTACCCCATTTTTTATCTTAACCCCTAATTTTACTAGGATTTTACACATGCTATTTTAGCTAACCAGACAATTTAAAAGAAAATGTCTTGTTACTTTTTTACCTAAATTTTGGTAAAAGCTGCTTTAGAAATTTGATATATTTTCCATGAATACTTTACGGATATCATGAGTTGATAGAAATCTTTCAAGATCTGCAGTGAAGTTTTGTTTAAGTATAATTTTTTTAGTGGAATCATCGTCATTCATAATACTCACGAAATTCTCGTAACTATTTGGATGTGTAATCAAAATTCCCATTATCTTGTTTGAAATAGCCTCTGTTGTGATAAAGGTTATTTTATTAGATGAAGCTGTCATTTTGTACTTTTCTATTAATTCTGCAGTTGTTGTCATGGTAATTTTTTAATGGGTTAAAGATATAAAAACCGCTGTTATTCGATATGTTTTCAGCAGCTTGATTTTTCTTTTAAACAAAATTTTTCCAAAAGAAAAAAGGGAAAAAAAGAAAGCCAGCTATTTATCGGAATAATTAAATAAGATTCGGAATTCTAAAAAATACTACCCGATAGGGTGGAGATTTTTTGGAATAGCAAAGCGGTCTGAATCGTTTTAATTATGGAGATTTTCTTCGGCTTCTTTTATTCTCTTTTCGGATGTAATTATGGTGTAAAGAAAAGGTAATTGTCTCCAACAAAAGCACTAGCCTAGGGCATTTTCAGGATTGAATAAAACCAAATTTTAAATAGAAATCATTCAATCCTGAAAATGCAACGGGGCGTCCGGCGCTTATTTTTATACTGCTATACAAATGTTGAATTTAAGCACGATTTTCTGCAGTATAAAAATTGCCTGCGACGGAACATTAACTACGGCGCGCCTCACAGCCACGAGTAAAAAAAACGGTTACACCTTGTACATTATTTTGTACAAGGTGTAACCGTTTTTTTTACTCTTTTTGTGGCGTAGATAGGGCAGGGGCGCGCTTCCTATTGTGCTAATGATAGTAGATAATATCCTTTTCCTACTATCGTTCTTAGAATGTTCCTTTGGAAATATGCAGCTTAAAAAAAACGTTCTTATGAAAACGGATTAACGACTGGAAGGAGTTACTAAAAAACAAGGTTGCGTATTTATGCTGCGATTTGGCAGTATAAATAAAGCGTCCTTGACACCGCTTACTTTTATTTTATTAGGGTGCCTAAAATATATATTCTGATTAACGAAATCATTCTAAGCACTCTAATAAAACACAGAAAAGACAAGCTTGTAATTTTATTGTTGTGGCGGGAAATTTTTATTTCCTGGCGCTCATGAAATTATATGCTTGCCACCGCTTTCTAATTTTATAAGGTGCTGCTTTTTCTGCTGCACTTTATAAAATTTCTGATGATTAGCTCGCTTATCGATATGCTCTTAGTTGTAGTATTTTTTTAGTTTTGTATTCGAAGATTATTCAATTGCAATTCTGATTTTGATTTAAAATAAGATGATAGAAATAGATAAAATAGCTTTAATAAAAATTAAAGATGGTCAAATATTAAGTACAAAATCTAGAGGTAAAAACAAGTATTATATTCCTGGAGGTAAAAGGGAAAATAATGAAACAGACGATGAAACTTTAATTCGAGAAATTCGAGAGGAATTAAGTGTTGAAATAATAAAAGAGTCTATCAAATATTATGGAACATTTAAAGCACAGGCACATGGTTCTGCCGATGGTGTACTAGTAAAAATGACTTGTTATAATGCAGATTATATTGGAATTATAAAAGCAGATAATGAAATAGAAAAAATCAAATGGTTAAATTTCAGTGATTTAGATATTATATCAGAAGTAGATAAAATTATTTTTAATGATTTGAAAAATAAAGGATTATTGATTTAATTATAGATTTTTAGATTTCAAATTTCTGATTAGTTATTGATAATTCTGAATATTATAATTAGCCCCGATAGCAGCGATATCCTTTGTTTTTGTTCTTTAAAAAAACAAAGATATAGCGTATAGCGGGACTGAATTTCTTAGTAAAACTAAATGTATTGCTCCATAAAAAACAAATGATCAATCTTTAATTTCGATATAATTTATTGTTCCGGAATAAGAGATTTCTGCTAACTTTCTATTTTTAATCACGCTTAATTGTTTGCGATATTCCGCGATCATCAAATTCGTTACAGGCTTGTGATTCACTACTTTTTGTTCCAATTCGATAATGCTTTTCTTAGTTTCGTTAAGTTCGTAATTTGATAAATCACTATTTAATTTTCCTTTAGCATTATTCAACATTGCTACATTTAGATAATGAATCTTATTGGCGTTAATTAGCTTGTTCTCCTCGTTTTTAAGCTTCAATTCTACTTCTTGCATCTTCTCTGTTTTATTTGCAGAAAGAGTGTCTAAAAAATGAGATATAAAAGCCAAGTTATATTTATTACTGAAGTTGAATTTCTTTTTAATTTCGAGTGGATTATTTTTTAAAGCGGTACCAAAATTAGAATAGATTACAGCTGATGAGATAAATTTATCTTTCAAAATTTTATTAATTTCTGATTCTTTTAGATCATCAATTTCTATTTCTTTTTCGTGAATTTTATTAGCTGTTTTAGTAGTTTTTAAAGTAGTTATTTTTAATCCAGGAGTGTCTTTGTGTAATTTATAAATCTTCCTATTACAAAGGATATATAGTTCGTTTTCTGTAGCATTTATAAGGCATCCTTTCCCTTTATAATTATTTTGGTAGATATTATAATCATAATCTATTTCCAATGCTAAAGGACTTTTTTTGTATTCTCTAATTTGGTGTTTTACATCATTAAAATTATTATTGATGGTAGACCAGAATCCATTAGCAAATAGATTTTGCATGAAGAAAGTTAGGAAACAAAACATAAATAAGATGATACCTTCTTGACGTATGTTACCGGATCTTATTCTCATTTCAGGATTAGCAGGAAGTACACAAGGATTTTTATACAAAGGATAAAATAATGGAATACCAGAAATAGTAACCATATCAAATATCAAATGAGATAATATTGAAAAAAATAAAATACAAGAAATACTATAATCACTTCTAAAATTATTTTCAATAAACATACTTATAAAAGTAATGATGATTAAAAAAAATATAGAATGTGTAATAGTTCTATGGCCATAATTTTTAGATAACCATTTAGCAATTGGATATACTGATTTACCTATCCAAGATTTAGTATGATCTATATCTGGTAACAGAGAACCAATAATAGTAGTTGTAATAAATATAGGGTTAGCAAATATATTAATGGAAAAGAAACTACAAAATAAACCAGTAAATACTATTCCTCCAGTAATGTGATTTGGTGCAGTCATAATTTAATAAGATTGATTGTTTTGTTGTTCTAATACCTGCTGATAATCTTCTAATTGACTATCAATAACATCATCTGTAGTATATATTCTATCTAAATCACTATCTCTATTTATAGCAGAACTACTTTTACAAGAATTAAATAATAAACATAAATAACTGATAATCAAATACTTAAATATAATTTTCATAATAAAATAGGGTTTAAATTAATAATAACAGTAAATTTAATAATACTAATAATATGAGTAACACTAGTAATACTAGTAATATAGTGAATACTATTAAACAAATATTATTGTGTAATATTAATATCATCAGTTAGGCGTTGACCCGACAAAATAATGATAATGACTGGTTGCGAATGGTAGCGATTTTGGACAAAAAATCAAACGAACCTTTTTCTGAAGCTGGCCATCAACGGGCGGATCAAAAACAGCAAAATCATTGCGAGCGAACCGATGAAACGCAGGGCCGGTTCGTCCATTTCGCGCGATAAAAACCGCACTGACGTGAGGAAACCGAGCGACACGATAACGATCCAAGTCATGTCGATTTCGCGAAGTGCTCCGGAATGGCGAATTTCTCGAATTGTTTGCGTGTCCAAAAACGGCTCCTTTGCATAGCGATTTATAATTTCAGTTATGGCGCGCGGATTTCCCACGGTTTGATCGTAGATGTGATTCCAAAACATGTCTCGATCCTGGACTTCTAAATTATTAGCGAGCTGATTTATTAGCTGCAGCGCATCGCGCCGCGGTAAATTTTTAACCTCTAATTTCTCGAAATTCCATATAAAAGAAGTGTTAGTCGCTTTGATTTCGCGCGCGCCTGCGACGATTACAAAAGTATCTTTTAGCCTTTCAATTACCTTTTTGGTAGTTGGCGTTATGGATGTGATATCGTCGATAATTAAGCAGTAATCGAAAGGCTTAACGGATGCAATTATTGTATCGCAAAGGTTAATCACGTTCTCGCGTTGAATCTTTTTGCTGACTTCATCAGTAGAGAAATCTTTCCAGAGCATCGCTAGAACCGTCTCTTTTTCCTTGAAGAGATACAGTAGAATTTGAACCAGTGATTTCTTTATATTTTCGGTATCGTCCAGTTTCAACACCTTTTTATCGGTTGTAATATTCTTTAATAGGTGCGTCTTCCCCACTCCAATCGAACCCAGGACTAAAGTATTAATGTTCCGGTCTATGTTTTGATTTAGCTGCTGCAGCTCCGAATTTCTACCAACGGTAAAATAGGATTCTGTAAAATCAACATTGATCAACTGTTCGCGTGGTGCTGGAACCAGGAACGAAAATAATTTTTTGTGCCATTTTAAAGGTGGTGACGTTACTGCGTTGACGCGATCTCGCAGTTCTTCTGTTGGGATTTCGGCATAAATTAAAGTAGTATTATAATTCTGATGTCCTAGCATTGTTTTTATTTCCGCGAGTGACGAACCTCCAGAAAGGTGGTGCGTTGCAAATGAATGCCGTAAGGCATGCGGATGCAAAGCCGGAATATTTATTTTTTTGCTGATTAGATTGAGTGCTTCCCAAATTGTTTTTCTTGAGATATGTCCGAGTGCTGCATTTTTAGAAGGGAAAAGAAAGGAATCGCCTTTTACAGGGATGTCCGTTTCCTTCATGTAGTCGCCGATTGTTTGGTACAAACGATTGGATATTGGAATAGTTCGCAAGTGTTTTGCGTCTCTTTTTTTGGCTGATTGTATGGTAACGGTTCGGTTTTTAAAGTCAAAATTCTTGCATTTGATGCTACAGGCTTCGGAAATTCTTAAGCCGGCATCCAACATCAAAAGGACGATTACTTTATGTTTGGTGTATTTTATGGATTCCAAAACCAATTGAGATTCTTCTTTACTTATATAGTGGAATTGTTTGGTTAGCATAGACATTATTTTAATGGAATGAATGTAGTCATGAGGGCGGCAGCCTTCCACCCCTTCGGGGCGCTTGCGTTTGGCTGTGCCATCATGGCCACATGAATGGAATGTTTTTTAATCAAAACGTTATAACCTAAAGAGACTGTTTTAGCGATGCAAAAGAGTTCTTTGATAGTGAATTTCGTGAGTCTCTAACGTCATTATTTAGCGACTTAAACATGATTAATAAGCGGTCCAATTTGGGGATATTCTCAATTAATAAAAGGTATGCAGTAGGTTTTGGAAATATTGTTTTTACTTTTTTAAACGTAAATAATCAAGTTCGTTTTTGAAACATGGATTTTTCAATCGTTTTTCAAATTGTTTCATCTTCGAAATTAAATTCTTGCGCTTAGCAAGAATGGCTAGGTTTCGGTCTTGTTGGTTTTTTTGTAGGTTGAGCCAATCTTCAAGAGTTATTTTGTTGTTTTCATACTGTTCTTTTTTAAGGTTAAAAATTTCTTTGGTTAGTGTGGTATTGTCTAATTCGAGCTTCAAAATCTCGTACGTATCTAGGATTAAACTGTATTCATTTTCTAAGCTTAAAAGGTCATTATCTTTCTTCTCATTGAGTTGAAATTTTAGCCTTTCAAGTTCTATTTTATTACGCTGTTTGTTTTGGTAGAATGTGGATAAATTGGAAAGAGAGATTCCAATATTAAATGTCTTTTCAAAAAAGTTATAGGAGACTGATGGCAGAACCGCTAGGTACTGGAGTTTGTTTTCATCAGTATTGAATTTTATAAGAGAGTCTATTCTTTGCGTTTTGACTTCGTCAATTTTCGCAAACAAAGGATTGGTACTTTGAGCATACACCAGAGCGGTGTATAAGAAGAGTGAAAAATTAAATAAATAGGTTGTCCTGTCTGCCATTAAAGCATTAAAATTTAAAATTCGAGATTCTAAATTTAAGGCTATATGTTTAATAAACAAATTATTAGTAAAGAAAAGTACTATTTATTTGTAATATCAGTAATACTAGTAAGTAAATATTACTGAGTAAACTATATTACTTATATTTGTAACAAATAATAAAACGACCTAATGGGAAAAGTACTAAGTATAAGCAATCATAAAGGAGGAGTTGGTAAAACAACTTCAGCAATTAATATAGGAGCAGGTTTAAATAAACTAGGTAAAAAAGTGCTGCTAATCGATTTAGATCCACAAGCCAACTTAACGCAGAGTTTAGGATTGACAAATCAAGAAAGAACCATTTATGGTGCGCTAAAGGGTGACCATAAATTAGAGCCAGTAATGATATTGGAAGGATTGGATATCGTGCCATCTACACTAGATTTATCTGGGGCAGAAATCGAATTGAGTTCTGAACCAGGGCGCGAATATATTTTGAAAGAACTTATAGATGAAATACGCGAAACCTACGACTTCATCATAATTGATAGTCCGCCATCTTTAGGACTACTAACGATAAATTCATTTACTGCAGCTGACGAAATTATCATTCCATTACAAGCGCAATTTTTAGCCATGCAAGGTTTGGCCAAATTGGTCGAAGTAGTAGAAAAGATCAAAAGCAGATTAAACAAAGGATTGAAAGTTGGTGGTGTTTTTATCACGCAATACGATGGTAGAAAAGTTTTGAATCGTGATGTATTCGAAACTATAAACGAGCATTTTAAAAGCGAAGTTTTTAAAACAAAGATTAGAGATAATATCGCTTTAGCAGAAGCACCGGCACAAGGGTTGGATATCTTCAGATACAACGCGAAGAGTAACGGCGCGGAGGACTATTTAGCATTATCAGAAGAAATCTTAAATCGTAAATAAACCGAATAACACTAGTAACACTAGTAAGTAAATATTACTAAGTAATTAAATGTTATTTAGTAAACTTAAAATATAGAATTATGGGAAAGAAAAGTTTTTCAGGCGGATTGAGTTCGCTGTTAGGAGATACAAATAAACCGGAAGCAATTCCAGCAGCTGCAGAACCAAAAGAGAATAGTAAAAAAACTGTCCAAGCTCCACAAGCAGACGCAAAAGGAATCGAAACAAGAGCGACTTTTATAGTTCAAGAGGAATTACTCGAAAAGATGAGAGCAATCGCTTATTGGGACCGTATGTTGCTTAAAGATATTGTAAACGATGCTTTTGAAAGTTACATTACGCGTTATGAAAAAAAGAACGGAGAAATAAAAGAAGCACCTAAAAAGTAAAAGTATGGGAAAGGTAATTATATGTTTTATTTTTTTTGCAGTAAGTTCACTTGGCTATAGTCAATCAGATTTTGATTTACTAAAAAGCGGTATTGATAAATCCAATTCTGGAGATTCAAAAGGAGCTATTATTGATTTTACTAAAGCAATAGAAATTAATCCTAATAATGGCGATGCATATTATAATAGAGGACGTGCAAAAGCAGAATCAGGAGATCGAGTAGGAGCTATTATTGATTATACTAAAGCAATAGAAATTTATCCTAATGATGGCGATGCGTATTATAATAGAGGAGTTTCAAAAGCAAAATTAGAATATGATGCAGAATCTATTGTAGACTTTACTAAAGCTATAGAAATTGATCCTCTGTTTGCAGATTCGTATTATTATCGAGCTACTATGAAGTTCAAATTACTAGATTACAGAGGTGGAAATGCCGATCTAACCAAAGTAATAGAAATTAACCCGAAGAGCGCACAAGCATATTATCATAGAGGTTTTTATAGCATAGCATTAAACCTAAAAGAGCAAGGATGTTTAGACCTTAGTAAAGCAGGCGAATTGGGATATAAGCGCGCTTATAAAATGATTAAAGGGTTATGCAACTAGCGCACGATAAAAACTAAAAGTATGGATATAGTAAAATTCAAAATCACCCCAAAAACAATTAAAATAGAAGTTCGAAACACGAACAACTATTTATTTAATTTTAATAAAGCTGTAGAAATTGAAGCTGCAGACAGGGATGTTTTACTAAAGCTATATGCCGCACTAGAACTACTATTCAAAAAAGAAAACACAGCCGACTGTAAATACCAAATACCACCAAATCAAACTAACCTTTTAGACCAAATTAACGAGGTTGAATAGTCGAAACAAAAAAGCCCTAGACGTTAGTCCAGGGCTTTTTTTATGAGTTCTATGGAATGTACATTAGCCGTATTATATGAACTTATTTTTATAGTTTATCTACAATAATTTTTCAAATAAAATAGTGATATTATATTAATCCTAAAACTATAATATCACCAAACCACTGTTAACTTTGATTATTTTACACTATTCATTGATTTAAATAATACAATAATATTTGGCTCATGTTTATCTAAAATATCTTCAATTAAAGTACTATCAATTGGTCTTGGATCCATTTGTTCAATTACTATAATTCCGTGATGGAGTCTTGAATCTTCATTGTCAATTCTTTTAATGTAGAAAGATCGACTTTTCATTTTCATTTTTTTTATTACTTCTGTGTCAATTGATTTAATTAGATTGACACACTTAATATATTTTTGGCCTTTATTTGCCCATACAGGTATATTATTTATAACATATGTATTGTCAAGCCAACCTTTAGATATTAAACCTTCATTATCAGGATATGATTCTCTGCCTTTAGAGTTAAAATTAGGATTGTTTGAATATCTTCCCAATAATATAAAATTATTATTTTGATGCATATATATGCTTACTCTTCCATTACTAAATGAGTTATCAAAAAAATCTTTAAATGAATTTCTTATAATATCAGAACATAATTTATAAAATTCTTTTTTTGAATTATTAAATTTATTCAATACGTCTTCATAAGAGTCATATCTTTTTTTGAAAGCGTAAGACAAGCAAATTGAAATCAACGAAGTGATACCACCTGAAACTAATAAAATAGTGTTTAACTCTTTCCAATTATAGTTGAATATGACTATTTCAGTATTATTATTTCGTATATCAGTTAGCAAAAAAAGATAACTGGAGATCATAATGAGTACTTCGGATGAGTGTTCTAAGAAGATTTTCCGAGATTTTCCAATTGCAAATAAAAGTAAAATTAATATTAAAGGTATTATTAGAAAAAGTGATTCTGAAGTCATTTATTATTTTTATTTATTCGGTTTTTTATAATTATAGATAACGTTTTTGGGCTTAGCGAATGTGGTGTTTAGAAAGTACAAATGGATAGCCTAGTATTAAAGCCTCACTTTTTCCAAACGTATATTAATCATTCGGTTTTTTTATTATTTCTCTTAATTTCTTTCCTAAATTAAGCCTCATAATATCGTCTTGACTTATAAACCGCATTGCAATATATCTTTCTCTTACTAATGTTGTTGGTGGCAATTCTGTTTTGAAACTATCTTCAGTTTTTTTAATAAATTCAAGTAGTTCACGTCCTCTAATCGTTAAAGGTGAAATGAAAGTTGGTTCTAATTCTCTTTCTTTCCAATCAATTAAATAATCAGAATAGTTAATTGTAGCAAGATTTTGACTCATCAAAAATTTTATATAATGATGTAAGAACTCGTGTTCAGTAAATCCAATACTTAATCCAAACTCTGTTTCATTATTGAATTTTGCGATAGTCAAAGCTAAGTCCATACTGAAATATACATGTCTACATAGGTTTGTAAGTCCTTGTGTAAATAAATCTAAGTAGCTAATATGAAATGTTGGGTTTTGACAAACGGTATTTATCATAATTGAAAATACTTGATCTATCGAATAATATGGTATATCCAAAGTTCCTGTTGTTTCAAATATATCTTTTGCTGAAACACTATTTAAGGTTGATTTTTTATCTATAACTATATAAGTATGCTTCTTATTTGGAATGTTTAATTGATATCTTACATCTGTAAAGTAAATTTCTCCGTCACTTGGATAATATACAAACAAGATAACAGGGAGAGGAAAAATAGACCAATAATTTTTATGTTTCTCTTTAGGATAAAAAGCAAAATGGTCTCCTTTATCAACTAAATAGGAGTTTCCTGATTTTATTTGTGCAGCAACAATTTTCCCTGTAGCTTCTCCTTTTTCATTATTATGTTCTATTTGTCCGTCTATTCCAATGTCACCATTTGGAGTTTCACGAAATACATAGCCATGCGAATTCAACTCTAAGGCTACTTTTAAAACGCCTTCTCGTTCTTTGTAATAATTCCCTGTAACTATTGGTGTGTTCATAAAATGATGGCTAACTAATGTATATACGAAACAAAACTTCGCATATATAGACATTTTGCTGTAGATTACAGAAGAATTCAAATTTCAAATATACAATTAATTCTTACATAAAAAGGCCCTAGACGCTAGTCCAGGGCTTTATTTGTAATGTATTAATTTGAACTATTTTTTGAGTATGTTCATAACAGGAAGTGATATTGGAATTTCAAATTCTATTCTATTGGTCATACTATTTAAATCGTTGTTTTATTTCAAGTGTTTTTCTATTAATTCGTTCCACTTTTCTTTATGTATTTTCTTTATTTCTGTGTCTTTTTCAATAAGGTTGCTATAGTTCATTATGAAGTCGTCCAATGAAGTAATCAAACGTAAATAGTATTTAATAGTTGGTAAAAGACCATTTATAATAATTTGACAACCATGTTCTAATTTTAATTTATTTATCAATTCAGTAATTTGTGATTTATCGCTTTCCTTTATGCCGATATATGATAGAATGTAATATCTGTCTGGATTGTAACGAGCAATTTTTTCAATTGCAATTCTTACAATAGTGACATCAATTGCTTTATCCAATTTTATTTCAATTGCTTCAAATAAATTTTTCTCTTTAAAAATTTCTATGTCACCTGCTGATTTTGAAGTTCTATCTGATGCAGTATGACTCCCCATTTCAGCCAAAGTACAGTCTTTGTATCTTCCAATTTCCTTAATTAGACTTTTGTATATAGCAAAAAATGCTAAAACTGGAAGTTTTGAACCTCCATGAGTTGAATATTTAGTTCTAAAATGTTCATCTAATGCTTTTGTTATATTTTCAATTGTGAGTTTTTCAGCATCTTTTAATGGCACAATTGCTACAATAGCATCATTTTTGGATGCTATTGCTTCAGCTAATAAAAGGCGAAGTAGATTTGTAGCGGAGGTTGGATTTTTCTCAATAAAGTCAAGAATATTTAAAAATGCTTCTTTGACAACTTTGTTACTAATTTTCCCATTATAATCTAAATTATATGGATATGGTTGTTCTAAAGAGCGAGTTAGCCAACCACTTTCTGCCATTGAGGGTAAACCAAGTTTTTTTAATGTCGGCGTGATATGAACGGAATCTATTGAACGACCTGAAAAACCACCGCTCATGCTTGTTTGGTGTTTTCTAACATCTTGTTCTGGGTTCATAATTTTATGAGTAATCAATGTAATTAAAACAGTGAATACGCCTTTTTGAGTATTAATCTTTTCTCCAATAGACTTAATAAAATCTATTGTTTCTTTGTTTACATTTTTTATATCATTGAGCGAATAAGAGAGTTTGTAAATCTCCAACAATTTGTCTGTGTGGTTCATCAATTAATAAGTTTTGTTCGTTTATACTTTTGGCAATAGCTCTAATAACTGGAATAGCAACAGAATTCCCAATTTGTTTATATTGCTCTCCAATATTTGAATGTTTTATAAAATCGGGCTGAAACCCCATTATTTTATAACATTCATTTATTGTTAGTTTTCTGACTGCATCTAATTCTGGAATGTAAATAAAAAATCTACCCGCTGTTTCCTGTGAAGGAATTGTTGGATGAGTTCCGTCAATTGAATAAATTCTATTAGGTTGTCTATGAACTCTCGAAAGATGTTCAGTGTTTTCTCTCACACCATTTTTCCAAGTATTTTTGTTCCTATATCCTACAAACAACAAGCCGCTTACTTGTTTTTTTGGCGTTTCAATTAATGTATATTCTGATTTATTAAGAAATTCAAAATCACCATCTTTATCTAAAAAATCTCTTAAAATAACCTTGTCTTTTTTTATAATTTTTTCAAAATTGAAATATTTTTGTTTTGTAGCAATTATAAAAATTCGTTCTCTATTTTGAGGTAATCCAAAATCTTTGGCGTTCAAAATTTTGTGTGTTACGTTGTAACCTAAATCCGTCAGTGCTTTTAAGATTACAGAAAATGTTCTTCCTTTATCGTGATGAATTAAATGTTTTACATTTTCTAATACAACAACACCTGGTTGTTTTTTGTCTATTATTTGGCAAATATCAAAAAACAGAGTACCTCTTGTATCTTCAAAACCCATTTTTTTACCCGAAATACTAAACGGTTGACAAGGAAATCCACCCAATAAAATATCAAAATCGGGAATATCTGTAGGATTAATTTTTGTAATGTCTCCAAAAGGTTTGTCGCCAAAGTTTGTTTCGTAAACTTCTTGGCATTTTGGATTTATTTCAGAGGTGAATACACATTTGAAACCAGCATCTTCAAATCCTTTTCTAAAACCTCCGATGCCAGCGAATAAGTCTATAAATTTATATTCCATTTTGATTTGCTTTTTGATGTTTAATTTTTTCTTCTGCAACTATTAAAATATCATTAGCATAATCAATGTCTTTCAATTCATAAATTATTTTGTCTGAAAACCACTCAATTAACAAGTTTTGTTTAGGTAGACAATAAAATTCTGCAAGTTTTATAATTTGTTCTTTAGTAGGCTTACGCTCTCCTTTTTCAAATTTACTAATCAATGATTGATCAATGTCAAGTTCAGACGCAACTTTTCGTAAGATGAGTTTTTTTTCTTCTCGTGCTGACTTTAGTATTTCACTTAAATTACTCATTTGGACAAATATTTTTTAGACTAATGATGTCCAAAATTACGGCTTTATTTCTATTATGAATTAAGAGGGTATTTTTTTTCTTTAAGTTATTTTCTCTTTGGTTGTCTTTGACAAATTTTTATTAGTTTTTTTTTATTGTATTTTAATATTTATTTAAAAAACACAAGTTTTCAATATGTATTTTTAGTACCATAAGGCTCAACTAGTTTGTAATTATAAGATCTTTTTCTTCATAATCGCAAGTTGGTGTCTGGCCAGTATATATATATAATATGTTTTAACATATACAGACTTTTTGATTGAGGTTATAGAAATTTTTTTATTTCAAATATACAATTATTTCTTACATAAAAAAGCCCTAGACGTTAGTCTAGGGCTCACCTAAAAAATCTTTTTAAGAGTTAAATTAATACTCTAATAAATTTAACTCTTCTAATCGAATGGCCATTGCTTCATCGGAAACTTTAAAGACATCTGATAGCTTAGTAAAGCGCTTGCTATCGTACGATTCCGAAGAAGATAGTTTTCTAGATAGTCCTCTAATATTTTTACACTCCTGTTGTAAATCTTGTACTCTACGGCCATTAAATTTAAATGCAGAATCTTCATTAATTTTGAAAGTTCCTTTAGAGAATCTATTCTCAAATTCTTTAATTACCCATTTTGTTGGCATTAAAAAATATGTTGCAAATTTATCAGCCTCTATTTCTACTTTGTCTTTAAATTTTCTTTGACCGGCAAAATTAATGGGGAGATCCCTATGTAATATAGGTTGATCATGTAAAAACAAATGACCTAATTCATGTGCGGCAGTAAAATTCTGAACTACAATTGGAAAATTATTAGATATAGCAACAATTTTGTTTTTCTGATCTATAATTCCAGCAACTTCAGATATTTGATTATCATCATTTTTAACGCCATATGTAGAGGAAGATATATAATCGTATCCCATAATATTTTTGAAAATATATTCTGGTTGTAGAATTTCTAAATTAATTAAAGGAACGTCCTTTTTCCATATTAAATGTTTATTATCCCATATTAAATTTTGAAGCTTACGAACGTATGCTTCTATGTTGGTACCATTATCTTTACGTAAGGACTTCATTAAATCATTAATGCCTTTAAAAAGTGGTATTTTATTATCAAACTCCTCCCGTAAGACTTCGATTTTAGAATTTGCAATTTTATTTAAGGATTGATATTTAGTATTTAAAATTTCTAAATCTGCTAATATATTTTTGCAGTAATTGTATTCATCACTATTAAATGATAGAAGATTTAATCTAATTATTGAAATACATCCAGCTATTGAAGAGACTGCTCCGCTTAATCCAACTTGGGAATCACCTCGTGCAGATCTAAATCCATAATCGAAAACAAATGCAGCTATTTCAGCTAGCTCTTGACATAAAATAGCAATTTCTAAAGGTATTGATATTGAAATTTTTAACTCTTCTAAAGCTTCTCTTCTAAGTTGATTTCTAACAATCTCATCAGTTTCTTTGTTTCTTTTTATTCGTAAAGTTATGGTTTTGTCAAACTGAATTGAATCACTTTGAAAAAGCTTAGATAATTCAGGATAAATCCTTTTTTTAATGTCATCGTGATATTCTAAAAGCTCATTTATATAGCCAGAATATAAGTGTCTTCTTTTTTCTTCAGCAGTCAGACTTATAACTGTTAAAATTAATTTAGCAGAAACCATGCCTTGAAATGCAGCTGCACTTCCTGAACCTGGTTTATGATTTCCAGCGCCGAATTTATCCATTAAGTCGTTGACACTACTGTCTAATAAATGTGTATCCATAAACTAATTATTATTTAATTTGTTACTCAGCTTCAAAATCTCTTCCATTGGATCTGGAGCTTCTTCTTTTGGTTCGGAATTGGCTGCAGTTTTAGCTGCTTTCTTTTTAGGTTTTTCCTTCGCAGGATCATATGCTATTACATCTTCATTCAAAATGAAACGCATATATCTAGCTGTGTCGCTTTTAACTCCTTCAGCTAAAACTTCTTTGATTCTTTTATTTGTGGGTTCTATAAGATTAGGGAATTTCTGCAGCTTCATAATTATCTCCTTCACAAAAACATCATTCTTTGGTTTT
>NZ_JABSNL010000020.1 GCF_013294025.1 Flavobacterium aeripolare
ATTTACTTATTGATTATAGATAAGCTCAGCAATATCGACCACTTAGGAGTTATCTCTACTAACGTGTCGCGGCTTGCAGAAGTGGCGAACTTCGTGACCGAATATTTTCGGCTAAGATAAAATTTCTTGCGAAAGATAAACGTGAATTTACTACATATTTCGCCATTTATGCAAACCGCTGTTAGTGTCTGTGTCTTTAACTTCAGTTTCTATTCCCAAGGAAATTTATCAAGTAATCTCAATTGTGGCAATCCTCCACCTTGATATTCTGAATTCAGATATTCTTCTATCCATTTTTCGGAATTTTCATCGATGTAATAAGTTAGCCAACCTGTTTCGTCAGTTGCAACTTTTGTTAGTTTTTTTTTCTTTTCAGTTATCTTTTCAGCAATTAAAATACGTCCTTCCATTTTCTATTTATGTTAAATAATTTTCCAAATAACATTTATAAAATTGATTTAGTAAAAGTATTAAAAGATTGTTCATCACAAAGAAGTTTTAGCCTTTCAATTACTGTTTTTTTGTATTTTTCGGATGCTAAATGTTCTGTAATTAGATGAATATCTTGCTTAAAATTATTTATTTCGTACCAATCTAAATTCCCTTTGAAAAGTTCCAATTCTTTATGATTACCACTTCTTGCAAGATGGTCTTCTTCTCCTGCATATTTATCGTAAATTTTAAGTTTTTCTAAAGTAATTATATCTGTGAATTTTCTTCGTGATTTTCGTTTTCCGGGGACATAGCCACTAACGTGTCGCGGCTTGCAGAAGTGGCGAACTTCGTGACCGATTATTTTCGGCTAAGATAAAATTTCTTGCGAAAGATAAACGTGAATTTACCACATATTTCGCCATTTTTGCAAACCGCTGTTAGGTGATGTAATTTTTTGGAGCAAGTATTAAGTTTTTTATCAAGACATTTGTTTCATATATTTCAGCATATTCTTTAATTGAACCAATCTCAAATTTAAGTGGTTCATCTAAATCAGTGTAAGCAATTATTCTATGTTCTTTTTGGTAAGCATAATTATGGGGTTTGTCAAAAAGAGTTAGCTGATGATCATTTTTATTATAGTTATGATATTTTACTATATTATGTGAATAGTCAATATTTCTATTTTTTAGTTCACTAAAAATAGCATTTAGAAATTTTGATACATCTTTGATTATAATACAATGAGAACCAAAAGTCTGCATTCGAGAGTCAATTTTATGAACTGGTTTTCTATATAGTAATTTGTCTGACAAAGCATAACTACAAAAAATATTTCCTATATGATTTTTGTAACTTTCTGAAAGTTGCAATTTTGAAGTTTTCAACGTTATAGGATTATCAGGTAAATATAAAGTTAATTCTCCGTTATGGAAGTTTTTTATATCTACGGTGCCTTCGTATTTATCTCCTATTTCTTTTCTATCAGATTGCTTAAAGCTTTTGATAGTATTCATATAAATTTCTCCTTTTTCAAAGAGTTTTATTATATTGGCTTCATCACCAAATTTTATTAAATATTTTATCGTTGTCGTCATATATTATATCACCTAACGTTTCTCGGCTTCACGAGGTTGCGGACTTCGTACCCGCGGTTTTTCCATTACTACTATATTTCTTGCGAAAGATGAACATAATTTTTAGCACTTTACCCGCAATCTCGTGAAACCGATGTTAGCTGTAGTTCTTTATAATTTTAGTGTCAATTTTGTTATAAAATTTTAATATATATTCATACATTTTATTAATATCAAGTTCAGTTGTTTCTTTTATTTTCTTATTGTTAAAAAATTTAATTTTAAAAATGTAAGATGTTTTTTCGTTTATATTATTGATATTTTTAAATTCTGTAAATTCATTATCAATGTTTTGTTTAGAAAAGTCAATTAAGTTTTTTAAAAATTCCTTATTTTTTGTATGTGCATAAAATTTCAATTCTCCGTTTTGAATTTGTATTAATAATTCAATTTTATTTGTATTCCAATTTGAAGGAACAATATTTAGTAAAGGAATGCTTTTATTGCCGGAGGCAATATAAACATTTACTTCTAAATTGTTTTCTTTAAAGTATTTAGTAAGTTGAATTTCAAGATTTGAATAAAATAACTTAATCCAAAATTTATTTTCATTGTCTTTTTGATTTGAAAATATTGTATTTGCGGACTTTAATATTAATTGATATTTTTCAATATATTCTTTTAAAAAGATATAGTATTGATTTACAAAAAATATTTTTTCTTTATTTTTAATTAAGTTTTTATAATTTTTAAGATAATCTACAAAATCTTTGTAATCTAAAATTTTCCAATCAGTTTTAGTTTTGAATAAATTTTTGTCAAAATATAATAAAAACTTCAAATATTCGTGATTTGGATAATTAAATTTTAAAGATTTGTTATATTCAATTAATTGATTATCATTCGGAAATGATTTAAATTTATTTTCAATTATAATAATTCTCTTATCATCTTTAATTTCAATATCAAAACGACATCTGTTGTTTTTTGTTTTTGATTTATTTGGATTTTTGTATGATTTTTCTAAACTGACTTCTGATTTTTCATTGTATTTAATTTTTAGAAATTTTGAAAAAAACTCTTGGTCTTCTTCAATTAAGAATTTTATGAAAGATGAATGTATTAATTCTTTATTGTCTTTTTCAAGAATTTTGAAAATATTGAAATCCATATTATTAAAAATTAATATAATTTCGTTTGATTTACATTCCAATTATTTATGTTATAAAGTGAACCGCTTTCCGATAAAGTAAGTTTGTTTTGAACTTCATTATCTTTATCATCATAACGGTCAATGTCTGCTAATTGTTCAGCTTTATTTTTTAATTCATCAAGGGTTTTATTATATAGTTTTTTATCAACTGCATTAACTCTATTTGTATCAAAATAACCTCTTGTTAAATACTTTTTTTGAATAGTATTTAGAACTGCAATGTTTGCATCTGCACTTTTTATTAATGCCTTATATTTAATTAGCAATGCTTTTTTTTCAGCTGATAATTCTTTAGGACACGTTTTTGTTAGCCATCCATTTCCATTAGCTTCATTACCCATGTTGTTATAATCTTGTAGGTCTCTCATTGGGAATATCATTACAACATATTTTTCTTTAGTTTTTACATTATAAATAGATAAGTTTTGTTCCCAATCTCTACTTCCATATTCCACATCTTCCTTTATTTCAAATTTTTCTGTTGCAGGAATTGAAGAAAAAGTAATATATTTTGATGTTTCATAATCAAATGAGCCATTTTCATTAACGAGAAACATTCCAAGCATTCTTTTCTTTAAAATAGGTGTTTTAAATAAATCTCCACTCATACCATCATCATTGTGTGAAGCTTTCTTTTCTAAATTTTGCACACTTGATTTTACAAATGTAAATGAATAGCTTTCTTGGGAATAAATTGAAAAATTCGTCCCAATTGATAATAATAAAATAAATAATAATTTCTTCATTTTTAGTGTTTTAAGTTTGATTTTCAGTAGAATTACAGCTAACGTGTCGCGGCTTGCAGAAGTGGCAAACTTCGTGACCGATTATTTTCTGCTAAGATAAAATTTCTTGCGAAAGATAAACTTGATTTTACCACATATTTCGCAATCTCGCAAAACCGCTGTTAGCTGTAGGTTTTTAGCCTTAATTTTTCACCAAATCTTTTTGCACTAATCCAAGGAATTTCTGTTATTGATCCTGTAATATTAGTAGCCATAAAATCATTAAATTCAATATAATCTTTCAGTTTGATTTCAGACACAAATAAAGGAAAGGAATTTGACTTACTTCCCAATTTATAATTGGTATATAAGGCTAAAACTCCAAATTTGTGTAGTATTTCTTGTTGAGACAAAGATTCCTTGTTTTTAACTTCATCATTTTTTAAATATGCACACAAATATACACGAGCTGTATTCTTATCATAAAATTCAAAAATTGAATCGTGAATTAAAGTCATAAGACAAAGTAAAATTTCTTCAATATTATCTGTAATAACATTTGTATATTTTGAATCAATATTAAATTCCTCTAATATTTTTTTGAAGTTAGTTTCAAAGTCATTAATTAAAGAATCAGTATTAAATACAGAATGCAAATATATAGCTCCTCTTATTACTTTTTGCAAAGAATCAATAGTCATTTCTATTTTATTAATTAATTCTTGGCCTTGAAAAATAGCTTTTTGAATTTCCTTGTCTTCATCTGAATTAGGTAATTCTTGAAGAAGAGAAATCATTTTTTTTGTTTTTTGAGTATTTAAAGAGTAGAAATTTCCATTTTTTGTATAACTATTTTTTAGATTTTTTTCGGCTTGTAATTTCGTGAATCCTGTATGTTTGATTAAATGACTTTCTGGTAAATCATCAAGTCCATCAAAGTATATAATATCAAATAGTTTGATCTCTATTTTTTCAATATTAACTCCTCCAAGCATAAAATCACTCAATTCTTCTTCAGTTTTTATTACAGGTCTTTTCTTTAAAAGTTGTTCTTCTACTAATTTAAATTTGGCATATCTTGAGTTAACTTTTTTATGGAAAATACCTCTATTTCTTTTAGGATGTGCAATGAAGTGAGCTAACTCTTTTATAAGTCCATCATACTTTAAATATTCTCTTGAAACTATTAATAATGTTCGAATTGTTTCTTCATCAAATACTTTCTTCTCAATTTTAATCAAAGATTCAGTTAGTGCTTGTTTTATTTTTATGGACATATTTTGGTTTTTTTAAACTTACAGCTAACGTGTCGCGGCTTGCAGAAGTGGCGAACTTCGTAACCGATTATTTTCGGCTAAGATAAAATTTCTTGCGAAAGATAAACGTGAATTCACCACATATTTCGCCATTTTTGCAAACCGCTGTTAGGCGTAGTTATTTTACGCACTTTAATATTGTTTCAAATACTAAATATCTTTCGTTGCTTAATTCTAGTTGTCTTTTATAACAATCTCTATGGGAGGCAAAATATGATAGTTTTGTTTTTTCGTATAAATCTTCATATTTTTTAATAGCCATTTGAAAATTATAAGCTCTCACTTCTTCGCTTACAATTTCTTCAGAGGAGATTTTTAAACATTGTTCAGCTCCACAATATTTTAAAAATAGGTCGGGACTATACATCAAAATATTTTTGGACTTTTCTATATCGCCTAATTGAAAATAATCTGTCTTTTTTATTAAGTTATCTATTTCTTCATTTCTTTCAGGATTTTGAAGTAAAAAATTTTCTACATCATCAAAAGTCTGAATGTCTAACTTTATTAAATTTCTAACGCTCTCTAAAAAAGTATATGTTGAATCTGATTGTAATTCAATGGAATGGTTTTTCTCTAAAGCTAATTTAATCTCATTCTTATTTCCTTTCTTTAATACATTTGGAATTTTATTCAGTACTAGACTATTTTCAATATCGCTTGGAGAGCAATAATCTGCGTTTAAAACTATTTTAAATCCACTTTCTTCAAAGATCTGTGCTACAAATCGAGTGCAAAATTGTCTGGTATTCTCATTTGCTTTTTCCAAAATTTCAAGATATGATTTCATAAGTTCGTGTCTTGAAGCATAAGACATTCCAATTTTAGCACTGGCTTTAGCAAATCCTGTTTCTAAAAAATATGTTTCCTTGGGGTCATTAAACCTCATTACAATTACATCATCTAAATTTTCAAAAATAAGTCTTTGCGGATTTACAGATTGAACTCCAAAGGCATTGGATTCAAGACAACTTTTATTTCCTTTATAAATTAGTGCGTGTGAATAATTACTTTTTGCAAATTCTCTTATTTTTAAACACGTTCTATCATTACTTCTTGTTAAAATTATATCTCCATATTTTAGGTCATCTAAACTTATAATATATTCCATTCTCCCTTCGGTTTTATAATTACGCCTAACGTTTCGCGGCTTGCAGAAGTGGCGAACTTCGTAACCGTAATCTTTCGGCTAAGATAAAATTTCTTGCGGAAGATAAACGTGAATTTACCACATATTTCGCCATTTTTGCAAACCGCTGTTAGCGGTTGTTTTTTTTTCTTAAAATGGCTCTTTATCGATTATTAATTTTGCATTACCACCATATGACTTAACTAAAAAAAGTAAAGCTTTTGGGATTCTTTTGATAAGAGTTATATCTTTTTTATTTATTTCTAACCCTAAATTTTTTGGTGTATCTTGCTCTATTTCTCCAACTATATTGTCTATGCTTTTACTAATACAGTTTTTGCCACAATATAAATTAAATGTATAACTATCCGGATTTATAGAAACCGTAATTTCTGTAATGTATTTTATTGGTAATCCGAAAATAGTCGTAAAATTCATACGTTCATTTCCTCCAAGATGTGATTTTTTGAATATATTACCGTTTTTAATAAAAAAATAATTTTCTTCACTTGAACCGACAATACTGCTATGCTGATTAAGTTTTGTTGTTAACCAATTTGATGTTTCTTCTTTGGTTTGACCAAAAGAAATCGAACTAATTGCAAACAGCAAAATACAATAGATATTTTTTAACATATTTTTTGAATTAAGATTAATTTTCTGATTATTTTTTGATTTTTTCTATATTTGATTCGACAAAAAATCTTTGTCTAATTCTTCGCTATTTTTTATTTTAAGTTATTTATTAGTATTTTTTAATTCTTTTTCAAAGTAAGTTATACCAATATCATTTTCACCATTATAACTTTCGCCACGTTTTTCAAATCCATTGTCTTTTAAAAATTTTTGGCTACTAGGAATCGCGGTAGTTGAAAAAATTATTCCCTGTTTAAATTGCATTTCTTTTAGTAAATTTTGTTTCAATTCTCTGCTAATCCCATTTTTCCGAAACTTAATTTCTGTAAAAGAATAACCAATCTCAAAATTTAAATCATTATAATTTCTATCAAGTTTTGCTTTGCTAATGATATCTTCTAAATAACTTTGAGTAGGTTTTTTTATTGAAGAAATTCCAATTAAATTATTTTCAAAATAGCAAAAAGCTAAAAACGCACAATTTTTAATCCTTGGTAACAATCCAATTAATAAAACTTTTCCGCTTTTAATAACTTTTTTATGGAATTCCGCCAATTCTTCTTCTGAACATTCTTCAGGCTTTTTTATTTCAATTTTGAAATTATGGAAAATTGTTGATTTCATAAGATGTTTTTTTGTCCGATGTTGAGTAAAATAACCGCTAACGTTTTGCCGCTTTGCGAAGGCGGGGATTTTTAGCACTAAACTTCATTAGATGCACAAAGCCTGAATTTAGCACTTCACTGTCAGAGAAGCACGAAACCCCCGCTTTTGCAAAACGGCTGTTAGTGGCTGCTGTTTTCATTCGTTCAGTTTTATTGTTATGCTTTCAATTTTTCGTCTAAAATTCTTGATTTCTGTAGATAAATCATCAGTATTAAGTTCATAACTATCAATTGAAATTGTCTTATGATATTCGTTTTCTTCAAATTCTAGAATTAACTGGTCTTCATTTTTATTTCCTGTAGTATAAAATCCTCTCCACTTTTTTGTCAAAAACTCTATTGGAATTTCATTTAGAAGTTCCTTTGTTATTTGAAATTTCGTTTCAGGAAGTAATTCACCTTGAAAGACATATCCAGTTTTCGTATGTCTGTCAGAATGCCAAGTCCCTCTTTTGTCTTCAAATAACTGATTACTTGTCAATTTATAAATACTATAGGGATAGTAGTTGTCACTTGAGAATATTCCAAAAATTAGATAATTTGATTTTATTCTATCTTTTCCCGAGTGAATGCCAAATATTAAAGCGTTTTGATTTTTATTGTTATCTGCATTTTCTTTGTCGTAATGTGAAAAGATTTTTACGTTATCAATTCTAATTATATCAATTTGATTGTTTTTAATAAGATTATGTATTTGTCTAATAATGTTGTTTTCTGTTATTGTGTAAATACCACCTGTCCAACCGTGATTACCTAAAGTCATACTCCAAGCATTATCTGTTTCGTTTTTCTCTTGTGAATAATCAAAATAAGCTCCAGGGTCGCTTGGTGACGGATAATAACTGTCGAAAAAAGAAAAAGCAATGTTGTTTTTTTTTAATATTAGCAATAGTTCAACTATATTTTCAAATGTCGTTTCTTTTTTTATTTCAATAACTTTAGAATTTTGTCTATTTACTATTGTAAAGTCTTTTAACTGTTCAATCTCAGTCTCAAATGTCTTTGCTGTTTTTAAGAAGTCAAATAGTCCCATTTATGTTTTATGTGTCGTTTGTTACAGTTGCCACTAACGTGTCGCGGCTTGCAGAAGTGGCGAACTTCGTGACCGATTATTTTCGGCTAAGATAAAATTTCTTGCGAAAGATAAACGTGAATTTACTACATATTTCGCCATTTTTGCAAACCGCTGTTGTGGGTAGTGTTTTTATTTATCGTTGTTTTCTTCTTTTAAAGTATACTTTTCAAGTAAAAATTGTTTTTCTGCAGGTTCTAACTTTTTAAATCTTTCCCTAACAACTGCAGTTTCTTTTCTTAACTCTATTCCTAAATTTTCTTCCTCATCTTCTTCATCTTCAGGAGCAGTTAATAAGCGTAATTCATTTCCTTTTATTATATGGTCTGTAATTACTGAACTTACTTCTTCTAATTTTACTTCAATAGATGTTTTGTCAATATTTTTGTCAGCTTTTAATCTTTCTTTATGCTGTTCAAGAGCTTTTTGATATACTGAATCTTTAATGTTTTCTAACATCAATTTTTCTCTTTCTTTTTCTTGTTTTATTAATTTAACATTACCCATATAAGACAAAATAATTTCTTTTGCTGTTTTTGATTTGTACAAAAGATAAGCACTATAAACTTTTAACCCTGTTTTTAATAATTCAGTCAAGTCAAGTGCAATATCAAAGTCAATATTAAAAATCACATCAATTGAACCATTTTGAATTTCAACTAACGAAATTTCGTCGGGTGATTCGGAAGTTAATAGTGTGTGGTAAACTAACAACATTCTGTTCCATCTATTAAGAACTTTCGAAAACTCCTTTAAGCTACCAGTTGATTTTAAGTCTTTGAAAATTAATGAAACAACAGCTTGTTCGTTTTCAGATTCATATTCTTTTTCAATATTCACATACTTTTGAAATATCTTTAATACTCCATCAAGTTCCGTTTTATTCTTATCTATATTTTGAATTAGTTGAGTTAATATTTGACTGAATTTTGAAAAATAATTATTACCGTCGATTTCTGTATTACTATCTAAATCTTCTAATTTAGTTAATGTATCAAGCTCTGTAAAGGGTTTACTATCTCTTAATACTAGATTTAGCTCTGCTTCAAGTCCATAATTTTCACACTCAATTAATTTGTTTTTAATTTTTTGTGATAATTCTTTCATAAATACAAGGTTTTGATTTTGTCCTTGTTGAATTGATTGCAAGTAATCATTCACATCTCGTTTAAATCCAGACTTAATTATTAAAGATTCAAAAAGTTCAATTTTAGATATTAGACTCTCTATATTCATGTATTGTTTTTATTTGTAGTTTATTGAATTCTCCCATTTTTGGTTAACATTACCCACAACGTGTCGCGGCTTGCAGAAGTGGCGAACTTCGTGACCGATTATTTTCGGCTAAGATAAAATATCTTGCGAAAGATAAACGTGAATTTACCACATATTTCGCCATTTATGCAAACCGCTGTTGGTGGCAGTTATTTTATTTTCTATGTAATTCGGCATAATAATTTTCAGTAAAATATTGTTCCCAATTATAATTATTATTTTGATTGATTTGCTCAAAATGTCCTTGTCTTGTTTGGCTAAATATTTTCAAAGGGATTTTGTCTAATTTTCCTTCACAAATAATGTTTTTTGTCGTTGGGTCCATGATTATTAAAATATCTTCATTTTGCAACATATGCAATCCTTTATAGTCTGATTGTTCCACCAATAAATCTTCAGAAAGAATTTCGTGTTGAATAATTCCATCGTTCCATTTTACGGTAACCCTTGACGTGGCACCTTGAGGTATTCCATAGGGTCTCGAGGGAATTGTGGTTGGTGTATCACCAAAATGCAAAAGACTACCATCTTTCAAAATTACATTTGGTAGGTTTCGATCAATTTTCCAATTTCCTTGTCCATAAGTTTCATTAAGTCTTTCAACTGAATACTTTATTTTAAAGCTATATTTTTCAGAAAGTCGTTTGTCTGCATTTAAGTCTCCATTTTGTTCGCCACAATATAGAGAAGAAATTTCAAAATCTTTGTCTTTCCAAATTGGGTCAGGAAATTCTAACCAATTATTCTCTATGAAAAATTCTGCATTTGATGCCAAACCTTGTCGGTTAGTATTACTTTTGTCCCATACTTTGCAGTTATTATTTATTCCAAATGTTGCTGAATTTAAAGTTATATATTCGCTGTCTTGGAATGATAAATACCCACCTTCCATTCCTTGTTCTGAATAAAAAAGTAATTTTCCTTTAAGTATTTTTTCTGTCATTTGTTGTGTTAGATTCTTGATTATGAGGTATAATTGCCACCAACGTGTCGCGGCTTGCAGAAGTGGCGAACTTCGTGACCGTAATCTTTCGGCTAAGATAAAATTTATTGCGAAAGATAAACGTGAATTTACCACATATTTCGCCATTTTTGCAAACCGCTGTTATGCGGTCGGCTTTCTTTTCTTATCATTGTTTCGTTAGTTTTTTATGTTTATTTATTTCTACTTTTTTTCTACGGTAAAAACCAAAATCTCCAACCGCTCCAATGTTTTCGGTAATTCTCTTCAAATGTCAAAAGTTCTTCAGAAGTAGGTAATTTGTTTTCTTTTACAAATGTGTCAAATTCTGTCATATTTTTAAATTCATTAATTTCTTTGGTTTTCAAATCATAAATAAAATATGAGTTTTGAAAGTCATAAAACCAACTATCAAGGTTTCCGATTAACATATTGTCCACAACAATAAATTTGGTCATTTCGATATCTATGTTGTCTGACGTTTGAATTCCTTTAATATAACCATATTCGGTCCAATTTGTATTGTCAATGACTATTTCGTGTCCAATTGGTATTTTTGGTCCGTCCCCAAGTCCGTGGTCACCATAATAAGTGAACATATAAAAGAAAAGTCCAACCGAAATAATAAGTCCGCTTATAAACCAAAGTTTTAATTTCTTTTGTGAAACTCTGTCAAACCAACTGTCAGGCTTGTAGCGACCAATTATTTTAATAGTCAAAAGCGTAAAGGTCGCATAAATACAACCTAAAATTGAAATTTTAACTAGTTCAAATATGAAGTGAAATAATGCTTCCATTTCTGTTTGTCGTTTGTTTGTTTACGTTTGTCCTAAGCTGCCGCATAACGTGTCGCGGCTTGCAGAAGTGGCGAACTTCGTGACCGATTATTTTCGGCTAAGATAAAATTTCTTGCGAAAGATAAACGTGAATTTACCACATATTTCGCCATTTTTGCAAACCGCTGTTATAGCCAGTTTATTTTACCGAAATGATATTAGATTCAGGAAGTTGTAAATTTAATTTTTTTCTAAGAAATTCTGTTAATATATCTATTCTCGTACCTATAACTTTTGTTCTATCTTTAATTGGCCAATCTGTCATTATTGCAGTTAATTTCGGTCTTT
The DNA here is from genome assembly GCF_013294025.1 of Flavobacterium aeripolare. GTDB lineage: Bacteria > Bacteroidota > Bacteroidia > Flavobacteriales > Flavobacteriaceae > Flavobacterium. Next base: position 11,628 of record NZ_JABSNL010000020.1, read on the forward strand.
TATTTTGAGTAAATATATCCATAGGATCAGTAAACCATAATCCACAACCGCTGATTCCATGTAAATCTGGACCTACAGCAAATTTATTAATTTTTAAATTATATGATTTTTTCCTTTCATAAGATGTTACAATATTAGAATTTATGTTTCTATTGTATTTCATATATTCACATTCCTTGGCTGGAGTTGAAAATTGAAAAAATGGATAACTATGGAAAGAGTTTTTGCTTTGTGAAATCTTTGAAAGTGTGGTAGGATATCCAAGAAAAGTATAATATGGTTGATTTTCAAATTTATGATTAATTGCTAAATCATCGTCTTTTAAGAATTTATAAGTAGTTAATAATTCTTCTACACTTTCTTTATCTAATTCCAAAAATCCGATGTCAACAGAATCCTTTTCCCTGCTTATAAAAAACTCATTAATATATGTTATTCCTCCTGGTTTAAATAAGTTTTTTCCTTTTTCTAATGGAATAACTAGGTTTTCAAAATTATCAAGAACATGTGAAGCAGAAACAAGAAAAAAATGATTTTTGACTTGTATGAACACACCTGAACCATAAACTTTATATTCTGGATTAATCGTTAAAAGCATACAAGTATAACTTTTAATTATTGTTAAATTGCTATATTGCAGTTCGGTGTATTTTTTCAGGATTTCCATTTTTCTGTAAATTGGCTATAACGTGTCGCGGCTTGCAGAAGTGGCGAACTTCGTAACCGAGATTTTTCGGCTAAGATAAATGTTCTTGCGAAAGATAAACGTGAATTTACCACATATTTCGCCATTTTTGCAAACCGCTGTTGTGCGTTCGTTTTTATTTTTTCAGTCCTATAAAATTCCAAAAATTAAATTTAGGGTTTTCAGTTTGTTTGTTTTGCTCTTTGTACAATTTTTCCAAGTCCAAATGGGATTTGATTTCTACTTTTGGTCTTTCAGCAACCACAATTCCATAATGGTTGCCAATATTAGAACTTATTTTTTCAAACTTACCAAGTGTTAGCATTCTTTCATTTATCCTTTTTCCGTCAGCATATTCTTCAAAAATATCAACTGGCAGAGGTTTGTATTTCGGTGTAGATTTTACGAATTTTGAGAAAAAGTAAGGGTCTAAATCTCCAAATTCTTGTCCAAATACAAGAGGGACTTCTATAATTTGTCCTGTTGTCTTGTTTTCAAAACCGCAATGAAATCCGTGAAGGAAATATCTCCAATTTTCAAGTTTTCCAATTTGCCTACTGTCTCGTTTAAGTTCGTTAAACGTATCCATTGGAAAGTCCTTATTTAATTTCAAGTCAAGTTTGTCTACCAACTTATATAGTAATTCTTAGCCTAATTGTCTGTAATCCTTCGCACATTGCTCAAAAAAGTCTTGATTGTCATCAATTTCTTTGTCGGTTATAAGCTTACATATGTTTATTTCTGGTTCAATTGTATGTATTCCAACTTGAAAGCCAACAAGTTCAGTTTTTAGATTTTGTCCTACTGCTTGTCTTTTATTTTCAACTCCCTTTTCAAAAATGAGTTTTAATGTGTGCTCACGTGGTATTGTTCGAATTGCTTCGAGTGTCGGAATTTGACTAATGGAGTTTATTGATATTATTTCATTCGTTCTATTCAATGGTGTCGGTTTTTTAAAATGACGCACAACGTGTCGCGGCTTGCAGAAGTGGCGAACTTCGTAACCGATTATTTTCGGCTAAGATAAAATTTATTGCGAAAGATAAACGTGAATTTACCACATATTTCGCCATTTTTGCAAACCGCTGTTGGCAGAAGGTTATTTTACCGTTTCTACTGGAAGTTTAACTCTTTCAAGCATTTTATTTGCCAATTCAAGTTTCTCTGGAAACATTATTTTTCCTTTAAATTCTTCCAGTTTTTTATTAATTTTCACTACTGGTATTTTCGCTTTGTTTAAATCTTCTACTTTCATAATTTTATTTTTTTCGTGTTATTAAAAAGCCTAAATAATCTTCTCCAACAACAAATGTTTCAAATGTTTCGTCAATTTTTAGTCCATAGACATAAAAATCAGTTTTCAATTCTTCCAGATTATTGGTGATTCCCATTCTGTATAATCTTGTTCTTGCTTCACTACTGCCTGTCGCAAAAATATGAGCTTCAGGATATTTACCTGTAAAAGCGTAAACAGTAGAAACTACAGTTGCTAAAACTTTTGTAGCATCTCCATTATTAGTTATTATACCATCATTTATTTCACGTGTTTTTAAATCTAAATCGCCAAAGGCTAAATTATAATATCCTACAATATTCATTTCTGTATATTGTACCAATTTGAATATTTTGCCTTTTGGTCCATTGCTTTCAAATTCAAAAAAGTTTAATTCTGCTTCAGCTGAATATTCGTATCTCGGATATTTCATTATTTAATAATTGTTTCAATACAAAAATAATGAAATTTTTACGTTAAAGTTCTATTGTGCAGTTTTTTTAACTTTCTGCCAACGTCTCGCGGCTTGCAGAAGTGGCGAACTTCGTGACCGATTATTTTCGGCTAAGATAAAATATCTTGCGAAAGATAAACGTGAATTTAACACATATTTCGCCATTTTTGCAAACCGCTGTTACTGGCTGGTATTTTAGCCCCTTATAAGTTCAGAGTGATATTCTAAATTTCAAATAGTACATTTGAGATATGAAATACAAGAAATGGAGTTTAGAAGAGAAGT
>NZ_JABSNL010000021.1 GCF_013294025.1 Flavobacterium aeripolare
TGTGGTAAATTCACGTTTATCTTTCGCAAGAAGTTTTATCTTAGCCGAAAGATTACGGTCACGAAGTCCGCCACTTCTGCAAGCCGCGACACGTTACCAGAAATACGCCCAAAATTGCGGAAATTCACAATAAATTATACAACTAAATTTCTTTTGATTACTTTTATAAAAAAATAGATAAAAATGAATTTGATTGAAAGTCATATAAAAGACATTTTAAACTTATGTAAATCACATAAAGTTAAATCACTATATGCTTTTGGTTCAGTTTTAAATGATAAATTTAATGCCGAAAGTGATATTGATCTGATTGTAGATTTTCAACAATTAGATGTTCTAGATTATGGAGATAATTATTATGATTTAAAATTTTCTTTAGAAAATATTTTCAAACGAAGTGTCGATTTACTTGAGGAAAAAGCAATAAAAAATCCTTTTTTTAGAAAAACTATAAATCAAAAAAAACAGTTGATCTATGGACAATGATATTAAAACTTGGCTTTATGATATTTTAAGTTCTATCAATGAAATTGAAAGCTATTATATTGATACTCCAAAATTATTTGAGGTTTACCAAAATGATTTAAGAACAAAAAGAGCTATTGAAAGAAATATTGAAATAATTGGTGAAGCAATGAACCGAATTCTGAAACTTGATAACGAAATTGTAATTTCGAACTCAAGAAAGATCGTAGATGTTAGAAATAGAATTATTCACGGATATGACTCAGTTTCTGATGATGTAATTTGGGGAATTGTAATTAGAAATTTACCAGTTTTGCAAAAAGAAGTGGAAGAATTACTTGGCGAATAAATGTACTTCTGGTAACAGCGGTTTGCATAAATGGCGAGATATGTGGTAAATTCACGTTTATCTTTTGCAAGAAATTTTATCTTAGCCGAAAAATCTCGGTTACGAAGTTCGCCACTTCTGCAAGCCGCGACACGTTGGCAGTAATTTTAACAAAAATCGTAGTAGAATGAACATATTCAAAAGAATATTTGGAACAAAATCTGAATTAAAAACTAATCCAAAACAAGAGATTACTGAATCTGAAAATACTTCTTTTCTCTCTTCAACAATGACTCAATCTAAATTAGACAACTTAAAAGTTGGTGATGTTATAAGTTTTGGTGAAAAAGACAAAGATGAAATTGTTTATGAATCTTTATGGATTGAAGCAAGTGAAAATCCTTTTAAAATGAGAATTTTCGATTGCAGAGAATATGCACTTAAAATGATTTCAACAACTCAAAATCAAGAAATTGCGAATAAATTTTTGGAATTGAGAAATATTGATGGATCTGAATATATTGGGAAATTCCCTGAAAACGGAGCAAAATGTGAGGTTGATTTAAATTTCGAAACGGAAGGACAGCAATTACCTGATGGAATTTTGTTTAAATCTTCTAAAATGGAGGAAAAATGGGATATTTATAAATTTGTCAATTTTATATTCTTTGTAAGAAGTTGGACGGGAGAATTAGTATATTTCTGTAATTATATTCCAACCAAATCGGGATTTAAAGTTGATTTAATAGTTTTAGACGATAATAAAATTGACCAAGAAGATGAATTTTTTGAGTTTAAAGTTGTACAATTTCTAATTCATAGTTATGTTTTAGTTTATCCAGTTCCTCATCCAATTCCAAAAAGTTTAGAAAATGATAAAAACAAAATATTGAATTATTCGTTTTCGATGTTTGGGAATAAAGGATTATACGCATCATATGAATAAAAAACTACTGCCAACAGCGGTTTGCAAAAATGGAGAAATATGTGGTAAAATCACGTTTATCTTTCGCAAGAAATTTTATATTAGCCGAAAATAATCGGTTACGAAGTTCGCCACTTCTGCAAGCCGCGACACGTTGGCAGCAAGCTTGAAAAAAAAAATCGAACCTAAATGGAAAGTAATTTAATCAAAGAATCAATTGAAAAAGAAAGAATTCAACTGAAATTTTATGAATACTTAATTCATTACAGGCTTTCTATTTTATTGTTTTTAGTAGCAATATTTAGCTTTACAAATGGTTTACAAAATATCTCAACAATAATCTTAAAATTAAATAATATCCAAACTAAAATTGGCTTCTTTTTTACAATATTGAGCGTGATTAGTTTTGTTTATCAGAGAAGTCGACTCAAACTTTTATCAGTTGAAACTAACGAGGATGGATTATTATTAATTGAAAAAGTTAATGAGCTCGCAAAACAAAAAAACTGGAGTGTTGAATCGCAAACTAAAGATGCTTTAATAATAAAAACTAACCGCTCATATCCGACTTCAAGATTATTCATTTCAGAAAGTGGTGGCGAAAATGTATATGTTTTCTACAAACCAAATAAAATATTAATTAGAAGTGTTTTTGACTTCGAAAAGAGCAATGGATTTGTAGTTTCAAAAGGCGAAAACAATGAAAATGAAAAATTTATTTTTACGAAGATAAAGCCAGCTGCCAACAGCGGTTTGCAAAAATGGCGAATTATGTGGTAAATTCACGTTTATCTTTCGCAAGAAATTTTATCTTAGCCGAAAAAAATCGGTTACGAAGTTCGCCACTTCTGCAAGCCGCGACACGTTACCAGCAAGCGCCGCGCAAAACGAAAAAAAAACGAATATATCTATGGATTCTAAAATATTATTAGGTAAAATTCTTCAACGTTTTAGTGATATGAAAAGTTCTCAAATTGAAGATTATAATAGTTTTGGTTACATAAGAGAAACAAATAATGCTGTCTATGTTTCGCGTGAAAATGGAAAAGACACAAGAATTCCTTTTGACAAATTAATTATTGGAATTGATGCTTATAAAGAATATCCAAATCTTTATTTAGAAGGACCAAACGCTTTAAGACAATTTGAAATTAAATATATCACAAGTCCAGTATGGTCTTTACTTCATTTGTTAACGCAAGAAAATTATAAACTTAAATAATAAAATAGAAATGAAAATAAAAGTTAGAAATTACTCAGAAATTGCTAAAGAGTTAAAAACTGATTATCCAAAGTTAACCGAATTTGAAGTGTTGAGTTTAGCAATTCAAATTGAAAGAAATGAAATTTTAGAAAATGGTTTAGTTGTTAGTTCTGATGATAAAAATCCAAGTGGATTAGAGGCTATTGGAATTGCGCTTGGATATACAGATGGACAATTTAAAAATACAATCACAAATGTTTTAACTGAAATAGCCCAGAAAGAATAATGCCAGCTGGTAACAGCGGTTTGCATAAATGGCGAAATATGTGGTAAATTCACGTTTATCTTTCGCAATAAATTTTATCTTAGCCGAAAAATATCGGTCACGAAGTTCGCCACTTCTGCAAGCCGCGACACGTTATAAGCCATATTATGAAAACGATACTTAGAGATACATTTGAAACTAATATTGGCGAAATTGAGTTGTCAATAAAATCTGAATATCCAGTACAATATTCGGTGAAAGACAGTTTAGAAGTAGAAACCAAAAATTATAAAATAGAAGTTGTAGTTATTGATTTGAGCAGAATGAACTTTCCAAAACATATGAAAATTGAAAATTCAAAAGGTTGGAGAATTTATATTGAAAAGAAAACTAACAAATCTGAAAAACTAAATATTCTCTGCAAACTAAAAAACAACAATACTGAAACAACTTGGGATTATAATAGTGGCGAAAATTTAGATGCCGTTGAAATTGAAAATCGAACAGAACTGCTACATATTGGAACCGAAGATGGAGAAGTTATAAAATGGCGAGCCGAAAATAATGATTGGTTTCCAATAAGGCTAAAAAATGAAATAAGTTTGGAAAAACCAATTACGAATTACATAGATTTTGGTTTTGAAAGTATGATTCCTAACTTGGAAATCAATGAAAAAATGTACTTACATTTCTTAGTAGCAACAAGAAAGAAAATCGAAAAGAATGACAATGAAAATATATCAACTTGGATTGCAGTGGACAATAGTAAAAAAGAATTAGACGAATTAAATATAAAATACGGCTTATAACAGCGGTTTGCAAAAATGGCGAAATATGTGGTAAATTCACGTTTATCTTTCGCAAGAAATTTTATCTTAGCCGAAAATAATCGGTCACGAAGTTCGCCACTTCCGCAAGCCGCGAAACGTTAGCCAACATATTATGAAAAAACTGCTAAAAATAACATTTTTACTTTCATTATTAATCCTTTTTTCAAATTTTGAAAAGAAAGTAGATGACGTGGAATTTGAAAAATATGTGTTGACTGAAATTTTCCCAAAAATAGTTGACTCTATTTGCGTTGATAGTAGAAAGATGAATCCGCCACCAAAATTTGGAAAAGAAACTTGGAATAAAGGAAGACTCGTAAAAGTTGACACTTCAAATGTTACAAATGAAGAAAGAATCAACTATCAGAATTGGAAAACAGAACAAAAAAGAGTTGATAATGATACATCTAAAATATTTATAGGTTTCGACCAATATTTATTGAATTATGGACAAGAAAGATTATCTGGAGAATTAAAATTATTAAACTCAAACTACAGCGATTTCAAGTTTGATTATTCAAAAATTAAGTTAAACAGAAAATTTAAAATAAAAAATATGTCTGACTTTCCAAAAGCAGATATTCTATTAAAACATCATAGAGTTTTATTATATGAACAAAAATATGATTTTGTGTTTTCTGGTTTACTTGAAATTTCAAGAATAAAATTCGACGAGAATAAAAAAAATGGAGTTTTAGAAGGTAGTTTTAGTTATTGTGGAAGATGCGGAAGAGGTTACCGAATATATATAATGGAAATTAACGGAAATTGGATAATCAAAAAAATGGAAGATACTTGGATGTCGTAAAAATACGTCGGCTAACAGCGGTTTGCATAAATGGCGAAATATGTGGTAAATTCACGTTTATCTTTCGCAAGATATTTTATCTTAGCCGAAAATAATCGGTTGCGAAGTTCGCCACTTCTGCAAGCCGCGACACGTTGGCAGTAATATTACCGCAGAAAAGGAGAATTCAAGAAACTAAAACTAAAATATTAAATGGATTCACTAAATCAATTTAGAGAAGAACAAATTCAGAAAATCTTATATGAAATGAGTTCAAATTATTACGATATAGATAATCGTAATGAATTCTATTCCCTTCAAAATAATCACGAAGAACCTGACCTTGGTTATGAAATGTATTCTGACTCTTTAGAGGATAAATTCATTGACAATGCTAAAAGTGTTTATTTATTGATATGTAGCTATATTGAGGGAAGAAATGAAATAGAATACCTAAAGCAGTTTAAAAATGTTATATCTCCAAAATTAGAACTAAGAAGTGATATTTTATCATCAGAATACGATTCTTATAACCAACAAAATTATAGTGCATTATTGAGTGATATATGGAGATTTCTCAAAACATATGAATTCTTTGGACAAAAAAATGACGAATATTTACGAAAAAGAACAGGAATATATTATTTAGAAAACATATTAGAAAATACAGCTGTCATCTTAAAAGATTTAAATAAAATTCCAAAATCTGAAACGGAAGTTTATAACGCAGTAAAAGTTATTTGTAAAGGTGTTTTTCCAACTGCAAACTATCCAACAACTCCTTTTATATCAATAGCACAAGAATATAAACCAGACATTTTATTACCCTCTTTAAATACTGCTATTGAATATAAATATGCTCGAACAGAGGAAAAATTAAAAGCAACGATAGACCAAATTTTAGTAGATGTAGTTGGCTATTCAAATCATTCTACTTATAAATTATTCTACGCCGTTTTTTATGTGACAGGTGATTTTTGGGGCAGAAAAAAATTTAATGAAATATGGAAAGAAAAAGGCTTTCCAAAAAATTGGATTGGAATATATGTAGTAGGAAAATAAAAATACTACTGCCAACAGCGGTTTGCATAAATGGCGAAATATGTGGTAAATTCACGTTTATCTTTCGCAAGAAATTTTATCTTAGCCGAAAGTAATCGGTCACGAAGTTCGCCACTTCTGCAAGCCGCGACACGTTAGCAGTAACCTTATGACAGAACTATACTACAAAAGACATTTTAATGAAGTTCGGAAAGAAAAATCTGAAACTTGGGGAACTTGTATTTATTATTTTGAATCCAATCAAAAAGGAGAAATATTGCGACAAATTGAAATCTATGACAATGGTAAAAGACTAAAATACAGTGAAGATTCTATTGAAGACGAATTTGGATTTCTTGCTGACCAAAAAATTGACCTTTTAGAATTTGAAGAATACACAATCGATAAAAATGATTTTGAAAATCAATGGAAAATGAAATAAATTATCTTATTGGAGATGCCACAAAACCTAAAACAACTGACAATAAAATTATTGTACATATTTGTAATGATATTGGAGGTTGGGGAAAAGGATTTGTAATGGCAATTTCTAAACGTTGGAAAGAACCTGAAAAAGAATATAGAAAGTGGTTTAAAACCCAAGACAATTTTTCACTTGGAGAAATACAATTTATAAAAGTTGAAAATGACATTTGGATTGGAAATCTTATTGGACAGCATAAAATAAATCAAGACGAAAATGGCAATGCTCCTATTCGCTATGACGCAATAAGAAGTGGACTTAATAAAGTCGCCGAATTTGCAAAAGAAAATAATGCGTCTGTTCATTTACCCAGAATTGGTTGTGGACTTGCAGGCGGAACTTGGGATAAGATAGAACCCATATTGAAAGAAACTCTATTAACAAATGAAATCGTAACTTATGTTTATGACGTTACGTAAAAAAAGGCTACTGCTAACAGCCGTTTGGCGTGATTGGGGATTTAGTGGAATTAGCGTTTTTTTAATTACCTTTACGTTAAGCCGAAAATACTCGGTTTCAAAAGTCCCCAACCACGCCAAGCGCCAAGACGTTACCTGCTATTTTGCCGCAGAATCGAAGAACTCAGTAATTTAATAAAAAATCAAATAATGAAAACATTTTTTATAATAATTCTGGCATTTAGTTTACAAATTACATTTTCTCAAAAGACTGACCCTTGTGTAGAATATATTCCTTGTAACATACAAAATCCAGATAAATATATATTCATTGGAAAAAAGATAGATATTAATCGTCTTAGCCAACCAAATTATTGTAACGATTATATACCTCATTCAAAATATAAATCAAAGTATGAAATATTAAAAAAAATTTCTAAAAATATAGATTTTGAAATTGCTGATTGTGTATTATATGACCATAGTATAAAAGTAAAATATTATGAATTTGAAAATCTTCTTTTATTTGTTGCCAAAGGTTGTGATGAACTTAATACATATCGATATGAACCAGTTTACAGAATGAAAAATGGAAATTGGGCATCCCCCATTTTTTATGAACATAGTAATACCATAAGAAAAAGTAACAAAGAACCTCACAAAGTTGATATGGCGGAACCAATCATCATTTCTCGCTATCAATCTGGCGGAAAATTAGAAGATACTTTTCCAGAACCCTATTTCGAAATCAAGCAAGGAAAAGTATATATGAAATATGGATTTTATCCAGAAGACTTAATAACCAATTGAAAACAAAAAAACAGCAGGTAACAGCGGTTTGCAAAAATGGCGAAATATGTGGTAAATTCACGTTTATCTTTCGCAATAAATTTTATCTTAGCCGAAAATAATCGGTCACGAAGTTCGCCACTTCTGCAAGCCGCGACACGTTGTAAGCAATTTTACCGCACGAAAACCTTAAACAAGAACAATTGGAAATTTTACAAAACATAACAACTGCAGATTGGATAAACATTGTTATCGCTATGATAACTCTACTTACTGCAATTATCGCTTTGCTAACGATTAATGAAATGCGTAAACAAAGAGTTCATAGTTACTTTCCTGATATAAATATGGCAAACTTCTCTTTTTATGTTTATAAAGGAGATTTTGACGAAGAAAATAAATCAGTCTATCTCTATTCATACAAAAATAGAAAAAAAGAAAATTCAAAAATTGGAGGATTTAATGAATTGAAGATTGGTATTAATAATATTGGTTTTGGTGTTGCAAAAAATGTTAGATGGACTTGGAATTTTGACTTTGAAAATGCCAAAGAAATTATGTGTAACGATGAGAGCGTAAAATGGGAGAAAAACGAAGAGTATATTATTATAGATTCCATTTTGCAAAATATTGAATGGGCTTTTGATATTGTTGAATATAATGCTGGAGGAAATTTCAATTTTATTTTACCGTACGGAAATGAAAATAGAAAAACAGAAATTGTCATACCAGATTATTTTATCAATTTATATTGGTTATATATGGTAAATCAAATAAGTGGAAAAGAACAAACAAAGTCCATTAAAGATTTCTTTCCATTATTAGAACTAATTGTAAAATACACAGATATACATTCTAATCAATTATCAAAAACCTTTTTAATTGAAATAAGATTTGATATGATTACAAGTCCAAAAGAAGATACGAAAGAACTTGCCAAACTTAGATTTGAAATATCGGAAAAACAATAAAAACTGCTTACAACAGCGGTTTTGCGAGATTGCGAAATATGTGCAAAATTCAAGTTTATCTTTCGCAAGAAATTTTATCTTAGCAGAAAAATCTCGGTTACGAAGTTCGCAACCTCGCAAAGCCACGAGACGTTATGCCTCATTGTACAAGAACTTCCGCATAAAAGAAACGGAAACAGTGATTTTGAGAAATAGACGTTACTAAAAAACAGTAACAGAATGAAACAGTTTTTAATTAAAATAGTTCTTAAAATTTTTGGAAAAAGTAATGTGTTGAAAGCTATTACAAATTATAGTTATAATCGCAGGACTCTACGTTTAGAATAATCTTACTTAGACTTGGTACTTTTAGTAGGTAAGGGTTCTTAGTTTCAGTCTTATCTCTTGTGTCAAAAAGTATTTCATTTATACAGCCAACAAAATGAGCCTGAGAACATTCAGAAACTATAATCGAGTTTATTTTATTGGTGTTTATATAGAATATTGACTTGCTACTATATCGGTAAAAAGTGCCTTTGGTTACTGAAATACTGTGAAGCACAAAACAAGAAATTAAGACGTCTGAATTTACAGTAATTTCAAATCCATCGGATGTCTTTACAACATCAAAACTAAAGTTTAAAATTTGTGGAGTTACATCATCTTTATCTGTTTTTATATACTCCCAATCAACGACAGATACTGGTAGAGACTGTTTGGATATAATTTGAAATTCAAAAGTACTTAAATCTGTTCGCATATTTAAAAGTTTAAAATGAGTGCCGAAAGTAAGAAAATAAACTAACTTATTTTTCTAATTTCATAAGTAATTGAAGATTGAACTTCTGAAAGCAGGGTATCAATTTCAATGTTTTCTAATTTTCGTATATTACTTATATTATTATAAATAGTACCACCAAAAGTTGAATCAACACTATACATTTTTACCTCTTTTATATTTTTTAAAGATGTTATTATATAATTAACCCTTTCATTTTTAAATCCGTTATCGCTTTTAGCAGATTTGCTAATACAACAATTTGTAAAGTATGAAAAGGTGGTTAATGCGTAATATAAACTCATCTCCGCATCCTCTTCCTCAACAGACTTATTAAATAAATTCGCATAAAAACTACCTTGTATATAATCTAAAACAAACTCAAAATCAATATGTCTACTTTCATATTTCTTATAATTTTTTTCATATTCGCCCAATTTCACAGAAACTTCTGTTTTGAAGATAGCTTGCTCAGCTGCACTTTGAGCAATAAGAGATTGAGAGTTAGAGATTACGTTTGTAATCTGTTGTTCAATAGAACGTTCTTGCAGTCTAAATCTTTCGTTTATAAAATGGTAAGAAGAAAAACCAGCAAAAACAAGTGCAAAACCAATAACACTTAAAATTAAGGTAACGGAGTTATTTAGTTGAGTGAGGTAAAAAGTTTCCTTATAATCAGTTGTAGGTAAAACAGGTTTATTTTTAATAGTTGACTCTAAAGACTTGATTCGTAAAGATAAGCTGTCAATTTTATTTTGTTCTGTTGAAGAGAAACTGTATAAAAATATAACTAGTAAACATAAGAGTAAGTTTTTCATAAAACAGAAATTAGAATGACGAAAGTAAGAAAAGATTCTTAAATTGCCGTGGAAAATAGGAATAAACAAAACAACGAGGCATAACAGCGGTTTTACAAGATGCAAGGATTTTGTGGAATCACCGTTTCGCCAGAAAAAGAACATAAAACAGAAAAATTAATTTTTACGAAGCCTTGCACCATCGTAAAGCCGCAAAACGTTGTGCGACATTGCCGATTTTGCGGTTAAAAATCTAACTAAATATGGAAAATCTCCAATTAATTTTGACTAGTACTTTTGTGTCTGGAATAGTTTCGGTACTTGTTTCATATATCATTTCTATCAAACTTAAAAAACTCGATTTCAAAAATGAGTATTATAAAGAAATATTAAAGAAAAGATTAGTTGCATATCAATACATAGAAAGTCAATTAGCGGTTCTTAAAACCGTTGTACTCGATGAAAGTGATAATAAACCATATCATATGATGTTTTCTTATAGTGATGTTGAATTTTTTGATTTTCAAAAAAATATGATTATTGCTATTAGTTTTAGTTTGTGGATAGATGATGAAACAACTCAGAATTTAGAAAAGTTAAATGAACTTTTTTACAACTTAAATATTAAAACTGATGGAAAATCTAATGCTGAATTAATTGATTTGGGTAAAAAATATTATCAGCAAATTTCTGATTTGAGATTTGAATTAGAAAATTCAACAAAAAGAGGATTATATAATTTACACGATATTGGAAAAGCATTTAAAACGAAGAAAAAAAATACACAGAGAAATATTCGTGAACTGAAGTAACGTCGCACAACAGCGGTTTGCAAAAATGGCGAGATATGTGGTAAATTCACGTTTATCTTTCGCAAGAAATTTTATCTTAGCCGAAGATAATCGGTCACGAAGTTCGCCACTTCTGCAAGCCGCGACACGTTGTACGACATATTACCCAAAATGACGAAAAATGAGACAATTAAATTCTGAAGAGTTAATAAATAAATTTGAATCATATTCAATAGATATAACAAATTCAAGTTTTGAAAATTTGGACACAAAATTAAATCAGATTTTTAATTTCCTTTATCAACAAGAAATTGCAAATAGAATATTAGAAAGAATAAATGAAGATTTTTTAGAACTTAAATCCAAAATTTACATAACTGAAAATTTAAGAAATTATAAATATTATAAAGAAATTACGAACGGATTAAATGATCGAGAATTACAAGGTGCATTTGCTTTTTTTACAATAGTAGAAAAATATAAAATTGAAAAAAAACATTCAAATTACTACATTGAACTAGCTAATAAGTGGTATAAATCAAGTGGGAATTATAGGGATTGGAAAGATGAATTTATCGCTAATTTTTGGGAGCCATTTGCTGAAATTTTTGAATGGTATATTAATGAAAGTAAAACGGAAACTGAAAACGACTTTTTTTCGAAAGAAGTTCAAGAAAATCTTTTTGAAAAACTAAATGAAATTCAAGAAATGGTTACTAAATTGGGATTTGGACAAGAAGTAGTATTTAACGAAATTAATGATTTACGAAAATTAACCAAAAAACTAAACAAAAAAAATTGGAGCGAAATTATAAAAGGCAAATTTATTGATTTAAGTTTAAGTGGAATAATATCAATTGAAACTGCAAAAAAAGTTATTGAAATGTTAACAGGAAATGAAATAAATCTATTGAACTAAAAAATACGTCGTACAACAGCGGTTTGCAAAAATGGCTAGATATGTGGTAAATTCAAGTTTATCTTTCGCAAGATATTTTATCTTAGCCGAAAATAATCGGTCACGAAGTTCGCCACTTCTGCAAGCCGCGACACGTTGTGCGTCATTTTGGCGGAACGAAAACAGAAACGAAAACAGAAACGAAAACAGAAACTGAATAGATATGGAAAAAGAAAAAGTGTTAAACTTCCTGAATAAATATGATTACAATTATTCAGAACAAAACAATACAATATTTGTAAAATTAGAACTTGCACAACAAGTGATAATTGAATTTAATGATCCAAATAAAATAATAATAAAAGACAAACTTATTGGTTGGAATTTTCTAACTGGAATGATTGAAATTATTTTAGCCCCTTATAAGTTCAGAGTGATATTCTAAATTTCAAATAGTACATTTGAGATATGAAATACAAGAAATGGAGTTTAGAAGAGAAGT
>NZ_JABSNL010000022.1 GCF_013294025.1 Flavobacterium aeripolare
AGTTATGTGGGAGAGTATGTCGTCGCCTTTCTTTATCCTGAATTTATTTTAGGATCTCTAAGAACCCTTATCCAATCGGATAAGGGTTTTTTGTTTTATAAGATAATGAAGTATTGTGGGAGTCCCTCCCGATAACTATCGGGGGTCGTCTTTCTTTATCCTGAATTTATTTCAGGATCTCTAAAAACCCTGATTCATCCGAATCAGGGTTTTTTGTTGTGTAAAACTATGAAGTATTGTGGGAGTTCCTCCCGATAGCTATCGGGAATACTCGGGATTAATCGGGACTAATCTAGTTTAGTAAGATTTACTGATTGCGTGATGTTTGGTCAATGTGAAATTATTGCCAGAACTAGAAAACAGCTCTTTTGGTTTAGTAGGCTTTCTTTTCGTTGGATAGACATATGGATACTTGTTAGTTTTAAGCTATTTTAATGTGTTTTTTAACTCCAATTAGCAGGTTTCTTAGCCTGAGTAAGGATGGCATGATAATCTTGCCTGAAAAGGTTATATAGCAATGGGGATTTATGTATGTCATTTGAAATTAGCTAAGTTTTCCTGAAATCAATTATACTTTGGTTGTAGATGAAATCAGTGTGTTAGAGTTTATTCTTGCTTTACATGTCTGTGTGGTATAATTAGCTTATAACATGCTTTACCAATATAAGAAGTCAAAGTCTTTCTAATTATTGTAGACAGAATTTCTATGATAGTATATATTACTTTCTCCTCCTGGGCTATGAAAAATTAGGATGAGCTAATATAATGCAAATACTAATAAAATGGGGTTTTATAGCAGTCCTACATATAAAATCAAATATAGTTATCTATGCTAGAGTCTTTTTGTGCCTATTTTGCCACTAATAAATGTTTTTTAGGGCTCTTTTCCATCTTTGACTAACCCTTGTAAGTAAAATATTGTGCGTGTCTGAAAACGCTTTTTTTTCCTAAGATTTTGTTTGATATTGGATAAAAGGAATACGTATTGCTTTGTTGTATGCTTGCTTATACTTATTTCCAAGGTAAAGAGTGATGGCATTGTATTCAAATTGTGGCTATTTCCAAATAATTTGGCGTCTGCTGGAGTCTATAATAGCTATGTAGTATTGCGTATGTACCAGTAATCTATAGTGGAATTATTTTAGCGCTGATGCACGGATTATTTGCTGATTTAATTGGAAATAGTAGTAAAAATAAATGGAGAGGATGCAGAAAGAGAACTATTTGGAGCGCTGTGTGGATAAGTACGTTCGCGGTTATTTGAAGCAAATTCAAGATTTACAATTAATGGAATAGCAGTTATTTACTCAGCTATAGTTTTAATTGACTCAACTATGTTGCCTGTGTATTCTTTCTTTATAGCTTAAAAGTAGCCGTTGTTGGTTGCTTATTTTTTCTTTAGACTAAGGATTTCTTTCGCTTTATCTGTTTGTCCCAATCTTTTAAGTGCATCCGAGTAGCGATAGTACAATTCGTCTTCGATGGTTTCATTCATTGCAAAAAGTTCACTATAATATTTAGCTGCTAGGGTCATATTGTCTTTAAAATAGTAGTTGTTTGCCAGTTTTTTAAACAATATAGCTGACTTAAACCCTCTTTCTGCAACTTGCTCGTACGTACGAACGATATCTATATAAGCGTATTGGTCGTTTGTGAGGACTTGTTCTTCCTCTTTGCTGTTGTTGCTTCCTGATGTATCGCTTGCTAAAACATCACGGATAACTTGGTCTAAACGTTTTTGATCTTCTTCTTTTGTAATGGCTACAGCGGTGATTTCGGGAGCTTTTGCCTCTATTTGAGGGGTTACAATTGAAGGCTGTTCTATTTTGTTTTCTACTATTTGAATTGTTTTTACAGTAGCTTGCTCTGGCTTTGGTTCTGGTAGTTGAACTTTTGGTTGTTCCCTTTTTTCCACAATTCTAGCTTCCACGACTGGATCTTTCTTTATTGGTATTACGCCTGGTCGTTTAACCGGTGGAGTTGGAGCTGTTTTAGTAGCAACTTCAGGTCTTCTGGGTCTTACTGCAGCTGGTCTTTGTGTTGGAATAATTCTTCTAGGAGCTACAGCACCTAAAGCTGTAGCTACTATGATTTTAGGGTCGATGACAACCTCTTCTGAACTTCCATCGCTGTATTGAGCATAAACGGTTCTTATATTGTCAGGACCTAAATTAGTTGTACTAATTAAACTAGGATCTGAGACATGATATACAGTTTTACTTCCTCCAAATTTCATGTTGATAATCTCTTCAACGCGATAGGATTTTATTTTTCGAGTAGTAGTGACAGTAGCACTATCTTGTGCGCTGCAGTTTAAGTTACTGGCAATTAAGCCAATTATAAATAAATAAGGTTTCATATTCATAACATATAACTTAGGAAGAACTTACTCTAATTTATCCTATTTTTTTAAGTTGGTGATCAATTTTAAAACGTTTGGTATACTTTTTAATTTATACCAATAGGAAACAAAGGTACTACATTTCTTTAAATTTTTGGAACTTCTTGTGTAATGAAAGTATTGTACTACCTGCTAGTTGCGCGTAAGATTGATATTGATTGACTTCGTTATTCTACCGTTTATAACTGTTGGCAATAAATGAGAGACAAGATTTCTAAATATTTCCGTGATACATTGCCTTTACAATTCCGTCCGAAAGACCTATTTTAGGAACAAATATTTGACGTGCGCCACTCCATTTCATGGCGTTTAAATAAATCCTTACTGCTGGTATGATAACATCTGCACGATCGGGGTTTAATCCAAGTTCTGAAATTCTTTGTTCGTATGTCAGTGAGTTCAAAAAAGCGTATTGTGAATTTATGTAGATGTATGATAACGGTTTCTCTTGAGTGATCCCTGACATCTTAAATAACTTATTGATATTTCCTCCTGATCCTATTAGAGTAACCTCTTCAAAATCTACAGTGTTTGTTTTTATCCACTTTTCTATCTCAGACCACACGATGTCGCACACCATGTTATTTAGTAAACGCACGGTACCGGCTTTAAATGATTTAGAGTTTACCATTTTTCCATTCGAAAATAAAGTAAATTCGGTGCTTCCTCCACCCACATCTACAAATAGGTAGGTTTTGTCTGTATTTAGTAAATAAAGCAAATCTGTAGAGGCAATAATGGCTGCTTCTTTTTTACCATCTATAATCTCGATAGTAACATTTGCCTTTTCTTGGATTAAATCCACAATTTCTTTACCGTTGTAAGCTTCTCGCATGGCAGATGTAGCAAATGCTCTATATGATTGCACTTTGTGTACTTTCATTAATAGGTGAAATGCAGTCATAGCATCACACATTCTTTCGATATTTTCTTCGGTTATTTCGCCTACCGTAAAAGCGTCCTGTCCTAATCGTATGGGTACACGTACTAGAGAGCTCTTATTAAATTGAGGTTCCTTTCCTTCTTGTTCAACTATATTTACTATAAGCAATCGCATGGCATTTGATCCAATATCGATTGCAGCATATTTTTTTAATGTAATCATTAATGGGTGCTAATTTTAAATACTAAAAATCACTTTTTAATACCTGTTAAAATGTTTCGTTTAGTGAATCTACCTTACCTTGATAATATTTGTAAGTTTCAATTTGAGCTCTAAATATAGGTTGGCCATCACTATCTCGATACCTGTTATCGAGTTCGCTTGAGTGGTACCTCGCTTTTACATTTCCCTTCCAGGCGATGTCAAAGTTGTCGATAAGTTCTTGTTTGATATCTTGATCATAAATAGGGCAGGTCACTTCAACTCTGCCATCTAGATTACGGGTCATGAAATCGGCTGAAGAAATATATACATCAGTTTGACTTCCGTTTCCAAAAATGTAAATTCTTGCATGCTCCAGGTAGTTATCTACTATACTTATTGCTTCTATGTTAGCGCTCATTCCTTTAACCCCTGGGATTAGGGAACATATTCCTCTCACTTGCAACTGGATTTTAACTCCGGCATTACTCGCTTCGTATAACTTGTCAATCATTCCAAAATCAGACAGGCTGTTCATTTTTAATTTTATCGAAGATTTTCTACCTGCTCTTGCGTTTAGTATTTCGCGATCAATTAATTTGTAAAACCTAGTTCTTGTGTAATGGGGGGAAACAATTAAATGTTTGTAACGGTGTATTCGATAATTAATATCAAAGAAGTCAAATATTTTAGTAATGTCTTTTAGAATTTGCTGGTGACTAGTGAATAAAGTAACATCAGTATACACCTTTGCTGTTGATTCATTAAAATTTCCTGTCGAAATAAAGCCATATCGCTTCGTTTTACCGTTTTCATTTCTTTCGATCAAACAAATTTTGCTATGTACTTTTAGTCCTTTTATTCCAAAAATTAATTCTATACCCTCCGTTTGCATCTGTTCAGCATATGAAATATTTGAGGCTTCGTCAAAGCGAGCTTGCAATTCAATTTGAACCACCACTTTTTTTCCGTTTTTAGCGGCGTTAATTAGTGAACTAATGATTTGGGAATTTTTGGCTAGTCTGTATAGTGTGATTTTTATCGAAGTAACTTTGGGGTCTAACGCCGCCTCTCTTAAAAATTTAGTTAAGTAGGAGAAAGATTGATATGGTGCATTCAATAAATAGTCTTTTTGACTGATTTTCTCTAAGATACTTCCCTCTAAGCTCAGACCAGGAATAGGTAAGGGGTCATTTTTTTTATAGAGTAAGTCGTAACGACCTAAGTTAGGGAAGTCCATGTAGTCTCTTCGATTATGGTAACGACCTCCGGGGATAATACTATCTGTGGAGACAATTTTCATTTTGTCAAGAAAAAACTGCAATGTATCTGTTTCTATTTCCTTGTCGTAGATAAAACGAACGGGTTCCCCAATACGTCTCTCTTTAACCGAAGTAGATATTTTTTCGAGCATACTCTTACTTAAATCACTGTCAATATCTAATTGTGCATCACGACTAATTTTTATCATGTGAGCAGAGACGCTTTCGTAGTCAAATATATTAAAGATGCTTTTTAAGTTGTGTCTTATAACGTCGTCTAAAAGGATAACGTATTGCTTTTCGTTTTCTGAAGGAAGTACTAGAAAGCGATTCATTGTTTTAGGAATCTCAATTATGGCGTAGCGTACTTCGGCGTCCACTTTCATTACCAGCTTTATTGCCAGGTAACCCATGTTGTCTTTTAATAATGGGAATTCTGCTAAATCATTTAATATAATGGTAACTAACTCGGGACTTAACTTTTGAATAAAGTAGTCTTTCAAGAATTTCTCTTGTTCAGATGAAATTTCGTGTTCGTTAATAATGAAGATGTTTTTAGACTCTAGTTCGTTTTCGATCCCTTTAAGAATTAATAAACTTTCTGTTTGGTGTTTTATTACAATCTCGGTAATGTCTTTTACTAATTGCTGGGCAGAAATACCGCCAAGTATTTTTTCACCTGTTTTCCCTGAAAGGCTTAACCTTCTAATAGCGGCAAAGCGCACTCTAAAGAATTCATCTAGATTGTTAGAAAAGATACCTAAAAAACGCAATCGGTCTAACAGTGGTACTGTATTATCGGCAGCCTCTTGAAGTACCCTTGCATTGAAGGCGAGCCAGCTTTTTTCTCTATCTATATATTTTTGTTGTAACACGGGTCTTAATTAATTATTAAACATTACTACTAAATGTAGATTGTGATGGTTGGTTTTTATTCGAAAATAAAACTGACGTAGTTAAAAGTACATTGAATCTATGTCAAGTACCAAATTTATTAACAAATTTTGTAATAGCAATACGCTAGTGTAAAAGAATGTATTTATAATAAAGCGGAATGTTGAGATTGAGTGAAGCTGACTAGTTGAGTAACTTTAGGCTATTTAGTGGTAAAGGCTAATTTGAATTTATTGTTATTTTTTGCTACCTTATAGTAAGAGTAAAAAAGTTATCAAAAGCCAGTTGTTGAAAAACTCTTAAAAAATAATTTAAGCAAAAGATCCATGCATTTAAAAATTACGTATGTGGAAATAGTTGCTAAATTTTAGAAGTTGACAACCGAACAAACTGCTTATTTAAATTACTAGCTTTTTTAATAATGAGGAATTCACTACAAAATTTGAATGCTTAAAAGTGTCTTTTAACGATTATTTAAGTATTTAGAAGACAATAATTTTAATTATTGTATTTATAATTATCTTTGCGTTTAAAATAAGCTGGTCTTTTAATAGTAAGAAAAATAACAACCATGATTCAATACAAACTTTTCAATACAACGCTTTTCATACTTGCTATGATTACGGCAGTATTAAATAATTTGATAAATTTTCAAGTAAGTGAAAATTTAGTTTCGCGTCAAAGCAAACTAAATGGTTCATTAGGGAATTTACAAAGCGATGTGAATCGTTTAATTGATCAAAAAACAAATATTAGGGTGTTTCTTGTAGCAGAGAAAGACAAGATTTTTTATTCTTGGAATCACTTAAAATTAATTATGAGACATTGACAAGTAGATTAGTTAAAATAGAAGATTAC
The DNA here is from genome assembly GCF_013294025.1 of Flavobacterium aeripolare. Taxonomy (GTDB): domain Bacteria; phylum Bacteroidota; class Bacteroidia; order Flavobacteriales; family Flavobacteriaceae; genus Flavobacterium. The sequence goes on from NZ_JABSNL010000022.1 coordinate 6,500, forward strand.
CAAAAAAGAATATTGATCGCAGTTGATCAAACAAACACTACAAGATTTTCGAAATATGGAAAATAAATACTCAAACAATTTTACTGGAACATTAAAATTTGCATTAAGGACATTGATCTTAGTGCTTTTCTTGTTTTCATTTACCAATACATTTGCTCAGAACCCTGTTTTTAATAACGAGACACTTTTAAGTGGGACGGCTAAACAAGCAGGAGCTGTTTATAAATATACTAATGTAAAAACTGTAAACGGGAAACAAGTAGATGCTATTGTAACCTTGAATGCCATAACTGGTAATGCAAGATTAGATACTTTTGATAATGCTACGAATGGTAATTATCCTAATAGGTTTCAACCAGAAATTAGGAGTGGGGCTAGTAATGGTCTTGCTTATGTTGAATTTCAATTTGATTTTTATGAGACAGGGACTTATAATACAGCAACTGCAAAAAGGGTAATCTTAGATAAGTTTACACTTGAAGCTATAGATGTTGATGGTGGAGAGTTTTTTGATATTGTGATTCCTTCTTCAGGTAGTTATAGTTTAGAGAACCCTACAAACATTGCGGTAACACCGGGTACAGCTACAACCTTTACTAGATTTCTAGGGCCAAACAGCTCAGTTGCGCAAATTTCATTAACAGCGACATTTATTATTGCTCGTGTAGATTTAATAAATGTGTCTTCTGTGATTTTTAGATTAGGTAGTACTAGAAGTGCTGATAGTCGTCAAAGCTCAATAAGTTTTGGAGAAGTGGCATTTAATTTCCCATCGGCTCCTGTAGCTAATGATGATGTTTTAAATTGTATTACTATTGGTTCATCTGCTGTTATAGATGTGACGGCAAATGATAATGATGCTAATGATAATTTAGATGTAAGTACTGTAGATTTAATTCCTTCGACTAATGCTATTGATAGAACTCGTACTGTTACTAATGAAGGTGCGTGGACTGTAAGTGCGTTAGGTGTAGTTACATTTAAGCCAGCGGCAGGATTTATTGGAAATCCAACTCCTATAACTTATACGATTAGGGATAAGACTTTAGTTACACCTTTAAAATCAAATGAAGCAACAATAACTATTAAATATGATCCAGTAGCGCCTACTGCTTCTGCTCAGTCATTCTGTTCTACAGATGTTGCTAAAGTTTCAAATTTAGTTGCGACTGGTACAGGAGTAAAATGGTATACAGCGTCAACTGGAGGAACTGCCCTAGCAGCAAATACTGCTCTTACTGAAAGAACATATTATGCTAGTCAAACTATTGATGGGTGTGAAAGTCCTAGAACTCCTGTCGTAGTAACGATAACTCCAGCACCAAACGCAGGAACGTTATCAGGAACACAAGCAATTTGTGTTGACGGTGCGACTACATTTTCTTCTAATGCTACCGGAGGTACTTGGTCAACTAGTGCAGCAGCTATAGCAACAATTAATGCTTCAACAGGAGTAGTTAAAGGTTTAAAAGTTGGAACTGCTACAATGACTTATACAGTTAAAGGTACAGGTGGATGTGATGATGCTACAGCTACAAGAGTAGTTACGGTAACAGCAGCACCAAACGCAGGAACGTTATCAGGGATACAAGCAATTTGTGTTGACGGAACAACTACATTAACTTCTACTACTGCCGGAGGTACTTGGTCAACTAGTGCAGCAGCTATAGCAACAATTAATGCTTCAACAGGAGTAGTTAAAGGTTTAAAAGTTGGAACTGCTACAATGACCTATACTGTTAAAGGTACAGGTGGATGTGATGATGCTACAGCTACAAGAGTAGTTACAGTAACAGCAGCACCAAACGTAGGAACATTATCAGGGATACAAGCAATTTGTGTTGACGGAACAACTACATTTTCTTCTACTATTACCGGAGGTACTTGGTCAACTAGTGCAGCAACTACTGCAACAATTAATGCTTCAACAGGAGCAGTTAAAGGTTTAAAAGTTGGAACTGCTACAATGACTTATACTGTTAAAGGTTCAGGTGGATGTGATGATGCTACAGCTACAAGAGTAGTTACAGTAACAGCAGCACCAGATG
>NZ_JABSNL010000023.1 GCF_013294025.1 Flavobacterium aeripolare
GTAATATGTTAAAAGAAAGTTTGTTCATTAATCATTTAAAATGTTGATTAGTATTCTGTTGCGGTAAAATAGCCACTAACGTGTCGCGGCTTGCAAAAGTGGCGAACTTTGTAACCGATTATTTTCGGCTAAGATAAAATTTCTTGCGAAAGATAAACGTGAATTTACCACATATTTCGCCATTTATGCAAACCGCTGTTACCAGCAGTTTTTTATTTTTCGTTTAGCACTTTTCTTGTTTGTCTTACAAGATTTACAAACAGTTCTTCTCTTTCGTTTTCATCCATTTTACTTACAGGTCTATTGGGTGGATTCATCGCTTGAAACTGGTTTAAATCATCAAATTCTTCAAAAAGACAAGGTTTTAAGATAACTATTAAAATTACAGCACCTTCTTTTTCTGCTGCTTCTAATAAAGGCGGTAGTTCGTCTGTTGAAATAAAGTCTGAACCTAAAAAATCAGTGCTAACTAAAAGAATTGCAACTTTCGTTTCTAAAATTGCTTTTCGGATTTCTTCTTTCCACTTCTTTCCAGGTTCTATTCTAGAATCGTCCCAAAAGTCAATTTTGCTTTTAAATGGCTTAAAGTGTCTTTGAATATCATTCAAATATTGTTTGTCTAAATGATTATAACTCACAAAAACTTTTTCACGTTTGTTTATATCTTGAATATCATATTTCTGATGAACAACTTTCGGTAAAGTTCCAAGTTCTTGATTTAAATAGAAAATTAATCTTTCTGCTGAAATTTCGTATCCGCAAGTAGGACTCGGATTTCCACCGTGAGATTTGTCTCGATGTTCTTTTAATTCTTCACTTATCGTGATTTTCATTTCGTCTAAAAAGATTGACTTAAACTCTGGCGAATAAAAGTCAGACAATCGATATTTTAAATCACTTAATTTTTTAGATGATTCTAAATTTGGATTTGATAGGGAACTATTTTCATAAAATTCTCTTGCTTCTTCTCTGATTATTTTCTCTTCTCCCATTTTTTTTTTTAAAATTGCTGGTAACGTGTCGCGGCTTGCAGAAGTGGCGAACTTCGTAACCGATTATTTTCGGATAAGACAAAAGTTCTTGCGAAAGATAAACATGAATTTACCACATATTTCGCCATTTTTGCAAACCGCTGTTGGCAGAAGTTTTTTAATTATCTTTAACCTGATTATCAATTAAATTTTTGAAAGTACTCAATTTATTTTCTGCTTTTATTAATTTTTCAATTTCTGGATTTGATAGAAATAATATTTTTCTACTTTCCCCAGATTCTCTAACAGCTTCAATATAAGTATTTTTTGTTATAAAACCTGTGGTTGCAATTATTCCTAATTCAGCTAAACCATTTGTGTTTTTTAATTTATTTTGAAAAACAATGAAATCATTTTTGTTTACTTTAGTTACGGGCATATTTTTACATTCAACAAGAATATACTTTCCAAATTTACCAATAAAACTGTCTTCAATATCATTGCGAATGATTAAATCTACTTCATTTAAAGACTTGTCTTTAACTCTTTTTAGAACTTGATTAAAACCAATTGACTGAAACATTAAACTCATAAAATGTTCAAATTTCTCCCCTTTGCGATAAGTATCTGTTTCATTCTTTGCCTCAGAATAAAATTGTAAAAGTGCATTATTTATTTCTGATGGATCTTTTTCGATATTTTCATAATAATTTTCGATTGTATTTTTAAGTTTAGGTAACCATGTTTCAAAATCTTCCTTATCTTGAATATCTACAACCTTACCAGTTAAGAATAAGTCTTTTAAACGCAAAAAATATTCATCTTTAAATGCTGAAATAATTATTACATGAGAGAATGGATTTACTTCAAATATTTTTTTTGCCAAATCTATACCATCAAATGAAAATTCATCCATTCGTATATCAATTATTGCTAAAGAAAAAAATCGGTTTTCAATTGCATCAAGAATACCTTCTTCGGAATGATAATTATCAAATGAATAGTGTGGCATTAGTTTAGACAAACCTTTATCCAATCCTTCTGCCTGTTCTTTAACATCATCAATTATTATAACATTCTTTCTCATTTCAAATTTAATTTAATATTGGTAAATGTACTAAAAAAGCTTTAGTGTAAAAATCATCTTTTGATTTAATTTCAATTTTACCTTTGAATAACTCACATAAATATTTTGCATGGTATAATCCAATACCTGAACCACCTGTTGTTGAATATCCGAATTCAAAAATTTTGTCTATGCTTTTTTCATTTATTAGTAGCCCATTATCTAAAATCTCTATGGTTAAAAAATCTTCATTTACAAATGCAACAAGTTTTATCGTAGGATTTTCTGTTTCTTCTAAAGATTTTATAGCATTTATGAATAAATTATTAAACATTTGAAGAACAGATTGAAAAGGTAGATTTAAATATATATTTAATTCTTTTGGCAGTTCTTTTATCAATTTGATTTTATTATTATAAAGATCATTTCTAGTCAATAATTCTACAGCAATTATTAGATTTTTAATTTCAAATTTTTCGTCTTTTGAATATGGTACTAATTTTGAAAAATTATCTATAGTTTCACGTATAACTTTAAGATTTGTTTTGAGCGATAAAATATTTTCTTCTGTCATTTCTTGAGCAGAAGTTGTTGACAAAACGCTATCCATGCTTTGAATTGAATTTTTTATATCGTGTCTTGCAAAATTTCCCAAATAAGAAATATGATTATCATGAGAAAGTGTAAGAGCTTCAACTGCTTTAAATACATTTTGTAATTCAAGTCGATTTTTTTCGATTTTTTGCGCTTGAACTTCTGGATTATATCTTGGATTTGGAATGTATTTCTTCTTTTTTGCCATGAATTATCTTATTTTTCTGATTTTTTTTAAAATTTCTGCCAACGTTTCGCGGCTTGCAGAAGTGGCGAACTTCGTGACCGATTATTTTCCGCTAAGATAAAATATCTTGCGAAAGATAAACATGAATTTACCACATATTTCGCCATTTTTGCAAACCGCTGTTAGGCGTTCGTTTTTATTTTTCGCCAATATTTAAAATTCCTTTTGGTACATAAAAAAAATAATCAGTTTCATTATCTTCTTCAAAACCAAACCAAGATTTATCTTCCACTTTATTGTATTTTTTATTTAATTTTTTTAAAAGTTTTCTGGAATGTACTGCATCTAGTGTAGTTTCATTATAACATTCGGGATTCAATAATACTTTCTCACTATATGTATCATTGTCTAAACTAGTTTTCCAACTGAATTCGTCGCTTAATATATTTTGAAAATATGATTTTCTTGTACTGTTATGTGTAACTCCAAAATGACTTTCGTAATATTCAATTTTTTCTTCACCAATTGCACAAATTACTTGGGATTTTGAGATTCTAGGTTCAAACAAATAAATTTTCAAAAAAAATGGTTGGTTTAATTTTTCAAGTTCAATTTTCCAATTATTATATATTTCTTCTAGACCTAATATTATTTTCTTTCTAGTTTTAGATTTAGGTTCTGCTATATTGCTGTTATTATTTGAGATATTAAAATAAGGTTCAAATGAAATATGTGTAAAACAATACTTATTAGCCAAAAAATCAGCGATATTTATAGTTTTGTTTTGTTCAATCCATGATTGAATTCTTTTCTGAATTTTTTTGTGTCCACGTATTTTTTTTGTTCTGTTCATATTCTATTTCGTTCTGCCAAAATGACGCCTAACGTGTCGCGGCTTGCAGAAGTGGCGAACTTCGTAACCGATTATTTTCGGCTAAGATAAAATTTCTTGCGAAAGATGAACGTGAATTTACCACATATTTCGCCATTTTTGCAAACCGCTGTTGGTAGCAGTTTATTTTTTCTTCTTGTTTTTAAATGCTCCTGTCAAAATTGTAATACCTGTAAAAAAAATCATTATAGTTAAAATAGACCACCATTCAAATTCAAATTTTCCATTTTTGAATAATCTGCTATATGTCCAAAAGCCAAAGATTGTCGTTACAATAGTTCCTGAAATCAGTTCGCTCCAACTAAATATTTCAAATTTGAAAACAGGTTCTCTTTCAATTGTTTCTTCAACTTCAGTCGTATTTTTCATTTCAGGTTCATTAAAAGAGTTCATCAGCATAATTATACAAATAAATCCTCCAAGAATTAAGAAGTAAAATGGAGTGTCAAAAACTTCTTCTGTTATTTTTCCATAAGTAAAGTATGCAATTATAATTAATATAATAAGAGAAATAAAAAACTCTCCATAATTATAAATTTTAGTTGGCTTTTTATATTTTCTGTAAATTTCCCGTTCAATGGCTAATTTTATTTCTATACTATTATGAATATCTATTTCAGTTGCTTTATTATATACTTCAATATCAGATAATATTTTTGAAGAAGAACGTGGAATTAAAGGCAAAATTTTTAAATAAGCGACAAAAAAAGCAATAACACCTGCTAAAACATTAAATAATTTCGGTAAGTCTAAATTTTGAAAAAACTCGTTTAACATAGATTTTTTTATTATTTAGTTGCTGTTATTTAGTCTGTTATATTAAATTGCTACCAACGTTTCGCGGCTTGCAGAAGTGGCGAACTTCGTGACCGAGATTTTTCGGCTAAGATAAAATTTCTTGCGAAAGATAAACGTGATTTTACCACATATTTCGCCATTTATGCAAACCGCTGTTGGTGGCTGGCTTTTTCGCTGTTATTTTCCGTGTGTTAATTTAATTATTTGTCCATTTGTTGAGTTTATAATAATTAAAAATGTTCCACCAAGCATATTTTGTGGAAGTGTTCCATTTAAAACCCAATAATTGTCTATTTGGTTTATTTCGTAAGGTCTTTGCTTGATTATGTTGTCTTTTCCGTAAATTTTAAATAGAATTGTTTCAGCAATTATTACCGCTGTTTCTTTGTCGGGAATAACTGTGTCAACTAAAATTTGCTTTTCCTTTTTTTTAGAAAGTGCATCTTTTAGTTCGCTTTTTGCATATTCAACGCCAAATTGCGTTCTGTCACTTTTAGTTTGTCCACAAGAATTCAGACTTATAAAAATTAAACCAATAAAAACGATTTTGAAATTCATATTTTTTTTCATTAATTAATTATTTCGACCAAAAAGCGTTGCTTTTCCTTCTTGATTTTTTGCAATTTGAATTAATTCTTTTTGAAAATTGTCAATTGCTGATGGTTCAATAATTATTTCAAGTTTCAGCTTATCTTTTTCTTCACTTCTGTATTCAGTAGAAACATTTTCTTCCAGATTTAATTCAACTCCTAAATGTCCTGCATTGTCAATGCAATGATATTTCATTGAGAAATATGCGTAACTATCTTTCTTACCCATTTCGTAAAATAATTTTGAATCATTTTTAGGAAATTGAAATAATGATTTGGCAAAACCTTCTAAAGATTCGCTTGTTTCATAAACTTCGGTAATACCAAAATAGCGTCCATTTGAAGCAATTACTCGAAATTCAAACATATCTTCATCTTTCCAAATAACTTCTAATTCCAAATATGATTTTCTGTTATTTAACTCCATTTTTTTAATTGTTGATTTTCAGTCGTTTTCAGGTAAGCTTGCCACCAACGTGTCGCGGCTTGCAGAAGTGGCGAGCTTCGTAACCGATTATTTTCGGCTAAGATAAAATTTCTTACGAAAGATAAACGTGAATTTACCACATATCTCGCCATTTTTGCAAACCGCTGTTACCTGCTGGCTGTTTTGACCCCTATAAAACAAGAGTATTATTCTAAATTTCGATTATTAATTATGCTGTTAATTTTTCCATTAAAATTAGATGTTTATCCTGGTT
>NZ_JABSNL010000024.1 GCF_013294025.1 Flavobacterium aeripolare
ACCAGGATAAACATCTAATTTTAATGGAAAAATTAACAGCATAATTAATAATCGAAATTTAGAATAATACTCTTGTTTTATAGGGGTCAAAACAGAAATGAGTTTAAAAAAAGCTTTTATTTATAATTTTGTCGGAACAATTTTATTCGGAATATTAAGTATATATTCGGAAAATAAAGAAAATGGACTAAATTTACTTGGAATGTTTTTAGTTTTTATAACTTGGATAATTTTATTTTCAACTTATTACATTGTAAAACTTGAAAGTTTCAAAAACCAAATAATAAATTGGACAAAAGAATAGCGGAAAAAGAAAAAACGAACGCACAACAGCGGTTTGCAAAAATGGCGAGATATGTGGTAAATTCACGTTTATCTTTCGCAAGAAATTTTATCTTAGCCGAAAATAATCGGTTACGAAGTTCGCCACTTCTGCAAGCCGCGACACGTTGGGCGACATACTACCAAAAATCGTAAATAAAGAACTGAAATACAGAAAAATAGAGATTTAATGGACAGTACTACAAAAAATAAAATTGGAGAATTCATTTGCGGAGACGAAAAAAAAAAATATCCAATTTACAGAAGTTCATTTTTTCTAACAAGGTTTTTTCAAGAAATTGGAATTAACGCAACACACGATGGTTCATCGAGAAATAAATGGGCTCAAGAAATTATTTCTAATCTCAATGGAACTGATTTACAAAAAGTAATTTTAAGATTAGTATCGCCAAAATTATACGGTGGAGATAGAGAGCAAATTAAACTTGCTCTTATTACAATGAATGAAATTTTAGCAGTTGAAAGTTTAAAAGTAATAATTGAAAATATTGAACCGAAATTAATCAAACAGGCTCCAAATTATAACTTTTCAGAAAAAACAGAAGAAAGAGAACTAAAACCTCTTCCTCCACCAAATTTTGACAAATTAAATCTTGAATTTGGACTCGCTGAAATTTTACAAAAACGTTGGATTGAAGTTGAAAGTTGTATAAAGGTTAATGCAACGGTAAGTGCGGTAATAATGATGGGAAGTATGTTAGAAGGTTTTCTTTTAGGAATAATGCAAAAGAAACCACAGTTAGTAAACCAAGCGAAAAGCGCGCCGAGAAAAGATGAAAAAGTAAAAAACTTTTCAGAATGGAGTTTAAATGATATGATTGACGTTGCTCACGAAATTGGTTGGATTCAATTAGATGTCAAAAAATTCAGTCACGCCCTAAAAGATTTTAGAAATATAATACATCCGTATCAACAACTTGTTTTGAAAACAAATCCTGATATTGATACTTGTAAAATATCGTGGTTAGTTGTACAAGCAACTTTTAATGATATTGCAGATTGGTTAAATAAAAATGATAAATAAGAAAGTACGTCGCCCAACAGCGGTTTGCATAAATGGCGAAATATGTGGTAAAATCACGATTATCTTTCGCAAGAAATTTTATCTTAGCCGAAAATAAACGGTTACGAAGTTCGCCACTTCTGCAAGCCGCGACACGTTAGTTGCTATATTACCAAAAAAAAACGAAAAAACAAGAAAAAATTAACAATGAGTAATAACAAGATCATATTAGAAGGTTGTATTAAAATATTTAAAGAATCAAACGAAATAGAATTAAACGAAAGTGAAGTTTTTGAATTATTCTCACTTTCACAAATCCATAAAGATAAAAACATCACATTTGAAAATATTGTTGACTCTATTGTTGACGGAGGAAATGATGGTGGAATTGATTCAATAATGGTATTTATAGATGATGAATTCATTGAAAGTATTGATGACGTTGAACAATATACTTTTTCTAACAAAACAAACACAAAATTTATAATTACTCAATGCAAAAAAGAAAATTCATTTAAGGAGAATCCCATAGACAAACTTATTACAACTATTCCAATACTTTTGGATCTTGAAAAAAATGAAACTGCTTTATTGAGTAGGTTTAATTCTGATGTTATTGCACGTACATTAATTTTAATTGAGGCGTGGAAAAAAACGGCAATAAGTGGTGGTAGTATTACTTTAGAATATATTTATGTTGCAAATGCTGTTGAAGTTCAAGTAAATCAAGTATTCAAACAAAAGGTTGATCAATTAATAGATATTACCAAAAAAGTTTTATCAATTAAAGAAATTCAATTTGCGACATTTAGTAGTAAAGAATTATTAGAATTATATCAAAAGCAAAAATCAAATAGATTATCTATAGAATTTAAAGATAGACCATTGACTACTGAATTTAATAATAATGGAATCGGCTATATAGGAACCGTTAAACTTGCTAACTACAAAGAATTTTTAAAATCAGACTGTGGAGAAATTAGAGATGATCTTTTTGAAAGTAACATTAGACATTTTCAAGGTTTAGTTGATGTAAACAAAAAAATAAAAAATACTGTTGAAAACACAACCGAAGAAGACTTTTGGTGGTTAAATAATGGTATTACAATAATTGCAGAAGAACCAAAAGAAGTTGGAAAAAAATTATCAATTGAAAATATTCAAATAGTTAATGGCTTGCAGACTTCGTATTCAATTTTCAACAATCACGATGGAGATGAAAATGACAATAGATCTGTTTTGGTTAAAGTTATTATTAACAACAACAAAGAAACAACAGACAATATAATTGCTTCTACAAATAGTCAAAATCCAGTTTCTCCAACATTATTAAGAGCTACCGAGCCAATTCAAAGAAATTTAGAACTCTTTTTTCAAAACGAAGGCTATTATTATGATAGACGAAAAAATTATTATAAAAATCAGGGAAAACCTGCTACTAAAATATTCAGTATTCAAGCTACAGCACAATCAATCGAATCTATAATTTTTGATAATCCACATTCTGCAAGATCTAATCCTACTACATTAATAAAAAATGAAATCAATTATAAACGAATATTTGATGAGAATAAGAATTTTAAAGCTTATTTAAATTCTTGTTTGATCAATTCAAAAACACATAATTTTTGGCTTAAACATAATGATATATCGATAAAATCAAAAACATCAAATTTCAAACTTCATTTATGTTGTATTTTAGTAAAAACTTATTTCAAAAAAAGAAATGTAAATTTTGACGAATTAACAACCTTAAACCTTAATCTTTTAGACCAAAATATTTTTGATGAATCAATAATATTTTTAAATTCAAATGTAGAAAGTTTTTTAAAAGAAAACGAAGGAACAAATTTGATAAATATTGCAAAATCAAAAGACTTTACGGAATATTTATTCACTAAAATTGCAGAAAAATACAGCAACTAACAGCTGTTTTGATATAGCTGGAATCTAGTGGAATTACCGTTTCGCATCAAGTTTTCGTTAAGCCGAAAGTTGAACGGTTACGAACTTCCAGCCATCTCAAAGCAGCGAAACGTTAGCATCTATGCTACGATTTCGTTTTATAAGAAATTATTCAATAAAAACTATCTCGCTTAATTTTATGAAAAGAAAAACTTTACCGTCTTGGTCGCTAAATATTTGAAAATCGGAACAACCTTTTGTTATGTTCTTTTTTAATATTTCGGCAGTTTCTTGTAATACTTTTAATGTTGTTCCGTTTTTAAAATGAATTGTCATCATGTTTTTTAGTTTAAAAACCCGCACCAATGCTAACAGTCGTTTGTATCAATTTGCGGATTCGGTTTATAATTAATATTTTCGTTTTTTAAGTACTTCTGTAGTAGCCGAAAGTACTCAGTTATTAAGCCGCAAACGGCTACAAGCGACAGGACGTTATAGGGCATATTCGCGGCGTGAAAATCAGAACTTTATAGCAACTAATCAATATTGTTTTTCTGCTGTTTTTTACGAATTTTTTATTTTTTTAAAGCGTTTTATCTGCTTCACTCCTCTTCTTTTTTTTTAAAGCTTTTTTTTATCATTTTTGACTTTTTCTTTTAATTTTTTTTGAAAGTTTATAATCTGCTTCACGCCTCTTCTTTTTTTTTAAAGTTTTTTTGTTTTTTTTTATCATTTTTGACTATTTCTTTTTATTTTTTTGAAAATTTATAATCTACTTTACTCCTGCTTTTTAAAGTTTTTAAGAACTTAATCGAAAACTATAACGGATTATTTCGTCAATTTTGGAATCTATACACTGCGCCGCTTCGCATCCGCAGTTCGAAATTGCAAGTATGGAAACGCAAAACCGAACTAAGTCAATTGTAAAAGTTTAGAATTTATAAATTTGAGTTTAACCTGGAACTTTTTAAGGCGTCGCTTCGCTTACGCTTTTTAATATAGAAGCGTTTAGCAGAACTTAATCGCTTTTGGAAATGGATAAACGTTGTGTCAAAAAATACGCCCTATAACAGCGGTTTGCAAAAATGGCGAGATATGTGGTTAATTCACGTTTATCTTCCGCAATAATTTTTATCTTAGCCGAAAATAATCGGTCACGAAGTTCGCCACTTCCGCAAGCCGCGAGACGTTGTGCGTCATACTATTGCGACACGAAAAGAAATGGAAGAAAAGGAAATTTTATACAGAAAAATAGATTTGTTGATTGAAACAATTGACAACTATAAGAACGAACCAAGCTTTGTAATTGAAAAAGACAGAAGACAAAATAAAATCGTTTCTGATTTTAAGAATGATAATGAAATCCTAAAAACTTTTGCTTATTTAATTGCATATAGTCAAAATGCAAATTCTGAATTAGTTGAACAAATTTTGAAATCTGGAAATTATGACAAAGCTTTTGAAAATTTTGAAATTGAAAAAGTTATAAAACTAAATCCTTGCGATATTGCAGATGACTTTTGGGAAAGTATAAAAGGAATAAGACAACAAGGAAAATTATTCCATATTGTAACTTTAGCAAGAAAAATAAAAAAAATCGGCTCATTTCATAAATTGTTGAATGAAATAAATATTCCGAAAGAAATCAAAACAGAAACTGATATTGAAAACTTTTGGAGCGGTTTTAACAAATTGCAAAAAACATTAATAGAAATTAAAATTCCTTTTTTTCAATCAACAACTTCGTTGTTGCATTTCTTATTAGAAAGCGGTTACGATTGTGTTAAACCTGATTTAGTAGTAATGAAAGTTGCTGCAAAACTACAATTTGTAGATGAAAAAACTGGAGACAAAAACTTTAGAAAAGCAGTTAGAGTAATACAAGAATATTCTTTAAATAGAAATATAAGGCCAACAATTGTAGATTACTATTTCTTAATTGACGAAGGACAACTTGGAGCAAAAAAATACGTGAAAGAAGAATTTTATAAACGGAATAAATAAAAGTACGAACGCACAACAGCGGTTTGCAAAAATGGCGAAATATGTGGTAAATTCACGTTTATCTTTCGCAACAAATTTTATCTTAGCCGAAAATAATCGGTTACGAAGTTCGCCACTTCTGCAAGCCGCGAACCGTTGGCAGAAACATTGCCACGAAACAGGAGAATTCAAAAATTTAACAGAAAATAATTATAATTTGAAATGAAAAAAATAATATATGTAATCTGT
>NZ_JABSNL010000025.1 GCF_013294025.1 Flavobacterium aeripolare
CTTCTCTTCTAAACTCCATTTCTTGTATTTCATATCTCAAATGTACTATTTGAAATTTAGAATATCACTCTGAACTTATAAGGGGCTAAAATACTTTAGTGTAATTAATGTGTACTTTTTCTAATTTATCTTGAATTATAATCAACTCTTCGTTTTTCAATATTTTTCTTTTTGATTTTTTATTTTCAGTGATTTTTATTTCGTTTTTACAAAATTTCAAATCATATTTATTAGAGTAATATCCTGTTATTTGAGATAATAAATTTACAATTAAAGCAACTGAAAAGAATAACCAAGCAATATTAATAACTGTTTTAGTTGCGCAAGGAAAATTTGTATAAAGATTCATAACTAATACTAAACCACCACTCGAAAGAGAAATAATTAATATGTCAAATCTTTCTAATGAATATTTCATTCTGCTTTCAGCAGTCAAAATATATTCTTTTAGTTCTAATACATATTTATTATCTTTTTCGCTGTTTTTTTTATTATTCATTTATGATTTTCAGTAATTTACGATTTCTACGGGCAACATTACGGCTAACGTGTCGCGGCTTGCAGAAGTGGCGAACTTCGTAACCGATTATTTTCGGCTAAGATAAAATTTCTTGCGAAAGATAAACGTGAACTTACCACATATTTCGCCATTTTTGCAAACCGCTGTTGGCAGTAGTTGTTTATTTTTCTGTGATATATAAATTTGCTATTTCTTCAATAAAATTTTCTGGATGTGAACCTTGTAAATTTGTCAATATTACAACAGAAACATTATTTTTTGGATAGATAAAAAATGCAGAACGAACACCTCCCATTGAACCAATTATAGGGTTTTTATCTCTTAGTACCATATTAAACCCTAATGAATATCCATTTAAAAAATTATTCATTCCAGCTGTTTTACCATCATTTAAAGTTATTGGTTCCCAAAGTATTTTCAAGTTTTCTTCATTTATTAATTTATAGTTTTGTAATGCAATTATCCATTTAGCAATTTCTGTCGCAGTTGAAGATATTCCTGCTGCTGGTCTTAAACTTATTGGAATTGGTTCATAAATATTTGTAAGTTTTCCAGTTCTAAAATATGAATATCCTTTTACAGAGTGATTTACAATATCGTAATAATCGGTTAATCCAGTTTTAGCAGAGTTTATCATTTTTACTTTTTCAAATTGATTTTCTGATATATATTTTTCAAATGTTTTTCCACTTATTTTTTCAATTATCTTTCCAAGTAGTAAATAATTAGTTTGATTATATCTAAATTCTTCACCAGAATTAAATTCAATTGGTAATTCTTTTACTTTTTTTAATGAAATTTCATTATTTTCTGTCATTAAATTTCCTTCATTATCAAAAACATCAGGAATTCCTGAAATATGAGTTGCAATTTGTTTTATTTTAATGTTCTGCCAAGTCATTGGAAGACTGTCTAAATATTTTGAAATTGGTTCTTCCAAATTTAATTTACCACTTTCTACTAATTGCATAATAGCAACTCCAGTAAAAACTTTTGTCATAGAACTGATAGGGAAAAGTGTTTCATTGTCAACCTTTATATTATCTTGAATATTTGATAATCCATAACTATTGGTTTTAATTATTTTATTGTTTTTAACAACTGCTAATTGTAAACCAATTATTTTATTTTTTAACATTAAGTTTTTAATAGCAAAATCAACTTTATCTACTTGAGAATAAGCATAACTATTTACTAAAATAAAGGCAATTAAAAGCACCATTTTTTTCATATTTTTCTTCTTTTTGTTGTTTTCTACGTTTTTCGGCACAATTACTGCCAACGTGTCGCGGCTTGCAGAAGTGGCGAACTTCGTGACCGATTATTTTCGGCTAAGATAAAATTTCTTGCGAAAGATAAATGTGAATTTACCACATATTTCGCCATTTTTGCAAACCGCTGTTGTAGGCAGTTTATTTGGGTATAAATACACTTTCTATCATACGTTTAATATTGATATTATCTAGTTTTATTGAAAGAGGAACTCGTATATCTTGACCTTGTTTTAAATGTAATGAAGTATTATAAATTATTCCTAACAAATAATATACTTCAGGAATTTTACGTCCTTTTTCAACGCAAAAATTTAGTTTATTTCTAGTTCCGTGTATAGAATTAATAAATTCATCTTGATAAACTTGATTTTTTAATTTTTCATAAACTAATTTTTCAATTTCTACTCTTAACGCTATACAAACTGCGATTGGGTCATAAGGTGTGTTTTCAAATAAATATCTTCGTAATTCTCTAGAAATTTTTGAATGAAAAGCTGTGCAATTTCCCCAATCTTTATTTAAGCTATGTTTTTGAAATTCAGTACTTAAATCAGATGATTTGTCAATATGATAATGAAAATAATGTTTATCAAGTTCATCTTTAAGGGTTGGCTCTTCTCTATTATAAACTATTTTTAAAATTTCTTTGCTTGTTTTGGTATTTACTTTTTGTAAATAACATACTTGCATTTTTCTGTCATTAAAACAAAAATGATTGAAAAATTTTGGGTCTAGATGAGTCATTATAATTGGAAACAAGTTTTTACTACTTGACATCTTTTCTATAAATTCAGAAATATAATATTGAAAAGAAATCAAATTTCCATCATCTAAATAATCGAATACTTCATCTATAATTAAGATACAATTATCTTTTTTAAAAGTTTTTCGAGCTTTAACCAAAAGTGTTATAAAAGTTAATATATCTCTTTGTCCATTTGATATATTATGAGCTTTAGGCCATTCAATAAACATTTTTCTGTTTTCAATTATAGGCTTTATTTTAAAGCGTGTAGAGTTTATTGATTTTATTATTTCTTCATATTCAGCCTTATCTGTCAAGTATTCAAGATATTTAACAGACTTTTTAAAGTTTGCCTGTAATCTGTTTTCAACACTTATTATCTGTAAAGCTGTAGTTAAAAGGTCTACTTTATCTTTAATGAATTGAAAATCATATGTTTCTAATATGTTACAAATCTCGTTAATTTCAGAGATTTGGATATTATTTAAAATATTATCGGAAATGTATTTCTTAATTTTATTTGTAGTTCCATTTTGTAAAAGTATTTCTTCGGTTAATGATTTTAATAATGCTATTTTTTTAACTTGACGTAATTTAGAAAAATCAATTTTTTCGGCAATTTCATTCAGAAGAGAAAAGTTTGAAAAAAGTTCGGTTATATTGTTAGGTAATTTTTGGATTGGCGCAAACTTTTCTTTTTCATCTTTTGGATTGTAGTCAAAGTGAAATTCTTGGGGAATAGTATTAATTAATAGAGTCTTACTTATTTCAAGAGAAGGTTTTGCTATTTTTTTGCCATTTACATCCGCAATTTTTGCTTTAGCAACTAATTTACTATTGATAACAAAAACATCAAATTGGTTATTGATTTCATTTTTAGTTGAGTCAGCTGTTAAAACAGATTTATTACCTTTATCAATACAATTTATTTGAATTTTTGGCAGGTTTGTATCTTTGTTATTATGTAAGTGATTTTTGTGTAGTTCAATTTTTGAAGCAATGATTGAATCAAATGCTATCCCAAAAGAAGATTTTCCAAATCCATTTGGAGCTACAAAAAAAATTGGTTTATTTGGTTCTAATAAAAATTCGTATTCGTGTTTATCAATACCTTTTATATTCTCAATAGTAATTTTGTTAATTCTCAATTTTTAGGTTTTTTCGGGTTAAATTGCCTACAACGTGTCGCGGCTTGCAGAAGTGGCGAACTTCGTGACCGATTATTTTTGGCTAAGATAAAATTTCTTGCGGAAGATAAACGTGAATTTACCACATATTTCGCCATTTATGCAAACCGCTGTTACCTGCTGGCTTTTTTTCCGTTATGTATTTTCCAATAGTTTATTGTTCCTAAATTGAATAGAATTAATTTTTTCTGAATTAGCATCATAATCAAATGTAATAGTCAATTCACCTACTTTGTAGTTTTCAACAAGGAACTTTTTATTAAAAATAGCAATATTACCTTCTTTTGTTTCATTAGGAATACCTGCGAGTTTTATTATTTCAGTTCTATTATCTCCAAAATTTAACCCGTAAGGTAAGTTCATTATCAAAGATGAAGATTTTGGATAAAGAATGAAATGAGAGAATATTGGATTCCCCTCTTCAAGAACTATTTCTTCATCGTCATCATAAACAGCATCATTATTTGTAAATCCCAATTCTATTCCCGCTTTTTCTGAACAAATATAATTATGTTTTAAAATATTATATTCAGTAAGGTCTGAAAAATAATTTTTTAAAAAATACTGAAACTCATTATCATTCAGACTTTTTCCGAGGTTTTTCGTTAAGTTTTCGTAAGGTAGCATCTGTTTTTTTTTTAAGCTTGCAGGTAACGTGTCGCGGCTTGCAGAAGTGGCGAAATTCGTAACCGATTATTTTCGGCTAAGATAAAATTTCTTGCGAAAGATAAACGTGAATTTACCACATATTTCGCCATTTATGCAAACCGCTGTTAGTAGAGGTAGAGACACGCTTGTAAATAACCCACAGTAACCATTACTAATATGCCGTTGCTATTGCATTCCAACAAAATTTGGAATCATTTATTTTCTCTTAAACATAAACAATCTTGCTTAAAATGTATTTTATCGCCAGGCTTTTTTAAAAAGAGAAATTTGCCATAAACTATATCATAAACAGCTTCTACCATATCTTCCATAATTGGTATCCGTAGCTAATTTTCAAAGTGATTTTTTAACAAAGCTAAGGGGATTTTTTGTGTAAATATTCTCTAAATATTTACTTATTGATTATAGATAAGCTCAGCAATATCGACCACTTAGGAGTTATCTCTACTAACGTGTCGCGGCTTGCAGAAGTGGCGA
>NZ_JABSNL010000026.1 GCF_013294025.1 Flavobacterium aeripolare
CATCTTATATAACAGAACCCTCGAATTATCTTACTGTTATAAATATGTATACTGAATCTAAAAGATAGACATAGCTACAATACGCTACCCGAACGTCTATTAAAGAAAGGGAGGCTTGACGGATTTATAGCGGGATTTTTATATTAGGTAACACTTTATGATTCTCACAAGACATAATTAACTATTTTAGTGATACCACATATTTCCAAAATTTAAAACTAAATAGCTCAATCCCTTTAGAAGGCAGGTCAATAAATAGATGATTCAGAACATATATTTACACTGTATATGAGTGAAGATAAATTTTGAAATAGAAATACTATCAATAGCACTTAACCTAGCCCTGATAGAAGTGGAAATCCTCTGGAATTCTTGAGATGATAATCGAGAGAATTCAAGAGATTGTAGCGGATAGCAGGAAATAGCTCCTAAAAATCAATTATTACCCCTACCATTATGGCAAGATAAAAATGGACAAATCTAAAAAATTTGTAAAGAATGAAAAAAGACAAGTCCTTACTAGTAAGCGCGAATATATCATACAAATAAGGACGAACGATTAAAACTTACATTCCTAATATTTTTGTTAAGTACTTCGATTTGATTAATACTAAAGTTAGGTATAATACCTAAGAACATGCTTTTAGAAAAAAATATTCGACATCGATAATTTAATAATGGTCAAGTTATTTTCATAGGATTCTTTAACGAAACTACCATCCAAAATTCCCCATCGAGAGGCAAGCTTGTTTACCATATATTTTCCAGCGACGAAGGCAGAAAAAGAATTTCAAATTAACATACTACATAATTCAATTAGTAAGGTATAAATATCCCCATTGATGAAAGAAGCGCTATCTTTCCTATAAGTTCTGGATACACACCAGGTCACATAACAGTATAGCTAACCCGATTTCTACAGATTTTTTTGTAAAAATTTTGTAATGATAACCCAAAGACTTCTTGGGTAATATTAAAGTTTCATATTAAGTAAGTCCAATCAAAAAACGGCTACTTTTCTAACATACTATTGGAACGAAACTATCCATCACTCAAAACCCTTTTTCACATATCAAACATGATACTGCTGTACCTTATATTTCTAGAACAAAAAAATTAATGCCACAATTATCATTGAAATTAAAAAGATACAGAAATTGTCATTATGACAAAAATCTGAAATTAATTAACGAAATTTAATTTTAGAAATAACAACACTCATAATAAAAAATATAACCTTAATCTCAACAAAACAAGAGCATCATAATAATGCAAATAATTTCAAAAAACGATCTCATATAAACAACTTCACTAAAGAGGCTCTAAAATAACTAAGGACTAATCCTCATAAAAACTATCGATTAAGAAAATTATATAACACTAGAAGCAAAAATAATTTTAAAAAACCTTCAAATTGCAGATACATCTAAGCAATTACTCATTAGTAATTATTAGCTCTTTCACAAAACAACCGCAAAGTTGACGCAAAACCACATCAAAAGAACCAAATAGCTTTTCGAAAATATCTTTAAGCGATAAAAACATACAGTCTAACAATAGAATTACATAAAAAATTGGAGAAGACCAATGATGAAATTATAGGGCTTCAGAATCAAAACAAATGACAAAAAAAATAGATTAATTCGAATTCACACCATTCGACACAATCTACATACATTTACAAATCCTCATCGCGAATTTAAACAATGATTAAAAAATTAAGCTATATCTGTAAAAATATTTAGTAAAAAATATGTGAATTTATACTTTGCGATGGCTTTCAGGAAGGAAAAGCAAGGAAAATAACTTGTATCATTTTAGCTCATCTAGTGTTTAGATTGATCGACAACTTTTGTATTTGATCAGATACTTTTTATGTATTTCTATTTCGGGAGGCGACGTCGGATCAGGAAAAAAACTTGGGTACAAGTTTTAGAAAACTTATTATTTTTGTACTATTAATATTGAGATATGACTTCTATAGACCTTTTAAAATTTATGCTTCCCGATTTTCTAGTAGATAACTTTGAAGTAGTTTCTATTCTCAATTATGAGTATAACCTACATCTCTATTTTGAAGAAAAATCAAAACCTCCAAAAGAGTTTCATTCTTTGGAACTAGTATCCAAAGGTTTTTTGGATGAAATCACAATTCAAGATTTCTCGCTGAGCGGTAAATTTGTTTTCTTGCACATTAAATGTCATCGTTGGACAAATAAAATCAATAGCGAGATCGTTAAAGTCTCGATAGCTATCGGGAGGCAGTTAATTGCCAAGGGAACACGTATGACGCAAGAGTTCACGGCTTTTTTAAAATAAATTAATAGATTACACCGCTATTAACTGTAACATCATTGGAGGGTTCTTTGGTGTTGACGATAAAAAACTCCAAAGGCAGTATAAAAATCACTTAAGTTCTTTTAATATTTGGGAACCTAGAAAAGATGCTCATAACTGGATTATTTACCCTGAAAATATTGCTACTCATCTCGCCATTGACGAAGTTGACTTATCCCACGGAGAACTTTAGTCTATTGTCACTAATAAAAAAGCCAAAGGCAACAAAGAATCATTAGTGGCTATTGTCGCTGGAACTAAAACAGAACAGGTTATTGAACAAGTCAGTAAGATCCACTTAAAAAAAGACAAGAGGTTATAGAAATCACTCTTGATATGGCAAACTCCATGAAGTTGATAGCTAAAAAATGTTTTCCAGCAGCCATACAAGTAACGGATCACTTTCATGTACAAAAATTAGCCTTACAGGCTTTACAAGAATTCAGAATCAAGAACCGTTGGGAAGCAATGAATAGAGAAAATCAGGCGATACTAAATGCTAAACCCTAAAACAAAACACATATTCCACAACTTTTAAACAATGGAAATATAGTAAAAAAGTTATTAGCCAGAAGTTGTTATTTACTATATAAAATTAGAGAAAAGTGTACGAACAGCCAAATAGAAAGAGCACGGCTTCTATTTGAAAACTATCCTGATTTAAAAACAACATATATTTTGTCTCAGCAACTAAGAGCTATTTACAACAGTAACAACGATAAGAATGTCGCTATGCTAAAATCAGCACATTGGTATAGAAAAGCGGAAGAATCGGGATTTAAAAAATTCAATATTGTACTTAATACGATAACAATTAACTACCAATCCATTTTAATTACTTTGACAATCGTACTACTAATTCTTCTGCAGAATCTTTTAATGTTAAATAAAAGCTTTTAGATCACTACAGATAGCTATCGGGATAGAGATGTTAGAAATATAAAATACTTCCTTTTTAGGCTAACTAATATATATGCTTAATATGTCCCAATCCACAGGTTTTCGTTATGATCCCTAGTCTTAGCATTAAACTAAGACGTTTATGCTAAATTCATGAAATTGTGTATAATAGTTTACACAACAAAAAACCCTTATCCGTTAGGATAAGGGTTCTTAGAGATCCTAAAATAAATTCAGGATAAAGAAAGGCGACGACATACTC
>NZ_JABSNL010000027.1 GCF_013294025.1 Flavobacterium aeripolare
GTGGGGTGACGGCGTGCCTTTTGCATAATGAGCCTACGAGTTAACGTTGCTGGCAAGGATAAGTGGTTAAGCCACGGATCCGTAGCGAAAGCGAGTCTGAATAGGGCGCTTTAGTCAGTAGTGTTAGACGCGAAACCGTGTGATCTACCCATGGACAGGTTGAAGCTTTGTTAACCCAAAGTGGAGGACCGAACCCGTTGACGTTGAAAAGTCTTGGGATGATCTGTGGGTAGGGGTGAAAGGCCAATCAAACTCGGAAATAGCTCGTACTCCCCGAAATGCATTTAGGTGCAGCGTTATGGTTAAAGTTATATAGAGGTAGAGCTACTGATTGGATGCGGGGGCTTCACCGCCTACCAATTCCTGACAAACTCCGAATGCTATATAATGTTTCATAACAGTGAGGGCTTGGGTGCTAAGGTCCAAGTCCGAGAGGGAAAGAACCCAGACCATCAGCTAAGGTCCCCAAATATATACTAAGTTGAAAGAACGAGGTTTGTCTGCATAGACAGCTAGGATGTTGGCTTGGAAGCAGCCATTCATTTAAAGAGTGCGTAACAGCTCACTAGTCGAGCGGACGAGCATGGATAATAATCGGGCATAAGTATATTACCGAAGCTATGGATTTACAATTTATTGTAAGTGGTAGGGGAGCATTCTATCAGGGTAGAAGGTGAGTCGTAAGGCTTGCTGGACCGGATAGAAAAGAAAATGTAGGCATAAGTAACGATAATGCGGGCGAGAAACCCGCACACCGAAAGACTAAGGTTTCCACAGCTATGCTAATCAGCTGTGGGTTAGTCGGGACCTAAGGCGAACCCGAAAGGGACAGTCGATGGACAACGGGTTAATATTCCCGTACTACTGTTAACTGTGATGGGGTGACGGAGTGATGAAAGTGCCGCGAACTGACGGAATAGTTCGTTGAAGTACCTACCTATAAGGCCCGCAGGCAAATCCACGGGCTTTGGGGAAATACGATAGTACTCGGCGTCTTCGGACAAAGAGATAGTGCACCTAAGGGCTTCCAAGAAAAACCTCTAAACTTCAGGTTAATAGTACCCGTACCGCAAACCGACACAGGTAGTCGAGATGAGAATTCTAAGGTGCTCGAGAGATTCATGGCTAAGGAATTAGGCAAAATAGACCCGTAACTTCGGGAGAAGGGTCGCCAGCAGCAATGCTGGCCGCAGTGAAGAGGTCCAGGCGACTGTTTATCAAAAACACAGGGCTCTGCAAAATCGTAAGATGAAGTATAGGGCCTGACACCTGCCCGGTGCTGGAAGGTTAAGTGGAGATGTTATCTTCGGAGAAGCATTGAAATGAAGCCCCAGTAAACGGCGGCCGTAACTATAACGGTCCTAAGGTAGCGAAATTCCTTGTCGGGTAAGTTCCGACCTGCACGAATGGTGTAACGATCTGGACACTGTCTCAGCCATGAGCTCGGTGAAATTGTAGTAGCGGTGAAGATGCCGCTTACCCGCAGTGGGACGAAAAGACCCTGTGCACCTTTACTATAGCTTAGTATTGACCTTGGATAAATGATGTGTAGGATAGGTTGGAGACTATGAAGTGGCGTCGCTAGGCGTTGTGGAGTCATTGTTGAAATACAACCCTTTGTTTATCTGAGGCCTAACTCTCAAACGAGAGGACATTGCTTGGTGGGTAGTTTGACTGGGGTGGTCGCCTCCAAAAGAGTAACGGAGGCTTCTAAAGGTTCCCTCAGTACGCTTGGTAACCGTGCGTAGAGTGCAATGGCATAAGGGAGCTTGACTGAGAGACATACAGGTCGATCAGGTACGAAAGTAGAGCATAGTGATCCGGTGGTTCCGCATGGAAGGGCCATCGCTCAAAGGATAAAAGGTACGCCGGGGATAACAGGCTGATCTCCCCCAAGAGCTCATATCGACGGGGGGGTTTGGCACCTCGATGTCGGCTCGTCACATCCTGGGGCTGGAGAAGGTCCCAAGGGTTGGGCTGTTCGCCCATTAAAGTGGCACGCGAGCTGGGTTCAGAACGTCGTGAGACAGTTCGGTCTCTATCTACTGTGGGCGCAAGAAATTTGAGTGGATCTGATTCTAGTACGAGAGGACCGAATTGGACAAACCTCTAGTGTATCTGTTGTCACGCCAGTGGCACCGCAGAGTAGCTACGTTTGGAAGGGATAAGCGCTGAAAGCATATAAGCGCGAAACCCACCACAAGATGAGATTTCTTTTAAGGATCGTGGGAGATGACCACGTTGATAGGCTATAGATGTAAAGGCAGTAATGTCATAGTCGAGTAGTACTAATAATCCGTAAGCTTATGTACACCCTTTCCAGTGCACGCAAGTGCACTGGGGAAACTTTCTAGTTCCTAGATTCTTTCAGAATGACATGGAATA
>NZ_JABSNL010000028.1 GCF_013294025.1 Flavobacterium aeripolare
AACCAGGATAAACATCTAATTTTAATGGAAAAATTAACAGCATAATTAATAATCGAAATTTAGAATAATACTCTTGTTTTATAGGGGTCAAAACATAAAGTAACTAAATGGCTAAATATAATTTCATTTGGATCTTTAACACTTGGAATAATAATGCTAATAATATTTGTTAACTATTTAAACTAGAAAAAATGAGTGAAGACGAAAAAGCCAGAAGAGAAGCCGAAGAAAGAAGAAGAATTCAACAGCAAAAAGAACAAGAGGATTTACGCAGATACCACGAAGAACAAAGAAGACAACGTGAAGAAAATGCACGAATTGAAAAAAAGGGAATTGGTTCAGGAGATAGACCGAAAAGAGATTAAATAAAAACACTACGGCTAACAGCCGTTTGGCGTGATCGGGGTTCTAGTGGAATTAGCGTTTTTTCACTACATTTACGTTAAGCCGAAAATACTCGGTTTCAAAAGTCCCCAACCACGCCAAGCGCCAAGACGTTGGCGGTAACCTTAGCAAAAAATGGACAGAAAGTATTACGATTATTAAAACTATGAAGAAACTATTTTGTTTATTTGTTTTCCTTTTTCTTTCTTGCAACAAAGCTCCGGAAAGCGAAAAGTATTGTGTCGAAAAAGTTACTTATATAAATCAAAAACTAAATTTGATCCCTTCAGTAATACAAATCGAAATAAAGGATACTGAAAATTTTATATTTAAAAACATAGAAAAGGGGAAGCTCACAAATGTTTTTCTGTATTCACTAAAAAAAGAAGACAGATATTACTTTCGTTATTTTGACGAAATGAAAATAAAAGGAAAACCTAAAACAAATAATAATACAATAATACTAACACTTGTTACTGGATATTTTGATACCGAAATATATCATATATGGACAAAAAGAGAAATTAACGAAGTTTTAAAAACGGACATTGGTTTAGTTATCGGAAAAGATACTTTAAGAGTAAAAAAATGTAAATAAAAAGGCAACCGCCAACAGCGGTTTGCATAAATGGCGAAATATGTGGTAAATTCACATTTATCTTTCACAAGAAATTTTATCTTAGCCGAAAATAATCGGTCACGAAGTTCCCCACTTCTGCAAGCCGCGACACGTTGTGAGTAATGCGGCCAAAACTGGGAGAATTCAATAACATAGTAAATGGATAAAATAAATTTCAAGGTAATCTTAATTCAATTTATTGGTTGCATTTTTCTTATCCAAGGAATTCAAAATCTTTATTTTACTACACAAACTGACAAATTCAATTGCTATATTGAATATTTTAAAAATCCAGAATGTGAATGTTACAATAGATTGGGACTAAACGAAATTGTGGGTGAATTTATGTCTGACATTTATTTGTGGTTTTTTTACGGATTTATAATTGGAATAATTATTTCCAGTATTATCAATTGGAAAAAGAACAGACATCTGTTAAATTCTGTTTTACTCTTTATTTTATTATTCATTCTTTTTCCTATTCACTTTTTTAGAAATGAATATGTTAGTCGCATATTCCATCAACTCGGTGAAATATTCACGCAAGATTTTGGAATTCAAAATATTATAGGGGGAATAGCTTATACTTTAATCGGAAGTTTATTATTGCGGAAAAGTTACCGAATATAAACTGTGAAAAATAAGCACTACTCACAACAGCGGTTTGCAAAAATGGCGAAATATGTGGTTAATTCACGTTTATCTTCCGCAAGAAATTTTATCTTAGCCGAAAATAATGGGTTACGAAGTTCGCCACTTCTGCAAGCCGCAAAACGTTGGCAGTAATGTTGAAAAAAAATCGCGTAAATAAATGAAAACAAATAAATTAGACGTTTACGAATTGGAAAATATAGAAGACTGCATTTCA
>NZ_JABSNL010000029.1 GCF_013294025.1 Flavobacterium aeripolare
TCCATTTAAAGGTAGAATAATTGGAATTCCAGCAGGAATGTATTTTAAAGCTGTAAAATAAATGCTTCTGCCAACAGCGGTTTGCAAAAATGGCGTAATATCTGGTAAATTCACGTTTATCTTTCACATGAAATTTTATCTTAGCCGAAAATAATCGGTCACGAAGTTCGCCACTTCTGCAAGCCGCGACACGTTAGCACCAATGCAAAAAAAAATCGTAATATGAATCAAGATTGGAATTCTTTTTTTTCTACAATTTCACAGTCAGCTTCAGCTATGATTGCAATAATTGGAGCATTTATTATTTCTAAATTAATCGGAGAAAATGAAAAGAAAGAAATTTTACAAGGACAAATAGATGACTTAAAAATAATTTTTGATGACGTTCTACTTAGAATTTCACATCGAGATTTTCATTGGTTAGATAAAAAAGAAATTGATAAAAATGATGATTTAGAAAACTCAGTAAAAGCTGGTGATTTTAATCGGTTGTCTGATGATCATAAACTTAAGAAACTATTTGAAATTATTCCTAATTTATACAGAACCGATGCTTGTTTGCCAGCATTAAAAAAGTTAATTATAGATTTGTCATCCAATAATTATGGATATAACGGAGACATTAGCAGAATGCTTAAGCCTTCACCAAGAATTAACGAAGAAAACGATAAAGTTAAAAATCTTAAAGTAGAAACTTATACTCTAATCAATAAGTTTAAAAAAACGAAAAATGATTGTAAGGTTGCTAAAAAAAATATGACACAAATTAAGAATATTATCTATCTTTTAATTGTTGGATTTTTTATCGCGGTTATATATCCTTTACATTTTATGCCATTGTCAGAAAATGAAAAACCCATAATTGAGTTTTCATTTAATGCTTTTGAAAATTCAGTATTTAGCTTTAAAGGAATTTTTATAATTATTCTTAGCTTAGTTTTTGTTAGTATTTTTGGCTATTTCATTTATTTTATAAACCAAATTGAAAACAGTTATGATAATTTTTATAATGAACTGTCAGACAAATATTTGAAATTGGAAAGTTATTCTCCATATTTCAAATAAGCACTGGTGCTAACAGCGGTTTGCAAAAATGGCGAAATATGTGGTAAATTCACGTTCATCTTTCGCAAGAAATTTTATCTTAGCCGAAAATAATCGGTCACGAAGTTCGCCACTTCTGCAAGCCGCGACACGTTAGTAGAGATAGCTCCTAAGTGGTCGATATTGCTATGCTTTCCTAAAATCAATAAGTAAATATTTATAGAATATTTACACAAAAACTCCTCTAAGCTTTGTTAAAAAATCACTTTGAAAAATAGCTACGGATACCAATTATGGAAAATATGATAGAAGCTGTTTATGATATAGTTTATTGCAAATTTCTCTTTTTAAAAAAGCCTGGCGATAAAATACATTTTAAGCAAGATTGTTTATGTTTAAGAGAGAGTAAATGATTCCAAATTTTGTTGGAATGCAATGGCAACGGCATATTAGTTGTGGTTACTGTGGGTTATTTACAAGCGTGTCTCTACCTCTACTAACAGCGGTTTGCAAAAATGGCTAAATATGTGGTAAATTCACGTTTATCCTTCGCAAGAAATTTTATCTTAGCCGAAAATAATCGGTTACGAAGTTCGCCACTTCTGCAAGCCGCGACACGTTGGCAGTAATGTTGAAAAAAAATCGCGTAAATAAATGAAAACAAATAAATTAGACGTTTACGAATTGGAAAATATAGAAGACTGCATTTCA
>NZ_JABSNL010000030.1 GCF_013294025.1 Flavobacterium aeripolare
ATAACTACATCTGCTGGGTTAACTGGTGTTCCGTTTAACGTATCGTTATCTAAAACATTGATTCCTGAATCTCCTCCTGCTACTCCATTGATTGGCCCTGCGACATCATCAATAGCATCGATTTTCGCTGCTGTAACTTTTACAGTAACTGTAGCTGAATCACAATTCGTAGTATTCAATACCTCACAGATTTGGTACACTAATGTGTAATCTCCTGCTGGTGTTCCTGGCGCAACTTTAACTGAAGTTCCATCTAAAGTAACTCCTGCATTAGTAGCAGATACAAATGTTGTTGTAACATCTGCCGCAACTACTGGCTTATCATTTAATGTATCATTTACTAAAACGTCAGCAACTGTAGTTCCTCCGTCTTTTCCTATGATGTCTGTTCCTTTATCGTCTACTGCATCGATTTTCGCTGCTGTAACTTTTACAGTAACTGTAGCTGAATCACAATTCGCAGGGTTTAATACCTCACAGATTTGGTACACTAATGTGTAATCTCCTGCTGGTGTTCCTGGTGCAACTTTCACTGCAGTTCCATCTAAAGTAACTCCTGCGTTAGTAGCAGATACAAATGTTGTTGTAACATCTGCTGGGTCTACTGCCTTTCCATTTAATGTATCATTTACTAAAACGTCAGCAACTGTAGTTCCTCCGTCTTTTCCTATGATGTCTGTTCCTTTATCATCTACTGCATCGATTTTCGCTGCTGTAACTTTTACAGTAACTGTAGCTGAATCACAATTCGCAGGGTTTAATACCTCACAGATTTGGTACACTAATGTGTAATCTCCTGCTGGTGTTCCTGGTGCAACTTTCACTGCAGTTCCATCTAAAGTAACTCCTGGGTTAGTAGCAGATACAAATGTTGTTGTAACATCTGCTGGGTCTACTGCCTTTCCATTTAATGTATCATTTACTAAAACGTCAGCAACTGTAGTTCCTCCGTCTTTTCCTATGATGTCTATTCCTTTATCATCTACTGCATCGATTTTCGCTGCTGTAACTTTTACAGTAACTGTAGCTGAATCACAATTCGCAGGGTTTAATACCTCACAGATTTGGTACACTAATGTGTAATCTCCCGCTGGTGTTCCTGGTGCAACCTTAACTGCAGTTCCATCTAAAGTAACTCCTGGGTTAGTAGCAGATACAAATGTTGTTGTAACATCTGCTGGGTCTACTGCCTTTCCATTTAATGTATCATTTACTAAAACGTCAGCAACTGTAGTTCCTCCGTCTTTTCCTATGATGTCTGTTCCTTTATCATCTACTGCATCGATTTTCGCTGCTGTAACTTTTACAGTAACTGTAGCTGAATCACAATTCGCAGGGTTTAATACCTCACAGATTTGGTACACCAATGTGTAATCTCCTGCTGGTGTTCCTGGTGCAACTTTAACTGAAGTTCCATCTAAAGTAACTCCTGGGTTAGTAGAAGATACAAATGTTGTTTTAACATCTGCTGCAACTACTGCCTTACCGTTTAATGTATCATTTACTAATACATTAGCAACTGTAGTTCCTCCATTCGATCCGTTAATATCTGTTCCTTTATCGTCAACTGCATCAATTTTTGGTGCAGTAACTTTTACAGTAACATTAGCTGTATCACAATTCGTAGGGTT
>NZ_JABSNL010000031.1 GCF_013294025.1 Flavobacterium aeripolare
GGTAAGTTCACGTTTATCTTTCGCAAGAAATTTTATCTTAGCCGAAAATAATCGGTTACGAAGTTCGCCACTTCTGCAAGCCGCGACACGTTAGCTGTAATACCAAAAAACCGCGAATATGATGATAGAAAAAGAATTCGATTTAAGAGAAATTTTGATAAAAACTAATTATCAGATAGTAATAAATAAGGATAAAAGTTTTGAAAATTTTCCAATAGCATATGGATCAGGTTTTTTTCTTAATTACCAAGAAAATTTGTTTTTTTTAACTGCTGACCATAATCTACATTATGATGACCATCAAAAAAACGAGAGATTAGGTGATGAAAATTACGTTGGTATTTTAAACAATATTAGTTTCCCTGAAAAACTATCGACGATAATAACTCCAATTGGAGGGTTTTATTTTATGGAAAGTTTTAATATCTCTAAACCAGATTTAGATTTTCAATTATTTGATGTAGCTATAAGTTTAGTTGATAGAACAAAATTTGAAGCTCCTTTCTTAACAGATGAAAATCTAATTAATGAAGAAGATGGCAGTGATATTGTCTCACCGAAAGAACTTAAATATGAATTTTTAGAAGAACATATAATCGAGCCAAATATTGAGGATACTTACTTTATATACGGCAAAATAAAACCTGAATTAAAAGGATTGTTTTTACATCGTCAAGGAGCTTTTAAAAACAATTTAAAATTTATAAAAAAAACAGGAGCTTATTTACTCTTAAATACTGAAAATACTATAAAAGACTATAAAGATTGGGCTGGATTAAGTGGATCTCCTGTGTTGAATCAAGAAGGTAAATGTATCGGTGTTTTATGTTCAGTCATAGAAAACACTAATTCGATATTTGTAAAACCTTTCAAAAGTATATTGCCATTATTACAAACAATTCCAATTCAAGAAAAAATACTGCGTGAAAAAAAATAAGTACTACAGCTAACAGCGGTTTGCAAAAATGGCGAAATATGTGGTATATTCAAATTTTTCTTTCGCAAGAAATTTTATCTTAGCCGAAAATAATCGGTCACGAAGTTCACCACTTCTGCAAGCCGCGACACGTTGGCAGTAATTTTACCGTAAAAACTACAAATTCAGTAACTTAAAACAAAAAATGACAACAATAGAAGAAATTTTTGATATTGAGAATTGGGAAATTTGATCTCTTGAAAACATTGCTGAATCTTTAAGCATTAAACAAGAATTAACTATATATAGTTGGAGAAATTTTAATAAAGAATTGTCTCCATTAAGTTTTTACAAATTACTAAAAGCAAAATTCGGAATTGCAAATGGTATGAGTATGCTTTTTAAAACTGAATCAACAGATAATTTAATTCATTGGCATTATACTTTTAGAATAAGAGATTGCGAAATTCACGTTATGGGTAAAAGTAGTGGATTAGAAATTTTAATTAAAATTACACCAGACATTAAATTTGAAGAATCAGATTGGAAAATTTTAATTGATAACATTAAATCAAAATATTCTTTTTATGGAAAACAGATGTATTTTAGCCCCTTATAAGTTCAGAGTGATATTCTAAATTTCAAATAGTACATTTGAGATATGAAATACAAGAAATGGAGTTTAGAAGAGAAG
>NZ_JABSNL010000033.1 GCF_013294025.1 Flavobacterium aeripolare
GTTTATCAATTATGCGAAGTAGGAGCCAATCCAGCAAATTGTGATTTAGCCACAGCTACGGTTGTAGTCTTGAATCCAATTGATGCGAAAGACGATAACGCATATGCAACTCAAACACCAAGTACAACAGTAGCCACTACAGTTGGAACAGTAACAGACAATGATTTATTAAATGGTGCACCGGTTACGGCAGCAAATACAGATGTAACACCAATTGTGACTGGACCATTAAGTATTGATTCAGAAGGCGTATTGACCTTAGCGCCAAATACGGTATCGGGAACCTACAGTATTGTTTATCAATTATGCGAAGTAGGAGCGAATCCAGTAAATTGTGATTTAGCCACAGCTACGGTTGTAGTCTTGAATCCAATTGATGCGAAAGACGATAACGCATATGCAACTCAAACACCAAGTACAACAGTAGCCACTACAGTTGGAACAGTAACAGACAATGATTTATTAAATGGAGCACCGGTTACGGCAGCTAATACAGATGTAACTCCAATCACAACTGGACCATTAAGTATTGA
This sequence comes from Flavobacterium aeripolare, assembly GCF_013294025.1. GTDB lineage: Bacteria > Bacteroidota > Bacteroidia > Flavobacteriales > Flavobacteriaceae > Flavobacterium. The sequence continues at coordinate 534 of NZ_JABSNL010000033.1, forward strand.
TTCAGAAGGGGTATTGAAATTAGCGCCAAATACGGTATCGGGAACATACAGTGTTGTTTATCAATTATGCGAAGTAGGAGCCAATCCAGCAAATTGTGATTTAGCCACAGCTACGGTTGTAGTCTTGAATCCAATTGATGCGCAGGACGATAACGCATATGCAACTCAAACACCAAGTACAACAGTAGCCACTACAGTTGGAACAGTAACAGACAATGATTTATTAAATGGTGCACCGGTTACGGCAGCAAATACAGATGTAACACCAATTGTGACTGGACCATTGAGTATTGATTCAGAAGGCGTATTGACCTTAGCGCCAAATACGGTATCGGGAACCTACAGTGTTGTTTATCAATTATGCGAAGTAGGAGCGAATCCAGCAAATTGTGATTTAGCCACAGCTACGGTTGTAGTCTTGAATCCAATTGATGCGCAGGACGATAACGCATATGCAACTCAAACACCAAGTACAACAGTAGCCACTACAGTTGGAACAGTAACAGACAATGATTTATTAAATGGAGTAGCAGTTACGGCAGCCAATACAGATGTAACACCAATTGTGACTGGACCATTAAGCATTGATTCAGAAGGCGTATTGACCTTAGCGCCAAATACGGTATCGGGAACCTACAGTATTGTTTATCAATTATGCGAAGTAGGAGCTAATCCAGCGAATTGTGATTTAGCCACAGCTACGGTTGTAGTCTTGAATCCTATTGATGCGAAAGACGACAACACTTACGCTACACAAACACCAAGTACAACAGTAGCCACTACAGTTGGAACAGTAACAGACAATGATTTATTAAATGGAGTAGCAGTTACGGCAGCCAATACAGATGTAACACCAATTGTGACTGGACCATTAAGCATTGATTCAGAAGGCGTATTGACCTTAGCGCCAAATACGGTATCGGGAACCTACAGTGTTGTTTATCAATTATGCGAAGTAGGAGC
>NZ_JABSNL010000034.1 GCF_013294025.1 Flavobacterium aeripolare
ACATTAGCAACTGTAGTTCCTCCATTTGATCCGTTAATATCTGTTCCTTTATCGTCAACTGCATCAATTTTTGGTGCAGTAACTTTTACAGTAACTCTAGCATCATCACAAAAATTAGGGTTAATTTTTTCGCAAATCCTGTAAATTAACACATACTCTCCAGCCGGTGTACCAGCTGCCACTTTTACTGAAGTTCCATCTAAGGTAACTCCTGCATTAGTGGAAGATACAAATGTCACATTAACTGTTGATGTTAATGCTGGCTGATTATTTAATTGATCATTAACTAAAACATTCGTTAAAGCAGTCCCTCCTACTAAACCATTTACGACAGAACCTGTATCATCTACAGCATCAATCATAGATGTTTTAACATTAACAGTAACTACTGCTGTATCACAATTTGTTGGATTTGCTTTCTCACAAATTTCATATGTAATTTTATATTGTCCAGCTGCTGTACCTGCAGGAACACTAATTATTCCTGTAGCAGGATTAACAAATGGCACATTAGTACCGTTTATAGAAGTGGCCGGTGTTGTAACTGTTAAATTAACTTGAGAAATTGAAACTCCTACACCATTTAATGTATCGTTACCATTACCATTGTTGGTAAGTACGTTTCCAACATTAGAAGAACCTGATGTTCCATTAATATCTGAAACCGTGTCATCCTCTGCGCATATATAATTATTTAGAACAACAGTAGTTTCATTAGAAACACATGTTTTATCCACTGCGTTACGAACTGTAAATTTATGCGTACCTGGAGTTAGATTTGAAAAGGTAGTAGTCGTTTGATAGTTACCACCATCAACATTATATTCAAAACCTGTACCAGCTGATGTAATTAAAACTGTACCCGTAATAGCACCACATTTAGGCTGAACACTTATTTTAGCAATAGGCGCTGCAGGTGCTGTTGGTTGCACATTTATAGTAACCTCTACTGATTCACTTGAAGAACATCCTAATGAATTTGTAACAGTAAATTTATATTTACCTGTACTTAAACCTGTAATTGTGTAATCCGAAGTGTTTCCAGTATAATTCCCTGGAGTTATTGTCCAGTTACCAGAAGGTAAACCACTCAACTTAACGCTTCCTGTAGCTACTGAACATGTAGGCTGTGTTGGCGCGCTAACTATTGGTGCTACTGGAAGTTGATTTACTGTAACTACTCTTGTAGCTGTAGCATCATCACATCCACCTGAACCTTTAACTGTATAAGTCATTGTAGCAGTTCCAGCTTTTAAACCTTTAACCGCTCCTGTTGAAGCATTAATTGTTGCTATAGCTGCTGCACTAGTTGACCAAGTACCTCCGGTAGTAGTAGAAGATAATGTAGTCGTTCCGTCAACACAAATAGCTTGTGTTCCTGATAACGTTCCTGCATCTGGTGCTGCTGTTACTGTAACTACTCTTGTAGCTGTAGCATCATCACATCCACCTGAACCTTTAACAGTATAAGTCATTGTAGC
>NZ_JABSNL010000035.1 GCF_013294025.1 Flavobacterium aeripolare
TGTGGTAAATTCACGTTTATCTTTCGCAAGATATTTTATCTTAGCCGAAAATAATCGGTTACGAAGTTCGCCACTTCTGCAAGCCGCGACACGTTGGCAGTAATACTATCAGAAATCGGAGAATTATGAGAAGCATTTACATCAAAAGGAATATTAAAAGATTAGTAATCGCATTATTTTTTGGTGTATTCTTAACTGCTAGCCTTGGAATATTTCTTCTAATAAGTTTTAATGGAAATTTAAATAACAATATAAACATATTTAGACTTATAATAGGTTTAAGTTTTACTTCGTTAAGCATTTTTTTGTTTTTAAAAATCTTAAATTATTTTTCAAAAATAAAAATTGATAATACCACACTCACTATAATTTCGATTTACAAAACTGAACTTTATCCAATTAATGAATTCGAAAAAATAAATATTTCAGAAATTAAAGAATATTATGGATTTTTAACAGACAGAACTTCTATAAAAATGAAAAATGGAAAAATTTTAAACTTATACTCATTCAAATATTCTAATTTCTTTGAACTAAGAAAGTTTCTTGCAATCTTAAAAGGTGACAGTATTACGTCAGAAAAATCAAAAGTGACAGATGCAGATAATATTTTGAAAATTATAAAATTTAATGATAGTCATGTAATTTCTTTTTCAGGAATAACTTTTTACATTCTTATATGCGCATTATTGCTTGGAGTTTTTAAAAATGGAAACTTTAAAAGCGACTTTTTTGAAATTTTATTATCCTTAATAGTTTTTGTTCAAATATTTTCAGGTCAAATGAATTATTTTATTATAACACAAGAATCTTTAATTATTAAAAACAGCATAAAGTTTTGGAAAAAAGACATTCATAAACTAAATAATATCCAATTAATCGAAGTAAATCAATATTTTAAGCAACCTGGAAAAAGCATTGTAGTTAAGACTTTCGATTACCAAGTTAAAGAATATTCTTCAGACAACTTATGGGGTAAAACTTGGATTGAATTTAAAAGAAATATTGTAAATAAAAACATTACAATAACAGATAATAGTAGAATAGCAGATCGACAAGTAATATACTAAAAGTACTACTGCCAACAGCGGTTTGCATAAATGGCGAAATATGTGGTAAATTCACATTTATCTTTCGCAAGATATTTTATCTTAGCCGAAAATAGTCGTTTACGAAGTTCGCCACTTCTGCAAGCCGCGACACGTTACCTGCAAGCTTAAAAAAAAAGTAGATGAATAACCTCGAATCCATTGACATTGAACCTTTTCCTATTATTGAAAATGTATTTGAAATTTATTCAAAAATGGAAAAGTATATATTTCTGCCATTAGCAACAATAAATTTTAAAAATCATAAAGTATTAAATAATAAAAGCTTTCATTTTATTTCAA
>NZ_JABSNL010000036.1 GCF_013294025.1 Flavobacterium aeripolare
TCTTTTGGACCTGCAACGTCTGGACATGCATCATCTTTATCAGCAATACCATCTCCGTCTGTATCAGGACAACCGTTGAATTCTTTTAAACCAGCAATTTCTGGACATGCATCGTCTTTATCATAAATTCCGTCACCATCAGTATCTTTTCCTCCAAATTTGAAGATAAGACCAGCAGTGTGTTGAAAGTGAGATGGTGCATCTGGAACTCCAGCGGCGTCATCTCTATCTCCGAAAGCTTTCTTAAAAGATGTTTCAAGAGATAAACCAACATTGTCAGTAAACCAGAAAGTTAATCCAGCACCCGGATTTATAGTTCCAAAGCTACTATCTCCAAAGAAAGTATACCCTCCACCAACATGTAGAGATGGGTCGATTACTTTAGATCCAATTAAACTCATGAAGCTATATTTTACCGTAGCGTCAATTCCGTAATACATTAAGTCACCTGGATTGCTAGTTACGTAACCACGAGAATCATGTCCTGGAGCAGTTGGATCGAATCTAACATACTTATCAATTTTGTTAACAGAACCTTGTAATCCAAAAGAAAAATTACTTCCTAAATACCTTGATACACTGATGTAAGATACCGAAGGAAGAATATTCCAATTGTTTTTTACATCAAATGGTTGAGAAAGGTGACTATCAATTGAATTCTTCCCTCCTGCCGCACTAGTTCTTGTGTCCACTGCATTAACTCCAAAAGAGATCGCCCATGGGTTGTTACTGTCTTGAGCATGAGAACTTAATCCCATAACCATCATAGCAGCAACAAAAATTTTGTTAAAATGTTTCATTATTGTTTTATTGTATAATTAATTACGTACAAAAGTACCTCGATAATTATTAATCACAAAATCAAATGTTAATTGTTATTAATTATTTTAATTAAAAACTGATGTACTAAATTACGTATGTAATGTAAAACCACTCATAATAGGCTATTAAACCATCATAATAATTAGATACCAGATGTAGTTGATACAAACTGTTCCAATATAATATTTACTAGCACTGAACAACTTAGTATAATTATACCTTCTCGATTATTAATTAATTGATACTATTCTATATAATAGTTTTTTTCGCTTTTTTTAAGAATGAATTATTTATTGTTATAAAAAAAAACGCCCCGATACATCGGGGCGTTTTCTAGAAATATTTTGAAGAAATTATTGTTTGATCAAAGAAACTTCAACTCTTCTGTTTTCAGCTTTTCCTTTTGCTGTTCTATTAGAAGCGATTGGTTTAGTTTCACCAAAACCAGTAGATTTCAATCTGTCTGCGTTAATTCCTTTTTCTACCAAGTAGTTTCTTACTGCAGCAGCTCTATTTTCAGATAAAGTTTGGTTCAATGCATTACTTCCATCACTATCAGTATGACC
>NZ_JABSNL010000037.1 GCF_013294025.1 Flavobacterium aeripolare
TGTTTTGACCCCTATAAAACAAGAGTATTATTCTAAATTTCGATTATTAATTATGCTGTTAATTTTTCCATTAAAATTAGATGTTTATCCTGGTTCCATTTTTCCATTGGTGTAATACGTCCTAATAGCCCATGTATCCTAGTATTGTTATAGAAAATCACATACCTTTTTAATATCTGTTCTATTTCTCCAAAAGTTCTATAATCAACCCTTTGGAACACTTCTTTTTTTAGAATTCCATGATAAGCTTCAATATGTGCATTTTCTTCAGGTGTGGCTACATGTGTAAATTCTTGCTGAACACCTATGATGCCTAGGTATTCACGAACACTTTTGGCAATAAATTGACTTCCATTATCACTTCTAATAACTACGTTTTCAGGGTATTGGTATTCTAAAAATAAATCAGAAAGAAATGTTATTACTTTGTTTTGCTTTATTGAAAAAGAAAAATAATCTTTTAAAATTCTACGGGTATGAACGTCTATGATTGATAGTAAGTAGGCATTTTTACCTACACTAGGAATCCAAACCATCTTAATATCCATTTCTATACACTGAAATGGCCTAACAGTAATAACCTTTCTATATTTTACAAACTTACGCCCAGAACCACTCCTGTTTATCCTATTTTCGAGTTTTAATAAGCCTTCTTCTTTCATAATTCGGTATAGCTTTTTGTGATTAATCGTATATCCTTCTCGATGTAAGTAAGAAGTCATTAAGCGGTATCCGCAGTCTATAAATTCATGGCTTAAAATCTCTTTAACTGATGCAATAACAGTTTCTTGACTCACCATTCCCTTGGACTTATTATAAGTAAAGACACTAGGCTTATTACCTTTTTTGCCAAGACTTGGCCTACGGTAATAACTGCTTTGATTCATACCTAAGATACAAATGACTTTGCTTTTACTGATTTTATATTTGCTACAAATACTATCAACTAAATCTTTCTTGGATCGGATGTCCCAAACTTTTTTTTTAAAAGTTCACGTCCAATCTCTAGTTCAATTTCTTTATTAGCTAATAATTTGCGTAAAATTCTGTTCTCTTCCTCAGCTTGCTTTAACTCTTTGCTACGATCGTCATGAGTAACTTTTAAGCCTGCCTCTCCTTGTTTCTCATGCTTCTTCTTCCAACTATACAAACTTCCTGTACTAACACTGTATTTACGACAGGTTTCTAC